>NZ_CP025408.1:1385000-2585000 GCF_002847305.1 Paracoccus tegillarcae | reverse complement strand
ATCGCCAGCTGCGGCGGCCAGTTTCTCAACGCGCAGGACGTCGCCCGCCTGCACCTTGTATTGCTTGCCACCGGTTTTCATGACCGCGAACATGCTGTGTCTTCCTTTATCTGCCGCGCCCTGTGGCCCCTGCGATTGCAGGCGTTTCGGGATCGTCCCGCCGTCGGACTGCGCACCCGTTCAATCGGGGTGGTGTTGAAAATAACGTACCGGCCAAGGTTATTCGCCCGGCCGGTCCGCGGCTATATGGCGGATTCGACCCACCAAGTCAAGCAATGCCGGCTGACTTTTCATTTCCCGCGACAAGGGAACCTAACCGTCGCTACGGGCTTTTCTTCCTGCCCAAATGGAACAGCCGATGCAACGATTTTCATGCCCCACCTGCGGACGCCGCGCCTATTTTCACAACCTGCAATGTGTCTGCGGTCAGCCCCTGACCTTTGACCCGGGCGCGATGGCGATGCGCAATGACGGCCCCGCCTGCGCCAATCGTCAATCTCTGGGCTGCAACTGGCTGTCTGGCCCCAGCGGTCATTGCCGGTCCTGTGCCATGTCGCAGGTCGTGCCGGTTCTGAACGTAGGCAATAACCTGCAATTGCTTGACCGGGCCGAACGCGGCAAGCGATGGGTTCTGGCCAATATTGCAAACTGGCACTGGTTTTCTGATGACGATCCGGGCGCGCGACCCCGCTTTCTTATGCTGGCCGAGGACACGGGCGGCCGGACCGAGCAGATCACCATGGGGCATCTGGCCGGCGAGATCACCATCAACGTGACCGAAGCGGATGAGTTGATCCGCCTGCAGCGCCGCCGTGAACTGGGCGAGCAATATCGCAGCATGGTCGGCCATTTCCGGCACGAGTTGGCGCATTTCTTTTTTGACCGGCTATCGGTCGCACCCGATTTCCTGCCCGCCTTTCGCCAGATATTCGGCGACGAGCGCACCAATTACAGTCAGGCGCTGCAGATCTATTACGACACGCCGCAGATGCCCTCGGCGGATTTCATCACACCTTATGCCAGCGCCCATCCGCATGAGGATTGGGCCGAAACCGTCGCGCATCTGCTGCATCTGGTCGATTTCACCGACAGCTTCGTCAGCGCCGGCCTGTCGATGCCCGGCGTACCCGACGACTTCCGCCCCTATTTCGAGGACGACACAGATCGCCTGCTGGACGTCGCCGGAAAAGTCGCAATCGCCATCAACGACATCAACCGGGCACTGGATAACGAAGACCTCTATCCCTTCGTGTTGACCGGCCCGGTGCGCCACAAGATCGGCTGCGCCCATCGCTGGATGAAGAACCACCTGACCGAGGGCGCCTGACAGGCGACATCTTGATTATATAACGAATTAATTATATAAACGATTCGTTATGAATGAACTTGATGCACGCCTTGCCGCCCTTGCCGATCCCACGCGTCGCGCGCTGATTCAGCGCCTGAACGAGGGCGAGGCGACCGTGGCCGAACTGGCCGCACCCTTCGCCATCAGCCAACCCGCGATCTCGCGCCATCTGAAGGTGCTGGAGCAGGCTGGCCTGATTGAAACCCGCGTGGACGGCACCGCGCGGCCTCGTCGGCTGCGCCAGCAAGCAATCACAGAAACCGCCGATTGGTTCGGGCCGTTCTTTGCCGCGTTGGACGCCCGTTTCCGGGCGCTGGACGACGTGCTGGCGGCGATGCCGGATGATCCAGATGAAAGGACCAAGCCATGACAAAGTTGACAATGACAGCCCAGGGCGAACGCGACGTCGTCGTCACCCGCGATTTCGCCGCTCCGCGCGAAAAGGTCTGGCGTGCCGTGACGGATACCCAGTTGATGCGGCAATGGATGACCAGCGATTACGGCGCACTGAAATCGCTTGAGGGCGAGGCGGTGGTCGGTGGCCAACACCGCTTTGTCTGGGCAGGTGAAGACGAGGATCTGGTGATGGTCGCCACCTATGACCTGCTGGAACCGCCGGAACTGATCAGGCACCGCGAAACCTGTCCCCAGCATGACTATATGGAAAGCCTGGTCGAGACGCGGCTGATCGACGCGGGCGGCATGACCAAGATGCAGATGACCATCACCTTCGCCAGCGCCGAGGCTCGCGAACAGGCGCTGAGCTTTGGCATGGCCGAGGGGATGGAGGTGATGTACGCCAATCTCGACCTCATTATCAAAGCCGATACTGCTTGACTTAAGCGGCAACCGGCTGCTTCCTGCAACCTTGCGACAGGGGCGCTTGCGCGAGACCGCAGGCTGAGATGCACCCTAGAACCTGAACCGGATAATGCCGGCGGAGGAAGTCGCGGGGTCAGCACCCTGATGCCTGCCCCGACGCGCCTTCGTCGTCAAAGCGAGGGCATAATGGACAATTCCGCAACCTATCTCACCTCTATGCGCAGGGCCATCTGCGGCGCCTCAACGGGACGGCGCTGCGCATGATCCCCAATATCCTTTCTATCGCAGGATCTGATCCCTCGGGCGGGGCCGGCATTCAGGCCGATATCAAAGCGATCTCGGCCAATAGCGGCTATGCGATGGCGGCGATCACCGGCTTGACCGCGCAGAACACACAAGGCGTCAGCAGTCTGCATCTACCGCCTGCCCAGATGCTGTCGGACCAGATTGCAGCGATCCGCGCCGATATCCGCATCGATGCGGTCAAGATCGGCATGCTGGGCAATGCGCAGATCACATGTATCGCGGCCGATGCACTGGCGGGCCTTGCTGCGCCGATTGTGCTGGACCCTGTGATGGTGGCCAAGGGTGGCGACCGGTTGCTGGAACGTCAGGCCGTCACCGCACTTTGCGACCGGCTTTTGCCCATGGCCGATCTGCTGACACCCAATCTGCCAGAGGCCGCCGACCTGCTGGAGACGGCACCTGCCAAAGACCGCATGGCGATGCAGGCTCAGGCCACCGCCTTGCTGCAACTGGGCCCGCGTGCGGTGCTGCTGAAAGGCGGTCACCTGCCGGGCGAGGACAGTCCCGATCTGTTGGCCACTGTGGATGGGATGGATTGGTTCGATGCCGCCCGCCACCACACCAGGAACACCCACGGCACAGGCTGTACGCTGTCATCTGCCATCGCCGCATGGCTGGGTCATGGCGTGCCACTGCGTGATGCCGTCGCCCGCGCCAAGACCTATGTCAGCAAGGCCATCACCAGCGCTGACGAACTGTCGGTGGGCAGTGGACATGGGCCGCTGAACCACTTTCATCTCAGCGCGATCAGCGGGCAGGCCTGAGGGCGCGGCCTATCCCCGTGCCAGCTCTTCGACCAGCGCCACGAAATGCTCGCCGCGTTTTTCGAAATTCGGATATTGATCGAAACTGGCCGCAGCCGGGGCCAGCAGAACGGTGTCGCCCGGCTCGGCCTCGGCGCTGGCGCGCGCGACGGCGGCCTCCATGGTTTCGACGACCTCATGCGGCGTCTGACCGATCTCCAGCGCGAAATCGCGGGCAGAATGGCCGATCAGATAGGCCTTGGTCACGCGCCCCAAATGCGGCTGCAGCGCCGTGATCCCACCCTCCTTGCCCAACCCTCCGACGATCCAGCGGATCCGGTCAAATGCTTGCAGCGCCTTGGCGGCCGCGTCGATATTGGTGGCCTTGCTGTCATTGACGTAACGCACGCCGCCCAATTCGGCGACCGTCTGGCTGCGATGCGGCAAGCCGGCAAAGCTGTGAAACGCCGCCTCGATCTCGCGCGGGGCCAGCCCGACGGCGCGGCAGGCCGCATAGGCGGCACAAGCATTCTGATGATTATGCGCGCCGGGCAGTCCAGTGATCTCGCGCAGATCAAGCGAGGCCACCTGCCGCCCCTTGCGATATTCCGAGAGAAAGCCCTTACGCGCAAAGACCGACCAGCCGGGGCCGTCCAGCTTGCTGTCAGACGACACACGGATCACGCGATCATCAGCCGGCGCCATAGAGAGCTGATTGGCCAGATAAAGGCCCTCGACCTCGTCCACCCCGACCACGGCACGATCCGGTCCACCTTCGGCAAACAGCCGGCGCTTGGCGGCGAAATAACCGCCCAGCCCGCCGTGACGGTCAAGATGATCGGGCGAAAGATTGGTGAAAACGGCAACATCGGGCGTCAGCGCACGCGCCAGTTCGGTCTGATAGCTGGACAATTCCAGCACCACGACCTCGCCGTCGATGGCGGGTTCCAGCGACAGGACGCCGGTGCCGATATTGCCGCCCATCTGCGCGGGCCGGCCGACCTGGGTCAGCACATGGTGGATCAGCGCCGTCGTCGTGGATTTTCCGTTCGATCCGGTCACCGCAATGACGCGCGGGGTGCGGTCGAAATGGTTCCAGTCTTCGGTGGCAAAGCTGCGAAAGAACAGGCCAATATCATTGTCGATCGGCACACCCAGCCGCAGCGCCATCTCGATCACCGGATGCGGTTTGGGGTAAAGATGCGGGATGCCGGGGCTGGTGATCAGGGTGCTGACACCGACCCAGGCGGCATCTCTGGTCAGATCGACGATCTCCAGCCCCTCGGCCTCGGCGGCCTGCCGCGTATCGACGCCGTCATCCCATGCGCTGACTTTGGCACCGCCCGCAGCAAGCGCGGCAGCGGTGGCCTTGCCCGAGCGACCAAGGCCAAGCACGGCAATGGTCTGGTTTTCGACGTCTTGGACGGGGATCATGTCATGCCCTTTTTAAACTGTCGGACCGGGGGCTGTCTGCCCCACCGACGCCCGAGGATATTTGCCGCCCAATGCAGTCGCAAGGCGCGTTGCAGATCAGGGTCCGATGCAGCGGATCAGGCTGCCATCAAGATCTATGACCGCAAACATGCGCAGATCGTCGGTGATCCGCTGCAAGCCGGTCAGGCGGGGAATACCGTCGGAAGGCAGGCCAATCGCGGCATAGTCTTGCAGCAGCGCGTTCAGATCATCGGTGCGGAAACAGGCACTGAACCAGCTTGTGGCGGGGTCAAGTTCTGGGTGTGGGAAAAACTCGATGATTGTCTGGTCACGATTGAGGATCATCCAGCCTTCGTCACGGAAGGATCTGGTGAAACCAAGACGTCCATAAAACGCCTCGGTCGCGGTGAAATCGCGGCTTGGCAGGTTGGCCGTGACGGTCAGTGCCATTGCCTCACCTCAACTTCAGCGTTGCCAGACCAATCAGCGCAAGGATCAGCGCGATGATCCAGAAGCGGATGACGATCTGTGCCTCGCCCCAGCCCTTTTTCTCGAAATGGTGGTGGATCGGTGCCATCAGAAAGACGCGTTTGCCCGTGCGCTTGAAATAGATGACCTGGATGATCACCGACAGGGCTTCGACCACGAACAGCCCGCCCACGATGGCCAGAACGATCTCGTGCTTGGTGGCGACGGCGATGGCGCCCAATGCGCCGCCCAGGGCCAGCGATCCGGTATCGCCCATGAAGACGGCGGCGGGGGGCGCGTTGTACCACAAAAAGCCAAGCCCGCCTCCGATCAGCGCCGAGACAAAGATCAGGATCTCGCCCGTACCGGGGACGTGATGCACGCCCAGATAGTCGGTAAAGTCGACCCGGCCCACCGTATAGGCGATGATCCCCAGCGTCCCGGCTGCGATCATCACAGGCATGATCGCCAGCCCGTCCAACCCGTCGGTCAGGTTTACCGCATTTGCCGCGCCGACAATCACGATCATGGCGAAGGGCACGAAGAACCAGCCCAGATTGACCAGCACATCCTTGAACACCGGCAGCGCCAGCATGCCGGTCAGCCCATCGGGCTGCAGCCACATGGTCCAGACCCCGGCAATAAAGGCCAGCAACAGGCCCAGCGCCATCCGCACCTTGCCCGAGACACCCTTGGTGTTCATCTTGCTGACCTTGGAATAGTCATCGGCAAAACCGATCGCGGCATAACCGGCTGTCACGGTCAGAACCATCCAGACATAACCATTGTCCAGCCGCGCCCAGAGCAGGGTCGAGGTGAACAGCGCCGACAGGATCAGCAAGCCGCCCATGGTCGGCGTGCCCGCCTTGACGAAATGCGTCTCGGGGCCGTCATCGCGAATGGGCTGGCCCTTTTTCTGCGACTTGCGCAGATAGTTGATCAGCGGACGCCCAAACATGAAGCCAAAGATCAGAGCGGTGAAAAACGCCGCCCCTGCGCGGAAAGTGATGTATCGGAACAGGTTGAAGAGGTCGCCCCCTTCGGACAAGCTGCTCAGCCAATACAACATTACTCTTCCCCTCGTTCAGGCGTGGGCGTTTGCCCGGATTTACGCAGCGCGTCAACCACCGAGGCCACCCGCGAGAATTTCGACCCCTTGACGAAAACGATGTCGCCATCGCGCGCCAACTCGCCCGCGCGGGCGCAAAGCGTGTCGGCGGTTTCCGCCCAAATGCCCTGTTTATTTGCGGGCAAAGCATCGAACATGTGACGCATTCGCGGGCCGCAGGCATGGACCAGCGCCACATCCTGCATCACCGGCCAGTCTGCGATCTGTCGGTGCAACTGGATCTCATCGGGGCCCAGTTCCAGCATATCGCCCAGAATGACCACGCGGCGGCCGGGGCCCAGGCGCTCCATCGTCGCTAGTCCGGCAGCAAGGCTGGTCGGGTTAGCGTTATAGCTGTCATCCAGCAAGGTAATGCCGCCGACATGCTCGACCGCGCCGCGCCCCTGATAGGGCCGCCAGCGCCCCAACCCCCTGGCCGAGGCTTTCAGATCCGCGCCCAGCTTTTGCAGCGCAGCCAGCACGCCCACCGCGTTCATGGCGAAATGTTCGCCGGCGCTGGCCAGATCGGCCTGAACCGTATCGCCCAGAATACGGGCGGTCAGATGGGTGCCGTCGCCATCCACGCTGACCTTCAGCGGTCGTGCCGCGCCTGCCTCACCAAAGCCCAGAACAATCGCGCCGACCTGATCCGCGCCCTCGCGCAGGATCGGCGTGACGTCCAGATCCTCGGGCAGGATGGCCGCGCCCATGGGTTCCAGCCCAGCAAAGATCGCCGCCTTTTCGCGGGCAATGCCGGCCACGTCGTCGAATGCCTCAAGATGCACGGCGGCCACGGTGGTGATCATGGCAACATGCGGGCGGGCCATGCGGGCCAGCGGCTCGATCTCGCCGGGATGGTTCATGCCGATTTCCAGCACCGCATAATCGGTATGCGCGGGCATCCGCGCCAGCGTCAGCGGCACGCCCCAATGGTTGTTCAGGCTGGCTTCGGCCGCGTGAACACGGCCCTGCGCCGAGAGGGCGGCGACGGCCATATCCTTGGTCGAGGTCTTGCCGACCGATCCGGTGATCGCCAGCACACGCCCGGTGACACGTGCGCGCCCTGCACGGCCCAAAGCCTCCAGTCCCGACAGCACATCATCGACGATCAGCAGCGGGGCCGAGGGCGACACCCCCTCGGGAATGCGGCTGACCAGTGCGGCAGCGGCGCCTTTTTCCAGTGCCTGCGCCACAAAGTCATGCCCGTCCCGCGCGGCTTGCAAGGCCACGAACAAGTCCCCCGGCTGGATCGTGCGGGTATCGATGCTGACACCCCTGGCCACCCAGTCACCCTGTGCGCGGCCTCGGGTTGCTGCGGCGGCATCGGCGGCGGTCCACAGGCTCATATCTTGCCATCCAATGCAGCCACAGCGACCGATGCCTGCTCGGCATCATCAAAGGGATAAACGTCCTGACCGACGATCTGACCGGATTCGTGGCCCTTGCCCGCGATCAGCAGCGCGTCGCCCGGTTGCAGCGCATCGACGCCGCGCAGGATCGCCTCGGCCCGGTCGCCAACCTCGGTCGCGTCGGGGCCCGCGCCCGCCATCACAGCCGCCCGGATCAGCGCGGGATCTTCGGTGCGCGGGTTGTCGTCGGTGACAATGACCACATCGGCATATTGCCGCGCGGCCTCGCCCATCAGGGGGCGCTTGCCGGTATCGCGGTCGCCGCCCGCACCGATCACCACGATGATGCGGCCCATGACATGCGGGCGCAGCGATTGCAGCGCCGCGATGACCGCGCCGGGTTTATGCGCGTAATCGACAAACACGGTCGCGCCATTGTCACGCCGTGCCGCCAGTTCCATCCGGCCGCGCACGGTGGTCAGACCCGGCAGCGTGTGGATCACATCTTCGGCCGTGCTGCCTGCGGCCATGACCAGCCCCATCGCCAGCAGCACGTTTTCCGCCTGAAAGCCGCCGATCAGCGGCAGGCGAACCAGATAGGGCTTGCCCGCCACCGAAAAGCGCAGGTCCTGACCAGTCGCATCATAGCGCTGATCGAGGATGCGCAGATCAGCGCCCTCGTCCCGCCCGACGGCGGTCAGCGCAAGGCCACGGTCACGCGCGACGCCGGCCATCTGCTGTCCGCGCGGGCTGTCGGTATTAATGACAGCCGCTGCGCCCTCTTCCAGAATATGGTTGAAGAGCAGGGCCTTGGCGGCGAAGTAATCATCGAAATTCTTGTGATAATCCAGATGATCCTGGCTGAAATTGGTAAAGCCACCCGCCGCCACGCGCACGCCGTCCAGCCGGCGCTGATCCAGCCCGTGGCTGGATGCCTCCATCGCGGCATGGGTGACGCCCGCCGCTGCGGCCTCGGCCAACACGCGATGCAAGGTCAGGGGATCGGGCGTCGTATGGGCCAGCTTGGCCTGATAATCGCCCTCGACCCCCATCGTGCCCAGTGAGATCGCGCTCAAACCCAGTGCCTGCCAGATCTGGCGTGTGAAATTCGCGACCGAGGTCTTGCCCGAGGTGCCGGTGACCGCGACCAGATGGTCGGGCTGGCTCTCGAACCACAGCGCGGCGGCGCCGGCCAGTGCCGCGCGCGGATCTTCGGCGATCACCAGGGCGCCGTCCCAATCCTTCAGCAGATCGGCGGCGATCTTGGCACCCTCACGATCAGTCAGGACGGCAGCGGCATCCATGCGCAGGGCATATTGGATAAAGTCGCCGCCATGGCGTTCCGATCCCGGCAGCGCCGCAAACAGATAGCCGGGTTTCAAATCCCGGCTGTCCAGTGCAATTCCGGCAATGTGCGGGTCGCGCCCATCCCGTGCCCTCAGCCCCAGATCAGAGAGCTTCTTTCCGTCAGTCACGATCCCTGCCACCCGTCAGTTATTTGCGACGAGCTTTACAGCAGCGGGTGCGCCGGGTTCAACACGCGGTTCGAACCGTGCCGCAATGTTCGGCAGCTTTTCGTCGGTGATCGGGCTGAGGCCAACCAGCGGGGCAAGCCTGCGTATCACCTCGGCGGCAACCGGTGCGGCTGTCGCGCCTGCGGTGCGGCTTTCACCGCCGCCCTTGCGGATAGAGGGCTCGTCCAGCGTGACGATCAGCACATATTCCGGATCAGAGGCCGGGAAGACCGAGGCGAATGTCGAGACCACCTTGCTGTCGTAATAACCGCCGCCGGGGCGTGGCTTGTCAGCGGTGCCGGTCTTGCCTGCAACCTCATATCCCTCCACCTCGGCCTGCCGCGCGGTGCCGCGGGTCACGACCTGACGCAGCAGCGAAACGGCCAGATCGGCGGATTGCGACGACATCAGCCGTTCGCCCTCGGGACGGGTCCGACGATGGACCAGCGTCGGCGTCACGCGGCGGCCGTCATTGGCGATGGTGGCATAAGCAGCCGCCAGATGCAGCGGGCTGGCCGCGAGGCCGTGACCGAACGAAACCGTAGCCGAGGTCACTGCAGGCCAGCGTTTCGGCACCAGCGGCTTGCCGGTGGGCGCCTCGACCATCTCGATGGGCGTGGGCGCGAAAAAGCCCAGTTCTTCCAGGAACGCCTTCTGCCGGTCAGCACCCAGCATCTGCGCGATCCGCACGGTGGCGACGTTCGACGACTTCACGATCACATCGGTGACCGACAGGCTCTTGCCGTAGTTATGAAAGTCGCGGATGCGATACTTGCCGATCTGCATCGGCGTGCTGGAATTGATCTGCGTATTGGGATTGATCAGCCCCAGATCCATCGCCTGCACGACCGGAAAGATCTTGAAGGTCGAACCCAGCTCGTATTGCCCCTGCACCGCACGATTGAACAGCGGGCTATCGGACGGATCGCCCTTGAGCAGCGGGCGGGGCCGGTCGTTGGGGTCGAAATCAGGCAGGCTGGCCATGGCGACGATCTCGCCGGTCTTGACCTCCATCAGGATGCCGGCGGCACCCTTGGCGTTCATCACCTTCATGCCCGAATGCAGCACTTCCTCCATCGCGGATTGCACCGTCAGGTCGATGGACAGCGACAGCGGGGCGCCCTCGTGGGTCGGGTCGCGCAGCCAGCCGTCAAAGGCCTTTTCCACGCCTGCAACGCCCAGCACTTCGGCGCTGCTGACGCCCTCTTCGCCAAATGCCGCGCCGCCCAGGATATGGCTGGCGATATGGCCGTTGGGATAAAGCCGCATTTCGCGCGGCCCGAACAGCAGACCCGGCTCGCCGATATCGTGGACGGCCTGCATCTGCTCGGGGCTGATCTTTTTGCGGATCCACAGGAATTTGCGGTTGCCGGTCAGATCGGCCCGCAACCGGTCAGGATCGAGATCAGGAAAGATCTTCATCAGGCCCGAAATCGCGCGCTCACGGTCGATCAGCTGATGCGGGTGCGCATAAAGCGAATAGGTCAGCAGATTGGTTGCCAGCACGCGGCCACTGCGGTCGGTGATATCGGCGCGCTGCGAGATGATGCGCGCGGTCGAGACCTGACCCTGCGGCTCGGTCGGCTCGCTGGCGGCCAGCGAACCCATGCGCATCCCGACGGTCCCAAAGGCAAGGACAAAGGCCGCAGCCATGACGATCAGCCGCCCCTCGGCGCGGCGGCGGGCCTTGTCCTGAATTTCGGCGTGCCGGCGGGCGCGGTTCTCGGCCTCGATGGCATCGGGGTTTTCGCCGGTTTCGCGCGCGCGCAGGATGCGGGCCAGAGGGCGCAGCGGGGTGCGGATCATTGTTGTACCTCGCTTGAGGCCGGGACCAGCAGTCCTGCGGCACGATCGGTAATGAATTGCGGACGCGCAGCCGGGCGCATCGGGGGCACAGGCGGCGGCGCCGGGTAATCAATCTGCGCCAGGCTGAGGAATTGCCCGGATTCGATCGGGACCAGCCGCAGGCGTTCAAAGTTCAGATCAACCAGTTCACGCAGCCGCGTCGGGCGGTTGAGATAGGCCCATTCGGCGCGCAGGACGCCCAGATCCTCGCGCAACTGACCGATCTGGCCCTGCACCTGACGCATCTCATCCAGTGCCGCCTGTGTGCGGTAATTCTCGCGGTAGGCCCAGAAGGCCAGACCCATGACTGTCAGGACGCAGGATAGAACGATGATAGAGCGCATCAGGCGCCTCCCATGGCAGGCAGTCTTGGCAGGCCAAGGCCGGTTTCATCCGCAGGCCCGGCTGGCGCTTCGGTGCGGATCGCCACGCGAAGCAGGGCCGAGCGGGCGCGCGGGTTGACGTCCAACTCGCCCGGATCGGCGCCGATGGCCTTGCGGAATGGCAGGGTAAAGGTGGCGGGCGTGGTTTCAGCCTGCGGGGCATAGCGGCTGCCCCCGCCTGCGGCATTCGCACGCGCCTGCATGAACCGTTTCACGACCCGGTCCTCAAGCGAATGAAAGCTGACCACGGCCAGTTTGCCGCCCGCGCGCAGGGCCCGTTCGGCGGCCTGCAACCCGGCGATCAACTGGCCGAATTCATCGTTCACCCAGATGCGAATCGCCTGGAAACTGCGGGTGGCGGGGTGGCTCTGGCCCGGCTTGGCGCGCGGCAGACAGCCTGCGACGATGTCCGCCAACTGAGCCGTGCGGCTAAGCGGGCGGGCCGCGACGATGGCACGCGCGATACGACGCGCGGCGCGCTCTTCGCCGTAATGATAAAGCACATCCGCGATCTGGCCTTCCTCTGCGGTATTCAGCAGATCGGCGGCGGACGGCCCGTCATCGCCCATGCGCATGTCCAGTGGACCGTCGCGCAGGAAGGAAAAGCCGCGCTCGGCCTGATCCAGTTGCATCGAGCTGACGCCCAGATCCAGCACAACGCCGTCAACGGGTTCGCCCGCCAGTTCGTCCAGTTCGGAAAATGTGCCCTGAACCAGCCGCAGCCGGTCGCCGTAATCGTTGGCCCAATCCTCGGCCATGCGAAACACCGATGGATCGCGATCAATGCCGATGACCTGATCTGCGCCCGCTTCCAGAAATCCGCGCGCATAGCCGCCCGCGCCAAAGGTTCCGTCCACCCAGGTGCCTGAAACGGGTTCGACCGCCCTGAGCAGCGGTCGAAGAAGAACGGGTATATGCGGGTCGGTCATCTGATCAACCCCCCGCCTCTTCCATGGGCTCGGGGTCCAGCAGCGACAGCGGATCCGCACCGGGTTCGAAATCGGGGATCAACGCCTCAAGCTGCTCTTCCTCTTCGTCGTAGATCTCGGGCTTCCAGACCTTGAGATAATCGCCCGAGGCCATGAAATAGGCGCGGTCGTCCAGACCGATCTTTTCGCGCAGTTTCAGCGGCAGCAGCAAACGGCCATCACCATCGATCTCTGCCTCTTCGGACTGACCGTTCATCATGGTTTCCAGAACCGTACGCTCGGGGCTGCCGCGCCGCATGCGGGCGATGCCACGGTCGATTTCCTCAATGGCTTGCATGGTGAAAAGACGCAGGTGATTCTGTTTGCGCGATCCGTAGACGATCACAAGCTGGGGACGATTGCCGGGCTGCCAGTCGGGGTCGTTCTGTTCAAAGACCCGACGGAACTTGGCCGGGATCGAAACGCGCCCTTTCGCGTCGACCTTGACCTCTTCCGAACCTCTGAACGTACGCGCCACCGGGTGCCGCTCCTTACCTCACCGTCCACCTCTTTCGGACCACCCGAAAGAGAAAGGGCGGATCGAGCCGCTGCCACTGCTCGATCCGCCGCCCTCGTTCCCATTACTGGGCCCCGGTTTCCGGGGTTGGCCTTACCGTCACGCGCCACCTTGGGGGTGCTGCTCGCACATGCGGTCGGCATTTTGGAAAACGGGTTGCCTGTATGAAGTCTGCTTCGCCTTCTGGGGTCTTTTCGCCCCTTCACTGCCCGTCTTCGTGAGTTAGTTGTGACATGGGCCAGCATGGGAAGCAATGGAAATTTACGGGACTTTGCGGTTAGAGCGGCAGAATTGCGGCCTCGCCACGAAAGAACATTGCGTGAAAATTAGCCCTTATTGCGCATAAATTGCGCTGACCTTACAGAAAAACCCAACATATAGTGCAAACCGATCGTCCCGAAAAAACTGGCGCGCAATCCCAGCCATAGCCAGATTTAGCAAGTCATGCACAGAAATCACGCGTATCGCAAAGCGAATCACGACAAATCACGGGCGCTTGATTCGAGAATCGACGCAATTCCCATGTGATCCCAGTGATGGCGAGGCCAGCGGGCGTTGATCCCAGACGATCCCAGAGATGACCTCAGGATCGTTTGCCGAAATGCCCTAAAATCCCAACCTGTCCCGCAGGGCGTACCAGCTGTTGCCCGCAGCCAGCAACGGCGAGCGGAACATGCCGCCGCCGGGAAAGTTGCGCGAAGGAACGGCGGCCATGGTGTCGAATCCCGACGCCTGCCCCGCCACCGCATCGGCCATCAGCTTGCCCGCCAGCGTCGCCAGGGCGACGCCATGGCCCGAAAAGCCGCTGGACGACAGGCAATTCTGCGCGGGCCGGGTGAAACAGGGCAGCCGGTTCATGGTAATGGCCAGCGTGCCACCCCAGCCATGGGTCAGTTCGACATCGCGCAGCGCCGGATAGACCGACAGCAGATGCGGGCGCACCTTGGCCTTGATATTGCGCGGGAACTTATAGCCGCTGGTCTCGCCGCCACCAAAGATCAGCCGCTGATCATCGGACAGGCGCCAATAGTTCACCACAAATCTGCTATCGGCCACAGCGATGTTCTCGGCCAGCACCTCTTGCGCGCGATTGCCAAGCGGCTCTGTCGCGACGATGTAATTGTTGATCGGCATGACCCGGCGCGCCACCGGGGCGCTGAGATCGCCCAGATAGCCGTTGCCGGCCAACACCACATGATCGCAGATCACCCGCCCCGTGTCGCAGCGCACAATGCTTTTTTCGCCGGCGGTCTTGCCGTGCTCGATCCGGTGGACATGGGTTTGTTCATAGATGCGTGCGTCAGCCTCTTGCGCCAGCCGCGCCATGCCGATGACCAGGTTCAGCGGATGCAGATGCCCTGCCGCGCGATCCACAGCGCCACCGACATAGGCATCCGAAGGCACCAATGCGCGGAATTCGTCCTGATCCAGCGCCGCGACCTGATCATAGTTGTAATGCGTGGCTAACAGATCAGCCAGCTTGCGCGCGTGATCGACCTCATCCCTTGATCGGCAGGCATGGGCCACGCCGGCATGGACCGGCACGCCTGACTGCGCCGCCAGATCGCGGGTCAGCGCCTTTGCATCCTCGCCCAGCGCCCAAAGGCGACGTGCGGTGTCACGGCCAAGCTTGTCCTCGAGCCAGTCGACCTCTTGCCGCTGACCCGAGCCCATCTGCCCGCCATTGCGCCCCGACGCCCCGAACCCCACGCGATGCGCCTCTAGCAGGGCGACATCAAAGCCGGCCCGCGCCAGATGCAGCGCGGCGGACAAGCCGGTATAGCCGCCACCGACCACGGCGACATCGGCCCTGATCTCGCCCTTCAACTGGGGAAACGGGTCCAGCGGGTCGCGGGTCGCGGCATAGAGGCTGGGCGGATATGCGCCCTTGCTGTCATTGGCGTAAAGCAGGTTCATGTCTGGGCTGGCCTGTGAACTGGGTCCATTGCAACTGATAGGTAATAGGGGACGGCGCGTCGAGCAAGCGAACGCCGCCGGACAGATCATCGGCGTTTTCGACCAGCAGCGGGCGCACACAGTCCAGCCCCAACCGCGCATCGGCGTCGCGCAGCGTACCCTCGATCCGCGCCAGAACGGCATCAGGGGTCAGCCTACCGGACGGCGGACCGGGCAGGTCTGCCGTGTCGATCTGCTGCAATTCAGGGATATCCTCCGATGCAATATAGATCGAAGCCAAACCTTCCCAGGCGGTGATGCCCGACAGCGCCAGCAAGGTGTTGCCGTCCTGCGCATAAAGCGACGACCACATGCTGATGCCCGGCGTCGGAGCCACCACTGCGCCATCAACACAACGATCGACCAGCAAAGGCTGGTCCACCCGCGTCAGGCTGGCGCCGCGCAGCTCTGCCTGCAGATCCAGTCTGCTCAGCTCCCCCGCCAGCCATTTCATCAGCGCGGCATTGCCATCCTGCGCGAATGCAGGATCGACGGCCGCATCGACATAAAACGCAGGCAGCGACAGGCTGAGAAGATTGGGATAGGGCGCGCGCTCCAACGGCGTTTCGGGATAGGTGATGGCGTCGGGTGATGATTTGATCCGGTGCAAGGCGGCCAGATAGGCGTCGTGATCATCGAACCACTGCCGTTCATCCACCACCGGCCTGCCAGCCTGAACCAGCGCCGCGAGCGATTGCACCATCTGGGTGCCATTCGCGCAATCCGCGACGATGCAATCCCAGCTGCGCAGCAGCCGCCCGTCGCGATAGGCGCTGACAGCGGGCGCATAGGGTATCGGCCGGGCCAACACCGCCAGCGCCAGATCCCCAAAAGAGGCCTTGCCGCTATCGGCAACAAAGGCGGTCTGGCTTTGCGCGGACAGGACCGCGGGATCGGTGATGCCGATGGCGGACGGCTGGCCCGACGCAATGCTTTCGATCACGACGGTAACGCCGGTCAGATCGTCCTCAAGCTCGGACAGGAAGAAACGCGGCACCGGGTTCTCCACGCTGCCATGAGGTGCAGCCTTGTCCGCTGCGGGTGTCGCGAAAAACGGGCCTGTCAGATAGACGCCGAGGGCAACGGCACAGCCTGCCACGGCCACACCGACCAGCAACCGCCGCCAGCCGCGACCTGAACCTGCGCTCATACGTTCAGCAGCAGGTGTTCCCGTTCCCACGGACTGATCACCTGCAGGAACTCTTTGTATTCATTGCGCTTGACGGATTCGTATACGGCGACGAATTCCTCGCCCAGCACGCCACGCATCGGTGCGCTGTCGACCATCAGATCCAGCGCATCACCAAGGGTCAGGGGCAGTTCGTCTTCGGAAATATAGGCGTCGCCCAGGCATTCAGCGCGTGGGTTTTCTGCCTCTAGCAGACCCAGATAACCGCAAGCCAGCGAGGCCGCGATACCCAGATACGGATTGCAGTCCATGCCCGCCAGGCGGTTTTCGATCCGCCGCGCCTCGGGGCCGGATATGGGCACGCGCAGGCCGGTGGTGCGGTTGTCGCGGCCCCATTCCAGATTGATCGGCGCGGCGAAATCCGGAATGTAGCGGCGATAGCTGTTCACATAGGGCGCCAACAACGCCACGGCCGCAGGCAGGTGCTTTTGCATGCCGGCGATGAAATGCAGGAATTCCGGCGTCTCTCGGCCTGCCTCATCGGAAAAGATGTTCCGCCCGGTGGCGATATCGGTGACCGAGTGATGCATGTGCATGGCACTGCCCGGCTCGCCCTCGATGGGTTTGGCCATGAAGGTGGCAAAGCAGTCATGGCGCAGCGCCGCCTCGCGGATCAGGCGCTTGAAAAAGAAGATCTCATCGGCCAACGCAATGGGGTCGCCGTGGTTCAGGTTGATCTCGACCTGACCGGCGCCGCCTTCCTGCAGGATGCCGTCGATCTCGAACCCCTGCGCCTCGGCGAAGTCATAGATATCGTCGATGACCTTGCCATATTCATCGACAGCACTCATCGAATAGGCCTGCTTGGCCGCCGCGCGGCGACCGGTGCGGCCCATGGGCGGGATGATCGGCTGGTTGGGGTCGATGTTGCGCGCGACGAGAAAGAACTCCATCTCGGGTGCCACGACCGGCTTCCAGCCCTTTGCCTGATAAAGGCCCACGATGTGCTTGAGCACGTTGCGCGGCGCGATGGGCACCGGTTCGCCTTTTTGGTCAAAGACGTCATGGATGACCTGAACCGTATAATCGGCTGTCCAGGGCGCGGCGGTCGCGGTGCTGAAATCAGGGGTCAGCACCATGTCCGGCTCGGTAAAGGCGCCATGCGGGTTGTCGGCCCATTCGCCGGTGATCGTCTGCAGAAAGATCGAGTTCGGCAGATAGAATTTTTCCTGGCGCGCGAATTTCGACGCGGGCATCGCCTTGCCGCGCGCCACGCCGGCGATATCGGCGACGATACATTCCACCTCATCGAGGCGGATATCCTTGAGATAGGTCTGCGTCGCCTCGGGGCTGCGGGCGATCCAGTCGGGATGTGTCATGCCTCACCTGTCGCTGCCGCCAGCGCGGGATGAGAGGCCGACAGCCCCTGCCTGACCCCTGCCCTGTCATCGGCGGTTTTGTTTTGCCCGGCCTTCCACTTGCCGCGCAGGTCCTGAATGTCGATCTCGACGCCGACAATGCCGCGCAGCATGGCGCCGACATAGCCGTCGGGCGCGTCGGTCACCGCCCAGGGCGTCGGCTGCGCCGATTCCATCTGCCGGGTCAGCGCGTCGATCTGGTCGTGCAGCCAGTCGGCATCATTGGTCAGCGCGGGCCGACCGCGCGCCTGAACCATCAGATAATTCCAGGTCGGCACCACCTTGCCGGTCGCCTGTTTGGTCGCGTACCAACTGGGTGTGATATAGCTTTGTTCGCCCTGAAACACGACAAGCACCGGCTCACCCCGGCGCAGATCGTCCAGTTGCGGATTGGCCCGCGCCAGATGGGCCCGCAACTTGCGACCATCAGGCGACAGTTCGAACGGCACCGGGTTGGCAGCCGGGCCATCCGCGCCAACGGTGATCAACAGACCCAGAGGATAGGACTGGATCAGCGAGGCAATCGGTTCCAGCCGGTCCTCGGCAAAGGCTTCGGGGCGATACATCAGGCAGCCCCTTTCGCGATGGCGCGGGGCTGTTTGAAAAACGCCTCGATCTGTTCGGCCAGCAGCGGGCTGTCATTGGACTGACCCATCCGCGCCTTTGCAGCGTCCAGCAGTTCGGGCGGCACCTTGCCCTTGGCGCGATGGTCAATCAGGCCCTGCACGAAGGCATCGTCAAATTCCGGATGCGCCTGCACGCTATAGGCGCGATCGCTGTAGATCAGCGCGGCGTTTTCGCAAAACGCGTTGCGGCCAGCGACCTCGGCACCCTCGGGCAGGCTGACCACCTGATCCTGATGCCAGGCGTTCAGCACGATCTTTTCGCCGCCGAAATCGTAATCCTGTGCGCCCACGGCCCAGCCGTCGGGGTGCTTGATCACCTTACCGCCCAGCGCCTGCGCGATGACCTGATGGCCAAAGCAGATCCCGACCAGCGGCACCCTTGCCTCATAGGCGCGGCGGATGAAATCCTCCAGCGGCGGGATGAATTCGTGATCCTCATAGGCGCCCCAGCGCGATCCGGTGATCAGCCAGCCATCGGCATCGGTCACATGCTCGGGGAACTGCATCGCCTCGACATGCCAGTTCTGGAACTCAAACCCGCGATCGGCCAACAGCCTTGTGAACATGTCCGGGTAATCCCCCAGCGACGCTTTCAAAACGTCGGGTGACTGGCCGCATTGAAGAATGCCGATACGCATGGCTGCCCTGCTGAATTACGATGCCCTCAACCTATGCTCGCCGCCGGGGTCGCCGCAAGGGGGATGCCGCGTGGCGCGCCCCACAGAAACGGCCGCCCCCCGCCGCGCTGCCACGCGGCGGGGGGCTTTGGTGTCAGGCTGCGCCTCTTGCCGGGCGGCTGGCTGCTTCGATAGGGGCGCGGGATGTGGAGGAGTGGCCCGCGACCTTGGCCTGACAAAACTGGTGGGGCGCCTTCTTTACGCGATCCCAAATTGCTTCATCGCAATCTCTACGACTTTCTCTGATACTCCAAAGTGACGGGCCAATTTCTCAATGTTCTGACCGTAAATACCTGACGCGCCATGCAGCGCGCCGTCCCCAAAGAGCAGAACCGCCGCAAATTGATTTGCTTCTCGCTCTTCAACTAGATTTTCGTAAAAGGCTTCCGACGACCGATCCAGATACTTGTCGAACGCAAATGGATCGGATCGATTCACGTGCAGGAAGAAATGACCCATCTCGTGTAGAACCGTCCATCTTTGGCTCTGACGACTCTGCTTCTCACTGATCTCGATGCAGTATCCATTTTCCGCGAATGGGTCTGGCACCAGTCTTCCTGCTCTGCCCTTCGGCATCGAGCACAGCCGAACATCGAACCCCAGCTTGATGGCGAGGTCCTTTACGGACCGCGCCTTTCCGTCAACGTTCGGAGACAGATTGAACCTACGCATCGCATCCAAAACTTCGCCTGACACAGGCAATTTCTTGAATAGTTCGCGAATAGTTTTCATACCAGCCTCCTTACTCATCAGCTACACCCGGACGTGCCGCCGCAGGTGTTGCACTTCATGCAGGTGCCGTTGCGGACCAGCGTGTAGTTGCCGCATTCGCCGCATGGATCGCCCTCGTAACCCTGCATCTTGGCCTTGGTGCGGGCGTCGACGGTTTTCAGGGTGGACAGTTCGGCCACCTCGAAGGTCGCGGCGGCCTCGGCCATGCCGGTTGCCACGGCGGCGGTCGAGACACCGCCCTGCAGCACCATCAGTTCCTGCGGCAGACGCTTGCGCAGATAGCCGGCGCTGCTGATCTGTTTCAGCATGGTCAGCGACTTCAGCTCTGACTGGTCGGTGACCGGCGCCACGTTCGGGCGGCCCTCGCCTTCGCCGTCGCCCAGGTCGTCAAAGCTGGCGCCCTCGGGTTTGACATGGGCCAGATCGGTGCGGTCCAGATAGGACACGGCCAGTTCGCGGAAGACATAAT
Organism: Paracoccus tegillarcae; assembly: GCF_002847305.1. Lineage (NCBI taxonomy): Bacteria > Pseudomonadati > Pseudomonadota > Alphaproteobacteria > Rhodobacterales > Paracoccaceae > Paracoccus > Paracoccus tegillarcae. Next base: position 2,565,188 of record NZ_CP025408.1, on the reverse strand, counting down.
CAAGGATCGAGGTTGCGTTCTTGATGCTGTCATTGCCCTGCACCATCCCTGCCGGCTCGAACCGGGTGAAGGTGAAGGCGTCGACGAACTCCTCCAGCGGGACACCGTATTGCAGGCCCACCGAGACGGCGATGGCAAAGTTGTTCATCATCGCCCGGAAGCCAGCGCCTTCCTTGTGCATGTCGATGAAGATCTCGCCCAGATTGCCGTCATCATATTCGCCGGTCCGCAGATAGACCTTGTGACCGCCGACAATGGCTTTCTGGGTATAACCCTTGCGCCGCTGAGGCAGTTTTTCGCGATGCGTGCGGACCATTTCCTTGACGATGATCTTTTCGACGATCTTTTCGGCAATCACGACCGCTTTTTCCTGCGCGCTGCCATTGGTCAGGATCTCTTCGGCCTCTTCGTCATCCTCGACCAGCGCGGATGCCAGCGGCTGTGACAGCTTGGAGCCGTCGCGATACAGCGCATTGGCCTTGATCCCCAGCGACCACGACAATTCGTAGGATGCCAGCGCATCGGCGATGGTGGCGTCATTGGGCATGTTGATGGTCTTGGAAATCGCGCCCGAGATGAACGACTGCGCGGCGGCCATCATGCGGATGTGGCTGTCGACGGACAGGTAACGCTTGCCCTTCTTGCCGCAGGCATTGGCGCAATCGAAGACAACGTAATGCTCTTCCTTCAGGAAAGGCGCGCCTTCCAGCGTCATGGTGCCGCAGACATGGTCATTGGCGGCCTCGACCTGCGCCTTGGTAAAGCCCAGATGGCGCAGCAGGTCAAAGCTGGGGTCGCTCAGCTTGGCCGCAGGGATGCCCAGTGTGTCCTTGCAGAAATCCTCGCCCAGCGTCCACTGGTTGAAGACAAAGCGGATGTCAAAGGCGGTGGCCAGCGCGGCCTCGACCTTTTCGATCTCGCGCGGGCCGAAACCGTGGCCAGCCAGCGCCGTGTGGTTGATGCCGGGCGCGTTGCCAAGCGAACCGTGGCCCACCGCATAGGCGATGATTTCTTCGATCTGCGCGGACCCATAGCCCAGCTTTTCCAGCGCCGCAGGCACCGACTGGTTGATGATCTTGAAGTAACCACCGCCGGCGAGTTTCTTGAATTTCACCAGCGCGAAATCGGGCTCGATGCCGGTGGTGTCGCAATCCATCACCAGACCGATCGTGCCGGTGGGCGCGATGACGGTGGATTGCGCGTTGCGGTAGCCGTGCTTTTCGCCCAGTGCCAGCGCCTCATCCCATGCCTCGCGGGCCATGGCGACCAGCCGCTTGTCGGCGCAGTTCTTGGCGTCCAGCGCGACCGGATTGACGTTGAGGCCCTCAAAGCTGTCAGCGCCATGGGCAGCCGCGCGGTGGTTGCGGATGACACGCAGCATGTGATCGGCGTTGCGCGCATAACCGGGGAAGGCACCCAATTCGCCCGCCATTTCGGCGCTGGTGGCATAGGCGACGCCGGTCATGATCGCGGTCAGCGCGCCGCAGAGCGCACGGCCCTCGTCACTGTCATAGCCCAGACCCATATTCATCAACAGGCCGCCGATATTGGCATAGCCCAGACCAAGCGTCCGGTAGTCATAGGACCGCTGCGCGATTTCCTTGGAGGGGAACTGCGCCATCAGCACGCTGATTTCCAGCGTCACGGTCCACAGCCGGGTGGCGTGAACATAGGCCTCGGCGTCGAATTCACCGTCCTTGAAGAAGGTCAGCAGGTTCATCGATGCCAGGTTGCAGGCGGTGTCGTCCAGGAACATGTATTCGCTGCACGGGTTCGACCCGCGGATCGCGCCATCTTCGGGGCAGGTGTGCCAGGCGTTGACCGTATCGTGGAACTGGATGCCGGGATCGGCGCAGGCCCATGCGGCGTGGCCCACCTGATCCCACAGCTCGCGTGCGCTGATGGTCTTGGCGACCTTGCCGTCGATGCGGCGCAGCAATTCCCACGGCTCGTCTTCGCGCACAGCCGTCAGGAAGGCGTCGGTGACGCGGACCGAGTTGTTGCTGTTCTGGCCCGAGACGGTGACGTAAGCCTCGCTGTCCCAATCGGTATCGTAGGTCGGAAACTCAATCGAATCAAATCCCTGACGCGCGTATTGCAGAATCCGGTTCACATAGGTTTCCGGGATCATCGCCTTCTTGCCGGCGCGAATCGCGGCTTTCAGCGCCTCGTTCTTGGCGGGATCTGTCGCGTCCTCGATGCTGCCATCCCATTCGCGGATCGCGGCAAAGATCTCGTTCAGTTTCTGCTCGTGGACCTTGGATCCGGCGACGAGGCTGGCGACCTTTTGTTCCTCGATGACCTTCCAGTTGATGAACTGTTCGATATCGGGGTGATCCATGTCGCAGATCACCATCTTGGCCGCGCGGCGCGTGGTGCCGCCCGATTTGATCGCGCCCGCAGCACGGTCGCCGATCTTCAGGAACCCCATCAGGCCCGACGATTTGCCGCCGCCCGACAGGCTTTCGCCCTCGGCACGCAGGCTGGAAAAGTTGGTGCCGGTGCCCGACCCGTATTTGAACAGGCGCGCCTCGCGGACCCACAGGTCCATGATGCCGCCCTCGTTCACCAGATCATCGCTGACCGACTGGATAAAGCAGGCATGCGGCTGCGGGTGCTCATAGGCGCTGTCGGATTTGACCAGTTTGCCGGTCTTGTAATCGACATAGAAATGGCCCTGCCCCGGACCGTCGATGCCGTAGGCCCAGTGCAGACCGGTGTTGAACCATTGCGGGCTGTTCGGCGCGGCCATCTGCCGGGCCAGCATGTGGCGCATCTCGTCGTAATAGGCGCTGGCATCGGCCTCATCGGTAAAATAGCCGCCCTTCCAGCCCCAATAGGCCCAGGCGCCGGCCAGACGGTCAAAGACCTGCCGGGCGCTGTTTTCGCCGATGAAACGCTGATCTTCGGGCAACGCCGAGAGCGCGTCCTGATCAGGGACCGAGCGCCACAGGAATTCCGGCACGCCCTTTTCCTTTACCCGCTTCATTGCGGCCGGCACGCCGGCCTTGCGGAAGTATTTCTGGGCAATGACGTCGCTGGCGACCTGGCTCCAGCCCTTGGGCACCTCGACATGCTCATTCTGGAACACCAGCTTCCCATCGGGATTGCGGATTTCGCTGACGGTGTTGCGGAATTCGATGTCGCCATAGGCGCCGCTGTCTTCCGTGGTAAAACGACGTTCGATCTTCATGCCTGCCCTCTTCTTGTCCCTGTTCCCGGTTCCCGGGATTGTCTCGCGTTGCGGAGTCGGCCCATCGGCCCGCAAAGGCGGGACCGTTCAGACGATGTCGCGCCTGATCCGAACTCGATCATTGAAGTGGCCGTGCCGCGCCTGATGGTCCTTAACGAGTGCCACCATATGTTGTGTGCGCCTTGGCCGCAAAACACAAACTGACGTGTCTCTCGGTCGCTTTCAACAGATTTTTTACATCTCGTGAGCAGTCTTTTCTGTTGACAAGATTTGATCGCGGCGACGCGGCAGAATGCTGCATTGCCGCGACTCGAAAGCTTAATGAAACCTTAACAAGGACAAAAATTTCAATGATATGGCGGGCTTCGCCAGCAGGATTCACGCGATTTCCACAGGGTTATCCACTGATCCGCCCCCAAATGGTGGTCAGATGGGCGCCGTGAGATTGTGACGAAACGGTAACGGCGCGCAGGCGAAAAAAATCGCAGGCGCGGCGCGGGACGCTATATCTTGATTGTTTCGCGGTCGGTCACAACCATATCAAGCGGCTGATCAAAGGACTCGGCCGGAATCGCAGCCAGTTCCTGCGTCGCAAATGCCAGCCCGATGGCGGTCACCGGACCCGCCCTGCGCAGCAGTTCCAGCGTGCGATCGTAATATCCACCGCCATAGCCGATGCGGTTGCCGGCGCGGTCAAAGCCCGCCAGCGGCACGATCAGCACCTCTGGCGTCAGCACAGCGGCATCCTCGGAGGGGTGTGAGGTCCCGAAAGAACCCGCGACCAGCGCCCCGCCATCCCATTGCCGAAAGATCAGCGGCACGGCCTTGCCGGGCACGACCGGCAGGCAGACAGGGCCCTCATGTGCGGCCATCGCGGCGCGCGGATCAGCCTCGTCCCGCATCGGGAAATAGCCCGACAGGACCTGCCCCGCAAAAGGCCGCAGCGCCGCCATGAGATTGGCGGCAAGCGCGGCCTGATCGCCACCCTGCCCGCGCGCCGCCAGCGCCTGCGCCCTGAGCGTTGCCTTGTCGGTCATGTCAGCACCGTCGCGGCAAGGCCCAGAAAGGCAAAGAAGCCGACCACATCGGTGACCGTGGTCACGAAGGTGCCCGAGGCCAGCGCCGGGTCAGCCCCGACCTTTTCCAGCGCCAGCGGAATCAGAATGCCGGCCAGCGCGGCGATGGCCAAGTTCACCACCATTGCTATGGCGATCACAGCGGCCAGTGAGACGCCGCCAAACCAGATCCAGGCAACGATGCCCATGACGATGGCAAAGGCCAGCCCGTTCAACAGGCCCACGATGGCCTCTCGCCTGACCACGCGCATGACATTGCCGCCCGACAGGCTTTTGGTGGCCAGCGCGCGCACCGCGACGGTCAGTGTCTGGGTGCCGGCATTACCGCCCATCGAGGCGACGATGGGCATCAGCACGGCCAGCGCGACAATGGCGCTGATCGTATCCTCGAACATGGCGATGACCAGCGAGGCGATAACGGCAGTGGCAAGGTTCACCGCCAGCCACGGCAGGCGCTGCCGCAGCGTTTCCATCACCGTATCGGTGATTGCCGAATCCTCGCCCACACCGGCCAGGCGCAGGATGTCTTCTTCGTGTTCCTCGTCCAGCACCGACATGGCGTCGTCTATGGTAATGACGCCCACCAGACGCTCATCATTATCCACGACGGGCGCGGAAATCAGGTGATACTGGTTGAACGCATAAGCCACATCGCCCTCATCCGCGGTGGCGCTGATGGTGCGGAAACTGTCTTCGGTGATGTCGGTCAGCTTGATCGGCCGGGATGAGGCCAGCAGCCTGCCAAGGGCCACATAGCCCACGGGATGGCGGCGCGGATCGACCAGAATGATGTGATAGAACTGCTCGGGCAGCCAGTCCTCGGCGCGCAGAAAGTCGATGGTTTCACCCACGGTCCAGTGCGGCGGCGCGGTCACCACCTCGGATTGCATCAGACGGCCGGCCGAATATTCGGGATAGGTCAGTGACTGTTCGACGGCGGCACGGTCGGATTCGTCCAGCGCGGCAAGGATTTCCTCGCGCTCGCCCTCGTCCATGTCCTCGATCAGGTCGACGACATCATCGCTGTCCATTTCCCGGACGGCTTCGGCCAGCACCTCTTTGGGCAGGGCCTCGATCACCTCGTCGCGGATCGCCTCGTCGATTTCCGAGAGGATCTCGCCGTCCATCTCGATCGAGTAAAGCTGCAGGAACTTGCGGCGATCGGCAGGGTCCAGCCGTTCGATGATATCGGCGATGTCGGCCGCGTGCATCGGCTCGAGCAACTGTTCCAGTTGCGTGGCATCATCGGCCTCAAGCGCCGCGTCAATCTGTCGAAGCACCGTGCGACGAGGGATGAACTCCTCGTCTTCCTCGGCTTCGGGCTGCTCGGTGATCTGATCAGACATGCGCGCCTCGCTTTGCCGGTAGGAACAACAGCCGTTTACGTCAGCCTTGCAAAAAATCCAATGCAGCCGCGTGAATTTCCGGCGATGCGGCAGCGATGACACGCCCGCCCGCCTCGGCCGAGCCGCCCTGCCAATCGGTCACAACACCGCCTGCCGCCTGAACCACGGCCAGCGGTGCCGCGATATCATAGACATGCAGCCCCGACTCGATCACCAGATCGATATGCCCCAAAGCCAGCAGGGCATAGGCATAGCAATCCAGCCCATAACGCGTCAGCCGCGCCTTGGCGGCGACGCGCTGAAACGCCGCGCCATCCTCGGCAGTACCGACCTCGGGAAAGGTCGTCATCAGCGTTGCATCCGACAGCGCCACACCACGCCGCGTGCGCAGCGGCTCTTCGCCGCGCGGCCCGATCAGTCGCGCGCGGCCAAAGCCGCCTTCGAACCGCTCGCCGGTATAGGGCTGATCGATGATGCCATATGTCAGACCGGCGTCATTGCCGACACCGATCAGCACGCCCCAACTGGGCGCGCCGCAGATAAAGGCACGGGTGCCGTCGATCGGGTCCAGAATCCAGCGGATGCCGGAGGTCCCGGCGCTGGTGCCGTATTCTTCACCGATCACCGCATCATCAGGCCGGCGTTCTGCCAGAACCTGACGCATGGCGCGCTCGGCGGCCTTGTCGGCCTCTGTCACCGGATCAAAGCCGGTGCTCAGCTTGTTTTCGGAATGCAGATCACTGCGTCGAAAATAGGGCAGGATCTCGGCCCGCGCGGCATCTGCCAGCAGATGCGCAGTGGCCATGATGTCGTTTCTGTCATCGGTCATGCCCGGCCCCTACAGGATCTGCGGGCAGGCATAAAGCAAGCGGCGACATCGGGGAAGACGCGGGGCGCGATCCGTGGTTCGCGCCCTATTCGTCAGATGTGCCGCGGCGCTTTCAAGCTGCGTCGGACAGAACCCGCGCCAGTTCGAAAATCTGGCGGCGCTGTGCGACCGGCATGGCGTAATATGCACGCACCAGTTGCAGAGCTTCCTTGTCGCCCAGAATATCCCCTTCGACCTCTGTGGCCGTCGCGTCTTCGTGCAAGCCGTCGAAGAAGAAGCTGACAGGCACTTCCAGCGCCCGCGCAATATCCCAAAGACGCGAGGCAGAGACGCGATTCATCCCGGTCTCGTATTTCTGGATCTGCTGGAACTTGATTCCAACTGCTTCTGCCAATTGTTGTTGGGTCATACCTATCATCCACCGACGATGGCGAATACGCTTACCCACATGAACATCTACACCGTGCTTCATAACTCACCTCACTCAATCTATGAGGGCAGTAACCCAGCCCGGCTGACTTTTCGACAACGATGATGGTAAAGGAACCCTTTCCTGACCAAAAAGACAGGTCTCGGATTGCGCAGTCTGCAACTGTTTCTCTACCAGATGGCAAAATATTGTCCAAATGGACAGTTCACGAAAGGACGCGATGAAAGACATTCGAATAGCCCGGATTCCCCAAAGCGAATCACTACCGGTGGTTTCAACCACTGCGGCACCGACCGCCGCCGACCAGCGCGTTCTTGTCCGAATGCGCGCGGCAGCATTGAACTTTGCCGATATCCTGAAAAGCCGTGGGCAGTATCAGGAGGCTCAGCCCTTTCCTTTCGTGCCGGGGCTTGAGGGCGCGGGCGAAGTGATCACCGCCCCTGCAGAGAGCGGGCTGATGCCGGGCGACCGCGTGGCAGTCTGGGCGCCGGGGACCATGACCGAGGTCATGGCGGTTCCTGCCGATGCCTGCCTCAAGATCCCGGACAACATGTCCTTTGACCAGGCTGCCGGCTTTCAGATCGCCTATGGCACCAGTCATCTGGCGCTGGTGCATCGCGCCGGGCTGCAGGCCGGCGAAACTCTGGCCGTGCTGGGTGCCGCTGGCGGCGTCGGCCTGACCGCCGTGCAGATCGGGCGCGCCATCGGTGCGCGGGTGATCGGCGTGGCGCGTGTTCCCGAAAGGCTGGGCATCGTTGCCGAGGCGGGCGCGGACGATCTGATCGACAGCGACGACAGCCCCGATCTCAAGGCCGCCTTGCGCGAATTTGGCCCCATCGACGTGGTGTACGATCCGGTCGGCGCCGAGCCGGGGCTGGCCGCCTTTGGCGCGCTGCGCCGGGGCGGGCGCTTCCTGATCATCGGCTTTGCGGGCGGCAAACCGCCGCGCCTGCCGCTGAACCATGCCCTGGTCAAGAATATCGCCATTTACGGATTTTACTGGGGCGGCTATCGCGACCTGGACCGGCAGGCCCTGCGTGACAGTCTGGCCCAGTGTTTTGCGCTGTTCGCAGACGGAAAACTTGCGCCCCATGCCGGCGAGGTGCTGGATCTGGACCAGATTGCAGAGGGCTATCGCCTGCTGGAAGCCCGAAAAACCACCGGAAAGGTCATCATTCGGCTGTGATGACGCGGATTTTAGCGTTTCTGCAGTCGTTTTCGGCCCTGACAGGATTGAAAATACCGGGGAGTCTGCCAATATTTTACCATGACGAGAAACGGGTGGCGTCGCTGCCCGTCTGGCATTTGCCGAGGGAGATTTAGATGGCAGATTACAACACGATCCGAACCGCGCAGGGGCAAGCAACCCGCTCGGCCGAGATCGATGAAGGCCTGCGCGCCTATATGAGCAAAGTCTACAGCCTGATGGCCATCGCAATGACGGTCACGGCAGTCTTTGCCTGGGGCATCAGCCAATTGGCTGTTTCGCCTGACGGGACGCTGACGGCACTGGGCGCGGCGATCTATACCTCGCCGCTGCGTTGGGTGATCATGTTTGCCCCACTGTTGGTCGTGTTTGGTTTCGGCGCGATGCTGAACCGGCTGTCGACCTCGGCGGCGACGATGATCTTTTACGGCTTCGCAGCCCTGATCGGTCTGTCGGTCAGCTGGATCTTCATGGTCTATACGTCGGCCTCGGTGGTTCAGACCTTCCTGATCACCGCAATCGCCTTTGCCGGCCTGTCGCTCTATGGTTATACGACCAAGCGCGACCTGTCGGGCATGCGGACCTTCTTGATGATGGGCCTGATCGGTCTGATCGTCGCCATGGTCGTGAACATCTTCCTGCAATCCTCAGCGATGCAGTTTGCGATTTCGATCATCGGCGTGCTGCTGTTCTCGGCCCTGACGGCCTATGACACGCAGAACATCAAGAACACCTATCTGGCGATGGCGAACTCGAACCGGGACTTCCTGGGCAAGGCCGCCATCATGGGCGCGCTGCAACTGTACCTGGACTTCCTGAACCTGTTCATGTTCCTGCTGCAGTTCCTGGGCGCATCGCGCGACTGATCGCCACGAGCGACCAGATCGAATCAAGGACAAGGCCGGGCGTTCGCGTCCGGCCTTTTTCGTCGCGCCTGGCCCGGCCCGCAAAGATCACCAAGCCCCGGATACGAAAAAACCGCGCCGAATGGGCGCGGTTCTTATCATTCAGGAATTGGCGTGATCTTACTTGATCTTGCCTTCCTTGTATTCGACATGCTTGCGGACAACCGGATCGTATTTGTTCACGGTCATCTTTTCAGTCATGGTGCGGGCGTTCTTCTTGGTAACGTAGAAGTGCCCGGTGCCCGCCGTCGAGTTCAGGCGGATCTTGATCGTCGTCGGCTTCGCCATTTCATCTGCTCCTGCTACGGCAGCACACGCGTCGCGGCCCCGTGGAATTCGATTGAAGCCCGCCTTTTACAGCGCGAAGCAGCAGAGTCAACAGCAAAACCGGCCCTTGCGTGCCTAGGCCGCGCGCCAGCGCAACCGGGGCAAAGAGACAGCCGCCGCGCCCCATGCCAAAGACGCGCAAAGCGCAATCGCCGGAACCATGGTGCTGACGGTATTATCCATGATCGGCCCGGTCAGCGCGATCATGATCCCGCCGGTCAGCATCTGGATCGTGCCGCCCAGGGACGAGGCCAGCCCGGCGATGTCGGGATGCGGGTCCAGCGACATGACCATCGCGGTCGGCATCACCAACCCCAGGCAGGCATTGGCCAGAAACAGACCCGCCATCACCACGGGCAGGTGATCGACACCCAGCCAGACCACCGCCGTCAGCAGCAGCGCGAACCCGGCAAAGCCGGTGATCGCCAGCGAGATGACCCGCTCCATCCCGTAACGTTCTGCGAGATAGCCGGCGAATTGCGAGGCCGTGAAAAAGCCGATCGCATTGACCGCGAAGGCCAGTGAAAACCCAGTGGGGCTAAGGCCATATTGCCGCGTATAGACAAAGCTGGCGCTGGACAGAAAGACGAAAAAGCTGGCCATGCCAAAGCCGCCGATCATGGTCAGCCCCATAAAGCGGCGATCACTCAGCAGTCGCTTCGCCCCCCTCAGCAATGGTGCCACCCGCACCGGGCGCCGGCTTTCCGGCGCCAGCGTTTCGGGCAGCACGAACAGGATCAGGCACAGGCTGACCAGTGCCGCGATGGCAAGCACGACAAAAATCTCGCGCCAGCCGCCCCACAGCATCACCATCGACCCGGTCAGCGGCGCCAGCATGGGCGAGACCGCGATCACGATCATGATCGCAGCCATCATCTTTGCCGCCGCAGGGCCCGTCGCCTTGTCGCGGATCACGGCGCGCGGCACCGCCATCAGCGTGGCCGCACCCAGCCCCTGCCCCGCGCGTGCGGCGATCAGCCAGCCGATGTCGGGGGCCAGCGCTGCACCGATGGTCGCCACCAAAAATATGGTGACGCCGATGATCATCGGCGTTCTGCGCCCGATCGCGTCGGACATGGGGCCATAGATCATCTGCGCCAGACCAAAGACGATGAAATAGGATGTCAGCGTCAGCGCAGCGCCGGCCTCGGTCGTGCCAAGATCGGCGGCGACCTGCGGCATGGCCGGCAAATACATGTCGATCGCAAAAGGACCGACGGCGGATAGCACGCCCAAAACAAGGGCCATGCGGAACAATGGGTCACGCATCGTATAACCTGAAATGTGAGTATCGAAAAAGGCGTCGCAGCATTGCGCGAAACGGATCAGACCGCCGCCATGCGGATCTTATGCCAGAAATGCCCGGGGGCCGCAACGCGATGGTTGGGGCCCTCCGCATGGTGGCGACACCGCGCGGTTAACGCCGGGCGGCAGCGACAGGATCGTCCGACAGGACGATCCTTCCCCGGTTTCGGTCATCGCACGGCTGGTCGCGCGCGGGGGGAAACGCTTGCCTGCACCCTGGTATCTTGTCGCCCCGCGCTGGCGGCGCTATCTGCTGCGTTCATGGCCAAGCTTTATTTCCACTATTCGACCATGAATGCCGGCAAAAGCACCTTGCTGTTGCAGGCCTCTTACAACTACCGCGAACGCGGGATGGCGACGCTGCTCTTGACCGCCGCGCTGGATGATCGCGCCGGCACCGGGCGCATCGCCAGCCGGATCGGCATCTCTGACGACGCGCTGACCTTTGACAGCGCCACCGATCTCTTTGCGCTGATCGGCAGCCAGGGCACGGATCTGGCCTGCATCTTCATCGATGAGGCGCAGTTCCTGACCAGGGATCAGGCCTGGCAACTGGCCCGCGTGGCCGATGATCTGGGCATACCGGTCATGTGTTACGGGCTGCGGGTCGATTTCCGGGGCGAGTTGTTCCCGGGCAGCGCCGCGTTGCTGGCGCTGGCCGATGATCTGCGCGAGGTCCGCACCATCTGCCATTGCGGGCGCAAGGCGACCATGGTGATCCGTCGTGGCGAGGATGGCCGCGCCATCACCGAGGGTGCCCAGGTGCAGGTTGGCGGCAACGAAACCTATGTCTCGCTTTGCAGGCGTCACTGGCGCGAGGCAGTGGGCCGCTAAGCGCCCGCAATCCTTGCGAGGACAGACCGAAAAGTGCAAGCTGACCATAGGGATGGAGGCAGCGATGGACGGACCGGTCAAAGAGCGCAAACAGCTCGATTCCGCCGAAATGGGTGTGATCGCCCATCTCTATCGCGGAGAGGTTTACCGCTCGACCATCTGGCGCACGCGGCTGGATACCACGACGAACTGGTCGGTGGTCACGCTTGGTGTCGCGCTGTCGATCACTTTCGCCTCGCCCCAAGCCTCGCCGCTGCCGCTTATTCTGGTGGGCATCCTGATCGTCTTTTTCCTGATGCTCGAGGCACGGCGCTATCGTTATTTCAACGTCTGGCGCGCCCGCTGCCGCTGGCTGGAACTGCATTTCATGGCGCCGATGCTGAAAGAGGGCGATCTGCACCTCGAGGAACACTGGCAGGACCGCCTCGCCAATGACTACATGCATCCCCGATATCACGTCAGCATGTGGACCGCCGTCGGGCGACGCATCCGGCGCAATTACTTCTGGATCCTGCTGATCCAGACCGTCGCCTATATCGGCAAGCTGATTGTTCACCCCTTGCCCGTCACTTCGACCGAAGAACTGCTTGGCCGCGCCGCCATCGGGCCGTTTCCCGGTTGGCTGATCCTGACCATCGGGGGGGTCTATTGCCTCAGTTGGGGCGTGATCGCCATCTGGAGCGAGCGCACCGACGCCAAGCGCGCGCAAAAGCGGCGCGATCCTCTGGGCATGGGATAGGTGCTGCGGTCCCAACAGGCGCATGCGTCACAGCATCGGCTGATAACAATGATTCAGGTGTAAAACCTGCAATCGCCGCCACCCTCACCCTTGGGCTATTTGTACATCCCCGTTCGCAGCACCACGCCATGATCAAGCCAGGCCTTCATCGCCGCCAGCATCTGCGACCAGCCCATGCAGTTGCCATAAGCCGCCTGCAGGCCCTCAGGCGTCGCGGGCCAACCCGATTCGGTGACTTCGACCTTGGTCCGCGCCTCGGTCAGCGCGCCGAAGCGAAAGGTAACGCGGCTCATCCCCTTGCCCAGAGGCGAGGGCCAGTCGAACTGAACCTGCTCGGGCGCATCGGCGACCAGCACATCGACATCGAAGGGGCCGGGGAAATCGGCAAATTCCCACCTGACCTTGGCCCCGCGATCCATCCGGCCCCTGGCCCCGCCGGTGGTGAAATAGGCCGCCAGCTTGTCGGGGTCCACGACCGCGTCGAACACCTGTTCACGCGGCTTGTCGATGATCGCCCAGACGGTGAAATCCATATCGCTGTCAGAGATGCTCATATCGTCAACCTTTCATGAACCTTTCGCGGTTCAAAATCGCGTCTGTGGCCACCGGCTGCGTTGCGAGGCGGCGGGGCTTGATGTAACCAATTGCCAAACAGGCAAAGGAAACCCCATGCGCGCGCTTTTGTTCCGCATCACCGCCATCGTGCTGATCGCCCTGCCCGGCCTGACCTACGCGCAGGGCTTTGACACCAACGCCCGTTCGGCCTGGGTCTATGATGTCGCGACCGGCACGGTTCTGATGGAAAAGAACGCCGATGAGCCGTTGCCGCCCGCCAGCATGTCCAAGCTGATGACGGTCTACATGCTGTTCGAGGCTCTGCGCGAGGGCCGGGTCCAGATGGATACGCGCCTGCCGGTCTCGACCAAGGCGCGGCAGATGGGCGGCTCTACCATGTTCCTTAATGAACAGGATCGTCCCACGGTCGAGGAACTGATCAAGGGCATCATCGTGCTGTCGGGCAATGATGCCTGCGTCGTGGTGGCCGAAGGTCTGGCCGGGACCGAGGATGCCTTTGCCCGCCAGATGACCGAAAAGGGCAAGGCCCTGGGGCTGACGAATTCGACATTTGCCAATGCCTCGGGCTGGCCCGATCCCCGGCATCGCATGTCGACACACGATCTGGGCGTCCTCGCACAGCACCTGATCCAGGATTTTCCGCAGCTTTATACGTATTTCGCGCTGACCGAATATCCCTTTGACAACCGTGCGCCCTCGAACCGCTTTAACCGCAACCCGCTGCTGACCCTTGGTATCGGCGCTGACGGACTAAAGACCGGCCATACTCAAGAGGCAGGCTACGGGCTGACCGGCAGCGCCGTACAGGGCAACCGCCGCATCATCTTTGTCGTCACCGGCCTGCAGACCGAGGCCGCACGCGCCGAAGAGGCCGAGCGTATCGTCAGCTGGGCCTTTCGCCAGTTCACCATGAAAACGCTGGTGCCCAAGGGCGAAACCGTGGTCGAGGCACCGGTCTGGCTGGGATCGGCCTCACGCGTGGCGCTGACCACCAAGGACGGGCTGAACGTGCTGATCCCCGGCGGCGCAGGTGATCGCGTCACCGCAGAGGCCGTCTATACCTCGCCCATCTCGGCCCCGATCACGGCTGGTCAACAACTGGGCGAGTTGATCGTGACCATTCCGGGCACGGGTGAGGCGCGGATGCCGCTGCTGGCCGCAAGCGACGTGGCCGAGGCCGGTTTCCTCGGTCGCATCAAGGGTGCGGCGATGCAACTGGGCGGTCGCGCGGTCGAAGCCGCAGGGCTTTGATGTTCATCAGCTTCGAAGGCATCGACGGCTGCGGCAAATCCACCCAGTCCCGCCTGCTGGCCGAGGCTTTGCGCGACGAGGGCCGCGACGTGGTGCTGACCCGCGAACCGGGTGGCAGTCCGGGCGCCGAGGAAATCCGCCGGTTGCTGGTCGAAGGCACGGGCGAACGCTGGTCGCCCGAGACCGAGACTCTGCTTTTCACGGCCGCGCGGCGCGACCATCTGGAACGTCTGATCCGCCCGGCACTTGCCGCGAACCAAACCGTCATCACCGACCGCTTTGCCGACAGCACGCGGGTCTATCAGGGCGCCACGCGCGGCGATTTGCGCGCCATGGTCGACCGGCTGCATGAGGTGATGATCGGGGTCGAGCCTGACTTGACGCTGGTCATCGACATCGACGCCGCCACCGGCCTGCGGCGCGGAACGGCGCGCGGCGGCGGCGAGGATCGCTTTGAAAGCATGGGGCTGGCATTTCAGGAAAAGCTGGCTGCCGGGTTTCGTGCGCTTGCTGCCGAGTACCCCGACCGCGTGCGCCTGATCGACGGATCGGGCAGCGCCGATCAGGTCGCGGCCCGCGTCCGCCGCGCCCTGCCCGCGATGCCTGCATGAGTGATCCCGACGATATCCCCGAACCCGACCGGGTTCCCGGTGCGCCGCATCCGCGCATGGCGCCGCGTGTGATTGGCCAGCCATCCGCCATCGCTGATTTCATTCAGGCCGCGCGCAGCCAGCGTCTGCATCACGGCTGGCTGTTGACCGGACCGCGCGGCGTGGGCAAGGCGACGACGGCATGGGCCATCGCCCGCTGGCTGCTGACCGGCAGCGACGCCGACGACCTGACCGCGCCGATGGATGCGCCCGAGGCGCGACGGCTGGCGGCACTGTCGGAATCCAACCTGATGCTGATCCGCCGCCCCTGGGATGACAAGACCAAGCACTTGCGCGCCGAGATCACCGTGGATGAGGTCCGCAAGCTGCTGTCCTTTTTCCATATGAGCGCGACCGAAGGCGGGCGGCGCATCGCAATCATCGACGCCGCCGATGAGATGAACCCGGCTGCCGCCAACGCCTTGCTGAAGGTGCTGGAGGAACCGCCACAGGACGCGCTGATCCTGATGGTGGCCCATCAACCGGCGCGTCTGCTGCCGACGATCCGCTCGCGCTGCCGCGAATTGCGTCTGACGCCGCTGTCGCCTGACAATATGGCCGGCGTGCTGGACAGTCTGGGCAGCGAGGCGGATGCAGAAAAGCTGGCCGCGCTGGCCGGCGGCTCGGTCGGTGAGGCACTGCGGCTGTCCGGTCAGGACGGGCTGGCGCGCTATCAGGATCTGGTCGATCTGATGGCCACCCTGCCCGCGATGGACCGGCAAATGGCCCTGAAACTGGCGGAACGTGCCGCCGGTCGGGCCAATGCCGATGGCGATCCCTTTGATCTGCTGATCACGCTGCTGGACCGACTGCTGACACGGCTGGCGCGCGCCGGCTTGATGGGCGCGCCGCTGCCACAGGCTGCCGAGGGCGAGGGCAAGCTGATGGCGCGGCTGTCGCCCGATGATCGCGCCGCGCGGGATTGGGCGGGCGCACAGGCGGAACTGTCGGCACGGGCGCGGGCGGGCCGGGCGGTGAACCTTGACCCCGCCGCACTGGTGATGGATATGCTGACCGGGCTGGCGCATCTGCCACCCGCGCAATCAGCAAAGGTATCCTGACATGACCGATGCGCCGACTGCCATCCCCGCTATTGTAGACAGCCATTGCCATCTGGATTTCCCGGATTTCGACGGCGAACATGACGACCTGCTGACCCGCGCGCGGGCGGCTGGCGTGACGCGCATGGTGACCATCTGTACCCGCCTGCGCAACGAACCCAAGGTCCGCGCGCTGGCCGAGGCGCATGACGGCGTTTTCTATGCCGCCGGCACCCACCCCATGAGCGTGGCCGAGGAACCCATGGCGACGCTGGACGAGCTGATCGCACTGGCTGATCACCCGAAATTCGTGGGCATTGGCGAAACCGGGCTGGATTACCATTACACCGCCGACAGCGCCGCCGCACAGGCCGAAAGCCTGCGCATCCACATTCAGGCCGCGCGGCAGACCGGCCTGCCGCTGATCATCCATGCCCGCGACGCGGATGAGGACATGGCCCGTATCCTGACCGAGGAACATCGCGCAGGCGCCTATAGCTGCGTCATGCATTGTTTCAGCAGCGGAGCCGGGCTGGCACAGGCGGCGCTGGATCTGGGGTTTTACCTGTCGATGTCAGGGATCGCCGCCTTTCCTAAATCGCAGGCGCTGAGAGATATCTTTGCCGCCGCGCCGCTGGACCGCATTCTGGTGGAAACCGACAGCCCCTATCTTGCGCCGCCGCCCCATCGCGGCAAACGGAACGAGCCCGCCTATACCGCCAAGACCGCCGCCGTCGGGGCCGAGGTCTTTGGGCTTGATTACGCAGAATTCGCCCGCGCCACATCGCAGAATTTCGATCGCCTGTTCTGGAAGGCGGCAGCGGGCGCGGGGGCATGATCCGGGCGACGATTCTTGGCTGCGGCTCTTCCGGGGGCGTGCCGAGGATCGGCAACAGGTGGGGCGATTGCGACCCGACAAACCCCAAGAACCGCCGCCGCCGCTGTTCGCTGCTGGTCGAGCGCATCGGTGATCAGGGCGTGACGCAGGTGCTGATCGACACCGGGCCGGATATGGTCTGGCAGTTGCTGGATGCCGGTGTGACCACCGTGGACGCGGTCGTCTATACGCATGCCCATGCCGATCATGTCCACGGCATCGATGATATTCGCCAGCTTGCCTATAACGCCCATCAGAAGATGCAGCTTTGGGCCGATGCACCGACCAGCGCGGCGTTGATCGAACGCTTTGGCTATATCTTTGAAACACCCGCCGGCTCTGGCTATCCGCCGGTTGCGGTTCTCAACCCGATCGAGGGGCCGGTGCGCATCGATGGTGCGGGCGGCATTCTGGAATTGCTGCCCTTTCGGGTCCATCATGGCGAGATCACGGCCCTTGGTTTTCGCATCGGCGGGCTGGTCTATCTGCCCGATGTGTCGACGATCCCCGATGCCGCCTGGCCCCTGATCGACGGGGCCGATGTCTTTATCTGCGACGCGCTGCGCATGACACCCCATCCCAGCCACGCGCATCTGTCGCTGACACTTGACTGGATCGCACGCGCCATGCCCGAACGCGCCGTCATCACGAACATGCATCTGGATATGGATTACGCGACGGTCATGGCCAGCACGCCTGATCATGTGGTGCCGGCCCATGACGGGCTGGTGGTCGAGGCCGGGCTGACCGCCCCTGCCCCCGGCCCCCAGACCGAGGCAGCCTCATGAGCGATCTCTTCACCGTCATCCTGCCGGTCTTTCTGGTCATCGGCTTTGGCTATCTGGTCGCGTGGCGCGGCTGGTTTTCCGAAACCCATGTCGACGGGCTGATGCGGTTTGCGCAAAGTTTCGCGGTGCCGGTGCTGCTGTTTGCCTCGATCGCGCGGCTTGATCTGGGCGCGGGTTTTCGCGTCAACCTGATGCTGGCGTTTTATGGCGGCGCGTTCGCCGGCTATCTGGCGGGGTGGGCTGGCGCGAAATACATCTTCAAGCGCAACCCGTCGGATTGCGTGGCCATCGGCTTTGTCTGCCTGTTTTCCAACAGCCTGCTGCTGGGTATCCCGATCACCGAGCGCGCCTATGGTGCCGATGCGCTGGTCAGCAACTGGGCGATCATCTCTATCCATTCACCGCTGATCTATACGTTCGGCATCACCATGATGGAGTTCACCCGCGCCCGGGGGACTGACCTGTCAGTAGGCGCGGTATCGCTGCGTGCGCTCGGCGGCGTTGTGCGGACGCCAATGGTGATCGGCATTCTGCTGGGCTTTGTGGTGAACGCGCTGATGGGCGCGGGGCTGGTCATGCCCGAGGGGTTCTGGGCCGCCGTTGACATGATTGCCCGCGCCGCACTGCCTGCCGCGCTGTTCGGTCTGGGGGGCGTGCTTTATCGCTATCGTCCCGAGGGCGACATGGCGACGATCGCCATGTGCTGCGCGATCGGGCTGATTCTGCACCCCGCCGTCACCTATGGGCTGGGCCGCGGGTTGGGCGTGGATGTCGATGGCATGCGCTCGGCCGTGGTCACCGCCTCCATGGCACCGGGTGTGAACGCCTATCTGTTTGCCAATATCTATGGCGCGGCGCGGCGCGTGGCGGCCTCTGCCGTTCTGATCGGCACGGCGGTGTCGGTGCTGAGCATCTGGATGTGGCTGAGCGTCTTGCCTTGAGGGGGCTGCCGCCCCCGTCCGTGCTGGCGCACGGCCTCCCCCGCGGATATTTGGATGAAGAAGAAGCCTAAGGATTAGCCCAGCAAGCCCAGAGCGCCGAGGGCATCGCCGATCTGGGTTTCTTCATAGCCGAAATGCGAGCGGATGCTGCGGTGCAGTGGCGCATAGGCGGCTTCGACGGCGGCGAAACTGGATGGGCCCGGTTCACGCGCCAGCATTTCGGCGGCTTCTGCAAGATCCTGGATTTGCTGATGAATAAGTTCATGCTCGGCGATCAGCCGGTCGATCACCGCTGCGAGGGCCGGTGAGGCGGCGCGCTGCAGGGCCGGGAACAGCGAGTATTCCTCGATATCGTGATGGCCCTGCAACACGGTGCATTCTCGACCGCAAACCGTGCCAAAGGCCGCAAGGTTCTGGGTCATCGGCATCTCGGACAGTGCCGGGGCCAGACTGGCCGGGTCGGCGAGCCCCTCGCGGATTGCCGCCATCAGACGGCCCACGCCCTCAAGATTGCCCAGATGCATTCGGTGGATCGCGGCAAGATACTGACCACTGCTCTGCTGCTGCGGGGTCAGCCCCGGGATCGGCGGGGCCTTGGGTCGCGCGTCATCGTCTTCCAGTTCGTCGGGTGTCATTGGCGGCGCAGGGCAGCCGTGGCGACCCCCATTGCGATCAACGCGCCGCCGCCGATTCTGGACAACAAGATGGTGACTGATGGGCGGGTGATGCGCGCGCGCAGCCGATCAGCCAGCAGCGCATAGGCCAGCGCATTGATCGCGGCGAGGCCCACGAAAGTTGCGATCAGGATGGCGAATTGCGGGGCAAGTGCAGCCTCGGGACGGATGAATTGCGGCACGAAGGCGATGAAAAATGCGATGCTTTTCGGGTTCAGCGCCGTGACACCTGCCGCATGGATGAAAATGCGGCGTGGGGCAACGGGTGTCGTGTCAGCAAGGTTCACCCGGGCGGGCGCGCTGCGGATCAGCTTGATCCCCAGATAGACCAGATAGACGGCGCCTGCCCATTTCAGAGCAACGAACAGTGTGGCCGAGGTCAGCACCAACGCGCCCAGACCGACCAGCGATGCCGTCATGGCCACAAGATCGCCAAGCGCGACGCCTGCCGCCATGGCCAGCGCCACACGCCGCCCCTGCGTCAGCGCATAGGACAGCACAAGCAGGACCGTCGGGCCGGGGATCAACAACAATGCGGTCGACGCGGCGACAAAGCTGAGCCAGAGAAGCAGATCCATCGGCGGTTTTTCTAACGCGGGGTCACGCCGCGGATCCGCTCGGACCGGCGGCGCAGCAGCTCTACCGTGGTGAGCAGGGCAATCGAAAACAGGACCAGCAGCGTTGCAACGGCGAGGATCGCCGGGCTGATCTGTTCGCGGATGCCGTTCCACATCTGGCGCGGAATGGTCTGCTGGTCGGGGCCGGCGATGAACAGAACGGCGACGACCTCGTCGAACGAGGTGACGAATGCAAACAGTGCGCCCGAGATCACGCCGGGCAGAATAAGCGGCATGGTCACACGAAAGAACGTGGTGCGCGGGTTGGCGCCAAGGCTGGCGGCGGCACGGTTCAGCGATTGGTCAAAGCCGACCAACGTGGCCGTCACCGTGATGATGACAAAGGGAATGCCAAGCGTGGCATGGGCCAGGATCACGCCAAGATAGGTGCCCGCCAGACGTCCGCAATTGCCCGACAGCCCGATCCATGTCAGCAGCGAACAGGGGTTCGAGTAGAAAAAGAACATCCCCGTTGCGGTGATGATCAGTGGCACGATCATGGGCGAGATCAGGATCGCCATGATCCCCCGGCGGAACGGCATTTCCGGACGCGACAGGCCTAGTGCGGCCAAGGTGCCCAATCCGGTAGCCAGAATCGTCGAGAAGAATCCGATGATCAGCGAGTTCTTGGCCGCGTTCACCCATTTCGCATTGTTCCAGGCATCGGACCACCAGCTTGCATCGCGCGGCCCGTCGGGTGCCTGCATCCCGAAGGTCAGAAGGCTGTCATACCAGCGCATCGAGTACCCCTCGGGGTCAAAGCTGCGCATCTTTTCGGTGAAGGTGAAATAGGGTTCGGCGTTGAAGGACAGTGGAATGATCACCAGGATCGGCGCGATCAGGAAGATAAAGATCAGCGTGCAGAGCACCAGATAGGTCCAGTGCCAGACACGTTCCAGCGGCGAGGCGTAATTGGGAAGTGCCATGTTGCGTCACCCCAGCTTGAGATTGTCGATGCCGACGATGCGGTCATAGAGCCAGTAAAGGATCAGAACTCCGGCCAGCAGCAGCGCGGCCAGCGCGGCGGCCATGGACCAGTTCAGCGTATCGGTCATGTGCATGGCGATCATGTTCGAGATCAACTGTCCCGACGCGCCGCCAACCAGTGCAGGCGTGATGTAGTAGCCAACCGCCAGAATGAACACCAGCAAGGCCCCTGCCCCCAGCCCCGGCAGCGTCTGCGGGAAATAGATGCGTCGGAACGTTGTCCAACTGGTCGCGCCCAAACTGCGCGCGGCGCGCACATAAGACGGGTTGATCGTGCGCATCACCGAGTAAAGCGGCAGGATCATGAACGGCAGCAGGATATGCGTCATGGCGATGATTGAGCCGGTCTGATTATAGATCATCTGCAACCGCTCGCTGCCGCCGATCACGCCCATCCAGACCAGCAGATCATTGACCACGCCCTGCTGCTGCAGCAGCACGATCCAACTGGTCGTGCGCACCAGAAGCGAGGTCCAGAAGGGCAGCAACACAAGGATCATCAGCAGGTTCGATTTGCGCATCGGCAGCGTCGCCAGAAGATGCGCGATCGGAAAACCTAGGAGAAAGGTCATCGCGGTGATCAGCAGCGACAGCCACAACGTGCGCTGGAACAGCATCACGTAGACCTGCTGGCTTTCGCGCACCATGACAACGCTGCCATCATCGGCACGGGTGCGGTCCAGCGAGGCAAGGTAGAAATTCGTGGTAAACGGGGTCGAGGCCTCGCGCATGGCACCCCATAACTGGGGATCGGCCCAATCCTCGTCGATCTCCAGCAGCGCCTCGCGATAGGGCGGTTCGATCCCGTCGCGCACCTTGCGCCCGGTCGAGGTGAATTGCGAACGCGTGCCCGGTACGTCGTAATTGATGCGCGTGCCGACAACACCAATGCTGCGGGCCTCGGCCGATGCCACCAGATCATTGGCCAGCGCCGCCCAGGCGGCTTCGTCAGGCTCGGTTCCGTGGGGGTTCTCGGCAAACCAGGCCGAGATTTCCGGCATGTTGGCGGAAAACCCGTCATTGTAGAAGGACCGCTGCAGCATCTGCGCGATCGGCACCACGAAGGTGATGACCACAAAGGCCAGCAGCGGCAGCACCAGCAGAAAGGCGCGGCGTTTGGCGCGGCGCTGCGACCGGCGCAAGGCGCGGCCAAGCGGCTGCCCGTCAGCGGTGGTCAGCGGGCCATCATCGACGCCACCGGCGGCGGTGACGATGGCGGCATGAGGGTCGAGAGCCTGGGCCATGGTGCCTCTTGCAGGTCGAGGGGCCGCCGCGCGCAAATCGCGCGGCGGCCATTTCTTGGATCAGCTTGCCAGCCAGGCGTTGAACTGCTCGCTGAGTTCGGCGTCGTGATCCGCCCAGAATTCCGGATCATCCATGACCGCGGTGGTCAGATAGTCCGGGTTGGTCGGCATATGAGGCGCCATTTCGGTCGTGCCGTCCTGATACATGCCAACCAGAGCCGCCGAAGATTTGCGGGCCGGACCATAGGCGATGTATTTCGCCTGATCGGCCAGACGCTGCGTGTCGGTGGCATATTTCAGATATTCCATCGCACCCTCGGGATTGGGCGAATCCTTGGGGATCACGAACATGTCGAGATCCATGTATTGCCCGTCCCAGATGATCTCGAAGGGTTTGCCCTCGGCCACCATGGCGTCGAAGAAACGACCGTTATAACCGGTGGCCATGGTCACTTCGCCATCGGCCAGCAGTTGCACAGGCTGAGCGCCGGCCTCCCACCAGACGGTGTCGCCCTTGATGGTGTCGAGCTTTGCAAAGGCGCGCTGGACGCCCTCTTCGGTCGACAGCACGTCGTAGATTTCATCCGCGGCGACGCCATCGGCGATCAGCGCCAGATACAGCGTGCGTTTCGGGTTCTTGGGCAGGCCACGCTTGCCGGGGAATTTCTCGAGATCGAAGAAATCGGCTGCCGTGGCAGGCGCATCGCCTTCGAACTTGGTCGTGTCAAAGGCAATGACCGTACCCCAGAAGATATTCGCGACGGCGCAATCCAGAAGTGCGCCGTCGATGAAGTCTTCGGCGGCCGGTGTGCCATCGGGTGCGGCAGGCAGCATTGCCGGGTCGATCTCGACCAGGGCGCCCTCGTCGCACAGGCGGATCGCGTCGCTGACTTCGACGTCAAAGACGTCGCCCGTGATGTTGTTGGCCTCTACCTGCGCCTTGAGCGGCGTTGCCGGGTTATCGGCGGCGATCATGTTGACGGTGATGCCGGTCTCTGCGGTGAAGGGCTTGTTGTAAGCCTCGACCTGACTGACCTCGTAGGCGCCGCCCCATGAGACGACGTTGACTTCACCTTCGGCCAGCGCGGCACTGGCGACACCGGCAAGGGCGGTGGTGGCAATAAGAAGCGTTTTCATGTTGTTTCCCTGTTGGATGATCGTTTTTTAGTATATTGTTTTATTTCACTTATTTCGGCTATTTAACAACCGAAAACAGCGGGCGGGATCTGTTGTCCGCCCGCTGCAAGCTTTCGTCAGCCGGCCAGCCAGCTGTTAAAGCGTTCGTTCAGCTCGGCATCGTGATCGACCCAGAAATCCAGGTTCGAGCCAAGCGCATTGGTCATGTTCTCTTCAAAGGTCGGCAGGTTCGGGCCCATCGGGGTTTCGGTGCCCTCGATATTGCCGACCAGTGCAGCCGCCGATTTGCGCGGCGGGCCGTAGCTGATGAATTCAGCAGCACGGGCCTGCGGTGCCGGAGAGGTCGAATAGGTCACGAATTGCAGCGCGTCTTCCAGATTGGGTGCGCCCTTCGGGATGACCCAGCCTTCCATCTCGTAAATCTGGCCATCCCAGATGATGTTGAAGGGCTTGCCCTCTTCCTGCGCCGCGTTGAAGATCCGGCCGTTGAACGCGAAGGCCATGCTGACCTCGCCGTCAGCCAGCAATTGCGGCGGCTGAGCACCGGCCTCCCACCAGATCACGTCGTTCTTGATCGAATCCAGTTTGGCAAAGGCCCGGTCGACGCCCTCGGCAGTGCCCAGCATGTCATAGACCTCGGCTGCGGGCACGCCATCCGCCATCAGCGCCAGTTCCAGATTGAACTTGGCGCCCTTGCGCATGGTGCGCTTGCCGGGGAAAGCCTCCAGATCGAAGAAATCGGCAGGTGCGGCGGGCTTGGCGTCGGCGAACTGGCCGTCGTCATAAGCCAGCACCATCGAATAGACATCCGTACCGACAAAACAGTCGGTCACCGCGCCGTCGATGAAATCCTCGCTCGCGTCCATGCCGTCTTCGGTCGGCGCCAGAATTGCCGGATCGATCATCTCCAGCAATCCTTCGTCGCATAGCCGCACGGCATCGGCATATTCGACCGAGGCCACGTCCACGCTGATATTGCCAGCCTCGACCATGGCCTTGATCGGCGTGGCGGGGTTGTCGGAGTCCTGGATATTGACCTTGATACCGCTCTCGGCCTCGAAGGGTTTGGCATAGGCTTCCAGATGGCTGTTGCCATAGGCGCCGCCCCAGCTGAGCAGTTCGATTTCCTGCGCGGCGGCGGGCAGTGCCAGGCCGACAAGCGCGGTGGTCAGGATCAGTCTGTGTTTCATTCAAACCTCTGTAAATAAACGTCGTTCACCGATTTCAATGCGGCGCTTTTGCGCGCCTTCGTGGCCCTGATCGGGCGAAGCTGCCGGTCCGGAAAAGGACCGGCAGGATTGTCACGAAGCCAGCCAGGCGGCAAAGCGTTCGTTCAACTGCGACATGTGGTCGACCCAGAAATCATTGTCGAAGGCCAGCGCATTGCCCATGTTTTCGGGCGAGGTCGGCAGGTTGGGCGACATCGGAATATCCGTGTCCTTGTAGTTTCCAACCAGCGCGGCCGAGCTTTTGCGCGGCGGCCCATAGCTGATCTGCATCGAAGCCCGCGCCAGCGATTCAGCGCTGGTCGAGAATTTCAGATAGGCCATGGCGTTTTCGGGGTTCGGGCCATCCTCGGGCAGCACCCAGCCCTCCATTTCGTAGATCTGGCCATCCCAGATGATCTTGAACGGCTGTCCCTCATCGACCGAGGCATTGAAGATACGACCGTTATAGGCCTGCGTCATCACCACTTCGCCATCGGCCAGCAATTGCGGCGGCTGCGCCCCAGCCTCCCAGAATACGGCATGATCCTTGATTGTGTCCAGCTTGGCGAAGGCGCGGTCCAGCCCCTCGGGCGTGGACAGGACGTCATAGACCTCATCGGCGGGGACGCCATCGGCCATCAGCGCCATTTCCATGTTGAAGCGCGGCTCTTTCAGCACGCCGCGCTTGCCCGGATAGGTCTCGATATCAAAGAAGTCAGCGATGCTGCCGGGCGGATTATCGGTGAACTTGCTTTCGTCAAAGGCGATGATCGTGGCGTAGACATCGGTTGCAACGAAGCAATCCGACAGCCCGCCCTCCAGAAAATCATCAGCAGCAGGCGTGCCATCCTCTGCGGGCATCAAATCGGCTGGATCAATCGGCTTCAGCGCCCCTTCGTCACACAGCCGCGTCGCGTCGGAATAGCCCATACTGGCCAGATCGGCCGTGACATTGCCCGCCTGTGCCTGCGCCTTGATCGGCGTCGCCGGGTTGTCGACATCGGTCATGTTCACGCTGATGCCGGTCTCGGCCTCGAAGGGCTGGTTATAGGCGTCGACCTGCGATTGCGAATAGGCACCGCCCCAGGACATCACCTCGACGCTGCCCTCGGCCATCGCCAGTGACGGCGCGACAAGCGCGCTGCAGATAAGAATAGTCCGTTTCATGATCGCGTCCTCTTCCTTGTGAGATGTGGAATGCGTTCCATCCTCAGACCGGGCCTCAGACCGGATCCAGCGCGCGGGCATCCTGCGGGTGCCAGCCGATACGGATCTTCTGGCCTTCCGTCAGCCGCGTCTGTCCGATCGTGTTGCGGCATTTCATCACGAAATCCTCGCTGCCCGCAACACGCAGCCGCGTTCTCAGGATGTCACCCATATAGATCACGTCGATCACCTCGGCCTCGACGGTATGGGCACCGGGCGGCATCTGTTCGGCCTTGAATTCGACCCGCTCGGGCCGGATCGAAACCATGGTGGGCTGCCCGACCTCGGTGATGTTCACCGCAGTGGCGTCGATTGCCTCGCCGCTATGCAGGCGCACCACCGCATCACTGCCGTTCAGCTGTTCGATCACCCCTTCCAACGCGTTGTTTTCGCCGATGAAGGACGCGACAAAGCTGTTCTCGGGCTGCTCATAAAGCTGCGACGGGGTAGCAAGCTGCTGGACGCGGCCGTCATTGAACACCGCGATCCGGTCCGACATGGTCAGCGCCTCGCCCTGATCATGGGTGACGTAAACGACCGTGATTCCAAGGCGTTCGTGCAGTTCCTTGATTTCGAACTGCATATGTTCGCGCAGCTGTTTGTCCAGCGCGCCAAGCGGTTCGTCCATCAGGACCAGTTCGGGGTCAAAGACCAGTGCACGGGCCAGCGCGATACGCTGTTGCTGGCCACCCGACAATTGCGCCGGGCGGCGATTCGCGAACGCGCCCATCTGCACCATGTCCAGCGCCCGTTTGATCCGGGTTTCACGCTCCGCCTTGCCGATCCCGCGCACTTCCAGCGGAAAGGACAGGTTCTCGCCCACCGTCATATGCGGAAACAGCGCATAGTTCTGGAACACCATGCCGATGCCACGCTTGTGCGGGGGGACGTCGTTGATATTGCGGCCGTTCAGGCGGATCTCGCCATGGGTCGCCTGCTCGAACCCTGCCAGCATCATCAGGCAGGTGGTCTTGCCAGAACCCGATGGCCCCAACATGGTCAGGAACTCGCCCTGACCGATATTCAGATTCAAATCTTTGACGACAAGTATCTCACCGTCATAGCTTTTCTGTACATGCTCAAAGACGACGAAACCTTCGTCCAAGCTGTTATCCAGCAATCTGCGCTCTCCCTGATTATGTTTCTCGTTGGTTGCGCAAGGCAGAGGTTACGCGCGTGGCGGTTCGCAATGCAACTGACTTTTATTGCCTTTTTAGCAGTCCGCCATGATCCGGGCACGGACTCACCAAATATTAAGCCAGGGAAGCTAGTTTAAGGACAGAGTTCACCCCAAGGGGATTCATGTCGCTTCTTATTCGCATTGCTGTGTTGTGGTGCTGGCTGGCAGGACTGCTGACCGGGCCTGTGTTGGCCGCCCTGCCATCGGCAGAGGCGTTGCACGCGGCGGAAACCTGCGAATATGCGGCGATGACGGCAGCGACAGAGGCTGGCATCCCACCCGAAATATTGGGCGCACTGACCCTGACAGAAACCGGCAGGCGGTTGGGGGACGCGGTCCGCCCCTGGGCCTGGAGCGTGAATGCCGAAGGGGCCGGGTCCTGGTTCGACGAGCCGGCCAGCGCCCTTGCATTCGCCGAAGAGCGCGTTGCCCTGGGCCGGCCCAATGTCGATATCGGCTGCTTTCAGATCAACTATCGCTGGCATGGCGAGAATTTCCCCTCGGTCGCGGCGATGTTCGATCCGATGACCAATGCCCGATATGCCGCGCGATTTGTTCGCGATCTTTATCAGGAAACCGGCGACTGGCGTGCGGCGGCTGGCGCATTTCATTCGCGCACGCCGGAGAACGCGCAGAAATACCTGAGGCGCTTTGACGAATTGCACGCGCTGCTGCGCGAACGCGGTCCCCTGGGTCTGACCAACTCGCCCGAGACCTATAATCAATTCGCCATGGCCGCACCGATGCCCGAGGAAAAGGTGCGCGCCGCCCGCGAAAAGCTGACATTGCTGGGTGCGCCGATCGGGACCGCGCCCAACGGCATGGTGGGGTCGCTCGCCGTCATCGGCGATTCGCGTGGATCGCTGCTTGGGCCTGAGGGCGGCGTCGCATCAGTGCCGGGGCAGCCCTCGCTTTGGGTCAGTGCGTTTACGCCGTGACATGCCGATCGTTCTGGATCAGACGCCACTTGGCCTGTGCTCAGCGGATTGGAAGCGTTCAGGTTTCGTGATAGCTGACAAGCATACATTGAACGAGAGCCCTGCTTGCCCACCGGTTTCAACCAAGCTGAATTGATCGCCGTGCTTGTCGCCGTCACGGCGGGCAGTCCTCGGGTCATGACGATCGAACTGGGTGGCAGCCTGCCCTCGGGCAATCTCGAATCCGGTCATCACAGCCTGCAGGCGGGTTTGCGGGCCTGGGTCGAGGATCAGACCCATCATCCCGTCGGCTATCTCGAGCAGCTTTATACCTTTGCCGATCATGGCCGCGGGCCGGACGCCGCCCCGGGCGCGCGCCGGATTTCGATCAGCTATCTGGGTCTGGTCCACGAACAGTCGTCGGCGGGCACCGCACGAGCCGAATGGCAGGACTGGTACGATTATTTCCCGTGGGAAGATTATCGCGACGGCCGCGCGGGGATGCTGGACCAGATCGTCACCCGCCTGAACGATTGGGCAGCCACCGCGCCCGCGCTTTGCGATGAACGTCTGCGCCGGGTGCAATATGCCTTTGGCACCAACGGGGCGGAATGGAACGAAGATCTTGTCTTGCAGCGCTATGAACTGATGTACGAGGCCGGGCTGGTCGCAGAATCCGGTCAGCCGCAAGGTTTTGGTCGTCCGATGATGGCCGATCACCGCCGCATTCTGGCCACCGGCATTGCCCGGCTGCGGGCCAAGATCAAGTATCAGCCGGTGATGTTCGAACTGATGCCCGACAGCTTCACCCTGCTGCATCTGCAGCAAACGGTCGAGGCCATCGCCGGGCTGCGCCTGCACAAGTCGAATTTTCGCCGCCAGATCGACCAGCACGCGCTGATCGAGGAGACCGGAGAAATGTCGCAGGAATCGCGGGGCCGGCCGGCCAAGCTGTTCCGTTATCGGCGCGAGGTGGTCGAGGCCCGCGCCTTGGCAGGATCGCGCCTGCCGATCTCTCGTGATTGACATAAACTCAGATCGAGTATAAATAGGCTGCATCATATACTCATTCAGAGTATAAAGGAGCCAGCCATGAACACACAGCTTCGCTTTCGCGCTTTACGAACCTGTGCGCAAGATCATTCCCGCCCCCGACTGGATGCTGTACGAGGACGATATCGACGCCATCCTGCGGCTGAAACGCGATCGCAATGCGGTGATCCTTGCGCATAACTACCAGACGCCCGAGATCTTTCACGGCGTCGCCGATATCGTGGGCGACAGTCTGGCGCTGGCGCGCAAGGCCGCCGAGGTCGATGCCGATGTCATCGTGCTGGCCGGCGTGCATTTCATGGCCGAGACGGCCAAGCTGCTGAACCCGGACAAGACCGTGCTGATCCCGGATCTTGCGGCAGGCTGTTCGCTGGCCGATTCGATCACCCCCGCCGATATCGCGCTGTTGCGCGAGGCGCATCCCGGTGTGCCGGTGGTGACCTATGTGAACACCTCGGCGGCGGTCAAGGCGGCCTCGGATATCTGCTGCACCTCGGGCAATGCCCGCCAGGTGGTCGAATCGCTTGGTGTGCCGCGCGTGCTGATGCTGCCCGACGAATATCTGGCCAAGAACGTCGCCAGGGAAACCGATGTCGAACTGATCGCCTGGCACGGTCGCTGCGAGGTGCACGAATTGTTCACCGCCGCCGATGTGCGCGAATTGCGCGACAGCTGGCCGGGCGTCACCATTCTTGCCCATCCCGAATGCCCGCCCGATGTGGTGGCCGAGGCCGATTTTTCCGGCTCGACCGCCGTCATGTCCGACTATGTCGGGCAGCAGAAACCGGCCCGCGTGGTGCTGCTGACCGAATGCTCGATGAGCGACAATGTCGCCGTCGATCACCCGGATGTAGAGTTCGTGCGCCCCTGCAACCTCTGCCCGCATATGAAGCGGATCAGCCTGTCGAACATCCGCGCGGCGCTGGAACTGAACCAGCACGAGGTCACCATCGACCCCGCGATTGTCGAACCCGCACGGCGCGCAGTGCAGCGGATGCTGGACGTATGAACAGGCTGGCCCAGGGTGCGGATGCTCCGGTCATCGTCATCGGCAGCGGCATTGCCGGGCTTAGCGCCGCGCTGGCCCTTGCACCGCGGCCCGTGTTGTTGCTGACCCGCGACGGGCTGGGCGAAGGCAGTTCTACCGCCTTGGCGCAGGGCGGCATTGCGGCCAGCGTGGGCCCGGACGACACTGCCGCGCTGCACCTTGCCGATACGATCGCGGCGGGCGACGGGCTCTGCGACACCGGCATGGCCACCGCCATTCTGGACCAGACCCCCGAGGTCATCTCGATGCTGGCCCGCCATGGCATGACGTTCGACCGCGACGAAAACGGCCACATCGCCCTGGGGCTGGAGGCCGCACATTCCCGGCGCCGCATCCTGCACGCACGCGGCGACGGCACCGGCGCTGCGCTGGTGGATGCGTTGACTGCGGCCCTGCGCACCTGTCCGTCGGTCACGGTGCTGACCGGCGCCGAAGCCCGCAGACTGACCTCCGCCGATGGCCGGATCACCGGCGTCACGGTGCTGCAGGATGGCCGCGCGCGTCATATTGCCGCCGCATGCGTGGTGCTGGCGACCGGCGGGATCGGCGGGCTATATGAGGCGACAACCAACCCGAGCGACAATTACGGCGCTGGTCTTGCCATGGCTGCTCGCGCCGGTGCCGCGCTTGCCGATATGGAATTCGTGCAATTCCACCCCACGGCGCTGGCCACCGCCCGACAGCCGCTGTCGCTGATCAGCGAGGCCGTGCGCGGCGAAGGTGCGATCCTGCTGAACGATCTTGGCCAGCGTTTCATGGCTGACATTCCGGGCGCTGAACTGGCCCCACGCGATGTGGTGGCGCGCGCGATACACGCCCAGATCACGGCCGGGCGGCGGGTCTTTCTGGATGCGCGGACGGCGCTTGGCGACCGCTTTGCCACACGGTTTCCCGGTATTGCGGGGCTGTGCGCCGATGCGGGCATCGACCCGGCCCGCGATCTGATCCCGGTCTGCCCGGCGGTGCATTATCACATGGGCGGCGTTCTGACCGACGCGCGAGGACGCAGCAGCGTACCGGGCCTGTGGGCGGTCGGGGAATGCGCCTCGACCGGGTTGCACGGTGCCAATCGGCTGGCCAGCAATTCGCTGCTAGAGGCCGGCGCCATGGGCATGGCCGCAGCCCGCGACATCCGCGATCAGGGCGCAGCGCAGCCCTTGCCCCAGATCGCGCAATCCATCGCGGCCGCCGATCCGGCACCTGTCCGCGCGCTGGTCTCGCGCCACCTTGGCGTGCTGCGCGACGCAAAAGGGCTGGACGCCGCGATCGAGGCCCTGCTGCCATTGGCCCAGTCTGACAGCCCCGCCGCCGATCCGGCGCTGGTTGCCCTGTCGGTCGCCGTCTTCGCCCGGCTGAGGCAGGAATCGCGCGGCGCCCATGCGCGCACTGATTGCCCGGCCACCCTGTCCGCCAGCAGCCGCCAGCAATTCACCCTGCCGCAGATCCTGGGTCTGGCGCACGACCTGATCGCCCCCGAAACCGCCCTTATCCGGAGCGCCTGACATGGATCTTGCCCCCCTGCCCCGCCTGATGATCGAACCCGTGATCCGCGCCGCGCTGGTCGAGGATCTGGGCCTCGCGGGTGACCTGACCTCGACCGCCGTGATCCCCGCGGATCATCGCTCTACCGTGACCGCGACTGCACGCCATGACGGTGTGATCGCGGGGCTGGACGCTGCCCGGCTGGCCTTTGAACTGACCGATCCGGGCTGCGCGTTTACAGCCCATGTAAATGACGGTGACCGGGTCAGTCCCGGCACGCGCATCGCCACCATCACCGGCCCCTCGCGCAGCCTGCTAAGCGCCGAACGCACGGCGCTGAACATCCTCGGCCACCTGTCGGGCATCGCCACCGTGACCGCCCGCATCGCGGATGCGATCCGTGACAGCGGCGCCTCGGTGACCTGCACCCGCAAAACGACGCCCGGCCTGCGCGCGCTGGAAAAATACGCCGTGCGCGCGGGCGGTGGGCGGAACCACCGGTTCTCGCTGGCCGATGCGGTGCTGATAAAGGACAACCACATTGCCATTGCCGGCAGCACCCGCAGGGCCATCGAACACGCGCGCGCCGGCGTCGGTCATATGGTCAAGATTGAGGTCGAAGTCGACACGCTGGCGCAGTTGCGCGACGCCATGGAGGCAGGCGCCGATGTGGTGCTGCTGGACAATATGACGGTTGAAACCCTGCGCCGGGCGGTCGCCATCGTCGCAGGCCGCGCGGTGACCGAAGCCTCGGGCAACATCACGCCTGACACCGCCGCCGCAATTGCGTCCTCTGGCGTCGATCTGCTGGCCGTCGGCTGGATCACCCATAGCGCGCCGACGCTGGATATCGGGCTTGATTTTGTGTCGGCTGACTAGCCCGCGCGCGGCTTTCGCACAGGTAAAGGCATCGTCGGCGAGCGCGGTTCGATCCAGGTCAAGGCGCGATATACGCAGGCCCGGTATATCGCTGCGGAAGTGGTTGGCGCAGCAAACACGTCACTCCCTTTCGCAAGCAGCATCTCAACCGAACGGCGCGAAATGCCCATCCGTTCGGCACTTTCGGTCGCATTCAGGCCGCGCGCGGCATCCTGCAACGCCGCTCGCGTTCGCGGGCTCAGCGGCACAAGATCGGCCAAAAGCGAACGGTCCTGCAGAAAGGTCCAGAAGGTTTGGCTCAGGGCGCGCTGCAGACCCATGAAATGTGCGGTGTGCCGCTGCATATCCTTCCCCGCCTGACTGCGAACGCCAAAGGGCATGGCAAAGCCCGCCCCCGTCCACGGGTCGCGCAGCGCGGTGCCATAGGCAATCCGGTAGCCGTGATCCGGCATGGCGGTGGCAAACCTGCGCATCGCTGGCGAGAAGCCAGACCGAAACCCGGGCGGAACCCGGTCCAATGTCAGGATCATGGCGCCACCTTGCCGGGCGACCCAGGCGGCGAACGGGTCCGCATTGATACCGCCCGCAGACGCATAAAGACGTGCCAGTTCCGACGGAAGCGACATCGACACCATGCGGCCCCCATTTGTGAACTGGCCACGCGGTTCGGCCAACACGGCGAAATGCACAGAGGCAACACCCAGACGACCTGTGTGACGGGTCATCACCGTCCATGCCTGACGAAAGCTCAGGCAGGACTGCAGGTCGCATTCAAGGTCTTCAATCGCCCGGACAGCGTCCTTGCCCCGCTCCGGGCCGATCGGATCGACGGACGCGCCCGCACCGATCAGTCCGCGCGCCGTGCAAAGCGCGACCGCCTCGACGGTGCGAGAGACCTGCAGCTTGGCGCGGGCATTGGCCAGATGTTTGGCAAAGGTCGAGCGACCGATCCCCAGCAGCACTGCGCCCTCGTCAGCGGTCATCCCGCGCGCCACACAATCCAGACTGCACAGTTCCTTGCGCGACAGGTCCCGCGGTCTGCTGCGATCAGACACATATGTCCGCATGTCAGATCCTTTCCCAAGATCATGCGGGATTCCGAACCTAAAACGGTCGATCGGCCCATAGGCATCATATCACAGCGGTGGGATAATTGGCCGGACACCGGAAAGGACGGAGATATCACCATGACAAATCCACTCGCCGCAGCCGTGATCGCATGCGCCGTCTGGCCCTTGGCTTTTGCAACCTCGGCAGAAACGATCAGCATCAATGGCGCCGATCTGACCATGGTCAGCGACGGCGAGGGACCGGCCGTCCTTTTCGTCCATGGTGCAATTTCAGACCACAGGGTCTGGGCGCCCTACCGAGAGCGGATCGCCCGTTCGAACCGATTTCTTGCCTATGACCAGCGGTATTTCGGCCTTGGCGACTGGCCGGATGACGGCGCGGGCTTTTCGGCCGATGCCCATGCAGCTGACCTGATTTCCCTGATCGAGACGCTGGATACGGGTCCGGTCAGCCTGGTGTCATGGTCCTATGGTGGTGACGTGGCCGCGCGCGCCGCCGTGGCGCGACCTGAGCTGTTCCACGCGCTGATATTCTACGAGCCGGATATCAGGGGCCTGATCGACGGATTGCCCGGCGCGGACGAGTCGACCCAAATGCTATACGACCGTTTGGGTCCGGCCTTCGTAGCGCTCGAAGACGGCCGTCCCGAAGACGCGGCGCTTGGTTTCATCGACGGGGTTTTTGATCTGCCGCAAGGGGGTGCGGCGCAAGAACCGGCCGAATGGCAGGCGGTCTGGCGCGAAAACAGCCGAACGATCCCCCCGTTCGTCAGCGCCGAGCCTGGCGATATTGCAAGCTGCGAAGACCTCTCTGGTATTGATGGCCCGAGCATGATCGTGCGGGGCACCAACACGCTGGATTATGACGCCATGATGTCAGAAACAGCCGCGCGCTGCCTGTCCAACGCCATCATCGTCGAGATGCAGGGCGTCAATCATGATGGCCCTTACCGCGATCCGGACAGGTTCGGTGACATGATCGAGAATTTTGTCGCCATCACGCAATAGGGCTGACGGCGCGGCGCGGGGCTGCCTTGCAGGGCGGCAGTCCGGCGCCTGCATTTTTGCGCATTACGCACGGCTTGACGATCATCGCCGATGCCCACCGGGCGTCTCGTGGCTGAGGAATCCACGTTACCGCACCCTATGTCTGGCCCGAGAAATCAGACGGTTTCCAGATACAGTTCCACCGTTTCCTCGTCCGACAATTCGGCCATGTAGTGCAGCTCCTGCCGCTTGGTCATCAGGTAGTTCTCGACCAGATGAGCGGGAAAAATCCGCTTGATGTCAGGGCATTCGGCAAAGGCGTCGATGGCCTGCTGCCAGTCGCCGGGCAATTGCGCCAACTGCTTGTCATAGGCATTGCCCTTGAACGGCGCGGGCGGTTCCAGCTTGTCTTCCAACCCGTTCAGCGCGGCGCCAAGAATTGCGGCGACCGTCAGATAGGGGTTCACGTCGCCACCGGCCACGCGATGTTCGATCCGCCGCGCCTTGGGGCCGGATGACGGGATGCGGATTGCAGCGGTGCGGTTTTCATAGGCCCAGCCAATCCCGGTGGGCGCATGGGCATTGGGCACCAGCCGGTCATAGCTGTTCTCATGCGGTGCAAACAGCAGGGTAGACCCCGGCATGGCGCGCAGGCAACCGGCAACGGCATGGCGCAGGGCGGCGGTGCCCTCGTCCCCGCCATTGTCGAAAATATTGGTGCCGTCCTTGGTCAGGATCGAGAAATGCATATGCATGCCGTTGCCCGACCATGCCTCATAGGGTTTGGCCATGAAGCTGGCGGCAAAGCCGTATTGGCGCGCCACGCCCTTGACCATATTCTTGAACATCCAGGTGTCATCGGCGGCCTTCAGCGGATCAGCCTGATGCATCAGGTTGATCTCGAACTGGCCCGGCCCCGCCTCGGAAATGGCAGTGTCGGCAGGGATATCCATCGACTCGCAGGCGTCATAAAGCGAGGTGAAGAACTGGTCGAACGCATCCAGCGCGCGCAAGCTGAGCACCTCGCCCCCCGTGCGGCGCTTGCCGGAACGCGGGCTGGGCGGCACGCGCAGGGTGCGACCCGAATCGTCGATCAGAAAGAACTCCAGCTCGGTCGCGACAACGGGCACCAGACCGGCGGCGTCATAGCGTTCGACCACGCGGGCCAGCGCCTGACGCGGATCGCCTTCATAGGGGCGGCCATCGGGGTGGAACATCCACAGGGGCAGCAGCGCGGTCGGCGCATCCAGCCATGGCATCGGCAGAAAGCCACGCTCGGTCGGCATCAGCATGCCATCGGGATCACCGCTTTCGAAGACCAGCGGGCTGTCCTCGATATCCTCGCCCCAGATATCCAGATTGAGCACCGAATAGGGAAACTTGGTTCCCTCGGTCATCACCTTGTCGGCAAACCGCGCCGGCAGACGTTTGCCGCGTGCCACGCCGTTCAGATCGGCGGCCGCGATGCGGATCGTCTTAACCTCGGGGTGTTCTCTCAGCCATTCCATCTTTCGATCCTATTCCTGCGGCAGCGCCACAGTGTCAAAGCCGTGTTCCTTGAACACGTTCTGACCGGCGGGCGAAAGGGCATACATGGCCAATTGCCATGCCGCGACCGGCGCATCCTGCATGACGATCAGACCGTAATCGGCCCCGACGGACAGGTCAGGCGGGATCTGGATGATTTGCAGGTCGGCAAGCTCGGCCTTGGCCAGGACGGCATTGGTGCAATAGGTCAGAAAAAGGTCGGCCTGATCGCTGTCCAGCACCCAGGCATAGGCATTGCGCCCCTCGGGCGGTGCGGGGCTGTCGGGCCCGCCGGTCAGTTGCAACGCCTTGGCCTTCAACGCATCGGCATGGGCGGTCTTGTCGAACAACGCGAATGCATAGTCACCGGACGGATCGGCCTGCGGTGTCGATGTCCCCAGCCTTACCGCGTCATCCATCATCACATCCTGCAGCGTCTCGGGCGTCACCTGCAGGCCGGGCCGGGCCAGCGCGCACAGCCGGTTGCGGGCGAACATGACAACCGGACCGCCGCGCCCGTCCTGTTCCAGACGCTGCGGATGGGTCATGTTGGCCGACGCGAAAACGTGGGCAGTCCCGCCTGCCTCGATGCGTTCGCGCATCAACCCGGATGGCCCGAAATCGGTCGCCACGGTGATCCCGGTGGCGTCATGAAATTCGGTGGCGATCTGCGACAGGGCGGATTTGAGGCTACCGGCCGCCAACAGTGTCACATCCTCGGCCATCGCCGCCCCTGCCCCGGGTCCCGAGGCGTTGGCACAGAGCCATGCCGCCGCCACGATCCATCGCTTTTGCATTCGCATTCGCCTTCTCCCTGCGGGACCGTGTTTGCTTGTTTCGTCGGATCTAGCGCATCACTTGCGGGCGGTATTTCGTCCGCTTGGTCGCGCCGGGAAGATGCCGGTTCAGGCGCCGGTTGGCCAGTCCGAACAGGGTGATCAGCAGCAGCGTCAGCAGGATGAAGTAGGCCGCCGCGATCGGATAGGCCACAAAGGGGTTAAAGGTCTTGTCGGCGAAATAGCTGGCATAATAAAGGCTGTCGCCCTGCTGCTGGAACGCGGGAAAGCTGGAAAAGAACACCAGCGTCGTGGCGTGGAACAGAAAGATCGCCTCGTTGGTATAGGACGGCCAGGCAAGCCGCATCATCGTGGGCCAGACGATATGGCGAAACCGCTTCCACCCGGTCATGCCGTAGGCATCCGCAGCCTCGAGGTCGCCCTTGGGCACGGATTGCAGCGCGCCGTAAAAGATCTGCGCGGAATAAGCCGTCGTATTCAGGACCAGCACGATCAGCGCACCTGCCCAGGCCTTGGTCAGCCAACTGGTCGCAACGGTAAAGCCAAAGATCTCGATCCCCGCACGGGGCAGCAGAACCAGCGTCTCGTAGGCCAGAAAGAACTGGATGAACAGCGGGCTGCCGCGGAACAGGAAGATGAAGCCATTCGCCGGTTTACGCAGCCACGGATTCGCGCTGGCCTTGGCCAGTGCCACTGCATTTGCCAGAAAAAAGCCGATCAGCAGCGCGAAGATGCCGAAATACAGGTTCCAGATCAGACCCGAGCCGATCAGGACGAATTGCTGGCACAGATCAAAATCGCTGCGCGGCAGCAGGCGTTCGCCGATACCGATGGCGCGCAGGGCGTAATCCGAAAAGGTCTGAGAACAGCTCACCCATTGGCCTTTCGCATCGTCTCACCGGCCAGTGTGGCCTGACCCTGTGACAGCCGGCGCGTCAAACGCCCGATGATCCGTTCCGAGCCCCAGGTCATCAGCAGATAAAAGACCAGGATCGCCAGGAAATAATAAAGCCGCCAGTCAGGATGCGGATATGTGAAGGCGTTTGTCTTGGTGCCGCCCAATTCGCGCGCCCAATAGACGATATCCTCGACCCCCAGCAAAAACAGCAGCGGCGTCGCCTTGATCAGGATCATCCAGAGGTTCGACAGGCCCGGGATCGCATAGGCCCACATCTGCGGGATCAGCACCCGGCGCGTCACCTGACGCTGCGACATGCCGTAGGCTTCGGCCGTTTCCAGTTGCGCGCGCGGCACCGCCTGCATCGCGCCATACAGGACATTGGCCGCAAAGGCGCCAAACACGACGGCAAAGGCCACGACCGCCGTGGCAAAGCCATAGCTTTGATGCACCCATTGCGGGCTGGTCGACAGCGGCAGCTTGGCTGCCGCGCAGACGACGAAATCGTTGCCCTGCCAAACCGGCTGGCCACTGTCGCATTTGATCTGGTGGCGCAGCCATTCCAGACCCTGATCCAGCGCGATGGGCACAAAGAGGAAAAAGATGATATCGGGCACGCCGCGCACCATCGAGGTGTAAAGCTTGCCAAGCCAACGCAGCGGCGCAAAGCCCGAGCGCGAGGCAATCGCCCCCGCAAATCCGAACAACAGCGCAATCGGCGCCGTGATCGCCAGCAACAGCAGCACCGTCCCGAAACTGCTGTAAAACAGCAGATGGGTGCCCGATGTGAGATAGCACATCAGCCAGGGCAAGCCCTCAAGCGTGGATGGATCGGCGCAATAGGCAAACATGCTGCAAACCTGCTGGCCGCCGCCACCCAGAGGGCAGCGGCGGCAGTTTCAGATCATTCGAAAAGCATGGCCTCTTCGCCGAACCATTTCTTGATCAGCTCGTTCAGGCTGCCATCTTCCTTCATCGAGGTGATCGCTGTGTCGAACTTTTCCTTCAGCTCGGCATCCGACTGGCGCAGGCCCATGCCGATCCCTTCGCCCAAAGGCACTGTGTCAAAGCCATCGACCCAGACCAGTTCTCCGCCCGACTGTTCGACCAGCGGCACGAGATAGTCCTTGTCGGCGAAGACGGCATCGGCCTCGCCGTTACGGACGGCGGCGACGGTTTCGTCGGGGGTCGCGTATTCCAGCAGCGTGGCACCGGATTCAGCGACATGGCCCGCCTGAATGGTGCTGGTCTGGGCGGCCACGACACCGCCTTCGATATCGGCATCCGCGGCCAGCGCGACATATGCCGACGGCATGGCCGGCGTGTAGGGCTGGGTGAAATCGATGACTTCTTTGCGTTCCTCGTTGATGTTCATGCCGGCCATGATCGTGTCATAGTTCGACGACACCAGGTTCGGAATGATCGAATCCCAGTCATTCTTGACCCAGGTGCAGGACAGTTCGGCGCGGGCACACAACTCGTCGCCCAGATCGCGCTCAAAGCCGTCAACCTCACCGGTGCTGTCATTGACGAAGTTATACGGAGGATAGGCGCCCTCGGTGCCCATGCGAACCGTGTCTTGCGCCATTGCCCCAGTTGTGGCCAGGGTCAGTGTGGCGACTGCAAGCATAAGTTTTTTCATTTTTTCTTTCTCCTGTTGGTAAAATCTCAGGTCGCCATGGTGGCGCTGAGGAACTGGCGCAGACGTTCCGTCTTTGGTGCGCCAAACAGTTGGTCTGGCGGGCCTTCTTCACAGATCAGGCCCTGATGCAGGAACACGACGTGGTCGCTGACATCCGCGGCAAGGCGCATGTCATGGGTCACGATGATCATGGTGCGGTGTTCACCCGCCAGATCCTTGATCACCTTGACCACCTCCTGCTGCAATTCCGGGTCCAGCGCGCTGGTCGGTTCGTCAAACAGCAGCGCGGTGGGCTGCATGCACAGGGCCCGCGCAATGGCGGCCCGCTGCTGCTGGCCACCAGATAGCTGGGCGGGCCAGTTATCAGCCTTGTCGCCAATACCGACCTTTTCCAGCAAGGCGCGCGCGCGTGGTTCGACCTCGGCCGGGCTTTCGCCCAGCACGGTCAGCGGCGCCTCCATCACGTTTTGCAGGATGGTCATATGGGCCCAGAGGTTGAACTGCTGGAACACCATTGACAGGTTGGTGCGAAACCGCGTCACCTGGGCGCGGTCGGCGGGATGGCGGGACAGGCCCTGACCCTTCCAGCGCACGGCCTCGCCATTGAACAGGATTTCGCCCTGCTGGCTGTTTTCCAAAAGATTACAGCATCGCAGCAGGGTGGATTTACCCGACCCCGAACTGCCGATCAGGCTGAGCACATGCCCACGTGGCGCCTCAAGGGAAATACCCTTCAGCACCTCCAACGTGCCATAGGCCTTGTGAAGGTCCCGGATCTGAATAACCGGCGCGGAATCTGTCGCTTCGTTCGTCTGCATCGTCCGGGCATAGGGCGGCATTATTTTGCCAATTGCAACGGTCACAATGCCGACGCGGCGTCATCGTGTAGAGACAATTCGCCCTTTCTGCCCGTCAAATAATCTCGATGCTGTATTTTTCGATCACCGTATTGGCCAAAAGCCCTTCGCACATGCGGGTGACTTCGGCCTCGGCGGCGGCCTTGTCGCCCTCGCCCAGGTCCAGTTCGATCACCTTGCCCTGGCGGACGCCGCCGACGCCCTTGTGGCCAAGACCCGCCAAAGCGTGGCGGATCGCCTCGCCCTGGGGATCAAGAACGCCGTCTTTCAACATGATGGTGACACGGGCTTTCATCGGCGGCAGTCCTTTTAGTTGATCAGCGTCGGCTTGGTCAGATTGGCGGTATTGGTCGGCATCAGGCCCAGACGGCGGGCGACCTCGGTATAGGCATCGGTCAGATCGCCCAGATCGCGGCGGAACACGTCCTTGTCCAGCTTTTGGCCGGTTTTCACATCCCACAGCCTGCAACTGTCGGGGCTGATTTCGTCGGCCACGATCAGGCGCATGAAATCGCCATCCCAGACGCGGCCGATCTCGATCTTGAAATCGACCAGCTTGATCCCGGCGCCGAAGAATACGCCCGACAGGAAATCGTTCACCCGCAGCGCAAGCGACACGATATCGTCCAGATCCTGCTGCGTGGCCCAACCGAAGGCCACGATATATTCCTCGCTGACCATCGGATCGCCCAGTTCGTCATTCTTGAAACTGTATTCGACGATCGGGCGCGGCAGGGCGGTGCCCTCTTCCAGTCCCAGACGCTTGGACAGCGAACCGGCGGCGAAGTTTCGGACGATCACTTCCAGCGGAATGATCTCGACCTGGCGGATCAATTGTTCGCGCATATTGATGCGGCGAATAAAATGATTGGGCACGCCGATATTGGTCAGCCCGTTCATGAAGAATTCGGACAGCCGGTTGTTCAGCACTCCCTTGCCTTCGATCACGGCTTTCTTCTGCGCGTTGAAGGCGGTGGCGTCATCCTTGAAATACTGGATAAGGGTGCCGGGCTCGGTGCCTTCGTAAAGGATCTTGGCTTTGCCCTCATAGATCTTCTTGCGCCGCGGTGCCATGCGTCACCTGTCCTTTCGCGTATCGCCCCTGCCATGCGCTATAGGGCATTGCCGGGGTCCGGGGCAATAAGGGTTGCGGCAGGGCGCAGCAATGGGCATATCAATGCCAACTTTCCACAGGAGGCCACGATGACCACCTTTGACGACCGCGAACGTTCCTATGAGACCAAGTTCGCACTCGATGCCGAGCTGCGCTTCAAGGCCGAGGCGCGCCGCAACCGCCTGCTGGGCGAATGGGCGGCGGAATTGCTGGGCAAATCCGGCGAAGAAGCCCGGACCTATGCGATGACCGTTGTCACCTCGGATTTCGAAGAGCCGGGCGACGAGGATGTCTATCGCAAGCTGGCCGGCGACCTCGAAGGCAAGGCTGCCGAGGCAACGATCCGCGCCAAGATGGAAGAAATGATGATCGAGGCGAAACGCCAGATCATCGACGAAGCGCGCTAAGCCGCCTTTTTCCCTTCCGAAGATACTGCAGGGGGCCTCTGGGTCCCCTGTTGCTGTTCAGGTGAGGCAGAGGATCACCGGGCCGGCATCGCAGGCATTGCGGCGATCATTTGAGGGCTGCGATAAGATCAGGCCGCCACAGCCTCGGCCCTTGGATAACGCCGCGCCATGGTCAGGCCGCGGGTCAGGTTCAGCACCATCAGCGCCGCCCAGAGACCGTGATTGCCGAAAGCAGGCGGCAGGATCAGCAGCGCCACCAGATAGACGGCGACCGATTGCAGCATGGCGATGCGCATCTCGCGGGTCAGCGTGGCGCCGATGAAGATCCCGTCCAGCATCCAGCTGGCGATCCCGATCAGCGGCGCGATCACCAGCCACGGCAGATAGATCCGTGCCTCGGCGCGCACCTCGGGCGAGGTGGTCAGCAGGTCGATGATCGAGGGTCCGGCCAGCAGAAAAACCAGCCCCAGAACCGCCGCGCCGGCAACACCCCATTGCGAGGTCAGGACAGAGGCCCTGCGCACCCTTCCGGGCCGATGCGCACCTACGGCCTGACCGACCAGGCTTTCAGCGGCAAAGGCAAAGCCATCCAGCGCAAAGGCGGTGATGCTGAGAAACTGGATCAGGACCTGGTTGGCGGCCAGCGTCACATCGCCGTATCCCGCCGCCAGGAACATGAAACTGGTGAAACTGGCCTGCAGCACGACCGAGCGGATCATGATATCGCCGTTCACCCGCGCCAGCCGGTTCACCTTGTCGCGCGCAAACAGCGTGGCGGCGCTGCCTGCCGCCACGATGGCTGCCCGCAGCACATCACGCGCCAGCCACAGGCCAAAGGCGACCCCGGCCCATTCCGCGATCAGCGTGGCCCAGGCCACGCCCGGCACGCCCAGCCCCAATCCCAGCACGAACCAGACATCCAGACCCACATTCAGCCCGTTCTGCAGCAGTTGCAGCACCAGAACCGCGCGTGTCCTTTCAACGGCGATCAGCCAGCCTGTGATCGCATAAAGGGCAATGGTCGCCGGCGCCCCCCAGATGCGGATCGCCAGATAGTCGCGGGCGAGCCCCTCGACCTCGGGCGTGGTCGGGGCCAGCTTGAACGCCGCCCAGAACAGCGGCAGTTGAAAGAGGATAAAGAACAGCCCCGCAGCCGCCGCGATGGCCAGCGCCCGCAACAGATGCGCGCCGACCTCGGGCGTGTCGCCGGCGCCATGGCTTTGCGCCACCAGCCCCGACGTTCCCATGCGCAAAAAGCCGAAAACCCAATAGATCGAGGTCAGGATCACAGCGCCGATACCAACCGCACCGATGGGTGCAGCCTCGCCCATTTGTCCGACAACGCCGGTATCGACCAGCCCCAGCAATGGGATCGTTGCATTGGCCAGAACGATGGGCAGCGCGATGGCCAGCACCCGGCGATGGGTCAGCGGTGCGATCTCCGCCGACGACGCCGGACCGGTTTCAGCCATCTTGCGGCATCACGAAATGCCCGGTCGCCTGCGCAAAGGGACGCATGCGGTCATCCTGCCACGCCTCGACCTGCACGCTGGAATAGCGCCGCCCCGACCGCACGACGCGTGCCCGCGCATAGGCATCGCGCGGCAGGCCGGAACGCAGATAGTCGACGGTGAAATCCACCGTCTTGGGCAGCCGTGGCATGCTGGTGGGGTCTTCGGGGTCGGGCACGATCCGGCCCGCCTCGAAATCCGCCCATGAGGCGGTCCATGAAAGTTCGATGATTGCGGTGATTTCCAGAAAGGCCGCCGTGGCGCCGCCGTGCAGCGCCGGCAGAATCGGGTTGCCGATCAGCTTGGGCGAAAACGGCAGCACAGCCGTCAGTTCATTGCCGCGCCGGTCAAACGAGATGCCAAGCCAGCGGATGAACGGCACGCCCACGACCAGGGCCTGCAACGCGGCATCGCGGCGTGCCTTGATCTGCTCTAGCGGTTCATTGCGATCAGCCATTGGCGGGTTTCTCGATTGTAAAAGCGCCGGTTGCGCTGGCCACGGGATTGTCTGCATCTTCGTCGGTCGTCACCGCGCGCACAAAGGCGACCGAGCGTGTCAGATGATAACATTCCGCACGCGCCCGCAATCGCTGACCCGGTTTGGCCGCGCGCATATAGTCGATTCGCAGATCCAGCGTCGCGGTGCCCGACTGCACCAGCGGATGAGACAGGACCGCCGCCCCGCAGCAGGTATCCATCAGCGCCGAGACGACGCCACCATGGATCACGCCCGTGCGCGGATCGCCCACCAGATGCTCGGCCCAGGGCATGGTGACCACCGCAACCCCGCCCGCCAGTTCCTCGATTTCCATCCCCAATGCCATCGCATAAGGCAGCGCCTGCATGAACTTCTGCGCCTGCTGCGCGAATTCGGG
This sequence comes from Paracoccus tegillarcae, assembly GCF_002847305.1. Lineage (NCBI taxonomy): Bacteria > Pseudomonadati > Pseudomonadota > Alphaproteobacteria > Rhodobacterales > Paracoccaceae > Paracoccus > Paracoccus tegillarcae. The sequence goes on along the minus strand of NZ_CP025408.1, from coordinate 2,521,557 downwards.
TTTGTTTTCCAGTTCCGTCATGCTTGCGCTTTCCTTGCTGTTGCACCGGCTTAACCGGACAGGCCGGCGCACGACAAGCCCAGTCGCAAGGAACTCGTGCTGCACGGAACTATTGTGATATTGGAAGAAGTTACCTAGTCTTTACCTGCATGGTGTTCGGAGGACGCGAATGTCTGATGAAACATTACTGAGTTTCAAGGAGATGTGCGCGCGTTTCGACGTGACGCCTCGGACGCTGCGATATTACGAATATATCGAATTGCTCAGCCCCAAGAAAATAGGGCGCGCGCGGCATTACGGCCCGCGCGAGATCGCGCGGATGACCTTGATCCTGCGCGGTCGCCGCTTTGGTTTCAGCCTCGAAGACATCCGCCAGTGGTTGCAGCTTTATGAGCAGCAGGGCACGCGCGAACAGTTGCAGGTCTGGATCGGCAGGGCGGATGAGCAATTGGCCGGACTGGATCAGCAGATCGCCGATTTGCAGACAGCAAGGTCCGAACTGAAAACCCTGCGCGACGAAAGCGCAGAAACGCTGAAAAATCAGGACTGACCGCCCAGGCATTCGAGACACGCCGGGGAACACGCCTCCCTGTGACGTGGCGTTATGCTTACGCGAACGTAAACTTGCAGCTATAGAGGCGTTGAGGAGCCGCAGCCCGCGAAAGGCCGCAAAACATGTCAGACCAGTTAATGACCATCCGCCAGATGTGCGACGCGTATGATGTTACGCCGCGCACCCTGCGTTTTTACGAGGCACGAGAGCTTATCTTCCCCGAGCGCCGTGGCCAGCACCGGCTATATGACCGGCGCGACCGGGGCCGGCTGACGCTGATCCTGCGAGGCAAGCGCTTCGGCTTTAGCCTGGAACAGATCCGGCAGTTGCTGGAACTTTACGAGGCATCAGGCAGCAACAGCGCCCAGATCGCCGCCACCATCAGCGCCGCGCGCGAGCGTCTTGGTGACATGGAGCGGCAGCATGCGGAACTGCAGGACGCCATTCTCGAACTCAAAGGCCAGCTGGTCGACGCCGAAGCCCGGCAGTCGGCCATGCATGCCAAGGATTAAAGGACAGACACATGCCCATTTACAACGCCCCGACCCGCGACATGCAATTCATCCTTCATGACGTGCTGAAACTGTCCGAATCCGGGCTGGCCGGCCATGATGAACTGGACCGCGAATTCACCGAGGCCGTGCTGGACGCCGCCGGCAAGCTGGCCGAAGAGGTGCTGGCACCGCTGAATACGGTGGGCGACCAGCAGGGCTGCACGCTGGAGAACGGCGTCGTGCGCACGCCCGATGGCTTCCACGCAGCCTTTGATCAGATGAAAGAGGGCGGTTGGACCGCGCTGGACTGTGACCCCGAATATGGCGGTCAGGGGATGCCCTATCTGATGGGCGTGGCAACGGGCGAGATGTTCGTTTCCGCCAATATGGCCTTCAACATGTATCAGGGCCTGACCCATGGCGCCTATTCGGCGATCCACGCGCATGGCACCGACGACCAAAAGACCACCTATCTGCCCAAGATGGTCAGCTGCGAATGGACCGGCACCATGAACCTGACCGAGCCGCATGCCGGCACCGATCTGGGCATGCTGCGCACCAAGGCAGAACCGCAGGATGACGGCAGCTATCTGATCACCGGACAAAAGATCTTCATCTCTGCCGGCGATCACGACATGTCCGAGAACGTGATCCATCTGGTCCTGGCCAAAGCCCCCGGCGGCGGCGAAGGCACCAAGGGTATCTCGCTGTTCATCGTGCCGAAGTTTCTGGTGAAAGAGGACGGATCGCTTGGTGATCGCAATGCGGTCAGCGTCGGCAGCATCGAAGAAAAGATGGGCATCCACGGCAATTCCACCTGCGTGATGAACTATGACAGCGCACAAGGCTGGCTGCTGGGCGACCTGCACAAGGGCATGCGGGCAATGTTCACCATGATGAACGAGGCACGTCTGGGCGTTGGCCTGCAAGGCTATGCCGTAGCCGTGCCGGCCTACCAGAACGCGGCGGCCTATGCCGTTGACCGTCTGCAGGGACGGGCTGTGACAGGCACCGAAAACCCCTCCGGACCCGCCGATCCGCTGATCGTCCATCCCGATATCCGCCGCTCGCTGATGGATCAGAAAAGCTTTCTCGAAGGCGCACGGATGCTGACCTTCTGGGGCGCCCATGAGATCGACAAGGCCAACGCTGGCGACGAAGAAGCCGAAGGCCGGATCTCACTGCTGACGCCTGTCATCAAGGGCTTTCTGACCGATAAGGGCTTTGACATGGCGGTTCTCGCCCAGCAGGTTTATGGCGGCCACGGCTATATCGAGGAACATGGCATGAGCCAGTTCGTTCGCGACGCCCGCATTACGATGATCTATGAGGGCGCGAACGGCGTACAGGCACTGGACCTGGTCGGCCGCAAACTGGCCGCAGACGGCGGCAAGCATGTCATGGCCTTCTTCGAGATGATAAAATCCTTCTGCAAGGAAAACAGCAGCAACGAAGCCCTTTCTGCCGATTTCATAGAACCGCTCAAGGCCGCCTCAAAGGATCTGCAGGCAGCGGCGATGTTCTTCATGCAGAACGGGATGAAGAACCCCAATGCGGCGCTGGCGGGCAGCTATGACTTCATGCACCTGTTCGGTCATACCGCGCTTGGCCTGATGTGGGCACAAATGGCGGTCGCGGCACAGGCGGCACTGGATGCAGGACAAGGCGATGCCGGTTTCCTCAACACCAAGCTGGCCACCGGGCGCTATTACATGAAACGGCAATTGCCGATGACGGCGACCCATCTGGCACGCATCGAAAGCGGCGCCCATCCGGTCATGGCGCTGAGCGCCGAGCAGTTCTGAAAACCAGTCTCTGCCGAAACGTGGATGCCTCCGGCGGGGATATTTTACTGAAGAAGAAAGGGGCGGCCCCGACCCACGCGCGGCCATGGGCATCAATGGCGCGAACCGGGGCTTTCTCCTTCAGCGGTCATCGGCTTCCCAGCCTGTACCGCAAGACACAACCTGAAGAGGAAACCTTGCATTTAGGTTAACGCGCGTTTTCTTCTTCATAGAAATATCCCGCGGGGGTCCGGGGGCGCGAAGCCCCCGGCGTCGGAAAGGACCGTGACATGACCGCACAACTCTGGTGCTTTGGCGAAAGCGGCAATGCCTATAAGGCGGCGCTGACGATGGAACTGGCCGGCTATGACTGGCAGCCCGTCTATGTCGATTTCTTCAATGGCGAGGCGCGCAGCCCTGAATTTCAGGCGCTGAACGAAATGGGCGAGGTGCCGGTCTTCCGCGAGGGTGATCTGACGCTGACGCAATCCGCCGTGATCCAGCTGCATATCGCCGAAAAGACGGGCAAGTTCCTGGGCAGCGACCGCAATGAGACCCTGCGCTGGATCATGTTCGACAATCACAAACTGTCGGCGCAGGCTGGCCCCTTGCGGTTCCTTATGAACTTTCTGCCTGCCGAGAAACGCCCGCAGGCCGCCATCGATTGGCTGCAAGGTCGGGCCAGCGCCGCCTACAAGGTGCTGAACAGCCATCTGGCAAGCCGCGAATGGGTCGCCGACAGCGCGCCGACCGTCGCCGATTTCGCCTGCTGCGGCTACCTGTATTACCCAGAGCCGTTCGGCTTTGATCGTGCCGAATGGCCGCATATTGACCGCTGGCTGGACGCAATCGCCGCCCTGCCCGGTTGGAAGAAACCCTATGATCTGATGCCCGGCAATCCGTCGGACCGGGCGCCCAAGGAGGACACATGACCGAAGCTTATATCTATGACGCCGCCCGCACCCCGCGCGGCAAGGGCCGCCCGGATGGCAGCCTGCACGAAGTCACCTCGCTGGCGCTGTCGGCGCGGTTGCTGAATGCCGTCAAGGAACGCAACAATCTGGAAGGTCACGCCGTCGAGGACGTGATCTGGGGCAACGTCACGCAGGTCAAGGAACAGGGCGGCTGCCTTGCGCGCAGCGCCGTGCTGGCCTCTGATCTGGACGAATCCATCCCCGGTCTGGCGATCAACCGCTTTTGTGCCTCGGGCATGGAGGCCGTTAACCTGGCCGCCAACCAGATCAAGGGCGGGGCTGGCAACGGCTATATCGCCGGTGGCGTCGAAATGATGGGCCGTGTGGCCATGGGCAGCGATGGCGCCGCCATTGCCGTCGATCCCGGCATCGCCATGAAGACCTATTTCGTGCCGCAGGGCATTTCGGCCGATATTATCGCCACCGAATACGGCTTTACCCGCGAAGAGGCCGACGCTTTGGCCGTTGAATCGCAGCGCCGCGCCGCCGAGGCCTGGGCCGATAATCGTTTTGCCAAATCCATCGTGCCGGTGCTTGACCAGAACGGCCTGACCATTCTGGACCGCGACGAATATATGCGCCCCGGCACCGGCGTCGAGGATCTGGCGAAGCTGAATGCCAGCTTCAAGGATATGGGCGAGGTCATGCCCGGCTTTGACAAGGTCGCGATGCTGAAATACCCGCATCTGGATCACATCAATCACATCCACCATGCGGGCAACAGCTCGGGCATCGTCGATGGCGCGGCGGCCGTGCTGATCGGCAACAAGGAATTCGGCGAACGGTTCGGGCTCAAGCCCCGCGCCCGCATCCGCGCCACCGCCAAGATCGGCACCGATCCGACGATCATGCTGACCGGCCCGGTGCCGGTGACCGAAAAGATCCTGGCCGACAGCGGCATGTCGATCAGCGATATCGACCTGTTTGAGGTGAACGAGGCCTTCGCCAGCGTCGTGCTGCGCTTCATGCAGGCGTTTCAGGTCGACCCGGCAGTGGTCAACGTCAATGGCGGCTCCATCGCGATGGGTCACCCTCTGGGCGCGACCGGCGCGATCATCATCGGCACCCTGCTGGATGAGTTGGAGCGTCAGGACAAGAATGTGGGTCTGGCGACCCTGTGCATCGCGTCCGGCATGGGCGCGGCCACGATCATCGAACGCGTGTAAGGGAGGGCCGATCCAATGACCGATTTCACCATGAAGAAAGACGCCGACGGCGTCGCCATCATCACCTGGGACGTCCCGAACAAATCGATGAACGTGCTGTCGATGGACGGCGCAACTGCGCTGGACGGCCTGATCGACGACGCGCTGGCCGATGAGGCCGTCAAGGGCATCGTCATCACCAGCGGCAAGAAGGACTTTGCCGGCGGCATGGACCTGAATGTCATCGCTGGCATGAAGGAACAGGGCGGCGCGCAGGGCGTCTTTGACGGCGTCATGTCGCTGCACCACATGCTGCGCAAGATCGAGCGCGCAGGCATGGACCCCAAGACCAACAAGGGCGGCAAGCCGATTGCCAGCGCCCTGCCCGGCACCGCGCTTGGCATCGGGCTGGAACTGCCGCTGGCGACGCATCGCATCTTTGCTGCCGAAAACCCCAAGGCCAAGATCGGCCTGCCGGAAATCATGGTCGGCATCTTCCCCGGCAGCGGCGGCACCACGCGTCTGGCGCGCAAGATGGGCGCCATGGCGGCTGCGCCTTTCCTGCTGGAGGGCAAGCTGTCGGACCCGGCCAAGGCCAAATCCGCCGGCCTGATCGACGAGGTCGTGGCAGACCCGGTCGCCGCCGCGCGCGAATGGGTGCTGAACGCAACCGACGCCGATATCGTCAAGCCGTGGGATGCCAAGGGCTACAAGATGCCCGGCGGCGAGCCTTACCATCCCGCCGGCTTCATGACCTTTGTTGGCGCATCGGCGATGGTCCATGGCAAGACCATGGGCGTCTATCCCGCCGCCAAGGCGCTGCTGTCTGCCGTCTACGAAGGCGCGATGGTGCCCTTTGATCAGGCGCTGAAGATCGAGGCGCGATGGTTCACCAATGTGCTGATGAACCCGTCCTCCACCGCGATGATCCGCAGCCTCTTCATCAATAAAGAGGCGCTGGAAAAAGGCGCGAACCGTCCCGACGCACCCGATCAGAAAGTCAGCAAGGTCGGCATTCTGGGCGCGGGCATGATGGGCGCGGGCATTGCCTATGTGTCGGCCATGGCCGGCATTCAGGTGGTGCTGATCGACGCCAAGCAGGAATCGGCGGATAAGGGCAAATCCTATTCCACCGGTCTGCTGGACAAGGCGATCAGCCGCAAGAAATCGACCGAAGACAAGAAGGCCGAGGTGCTGGACCGCATCACCGCCACCACTGATTATGCCGCGCTGGAAGGCTGCGACCTGATCGTCGAGGCCGTGTTCGAAGACCCCGGCGTCAAGGCAGATGTCACCGCCAAGGCAGAGGCCGTTATCCCCGAGGATGCAATCTTTGCGACCAACACCTCGACCCTGCCGATCAGCGAGCTGGCCAAGGCGTCGTCGCGCCCCGAGCAATTCATCGGCATCCACTTCTTTTCCCCGGTGGACAAGATGCTGCTGGTCGAGATCATCAAGGGCAAGCAGACCGGCCCGCGCGCCGTTGCCAAGGCGCTGGATTTCGTGCGCCAGATCCGCAAGACGCCCATCGTGGTCAATGATGCGCGCTTCTTCTACGCCAACCGCTGCATCATCCCCTATATCAACGAGGGCATCCGCATGGTCGCCGAGGGTGTGAACCCGACGCTGGTCGAAAATGCGGCCAAGATGATGGGGATGCCGCTTGGCCCGCTGCAACTGGTCGACGAAACCTCGATTGATCTGGGCGTGAAGATCGCCAAGGCGACCAAGGCTGCGATGGGCGATGCCTATCCCGATGGCGCGGTCGATGAGGTGCTGTTCAGGATGGCCGATGAAGGCCGCCTTGGCCGCAAATCCAACGCGGGCTTCTATGACTATGACGACAAGGGCAAGCGTCAGGGCTTCTGGGATGGCGTCGAGCAGAACTGGCCCGAAGGCGACGATCAGCCGGAACTGACCGAAGTGCAGCACCGCCTGATGTTCGCCCAGTCGCTGGAGGCCGTGCGCGCCCTCGAAGAAGGCGTGCTGGAGGACATCCGCGAAGGCGATGTCGGCGCGATCCTTGGCTGGGGCTTTGCGCCGTGGTCGGGTGGTCCGTTCGGCTGGCTGGATATGCTGGGCGCCGCCCGTGCGGTCGAGATCTGCGACAAGCTGACAGCGGAACATGGCGACCGCTTCAGGGCCCCTGACCTGCTGCGCGACATGGCCAGCAAGGATCAGACCTTCTATGGCCGCTTTGGTCAGAAGAAACAGGCCGCCTGAGCAGACTGTCGGCGATATGCCAGAAGCGAGACCCGGGGCGCAGCCGCCTCGGGTCTTATTTTATGCGCAGGCCTGGATCACGCGGGGCTGCCCGAATAGCGCGCCAAAGCGGTCGCAATCGCCTCGGCAGGAACTTTACGCCGCGCTTCATGTTGAACCGACGGCATTTGACCGTATGCTGCGGCCCGAATGCACCTGCATCACGAAGGAACCGTTGATGACCGACGAAACCCAGAAGCGCGCGGAAGCCAATCTGAAAGAGATCGAAAAGCTGACCGCCGTCGTGCTGCCAGAGCCGACACCGGACATCGTGCCGCTTGATCAGGCCGAAACCCCGGTGGCAGAAGGCATCCGCAAGCGGATGGACGAAATCAATATCAGCGATACCGGCTCGGTGGTGCATTTCGGCAGCCGCGCACAGGCGGGATTGCAGGAAATCAGCCAAAAGATGCTGGCCGACGTCAAGAACAAGGATGTCGGGCCGGCGGGCGAATCCTTGCGCAATATCGTCACCACCATTCGCGGCTTTTCCGTCAGCGAACTCGACATGCGCCGCAAGCGGAGCTGGTGGGAAAAGCTGTTGGGCCGCACCGCGCCCTTCGCCCGCTTTGTCGCCAATTACGAAGAGGTGCAGACCCAGATCGACAACATCACGTCGGATCTGGAAAGTCACGAACAGCGCCTGCTGGTCGATATCAAGTCGTTGGATGTGCTGTATGAGCGCACCCTGACCTTTTATGACGAACTGGCGCTGTATATTGCCGCGGGCGAGGAAAAGCTGCGCGAGATGGACACCACCACCATCCCCGCGAAAGAGGCCGAGGTGAATGCGGCGGGCGAAAGCCAGCAGGTGATGCAGGCGCAGGAACTGCGTGATCTGCGCGGCCTGCGCGACGATCTGGAACGGCGGGTGCATGACCTGAAACTGACCCGTCAGGTGACGATGCAATCCCTGCCTTCGATCCGGCTGGTTCAGGAAAACGACAAGTCGCTGGTGACCAAGATCAACAGCACGCTGGTCAACACCGTGCCGCTGTGGGAAACCCAACTGGCGCAGGCAGTGACCATTCAGCGCAGCGCCGAAGCCGCCGGCGCCGTGCGCGAGGCCACCGATCTGACCAACGAATTGCTGACCCGCAACGCCGAAAACCTGCGTCAGGCCAATGCCCAGATCCGCACCGAGATGGAGCGCGGCGTCTTTGACATCGAATCCGTCCGCTCGGCCAATGCCGAACTGATTGCCACGATCGAGGACAGCCTGCGCATCGCCGATGAGGGCAAGGCCCGCCGTGCCGCCGCCGAAAACGAGTTGCAGCAGATGGAGGGCGATTTGCGCGATACCCTGGCCTCGGCCAGCGCACGGCAGAGCAACACCCCCATCGGTCGACCCGGCGCCTGAGCCGCCGATGACCCTGCCCGGCCTGCATACTCACACTCACCTCGCTTCGTGCGCCACGGCTGCTCTGCTGCTGCTGACCCTTTGTCTGGCGGCCTGCACCGACACTCAGCCGGATACGCCCAGGACCGAGCCCTCACCAGAGGTGCAGCCGGAACCCTCGGGCCCGACCGAGGCAGAGCTGGCCTCGCAACGGCAGGCCGAGATCCGGCAGGCCCGCGCCGACCGTGCCCGTGCGACCAATGCAAACGCGGTCGATAGCGACGGCGCCGGCAATATGGGCCGCTATCTGCAAGGCGTAGAGGCCGATCTGATCGCGCGCGGCAAGTTGCGGACGGACCGGGTACCGGGTGACGCGCCTTTTACCGCCGACGATCTGGCCCGCAATTTCATCCAGATTGCCCTGCGCGACGAATATGGCCGCGACGGCCAACGTCTGGTTGCCGATCACCACGCGGCACCGCTGCGCCGTTGGCAAAGGCCGATCGGAATGCAGATCGAATGGGGGCCGTCCAGCGACATCGCCGCACAGCGCCGCGACCGGGCCGAGATCGCGTCCTTTGCCGCGCGTCTGGCCCGGCTGTCCGGCCATGAGGTTGGCCTGGTGGGCGCAGAGGGCAACTTTGCCGTCCTGATCCTGACCGAGGCAGAGCGGCGCGCGATTGGCCCGCGCCTGCAACAACTGGTCCCCGGCATCCCCCGCTCTGACATCGCCGCACTGCGCGATCTGGATGCCGGCAATTTCTGCGCGGTCTTTGCCTATTCACGCGGTCCCAGTGCGGTCTATGTCAACGCCGTGGCGCTGATCCGGGCAGAGCTGCCGCCCCGCCTGCGGTCGTCCTGTATCCATGAGGAACTGGCGCAGGGCATGGGTCTGGCCAATGACAGCCCCGGTGCGCGCCCCTCTATCTTCAACGATGACGAAGAGTTCGCCCTGCTCACCCAGCATGACGAATTGCTGCTGCGTATCCTTTACGACCGCCGGCTGCGCCCCGGCATGTCCGAGGCCGAGGCCACACCCATCGTCCGCCAAATTGCGCGCGAACTGGTCGGAACGGGCATCTGATGCGCAGCCTGACGCGCAAGATCGCGGCAGCAGCGGCCTGCGAAGTGAAATGACTGGCCGCGCCGCGAATGGTCGCTACATTGATTTACTGTTGCCCGGTCAAGGCAACGCCGACACAGGAGACATGGATGGGCATTCTCGATTTTCTTTCCGGTGAGTTCATCGACGTTATCGAATGGACCGATGATACCCGCGACACGATGGTGTGGCGGTTTGAACGTCAGGGCCACGCAATCAAATACGGCGCCAAGCTGACCGTGCGCGAAGGACAGGCGGCTGTCTTTGTCCATGAGGGGCAGCTGGCCGATGTGTTCGGCCCCGGCCTTTACCTGCTGGAAACGAACAACCTGCCGATCCTGACCAGCCTTCAACACTGGGATCACGGCTTCAAGAGCCCGTTCAAATCCGAGATTTATTTCGTCAACACCACGCGCTTCAACAACCAGAAATGGGGCACCAAAAATCCGATCATCGCGCGCGATCCGGAATTCGGCCCCGTCCGGCTGCGCGCCTATGGCACCTATTCCATGCGTGTGACCGATCCTGCGAAATTCATGGCAGAGATCGTTGGCACCGATGGCGAATTCACCAGCGATGAGATCAGCTTTCAACTGCGCAACATCATCGTGCAGGAATTCTCGCGGATGATCGCGGGCAGCGGCATTCCGGTTCTGGATATGGCTGCCAATACCGATCAACTGGGCAAGATGGTTGCCAAGGCCATTGCGCCCACGGTGGCAGAATACGGCCTGACGATTCCGGAATTTTATGTCGAGAACATCAGCTTGCCTGATGAAGTTGAGAAAATGCTGGATAAGCGGACCAGCATGGGCATCATCGGCGATCTGGACCGCTTCAGCCAATATGCCGCCGGCGAGGCGATGCTGAATGCCAGCCAGAACCCCGGCGGCGCAGGTGCGGGCATGGGTGCCGGTCTGGGTGCCGGCATGGGCATGGCGATGGGCGGCATGCGCATGGGTCCCTGGGGCGCGCAGCCAGCCGCACAAGCCGGCGCGACACCGCCACCGCTGCCACCGAAATCCGCGGAAACCGTGTGGCATATCGCAGCAGATGGCCAGTCGCAGGGCCCATACGGGCGCGGTCATCTGGGCCGGATGGCCGCCGATGGCAGCTTTACCCGCGAGACGCTGGTCTGGACGCCTGGCCAGGATGGCTGGAAAACCGCCGATGATGTGGCCGAACTGGCGCAGCTGTTTACGATGATGCCGCCTCCGGTCCCGACCCAAGGCTAAGATGCCCACGCCGCAATCCGAATATCGCTATCCCTGCGAGAATTGCGGGGCCAGCCTGCGCTTTCAGCCCGGCCAGGAGGTGCTGGTCTGCGATTATTGCGGGCATGAACAGCGCATCGGCAAAGGCCAGTCCCGCGCCCCTGCCCGGCAGAAACAAGGCGGCGCGGATGGCGAGGCGGCGATCCTGCTGGACCCGACAACCGGGCGTGCGCTGCAATGGGACGCCCAGCACAAATCGCCCGAACTGGTCGAGATCCCCCTGGACAAGGGGCTGCGACTGGATCAGTCCAGCGATTTCGTCGAGGAAGTGCGCACGCTGTCTTGTCCAAATTGCGGCGCCAAGATCGAACTGGACGCCGACAGCCACGCCACAGACTGCCCCTTTTGCGCGACCCCGGTGGTCACCGATACCGGCGTCACCCGGCAGTTGAAACCGCAGGGCGTACTGCCTTTTGTGCTTGGCGAGGAACAGGCACGGGCAGCGATGGAAGACTGGATGGGCCGGCTGTGGTTCGCGCCGAACGGGCTGTTGGCCTATGCAAGGCGTGGGCGGCGGATGACGGGGGTCTATTCCCCATTCTGGACCTTTGATTCGCGCACGAGGTCCGATTATTCCGGCCAGCGCGGCGATTACTATTACGAAACGGTCTATGTCACCCGCGAGGTGAACGGCCGGAGCGAACGCGTGCCAACACAGGTGCGCCGCATCCGCTGGCGACGCAGCAGCGGTCAGGTGGCGCGGGATTTCAACGACGTGCTGGTGCTGGCCTCATCGTCACTACCGCGCCGTTTTACCGATGGGCTGACCCCGTGGGATCTGTCTCATATGGCCGATTACCGGCCCGAATATCTGGCCGGGTTCGAGGCCGAGCGCTATACCATCCCGCTGGCAGACGGGCACGGGATTGCCCGGCAGGAAATGGCCGGCGTCATCATGATGGATGCGCGCCGCGATATCGGCGGTGATGAGCAGCGCGTTGAACAGGTCCGCACGGATTTCTCGGGCGAGACCTTCAAGCATGTCCTGCTGCCGGTCTGGACGGCTGCCTATAAATACAACGGCAAGAGCTTTCGCTTTGTCGTCAACGGCCAGTCGGGGCGGGTGCAGGGCGAACGCCCCTACTCCGCCTGGAAGATCGCCCTTGCCGTGATCGCCGCTGCGATCGCGCTGCTGGTCATGCTCTACCTGGCCAATGCCGGCGGCTATGTGCAGTTCGATCCTTCGGGCAGCATCGATATCCCGCTGGACGCGATACCGGGCGGCTATGTGATCCAGGGCTATTAGCAGGGTTACGGTAGAGCCTAGGCAAATATAGGCGAATCGTTCCTTGTGCTGCGACGCACACTGGAATGTTTGCCGACCATCTTGAACTGATCTCTGCCGCAACACGATCCGGGCGCCTGGGGCTGGCTGCCAATCCCTGAAGCGCCGCCCTACATGCTCTGCTGCGCAATAAGCTCATTCTGTGAGCACGCACGGCCGAAGCCGCCAGACTGTTTCACATCAATGTCCCGCTTAAAGCGCCGTCCAGCCGCCATCGACAGAGATCGTGGTTCCGGTGATCTGCGACGCCGCATCGCTGCACAGGAATACGGTGGTGCCGCCGATCTCTTCGACCGTGGCGAATTGCTTTGAGGGCTGGCGCGTCAGCAGCACGTTGCGAACGACGTCCTCGCGGCTCATCTTGTATTCCTTCATCGTGTCGGGGATCTGCGCCTCAACCAGCGGGGTCAGCACATAGCCCGGGCAGATGGCGTTGCAGGTGATCGGCTCTTCCGCCGTTTCCAGCGCCGTCACCTTGGTCAGCCCGACGACGCCGTGCTTGGCCGCGACATAGGCCGATTTGAAGGGCGAGGCGGTCAGACCATGCGCCGAGGCGACGTTCACCACGCGCCCCCAGCCCGCTTTGCGCATCAGCGGCAGCGCCGCCGCGGTGGTGTGAAAGGACGAGCTGAGATTGATCGCGATGATCGCATCCCATTTCTCGGTCGGAAAATCCTGGATCGGCGCGACATGCTGGATACCGGCATTGTTGACGAGAATGTCGCAGGCACCAGCCTGTTCGATCAGCGCGCGGCATTCGTCGGCTTTCGACATGTCCGCCTTGATGTAGCGCGCCGTCACGCCATGCTCTTTGCCCAGTTTTTCGGCCAGAGCGTGATCCTCGTCGCGGTCGGTAAAGCTGTTCAGAACAACATCGCAGCCCGCACGCGCCAGTTCGGTCGCCACGCCAAGGCCGATGCCGGAATTCGATCCGGTGATCACCGCTGTCTTGCCTGTCAGGAAAGTGTCGAACATGGTATCTCCAATTCACCGTATTTGCAGGCGCAGCATAATGAACCCGGCCGGCCGGCGCAGCACGAAATTTGCGGCGGACATGCCGTGTTCACGGAGAAGGGATCGACCGCGATCACCACAAAAAAAGCGCCCGCACAAGGCGGGCGCAAGTCATGAGGCAGGTTTCATACAGGCAAGAAACCTATCGAGCAGTGAGTTATTTATACGCGATAGACCGCCGGAGTCCAAGGTAGAAGTTGCCAGCTTGGTTGACGCGCCCCTCTACTGTCGATTGAAATCACTGGAAAACCACCAAGAGGCAGACACCAAACCATGCAAATCTTCAAAAAACCTAACGATTCCGCGATCAGAACGGCGTTCTGCCTGGCTTTGACCACCGCAGGAACTGTTGCAGCAATGCCGCTGGCAACCCATGCAGAGCCCAGCCATGGCATTGCAATGTATGGAGAACCTGCGCTTGATGCCGGATTCACATCGCTGCCCTATGCAAACCCCGACGCGCCGAAAGGCGGAACGATTCGGTTCGCGGAACCCGGCGGGTTCGATTCGCTGAAGTCCTGGGTGCTGAAGGGCAATCCGGTCTTTTACGGCACCATGGGCATGGTCACCGAGTCGCTGATGTATCGCAGCATCGATGAGCCGTTCACCCTATACGGTCTGCTGGCTGAGTCGGTCGAGGTCGATGACAGCCGCAGCTGGATCGAGTTTACACTGCGCCCCGAAGCGGCGTTTTCGGACGGTACCCCGGTCACTATCGAGGATGTGATCTGGTCCTATGAGACACTCGGCACGCAGGGCCATCCGCGCTATCTGGGCGCCTGGAGCAAGGTCGAAAAGATCGAACAGACGGGCGAGCGCAGCGTGCGGTTGACCTTCAATGTCGAAGATCGCGAATTGCCCTTGCTGATGGGTATGCGCCCGGTCCTCAAAAAGGCCCAGTGGGAGGGACAGGATTTCAGTGAATCCGGGCTGGAGGTTCCTATCGGCTCGGGCGCCTATACGGTCGAACGTGCCGACCCCGGCCGCTCGATCACCTTCAAGCGCAATCCCGATTACTGGGGCAATGATCTGGCCGTGAATGCGGGCCGCAACAATTTCGACACGATCCGCTACGACTATTTCGGCGATGCCAATGCCATGTTCGAGGCCTTTCGCGCCGGCGAGGTCGATGCCTGGCGCGAATTGTCGCCGGCCAAATGGGACAGCGAATATGATTTTCCGCGTGTCACCTCGGGCGAGGTGGTGAAATCCGAGATCGATAACGATCGCCCCTCGGGGATCATGGGTCTGGTGATGAACACCCGCAATCCGATCTTTGCCGATTGGCGGGTGCGTCAGGCGCTGACCGAGGCGTTCAACTTCCAGTTCATCAACAACACGCTGAACGGCGGCAAGGAACCCCGGATCACGTCCTATTTCTCGAACTCGGAACTGGCCATGCGCCCCGGCCCAGCCGAGGGACGGGTGGCCGAGTTGCTGGCCCCTTTCGAGGCGGATCTGCTGCCCGGAACGATTGACGGCTATACCCTGCCCGAGGGCTCGGAACGGGCGCTGGACCGCCGTTCGCTGCGCAGCGCCTTGGCCCTTCTGGAAGAGGCCGGTTGGACCGTTAAGGACGGCGTGCTGCAAAATGCCGAGGGTCAGCCCTTTGATTTCGAGATCCTGCTGAATCAGTCAGGCAGCGCCATGCGCAATTCCTCGGAAATGCAGCAGATGGTGGATATCTATGTCGAAAGCCTGCGCAATCTGGGCATCACCCCTGAAATCACCCTGCTGGATTCGGCGCAATATGTTGCCCGCACCAATGCTTATGATTTCGACATGACCTGGTATGAACGCGCCTTGTCGCTGTCGCCGGGCAATGAACAGATGCTGTATTGGGGCAGCAATGGCGTGACCGAGCCGGGCAGCCGCAACTGGATGGGCATGAACAGCCCGGCAGCCGAGGCGATGGTGACCGAAATGCTGAACGCTGACGGCCCCGAGAATTTCACCGCCGCTGTGCGCGCGCTGGACCGCATCCTGACCGCCGGGCGCTATGTCATTCCGGTCAGCTATTCGCCCGTCTCACGACTGGCGCATGATGTCAGCCTGCATTATCCTGAACAGATACCGGCCTATGGCGATTGGCCCGGCTTCATGCCCGAAACCTGGTGGGAGGCAAGCCAATGATACGGACGGTTTGCTCATTGGTTCTGGTCGGCACGCTTCTGGCCGGATGCAACACGATCGTGGGCGTAGGCGAGGATATCACTGGCGCCGCCCGCTCTGTCCAAGGTGGTATGCCGGGGGGGTACTAATGAAATGGCATCATGTTCAGGAAAACTGGTCTGCCTTTTACGAGGCAATTCTGGATAAATGGGACGACGCCGACGAGGCCGAGCTTGACGAGATCGACGGCGACCAGCGCGCCTTTGTCGCCTATATCGCCGAGCTGACCGATCAGGATCCTCGCGAAGCCCGCGAAGAGATCCGGGAGTGGCTGATCGGCGAGATCCCGGCGGATGTGGTGATGGACCCGACCCACGACAATCACTCGATTGCGCTGTCGTCCAAATTCGTCCCGGAAGGCGAGGACGAATATGACGACGACGCGCGTTTCGGGGATGACACGGCCGGCTGACCCCCAAGGTCGCAACGCCGGGCTACAACGGGCGGGTGCAGCCAGCGCCCGCCCGTTTTCTTAAGTCCCGCCTCGGCCGGTCAGTACATGATCGTCCGGTTGCCGTTGTTGAAGGATGGCAGCACCATCACCTTGGCATGGTGGCGCACGCGGGTTTCCAGGTCGATCGCGTCCTGATCCAGCATTCGGATACAGCCAGACGATACCGCCTGGCCAAGATACCGGGGTTCGCAGCCGCCATGGATCCGGTAGAGCGTATCCTGACCGTTCTGGAACAGATACAGCGCGCGGGACCCCAACGGATTGCCCGGCCCACCGGCCATGCCACCGTTATTGACCGAATAGGGCGCCAGTTCCGGCTGCCGGGCAATCATGCTTTCGGGCACCTTCCAGCGCGGCCAATCGCGGCTGAACTGCACCACCGCATCGCCTTCCCAGGCAAAGCCAGCGCGGCCGACACTGACACCATAGCGCAGGGCCTGACCGTCAGGCTCGATCAGATAAAGAAACGCGTTGTCGGGATCGACCACGATATCGCCGGGGCTGCGCTGCGCATAGGGATTGGCGATGGGCTGGCGCCACAGTTCGGGTGGCACCACGCCTTCGGGGACGGCAGGCACGGGATGCGGCTCGCCGTTGATCGCACCATAGCGCGCTGGCAGGGGCGGTATCGGCGCGACAGGTGCCGCAGCCTCGGTGGCAGGGGCGACAACCGGCGCAGGGTTGCGGGATGATGGCCGCGCGCAGGCAGCAAGGGCTGCGACCGGGGCGGCCGCGACGAACAGACGTCGGCTCAGCATGAGAATATCCTTTCGGGCTGATGGCTATCTGCCGCACCGGATCATTCCGGCACGGCAACAGATGTTGCAATCAGCCCGCCCGCGGCGGGTCCAGCAGCCCAAAGCCCGAAACGGCCTGCGAATGCCAGTCGCCGCCGGGCCGCAACCGTCCACTTGTGTCGCGGCTTACGGGCAGTGACGCGCCCGGCAGCATCAGGCCATCGCCCACGCAAACCGCGCCCGGCAACGCAGGCCCATGGCACCGCCGTGGCGACATGACAAAATCGGCGGCAGGATCAGTGGGGGCTGTCAGCCCAACCTCGGCCGAGGCGGCGACAGGCGTGGGGTTCGCCCAGACTGCGGCATAGGCGCCCCAGGGCAGTACCGCCGCGATCAGCAGCAGCGACAAGAGGATATGCCGGACAGGTCTCACCAAAGCCTTGTTGCCGATCGCCGGCGACGGGTCCAGCACCGGAGGGTACACGTCGCTTCACATTCGAGTCAGCCCATCAGGCGCGTCAGGCCCTCAGGCGGCCAGCCGTACCCAGACCGGGACGTGATCACTTGGCTTGTCGGCGGCCCGCGCCTCGCGGTCCACGCCGGTTTCCTCGACCAGATCGGCGGCCTGCGGGCTCAGCAGCAGATGGTCGATGCGGATGCCGTTATCCTTTTGCCAGGCACCGGCCTGATAATCCCAGAAGGTAAACGGCCCGCGTGTAGCGTAGGGATCGGCCATGCGCACCGCCTCGGTCCAGCCCTGAAATTCGATCCGCCGAAACGCCGCGCGGCTTTCGGGGCGAAACAGTGCATCATCCACCCAGACCTCGGGACGGGCCGCATCGCGCGGCTGCGGGATGACGTTATAATCGCCCATCATCACCACCGGGATTTCCTCGGTCAGCAATTGTGCGGCCCGCGCCTGCAACCGGTCCATCCATGCCAGCTTGTAATCGTATTTCGGCCCCGGCGCGGGATTGCCATTTGGCAGATAAAGCCCCGCGATCCGCACCGCCTGTTCGCCGATCACCGTTGCCTCGATATAGCGCGCCTGTTCGTCACCCTCATCGCCCGGCAGCCCGCGCATCACGTCCTCAAGCGGCAGCCTGGACAGGATCGCCACGCCGTTAAAGCCCTTTTGGCCGTGCGTCTCGACCGTCCAACCCAGGTCTTCGAAATGCTCGCGCGGGAAACCTTCGTCGACCGATTTGATTTCCTGCAGGACCACCACATCCGCGCCCGCGCCTTCCAGCCAGGCGGTGAGGGCTTCGATCCGAGCCTTGATACCGTTGATGTTGAATGTCGCTATTTTCATCCGGGCATCCTTAGCAATCAGGGGGCAATTGGCAACCGATGGGTCGCGGCATGACGATGCGCACGCGCGCCCACGCCTACAAACCGACCAGAGCGCGGGCGAATTCTTCGGGGTCAAAGGCATCCAGATCGTCGATTTGCTCGCCCACGCCAATCGCATGGATCGGCAACCCGAACCGATCTGCCAGCGCCACCAGCACGCCGCCGCGCGCCGTGCCGTCCAGCTTGGTCATCACCAGCCCGGACACATCGGCCAGCTTTTGAAAGGTCTCGACCTGGTTCAGGGCGTTCTGTCCCGTGGTCGCATCCAGAACCAGCAGGGTGTTATGCGGCGCGGTGCTGTCCTTTTTGCGGATCACGCGGACGATCTTGGCCAGTTCCTCCATCAGATCGGCACGGTTCTGCAACCGCCCGGCGGTGTCGATCATCAGCAGATCGGCGCCTTCGGCCTCGGCGCGGGTCATCGCGTCAAAGGCCAGGCTGGCCGGGTCGGACCCTTCCGGCGCCGTCATCACCGGAACCCCGGCACGGTCGCCCCAGACCTGCAACTGCTCGACGGCGGCGGCGCGAAAGGTATCGCCCGCCGCGATGATGACATTCTTGCCTGCCGCCTTGAACTGACTGGCCAGCTTGCCGATGGTCGTGGTCTTGCCCGAGCCGTTGACCCCTACCACCAGCACCACCTGCGGCGTCTTGGAATAAATCGGCAGGGGGCGCGCCACAGGCTGCATGATCCGCGCAATCTCAGAGGCCAGCAGTTCCTTGAGCTCGGTCGAGGACACCCGGCGGCCCATCCGCCCTTCGGCGATATTGGCACTGACGCGTAGCGCGGTCTCGACGCCCATATCGGCCTGGATCAGCATATCCTCCAGCTGTTCCAGCATCTCGTCGTCCAGCGCCCGGCGCGGTTCGGCAGGCACGGCCTCGCGCCCGAAGATGCGTCCCATCAGGCCCGGTTTCTGGGCAGCGGGTTCAGGCGTGGCCGTTGCCGGACGCGGCGCCGGATCTGGTTGCGGCTGCGGTGCGGGGGCTGGTGCCGGCTGCGAGCGCGGCGTCGCATCGGGGCGCGGTTGCGGCGCGGGGGCCGGCCGGCGTTCGGTCACGGGCGGCGGCGCGGGTGCAGGATCAGGCGCCGGCTGCGGGGCGGCGGTGGGTTCGGGTGCTGCAGGCTTCGGCGCGGGTTCGGGTTCGGGCACGGGCGCATCGACCGGCGCGGATGGGGCCGCCGCGTCCGCCTGATCGCTGCCGCCCACGATTTCATCCAGCCCGTCGCCGATCTTCGAAGAAGAACGGGTCAGCCGCTCGCGCAGTTTGGAAAAGAACGACATGTGATGTCCCGTTGCCTCAAGGATCGCTGCGCGCAACCTAATCATGGAACGCCGGAAGGAAAAGCCCGGCTGGCGCAGGACAGCACGCGGCTCTATCATCCGGCGCATCCGCATGAGGCACCATGTTCGACCGCTTGTTTACCACCGCACCCCCGGCCCTGGCCTTCGCAGCCTTTGGCGCGGCGCCGGCGCTGTTGTTGATCGCGGGGGCTCTCTGGGGTGGCTGGGCGCTCTGGGCGGGGCTGCTCTGGATGGCGCTGGCCGCGCCCGCTGCCGATGTGGCGCTGTCACGATCCTTTCCCGATGCCGATCCGCAGGCACGGTTTCGCGCGACCGAGGCCGCGCTGGTGATCCTGATCGGGCTGCATTTTGCGCTGCTGGCGGCAGCCCTGGCGGGCTTTGCCGGTGATAGGCTTGGCGGCGCGGAACGGGTCGCGCTGTTTCTGGGCGCGGGGATGTATTTCGGGCAGGTCACCAACGCCACCGCGCATGAGTTGATCCACCGCGCAGGTCGCTGGCCGTTTCGATTGGGTGCCGCGGCCTATGTCAGCCTGCTGTTTGGCCATCACACCAGCGCGCACCGTCTGGTCCATCACCGCCATGTCGCCACAGCCGCAGACCCGAACTCTGCGCCCGCTGGCATGGGCTTCTGGCGGTTCTTTCCCCGTGCCTGGATCGGATCGTTTCGGGCCGGACTGGCGGCCGAGCGTGATCTTTCGGCGCGAAAACCCGGTCGTCTGAACCCCTATGCGATCTGGGTCGGTGGCGGGCTGGGACTGGCGGCGGCGGTGGGGCTGATGCTTGGGCCGCGTGCGCTGGCTGACTATCTGGCGCTATGTCTTTATGCGCAGATGCAATTGATGCTGTCGGATTACGTGCAGCATTACGGGTTGCGCCGGCAGATGACCGCGGGCGGCAAGACCGAGCCTGTCGGACCGCGACACAGCTGGGACAGCCCGCACGCGCTGTCCTCGTTGACGCTGGTCAATGCTCCGCGCCATTCCGACCACCACACCCATCCGAACCGCGCCTATCCTGCCCTGCAGCTGGAGCGCACGGGGCAGCCGCGTCCGCTGCTGCCATATCCGCTGGCGGTCATGGCAGGGCTGGCGCTGATCCCGCCCCTGTGGCGGCGTGTGATGGACCGCCGGGCGGCACGGATGATGGGCGGCTGATCAGGCCTCGCCGCGCAGACGCCGCACCTCTGCGGCCAGATGCAGCGTCGAGGCGTCGTGGCCCGGCATGTCCTGGCCCTTCAACAGCGGCTCGACCTTCAGCGCCAGTTCCTTGCCCAGTTCGACCCCCCATTGATCAAAGCTGTTGATCCCCAGGATCACGCCTTCGACAAAGACCCGATGCTCGTAGAGCGCCACGATCTGACCCAAAACAAACGGCGTCAGTTGATTGAAAAGCAGCGTGATCGAGGGACGGTTGCCCTTGAAGACGCGATGGCGGGCCTGACGGTCCAACTCGGCACCGGTCAGCCCCTTGGCCTGCATCAGGGCGCGCGCCTCGTCCAGCGAACGTCCGCGCATCAGCGCCTCGGACTGGGCCAGACAGTTGGCGCAAAGCAGGATATGATGATGCGCCAGATCCGGTTCATGGCCACGCGCGGCAAGCATGAACTCGCAGGGAACAACCGCCGTGCCCTGATGGATCAGTTGGTAAAAGGCGTGCTGACCGTTGGTGCCCGGCTCGCCCCAGACCACGGGCCCCGAGGCGACCTCCAGGTCGCTGCCATCCATGGCCACGCCCTTGCCATTCGATTCCATTTCAAGCTGCTGCAGATAGGCCGGCAGCCGCATCAGCCGGTTGTCATAGGGCAGAACGGCGCGGGTCGGATAGCCGCAGACCTGATTGTGCCAGATGCCGGTCAGCGCCAGCAACACAGGCAGGTTTTCAGCAAGAGGCGCGCGGCGGAAATGCGTATCCATCGCCGCGCCGCCCGAAAGGAACTGATCGAACCCTTCCGGCCCGACGGCAATCATCAAAGACAGTCCGATCGGTCCCCACATGGAATAGCGACCGCCGACCCAATCCTCAAAGCCAAAGACGCGGGCGGGGTCGATGCCGAACTCGGCCGTTTTTTCGACGGCGCTGGACAGTGCTGCAAATTGCGCGCCGGGATCAGAGACCTTGCCTGCCATCCAGTCGCGTGCGGTTTGCGCATTGGTCATCGTCTCGATGGTGGTGAAGGTCTTGGACGCCACGATCACCAGCGTCGTTTCTGGGTTCAGCCCGTCCAGCGTGTCATGGATATCGGCGCCGTCCACATTGCTGACGAAATGCACGCGCGGTCCGTCATGATAGGGCGCCAGCGCCAGTGCCGCCATCGCCGGGCCAAGATCGGACCCGCCAATGCCGATATTCACGACATCGGTGATTGCGCCGCCCTGCCCGGCAAAGCTGCCATTGCGAACCGCGCGTGCGAAATCGGACATCCGTTCGTGGATCGCGCGGACCTCGGGCATGACATCGGCGCCATCAACGGTGACCGAGCCGCTGAGGTTGCGCAGCGCCGTGTGCAGCACCGCGCGGCCTTCGGTTTCGTTGATCTTTTCGCCGGTGAACATGGCCTCGCGCCGCGATGCCAGATCGGCGTTATCGGCCAGCGCCAGCAACAGATCGCGCGCCTCGGTGTCGATCAGGGTCTTGGAATAGTCAAAGACCATGCCCTCGGCCTCGGCGCAAAAGCCGGTGGCGCGGGTGTGGTCGGCATCGAAAAGCTCGGTGATCCGCAGATCGCCTTGCGCTGCGCGGTATGATTTCAGCTTGTTCCAGTCGCTCATGGCCGGTCCCTTTATCGGTGGAAAGGGTGCCGGGCCGTCACTCGGCCCAATGCACGGTAAGATTGTCCATCATGGCGCGGATCGGCGCCTCTTGCGGGTCCAGTTTCTGCGCGCGCTCGAATGCCTCGCGCTTTTCCGGGCCGGTGATCAGCAGGTGCAGATTGATGGCGTTGCGCAGGTACGGCGCGGTCAGGGTGATGCGCGGCTCTTCGGCACCGTCGGCGCGAATCGCCATCACCGGCGGCGCATCGGGCGCCAGCGCGGCGGCCAGATGATCGGCGCCCGGAAACAGGCTGGCGGTGTGCATGTCATTGCCCATCCCCAGCAGCGCAACCGTGATCGGAAAGATCGGTTGCAAGCGCGTGTTCAGCGTCGTCACGGCATCATCGGGCTCTGCATCGCCGGTATAAAGGTCGATATAGGCCGCGTCCTTGGCCTTGTCCTTGAGCAGGTGCCGCCGCAGCAGCCGCGAATTGCTGCGCTTGTGATCGCCATCAACCCAACGCTCATCACCCAGACAGACGGTCACGCGGTCCCAGTCCAGATCGGTGGCGCTGAGCGATTCAAGCACCGGGCCGGGCGTGGTGCCTCCGGGCACGCACAGGCTGGCGGCATCGCTGGTGCGCAAGTGCTGACCCAACTGGCTGGCCAGCTTGTCGGCCAGAACCAGCGCCAGCATTTCCCGGTCCGGGTATTCTACAAAGTCGATATTCATGATCTGATCTCCCGCCAGCGACGACCATCGCGATGCATCAGGCCAAGCGCCTCATCCGGCCCCGACGAGCCCGGATCATAGGGCTCTGGCCGTGCCTTGCCCTCATCCCAAGCCTGGATGATCGGATCGGTCCAGGCCCATGCCGCCTCGACCTCGTCGCCGCGCATGAACAGGGTCTGGTTGCCCCGGATCACGTCCATGATCAACCGCTCATAAGCGTCCGTCACATCGGCCGCATCCGGACCAAGCGCATCGGCAAAGGTCATGTCCAGCGGCACCTGCACAAGGCGCATGCCGCCCGGTCCCGGCTCTTTGATCATGACCTTCAGATCCATACCTTCGTTGGGCTGAAGCCGGATGATCAACTCGTTTGCCTTTGGCTCACCCGCCGCGCCGGCATCCTCAAAGATCGAATGCGGCGGCTCTTTGAAGGTGATCGCGATCTCGCTGGTGCGGGCACGCAGTTTCTTGCCGGTGCGCAGATAGAAAGGCGTGCCCTGCCAGCGCCAGTTCGAAACGCGGACCTTCATCGCGATATAGCTTTCGGTGCGCGATTGCGGGTTCTCGGCATCCTCCAGATAGCCCGGCTCGCCATTGGCCTGATACTGGCCACGCACGATTTCGGTGGGCGCGACTGGCTCCAGCGCGCGGATCACCTTCAGCTTTTCGTCGCGCACTGCATCCGGATCGAAATGATAGGGCGGCTCCATCGCGATCAGGCACAAAAGCTGCATCATATGGTTCTGCACCATGTCCCGGATCGCGCCCGAATTGTCGTAATAACTGCCGCGGCCGCCGACGCCAACGGTCTCGGCCACGGTGATCTGGACATGGTCGATATACTGGGCGTTCCACAACGGCTCGAACAGGATGTTGGCAAAGCGGACGGCCATCAGGTTCTGGACGGTTTCCTTGCCCAGATAATGGTCGATGCGGTAAATCTGCTGCTCATCGAAATGCTGCGACAGCACCTTGTTCAGCGCCCGCGCACTTTCCAGATCGCGGCCAAAGGGCTTTTCGACCACGATGCGGCTGTCATCATCGGCGATGTCATGTTTGGCCAGACGTTCCGCGATATCGCCAAACAGCGAAGGCGCGACCGAGAAGTAAAAGGCGTGCACCACACCCTCGCGCATCTTCGATTTCAGCTCTTTCCAGCCGCCCTCGCCCTTGGCGTCAATGGCCACGTAGTGCAAGTGCTTCAAAAAGCGGTCCAGATCGGCATCGCCTTCGGTCACCTTGCCGAATTCGATGATCGCGGCCCTGGTTTCGGCCTGAAAGGCAGCGTCATCCTGATCGGTGCGCGCCGCACCGATGATCTGCGCGCCATCGGGCATCTGCCCCGAGACAAACCGGCGATAAAGCCCGGGCAATATCTTGCGCCGCGCCAGATCACCTGTGGCACCAAAGATCACGAGGTCGAAATCTTCGACCGGAATTACCCGTGAAACCATGCTCAGCCTCCTTTGCGTCGCAGGTTATTTCTTTGCCCGCGTCTTATCTCGCGTTAGCGTTAACATCAACCCGCATCACGCATTATCGCCCGCACCAGTCTGGGCAGTCGCGCGCGCTTCATCAAGGCCTTGAATGACATCGCACCGCCAATCCGCTCGGCTTTGGCATGTGCGGCACGCGCGGCCTCTGCGACCGGATCAGGGTCTTTCGCCCAGAGATCGGTCAGAAAAACATCGGGATGAACCGCCCGCAAACCGACCGCCGACATGGCGGGTCTGGGGAAATCGCGCAAGTTCGCGGTCACGATCCGATCCGCTCCGCCATTCAGCGCGGCTTCGATCACATGGGCATCGGCGGGATCGGGCAGATCCAGACCGGCGGTGCGGTTGCCCCAACCATCGGCCAGCGCATCGGGAAAGCGGTCGATCAGCAAGGCGATCTCGGCCCCCGCAACCAAGGCCTGATCGGCGCCGTGGCGCGTGGCAACATGGCGCCACTCATCCAGAATGCGCTGCGACCAGACAGGCTGGTAGAGGCCCGCCGCCGCGATATCGGTCAGGATCTCGCGCAGGACGGTCGGATAAAGGACATTGGCGTCCAGAGCCGCCTTCATCCGTCCAGCCGAAAGAACAGCGCCTTGAGATAGCCGGTCTCGGCCAATTGCGGCAAAGTCGGGTGATCAGGACCGGACTGCCCCGAATGGATCAACTGCCCGCGCCGCCCGCCGCGCCCGATCCCGCGCGCACTGACATTGCGAAAGGCGCTCAGATCGACAGCATGGGAACAAGAACACAGGGCCAGATAGCCGCCCGGCGCCACCAACGGCGCGGCCAGCTTGGCCACACGTTCATAAGCGCGCAACCCCGCCTCCAGCGTCGGTTTGGATGGGGCAAAGGCTGGCGGATCGCAAACCACCACGTCAAATTGCGCGCCCTCTTCGGCCAGTTGCTCCATCGCCTTGAAGGCATCGGACTGGATGATGGTCATCTGTTCGGTCATGCCCATCGCCTCGGCACCGCCCTTGGCCAGTTCCAGCGCCGCCGCGCTGCCATCTACACAGGTTGCGTGACTGGCACCGGCTGCCAGCGCAGACAGCCCGAAACCACCCACATGGGAAAACACATCCAACACCCGCGCATCCTTGGCCAGACGCTGCACAAACGCATGGTTCGGCCGCTGGTCCAGAAACAGCCCGGTTTTTTGCCCGCCCATCAGATCGGCCAGATAGGTCGCGCCATTCATCGGCACCTGCAACGGCGCCCCGGGCGCGGTGCCGCGCAGCACCTCCATGCGTTCGTCCAGCCCCTCGAGGCCGCGCGTACGCCCCTGACCGTTCAGGATCACGGTGCTGACGCCCGCCACATCGACCAGCGCCTCTGCTATTTCAGCCGCCATTCCATCCGCCCAGGCCGCATTGGGCTGCATCACAGCCGCATCGCCAAATCGGTCGATGATCAGACCGGGCAAGCCATCCGCCTCGGCATGCACCAGACGGTAGTACGGCGCGTCATACAGCCGCTCGCGCATGGCCAGCGCGCGGGTCAGCCGCGTGCGCAGCCATTGACCATCGATCACGGCTTGCGGATCAGCATCCATCACCCGCCCGATGATCTTGCTGTCCGGGTTCACCGTCACCAGCGCCAAGGGCCGCCGCTCGGCATCCTCCAGCACCGCAAAACTGCCGCGCGGGATCGCGCGCGTGCGGCGATCGGCGACCACCTCATCGGCGAAAACCCAGGGGAAACCGTGGCGAATCGCCTGCGGCTTGGATTTCGGCCGCAGCCGGATAACGGGTAGGTCGGACATGAAATATTCCTTTCGCCGCCGATCTGACATGGCGCGTGGGCAGGAACAAGCGCGCTCACTTTCTTCTTCATATAAATATCCATTCAAATCGCACCATCAGAGCGGCCTGCGCCGTCCATCTACTTGATGCGTTATCGCTAACACTGTATACCAGATCCAAACCCTCAGGAGGCCAGCATGACCCTCAATGCAACGATTTCCCGTGTGACCGACCGTATCCGTGAGCGCAGCGCCGATAGCCGGGCACATTATCTGCAAAAGATCGCCCGCGCCGCCGAGGAGGGTCCGCGCCGCGCACATCTGTCCTGCGGCAACCAGGCCCATGCCTATGCGGCGATGGATGACAAGGATGACATGGCCCATACGCGCATGCCCAATATCGGCATCGTCACCGCCTATAATGACATGCTGTCGGCGCATCAGCCCTTCGAATCCTACCCCGCGCTGATCCGCCGGGCCGGCAAACAGGCCGGCGCCACCGTGCAGGTCGCGGGCGGCGTGCCTGCCATGTGCGATGGCGTCACGCAGGGCCGTCCGGGGATGGAGCTGTCGCTGTTCTCGCGCGATGTGATCGCCCTGGCATCCGGTGTAGCACTGTCGCATGACTGTTTCGACGCAGCCATGTATCTGGGCGTTTGCGACAAGATCGTGCCGGGCCTGATCATCGCCGCGGCCACGTTCGGCCATATCCCCGCCGTCTTCGTGCCTGCGGGCCCGATGCCCTCGGGTCTGCCCAATGACGAAAAATCCAAGGTCCGCCAGCAATTTGCCACCGGCGAGGTCGGGCGCGACGAATTGATGAAGGCCGAGATGGCCAGCTATCACGGCGCGGGCACCTGCACCTTCTACGGCACCGCCAATACCAACCAGATGCTGATGGAGTTCATGGGCCTGCACCTGCCCGGTTCCAGCTTCGTCAACCCCAACACGCCGCTGCGTGACGCGCTGACCGTCAGTGCCGTCGAACGCGCCGCCGCGATCACCCGGATGGGCAATGACTATCGTCCGGCGGGCGAAATCCTGGATGAAAAGGCATTCGTCAACGGCATGGTCGGGCTGATGGCCACTGGCGGATCGACCAATCTGGTGTTGCACCTGCCCGCCATGGCGCGGGCGGCGGGCGTGCTGCTGGATATCGAGGATTTCCACGACATTTCCGAATCCGTGCCGCTGATGGCGCGCGTCTATCCCAATGGTCTGGCCGATGTGAACCATTTCCACGCCGCTGGCGGTCTTGGCTATATGATCGGACAGTTGCTCGAGGCAGGCCTGCTGCATCCTGACGTCAAGACCATCGTCGGCGACGGGCTGGAACGCTACACCGCCGAGCCCAAGCTGGATGGCGAACGGGTGCGTTGGGAGGACGGTGCGCGCGAGACGCTGAACGACAAGATCCTGCGCCCCGCCAGCGATCCCTTTGCCCAGACCGGCGGTCTCAAGCAGCTAGAGGGCAATCTGGGGCGTGGCGTGATCAAGGTCAGCGCCGTCGCCGCCGAACGCCACATCATCGAGGCCAAGGCCCGCGTCTTTACCGACCAGTATCAGGTCAAGACCGCGTTTCAGGCGGGTGAATTCACCGAAGACACCATCGTTGTGGTCCGTTTTCAGGGGCCGCGCGCCAACGGGATGCCGGAACTGCATTCACTGACCCCGATGCTGGCCGTCTTGCAGGATCGCGGGCTCAAGGTCGCTTTGCTCACCGATGGCCGCATGTCGGGCGCATCTGGCAAGGTGCCGGCAGCGATCCATATCTCACCCGAGGCCTCGGTCGGCGGACCGCTGGCGCGGGTGCGCGATGGCGACGTGATCCGGCTGGATGCGACCATGGGAACGATCGATTGTCTGGCCGATGATTTCGACGTTCGCAAACCGGCGCAGGCCGACCTCAGCGCCAATGCCGAGGGCATGGGCCGCGAGATGTTCGCGTTCTTCCGCAACAATGCCGGGCTGGCGACGGAAGGGGCAGGCTGCGTCGTCTGACCTGACGGCTGGCGCTGCGGATACAGGGGCAAGCGGGCGATATTGCCCCTTGCCCCTTGCCCCTTCACCGGTGCCAAGCGCGCGGATGGCCTGTAAGCCGGATTTTGTCCAAGGGGTTGCCCCCTCTGGATGACCATTCCTCTGGGCCCGCCATTGCTGACGGGATCTAGCTGCCAACCCGGACCTTTCAGGCAAGGCCGCCCTGCCCCGTTGCCGGGGCACAAGGTCCCTATTCGGCATTGCTCCCGGTGGGGCTTGCCATGCGGGGTCTGTTACCAGCCCCCCGGTGGGCTCTTACCCCACCGTTTCACCCTTACCCGCCGCAGGGCGGGCGGTCTGTTCTCTGTGGCGCTTTCCCTGGGGTTTCCCCCGCCGGGCGTTACCCGGCACCGATGCCTTGTGGAGTCCGGACTTTCCTCGCGAGTGCACGCACCCACGCGGTCATCCGGCCATCCGCGCAAGGGGCATATGGCCGGGATGCGCTGCCGGGTCAATGGCGGTCATACCAAGGAATTTACCCTGCGGGCAGATAAGTCAGCGCCCCCACCACACCGCCGCCGCCATCCCTGGGGTGATTGTGTCCGTCCATCACCGGAACCCTGGCAAAGTCGAACGGGCTCACGCCCTCAAGGCATGCGACATTGATCCCCAACTGGCTGGGGTTCGAGCGGCGGCGATGATGCGTGTAGATGCCGCAATGACGGCAGAAATAATGCCGGGCGGATTTTGTCCCGAACCGATACAGCGTCAGATCGTCCTGGCCCTGGGTGATGATCAACCCATCCAGCGGGGCACTGACCGCAACCGCGCCGCGCATCCGGCAAAAACTGCAATCGCAGCGCCGTGCGGTTCGCAGCCCGTCGCTGAACTGCACCTGGAACCTGACCGCCCCACAATGGCAGGCCCCATCTGCCTGTCGCATATCAGGATCCATGTCCTGCCCGCTCATTCTGACCCGGATCCCCGCGCGGCAGGCACGGCGGCAGCATCCTGCTGCTTAGCCAGCGAGGCGGCAGCGCGACGATCGGCCTCTGTTTCCGGGCCGCGCCCCCAGGACCGGAACCGCAACCGAAAGGCCGCAAGCCGGGTGTCGGGATCAGCAGCGGGATAACCGATGGCGTCGAGACTGTCGCAAAGCGGGCGATCCTCGCCCTGACCGGCCGCAAGGGCCAGCCCTTCGCGTGCCAGACGCCCCCAGTCAAAGCGCGGGCCGGGGTCGGATTTGCGTCCGGGTGCCATGTCGGAATGGCCGATCACTGCTGCAGGGCCAAGCCCGTGTCTGGCGGCAATCTCGCGGACCAGCGTAACCACCGCGTCCATCTGGACCATGGGAAAGGGGTGGTCGCCGGGATTGACGATCTCGATCCCGATGCTGCGCGAATTCACATCCTCGCGGCCCTGCCACGACCCCGCACCGGCATGCCATGCGCGGCGATCCTCGGGGACCAGTGCTTCGGGGCTGCCGTCCTCATGGACCAGCCAATGCGCCGAAACCTCTGCATCGGGATCACACAGGCGATCGCGGGCTGACGGCCCATCCTGCATTGCGGTATAGTGCAACACGATCAGTTCGACAGAATGCCCGCGCCGGTCGCCATGATTGGGCGACGGATAGGCGGCGCTCATTCCGTCCCGCGACGCCGGACGGTGCCGTCATCGCCCTGCACATGCCAGTCCGGCCTGATCCAGTGCAGCGTTTCGCCCTGATCGGGATAGCGCACGGTTTCCGCATCCGGGTTGGTCCCGGCACAAAGATAGCGCAGCGGCGCCTGACTGCGATTGACGATCTGATGACCGATTTCGCTGGCCGCGGGCCACAGCGCCATATCGCCGGGGCCGATCTGGGTCGCCGCGTCATCCTCGATCACGGTGGCCATGCCTTCCAGCACCATGATGAATTCATCACTGCCCGAATGCCAATGTTTCTGCGCCGAGTGTTCACCCGGCGCCAGCGTCACGATATTGACGCCCAGAATTTTCAGCCCCGCCACGTCGCCAAACCGTTCCTCGGTCCGCGGTGCCGAGCCGAAGATCTGCTGACCCTCGACGCTGCCCTTGCGCAGGATCACAGTTGGTCTTGCCGATAAGGCGCGGGATCCCAGCCACAGACAAAGCCATCACCATCGGGGTCCATGCCCCTGGGATCGCGCTCTGGTCCACCCAGTGACAGAAACGCCGTCTGCGCCGCTGCCGCATCAGGATGGGTCACGCATTGCCGTGCCGCCGTCGCGGTCGAGCCACCCTGACGCGCCCAGACCGTCGTTCCCGGCGCGTGCTGTGCGGCAAAGGCATAGCGCACCAGAACCGGGGTCGAGCCCGGATAGGGGCCGGATGTCACCACCGGCAAGCCCTCGGTCGGAACATCGGTGCCGCCACCCTGCGCCGAGGCGACCTGGCTGCGATAATTCGCGCCGATGATCTGCATCAGCGTCGGGCCCTTGATCTGGGCCGCGGTCGGCGCCTCGGCGGGCAGGGCGACGGGAATGGTCGCGGGCGGCTGCGAGCCGGTCATCAGAGCAACCTCGCGGTCGCGCAGATACTGGCCATAGCGGCTGTCGCTCATCTGGTAATTGGGATTGCCGCCCTGATGCTCATTGCAGCCCGCCAGGGCCAGCAAACCGACCAACACCATCTTATGCATCATACCGTTCCCGATCCTGTCCCTTTGCCGGGCAGCCTACCACCAGCGATCCGGCTTGGCCACAAATCCCGCAGCACCTTCCATGACCTGCGCGACGTTCAGCAATTCGCCCTCGTCAAAGGGCCGTCCGATCAGTTGCAGGCCCAAAGGCAGCCCCTGCCCGTCCAGCCCGACGGGCACCGAGATACCCGGCAGACCGGCAAGGTTCACCGTCACGGTAAACACGTCGTTGAGATACATCTCGACCGGGTCGGCCTTGGCCATCGAACCCAGCGCAAAGGCGCTGGACGGGGTGGCCGGCGTCAGGATCGCATCGACCCCATCGGCGTAAACCTGATCGAAGTCGCGCTTGATCAGCGCACGCACCTTGCGGGCGCGGTTGTAGTAGGCATCGTAAAACCCTGCCGACAGCACATAGGTGCCGATCATCACGCGGCGCTGTACCTCGGGGCCAAAGCCCTCGGCGCGGGTCTTTTCGTACATATCGTTGATGCCGTCGCCCTGCCCCAGCTTGGCGCGGCGGCCATAGCGCACGCCGTCATAGCGCGCCAGGTTCGACGATGCCTCTGCCGGTGCAATGACGTAATAGGCCGGCAGCGCGTATTTGGTATGCGGCAGGCTGATATCGACGATCTCTGCGCCGGCATCACGCAGCATCTCGGCACCCTGCCGCCACAATGCGTCGATTTCATCGGGAATGCCGTCGATGCGGTATTCACGCGGGATACCGATCTTTTTGCCGCGAATGTCGCCGGTCAGCGCAGCCTCGAAATCGGGCACCGGGATATCGGCGCTGGTCGAGTCCTTGTCGTCGACCGAGGCCATCGCGCCCAGCATGATCGCCGCGTCGCGCACGGTCTTGGTCATGGGCCCGGCCTGATCCAGACTGCTGGCAAAGGCAATCGTGCCCCAGCGGCTGACCCGGCCATAGGTCGGCTTTAGCCCGACCGTGCCGGTGAAGGCCGCGGGCTGGCGGATCGAGCCGCCGGTATCGGTGCCGGTCGCAGCCAGACACAGATCGGCTGCCACTGCGGCAGAGGACCCACCCGACGATCCACCCGGCGTCAGTTCAGCGCCATCCTTGCCCTTCCACGGATTGACCGCATTGCCATAAGTGCTGGTCTCGTTCGACGAGCCCATGGCGAATTCGTCCATGTTCAGCTTGCCCAGCATCACTGCGCCCGCATCCCAGAGGTTCTGGGTCACGGTCGATTCATATTCCGGGCGGAACCCGTCCAGAATGCGGCTGGCCGCCTGCGATTCCACGCCTGTGGTGCAGAACAGATCCTTGATTCCAAGCGGGATCCCCGTCATCGGCACGGCGTTGCCTGCCTTGATGCGTTCATCGGCTGCGCGGGCCATGTCGCGGGCCATGTCGGGCGTCTTGTGGACAAAGGCATTCAGCGCGCCGGCGGCTTCGACAGCGCCAAGGCAGGCCTCGGTCAGATCAACCGAGGTCACGTCGCCCTTGGCCAGCGCGTCGCGCGCCTCGGCGATGGTCAGTTTGTTCAGATCGCTCATTCCACCACCTTCGGCACCGCGAAAAAGCCCTCACGCGCGTCGGGGGCGTTGTGCAGGATCTTGTCGGCCATCTCGCCCGTCGTCACCACATCCTCGCGGCGCTTCAGGCGCATGGACGTGACACCCGTCATCGGCTCGATCCCCTCGACGTCGACCTCGTTCAGTTGCTCCATGAAATGCAGGATGTTGTTCAACTCGGCCGCCAGCGCGGGCAGCGCCTCATCCTCGACCTTGATCCGCGCCAGATGCGCGACCTTGCGGGCCTCGTCTTGAGTGATCGACATGGGGTTTCCTTTCGCTTGAGCCGGGGTTTATCGTGGCCGCAGCCGCGCTGCAAGAAGACCCGGATGCCGATTATCTCTGCCGTTCTGCCTGTCATACTGGTCATCGCGACAGGCTATGCTGTCCGTGCGGGCGGGCTGGTGCCGCGCGACGCGTGGTCGGGGGTCGAGAGACTGGCCTATCGCCTGCTGTTCCCCGCCATGCTGATCTCGGCCATTGCGCCCGCCGATCTGGGCCGCGACACAATCGGCCGGTTTGGCCTGACGCTGCTGGGCGTGCTGGCGCTGGCGGTTCTGGCGCTGATGGCGATGCGCTGGCTGCTGCCGCCTGAGCGCCTGCCAAATCCGCAGTTTACCAGCCTGTTTCAGGCGGTGACACGATGGAACGGCTTTATCGCGCTGGCCATCGCGGCGCTGCTGACGGGGTCGCAGGGGATCACGCTGATCTCGGTCGGGATGGCGGTGATGATCCCCACGATCAACGTCGCCAATATCATCATTCTCGCCGCCTACGGCCCGCAGCAGCGCACGGCTGCGCAGATTGCCGCCGAGGTGCTGCGAAACCCCTTGGTGCAGGGCTGTCTGATCGGCATTGCGCTGAATCTTGCGGGCAATCCGCTGCCAGATGCGGTCATGCAGGCGCTGGAGATGATCGGGCGCGCGGCACTGGCCGTCGGGATCATGGCGGTGGGCGCCGCGATCCAGCCGCGCAGGCTGCTGAGCATCGCGCCGGTGCTTTGGGCCGGGGTCGGGTTGCGGCTGATCGGGATGCCGGGGCTGTTTCTGATCGCCGGCAAACTGGTCGGGCTGGGCACT
The DNA here is from genome assembly GCF_002847305.1 of Paracoccus tegillarcae. Lineage (NCBI taxonomy): Bacteria > Pseudomonadati > Pseudomonadota > Alphaproteobacteria > Rhodobacterales > Paracoccaceae > Paracoccus > Paracoccus tegillarcae. The sequence continues at coordinate 2,488,325 of NZ_CP025408.1, read as the reverse complement.
GATGCCCTGGTCGCAGGCACGCTGGCAATGGCGGTTCCGGCGGCCGCAAACGGCTATATCATGGCCCGGCAGATGAACGGCGACGCCGAGCTTTACGCAGACATCCTGACCTGGCAGACCGTCCTGTCCGCGCTGACCATTCCGTTTTGGCTGTGGCTCGCCCTGCCGGGGTGAGATGGCGGCTTTTCCTTGCGGGCGCCTGTCGCTAACACAATGGCAGTGAAGCCACGGCCAACCCAAGCAAGAGACCACGATGCAAGCCGCCCTGTCGATCCTGCCTGTCATCGCATTGGTGGCCCTTGGCTACGCCGCACGGCGCGCGAACATCATTGCGCCGCAGAACTGGCCGGGGGTCGAGCAGTTGGGCTTTCGCCTGATGTTCCCTGCCATCCTGCTGACCTCGATCTATCGCTCGGACCTGTCGCTTGGCCGGGTCGGTCCCTATGTGCTGGCCGTGTCGCTGGCCTTTCTGGCCATCGGGCTGACCGCATTTGCGCTGCGCCGTCCGTTGCGGCTGTCGAACCCGCGGCTGACCTCGTTCTTTCAGTCTGCGATGCGGTTCAACTCGCTGCTGGTGCTGGCGGTCGCGGCGCAGGGGCTGGGGCCGGCTGCGGTCAGCGATCTGGCGGTTGCGATGGCCTTTCTGATCCCCGCCTTCAACATCAGCGCCATCGTCGCGCTGACGGCGTTTCCGCCTGAAACACCGGGCGCCACCAAGCCGACCCGCGCCCAGGTCAGCCGCCGCATCACCGCCGAGATCATCCGCAACCCGCTGGTCCTTGGCTGCGCGGCAGGGCTGATCCTCAACCTGTCGGGCACCGTGCTGCCAGCCGCCGTGCTGGCACCGCTGGACTGGCTGGGCCAGGGCGCGCTTGCCGTGGGCCTCTTGACCGTCGGCGCGGGGATCGAGCTGCGCCGGCTGTGGCAAACCGACGCCGCCTTGTGGATCGCCGTCAGCCTGCGCCTGCTGGTCTGCCCGCTCTTGTTCCTGCTGCTGGCACTGGCCATGCAACTGCCCGGCAACCAGATCGCCTCGGGCCTGCTGCTGACCGCCGCACCCGGCGCCTCGGTCGGCTATATCCTGGCGCGGCAAATGGGCGGAGACGCCGAGTTCTACGCCGACACCTTCACCTGGCAAACCGTCCTCTCGGCACTAAGCCTGCCGCTCTGGCTGCTGCTGGCCACATCGCTGGCGGGTTAAGCGGGCATTGGATCAATAGCAGGAACAATCCTTGATCGTATCTGCAATCTTATCCAAGCTATCCCAGCGCTTGTATTGCCTGATCACCCAATCAACGCCTTCGCTGGCACGTTCAACATGCGGCTTACCTTTTTCGAGTAAGCGACCATAAGCCACCGCGACAGCGCCGTAGGCTTCGGCAAACCTCTTACTCAACGCCGCTTCTCTTTCGGGCGAGGAGGCGTCGCCAAGTGCACCTCGCTGTTGGCGAAGTTCGTCCACGAAGTCTTCGATCACGGCGCGGGCCTCGGGCGACAAACGGGCCAACTCTCTATTGTCGGCGTTCTCCAGCATTTCCGCCAGCTTCTCTGCGGCGGCCAACAGTTCGTCGGGATCCTGCTCACCTAGTTCTAGCGTCATCAAGGGCCGCAGCCGTTCCAACGCCAGGGCCAGATGTTTGCGGTAGATCGTGCGCAGCAGGCTAACCTGACTATCCATCATGTTTGTCAGCGCCTCGCCAAGCCTTGCGCGCTCGTGATCGTCAAGGGCCATATCAGCAAATGTCTTGCCCAGCATGATCAGTCGACGGGCACGAATGGATTCGGCATCGTTGCAGCGGCCCAACTCTTTCAACAGCTTTTCTGCCGCCAGCGCGCTGCGAAAGGCTTGGTTCGAGCTTCGCCCTGCATCTGCCGCGAAATCCAGAAAGTCCTGCAACCCCTCTTGCAATTCTTCAGCGTCGGCAGAAAAAGCCGCAACCGCTGCCGGATCGTCAAGATGCGCGACATCCTCAGCAAAGCCGACGATTTGCATCTGTTGCAAATGTTCATCGAAATCAAAATCGACCGGCGAGGCACGAGAAAGCGCCGTCCCATCGCCCGACCGATGTGTGGCAACCAAACGCTTGATTTCCCGATCCAGCGCCTCGCCGCCCTCGTCCCACAGCGCATTGTCGATCAGCGCAACATCGCGCAGCAGCGGCCAATTCTGCGGGCGACCGTCGAGGGTGCGTTGATACCAGTCGATCCAGAACGCGCCGCCGGGGCTTTCACGCAGGACAGGTTGCGCGGTTTGCCATATCTGGGCAAGCGGGTTTTCCTGTTGCCACAAGGGTGCTGCAAGCAGGTCAGTCTCTGCCAGAACTGCGTGAGCATCCTGCTCGATTTGCGTCCAAAAAGCGGCGCGGGCGGCGTTGGCGGCGGCGGCGAAGCGGGCGGAGTCGGCGGCGGCGGAGCGGGCGGCGGCGGCGGAGCGGGCGGCGGCGGCGAAGGCGGAGTCGGAGTCGGCGGCGTTGGCGGCGGAGAAGGCGGAGTCGGCGGCGTTGGCGGCGGAGAAGGCGGAGTCGGCGGCGTTGGCGGCGGAGAAGGCGGAGTCGGCGGCGTTGGCGGCGAAGGCGGCAACGAAGGCGGAGTCGGCGGCGCGGGTGACCTCTGGGGTTGGATATTTGCACGCAACCCCAGAGGTCAGATTCAACCGCGCAATCAGTATAGCCGTCAATTCACTTTGCCGCGCCCATCCTTCCCCCATCTCTGCGCACCAGATCGGTGTGACGCGCATCGCGACGCGGTGGGCGATGATGACGGCGTCCTCGGGCGGGCGCGTTTCAAGCCATGCTCTCAGCGAGTCGTCGTCGTGGATTTTCGGCAGATCACTCATTCGCGCAGAATTGCCCGTTTGGCGCGTCAGAGCAACCGGCGAACGCGCCTAGATCAACAACGCCCGCACCACCGCGCCCAACGCCACGGCCAGCGCGATCAGCGCTACCGCCCCTTGCCAGCTGCGCCAGTTGAGGCCGGTGCCCAGACGCTCGCCCGCAAGGGTGCCGATGGCTGTGCCGACAAGCGCCGGCATGACGGTGGCTTTCATCGCGGTCAGGGCGGACAGGTCGTGGTAACCGGCATGGCCGCGGAAGGCGTAAAAGAGTTGCAGCGCGATCACCGCAGTCAGGACTGCCAGCACCATATAGGGCCACCAGAGGCGGCGCATGGAGCACCAGCCGGCGATGAAGATCGCACCCAGCAGGCAGGCCAGCGCAATGGGCCAGGGGCTCATTCGGCCGGGCTCCGTTCGGGCGCGCGCGGGCGGCGGGCCAGGGGCGGCGATGAGATCAGCACGGCGCCAGCCGCCAGGGCACTGACCCCGGCCATAGGCCCCCAATGCAGCGTCAGCCAGCCCAGCACCGGGATGCCCACCGCGATCAGCGTCCAGACCGCCACCGTGCCACGGCGCGGAAAAATCAGCGGCGCAAACAGCGCCACGATCAGCCAAAGGGCCGCCAGCACCAATGCGCCTTGGGCGGCATCCAGCATCACGCGGCCTTTCCTTGCAGGCGCTCGGGCAGCCCATTGGCCCAGGCGCTGATGGTGCCCGCACCGAGGCAGACGACCATATCGCCGGGCCGGGCCTGTTCGCGCACCAGCCGGGCCAGATCCTCTTCGTCGATCACCGCGCGGGCGTGGCGGTGGCCGTGGGCAATCAGGCCCGCGACCAGATCGTCGCGGCCCGCGCCCGGAATGGGGTCTTCGCCAGCCGCATAGATATCGGTGATGCCGACGACATCGGCCTCGTTGAAACAGGTGCAGAAATCCTCGAACAGGCTGGACAGGCGGCTATAGCGGTGCGGCTGGTGCACGGCGATCACGCGGCCTCTGGTCGATTGCCGCGCGGCTTTCAGCACGGCGGCAATTTCCACCGGGTGGTGGCCGTAATCGTCGATGATGGTGACGCCGTTCACCTCGCCCACGCGCGTAAAGCGGCGACCGACGCCACCGAAATTGGCCAGCGCCTCGCGGATCTCGGTCTTTTTCATGCCCAGATGACGGGCGACGGCAATGGCGGCCAGCGCGTTCGAGACGTTGTGATCGCCGGGCATCGGCAGGGTGCAGCCTTCGATCATCTCGATATCGCCGTTTTCGGTGGGGCCTTCGCCCTGCAACGCCACGTCGAAATGCGCGATGCCGTCCTCATAGGTCAGGTTCAACGCGCGCACATCGGCCTGCGCGTTGAAGCCAAAGGTCACCACGCGGCGGTCGGTCAGCTTGCCGACCAGCGCCTGAACCTCGGCATGATCGGTGCAGCAGACGGCGAGGCCGTAAAACGGGATGCCGGAGGCGAAATCATAGAAACCCTTGCGCAGCGCGTCGAAATCGCCCCAATGCTCCATATGCTCGGGGTCGATATTGGTGACGATGGCGATATCGGCGGGCAGGCGGTTGAAGCTGCCATCGGATTCGTCGGCCTCGACGACCATCCATTCGCCCTCGCCCGCGCGTGCGTTGGACCCGTAAGCATGGATCACGCCGCCATTGATGACGGTCGGATCGATGCCGCCCGCATCCAGCAGCGTGGCGACCATGGTGGTGGTGGTGGTCTTGCCGTGGGTGCCGCCGATGGCAATGTTGGATTTCATCCGCATCAGTTCGGCCAGCATTTCCGCGCGGCGCACGACGGGCAGGCCGCTGCGGCGCGCCTCTTCCAGTTCCGGGTTGCCCTTCTTGATCGCGGTCGAGATGACGACCACGCCTGCCTCGCCGATGTTTTCGGCGCGCTGGCCCTCGAACACGGTCGCGCCCAGCTTTTCCAGCCGGTCGGTGATTTTCGAGCGTTTCAGATCGCTGCCCTGCACGCGGTAGCCGAGGGTCAGCAGCACTTCGGCGATGCCCGACATGCCGATGCCGCCGATGCCGACGAAATGAATGGGACCCAGTTCCATGGGCAGCTTGGTTGCGGCGGCGGCATTCATGCGGACAACTCCGTGACGAGATCATACAGGCGGCGGGCCGCGTCGGGGCGGCCAAGCGAAAGGGCGGCGGCGGCCATGCGGGACGCGCGGGCGGGATCGGAAATGATCGAAAGCATGTCGCGCGTCAGGCTTTCGCCGTCAAGCACCGATTCCGGCAGCATCAGCGCGGCATCGGCATCGGCCAGAGGGCGCGCATTGGCGGTCTGGTGATCGCCGGTCGCGGTCGGCAGCGGGATCAGGATAGAGGGACGGCCGATGACCGTCAGATCAGCGATGGTCGAGGCGCCCGAGCGCGCCACGATCAGCTGCGAACGCGCGAACCGCTCGGGCACGTCGTCAAAGAAGTGACGGACCTCGGCGGTGACACCGGCCTGTGAATAGGCGGCGACCACCCGGTCGTGATCCTCTTTGCGGGCCTGATGGGCAATGCGCAGCCGGGGCCGCAGATCGGCGGGCAGATCGGCAATCGCCGCGGGCACGATATCCGAGAGAACGCGCGCCCCCTGTGAGCCGCCGATGATGGTGATATGGATCGGCCCCGCGCCGGGCGGCACATAGGGCGCAGCGGCGCGGTCGCGCACGGTGGCGCGGACCGGGTTGCCGGTGTGGACGCCGTCGACCCCATCGGGCAATTCGGTCGGCCATGTGCCGCAGGCGACCGCATCGACGCGGCGGGCAAAGGCCGTGTTGACCCGGCCCATTACCCCGTTTTGTTCATGGATCATCCGCGGCACGCGGCTTGTCAGCGCCGCGGCCATCGCCGGTATGGTCGGATAGCCGCCGAAGCCCACAACGATATCGGGGCGGTCTGTACGAAAGCTTTTGCGCGCGGCCAGCACGCCCGCAGCAATCCTGAATGGCGCTGCCAGCTTGCCCGCCAGCCCGCCGCGCGCGGTTGTCGCAGAGGATACGACGCTGCGCTCGACCGCCTCGGGAAAGCCGGTGGCATAGCGCGCGCCACGATCATCGGTGGACAGGCGCACACGCCAACCCTCGGCCAGCAAGACCTCGGCCAGTGCCTGCGCGGGAAACATATGTCCGCCCGTACCGCCGGCCGCGATCAGGGCCAGTCGTTCAGCCATCAGCGACCTGCCCTGCGCAGGATTTCGGCGATCTCGCCGCGCGGGCGGGTGCGGGTCAGCGCCAGGAGCATGCCCATGGCGATACCAGACGCGATGACGGATGAGCCGCCATAGCTGACGAACGGCAAGGTCATTCCCTTTGCCGGCAGCAGGCGCACCGCGACGCCCATGTTGATCAGCGCCTGTACGCCAAAGGCGCAGGCAAGGCCGGTGCCCGCGATGCGGACGAACGGGTCGCTTTCCTTGAGCAGGCGCAACAGGGAACGGGTGACGATGACGCAGTAAAGCGTGATGATCGCCAGCACCATGATCAGCCCGTATTCCTCGGCTGCCACGGCGATGATGAAATCGGTATGCGCGTCAGGCAGCGACCATTTGACGGTGCCTTCGCCGACGCCCACGCCGAAGAAGCCACCCTCCTGGATGGCATTGGTGGCATAGCCCAACTGGGTGCGCGGATCGACCTCGGGTGACAGGAACCCGTCGATGCGGCGGGCGAAGTGTTCAGAGGCGCCATAGGCAAAGACGCCGCCGCACACGGTCAGCGCGGCCACAAGGACCAGCAGCACCATCGACGCGCCGGCGACGAAATACATCACGCCCCAGGAGAACAGCACCAGCGAGGCCTGGCCGAAATCAGGCTGCAATGCCAGCAGCACGACGATGATCGAGGCCGCGAAGAACGAATAGATCTTGCCCGGCGGACCACCGACCTCCTGGCTGGAGGCCATGAACCAGGCGCAGAGTGCGACAAAGCCGGGCTTGAGAAATTCCGAGGGCTGCACCGACATGCCGGCGATGGACAGCCAGCGGGTGGCACCCTTGCCGAAATCGGTGCCGATCACCGGCAGCGCGAGAATCGCGACAAAGGCGCACAGGAACCCCAGCACACCCAGCCTGCGCACCTGCCGCGGCGACAGCATCGAGATCACCAGCATCACGACGATAGCGAAACCGCCCATGATCGCCTGACGCTGCACATAATAAAATCGCGGCAACCCGTTCTTTTCAGCCAGCGGCACTGACGCCGCCAAGCCCAAAAGCAAGCCCATCGCGAAAAGTCCCAGCACACAGGCCAGGGACCATTTATCTACCGTCCGCCACCAACGTGGAAGAATCGGATCACCCGCCCTTACGGACGTGGTGCCAAAGACCATCTCGGTCATGGGAGTACCGCCTTCACTGCCTCTCATTCGTCCGGTTTTCCCGGATCTAACTGACAGCATAGCGCGAAAGAATCGCGCGCGCTACTGTGGAATGGCCCTGCCCGCATATGATCGCGACATCGGATGCGATCATATGTAAGCTGCCACATGCGATGGCGCACTTAATGGGCCAAGGCGCTGATGGCCGGGGCGAGTCGCGCCGTGCGCCATAGAAAAAGGGGCCTCGCGGCCCCCTTTCCCGTAAATTGCTGAGATTGCTTAGCCGACCAGTTCCAGGCCGCTGAAGAAAAAGGCGATTTCTTCCGCTGCGGTTTCCGGGGCGTCCGAGCCGTGGACCGAGTTCTCACCGACCGATTCCGCGAATTCCTTGCGGATGGTGCCGGGGGCTGCGTCGGCGGGGTTGGTTGCGCCCATCACTTCGCGGTTCTTGGCAATGGCGCCTTCGCCTTCCAGCACCTGCACGACGACCGGGGCCGAGGCCATGAATTCGGTCAGTTCGCCAAAGAAGGGGCGATCCTTGTGGACGATATAGAACTGACCCGCCTGTGCCGGGGTCAGGTGGATGCGCTTTTGGGCGACGATGCGCAGGCCGGCATCCTCGAACTTGGCGTTGATCTTGCCGGTCAGGTTGCGGGTGGTCGCATCGGGTTTGATGATGGAAAGCGTGCGTTCGGTCGCCATGTCTTGGATCCTGTCATAAGGGGCCACCATGCGGCGGAACCCGAGAAAATTCGCGCCCGGTTAACAGGCTTGGCCAGCTTGGGCAAGCCGCGCCCGAGCGATAGGCAAACCGCCGAGGACAGATGCCCCTGTGCTTTGACACTGACATCAGACACGATGCCGTGATATTGGTGCGTTAGCGAGACGGGCATATTCGCCCTAGTTGTGCCGGAGGTCGCCAATGAACGAAACAGACAATGCCGCCCCGCAGAAATCGACATCGGATCAAGCGTCTCATGGCCCATCTGACGGGCATGTGGCCCATGGACCGCTGGCACCGCTGCGACCGGTCCCTCTGGCCGCCATCCTGACCTTTTTCGGCATCGCCATATTGCTGGCGGCGCTCTGGTCCTGGAAGGGACTGATCCTGATGAGCTTTGCCGCCATCCTTGTCGCGATCGCGCTGCGCGGTGGCGGACGGCTGCTGCACCGGCTGCTCAAGATCAATATAAAGCTGGGAATTCTGCTGACGGTGGTGCTGATCGTCATTGTCATGGTCATTCTGGCGCAAAGCATCGGCCCGGCCATCGGCGCGCAGTTCACACAGCTGTTAAACGGCCTGCCCGCAGCGTGGGAGCAAGTCACCAACTGGCTGGACAACAGCAGCCTTGGAAACTTTATCGAGCGTCAGCTGGACACCGAAAATGCGCCCGCGGCCAGTGCCACGAACGGCCTGCCGCAGATCTTCGGGTTCCTCACCGGCACGATCACCAGCGTCTTTGGCGGCGTCGCCAATCTGGTGCTGATGATCACCATCGCGATCTTTCTGGCGCTGGACGGGCCGGAATACCGCAATGGCGCGCTGCGTCTGGTGCCGATCCCCTATCGCCCGCAGGCGCGGTTCATCTCGGATGAGTTGGGCACCTCGCTTGGCCGCTGGATGGCGGGTCAGGCCGTGGACATGGTCGCCGTCGCGCTGATGACCGGGTTCGGGCTCTGGCTGCTGGGAATGCCCTTGGCGATGGTGCTGGGGCTGATCGCGGGGCTGACCAATATCATCCCCTATGTCGGCCCGTTCCTGTCGGGCGCGCCGGCCGTGCTGTTCGGGCTGACGCAGGGCTTTGACATGGCGGTCTATGTGTTGCTGCTGTTCATCTTCGTGCAACAGTTCGAGGGCAATGTGCTGCTGCCGCTGATCCAGAAATATGCCTCGGACCTGCCGCCGGTGCTGACGGTGATGGGCATCGTGGCCTTTGGCAGCATGTTCGGCTTTGCCGGCATCCTCTTGGCCACACCGATGGTTCTGGTGATCATCGTGCTGACCAAGCGGCTGTATATCGAGGGTATCCTGGGCGACACCGCGGCGCCGCCCACGAAACCGATCAGGGATGCCGACTAGGCGCCCGCATCCGTTTCCGGCTCAAAGCGCAGCGCCACGCCGTTGATGCAATAGCGCAGGCCCGTCGGTGGCGGGCCATCGGGAAAGACATGACCCAGATGCGCGTCGCAATCATGACAACGGACTTCGGTGCGCCTCATGCCGTGGGTGGTGTCGCTATGTTCATCAATGGCACCGCCCGCCTTTGAAAAACTGGGCCAGCCGCAATGGCTTTCGAATTTCTGATCGCCGTCAAACAACTGCGCGCCACAGCCAACGCAGACATAATGCCCCGGCCCCTTGGGAAAGCCCTCATGGGAAAACGGCCGCTCGGTTCCGCCCTCGCGGGTGACGTGATAGGCTTCGGGTGACAGTTGCTGTCGCCATTCTGCATCGGATTTCTGAATCTTCGGAGCCATGCTATCCTCGGCTTGCACTTTTGCGTTTCTGTCACAGCATATGGGTAGACATAGGCAAGAACGCAAAGGCAATCGCAGCAGGTGATCAGATGCGCCAGGGCCACTATACCATCCGCTTCTCCGAAACTGCCCCGGATATTCGCGCGGCGCAGCGTCTGCGCGGGCTGTGTTTTCTGCCCCGCGACCACGGTTCGGACCGCACCGATCATGGTGAGGCACTCGACAGCGATGCCCATGACGAGATCTGCCGCCATGTGCTGATCGAGGACAAGCAGAGCGGCACCCTGGTCTGCTGCTTTCGGATACTCCCGCTATCGTGCGGGTCCGAGATCGCGCGCAGCTATTCGGCGCAATATTACAACCTGTCCTCACTGGCCGGATATGACGGCAAGCTGATCGAGATGGGCCGCTTTTGCATCCATCCCGAATGGCACGATCCCGACATTCTGCGCGTCGCATGGGCCGCACTGGCCGATTACGTCGAGACCGAAGGCGTGGAACTGCTGTTCGGCTGTTCCAGCTTTATCGGCACCGATCCCGGCGCTTACGCCGACGCCTTCGCCATGTTGCGCGAACGTCATCTGGCGCCGAAACGCTGGCTGCCACGGGTCAAGGCGCCGCAGGTCTTTCGTTTTGCCCGCGCCTTGCGCCTGCGCCGTGCCGATTCGCGCAAGGCCCTGGCCGCGATGCCGCCCTTGCTGCGCAGCTATCTGGCCATGGGCGGTTGGGTCAGCGATCACGCTGTCGTGGATCAGCAACTGAACACGCTGCATGTCTTTACCGGGCTGGAAATCAGTGCCATTCCACCCGCGCGCAAACGGCTGCTGCGCGGCAGTCCGGGATAGGGCCGCCGACGGCTTTGTGTTCCAGCCCTGTCTTTCCGACAGTTTGAACCTGACAGCAGGTGAGGGTATTTTCGTCCCATGTTGCCGCAGATCACCGCCTTTCCCTTGCGCTCCGCCCGTGTCCACGAGGCATGCGGCCCGCTGGCGGCTGGTCTGGCCGCAGCCGCCGCAGCCGAGGCCGGCGGGGTGCTGTGGGTGCGCGAAAGCTGGCGCCCCGAGGCGATCAGCCCGATCGGGCTGGCCGCCTATCTCGACCCCTCGCGGCTTTTGCTGGCAGAGGCCAAGGACCAGACAGAAACCCTGACAGTCGCGGAACTGGGCCTGCGCGACGGCGCGCTGCCGTTGGTGGTGATGGAACTGTCCGCGCCGCTCAGCCTGACCGCCGGGCGCAGGCTGCAACTGGCGGCGCAGGCAGGAAAATGCACTGGACTGTGTCTCATTCAGGACGGCATGGGCAGCAATGCAGCGGAAACGCGATGGCGGTGCAGCCCGCTGCCAGATCCGGAACAGCCCGCCGAGGACTCGACTCTGCAGCGGTGGCAGCTTATCAAGAACAAATCAGGAACACTGGGTGTCTGGCATGTTCGATGGAGCCAATCGGCGCGTCGTCTCACTATGGTTTCCCCGGCTCGCGAGTGACCGGGCCCTGCGGCGGCACCCCGTCAGCGGACCTTTCGTGCTGACGCTGAAAGAGGACAATACCAACCACATCCATTGCCTGAACGCCGCAGCAGAAAAGCAGGGGCTGTATCGCGGCATGGCCCTGTCCGATGCCCGCGCCTTTTGCCCGGACCTGCAAAGCCGCATGGCGGATCTGATGACCGACCGGCGGTTCCTGATCGGGTTGCGGCGATGGGCGACACGCTATTGTCCCTGGGTCGGGCTGGAGGGGGATGACGGGCTGGTCATGGACATCACCGGCTCGGCGCATCTGTCAGGGGGCGAGGCGGAAATGCTGGGCGATCTGCGCCAACAGTTCTCGCATGCCGGGCTGACCGCACAGATCGGGCTGGGCGATACACGCGGCGCGGCCTGGGCGCTGGCGCATCACGGCGAAGGTGTCGCGCAACCCGGTCAGGCGATGGCGGCACTTGCCCCCCTGCCCGTGGCGGCGCTGCGGCTGGACGACGAAACCGTCACCGCCTTGCAGCGACTGGGGCTGCGCAGCATCGGACAACTGGCCGATACGGCCCGCGCCCCGCTTGCGCGCCGGTTCGGGTCGGGCTTGCTGATGCGGCTGGATCAGGCGGCGGGTTTGCAGCCCGAGCAGATCTCGCCGCTGCGCGATCCGCCGCATTACGGGGTCCGGATCAGCCTGCCCGAGCCGATCGGACTGGAGGCCGATGTGATGGCCGCCACCACACGTCTGCTGGAACGGCTTTGCGACAAGCTGGCGGCACAGGAAACCGGCGTGCGCGTGCTGAACCTGACCCTGCGGCGCGTCGACCAGCAGGGGCAGCATGTGGAATTGCGGCTGGCCCGTCCGATGCGCGATCCGGCACGCATCCTGCCACTTTTCTCGCGGGGCATCGCCGAGGTGGATGCCGGCTACGGGATCGACCAGTTGCGCCTTGAGGCGACACAGGTCGAGGCCTTGCCGACCCAACAGACCAGCCACAGCGATGACACCTCGCCGGGCCAGCTGGACGATCTGATCACCCGCATCGGCACCCGCATCGGGCTGGAGAATATCCGCCGGTTTCTGCCCGCCGACAGCCATATCCCCGAGCGCAGCTTTCTCATCGCGCCGGCGGCCTATTCCAGCCCCGAAAGCTTTCCATCGGACCCGCGCGCGCGGCCGCTGATCATGTTCCCGCCCGAATCCATCCGCGCAACCGGCCCGCAACCCCCACAGCAGTTTCGCTGGCGCCGGATGCCGCTGACCACCCTGCGCGCGACCGGACCGGAACGGATCGCGCCGGAATGGTGGCTTGATGATCAGAACTGGCGCAGCGGAATGCGCGATTACTGGCGGGTCGAGACCCGGCAGGGCCGTCGATTGTGGCTGTTTTACACCCCGCAAGAGCCCGGCTGGTTCGTGCAGGGGGAATTTCCATGACCCCGTCACATGACCACAAACAGCAGCAACAGCAACAGCAGACGGGCGATTATGCCGAACTCTGCGTTACCACGAATTTCACCTTTCTGACCGGTGCCTCGCATCCCGAGGAACTTGTCGCCCGCGCCGCCGAACTGGGTCTTGCCGCCATCGCCATCACCGACCGCAATTCAGTGGCCGGGGTGGTGCGGGCCTATGCCGCGCTGAAGGAATTGCAGCGCGAGGCGGATGATGCCCTGCGCATTCGATCACAGCATCGGACCGACGCATGCTCGCGGCTAGAGATCGGCACGCCCGAGGACATCATCCGCCCCAAGGCATCGCATCTGCCACAGCTGATCACCGGCTGCCGGCTTGTCCTGCGCGACAGCGCGGTGGAATGGCTGGCCCTGCCCACCGATCTGGCGGCCTATCAGCGGCTGACCCGCCTGCTGACCCTGGGCAAGCGTCGGGCCGAAAAGGGACAATGCCACCTGGACCTGCCCGATCTGCTGGCGGGCGGCACCGGCATGATCCTGATTGCCCTGCCACAAGCCGGGCCGGACGCCGCCCTGCACGATATTCAGCGGGTGCAACGGCGCTTTCCGGGTTTTGTTTTTCTGGGCGCCGCGCCACGCTATGACGGTTCGGATCAGGCCTATCTGAACGGCTGCGCAAGACTGGCCCTGCGCTGCTCGACACCGATGGTTGCGGTGGGCGACGTGCTGATGCACCGGGCCAGTCGCCGTCAATTGGCCGATGTGCTGACATGTATGCGCACAGGCTGCACCATCGACGATATCGGCACCCGCGCACTGCCGAATGCCGAACGCCGGCTCAAGGGTCATGCGGATATGGCGCGGGTGTTTCGCAATCACCCCGCAGCGCTGCGCCGGACCCTGGAAATCGCCGCGCGCTGCAGCTTCAGCCTGCAAGAGCTGAGCTATCAATACCCCGACGAGATCGCCGAGGGGGGTGAAACGCCGATGGACCGGTTGCGGCGGCTGGCCCAGGAAGGGTTGGCCCGCCGCTATCCGCAAGGCGCGGGTCAGCGGGCGCTGGACCTGATGGAAAAGGAATTGGCGGTGGTCGCCGAACTGGGCTTTCCGGCCTATTTCCTGACCGTGCATGACATCGTCCAATATGCCCGCAGTCAGGGCATTCTGTGTCAGGGGCGCGGCTCGGCCGCCAATTCGATCCTGTGCTATCTGCTGGGCGTCACCGATGTCTCGCCCGACGTGATCGGCATGGTGTTCGAACGTTTCGTATCGCGCCATCGCGGCGAGCCGCCTGATATCGACGTCGATTTCGAACATGAACGCCGCGAAGAGGTGATTCAGTGGATTTATCAGAAATACGGCCGTCATCGCGCGGGCCTTTGCGCCACGGTGATCCATTTCCGGTCCCGCGCCGCGATCCGCGAGGTCGGCAAGGTGATGGGCCTCAGCCAGGATATCACGACGGGGCTGTCAGGACAGATCTGGGGTCATTCCGAGGATGGTCCCAATCTGGACCGCATCCGCGAGTTGGGCCTTGACCCCAGTGATCGCCGTCTTGCCCAGACGCTGCGTCTGATCGGCGAATTGATCGGGTTTCCGCGCCACCTGTCGCAGCATGTCGGCGGTTTTGTCATCACCAAGGGGCGGCTGGACGAGCTGTGTCCCATCGAGAACGCCGCGATGGAGGACCGCACCGTCATCGAGTGGGACAAGGACGATATCGACGCGCTTGGCATCCTCAAGGTCGATGTGCTGGGGCTGGGGATGCTGACCTGTATCCGCAAGGCCTTTGATCTGCTGGATGAACACGAAAAACAGCGCCTGACCATTGCCACCGTGCCGCCCGAAGACCCGCGAACCTATCAGATGTTGCAGGTGGCCGATGCGGTGGGGGTGTTTCAGGTCGAAAGCCGGGCGCAGATGAATTTCCTGCCGCGCATGAAGCCGCGCGAATTCTATGATCTGGTGATCGAGGTCGCCATCGTGCGCCCCGGCCCGATCCAGGGTGGCATGGTCCAGCCCTATATCCGCCGCCGTCAGGGGCTGGAAAAACCCGAACCTTTCGGCGCCGAACTGGAAGAGGTCACAAAGCGCACCCTTGGCGTGCCGCTGTTTCAGGAACAGGCGATGCAGATCGCGGTGGTCGGCGCCGGATATACCGCAGAAGAGGCCGATCATCTGCGCCGGGCGCTGGCCTCTTTCCGGCGCATGGGCACCATTGGCGAACATCGCGACAAATTCATCGGCGGGATGCTGGCGCGCGGCTATTCCCCCGAGGTCGCGAGCCGCTGTTTTTCGCAGATCGAAGGCTTTGCCGATTACGGTTTCCCCGAAAGCCATGCGGCGGCATTCGCGCTGCTGGTCTATGTCTCGGCCTGGCTGAAACGCCATCATCCGGCGGTCTTTGCCTGCGCATTGCTCAACAGCCAGCCGATGGGTTTCTATGCCCCGGCCCAGATCGTCCGCGATGCACGCGATCACCAGATCGAAACCCGACCGATCTGCGTCAATGCAAGCGCGTGGGACAACCGTCTGGAACGCCGGGTCGATGGATCACTGGCCCTGCGATTGGGCTTTCGACAGATAAAGGGGTTCAAGGAAGAGGATGCCGATTGGATCGCTGCGGCGCGCGGCAATGGCTATCAGGACCCGGAATCGGTCTGGCTGCGCGCCGGCACGGCCCCCGCCGTGCTGGAACGGCTGGCCGAGGCGGATGCCTTTGCCGGCATGGGGCTGACCCGGCGCGATGCGCTGTGGCAGGTGCGCGCCATTCGCGGACAGGCACCGCTGCCGCTGTTCAACGACCCGATCGACGGCGAGGCGATCCAGGAACCGCAGGTGACGCTGCCCGGCATGCATCTGGGCGAAGAGGTGGTCGAGGACTACGTCGCCACCCGCCTGACGCTGCGCGCACATCCGATGGAGCTGTTGCGCCCCTCGATGGCCGGCCTGACCCCGCATGACAAGCTGGCCGACGCGCCCTTGCAGCGCACCACCGTTTGCGGGCTTGTCATCACCCGTCAGCGGCCCGGCACCGCCTCGGGGGTGATCTTTCTGACGCTTGAGGATGAGACAGGGGTCAGCAATGTGGTCGTCTGGCGCAAGGTCTTTGAAACCCACCGCCGAGCGGTCATGGGCGGGCGCCTGCTGCGCGTCACCGGCCGGCTGCAGCGCGAAGGGATCGTGGTCCATCTGATCGCAGAGCAAATCGAGGATGTCTCATCCGAATTGGGCAGTCTGGGCCATCCGCTGGAGGCCGCGGTCGGCCAGACGACGCCGCAGACCGACAGCGCCCCGCGCAGCCCGACCCCACCGCGCGCCACGCATCCGCGCGAACAGGCCAAACGGTTGTTTCCCAGCCGGGATTTCCACTGATCACCAGTCGCATTTCCGGGCGGCTCAACGTAACGTGTCAAAACTGACGCATTCACCTTCACGCTATGGGTTTTGATTGTGCTAAGCACTTGCTCTGGCCAACAACCATCAGCGCAAGAGAGGAATCGCAACGATGCCAGCAACCGGACACCTGCGGACAGATGCCTGCTGCAGCCACCTGCGCAAAATCGAACCGCAATGCCGATGATCCGCAAGATCATGGCGCATGCGCGACAAACGCTGGCTGCTGCCTGCATCGGCATGATCACGGCGGCCACGCTGACGGGCGGCCCGGCGCTGGCCGAGCCGCTGCGCATCCTGACCTCGATGCCACCGCCGCTGACCGATGCCTTCATTGCCAGCTTTCGCCAGCGCTATCCCACCGCCGAGGTGCTGGTTCTGAACAAGAACACCAATTCCGGCGTCGATGAGATCGTGCGCGGCAACCCGCGCGGCTTTGACATCTTCTGGGCCTCATCGCCCGAAGCCTTCGTGCTGGTCGGCGAGCATCAGGGCTTTGCCGCAACCGGCTGTCCGGCCCTGCCCCCCGAGGGTCACGCGACCTTTGCGCTGTCGTCCATCGGGTGGACACGGCGCAAGGATTCCACGCTCTTCATGCCCGGCGATTGGGACGACCTGCTGATGCCGGCCTATCGCGGACGGATCGGGATGGCCCTGCCCTCGCGTTCGGGCACCTCTCATATGACGGTCGAACGTCTGTTGCAGGTGCGTGGCTGGCAGAGGGGCTGGGCCTATTTCATGAGCCTCAGCGAGAACCTGTCGACGCTGACATCACGCAGTTTCGGGGTTCTCGACGGAGTCAAATCCGACCGCTTTGACATCGGGCTGACCATTGATTTCCTGGCAGTGACCGAGCCTGACCTGGCTTTTCGATATGGCCGCCCGGTGATGATCTTTCCCGCGCAGATCGGTCTTCTGGCCGCGGGCGGGGCACCTGATCTGGCCTGCGATTTCATCCGCTTTGTGCTGTCGGATGACGGCCAGCGCCTGCTGCTGACGCCCTCGGTCGGGCGCATCCCGGTCTCTGCCGCCCTGCGCGCGCAGGCAGGCGATGCAGTCCCCGAGTTGATGCGTCACGCGATCAAACTGTCATGGCAGCCCTATAACGCCGATCTGGCAAAGCAGCGCTATTGGTCAGTGAATGCGATCTTTGATCTCTTTATCTCGGACCATCTGCCGCGGCGACGCGAATTATGGGCACGGCTGCGGGCTTTGGAGGCCACCCCAGAGGCACCCGATATGGCGGCGGAAACGGCCCGGATCGAACGTCTGCTGACCACGCTGCCGGTATCCGAGGCCGAGGCAATCGGCCATGACCTGAACGAATTGCCGGGCCGGATCACCGATTTCACCGTTCTGACCGATCAGCAAAAGGCGCTGCATGACCGTTGGACCAAGGCCTCCCACGATCTGCTGGATCAGGCCGACGCGGCGCTGAGCAGGCTTGAGGCCACGCCGTGAGGATCGGCGCGCAACTGGGATTGTGGCAGCGGCTGATGCTGCTCATCGGCGGCACCGTGACGCTGATGTGGCTGGCACTGGCGCTGACCAGCGTGACATTCGCGCGGTTTCAGACCCAGTTTTCCAGTCTGGCCGCCTCGCAGGTGCCGCGCATCGCGCTGACCGGGGAACTGGCCGGTTATTCGGCACAACTGGCAGGCCTTTCGACCCGCATCATCGGGGGCGAGGGCGAAAATCAGCCCCGGCCGGACGAACTGACCGCCATAGCTTCGCGGCTGAACACCGCACTGAACGATCCGGCGCTGGAACTGCCCCCCGAGATGCGCAACGCCATCGCCATCGACACCCTGCGGCGCGAGTTGGCGGCACTGCCGCCACTTTATGAGCGCCGCGCGGAACTGGCCGACAGCATTGCCCGCGATATCGACCTGCTGCGCTGGCTGAATGTCGACATTCAGGACGAGGTCGATCCGCTGCTGAACGACTATGACTTCAACATCCGCGCCCGGATGCTGGAATTGAGGGATCAGGATGATCGCAACGCCCGCAGCGCGCTGACAACGCGACTGGCGCAGGACCGGCAACTGCGCGACCGGGTGTTTCAACTGGGCAGCGACGCCGGCTCGGCGGTCACGCTGCTGTTGCAGATCGCCGTCTCGGGCGATGAACGACAGATCGATCAACTGTCCGAACTGGCCCATGACCTGCTGGCCCGCTTGGGCGAACAGGTCGCAAACCTGCCGCAGCGGACCGAGTTTCTGACCCTGCGCCAATCGGTCGAACGCTTGCGCATCCTGGTCGAAACCGATGACGGGCTGATCGCGCGGCGCAAGGCCGGGGTGGCGCTGCAGGCGCACATCTATGGCAATATCCAGTCGGTCCAGGACGGCGTGGCGCGGTTGCAGGACTATCTGGCCGGCCTGGCCATCACGGAAAAGCAAACCGTCCTTGGCTCGATCGAGGGCACGGCGGACGCGGCGCGGCGCACGATGACCTGGATGGTCGCGCTGACCCTGCTGTTGGGCGGCGCGGGTCTGGCCATCGTCTTTGGCGTCATGCGCAGCCGCATCATCGCGCCGCTGCGTGCGCTGACCGGGCGCATGCTGGTCATCGCCGATCGGGCCGAGGCCGCATTGCCCGACGCGGACAGCGGCGATGAGATCGGGCGCATCCGCGGCGCCGTCAACGCCTTTGGCCGCGCCATCACCGCGCGTGATCAGGCCATCGACAAGTTGCGGCAAACGCAGGCCGAACTGGTGCAGGCCGGCAAGATGGCGGCACTGGGCAACCTGTCGGCCGGGATCAGTCATGAACTGAACCAGCCTCTTGCCGCCCTGCGCTATCGGATCGTGCTGCTTGAAAGCGCGCAAGAGGCCGGAAACGAGCCAGAGATCAGCCGCCAGATGAACCGCATCGCCGATCTGACCGACCGGATGCAGGCGATCATCTCGCATCTGCGCCGCTTTGCCCGGCGGGCCGACAACCGGCGCGAGCCGCTGCAACTGGGTAACCAGATCGAGGCTGCCTTCACGTTGCTGCAAGGTCGCATCGACGAAAGCGCCGGCACGATCACCGTCAGCGAAGACGCGACAAAGGCCCGCGTGATGGGCGATCCGCTGCTGACCGAACAGATCATCATCAACCTTCTGACCAACGCGCTGGATGCCATCGTCGAGAGACAATCCGACGGTCGGATCGTGCTGGATGCCAGCGAGGGCGAGGATTGGGTCGATCTGACCGTACGCGACAACGGCATCGGTCTGGGCGCGCTGTCGCCCGAAGAGGCCGTGAACCCCTTTGTGACCTCGAAAGAGGCGGGTCGCGGCATGGGGCTGGGCCTGTCGATTTCCTATAATATTGCAAAGGATATGGGTGGCGATCTGACGCTGGCCGCAGCGCCCGACCGGGGCGTTGTGGCGCGTCTGCGCCTGCCCGCAGTTACACATGAATAATCAGCCAAAAATATATGTCGTCGATGACGATGCCGATCTCTTGTCGGCCATGGTCGAGATCATCGAGGCGGCAGGAATGCCGGTGCGCGGCTTCTCGCGCGGGCGGGCGATGCTGGCGGAACTGGATCCGGAATGGGACGGGGTGATCCTGTCGGATATCCGCATGCCCGAGATGTCAGGGCTGGAACTGCTGGCTCATTCGCGGACGATGGCGCCGGGCGTGCCATTTCTGCTGATCACCGCTCATGGCGATGTGCGCAGCGCCGTCCAGGCCATCCAAAGCGGTGCCTTTGATTTCATCGAAAAGCCCGCCCCGCCCGAATATCTGCTGGCCGTCATTCGCCGCGCGCTGGAAACCCGGCGACTGCTGCTGGAGAACCGCCGGCTCAAGGAACGGATCGCACGCGGCACCGATCTGAGGGCGCGACTGCTGGGTCGTTCGGTCGCGATGCGCAATTGCCGGCGCGAGCTGGCGGCGGTGGCACCGCTGGATATAGACGTATTGCTGTATGGTGAGCCGGGAACGGGCAAGCAACTGGCGGCCCGCGCGCTGCATGATTTTTCGGGTCTGAACGGTGATTTCGTCCAGGTCGATGCCGCCACCCTGACCGAGGCGAATTTCGCAGCGGTGATGCTGGGCCAAGGCGATGATGCGCCCGTCACCACCCCGATGCCGCACGGGGGAACGCTGTATCTGGAACGCGTCAATGCGCTGATCCCGCCCTTGCAGAACCGGCTGCTGGCCCTGATGGAGGCGCGCCGGTCCGATGCCCGGTTCCGCGTCATTGCCTCGGCCCATGGCAGCATCGAGCAGCTGCGCCAGACCGACGCGATGAGCGACGATCTGTATTACCGCCTCAGCCTGGCAGAGGTCGAACTGCCGCCGCTGCGCGAGCGTGAAAGCGATATCTATCTGCTGCTGGCGCAATTCCTGCGCGAGGCAGCACAGCGCCACGATCGCCGCTTTCCCGAACTGACCCAGCAGGATCTGCGCCCCTATCGCAGCTATCACTGGCCGGGCAATCTGCGGGAATTGCGCAATGTCGCGGAAAAGCTGGTCATCGGGCTCAAGGTCACGCTGCAACCCGCCGCCCCCACTGCCATCGGCGCCCGGCTGGCCGATGACCTGAGCTATGACGACGCGATGCGGGATTTCGAATCGTCACTGCTGCGCGCGGCGCTGCAAAAGACCGGAGGCCGCAAGGCCGAAGCGGCCACCGTGCTGGGCGTACCGCGCAAGCGGCTTTATCTGCGAATGAAGGCCTGCGGATTGCTGCCTGCGGGTCAGGACTGACCCATCAGCCGGGTCGATCCTGACCCGATTTGCGTTGTTTTTTCTTTTTTATACAAAGGCTTGATAAGATTTCCAAGTCTAGGCAGGCTTTGCCCTGATCCGCCATGCTGCGGACCGAACAGGGAGGAAGACCAACCATGAAAAAACTACTGATCAGCAGTGTCGCCATGTCCGGCTTGATGGCCAGCGGCGCATTGGCCGCAGAAAAAGTCGTCGTCGTGACATCATTCCCCGAAGAGATGACCTCGGTGATCGAAACCGCATTCGAGGGCGCACATCCCGAATATGATCTGGAGATCCTGAACAAGAGCACCTCGTCGGGCGTGAAATATGTCCAGGAGATCGCATCGGCCAATACCGCCGACATCTTTTGGGCCTCGGCACCCGATGCCTTCGAGGTGCTGAAATCCGACGACAAGCTGGCCCAGATCACGCCGAATGTGGCCGGCATCCCCGACATGATCGGCGCTTATCCGATGAATGACGACGAGGGGTATTATTTCGGCTTTGCCGCCTCGGGTTACGGCATCATGTGGAACACCCGCTATCTCGAGGGCAACGGCCTCGAGCCGGCGAAGGAATGGGTCGATCTGGAAAAGCCGGAATATCACGGTCATGTCGGCATGTCGGCGCCGTCGCGTTCGGGCACCACGCACCTGACCGTGGAAACGGTTCTGCAAGGCGAAGGCTGGGATCAGGGCTGGGCCGACTGGAAACTGATGGGCGGCAATTTCGCATCCGTCACCGAGCGCAGCTTTGGCGTGCCTGACGGGGTCAATACCGGCAGCTTCGGCCTGGGCATCGTGATCGACTTTTTCGCGTTCTCGTCCAAGGCGTCGGGCTTTCCGGTCGAGTTCTCGTATCCGAAGGTGACGGCACTGGTGCCCGCGAATATCGGGGTCATCGCCAATGCGCCGAACGAGGCTGGCGCCACCACCTTTGTCGAATACCTGCTGTCGACGGATGGCCAAAAGCTGCTGTTTGACCCGGCAATCATGCGTCTGCCGGTGAACCCCGAGGTTTATGCAGAGGCACCAGAGGGCCTGCCAAATCCGTTCGAGGACAGCTCGATCGGGGCAGAGGTCAAGTTCGACGTCGACACCTCGGGCGCGCGGTATTACGTCGTCAGCTCGCTGTTTGACGTGATGATCACCTATCGGCTGGACGATCTGAAAGCTGCGGTAAAGGCCCTGCAGGACGCCGAAGCCAAACATGCCGATGGCAGCAATGCCGAGGCCAAGGCGCTGATCGACGAGGCCCGCGCCCTGATTGTGGCGGTGCCGATCACCGAAGAGCAAAGCCTTGATCCCGCCTTCAACGCCGCCTTTACCGGCGTGCGCAAAGAGGCCGGCGACGAGATCGAGGCCCGTCAGGCCGAAATCGAGCAGCAATGGGATGCGACGGTGACCGAAAACTATCGCAACGCCAAGGAACTGGCCGAGAAAGCCGCCGCCATGTGAATCGCGACCTGGCGCTGCGCCTCCCTCTCATTGCGCAGTCTGCCAGACCCGTGATCGGCGCGGGGGCGGCTCGGTCGCCCCCCGCCACGACGACACCCTGACATCTGGAACCCAAAACCATGTCTCATGACACCCCGCCCCCGGCGGCCGGGACCTCTTTGGCCGCTCGCCTGCCCTCAGCGCTGTTTCCGCGGCTCAGCGGCACTGCCCTCACAGCCATCTTCATCGCAATCTTCCTGATGGGCTTTCTGATCTTTCCGGTCCTGCAGGTGATCTATGTCGCCTTTATCGACCCGCGCAGTGGCGGGCTGACCCTGCAGAACTTTGTCGATTTCTTTTCGACCAGCCTGTTCAGGGAAAGCTTTCTCAATTCGTTCTACGTCTCGGCCATGTCGGTCGTGGTGGCGACGATCATTGCCCTGCCGCTGGCCTATATCACGACCCGTTTCAACTTTGGCGGCTCGGCCCTGATCCAGAGCCTGGGTTTCATCCCGCTGATCATGCCGCCCTTCGTGGGCGCGGTGGCGATGTCACTGATCTTTGGTCGCAACGGCACGGTGAACCTGCTGCTGCGCGACAATTTCGGCTTTACCATCCCCTTCATGGAGGGGCTGAACGGCGTCATTCTGGTTCAATCGATCCACTATTTTCCCTTCATCCTGATCAACCTGTCGGCATCGCTGCGCAATATCGACCGCTCGATGGAAGAGGCCGCGCAGAACCTGGGCTCATCAGGGATGCGGCTGTTCCGGCGCATCGTCTTTCCGCTGGCCATGCCGGGCTATATCGCCGGTGCGGTTCTGGTGTTCATCAAGGTGTTCGACGATCTGGGCACGCCCTTGCTGCTCAACGTCAACAACATGCTGGCGCCGCAGGCCTATCTGCGCATCACCTCGGTCGGGATCAGCGATCCGATGGGGTATGTCATCTCCGTCATTCTGGTGGCCTTTTCGATCCTGTCGCTCTGGGCATCCTTTCTGGTCATGCGTGGCAAGGACTATGCAACCGTTCAAAAGGGTGGCGGCGGTCTGTCCAAGCGCGACCTGAGCCGGGGCGAAAAGATACTGTCCTATGGCGCCGTGCTGCTGATCCTGCTGCTGGTGCTGTCGCCGCATATCGGGCTGCTGCTGCTGTCCTTCAGCACGATCTGGAGCTTTGCCCCCCTGCCCGATGGCTATACCTGGGCCAACTACATCCGCATGTGGGAAGGCTCGCAGCAATACATCATCAATACGCTGCTTTATGCCGGCATCGCCGCATTGGGTGACGTGATCCTGGGCACGGCGATTGCCTATATCGTCATGCGCAGCGGCATCGCAGGGCGCAAATGGCTGGACTATCTGGCCACTGCCGCGCTGGCGGTGCCGGGTGTTGTGCTGGGCATCGGCTATCTGCGGACTTTCCAGAACGTGGACGTGCCGTTTGTCGACAAGCCTCTGGCGCAGTGGTGGGTGATTATCGCCATCGCGCTGATGATCCGCCGGCTGCCCTATGCATTGCGGGCCTGCATGGCCGCTTTGCAGCAGGTCAGCTTTGCGCTGGAAGAGGCCGCCGAAAGTCTGGGGGCGACCAAATCGCGCACCATCCGGCGCATCGTGGTGCCGCTGATGACCGGCGGTATTCTGGCCGGGTTTGTCACCAGCTTTGCCACCGCAGCGGTCGAGTTGTCTGCCACGATCATGCTGGTTTCATCCTCGAATGACAGCCCGCTTGCCTACGGGATCTATCTCTTCATGCAGACGCCTTCGGGGCGAGGTGCGGGTGCGGCCCTTGGGATCGTCGCCGTCATCATCGTCGGTCTTGGGATGTACCTGTCCCAGTTGAT
This sequence comes from Paracoccus tegillarcae, assembly GCF_002847305.1. Classification (NCBI taxonomy): domain Bacteria; kingdom Pseudomonadati; phylum Pseudomonadota; class Alphaproteobacteria; order Rhodobacterales; family Paracoccaceae; genus Paracoccus; species Paracoccus tegillarcae. The sequence continues at coordinate 2,464,428 of NZ_CP025408.1, read as the reverse complement.
CATCGAGCGCGACAAGAAACTGAAAACATCCGGCAATGACTATTGATTGTCGAAAGGGAGCAAAGCCATGAAAACTGAAATGCTTGGCATCGAGATCGACGATCTGCACCTCGCCTTTGGCGAAACCAAGGTGCTGACCGGCGTCAACCTGACCATCGCACCGGGCGAGTTCTTCGCCTTCCTCGGGCCCTCGGGGTCCGGTAAATCGACGCTGCTGCGATCAATCGCGGGCTTTGGCCCGCGCCCCGCGGGCGCAATCCGCATCGGCGGCAAGAATGTCGTCGATCTGCCGCCCTGGAAACGCAATGTCGGGATGGTGTTTCAGTCCTATGCGCTCTGGCCGCATATGTCTGTGCGCGAAAACGTCGCCTTCGGTCTGCGCGAACGCAAGGTGCCCTCTGCCGAGATCGGCCGCCGCGTCGATGAGGCGCTGGATCTGGTCGGGCTGAAACATCTGGCCGACCGGATGCCCAACCAGTTGTCGGGCGGCCAGCAACAGCGGATCGCGCTGGCCCGAACCGTCGTGATCGAGCCGCAGATCCTGCTGCTGGACGAGCCGCTGTCGAACCTTGATGCCAGCCTGCGCGTGCAGATGCGGCGCGAATTGCTGGCCTTGCAGCGCAAACTGGGACTGACGACGATTTTCGTCACCCATGACCAGGAAGAGGCCAACAGCACCTGCGACCGGATGGCGGTTCTGGACAAGGGCGTCATCCAGCAGATCGGCCAGCCACAAGAACTGTACGACGATCCGGTCAACCTGTTCGTCGCGCGGTTTCTGGGAACGGCGAACGTGCTGGAGGGCCGGGTCGAGAAACAGCACGAGGCGCTGCGCTTTGTGACCGGCTCGGGCGAAATGCTGCCACTTGGCGGGGCGCTGTCCGAGGGCCCCTGCTCGGTCGTGCTGCGACCGCAGAACATCACCATCACCGACCGGCACGGCCCGGACACCATCGCCGGCACCGTCGTCCATCGCGAATTTCTGGGCAGTCAGATCCGCTATATCGTATCGGCCGCGGGGGCCGAACTGGTCGTCGACGAAAGCCACCATAGCGGCGGCAGGATCGTGCCCGTGGCGCAGGATGTATCCTTGGCGGTGAATATGGAAAGCGGGGTGCTGTTGCACGCCTGAAGCGGGCAACGACCCGCGACCTGCGCGGCGACCTGAGGGGGATGACCCCGACGGTCGCCGCCATCATCTCAACGCCAGCACAAGGCGGCGCTGCGCATCAGGGTCTGGCGGCCTGAAATGCCAGCCCCGCCTCTACGCCACGCAACTCGGCCAGACCCTTGAGCCTGCCAATCGCCGGATAGCCCGGCTGCCCGCCGCGTCCGATATCGTCCAGAATATCCTGTCCGTGATCGGGCCGCATGGGGATCTGCGCGTCGCTGCGACCGGCGTTTTTCCGCGCCGCTTCCTGGCGCAGAACGGCGGCGACCAGTGCAACCATATCGGTCTGCCCGCCCAGATGCTCGTCCTCGAAGAACGACCCCCGGATCGCATCGCCGTCGCGGCGGACATTGCGCAGATGCAGGAAATGCACCCGATCGCCCAACCGGTCCATCATGCCGGGCAGGTCATTGTCGGGGCGCGCACCAAGCGAGCCGGAACAAAGCGTGATGCCGTTGGCCGCCACATCGACGGCGGCCATCCGTTCGGCATAATCCGCCTCGGTCGACATGATCCTGGGCAGACCCAGCAGACCGAAGGGCGGATCGTCGGGGTGGCAGCAAAGGCGCATCCCGATCTCTTGCGCGACCGGCGCAACCTGTTCCAGAAAGTCGTGGAAATGCTGGCGCAGGACCGCATCGGTGACGGGCGCATAGCTGTCCAGCAGATCGCGCACATCCTCGAGACTGAAGCTTTCGGCGGAACCCGGCAGACCAAAGACCACATTGCCCGCCAGCTGTTCTTGCCGGGCATCGTCCATGGCCGCAAAGCGGCGGGCGGCCACTTCGCGGATCTCGTCGGGGAAATCCTCGGCGGCGCCCTTGCGCTGCAGGATATGGATGTCAAAGGCGGCGAAATCGGTAAAGTCAAAGCGCATGCAGGTGGCGCCCGTCGACCGGCGCCAGGCCAGATCGGTGCGGGTCCAGTCCAGCACCGGCATGAAGTTGTAGCAGATGACCTCGATCCCCGCATCGCGCAGATGCCGCATCGAGGTGATCCAGTTGGCGATATGCTCGCGCCAGTCGCCGGTCTGGGTCTTGATCGCCTCGCTGACGGGCAGGCTTTCGACGACCTCCCATGCCAGACCCGAGGCCGAACCGTCCTTCATCATGGCCAGTTGGCCCTGCCGGCGGCTGATCTCTTCGGATGTCCAGATCGTGCCATTGGGCAGGTGGTGCAACGCGGTCACGACGCCCTGCACGCCGGCCTGCAACATATCGTCTACGGAAACCCGGTCTTTTGGTCCAAACCAGCGCCATGTGTGTCGCATCTTCTGTTCTCCTATGCTGCGGGGTCAGGCCGCAAAATCCAGTTGCACCTTGACCGCCTGCGCCCGGTCGCCGGCCAGATCAAAGGCGCGCACCGCCTCGCGTGCGGGCACGACCTGCGTCACCATTGGCGACAGGTCGATCTGGCCCGCGCCGATCATCTGAACGGCCTGCGGGAATTCGGCGTCAAACCGGTGCGTTCCGACGAATTGCAGTTCCTTGCTGACGATCAGGTTCAGCGGCAGGGGCAGGGTGCCGCCAACGCCGATCTGAACCAGCGTCGCCTGCGGTCGGGCCAGCGAAATCGCCTGCGCGATGGCATGACTGTTGCCCGAACATTCCAGCACCACGTCGATCCGTCCCTTGCCGGTCGCGTAATCGGCCAGCCCATCGGGATCGGTGGCGACATTGACGGTGCGGTCAGCGCCCATCTGTCGGGCGATGCCGAGGGTAAAGTCCTGCACATCGGTCACCACGATCTCTGCCGCGCCGCGCAGGCGGGCCAGCGCGGCGCAGATCACCCCGATCGGCCCCGCGCCAGTGATCAGCACCCGCTGACCCTCAAGATCCGGCGCGCGGTTCAGCGCATGCAGGCACACCGATAGCGGCTCGGACCCTGCAGCGGCCTCGGCGCTGGTGCCCTCGGGCAGCGGAATGCATTGCGCAGCCGGATGCGCGATGCGGCTGCGGAACATGCCCTGCTCATGCGGCATCCGCATGGCCGAACCGTTAAAGCGCATGTTCAGGCAGTGCCGCTGTAGCCCGGCGCTGCAATATTCGCACTCGCCGCAAGGGCGCGAGGGCGACAGCGCCACCAGTTGCCCGACGCGCAGACCCGAGCCCTCGGGTGCTGCTTCGACGATGCCTGCGGCCTCGTGGCCCAGAATGATCGGCTCTTGCACCCGGATCGGGCCAAAGCCACCGTCGTGATAGTAATGCAGGTCAGAGCCGCAGATGCCGCCGCGGGCCACGCGAACGACCGCGGTTTCGGGTGCGCCCTCGGGATCGGGCAGATCCTCGATCCGCAGATCATGGGCGGCATAAAGGCGGCAGGCGAGGTCGGACATGTCAGTTATCCATCAATGAAGGAAGCCAGGTGCTGATCCAGGGGATGTAGGAAACCAGCAGCAGAACGGTGAAATTGGTGATCAGGTAGGGCACCAGCGCCCGGATCACCGGGGCCAGCGGCAGCCGCGCGATATTGGCGCAGACGAACATGCAGACCCCGACCGGCGGCGTGGTCAGCCCGATCATCAGGTTCAGGACCGCAAAGACCGCAAAATGCAGCGGCTCGATCCCCACACCTTCGGCCAGCGTCATCAGCGGCACGAACAGGATGATCAGCGCGGCGATGGTTTCCATGAACATGCCGACAATCAGCAGCACGATATTGATCAGCAGGATCACCAGAAACTTGTTATCCGTGACCGACAGCACCGAATCCGCGATCAGTTGCGGGATATGTTCGCTGACCAGGATCCAGCCGAACACATTCGCCGTGCCGACCAGCGCCAGAATACCGGCGGAACTGACGGCGCTGTCGATCATGATCGCGGGCACCCGGGCCAGCGGCAGTTCGCGATAGACAAAGGCACCAACGACCACCGCATAGATCGAGGCAACGACAGCGGTCTCGGTTGGGGTCACATAACCCGACAGCATCCCGCCGACGATCAGCGCGGTCATCGCCAGCGCCCAGAAGGCACCCAGAAAGGCCGAGCCCAACTCGCCCCAGCCCTGCCATGCCTGGCGAGGGAAATCGCGGCGCACGGCAATGATATAGGTCGTCACCATCATCGCCATCCCCAGCAACAGACCCGGCAACGCGCCCGCGATGAACATCTTGCCGACCGAGATACCGGCCAGCGAACCGACGATGATCATCGGCACGGATGGCGGGATAATCGGACCGACAGTCGACGAGGCGGCGGTGACGGCTGCCGAGAAATCAGCGGGATAGCCGGCCTTTTTCATGCCCGGTATCATCATCCCGCCGATCGAGGCGGCGTCGGCGACGGCAGTGCCGGAAATGCCACCGAACAGCATCGACGAGGCGACATTGGTCTGCGCCAGACCGCCACGGATCCAGCCAACCAGCGCCTGCGCAAAACGGATGATCCTGCCGGTGATGCCACCGCCATTCATCAGGTTCCCCGCAAGGATAAAGCCCGGGATACACAGCAGCACAAAGCTGTCCATGCCCGCATACATCTTTTGCGGGATCACCACGAGCGGCATATCCATGAACAGGATATAGGCCATGGATGACAGGCCCAGAGTGATCGCCACGGGCAGACCCATCACCAGACCAAGGACGAAAGTCAGACCAAGGATCGCGAGGCTCATTCTACATCTCCCAACAGGTTTTCGGGGCGGCCATCGGTGGTGCCGGTCATCATGCCGATGACGCGCAGCAGCGCCGCAATCCCCAGCATGGCCAGCAGCAGCAGCACGCTGCCATGGGCCCAGTTCATCCTCAGGCCCATTGCGGGCGAGGTCTGCATCGCGCCAATCGCGGTATAGCGCCATGCCGGCATGATCAGCAGCGCACAAAAGATCAGCACCAGCACGGCGGACGCAAACCGCATCAGCCAGGACCAGCGGCCCGGCAGGCCCTCGCTGACCAGATCGACATTGACCAGATCACCCGACCACAGCGCCAGCGCTGTGCCGAAACCGGCCAGGTAAAGCAGCGCAAAGCGGGTCAGTTCCTCGGTCCAGACGGGCGAACTGCCGATAAAGCTGCGACCGATCACCTGCACGGTGACGGCGGCGATCAGCACCAAAAAGGACACTCCGGTGCCAAGGCGCAGCAGGCTGCGCATCCAGTCAATCAGATGGGCCATAAGACCTCCGGTGGCGCGGCGGGGCGCGCCCGATTTCGTTGGAAAAGGACAGGGTTTGCGGCGGCCGGAATAGTCCCGGCCGCCGCCGATGGTTTATTCCTGAGCGGCGAAAAGCTCTTCGACGATCGGCTTGATCTCGTCGCCGACATTGCTCAGAACCGCCTCTTTCGCGCGGGCGGCAAAGGCAGCCGTGTCACTGTCGACAAAGGTCATGCCCTTTTCCTGCAGCCCTTGCGCCAGCCGCTCTTCGTCGGCCAGGAACAACTCGCGCTCATGGGTCTGTGCGGCCTGTGCCGCCTGCAACACCGCCGCCTGATCCTCGGCGGACAGCTTGCTCCAGGTCATTTCAGAGATGGTCAGGTAGATCCAGGACCGCACATGTTCGGTCTTGTTCACAAAGTCCTGCACCTCGTTGAAATTCGCGGAATCGATCAGCGCCAGCGGGTTTTCCTGCGCGTCGATGGTGCCGTTTTGCAGCGAGGTGAACACTTCGCTGAAGGCCATCGGCGTCGGGGCGGCGCCAAGGGTTTCCCAGGTTTGCACGAACAGCGGCACGTTCGGCACGCGCAGTTTCAGCCCGGACAGATCGTCCGGCGTCATGATCTCGCGGTTCGAGGTCAGGTTGCGCGGTCCACGTGCGAAATAGGCGATCGGGCGGATCTGTGCGTTGGCGATGATCTCGGCCTCGATCTGATCGCCGATATCGCCCGAGGCGACCTCGTCCATCTGCTCAAGCGAGCCATAGGCGTAGGGCACGGCCAGCAGCGCAGCCATCGGCGCCCAGTTCTGCAGGCTTTCGCCGGTGATGGTCATATCGGCGGTGCCCAGTTGCATGCCGTTGATCAGGTCGATTTCCTTGCCCAGCGATTCATTGGGGAAAACCTGCACTTCGATGCGGCCATCGGTCAGTGCGGCCAGTTCCTCACCGAACTTGACGGCGGCCTTGTGCCAGCTGTTTTCCTCGTTCGCGAGGTGACCCAGTTTCAGCGTCACTTCGGGCGTCTGCGCATGCACGGCAGGCGCGACCAAAAGGGCGGCGCCCGCAAGGGCTGTAAAGAGACGGCGGTTGAGTTTCATCCTGTTCCTCCTTCGGATGTGGTCATGGTTTGAAAAGTTTGGGCATTGCGGCCGTGATTTCGGGCAGGTCGTTCAGAACCTCGCGCAAATGCTGCCGCATCGCCCCTTCGGCCTGCGCAGCGTCGCGTTGGCGCAGGGCCTCGACAATCTCGGCATGCTGGGCGATCAGTTTCTGCATATCAAAGGTTCTCGCCGAGATATGACGCAGCCGGTTCATCTGCGATTTCAGCCCTTCGAGAATGGTCCAGACGCCCTCTTGCCCCGCCAAGATCGCAATCTGACGGTGAAAACGGTCGTCCAGCACCACGAAGCCCTCGGCATCGCCCTTGTCAGCGGCCACCCGTTGCTCGGCGATCTCAATGTCCAGCCGTGCCATGCCGACCTGGTCGATATCGGCCACCAGCAGACGCAGCAGATCGGTTTCGACCGCCTCGCGGATCAGCCGCGCCGACAGAACGGCGGACACGGAAATCTGGCTGATGAACGTGCCGCGCTGCGGACGTACTTCGGCCAGACCGTCCGAAGTCAGCCGGATAAAGGCCTCGCGCACGGGCTGCCGGCTGACGCCAAAGCGGCTTGCGATCTCTGACTCGCTCAGACGGTCACCGGGCATGAACTCGCCCCGCAAGATCGCCGCGCGCAGCCAGTCATAGACCTGCACGGCCGATGAAACGGTGAAATCCAGAATCGGTTGCGCTGTCATAAGTCCTCCAACTTGCGAATCTTCTATTGCATACTTCCATACAAGTAAAGATAAAGTTGACAATCGGCCATAAAACCGACCGTGCCGGCGCACGCATCGCACGTCAGGCTATCTCAGTGTTCGTCGGTCTGTGCGGCCACAGCCGGTAAACGCGGCGGCCCGACGGGCCGCCTGCCGCAATCACATCGAAAACGAGGTGCCGCAGCCGCAGCTGGAGGATGCGTTGGGGTTTTCGATCAAAAAGCGCGCGCCGATCAGCTCATCGGAAAAGTCGATCACCGCGCCTGCCAGAAACGGCAGCGATACCGGATCGACGACCACGCTCTGACCGCTGCCTTCCAGCACCAGATCATCCGCCTCGGCGTGATCCAGCCGGATATCATACTGAAACCCGGAACAGCCGCCGCCGGAAACGGCCACGCGCAAAGGCTGCGCCGTGCCGCCATCATTGATTTCGGCAAGGCGGGCAAAGGCCCGTTCGGTCACTTTCGGCGGCAGGTTCATGGGCTGTTCCCGTTTTCGTCTTTATGGACGGAATATAGGGTCGCGGCGTACGCCCCGCAAGGAAGCTCGCGATAACATCATGACCGCCCCCTATGCCTGCCAGCCCGAGGACAGCCGCGGTCGCCTGTGGCCCGAAGCCCTGTCGACCTTTCGCAGCCCCTGGCAACGCGACCGCGACCGCATCATCCATTCCAGCGCGTTCCGGCGGCTCAAGCACAAGACCCAGGTTTTCGTCGAACAAGAGGGCGAGGACTATCGCGGCGACTATTTCCGCACCCGCCTGACCCACACGATAGAGGTGGCGCAGGTGGCCCGTACCATTGCGGGCGCGCTGGATCTGAACACCGATCTGGCCGAAACCGTGGCGCTGGCCCATGATCTGGGACACCCGCCCTTTGGCCATACCGGCGAGGATGCCCTTGCCGCGCTGATGGCGCCCTATGGCGGCTTTGACCACAATGCGCAGGCGCTGCGAATCGTGACGCAGCTTGAACGGCACTATGCCGATTTCGACGGGCTGAACCTGACATGGGAGGCGCTGGAAGGCATTGCCAAGCATAATGGGCCGGTTAACGCGCCCCTGCCCTACGCGCTGGCCGATGTGAATGCGGAATGGGATCTGGAACTGCACAGCAATGCCAGCGCCGAGGCGCAGGTCGCCGCCGTCGCCGATGATGTGGCCTATAACCACCACGATCTGCATGACGGGCTGCGCGCCGGGTTGTTCACCGAACAAGAGCTGCGCGAACTGCCCGTCGTCGGCCCGGCCTTCGACCGCGTCGATGAGCTGCATCCCGGCCTCGACCCGATGCGCCGCCGCCACGAGGCGCTGCGCCGGGTCTTTGGCGTGATGGTCGAGGATGTCATCGCCGTCGCACAGAACCGGCTGACCGGGTTGCAGCCGCATTCAGCGCAGGAGATCCGCGACATGGATGGCCCGATCATCCGCTTTTCCAAGCCGCTTTATCAGAACATCAAGGCGATCAAGTCATTCCTGTTCACGCGCATGTATCGCGCCCCCTCGGTCGTCGAGGAACGGGCCAGCGCAACAGCGATGCTGAACGATCTGTTTCCGCTGTTTCTGAACGATCCCGGCCAGATGCCCGACCAATGGCGGCAGGCCGCCCGCGAAACCGCCAGCGAAACCGAGCGCGCCCGGCTGGTGCTGGATTACGTGGCCGGCATGACCGACCGCTTTGCCATGTCCGAATGGCTCAGGCTGTGCTCGGGCGGCAATCTTGCGGGATCAGTCGTGACAGGGCAGCGCCTCTAGCCGGCCACACTGGCTGGCGGCAGTTCAGTTCAGCGCCTGCAACGCGGCTGCCTCTTCTTCCGGCGACAGCGGCTGGCTGGCCCCGATCGCCCCCACATAGGTATCCAGCGTCTCCAGAGATGAGGCCGGCGCATAGTTCTGATCATCCCCGACAGAGGCCAGCACCGCCAGTTGCGCCGCCCAGCCGTCCGCGTCGGTTTGCGGCGCGCGGCACGACACCGAAACGATTGTCGGGCGCTGCGGCCAGACGATCTCGAACTCGCGGCAAAGCTGGCCCTCAGCATTGTTGAAGCTGGCAATCAGCGACACCTCACCGCCGCCATCCAACGGTGCCTGCTCGCCCGAACGGGCGGAATTCAGCACCTGATGCACGCCCGGGCTGTCCAGCAGCGCCAGTTGCGCGGCATCAGGCTGATCATCCAGATTGGGTCCGATTTTCATGCCGCCCCACAACCCCAGCGCCAGGAAGATGCTGGCCGCCAGCGGCAATTGCCAGATCGGCGCCGAGCGGGCCGCAGGTCGGGGATCGGCCTGTTGGCGGCGGGACGCAAAATCGACCACTGGCGCCGCCGGACTGGCCGCTGGCGCGGCCTCGGCCTGTGATTGCGCTGCCAGTTCGCGAACCCGCGCGATCAGCGCGTCCGGTACATGGTCATCCTGTGCCTTGCCCAGCTGACCCACGCGCCGGGCCGTCTCGCGGAAACTGTCGACCCGTGCAGCAAGCGCAGGATCCTGCCGGATCGCTGTCTCGACGATACGCATCTCATCGCCGTCCAACATACCGTCGGCATAGGCCATGAGGGTCTCGTCACTAGGCTGCGGCGTGTCGTTCATCACTGGTCACTCTCTTATCTAGGCAATGAGACAACGCTTCCGGGGGGCAACTATTCCCATCCATCCAGTCCCATTTCCTTCGACAGCGCTTTTCTTGCGCGCGCAAGACGGCTCATGACGGTTCCAATAGGTATGTCCAGGATATCCGCAGCTTCCTGATAGGTCACTTCCTGAATGCAGACCAGCACCAGAACGTCGCGCTGATCGGGGCTGATCTGTTCCATGGCCCGACGCGTTTCATCCAGCATCAGCCGGCCTTCTGCAACACGTTCGCCATCCTCGCCCGCCAGCCACGGCGCATCCTCGATCGGGGTCTGCGTTCCACGGGTCCTGTCGCGGCGGGTCATGTCGATCCAGGCATTGCGCAAGATGCGCAGCAGCCATGCCTGCAGCTTGGTATCGGGATCAAAGCTGTGGCGGTTGCGAAAGGCGCGTTCCGCCGTCAACTGCACCAGATCCTCAGCCAGATCGGGGCGTCTGCTCAGCGAAATGGCATAGCGTTTCAAGTTGGGCAGAAATGCGATGATCTCTTCTGTGAAGGGGTCGTCCATCGGTGCCTGTTAATTGATTTTGGTATAGCTTGATTGATTTTGGTAGAACTGGCCGGAATAGATTTCTCGCGCTATCGTTGCCTCAGTGTTGACCATCTGACCCTACGCTAAGCAAGAGGTATTCTAAGGTGCTGAAAAGACTTTGCAAGTTATGGGTTATTCTTGGTCTTGCCATCGGCGGAGCAACGCCACTGGACCAAACCGGCCAAACTCTGCTGATCGGAATCGCGTTTGCGGATGATGACGACGATGGCGGTGGGAACGACGATGATGATGGCGGAGGCGGCGGCTCTTTCAGCGACGATGATGATGACGATGGCGGTCCGATCCTGCGCCGCGTTCAGCCGCGCACGAGGCAGACGCCAGCGCGCCGCGCCGCACCGGTTCGTCGTGTCTCGCCGATCCCGCCGCCGATCCATCGCCCTGAACGCGTCGCAGATGAAATCGTCGCGCCCAGCCTGGACGAGGACGATTTTCAGGCATTGCTGACCCAGGGCTATTCCCTGATCGAAACCTATGAGCGCCAGGATGACAGCATCGCCCGCCGCCTGCGCATCCCCGAGGACAGCACCCTTGATCAGGCGCGCGAGGTTGTCCGGGCGCTGGACAGCGGGGACGAGGCCGATTTCAACCATTTCTATCGCAGCGAACAGGCGGTGGCCCCGCTAGAGGCGGCGGCGCCGGCGACATGGTCCTGCACCGAGGCGCTTTGCCTCAAGCGCCAGTTGATCGGCTGGCCGCAGGATCAGGCCCGGACCCGGTCCTGCGTGGGCGATGTTACGATCGGCTTGATCGACACCGGATTGAACGAGGCGCATGAGGCCTTTGGCACGGCGCAACTGGACGTGATCCGGCTGGCCCCCGATGAATTGCCGCAATCCCAGGCCATCCATGGCACCGCCGTCGCGGCGCTGCTGGTCGGCGATCCGGCCGGCCGCTCGCCCGGCCTGGTGCCCGGCGCGCGTGTGATCGCCGTTGACGCCTTTCACCGCCGTCAGGGCGACGAGCGCGCCGATGTCTTTACCCTGATCAAGGGCCTGACCGAGTTGGCCGAACGCGGCGCCGATGTCGTCAATCTCAGTCTGGCAGGCCCGCAGAACAGCGCGCTGGAAGAGGTGATCAACCAGCTGGCCGGGACGGAAAACATCATCATCGTGGCAGCCGTGGGAAATGCCGGATCGCAGGCAGACCCCCTGTTTCCCGCAGCCTACGATTCCGTCATCGCGGTGACGGCAGTGGATCAGGACTTGCAGGTCTATCGCCGCGCCGTGAACGGTGCGCATGTCGATCTGGCGGCACCGGGCGTTGATGTCTGGACCGCGGCCTCGGTCAGTGGGGTCCGCACCAAGACCGGCACGTCCTTCGCGGTGCCCTTTGTGACGGCGGCCGCGGCAATGCTGCGAGGCCAGAACCCCGATCTGACCGTGCAGCAGGCCATGGCAATCCTGTCGGACGGGGCGCGCGATCTTGGTGAGCCGGGTCACGATACGGTTTTCGGCAACGGGCTGATCTCGGCGGCATCCGTCTGCCCCGGCTAGGGCAAAACGACGAGAAATTGTTCATGAAAGAGGCAATTGCGAAAAAGCAGTTGCATCGGAATTGAACCGGGACCGCCCGGGCCGCGTTGACGTGCAAGACTTTATGAAAGGAGTTCTGCCATGATCACTCGTACTGGTTCGGCGAAATGGGAAGGCGATCTGAAAAGCGGCAAGGGCGTCGTCTCGACGCAATCCGGCGTTCTGGATGATCAGCCCTACGGTTTCAACACGCGCTTTCAGGACGGTTCCGGCACCAATCCCGAGGAACTGATCGGTGCTGCGCATGCGGCCTGCTTTTCCATGGCATTGGCCAATATGCTGGGCGAAGCGGGCATTGGCGGGGTCTCTGTTGAAACCACCTCCAAGATCACGCTGGACGCCGACAGCCTGACCGTGACCAAGGCGCATCTGGTGACGTCGATCACCGCAGATGGCGACAAGGCGCAGGTCGAGAAGCTGGCGCAGGATGCCAAGGACGGCTGCCCGATCTCCAAGCTGCTGAACGCCGAAGTAACGATGGAGGCAAGCGTTTCGTGATGCTGATCCGGGTCGGTTACGATATAGCAATCGAGTCTGCGCAGCCCACGCCGCTGGTCTGCCTTGTCACGCCGCATGTCTCGCGGCAGGGCGATTTTACCGGGCCCGAGCAGGTCACCACGACGCCGCAGGTGCCTGTGCACAGTTATTTTGACGATTATGGCAATATCTGTCGGCGCATGATTGCGCCGGCGGGGTTCTTTTCCCTGCGCGGCGACGTCACCCTGCGCGACGACGGTCTGATCGACGAGGCCGACGAGAACGCGCAGGAATGGCCGGTCGAGGCGCTGCCGGACGAGGTGCTGACATTCCTCAACGGCTCGCGCTATGTCGAGACCGACCTGATCAGTCAGGAAGCCTGGGACCTGTTCGGCAACGTGCCGGCGGGCTGGGGCCGGGTGCAGCATATCGTTGATCATGTTCAGGGCCATATCAGCTTTGACTACATGAAGGCGCGCGCCACCCGCACCGCCGTCGAGGCGATGCAGGAGGGTCATGGCGTCTGCCGCGACTTTGCCCATCTTGCGCTGGCTTTCCTGCGTGCGATGAACATTCCCGCCCGTTACGTGAACGGCTATCTGGGTGAAATCGGTGTGCCGGCTTCGGGCCAGCCGATGGATTTCTCGGCCTGGATCGAGGTGTTTCTGGGGGGCAAATGGTGGACCTTCGACCCCCGCAACAACCAGCGCCGCATTGGCCGCGTGGTCGTGGCGCGCGGTCATGACGCGACCGACGTGCCGCTGCTCAACAGCTTTGGCGAACATCGCCTGGACAAGTTCGAGGTCTGGTGCGATGCGGTCGACGAGGCCGGCAACAAGGTCGACGTCAAAGCCGTCGCCTAAACGCTGCTCGGCTCAGCCAGACCAAGGGGCGCATGCCGGTTCGGCTGCGCCCTTTGGCTTGCGCGGACCACGCCGGGCAAGCCGCTGTTCAGCTGATCAATCCCGCGCTTCGGCCAGAACCCTGCGCAGGGCAGCCGTCTCGACATCGTCGCTGACAAAGGCCTCGCCGATGCCGCGCGCCAGCACAAAACGCAGCTGACCATCGACCACCTTCTTGTCCTGCCCCATAAGCGCGATCAGCGCGTCATCACCCGGCAGATCGCCCGGAATGTCCGACAGTCGCGCGGGCATCCCCATCTGGCGCAGATGCGCCAATACGCGGCTTGGCGCCTCTTGGCTGCACAGCCCCATCCGCGCGGACAGGTCAAAGGCCAGCGCACAGCCGATCGCCACGCCCTCGCCATGCAGCAGGCGGTCGGAATAGCCGGTCGCCGCCTCCAGCGCATGACCAAATGTATGACCCAAATTCAGCAGCGCACGTTCGCCCTGCTCTGTCTCGTCACGTTCGACAATGCCGGCCTTCATCGCGACGGAATGCGCGACCGCGCGTTGCCTCACCCCCGGATCGCTGGCCAGCGCCGGGCCGTTCCGTTCCAGCCATTCGAAAAAGCCGGCATCCCCCAGCAGCCCGTATTTGGCCACCTCGCCGTAACCGGCACGGAAATCGCGCGGCGTCAGCGTGTCCAGCACGTCGATATCGGCCAGCACCAGCGAGGGCTGATGAAAAGCGCCGATCAGGTTCTTGCCCCGCGCGCTGTTGATGCCGGTCTTGCCGCCAACGCTGCTATCGACCTGCGCCAGCAGCGTCGTGGGTATCTGCACAAAGCGAACCCCGCGGCGCAGCACCGCCGCCGCAAATCCCGCCAGATCGCCGATCACGCCGCCGCCAAGTGCCACCACGACGTCGCGCCGCTCGACCTTTTGTTCCAGCAACCACTCCACCGCCTGCGTCAGAAAGGGCCAGGCCTTGGTCGACTCGCCGGCAGGCAGGGCCAGCGCCGCGCTGTCGATGCCCTCGGTGCGCAGGGCCTCCTGCAGGCGCGACAGGTGCAGGCCCGCCACGGTTTCATCGGTCAGGATCGCCACGCGCGGCCGCGCCAGAACGGGCGCGATCAATGCACCGGCCCGTTCGATCAGCCCCTGCCCGATCAGCACGTCATAGGCGCGTTCAGCCAGCGGCACATGCACGGTCGTCATCTGGGAATCGGTCATTTTACCCCAAGGCATTCTGGATGGGTCGCGCGGATCTGGGTCAGCAGGCGGCTGGCTGTCTGGTCAATCGAATCGCCACCGCGCACGTCAAATACCAGTTCAGCCGTCGAATAATGCGGGCGGCGGCTTTCCAGCATCTGCGTCAGCGTACCCTTGGGGTCAGCCGTTTTCAGCAAGGGCCGGGTCGAGCGCATGCGAACCCGGTTCCACAGCGTCTCCAACTCGACATTCAGCCAGACCGACAGCCCGTTGCGGCGGATCAGGTCGCGATTTTCACCGCGCAGCCAGGCCCCGCCCCCGGTTGAAATCACAGAGGGCGGCGCGGCCAGCAGGCGGCGCAGAACCTCGGATTCGCGCATCCGAAAGAATTCTTCGCCATCACGGGCGAAAATCTCGGCGATGGTCATGGCAGCAGCGGATTCGATTTCGTTGTCGGAATCAATAAAGCGCGCGCCGAGGCGACGGGCCAATTCGCCCCCCACGGCTGTCTTTCCCGCACCCATCATGCCGATCAGAACGATATGGCGATCCATCCTTGCCTCTTTGCCGAACCTTTGCGGGTCGCAATGCGTTCAATGGCGTGATCTTTCCCAAAAGGCCATATATATTCCTCGCGAACCGGCTTGAGACCGGCAAGGAAAGGGCAGATTCATGCGATTGATCAAGCTTCTCGTCGTCCTGGTGCTGGCTGCGGTCATTGCACTGGTGGGCTATGCCTACCTGGGTGACATGGACCCAAGCCAACGCGAGATCCGTGATCCGATCCCGGTCGAGGGCGGCGAATTGGCCCCCAACCCGGTCGAGGCCGAGGATGGCGCAACCGATGCAGCCGCCACCGGCGAAGATGCGCCCGAGCCCGAAACAGAGAGCGCGCCCGAAACAGAGACCGAGCCGGAAACAGAGACCGCGCCGGCCCCCATTTCCGATGAAGACACGACCGAGGCACCGGGTGACTAATGCCCCGCTGATATCCGCACTGGCCGCGCTTGGCCTGAGCCTGGGGGCAGCGCTGCCCGCATCAGCGCAGCAACCCTTGTCGGCAAGCGACTGGCTGTCGGGCTCTATTCAGGCACCGCCGCGCGAAAGCTCGGGCTGGCGGCCCGACGATGAACGGCCATCGGATGCGCAACGCGCGACACCCGGCGCGCCCCCCGTGGCCGAGACAGGCGCCGTCGGCAAGGTCGCCGTCAGCCGGCTGGACGAGACCGATCCCGATCGCGCGGGCACCATTTCAGCGCGCGCCGCAGGTCTACCCGCGAATCTGTGGGCCGGCAGCGATGCCGAAGTGCTGGCCTCGATGATCGACGGCAGTTCGGCCCGGTTGCCGGCGACGAATGCGCTGCTGCGCCGGATCCTGACCGCGCAGCTGACCCCGCCCACCATGACCGGCGAGGCCGAACGCGGGCGGCTGTTTCTGGCACGCGCCGACCGATTGCTGGACATGGGCGCGAATGCCGATGCCGCGCGCTTGCTGGTCAGTGCGGGGCAACGCACGCCCGAAAGCTTTCGCCGTCTGTTCGACGTGGCCCTGCTGGCCGGCGAAGAAGGTCGCGCCTGCTCGGTGATGAACGACACGCCCGGCATTGCCCCCAGCTTTGGCGCGCGGATCTTTTGTCTGGCGCAATCGGGCGACTGGTCGGCCGCCGCAATCACCTTTCACGGCGCCGAACGGTTCGGCCTGATCCCCAGGGACCGGCTGGCCCTGCTGGCGCAGTTTCTGGATGACAGCTATGTCGATGCGGGCGAGACGCTGGAACCACCCCAGCCCGTGACGCCGCTGGATTTCCGGATGCACGAGGCAGTGGGCCAACCGCTGCCGACAGCCCAGCTGCCGCTGGCTTTCGGCTATTCCGATCTGCGTTCGACAACCGGTTGGAAAGCCCGGCTGGAGGCCGCTGAACGGCTGTCGCGCGCCGGCACCTTGCCCGCACAGCAGATGGCGCTGATCTATTCCGAACAAAAACCTGCGGCCTCTGGCGGGGTCTGGGAACGTGTCGGCGCCTATCAGCGTCTGCAACAGGCACTGGACACAGCCGATGCCGAGGCGACGGGCAAGGCCCTGATCGACAGCTTTGACGAATTTGCGCGCGCCGGCATGGCCGGGGTGCTGGCCTCGCTGGTGGCTGCGGATCTGCCCTCCGATCTGAACGGCCGCGCGGGCGAGATCGCGGGCTGGCTGCAGCAGTGGCAGGGCCTGCCGACAACTCGGCCGGTGCCGCCCGATCCGGCACTGGCGGGCGGGCAAGCCAGCACGCTGGCCCAGGGCGATGACCGTCACGGCGAAGCGGTGCTCGAGGCGATCGCCCAGATCGACAGCGGGCTCGATGGCGACAAGGCGCAGGCGGCAAAAGCACTGGCCAGCCTGCGTGCGCTTGGTCTGACCGCCGAGGCCGATCTGGCCCAGGCGCAACTGACGCTGGCCCCGCTGATGGACGGCAGCTGATGCAGGACAAGCGCGCGATCTCGGCCTTTCTGGACGCGCAGGCGGCCGAGGCGGGTTCGGCGCGCAACACCCTGCTGGCCTATGGGCGCGATCTGGCGAATTTCACCGATTGGCTGGTCCGGCAGGGCCGCGACCTGAACCGGGTCAGCCGCGAAGAGATCGAGGATTACCTGTCCTTTTGCGATGCCGAGGGCCTGTCACGCGCCACCCGCGCGCGCCGGCTGTCCTCGATCCGGCAATTCACCCGGTTTGCGCTGCAAGAGGGCTGGCGCGAGGACGACCCCGCCATCCGCATCAGCGGGCCGGGTCGCGCGCAACGCTTGCCCAGGACGCTAAGCCAGGCCGAGGTTTCGGCCATTCTGGATACGGCGCCGCAGATCGGACGCACCCCCCTTGATCGCGCGCGCAACGCCTGCCTGATCGAACTGCTCTACGCCACCGGCATGCGCGTCAGCGAGTTGGTGGCGCTGCCGGTTGCCATCTGCCTCGGCGATCCGCAGGTTCTGCTGATCAAGGGCAAGGGCGGCCGCGAGCGTATGGTCCCGCTGACCGCCAAGGCCCGCGCGGCGCTGGCATTGTGGCTGACCGCACGCGCGAGTGCCGGCGAGGACACGGCCTTTGGCCGGCTGGTCGCCGGCAAGGGCGCGCGCTGGCTGTTCCCCGCCCCCGGCGCCGCAGGGCATATGCCACGCCAGAGCTTTGGCCGGCTGCTGGGTGACATCGCGGCGCAGGCAGGCGTTGACCCCGCGCGCGTCAGCCCGCATGTGATCCGCCACGCCTTCGCCACGCATCTTCTGGAAGGCGGCGCCGATCTGCGCGCGATCCAGACCTTGCTTGGCCATGCCGATCTGGGTACGACCGAAATCTACACGCATGTGCTGGATCAGCGGATGCGCGATCTGGTATTGAACCATCACCCGCTGGCCCAGACAGACCGCAACGCAGAGACCGATTGACCCGATGGAAGACACCTCAATCCTGTTAGATCCCAGTTTCTGGGGCACCGCGCTGGCAATTCTGTGCCTGCTTGCCTTTTCGGGATTCTTCTCGGGATCTGAAACCGCGCTGACCGCCGCCAGCCGCGCCAAGCTGCGCGTTCGCGCCGACAAGGGCGACCCCGGCGCCAAGACCGCACTGAAACTGACCGCCGACAGCGAAAGGCTGATCGGCGCGATCCTGTTGGGCAATAACGTCGTCAACATCCTGGCCACCAGCCTTGCAACGGCACTCTTCACCCGCATTCTGGGCAGCGGCGGCGTGGCCATGGCAACCCTGGTGATGACGTTTCTGGTGCTGATATTTGCCGAGGTTCTGCCCAAGACCTACGCCATTTCCGCCCCCGAAAGCGTCGCCCGGATCGTCGCCCGCCCGGTCAGCTGGGTGACGCGCCTTCTGGCCCCCGTGGTCGCCATCGTCCGGCTGATCGTGCGCGGCATCCTGCGCCTGTTCGGCCTGCAGACCGACCCCAGCCAGAACATGTTCTCGGTCCATGAGGAAATCGCCGGTGCGCTGTCGATCGGTGCCGAGACGGGCGCCGTCCAGAAAGAGGATCGCGACCGGCTGCTGGGCGCGCTTGATCTGGGCAACCGCACGGTCGAAGAAATCATGCGCCATCGCTCGGAAATCGAGATGATCGACGCCGAGACACCGGCCTCTGATATCCTGAACACGGTGCTGGCCAGCCCGCATACCCGCCTGCCCGTCTTCAAGAGCGAACGCGAGAATGTCGTAGGCGTCATTCACGCCAAGGATCTGCTGCGCGCGGTCAACAAGGCCGTTCGCGATACCGGCGACCCCTCGGCGGTCCAGAGCTTTGATGTCATGGCCGTGGCGATGAAGCCCTATTTCGTCCCCGAGACCAGCCCGCTTGACGAACAGATGCGCGAATTCCTGAAACGGCGCACCCATTTCGCGCTGGTGGTCGACGAATATGGCAGCCTGCGCGGGCTGATCACGCTGGAAGACATCATCGAGGAAATCGTGGGCGAGATTGCCGATGAGCACGATACCGAGGCAGACCAGACCCTGACCGCCAGCGCCGCCGGTGACTATACCGTCGATGGCGGCATGACCATTCGCGACCTGAACCGCCAGCTGGACTGGACCCTTCCCGATGACGAGGCCAACACCGTCGCCGGGCTGGTCATCCACATGGTGCAGTCGATCCCCGAACAGGGGCAGGTCTTCAGCTTTCACGGCTACCGCTTCGAGGTCGTGACCCGCCGCGACAACCGCATCACCAAGCTGCGCATCCGCCCGCTGGCCTCGGCGGATGCAGGCGGCCGCGATTAATACCATGTCCGGCTCGGACGATATGTCCGTATATACCGGCGGCTGCCTCTGCGGTCTGGTCCGGTTTCAGACAACAGGGCGCCCCGACCGGGTCGGGCTGTGCCACTGCCTTGAATGTCGCAAACATCACGGCGCGCTGTTTCACGCCTCGGCCATCTTTGCACCGGACCGCGTGCAGATCACCGGCGAAACGGGGGCGTATCAGGGCCGCCATTTCTGCCCGCATTGCGGCTCTTCCGTCTATTCGCGCAGCGGCGATGAGATCGAGGTCAATATCGGCGCGCTCGACCAGATCGACCAACTGACCCCCAGCCATGAATTGTGGACCACCCGGCGAGAGGCGTGGTTGCCACCCTTCGCCGTGCAGCAGCGATACGAACGCGACCGGACCTGAACGACCCGGACCGCCGCCCGCACCGGTGCGACCCTGCCACCGCGCGGGTGCACCTTGCGCTTGCGGGCCGCTCTGCCTATCAGGACAGGCAAGCAGATCAACCCACCAGCCCTCAGAGGACCGCAATGGATATCGAAGCCCGCCGCAAGGCCGACCCCGAGCATTGGAAACTGGCCAGCGCGATCCGTGTTCTGGCTATGGATGCCGTGCAGGCCGCCAATTCCGGTCATCCGGGAATGCCGATGGGCATGGCCGATGTGGCCACGGTCCTGTTCAGGAACCACCTGAAATTCGACGCCGCTGCGCCGAACTGGTTCGACCGCGACCGTTTCGTGCTGTCGGCCGGCCACGGCTCGATGCTGATCTATGCGCTGCTGCATCTGACCGGCTATCAGCAGATGACGCTGGAGCAGATCAAGAACTTCCGCCAGCTGGGTTCGATCACCGCAGGCCACCCCGAATACGGCCATGTCGAGGGCGTCGAGACGACGACCGGGCCGCTTGGACAGGGCATCGCCACCTCGGTCGGTTTTGCCATCGCAGAAGAGGCGATGCGCGCTGAATTCGGCGCCGATCTGTGCGATCACCGCACCTGGGTCGTCGCCGGCGACGGTTGCCTGATGGAAGGCATCAGCCAGGAAGCCATCGCACTGGCGGGCATGCAGGAACTGGGCCGTCTGATCGTGCTGTGGGACAACAACAACATCACCATCGACGGGCGTGTGTCGATCTCGGACAAGACCGATCAACTGGCGCGCTTTGCCGCGTCGGGCTGGCGGGTGCTGGAATGCGACGGCCATGATGCCGCCGATATCGACCGCGCGCTGACCGAGGCCGGCAAGGATGTGGGCAAGCCCACGCTGATCTCGTGCAAGACCATCATCGGCTTTGGCGCACCCAACAAGGCCGACAGCAACAAGGTCCACGGCTCGCCCCTGGGCGATGACGAGATCGAGGCCAGCCGCGCCGCGATCGGCTGGACCCACCCGGCCTTTGTCATCCCTGACGATATTTCCAGCGAATGGCAGAAGATCGGCGAAAAGGGCGACGCGCTGCGCGAGCAGTGGCAGGACCGCGTCGATGCGCTGCCCGCCGAGGAGCGCGATGAATTTGCCCGCCGGATCAGCGGCGAGGTGAACCCGCATCTGGCGCCGACCATCGCGGCGCTGAAAGAGCAGGCCATCGGCACCATGCCGAAGATCGCCACCCGCAAAGCCAGCGAAAACACGCTGGAAGTTCTGAACCCGGTGATGCCCGAGAACTTCGGCGGCTCTGCCGACCTGACCGGCTCGAACAACACCTATACCAAGGATCTGGGCGTCTTCAGCCCCGCAGACCGCAAGGGCCGCTATCTGAATTACGGCATCCGCGAACATGGCATGGCCGCCGCGATGAACGGCATCTGGCTGCATGGCGGCTTTCGTCCCTATGGCGGCACCTTCATGTGCTTTACCGATTACGCCCGCGGCGCGATGCGCCTGTCGGCGCTGATGGGATTGCCGGTGATCTATGTCATGACCCATGACAGCATCGGTTTGGGCGAAGACGGCCCGACCCACCAGCCGGTCGAGCATCTGGCAATCAGCCGCGCCACGCCGAACACGCTGCTGCTGCGCCCCTGCGATCAGGTCGAGACCGCCGAGGCATGGGACATCGCCCTGTCGCAATCCGGCCGGCCCTCGATTCTGGCCCTGTCACGGCAGAACCTGCCGGCGCTGCGCGATCAGGAAAGTACCGAGAACCTGTCGGCCAAAGGCGCCTATATCCTGCGCGAAGCCTCTGCCGCGCCCAGGGTCGTCTTGATGGCCACCGGCTCTGAGGTCGAGATCGCCGTTGCCGCGCGCGAAACGCTGGAGGCCGAGGGCACACCCACCCGCGTCGTCTCGGTGCCGTCCATGGAACTCTTCCGCGAACAGACCGCCGATTACCGCGCAGAGGTCCTGCCCGGTGGCACCACCCGCATCGCCATCGAGGCCGCCGTGCGGCAGCCATGGGACTGGCTGCTGATGGGCGAACGCGGTCGCGAAGAGGCGTCGGATTTCGTCGGCATGACAGGCTTTGGCGCATCGGCCCCCGCGCCCGCGCTCTACAAGGAATTCGGCATCACCGCCGAGGAAGCGGTCGCAAAGGCCAAGGCCCTGCTTTGAAACACGGTTCCGCCTCCGGCGGGGATATTTGGATGAAGAAGAAGCGGCTGTTTCTTCTTCACTTAAATATCCACGTCGCGGCGGTCTGATGCGGGCATTGCCGCGCGCCTTCGCGCTGATGGGGCGCGAACGTGATGGGCTGCGTCAGCCGGGCAGCGACCAATCGGCTGGCATCATGCTGCTGCTGGCCGCTATCTTCACCTTCACCTTGATGGATGCGACAGCGAAATACCTGACGCAGTTCTATCACCCGTCGCAGGTGGTCTGGGCGCGTTTTGCCGGAAACATGGTGCTGCTGGTCGCGATCTTTCATGTCCGGCTGCCCGGCCTGGTGCGGACGCGCCAGCCGGGGCTGCAATTCTTGCGCTGCCTGACGCAAATCGCCTCGGTCGGGCTGTTCTTTACCTCGCTGCAATATATCGGCCTGGCCGAATCCACCGCGATCATGGACATCAACCCGGTGCTGATCACCCTTGGCGCGGCGCTGTTTCTGGGCGAACGCATCGGCATCCGCCGCGCGCTTGGCATTGCCGCGGCGCTGCTGGGCGCGCTGCTCATCATTCGCCCCGGCCTTGGCGTCTTTCAGCCCGCCGCGATGCTGCCGCTGATCGGTGCCTTCACCTATGCCGCCGGCGCGCTGCTGACCCGCGTGGTGCGTGGCGATTCCACCGCCACCTCGCTGCTGTGGTCCACGCTGTTCGGCACGCTGATCGCCAGCGCCGTTGTGCCCTTTTTCTGGACCCCCATCGCGGCCGCGCATCTTTGGGCATTTCTGCTGATCGGCGTCTTTGGCGCCATCAGTCAGGCCATGCTGATCCGCGCCTTCGCCCTGGCCGAGGCAGGCGCGATCGCGCCCTTTGGCTATACCGGGCTGGTCTGGGCCGGCGTCTGGGGCTGGCTGTTCTTTGGCCAGATCCCTGATCTCTGGACCATTGCCGGGGCCGCGATTATCGTGGCGGCAGGCCTTTATGTCTGGTCGCGCGAGGCCCGCGCGGCGCAAGGGACCGCATGACCGACGAAATCGACACCCGCATATCTCTGCGTGACAGGATGGCCAATGGCGTGTTTCTGGCCCTGATGGGGCTGGCGCGGCTGTTGCCATACGAGCGCCGCATTCCCACCGTCGGCTGGCTGTTTGCACATGCCATCGCACCGATTGCCGGCTGGCGACGGCGCATCCGCGGCAATCTCGCGCTGGCCCGCCCCGATCTTGATCGGGCCGAGGTCGAGGCGCTGGTCCGCGCGGTTCCCGACAATGCCGGCCGCTCGCTGGCCGAGATCTATGCCGGCGATGACTTTGCCGCGCGCATCCATGCCGCCGACCCGCTGGACGGCCCCGGTCTGCCGGCGCTGGAACAGGCCTTTGCCGCGGGCCGCCCGGTCATTCTGGCCTGTGCGCATTTCGGCAATTACGATGCCATGCGCGCGGCCCTGGCGGGACGGGGCTGGCCGGTTGGTGCGCTCTACAGACCGATGAACAACGAGGCCTTCAACGCCCATTACGTCCCAGCCATCAGCGCCATCGCCGAGCCGGTCTTTCCACGTGGCCGCGCCGGTCTGACCGCGATGATCCGGTTTCTGCGCGGTGGTGGCTGGCTGGCGCTTGGCATTGATCAATATGCGGGCGACGGGGCCGATCTGTGCTTTTTCGACCTGCCCAGCAAGACCGTGCTGACCCCTGCGGATCTGGCGCTGCGCCATGATGCGCTGATCGTGCCCATCGCCGGCATCCGCCAACCCGACGGGCTGTCCTTTCGCGTTCATGTCGGCGCGGCTGTGGACCACGGCGAGCCGCGCGAGATGATGCAGGCCCTGAACGACGATCTGGAACGGCTGGTGCGTCAGCACATGCATCAGTGGTTCTGGATTCACCGTCGCTGGAAACAGCTTCAATAGCGCGACCTCGCACACTCATTGCGCGCAGCTGCACGGCGGGCCGCCTTGAGTGCCGGATGCCGGTCCCCAAATTGGGGATCAAAGGGCCGCGTCACGCGCCCTGTCTTTCAGAGGTGACGTCATGAAGAAGATCGGATTTCTGTCATTTGGTCATTGGTCGCCCGAGCGCGGCTCGCAGGTCAAGACGGCGCAAGACGTGCTGTTGCAATCCATCGATCTGGCCGTCGCGGCCGAAGAACTGGGCCTTGATGGCGCCTATTTCCGGGTGCACCATTTCGCCCGTCAACTTGCCTCGCCCTTTCCGCTGCTCTCGGCCATTGGCGCGCGCACCAGCAAGATCGAGATCGGCACCGGGGTCATCGACATGCGGTATGAAAACCCGCTTTACATGATCGAGGACGCTGGATCCGCCGACCTGATTTCGGGTGGGCGGCTGCAACTGGGGATCAGCCGAGGCAGCCCCGAGCAGGTGATCGATGGCTGGCGGCATTTCGGGTATCAGCCCGGCGAGGGTGAAACCGATGCCGATATGGCCCGGCGCCACACGCAGGTCTTTCTTGACGCGTTGCAGGGCGAGGGCTTTGCCAAGCCCAATCCGCGCCCGATGTTCCCGAACCCGCCCGGCCTGTTGCGGCTGGAACCGCATTCGCCGGGGTTGCGCGATCGCATCTGGTGGGGTGCCGCCTCTGATGCCACGGCGGTCTGGGCCGCGCAGATGGGGATGAACCTGCAAAGTTCGACCCTGAAGGCCGATGAGACGGGCGAGCCGTTTCACATCCAGCAGGCCCGCCAGATCCGTGCCTTTCGCAACGCATGGGACGAGGCCGGGCATGACCGCACCCCGCGCGTTTCGGTCAGCCGCTCGATCTTTGCGCTGATGAACGATCAGGACCGTTACTATTTCGGCAATGGCAGCAAGGATGGCGACCAGATCGGTGTGATCGATGACATGCGCGCGATCTTCGGGCGCGGCTATGCCGCCCAGCCGGACAAGCTGATCGAACAGTTGCGCGAAGACGAAGGCATCGCCGAGGCCGATACGCTGCTCTTGACCGTTCCGAACATGCTGGGGGTCGATTACAACGCTCATGTGATCGAAAGCATCCTGACCCATGTCGCGCCGGAACTGGGCTGGCGCTAAGGGGCCGCGGGCCTGTGCAACTATGAAAAGCAGCGCAGTCATCTGCGCTGTTTTTTGCATTCATGGCAGTAACTTATCGCGGCATCTGCATGCATCTGGATATCGGGACCTGTTCCCCACAAAACGGAAAAGCCCCATTTCTGAACAAATTAGTATTGTTTTATAGTGCTTAACGCGCTAACGCGGCACTCACAAAAGCAGATGCCCTTACCGAAACTCTCGAGCGAGCGATGCAATGCCAACGACATTTTCAGATCAGTTCTGGTCGATCGACGCGTCTGACCCACCTGCCCCTGGCACAGCATTGCCCGTGTCGCGTTTCAATATAACGGATCAGAACGACAACGGTTTGATCAATCGTTTCAGCGGCGATGCGATCGACGGGGTGGACATCGGCGCATCCTATCCCGGCGACACCATAACCGTCACCCTGGAAGGCGGCGGGCAGCAGACGTTTACCGGCACGACCTTTTATCTGGCAGATGGGCGTACCGTATTTACGCCGACAGACGGTTCGACTCTGCCGCAGAACGCGACATTTCTGAGTTCGACCGCCTCTCCCACAGAAGCCGGGATAACCACCGCCGCCTTCGGTCCCCCCTGCTTTACCATGGGCACCATGGTCGCAACGCCTGAGGGCAAGGTCGCCATCGAGCACCTGGCAGCGGGCGATGACGTTCTGGTCGAGGCCGATGGCACAATGGTCGCGCGCAGCATCCGTTGGGCTGGGCGCCGCAACTATGGCGCGGCTGCGCTGCAGCGCGAACCCAGACTGCGCCCGGTGCGTATCCTGGCGGGCGCTTTGGGCGACGGCCTGCCGCAGCAGGATCTGCTGGTATCGCGCCAGCATCGGGTGCTGGTAAAATCCAAGATTGCGCAGCGGATGTTTGGCGCGCCCGAAGTGCTGGTGGCCGCCATTCGTCTGACCGAGCTGCCGGGCATCTTCGTCGATGATGAGGTGAGCGAGGTCACCTATCTGCATCTGCTGTTCGACCAGCACGAGATCATCGTCGCAGAGGGCGTTTCGACCGAAAGCCTCTATACCGGCCCCGAGGCGTTGCGGGCGATCGGCCGCGAGGCCAGGGCCGAGATCCTGATGATCTTTCCCGAACTGGCCCGGCTGGACTATCAGCCCCAGCCCGCGCGCCATATCCCGCATCTGCGCCAGCAGAAAAAGCTGATCGAACGCCACGCAAAGAACAACCGCACCCTGCAGGGCGTCGCCTGAGGCCACGCAAGGCGGACGGGGAATCATCTGCTTTCGGTCAGGTTGAACGGCCGGCACCGCAGAGATTTCGAAAACACCAGGAACGAAAAAGGGGCGCCCGAAAGCGCCCCTCTTTTTTGATCCGATCCGCTGATCAGACCGAGTAATACATCATGTATTCGACCGGGTGAGGCGTGTGCTCATAGGCGTAGACCTCTTCCCATTTCAGGGCCATGTAGCCTTCCAGCTGATCGCGGGTAAAGACGTCGCCCTGCAGCAGGAAGTCCATGTCTTTTTCCAGCTCTTCCAGCGCCTCGCGCAAGGAACCGCAAACGGTCGGGATCTCTGCCAGCTCTTCGGGCGGCAGATCGTAGAGATCCTTGTCCGATGCCGGGCCCGGATCGATCTTGTTCTTGATGCCGTCCAGACCGGCCATCAGCAATGCGGCAAAGCACAGATAGGGGTTCGCCGCCGGATCGGGGAAACGGGCCTCGACGCGCTTGGCCTTGGGCGATTCGGTCCACGGGATACGCACGCAGCCCGAACGGTTCCGCGCCGAATAGGCCCGCAGAACTGGGGCCTCAAAGCCGGGGATCAGGCGCTTGTAGCTGTTGGTCGACGGGTTGGTCAGCGCATTCAGCGCCTTGGCATGCTTCAGAATGCCGCCGATGAACCACAGGGCCTCTTGCGACAGATCAGCGTATTTGTCGCCCGCAAAGACCGGCTTGCCGTCTTTCCAGATCGACATGTTCACATGCATCCCCGAGCCGTTATCACCCTTCATCGGCTTGGGCATGAAGGTCGCCGACTTGCCGTATGCATGGGCCACGTTGTGGATGACATACTTGTATTTCTGCTGATTGTCGGCCTGCTCGACCAGCGTGCCAAAGATCATGCCCAGCTCGTGCTGCGCGCTGGCAACCTCGTGGTGGTGCTTGTCGACCTTCATGCCGATGCGCTTCATCGTCGACAGCATTTCGCCGCGGATATCCTGCGCCGCATCGATCGGGTTTACCGGGAAATAGCCGCCCTTGTGGCCGGCGCGGTGTCCCTGGTTGCCCATCTCGAATTCCGCGTCGGTGTTCCAGGCCGCGTCAGCCGCGTCGATCTGAAACGCGACCTTTTGCGGGGTGACCGAATAGCGAACATCGTCGAACAGAAAGAACTCGGCCTCGGGGCCCCAATAGGAAACGTCACCGATGCCGGTGGATTTCAGATAGGCCTCGGCCTTGACGGCCGTGCCGCGAGGATCGCGGGCATAGGGTTCGCCAGTGTCAGGCTCGACCACATTGCAATGCACGCACAGCGTCTTTTCGGCGTAGAACGGGTCGATATAGGCGCTGGCGGGATCGGGGATCAGCTTCATGTCTGATTGGTCGATCGATTTCCAGCCCGCGATGGACGAGCCATCGAACATGAACCCTTCTTCGAAGAACTCTTCGCTGATTTCATCGATGATCAGCGTGACATGCTGCAATTTGCCTTTGGGGTCGGTAAAGCGAACGTCGACATATTCGACCTCTTCCGACTTCAGCAACTCCATGACGTCTTTGACTTTCATCACTTCCCTTTCTTCATAGCCCGGCCCGGAACAAAGCCCGGGCCGCCAATTCAATTGTTTCCGGCGTTTTAAACGGCCTCGTCGCCGGTCTCACCTGTACGAATACGGATCGCCTGCTCGACCGGCGAAACAAAGATTTTCCCGTCGCCGATCTTTTCAGTCCGGGCGGCGCTGACGATGGCGTCAACGGCGGCTTCGACCTGATCGTCGGGCAGCACCATTTCGATTTTCACCTTGGGCAGAAAATCGACAACATATTCCGCGCCGCGATACAGCTCGGTATGGCCCTTCTGACGGCCAAAGCCTTTGACCTCGGTCACTGAAAGCCCCTGCACGCCGGCCTCTTGCAAAGCCTCTTTCACATCGTCCAGCTTGAACGGCTTGATGATCGCCTCGACCTTCTTCATCGCAATTGATCCTTCCTGCATTCTCACGCGGCTTGCCTGCAGCCTGATTGGCGGGTTTGATGCGCCGGGTAAAGCGAAGCCATGGCGAGAAGGCAGAGGAAATCGCCCCGCCGCGATAGCTGACCAAAAAACGCGCAGTGTGCACAAACTTTAGGCAAACAAGATGCTGACCGGCACTGAAATCCTGACCACAGCCCAAATGCGCGCCATCGAATCCGCGGCGATGGCCAGCGGCGAGGTCACCGGCCTGCAACTGATGGAACGTGCAGGCACGGCGGTTGCCGGACAGATTCGCCTGCGCTGGCCGAAACCGGGGCGTGTCACCGTGCTTTGCGGGCCGGGAAACAATGGCGGCGACGGCTATGTCATCGCGCGCCTGCTGCACCACGCGGGCTGGCAGGTCCGCGTGCTGGGCATGGATAACAGCCCGGGCGCGGATGCGGCCGAGGTGAAGCGGCAATGGGCCAAGATCGGCCCGATCCTGCCGCTGACCGAGGCCGAGTTGCGCCGCCGCGGCGAAAGCAGCGATGTCTATGTCGATGCGATCTTCGGCACTGGCCTGACGCGAGCACCGCAGGAAGACATTGCTTCAATCCTGTTGCATATGGGCGGCTGGGGCGGCGATTGGGCCTATTACCGGCCAAGGATCGTATCTGTGGATTGTCCCAGCGGGCTGTGCCTCGATAGCGGGTTTTTCCTTGGCCAATCGCGCGTCGCAGGCGACTTAGAGCTTCGCGCGGTGATGACGGTTGCCTTCGACAGCCCAAAGCCCGGCCATCTGCTGGGGCTTGGGCCGGATTGCTGCGGCCGTCTGGTTATCGCGGATATCGGCCTTGCGCATTGGCGCGTCACCCAAAGGCGCGAGATTGCAGATGGCAAAGCCCTCGAGGTCCAGCGACCCGCTGCCCTCACCGCGGACTGGCCAATCTTCGACATTCCCGACAATCGACGCTTCGCCTTGGCCGGCAAGAAACAGGCCGAATGGCTTACCAAACGACATGCCACGTCGGATCACAAATTCGGCCACGGGCACGCGCTTGTTCTGGCGGGGGGCATCGCACGGGGCGGCGCGGCGCGGCTGGCTGCGCGCGCGGCGCTGAGGGTCGGGGCCGGTCTGGTCACTCTTGCCCCGCCGCGATCGGCAATGATCGACCATGGCGGCCCGCCCGATGCGCTGATGCGGCGGGGGATCGACGACGCCGCCACGCTGGATGATCTATTGACGGATGGACGGATCACCGCGCTCTGCATCGGCCCCGGCTGCGGCATCGACCGCGCTACGGCTTTGCTGCCATCGCTTCTGAAGTCGAAACGCCCGGCGGTTCTGGACGCCGATGCGCTCAGCGCACTGGCCGAGATCGGGCTGACTGATTTGCATCAGGGCTGCGTGCTGACGCCGCATCTGGGCGAATTCGCGCGATTGTTTCCCGATCTGACCGAAAGGCTTGGGGAAAAGCCAAGAACCGGCCCGGCCTATTCCAAGCTCGACGCCGCCCGCGAGGCCGCCGCGCGCAGCGGTGCGGTCGTTCTGCTGAAAGGCCCCGATACCGTCATCGCGGCACCCGATGGCCGCGCCATCATCCACTCCGCCTTTGACGTTCCGTGGCTCGCCACCGCAGGTTCCGGCGATGTGCTGGCCGGGCTGATCACCGGCCTGCTGGCACGCGGCCTGCCCCCGCTCGACGCCGCCGCGACCGGCGCATGGCTGCATGCCGCCGCCGCCCGCCGCTTTGGCCCCGGTCTGATCGCCGATGATCTGCCCGAACAGATTCCCGCTGTCTTCCGCGATCTGCGGGCGTGATCGGGGTTTTCGTTGCCGATGACCCATACCCAGCGCGCGCAGCCTGTGTACAGGTTGTGTACGCCCTGTGCACGCGCTGTGTACGGGCTGTGCGGCGCCAAACCCAGTGTTTGCTGGGTCTGATCCCTTCACGCCGACGTGCATGTTGCGCGCCCCGCGCCCGCAACGCCCGGTGGCGTTGCGTCTGCCGCCTGGCTGAGACGGGCCGACGCAAGAATCCCCTCGCACCCGCTGGCAGGCTTTGCTAAGAGGGCGCGAATTCTCGTGGCGGGCCAACGGTCCGCCCGTTTGACATATGCGGGTGTGGCGAAATTGGTAGACGCACCAGATTTAGGTTCTGGCGCCGCAAGGCGTGGGGGTTCAAGTCCCTCCACCCGCACCAAAGATTGATGAAGGGAAGACGATGCAGGTCAAGGAAACCCAGAACGAAGGTCTTGCGCGCGGCTATCAGATCACGCTGACCGGCGATGAATTGGCCAGCAAGGTCGACGGCAAGCTGAAAGAGGCCCAGCCCGAAGTCGAGATGAAGGGCTTTCGCAAGGGCAAGGTGCCGATGGCACTGCTGAAGAAACAGTTCGGCCAGCGCCTGATGGGCGAAGCCATGCAGGAATCCATCGACGGTGCGCTGAGCGAGCATCTGCAGACATCGGGCGACCGCCCTGCGACCCAGCCCAAGATCGAGATGGAAAATGGCGAAAACTGGAAAGAGGGCGACGATGTCGTCGTCAACGTCCAGTACGAAGCCCTGCCCGAGATCCCGGAACTGGATCTGTCGAAGATCAAGCTTGAGCGTCTGAAAGTGAAAGCCGGCGACGAGCAGATCACCGAGGCGCTGACCAACCTGGCAAAGAACGCCCAGAATTTCGACGACCGCAAGAAGGGCTCGAAAGCCAAGGATGGCGATCAGATCGTGATCGACTTCAAGGGCATGGTTGATGGCGAGGCCTTTGAAGGCGGCGCCGCCGAGGACTATCCGCTGGTTCTGGGCTCGGGCAGCTTCATTCCCGGTTTCGAGGAACAGCTGGTCGGCGTGAAAGCCGGTGACGAGGTCAAGGTCGAGGTGAAATTCCCCGAAGAATACGGCGCGCCGCATCTGGCCGGCAAGGACGCCATTTTCGAGACCACCGTCAAGGCCGTGAAAGCCCCGAAAGAGGCCGAGATCGACGACGAACTGGCCAAGAAATTCGGCGCTGACGATCTGGACGGCCTGAAGGCACAGATCAGCGAGCGCCTCGAGGCCGAGTATGCCGGCGCGTCGCGCGCGGTGATGAAGCGTGCTCTGCTGGATCAATTGGACGGTCTGGTCAGCTTTGATCTGCCCCAATCGCTGGTCGATGCCGAGGCAGGCCAGATCGCGCACCAGCTGTGGCACGAGGAAAACCCTGACGTTCAGGACCACAACCACGATTCGATCGAAGCGACGGACGAGCACAAGAAACTGGCAGAACGCCGCGTGCGTCTGGGTCTGCTCTTGGCCGATATCGGGCAAAAGGCAGAAGTCAGCGTCAGCGATCAGGAAATGACGCAGGCCGTGATGACCGCCGCGCGCCAGTATCCGGGCCAGGAACGTGCGTTCTTTGAATTCGTCCAGCAGAACCAGCAGGCTCAGCAGCAGCTGCGTGCGCCCATCTTTGAAGACAAGGTTGTCGATCACATCGCCGAAGGCGCGAAGGTCGAGGACAAGGAAGTCTCGAAAGAGGATCTGGAAAAGGCTGTCGAGGCGCTGGACGAGCTGTAAGCTCACGCCCCGGAAAGACAACAGGCCTCGCCATCTTGGCGGGGCCTTTTTCTTTTCTGCGTCAAGGCGTTGACGGGCAATGATACGGGCAGGCTGCCAGTAACCTACAGCTTAGCGGCCCCGATCCTGCGAAGGTTCGGCTGGTGCCACCAGCGGCGCGCCAAGGGCGGCTGGACCGGTGGACGGCCGCGAGACCGCCAACCCGCGTCAGGCCAGTTCTTTCGAGCCATCCTCGTCGGCTTCGGGATCGCCGGGCACCGGGATCTCGTTTTCGATCTTGATCTGGCGTTCGACCTCGGAATTGATCTCTGCGCCGACAATGACCACCATCGATGCGATCCAAAGCCACATCATCAGACCGATCACCGCACCAAGCGAGCCATAGGTCTGGTTGTAATTGGCAATATTCGATGCGTACCAGGAAAACAGCAACGAGGCGAGGCCCAGCCCTACGGCGGCAAATATCGCACCCGGCGAGATCCAGTGCCAGCGCGCGCTGCGGCGACTTGGACCATAGCGGTAGAATACCGCCAGCGCGAACAGCACCGCCGTAAAGATGATCGGCCAACGCAACCAGGACACCACTCTGGTCGAATACTGATCCAGCGGCAGATAGCTGAAGACCGCAGGCAGCAGGGCGATCAGGCTGAACATCGACACGACCAGCAACGCGCCCCCCACGGTAAAGCACATGGCCAGCAGGTTCAGCCGCAGGAAGCCGCGCTTTTCCTTTTGAAACCAGGCGATATTCATCGCCGAAATCATCGCCTTGGTGCCCCCATTGGCCGAATAGAAGGCAACCAGCAGACCCAACACAGAGGCAAATGACAGCGCCGCCTGCGGGGCAGATGTGATCGCCGTGGTCTGATCCAGAATGATGTTCAGCGCCCCGGTTGGAACAAAGCGGCTGAGCATCTCGAAATTGTCGATGATCTTCTGCGGATCGGCAAAAAGGCCATAGATCGAGATAAAGGCCGTCAGCGCCGGGAACATCGCCAGCAGCGCATAAAAGGTAACGCCGGCTGCAACAGCCGGCACCCGGTCTTCACCGATCTGGGTCGAGGCTCGCTTGGCGATGGACAGCCAATCACGCCCGTCCAATTGCGCGGGCGTTTTGGCCGCGTCGGGCGGGCCGACCTGCTCTGGCTCTGGCAGGGGCTGACTGAAGTCCAGCCCGGCCTTGCGGCGTCGCCAGCTTTGCAGACGATCGGCCCGCGAGGTCTTGCGCGGGCCGATGTTGAATTTTTGGCGAGTCTGATCGTCCAACTCGCCAAAAAACGCGTCGAGGACCGAATCGGTGGTGGTTGCTTTCGGCTCAGTCATCCCTGTCTCAGCGCCGGATCAAAGCCGATGCGTGCGGTCGTCGCGGTCCGGTGACCGGCCCTCGTCGGAATTTCGGTCGCGGTCTGGCTGGCGCTCTTGCGGGCGATCCAGAAAGCCGCGCACCGCGTCGGCCGCATCCGAAAATTCACGCATGATGCCGCCGGCCTGCCCGGCCACCTGGCGAAAGCCCGCCATAGCGCCGGTCAGCGACCCCACCAGCCCGTTCAGGCTGCCTGAAAGGTTGCTGGCTTGATCGGTCATGTCGCGGGCAAAGTTCTGGCGCGGGGTAACACGTTCACGCGCAGCCATCGCACGCATTCTGGAGACCCGGTTGCGTTCGCGCTGCGCACGATCTCGGTCGCGGCGGCGAATGCTTTTGCGTTCTTTTTCATCCAGATCGGCGAAACGCGGGGCCAGCGGCTGCTGCTGATGCCGTGTCAATGCGCCACCGCTATCGTCGCCGGATATGGCGTCGGTCAGTTTGCGCGCCGCCAGCACGGCCGCCGCGGTCGTGGCAGCGGCCAGAACGCCCGCGCCACCCCAGAACAGCAGCTTGTTGGTCAGCGAGCCATCGCGGCTCTGCGTGCCCTCATAGGGCCCGGGCTCTGATGGCGGGATACGCGAGGAAAGCATCGGACGATGCTTGTAGGACGCGTGGCTCTGGCGTTCCTGGCCATAGCGATTGGCGTTCAGTCGATGATATTGCGGATCGTTGTCAGTCGGCATGGCGCACCTTGCAGATAGGGTTGTCCCCTCAACCCATCAGCGCGGCGGAATGTTCCGTCTGCTGCAAAATCTTGCTCCTCGGCGGCTCTGCCGTTATGCCCGCGCCAAGCCAGAAGGAGCTCACTGATGATCCCCCGCTATGCCCGCCCCGAAATGACCGCAATCTGGTCGCCCGAGACCAAGTTCCGCATCTGGTACGAGATCGAGGCTCATGCCTGCGACGCGCAGGCCAAGCTGGGGGTGATCCCTGCCGAAAGCGCGGCTGCGGTGTGGAAGGCAAAGGACGTTGAATTCGACGTCGCCCGGATTGACGAGATCGAGGCTGTCACCAAGCATGACGTGATCGCCTTTCTGACCCATCTGGCCGAGATCATCGGCAGCGACGAAGCCCGCTTTGTGCACCAGGGCATGACCAGCTCTGACGTGCTGGACACGACGCTGAATGTGCAACTGGTGCGCGCCGCCGATATTCTGCTGGCCGATCTGGACAAGGTTCTGGCCGCGCTGAAACGCCGCGCCCATGAGCACAAGGACACCGTTCGCATCGGGCGCAGCCACGGCATCCATGCCGAGCCGACGACGCTTGGCCTGACATTCGCGCGGTTCTATGCGGAAATGGATCGCAACCGGAACCGACTGGAAAAGGCCCGTTGGGAAATCGCAACCGGCGCGGTTTCCGGCGCTGTCGGCACCTTCGCGAATATCGACCCGGCGGTCGAAGAGCATGTCTGTGCCGAGATGGGCCTGCGTCCCGAGCCGATTTCGACGCAGGTGATCCCGCGCGACCGCCATGCGATGTTCTTTGCCACGCTCGGCGTCATCGCCTCGTCGGTCGAAAACGTCGCCCTCGAGATCCGTCACATGCAGCGCACCGAGGTGCTGGAGGCCGAGGAATTCTTCAGCCCCGGCCAAAAAGGGTCCAGCGCCATGCCGCACAAGCGTAATCCGGTCCTGACCGAGAACCTGACCGGGCTTGCCCGTCTGGTCCGCATGACGGTGGTGCCGGCCATGGAGAACGTGGCGCTGTGGCATGAGCGCGATATCTCGCATTCGTCGGTCGAACGCGGCATCGCGCCTGACGCGACCATCACGCTGGATTTCGCGCTGAACCGGCTGGCAGGTGTGATCGACAAACTGGTCGTCTATCCCGAAACCATGCTGGCAAATATGAACAAGTTTAGGGGTCTGGTCATGAGCCAGCGCGTCCTTCTTGCGCTGACCCAGGCCGGTGTATCGCGCGAGGATGCTTACCGGTTGGTGCAGCGAAACGCCATGAAAGTCTGGGAAGAAGGCAAGGATTTCAAGGAAGAATTGCTGAGCGACGCAGAGGTAACGTCGGCGCTGAGCCCGGCCGAGATCGAGGAAAAGTTCGATCTGGGCTATCATACCAAACATGTCGACACGATCTTTTCGCGGGTATTCGATTCAACTGCGGAGAAATAAACCCCGCATGAGCTAACCCAACATTAGGAAAGTTCTGGCAATGTTCCCGTGAACGATTGATCGGGGAAATGCGTATGATCAGCCTCACGGCCCTAACCTCGCGGCAAAAGGCAGCTGTCATCGTCAAGCTGTTGCTGGACGGACAAGAGGAACTGCCACTATCGGCTCTGGATGGTGATGCGCAGGAATTGCTGACGCAGGAAATGGCGGCAATGCAGCTGATCGACCGCACGACCCGGGATGCGGTGATCACCGAATTCTGCGATTCTCTGGAACGTATCGGGGTGACCTTTCCGGGCGATCTGGATGCGACGCTGGATATCCTGGGCCAGCAGCTGTCCGACGACACCACCGACCGCCTGCGCCGCGTTGCCGCGCTGAGCGGTCGGGGCGATCCATGGGATCGAATCGGCGCGCTTGCAGCAGAAAAACTGGTCGCACTTGCCAATAGCGAGGCCGTGGAGGTCGCGGCATTGATGCTGTCGAAACTGCCGGTCAGCAAGGCATCAGAGGTGTTCGGCAAACTGCCCCGCGACCGCGCGCGCTCCATCGCGCTGGCCATGTCGTTGACGGGCGACATCACCCGTCAGACCCTGCATCGGATCGGTCTGGTCCTGCTGCAGGCGGCCGACGCCCTGCCCCGCCCCGCCATTGAAACACCAGCGGTCGAACGGGTCGGCGCGATCCTGAATTTTGCCACCGCAGAGCTGCGCGATGCAGTTCTGGAAGGGCTGGATCAGCAGGATGCGCTGTTCGCAGGGGGCGTCCGCAAGGCGATCTTTACCTTCCGCCATATCCCCGCGCGGATCGAACCGCGCGACATTCCGCGCATCGTTCGCGATGTCGACAGTGACCTGCTGGTGCGCGCACTTGCCGGCGCAACGGACCTCTATGGTGAGGCGGTTGAGTTTATCCTGACCAACCTGCCACAACGCATGTCCGACAACCTTCGCGGCGAGATAGAGAGCATTGGCAAGGTTCGCCCGCGCGATGCCGAGGACGCCATGTCAGAGGTGGTGACCACGATCCGGTTGCTGGTCGACACCGGCGAACTGAGTTTTGTCGTGATCGAGGATGAAGAAGAGCAGATCGCCTGATCAACCCACCAGTCCAAGGCTTGCGATCCGCCGCGCTTCTGGCCTAGCAGAGACAGAATGACAAACCGCATTGCCCTTGTCCTCGCCCTGATGATCGTCGCACTGCTCTTGGCGGATCACTACCTGTTGCATTGGGGGATACCGCTTTTTCTGGCGCAGCAATTTACGGCGCTGGTCGAATGGCTCAGTTTTTGGCGATAGGTCTGTCGCGGCCACCTCTTGCGCCGTCTGGACTGGGCTGAACCGAATGCAGCGGTCGACGCATTTGCATCGCCTCCCGATCGGCGCTAAGTGAGGCCAAACTTATCTGGGCGGAGTATCCAAAATGGCAGTCAAGGTAGCGATCAACGGTTTCGGGCGGATCGGGCGCAATGTGCTTCGCGCCATCATCGAATCTGGCCGGACCGATATCGAGGTCATCGCGATCAACGATCTGGGCCCGGTCGAGACCAACGCCCACCTGATCCGCTTTGACAGCGTGCATGGGCGGTTCCCCGGCACGGTCACCGTCGACGGCGATTCGATCGACGTGGGCCGCGGCCCGATAAAGGTCACCGCGATCCGCAACCCGGCTGAACTGCCCTGGGGCGATGTCGATGTGGTCATGGAATGCACCGGCATCTTCACCGACAAGGAAAAAGCCAAGGTGCATCTGGAAAACGGTTCCAGCCGCGTCCTGGTTTCGGCCCCCTCGAAGGGCGCTGACAAGACCATCGTTTACGGCGTCAACAGCGACACGCTGACCAAGGACGACCTGATCGTCTCGAATGCCAGCTGCACCACGAACTGCCTGTCGCCGGTCGCAAAGGTCCTGAACGATGCCATCGGCATCAAGAAGGGCTTCATGACCACCATCCACAGCTATACCGGCGACCAGCCCACGCTTGATACCATGCACAAGGACCTGTACCGGGGCCGCGCTGCCGCTGTATCGATGATCCCGACCTCGACCGGCGCCGCCAAGGCCGTGGGCCTGGTCCTGCCGGAACTGAACGGTAAGCTGGACGGCGTGGCCATCCGGGTACCTACACCCAACGTCTCGGTCGTCGATCTGGTTTTCGAGGCCGATCGCGATACCAGCGTGGAAGAGGTCAACAAGGCGATCAGGGCTGCCGCCGATGGTCCGCTGAAGGGCATTCTGGGCTATACCGACCAGCCCAATGTCTCGATCGACTTCAACCATGACCCGCATTCGTCGATCTTCCACATGGATCAAACCAAGGTGATGGACGGCAATATGGTCCGTATCCTGACCTGGTACGACAATGAATGGGGCTTTTCGAACCGCATGTCGGATACCGCCGTTGCGATGGGCAAGCTGATCTGAGGAAAAGGCGCAGCCCCCGGCAGGGGGCTTCCGAATTGAAACGGGCCGCAGCTTTAACTGCGGCCCGTTTTCACTTTGAGATCAACGTCTTTTGGACAGGCGCCTTGAGTTTGCGCCGGTCCGCTTTGAATAGGGACTCAGCGCCGCCGACATCACCTTGTCGACCGAATCTCCGCGCGTCACGGAACGAACGCTCGCCTGTAGCGATTCCTGCGCCGCATCCATCTTTTCGGTAATCATCCGCATGTTTTCATTGGGTGCGTGAGCCGCCAGCCCCATCATCCCAGCCATCCGCATTCCGATCACGACCTGCGATTCGAAGCCAAGTCGAACCATCTGTGCCCAGAGAGACAGCGGCATCCCTGAATCAGGCATGAAACCGTTGGTATTTGACATCATTCATTACTCCTGCCCCTCCCTTTTTTACAATTCTGCATATTCCAAGATCGAGATACAACCAGCACTTTTGGGCAACCCGGTTCTTGCTTGGCATTTGGTCCTGCAACGCGCTACAGGCAAGGCATGACCCGACAAATCACCCTACGTCGTCCCGATGATTGGCACCTGCATCTGCGCGATGGCGCAATGCTGGGCGCCGTTGCGCCGCATTCCGCCGGTTTCGGCCGTGCGATCATCATGCCCAATCTGGTGCCGCCTGTTGTCACAGGGGCACAGGCAGCGGCCTATCGCGACCGTATTCTGGCCGCCTTGCCAGAGGGCGCCGCAATGCAGCCGCAGATGACGCTGTATCTGACCGACACCACGGATCCGGCCGATGTCATCTCCGCGCATCGAGACGGGATCATCCGCGCGGTCAAACTGTATCCTGCCGGCGCCACCACCAACAGCGCCAGCGGGGTGACGGATTTTGACCTCGTGCGCCCGGTGCTCGAGGCCATGGCCGAGGCCGGAATTCCCATGTGCGTGCACGGCGAGGTGACGGATCCGCAGGTCGACATCTTTGACCGCGAGGCCGTCTTTATCGATCGCGTGCTGGACCCGATCCGCCGCAAGACGCCCGGTTTGCGCGTTGTCATGGAACACATCACCACCAGCGAGGGCGTGGCCTATGCGCGCTTGGGCGGCGATGATCTGGGCGCGACGATCACCACGCATCATCTGGTGATCAACCGCAATGCGATCCTGTCAGGCGGCATCCGGCCGCACTACTACTGCCTGCCTGTGGCCAAGCGCGAATCGCACCGTCTGGCGCTGCGCGACGCGGCGACCAGCGGTGAGGGCCGGTTCTTTCTGGGCACCGACAGCGCGCCCCATCCTGACAGCGCCAAGCTGCAACCTTGCGGCTGCGCCGGCTGCTATACTGCGCCAAACACCATGTCGATCCTGGCTCAGGTTTTCGAGGACGATGGGGCGCTGGACCGGCTGGAAGCGTTTACCAGCCTGTACGGCGCCGCCTTTTACGGCCTGCCCGCGAATGAGGACCGTATCACCCTGACGCGCCGTGACGACCCGGCTGAATATCCGGCGCAGATCACGGCAGGCGATGAGACGGTCACCGTCTTCGACCCCGGTTTCCCGCTCTATTGGCATCAGGAGAACGCATGAGCCTGCCCTACCCCTCGCGCGACGAAATCGCCCGCCTCACCGCGCGCATGCTGCTGGAAATCAAGGCCGTCGATTTCAACGCGGCTGAGCCCTTTACCTATGCATCGGGCCTCAAGGGGCCAACCTATGTCGATTGCCGGCGCATCATCAGCTTTCCGCGTGTGCGCCAGACGCTGATGGATTTCCTGGCCGCAACCGTCATGCGCGACGCCGGGTTCGAGGCCTTCGACAATGTCGCGGGTGGCGAAACTGCAGGCATCCCGTTTGGCGCGCTGGTGGCTGAACGGCTTGGCCTGCCGATGACCTATGTGCGCAAAAAGCCAAAGGGTTATGGCCGCAATGCGCGGATCGAAGGTGTGATGACCGAGGGCCAGCGGGTGTTGCTGGTCGAGGATCTCACCACCGATGGGGGCAGCAAGCTGAGCTTTGTCGATGCCATCCGAGAAACCGGCGCGGAATGCGCGCATACGGCGGTCATCTTTTACTACGGCATCTTTCCCGAGACGGTTCAGAAACTGTCCGATCACGGCGTCACACTGCACCATCTGTGCACCTGGTGGGACGTCCTGGCCGAGGCGCGTCAACAGAAATCCTTCGACGACAAGACGCTGCGCGAGGTGGAAATCTTTCTGACCAACCCACGCAGATGGCAGGACGCGAACGGCTAAGTCGCAGCCCGCGAAACTTATCCACAGGATATCCAGATAGACCCGGCCATATCCGATATGAGATAAGGACGCTCAATCAGAATCGGGGACAGTGTTCATGGCAGAGGCGACGGCAATTACCATCAGACAGGCCGCGCAGGACGCCGAGGAACAGACTGTCCCCTTCTCGATCGAGGCCGAACAGCAGTTGCTGGGCGCGCTCTTGACCAATAACGACGTGTTCGACCGCATCAGCCAGATCATCAAGCCCGAGCATTTCTACGAGCCGGTTCATACCCGCATCTTCGAAATCTGTTCTGAACGGATCCGCAAGAACGCGCTCGCCAGCCCGGTCACCATCAAGGCTTTCATGGAAAGCGATGCCGGGCTCAAGGATCTGGGCGGGCCGTCTTATCTGGCGCGGATCGCGGGCGCGGCGATTTCGGCCTTTGCCGCACGCGATTACGCGCAGATGATCCGTGAATTCGCCCTCAGGCGAGAATTGATCAACCTGGGTCAGGATATTTCCGCCCGCGCGGCTACGGTCGCAGTGGATGATGATGCCGAATTGCAGATCACCGCAGCCGAGCAGATCCTTTACAAGCTGGGTGAACAGGGCACGGCCGAACGCGGGTTTCAGAGCTTTCTCAAGGCGGTAACGGGTGCGGTTCACGCTGCCAACGCCGCCTATCAGCGTGATGGTGAACTGTCTGGGATCTCTACCGGGCTCACCGATCTGGATCGCAAGACCGGTGGTCTGAACAATTCGGACCTGATCATTCTGGCGGGTCGTCCCTCGATGGGGAAAACCTCGCTGGCAACCAACATCGCCTTTAACGTCGCCAAGGTGCACAAGCAGGGCGAAAAGCCCGACGGCACCCAAGGCAGCGTGCAGGGC
Organism: Paracoccus tegillarcae; assembly: GCF_002847305.1. Classification (NCBI taxonomy): domain Bacteria; kingdom Pseudomonadati; phylum Pseudomonadota; class Alphaproteobacteria; order Rhodobacterales; family Paracoccaceae; genus Paracoccus; species Paracoccus tegillarcae. Next base: position 2,424,018 of record NZ_CP025408.1, on the reverse strand, counting down.
GGCGTGGTCGGTTTCTTCAGTCTCGAAATGTCGGCCGAACAGTTGGCGGCGCGGATCCTGTCCGAGGCCTCAGAGGTGCCGAGCGAACGCATTCGCCGCGGTGACATGGATGAGGGTGAGTTCCGCCGCTTTGTCGAGGCAGCACATGCCTTGCAGAACTGTCCGCTTTATATCGACGACACGCCGGCCCTGCCGATCAACCAGATGGCCGCCCGCGCGCGCAAATTGAAACGGACGCATGGACTGGATGTGCTGATCGTCGACTATTTGCAGCTGTTGCGCGCGGCCACGGCCAAGGACAGCCGGGTCAATGAGATCAGCGAAATCACGCAGGGCCTCAAGGCCATCGCCAAGGAACTGAATATTCCCGTCATCGCGCTGTCGCAGCTGAGTCGTCAGGTCGAAAACCGCGAGGACAAACGCCCGCAGCTATCGGATCTGCGGGAATCGGGCAGTATCGAGCAGGACGCAGATATCGTCATGTTCGTCTATCGCGAGGAATATTATAAGGAACGCGAAAAGCCGGGCGATCACGAGTTGGACAAGATGGCCGAGTGGCAGCAGAAAATGGAGGCCTGTCACGGCAAGGCCGAGGTCATCCTTGGCAAGCAGCGTCACGGCCCCATCGGCACGGTCGAACTGTCCTTCGAGGGCCAGTTCACCCGCTTTGGCAACCTCGCGCGCGACCGGCAAAGCGACTGGTCATGACCCGCGGGCGCGGCTTGGCGGTGGTGTTGCACGCATTGCCTCAACGACTAACAGCCGCGCCATGACCCCTGCCAGAACACCACCGCAAATGCTGACGCTGGTGGCGTTGTCGGGGCTGGCGGCGCTGTCGATGAATGTCTTTCTGCCGTCACTGCCCAGCATGGCGCTGGATTTCGGCGTCGACTATGCGCTGATGCAGATCTCGGTCTCGGGCTACATCGCCGCCAGTGCCATCCTGCAATTGCTGGCCGGACCGCTCAGTGACCGTTTTGGCCGGCGCCCGGTGATGCTGGGCGGGATCGCGATCTTCATTCTGGCCACCATTGGCACCTTGCTGGCCACGACGGCGGCGGTATTCCTGACCTTTCGCATGCTACAGGCTGTCATCACCGTGGGTATGTTGATCCCCCGCGCGGCCATTCGTGACATGTACAGCGGTGATCGCGCCGCCAGCATGATCGGCTATGTCACCATGGGCATGGCGGTCGTGCCGATGATCGCCCCGATGATCGGCGGTGTGCTGGATGAAACCGTGGGCTGGCGCGCCAATTTCGCGCTGATGGGCCTGCTGGGGCTGGGCGTCTTTGTCTGGGCCTGGCGCGATATGGGCGAAACCGTAAGCGAGGGCGGTGTGCCGATGCGCCAGCAGATCGCCAACTATCCGCTGGTGCTGCGATCGATCCGATTCTGGGGCTACTGCCTGACCGCCACCCTCACCTCGGGTACGTTTTTTGCCTATCTGGGCGGTGCGCCCTTTGTCGGCCAGCGCGTGTTCGGGCTGAGTTCGGCAGAGGTCGGCTATTACTTTGCAGCACCCTCGATCGGCTATCTGCTGGGCAATTTCCTGACCGCCCGTTTTTCCTCGCGGGTCGGGCTGATCCGGCTGATCCTTGTCGGCGCGCTGATCTGTTTCGTCGTGCTGGCCAGTGCGCTGGCGGCTGATCTTGCCGGCGCGCGGCAGCCGCTTTTGTTTTTCGGTGCCATCGCGTTCATGGGGCTGGGCAATGGTCTGGTGCTGCCCAGTGCCAATGCCGGGATGATGAGCGTCCGCCCCGAGCTTGCGGGAACCGCCTCGGGGCTGGGCGGGGCCATGGCAATCGCGGGTGGCGCGGCCTTGTCGGCACTCGCAGGCTCGCTGCTGAAAGAGGGCGCGGGGGCGGCCCCCTTGCTGGCCATCATGACCGCGTCGGCGTTTGGCGCCATCCTGTCCGTCCTGTGGGTGATCCGGCGTCAGAAGGTGCTGGACAGGCCGGACTGATCCCGGCGGAACCGGCCAATCGTTTCTTAAGGTTTTCCGGCTAATGTTGCTGGCATGTTCTTTCGTTGCCTGTCCTTGCTCTTGTCCCTTTTGCTGCCACCGTTGGCTGCCGTCGCACTGTCGACGCCAGCCCTTGCCTCGACCGGTTTGCAAAGTCTAAAGCAGGGTTTGCAAACCTCTGGGGGCAAAATGGCGGTGCAAAAGATCTATGCCGGTGTATCCTTGCGCGAAATTCGGGCGCGGACTGGGCTGAACCAGCGCGCCTTTGCCGAACGGCTAGGGATCAGCCTGCCCTATCTTTCGCAGATGGAGAACAATCACCGGCCCATTTCGGCGGGTGTGCTGCTGCGTCTGGCGCAGGAATTCGGCATCGACCTGACCTCTTTGTCGGCCGGCGACGCCGAACGGATGGTGATCGACATGCAAGAGGCGCTGGCCGATCCGGTCTTTGACGCCGCACCACCGCTGGCCGATCTCAGGCTGGCCGCGACGAATGCCCCGGTGCTTGCGCGCGCCTTTCTTGACCTCTACCGCGCCCATCGCGATGGGCAGGAACGGCTGGCCGCGCTGGATGAGGCCTATGGCGCGTCCGGCCAGAACGCGACCCCAGCCCCCTGGGAGGAGGTTCGCGATTTCTTTCATTATTGCGACAATTATATTGATGCGGTGGACCGCGCCGCCGAACACTTTGCCTGCCCCGACGGACAACGCGGCAACCCCTGGCAACGAGCACAGCACGCACTGGCAGGATCAGGCATCACCGTGCAATTGACCGAACTGCCGCCCGGCACCGTTTTTCGGCGCGAGGGGCAGGACCTGCTGATGAACAGCGCCGCCGAACCCGCGACGCGCTGCTTTCAACTGTTGCATCAGGTGGCGCTGACCCGTCACGCAGACCTGCTGGATGCGACGCTGGATCTGGCGCGGTTCCGCAGCGAAACGGCGCGCAGTATCGCGAAAGTCGGGTTGGCGAACTATTTCGCCGGTGCCGCACTGATGCCCTATCGTGTCTTTTTGCAGACCGCGCGCCAGGAACGGCATGATCTGGAAAGGCTGGCGCATCTGTTCGATGCCTCGCTAGAGCAGGTGGCGCATCGGCTGTCGACCTTGCAGCGCCCGGCCGAAAAGGGGCTGCCATTCTTTTTCGTTCGGGTGGATCAGGCAGGCACGATCACCAAGCGCCATTCCGCGACGCGTCTGCAATTTGCGCGCTTCGGCGGCGCCTGCCCGTTGTGGAATGTGCATCAGGCCTTTGAACAGCCGCGACGCTTTTTGCGGCAGTTGGCGCAGACCCCCGACGACGTGCGCTATCTGCTGCTGTCGCGTGACGTGTCAAAACCTGCTGGCGCATACGGCGCGCCGGTTCGCCGATTCGCCATCGGCCTTGGATGCGAGATCACCCATGCCAATGGCATGGTCTACGCGGATGGGCTGGATCTGGGAAATCCGCATTCCTACGAGCCCATCGGAATTTCCTGTCGCATTTGTCCACGTGCTGACTGCCATCAGCGCTCGGTGCCGCCGGTTGATCGCGGTTTGCGCATCCCCATCGACCGCAACGGACCGCTGCCCTATGAAATCGCCTGACGCCCGGCCCGCAGACTCGGCAAGAATCCGCCGCAACTGGCGTGTTTCTGCCCATCTGCATGCTGCACGCCGCCTGACATGTTGCAATGAGAGCACAGCCCCTGTTTACGAAAGCCAGACTGGAACGATAAGGCGCCTCGCAGAATGCGGCGTCACAGGCTGGGGGCAGAAATTGGCTTTTGGAATCACGCACCGTTTGAACGCGGGTCTTGAGCGCTGGCTGCCCGAGCAACGGCTGTTCCTGCGCTCAGAAGACAGCACACGCTTTGTTCGGCTTAAACCCCTGACGCAGGCGGTGGCAATCGGTGGCACCACGCTGGTTTTCGGTTGGGCGATCCTGGCCAGTTCGATCCTGGTGATCGACTCGATCAGTTCGGGTTCCTCACGTGACCAGATAAACCGTGCCCAGATGGCCTTTGAACAGCGGTTAGAGCAACTGTCGACCGAACGCGACACACGCGCGGCCGAGGCCGCGGCAGCGCAGAATCGCTTTTCCGTCGCGCTGGACCAGGTGTCCAAGATGCAATCGCAACTGCTGGCCTCGGAAGAGGCGCGGCGCGAGTTGGAAACAGGCATGGGTGTCGTTCAGTCGACCCTGCGTGATGCCATCGTTGAACGTGACAGCGCCCAGGACCAGGCCGCAACACTGACCGCATCGACCGAGGACGGGGCAGCGGCGATCCCGTCGGCAGGCCGGTCACAGGAATTTTCGGTTGCGCTCGATATTCTGTCGGATGAGCTGAAGCACGCCTCGTCCGAACGCGCAGAAGCCGTGGCCGAGGCCAAGCAAGCCAAGATCACCGCCGATGAAATCGCGGTAGAACGCGATCAGATTCTGGCCCGCCATGATGAAATCTTCGCCCAGCTTGAGGATGCGGTTAACATCTCGGTCGAACCGCTGAACAAGGTGTTCCGCTCGGTCGGCATGAATCCCGACGATTTGCTGCGCACCATCCGCAGGGGCTATTCCGGTCAGGGCGGTCCGCTGAACCCGATCGCCTATTCCAGCCATGGCAATGCCGCGATTTCCAAGGGCGAAACCAAGGCAAACCAGATCATCGTGACGCTGGATCAGATGAACACCTACCGCATCGCCATCGAAAAACTGCCCTTGGCCATGCCGGTCACTTCGGCCTTCCGCTATACCTCTGGGTTCGGTCGCCGTTGGGGCCGGATGCACGGAGGCATCGATATGGCAGGCCCGGTCGGCACGCCGATCCTTGCGCCCGGCGACGGTGTCGTGACCTTTGCCGGCTGGCAAAGCGGTTATGGCAATCTGATCAAGATCAAGCACGAGCTGGGCACCGAAACGCGCTATGGCCACCTGTCCAAAATTCGCGTGAAGACCGGACAACGTGTGTCGCAAGGCGAGCGAATTGGTGATATGGGCAATACCGGACGCTCGACCGGGCCGCATCTGCACTATGAGGTTCGCGTCAATGGTCGGGCTGTAAATCCTATGAGCTTTATCGAGGCGGCAAGCAATGTTCACTAAATCTCGTGTGACCGACACTGGAAACCGTAATCCCGGCACCCCCGCGCCCGGCAAAGAGGCCGAGGCCAACGCGCAATCCGCAGGCGGCGCGCCTGTGGCGGCCGCAGCCGATCGCGGTGACCAATCGGCTGCCCCGGCGCCTGCAGCTACCCGTGCACGCACGACGCCGTCGGTCCTGTCCTCGGATCTGACCGTAACCGGCAACATCCGGACCCAGGGCGACATTCAGATCGAGGGCAATATCGAGGGTGATATTCGCGCGCATCAACTGACCGTCGGCGAAAGCGCCACCATCAAGGGCGAGGTTGTCGCAGACGAGGTGATCGTAAATGGCCGCGTGATCGGCCGCGTGCGTGGCCTGAAAGTCCGGCTGTCTGCCACTGCGCGGGTCGAGGGTGACATCGTGCACAAGACCATCGCCATCGAATCGGGTGCGCATTTTGAAGGTTCGGTCCAGCGTCAGGACGACCCTCTGGCCGGTGACGGCGCCAAAAAACTGGCCCCACCAACGGCCGCAAGCTGATCAACCTTACACTGATCGCGACAAAGGGGGCCTCGGGTCCCCTTTTTTGTTGCTCGCGTTCACCCAAGCAGGGCGCTCCGCTCAGGTCATCATCCACCCCTTTAACAATGTTCCATAATTGTTCTTTTCAATCTAAGATGCAGGAAATAGAAATCGGAGCGGCAGATGATCGATCAGGCTGACAAATTCGAGCGTTTCAAGGCGCTGCATTTCAATGACGGCGCCTTCGTCATGCCCAATCCCTGGGATGCTGGATCGGCGCGTCTGCTGGCCAGTCTTGGTTTCGACGCTCTTGGGACGACCAGTGCAGGCTATGCGTTTTCAAAGGGGCGTCGCGATTCCTGCGCGGCATTGTCCCGAGCAGAGATTCTGGACAACGCAGCAGAGATCGTTGCCGCGACCGATCTGCCCGTCTCGGCCGATCTTGAAGACGGTTTCGGCCCCTCACCCGAAAACTGCGCCGAAACGATCCGCATGTCGGCGGCAGTCGGGTTGGTTGGCGGATCAATCGAGGACGCGACGGGCAATCCTGACGATCCGATCCATGATCACGGCCTCGCCGTCGAAAGGATTGCAGCCGCCGCCGAGGCTGCGCGCGACCTGCCCTTTCTGCTGACCGCACGGGCGGAAAACTATCTGTGGGGCAAGCCGGATCTGGACGATACAATTCGACGATTGCAGGCCTTTGCCGATGCTGGCGCGGATGTGCTGTACGCGCCGGGCCTGCCCGATCTACAGACGATCAGGCAGGTCTGTCAGGCGGTCGACAGGCCTGTAAATGTTGTGATGGGTTTGACCGACGGCAGCTTTTCAGTGGCCGATCTGGCGCAGGCAGGCGTTCGTCGCATCAGCGTCGGGGGATATTTCGCCCGCGCGGCATTGGGGGCAGTGATGCGTGCCGCACAAGAGGTGCGCGACAAAGGCACCTTTACCTATGCCGCCGACGCCATGCCTGGCGAGCAGGCCAGTCAGTTGATGTCATCCGCGACCGCGCGCAAACCACGCTGACACGTCGCTATCTGGCTGACAAAGCTGGTTTACCTGAGCCGTTCCAGCAATTCGGTCCGAACGTCATCGGTCACGAATCTGGACACATCGCCACCAAGCCGGGCGATCTCTTTCACCAACCGCGAGGCAATGGCCTGCCGTTGCGCATCCGCCATCATGAACACGGTCTCGATGCTGGCATCCATGGCGCGGTTCATGCCGACCATCTGGAATTCGTATTCGAAATCCGCCACCGCCCGCAGGCCGCGAATGATCACACCGGCGCCGACATCGCGGGCACAGTGGATCAGCAGGTTGTCAAAGGGGTGAACCAGAATCTCGCCGCCGGTCTTTTCAGCGATACTGGCGCATTCCCGCGTGACCATCGCCACCCGCTCGTCCAGATCAAACAAGGGCCGCTTGTCCTTGTTCACCGCGACGCCGATGACCAACCGATCCACCAGCGCCATCGCACGCTCGATGATATCGACATGGCCCAATGTGATGGGGTCGAATGTGCCAGGGTAAAGCCCGATGCGCATCAGCCGCGCTCCTTCCGGTTTCTCGCCGTTGCCAGAGAATGCTCATTGGGCTGGCGATTTCAACCCGTTATCCCCGGTCAGGCGGGCTCAGTTACCCATGATCATGCCGGTCAGCGCCTCTTTCTCGGCCGCCAGTTCCTTCAACCGGCCGCTGACCGCATCGCCGATCGAGACGACACCCAGCATATTGCCATCTTCGTCGACCACCGGCAGGTGCCGAAAACGGCCCTTGGTCATGCGGTCCAGAATGGCCAGCGCATCCTCGGATCTGGTGCAGGTCTGGACCTCTCGGGTCATCAACTCGCTGATCTGGCTATCCATCACCGATGCGCCATTCTTGCCCAACTGACGCACGATATCGCGCTCTGACAGAATGCCCTCGGGTTTCTTGCCATCGCTGGAGACCACGACCGCACCGATGCGCATTTCCGACAAAAGGCGCACAGCCTCGGCGATGGTATCGGTTGGTTTGACGGTGGCGATCGTCGCCCCTTCGACCCCCTTTTTCCCCGCATCGCCTTTCATGGACAGCAATTGATTGACCAGCATGGGTTATTCCCTTTTTTTCGCGCCTACGTTGTGTTCATCTTTTTCGCCTTCTGGCGATCCGTCAAGCCCACCGATCACGTTTGAACCGCGACCTTGGCCTCTAGCCGTTGTACTTCGCGGCGGATTGCCTGTGCCAGCGACTCGGCCAGCAGGGTCATACGGCGACTGGCGCGGTCATCGGCATGACGCAACAGCCAGAAACTGCGGGTCAAGGAAATCTCATCTGTCAGCACCGGCACGACACCCGGCGTAAAGGGAATCGCGAAATCATGGACGATGCCCAGCCCCGCGCCGGCACGTATCGCCTGCATCTGGACCGAGACCGAGTTGGAACTGATCGCCGCGGCCTCGACCCCGGTTTCGGCCAGATAATCCAGTTCTCGGTCGAATATCATGTCGGGGATATAGCCGATCAGACGGTGATGGCGCAGATCCTCGCGGCTGGTCAGTGGCGGGCTGCGGTCCAGATAGTCGCGATGGGCGGCCAGATGCAGGTGATAATCGACCAGGCGTTGCACGACGATACGTCCGGTTTCCGGGGGCGATACGCCGATGGCCATGTCGGCTTCGCGCTTGGACAGGTTGAAGACGCGCGGCAGCGCGACGATCTGAACCTCAAGGCCGGGATACGCATCGCATAACGACCGTGCGACCTGCGGCAACAGATAATTGGCGCAACCATCCGGCGCACCGATTCGCAACTGCCCCGCCACGCCCGCCTCGCGGCCCGTTGCCTCTGCGGCGGCGGCGGCGGCTTGTTCGGCGGCTTCGGCATGGGGGATCAGGCGCGCTCCCTCTTCGGTCAGCGTGTAGCCCTGCGGTGTTTTCAGAAACAGCGTGGCGCCGATGGCATGTTCCAGCCGCGCGACCCGCCGACCCATGGTCGAGGCATCCATTCCCAGCCTGCGCCCGGCGCCAGACAGGCTTTCGGCGCGGGCGACCCCCAGAAAAATCCTCAGATCGTCCCAGTCCAATGATCCAACCTTTGCATTTATGCAAAACGCTTTTGCCACACTGCCCCTTTTTACAGCATTTCCGCAAGGCTATTGTCCCGCTAACCAATTCTCAGGAGGACCTCATGAAAGAGCTGTATCACTGGATCGACGGCAAGGAAGCCAAAGGCACGTCCGACCGTTTCGCGGATGTCTACAACCCCGCCACGGGTGAGGTTCAGGCCAAGGTTCCGCTGGCCTCGACCGAGGAAATGGATGCTGCCATCGCCAGCGCGGCTGAGGCGCAGAAAGCCTGGGGCGCGACCAATCCGCAGAAACGCGCGCGTGTGATGATGAAATTCGTCACGCTGCTGAACCGCGACATGGACAAACTGGCCGAGGCATTGTCAGCCGAACACGGCAAGACCTTTCCCGATGCCAAGGGCGACGTGCAGCGCGGGTTGGAAGTCATCGAATTCTGCATTGGTGCGCCGCATTTGCTGAAAGGCGACTTTACCGATTCGGCCGGCACCGGCATCGACATGTATTCCATGCGCCAGCCACTTGGCGTTGTGGCGGGCATCACGCCCTTCAACTTTCCGGCCATGATCCCGCTGTGGAAAATGGGGCCTGCGCTGGCCTCTGGCAACGCGATGATCCTGAAACCGTCCGAGCGCGATCCCTCGGTTCCGCTGATGCTGGGCAAATTGCTGCAAGAGGCCGGCCTGCCCGATGGCGTTTTGCAGGTCGTCAACGGCGACAAGGGCGCGGTCGACGCGATCCTGCAAAGTGAGGTCATTCAGGCCGTGGGCTTTGTCGGTTCGACCCCGATTGCGCAGTATATATATGAAGAAGCCGCCAAGACCGGCAAGCGCGCGCAATGTTTCGGCGGTGCCAAGAACCACATGATCATCATGCCCGACGCCGATCTGGATCAGGCCGCTGACGCACTGATCGGCGCTGGATTCGGCGCGGCAGGCGAACGCTGCATGGCGATCTCGGTCGCGGTGCCGGTGGGCGAAGAAACCGCCGATGCGCTGATCGAAAAGCTGGTCCCGCGGATCGAAAAGCTGAAAGTCGGCCCCTGGACCGCTGGCGATGACGTGGATTACGGCCCCGTTGTCACCAAGGCCGCCAAGGAAAACGTGCTGCGGCTGGTGCAAACCGGCATCGACCAGGGCGCCGAACTGGTCGTCGATGGCCGCGACTTCAATCTGCAAGGCTATGAAGACGGGTTCTTCGTCGGGCCGCACCTGTTCGACCGCGTGACCCCGGAGATGGACATCTACAAGACCGAGATTTTCGGCCCGGTGCTGTCCACCGTCCGCGCCAAAACCTATGAAGAGGCGATCAATCTGGCCATCGACCACGAATACGGCAATGGCACGGCGATCTTCACCCGCGATGGCGACACCGCGCGCGACTTTGCCAACCGCATCAATATCGGCATGGTCGGCGTCAACGTCCCGATCCCGGTTCCGCTGGCCTATCACACCTTTGGCGGCTGGAAGAAATCCGGCTTTGGCGACCTGAACCAGCACGGCCCGGATGCTTTCCGCTTTTACACGCGCACCAAGACCGTGACCGCGCGCTGGCCCTCGGGCATCAAGGAAGGCGGAGAGTTCAACTTCAAGGCCATGGACTGAACGGCCCTGCCCTGGTCCTGACACATCCCGGGGGGTCGCACCGAACGCGACGGGGGCAGTGCCCCCACCCCCGGTGATGACTTGCACAGGGCCGGGATTTCGGGATTGCTTGACCGGGGAGGGTCACCGATGAGCGAACCTGACTTTACCATCGGCATCGAAGAGGAATATCTGCTGGTCGACCGCGACAGCGGCGCGCTGGCACCCGTTCCCGATACGATGATGAATATGGCGCGAGCCGAGTTGGGCGATAGCGTCAGCCCTGAATTCCTGCGCTGCCAGATCGAGATCGGCACCCCGGTCTGCAAAACCATCGGCGAGGCACGCGACAAGCTGCGCGGGCTGCGAAGTGACATCGCGCGCCATGCAGCCAAACACGGCCTTGCCCCGATCGCGGCCTCTTGCCATCCCTTTGCCAACTGGCGCGATCAAATGCACACCGACAAGGATCGCTATAACGCGCTGTCGCAAGATCTGGGCGGCGTCGCGCGGCGCATGCTGATTTGTGGAATGCATGTCCATGTGGGCATACCCGATCAGGCCATGCGCATCGATCTGATGAACCAGTTCACCTATTTTCTGCCGCATCTGCTGGCGATCTCGGCCTCCAGCCCGTTCTGGCAGGGCGAGGATACCGGCCTTGCCTCTTACCGGCTGACGGTGTTTGACAATCTGCCCCGCACCGGCCTGCCGCCGCATCTGGGCAGTTGGTCGGATTATGAACGGTCGGTCGCCGCGCTGACCAATCTGGGGGTGATCGAGGACGCGACCAAGATCTGGTGGGATCTGCGCCCCTCGGGCAAATTCCCGACGCTGGAAACCCGGATATGCGATGCAACACCGCGTCTGGACCGGGCGCTGACATTGGCCGCCCTGACGCAGGCGACCATGCGGATGCTGTGGCGGCTGTCGCGCAAGAACAACCGTTGGCGGCAATATGACACGTTCCTGCTGGGTGAAAACCGCTGGCGCGCGCAACGCTATGGCACGTCTGAGGGGCTGATCGATTTCGGCGCCGAGGCCATCGTGCCCTTCGCGCAGCTTGCCGAGGAATGGATTTCCATCGTTGCTCAGGATGCCGAGGCGTTGAAAAGCACTGCCGAGATCGAGGTCCTGCCCGATCTGGTCGCCGCCGGCACCAGCGCCGATCACCAGCGCAAGGTCATGGCCGGTGCCATCGCCGCCGGCGCCAGTCATGATGAGGCATTGCGCGCTGTCGTGATGGACCTGATCGAGGATTATACGCGTGACCTTTGACAGCACAAAGCTTGCAACATTGTCGCAACATCTGATAATTAAACACTTGTTCAATTCTTGACGACAGAGGGGGAGGCTTCGGATGGATTTTGCACTAAGCGAAGAGCAACAGGCGATCTTCGACATGGCACGGGATTTCGGCGAAACCCGCATCGCGCCAAATTCGCGCAAATGGGAAGACGAAGGCACGATCCCCAAGGATCTGTGGACCGAGACCGCGCAGCTGGGCTTTGGCGGGCTGTATGTCAGCGAGGAATATGGCGGCTCGGGCCTCTCGCGGCTGGACGCGACGCTGGTCTTCGAGGCGCTGGCCATGGCCGACCCGGCGGTCGGCTCGTTTCTGTCGATCCACAACATGTGCGGCGGCATGATCGACAAATACGGCGCACCAGAGACCAAGGAAAAATGGCTGCCGGCCCTGTGCAGCATGGAAACCATCTTCAGCTATTGCCTGACGGAACCCGGCAGCGGATCGGATGCCGCAGCCCTGCGCACGCGGGCCGAGAAAACCAACGAAGGTTACCGGCTGAACGGCACCAAGGCCTTTATCTCGGGCGGCGGCTACTCGGATGCCTATGTCACCATGGTCCGCACCGGCGAGGACGGCCCCAAGGGCATCAGCACCGTGATCGTTCAGGACGGCACGCCGGGTCTGAGCTTTGGCGGGCTAGAGGACAAGATGGGATGGCGGGCGCAGCCGACATCGCAGGTGCAGTTCGACGATTGCGTGGTGCCGCATGAGAACCTGATAGGGACCGAGGGCAAGGGCTTTACCTACGCCATGGCGGGCCTGGATGGTGGCCGGCTGAACATCGCCGCCGGTGCACTTGGCGGCGCACAGGGGGCTCTGAACGCGACGCTTGCCTATATGGGCGAGCGCAAGGCATTCGGCAAAAGCATCGACCAGTTCCAGGCGCTGCAATTCCGGCTGGCCGAGATGGAGACCGCCTTGCAATCTGCCCGCATCTTCCTGCGGCAAGCGGCGTGGAAAATGGATCAGGGTACGCCCGACGCAACCAAGTTCTGCGCCATGGCCAAGCTTTACGTCACAGACCGCGCCTTTGATGTGGCCAACCAGTGCCTGCAACTGCACGGCGGTTATGGCTATCTGGCGGATTACGGGATCGAAAAGATCGTGCGCGATTTGCGCGTCCACCAGATCCTTGAGGGCACGAATGAAATCATGCGACTGATCGTGGGCCGGGCGCTGCTGGCGGAACGGGGGTAGGACATGGACGATCTGGACATACGCATATCCGGCCGCGCAGGCCGCATCACCTTTACCCGCCCCAAGGCACTGAACGCGCTGACCCACGAGATGGCACGCGCGATCCACCGGGCCTTGAACGCATGGCGCGACGACGACGCTGTCGATCTGATCATCATCGACGCAGAGGGTGATCGGGCCTTTTGCGCAGGCGGCGATATCGCCGCGATCTATCACGGCGCACTGGACGGCAACCATCAGATCGGGCGCGATTTTTTTGCCGATGAGTATCGGATGAACGCCGCCATCGCCGATTATCCCAAGCCAATCATCGCCTTCATGCAGGGCTTTGTGATGGGCGGGGGCGTCGGTGTGGGCGGCCATGCAAAGCACCGGATCGTCGGTGACACCACCCAGATCGCGATGCCGGAAAGCACCATTGGCATGATCCCGGATGTCGGCGGGACATGGCTGTTGTCACGCGCGCCGGGCTGGATCGGTGAATATCTGATGCTGACCAGCGCCCGGATGGGTCCGGGTGATGCGATCCACGCAGGCTTTGCCGACACCTATCTGCCCGAATCCGAATGGCCTGCGCTGATCGCCAAGCTTGAGAAAACCGGCGATGCCGGCCTGATCGAGGGGCAGACACCGCCACCCGCACCGCTGGCCGACCGCGACCTCAGCGCCTATGGCGGCAGCACGTTGCTTGAGATCACCGACGCGCTGGAGCGGGCCCGCGACGAGGGCGGGCTGAAACCGGTTCGCCGGAACTCGCCCCTGTCGATGGCAGCAGGACTGGCGATGGTTCGCGCGGCACGCGGCGACAGGAAAATACAGGAATCTCTGGCGCGCGAATACCGCTTTACCTACCGCGCCACCGAGGCGGGCGATTTCATCGAGGGCGTTCGCGCCCAGATCATCGACAAGGACCGCAACCCGAACTGGAAAATGCCGGGCAGCACCAAGAAGGTCGCTGATATGCTTGCCTCTTTGGGCGATGACGAACTGACATGGAAGGACAAGGCATGAAGATCGGCTTTATCGGACTGGGAAATATGGGCGCGCCAATGGCCGCCAATCTGGCCGCAGCGGGGCACCAGGTCGCGGGTTTTGACACCGCCGCGCCGATGCCAGATGGCGTGACGCCCGCCGAAACCGCCGCCTCGGCGGCTGACGGCGCGGATGTGGTCATCACCATGCTGCCAAATGGCAAGATCCTGCGTTCGGTCGCGGATCAGATCATCCCCGGCATGCGCAGCGGCGCGGTGCTCTGCGACTGCTCGACCGTCGATGTGGACAGCGCGCGCGCCGTGGCCGAACAGGCCGACGCCGCGGGACTGGGTGCGCTGGATGCGCCCGTTTCCGGCGGTATCGGCGGGGCGCAGGCAGGCACCCTGACCTTTATGGTCGGTGGATCGGATGATGCGTTCGCGACCGTGCAGCCGCTGTTCGAGATCATGGGCCAGAAAGCCGTGCATTGCGGCGCTGCCGGCGCAGGACAGGCCGCCAAGATCTGCAACAACATGATCCTTGGCGTCACGATGATCGCCACCTGCGAGGCTTTTGCGCTGGCTGACAAGCTGGGCCTGGACCGGCAGAAGATGTTCGACGTTGTATCCACAAGTTCCGGCTACAGTTGGAGCATGAACGCCTATTGCCCCGCCCCCGGCATCGGTCCCAAATCACCTGCCGATAACGACTATCAGCCCGGTTTTGCGGCAGAATTGATGCTGAAAGACCTCAATCTTGCGCAGGACGCGGCCAGTTCGGCGGGTGCCGAGACCCCGATGGGGCTGCAGGCCCGCGACATGTATGAGCAGTTTGTCGAGCGCGAGGATGGCCGGGGGCGTGATTTTTCTGCCATGTTGCCCCGTTTTACGCAAAGAAACGGGTGAATTTGTCGCAGTCGGGCATTTTTTACTGACGAAAGGGAACCCTGTCCGAAAAGCCAGTGTTGGCCTTATGGATTAGGCAAAATCTGCCAGAGGCACAACATGACTTCCCTGCGCACCACCGCGCTGGCTTTTATGATCGCGACCGGGCTTGCCATACTTGGCGGCTCGGGTTTGACGCACTCGCACGATGACGCCGCAGCGGCGGCAGAGCCACGCAAGGACAAGCCGATCGCCGTGGGCGACGTGCTTAGCGCTGGTCAGTTGCACATCATTACCGAGCCAGGCCTTTACGGGCTGGGGCGCAAGGTAGGAAAAAGCGAATATGCGGTGTCCGGCGGGCAGTTGATCCGCGTTGATCCCAAGACCTTGAAGGTGTTGTCGATCTTGCGCGCACAATCCGAAATTCTTGATTGAAACCAGCGATCCAGGCGGTGATGGCTGCCGCGACGTGTTGGTCTGCGTTGCGCGCCACACCCCTCGCCTGTTTTTTGCGATAAGGCTGACGTCACGGAACCGCCAACCCGCAAATCTCGTTGCTTTGCCATAAGGCAAGAAATCTGCAGCTCGCAAAAAAGGCTGCACTGTTGATAACGAGCAAGGATAGTAAAAATGATCAGGCTTGGCGCGACGACCGCGGCTGTTCTGGCTGTCACCATGGCGGTGGCCCCCGGCGGCAGCTTTGCGAAGGAAAAACAGCACAACAAATCCGCCGGTGCCGAGCAATCGGTCCTTGCCGCCAATTGCCCCCCCGGTCTGGCCAAGAAAGATCCGCCCTGCGTCCCGCCGGGACAGGCAAAGGCCGCGACGAAACGCGCTCTGGCCGTGGGCGATACGCTTGAATTCGGCGCCATTCACGTGATCAGCCAGCCGGGGTTATACGGCCTGGGCTCGCCGCCCCCAGGCAATCGTTATGCGATTGTGAACAGCCGTCTGGTCCGCATTGACGCCCGGACAGGCCGTCTGTTGTCGGTCATCCGGATGGTGAACGCAGTTCTCGACTAGGCACGCCTGCACCTTCTGCCTGCAATGCTAACCGGCCAGCAGCGCACGCGCGGCCTCGATCGCCGCGTCTGACACCTTGTCACCTGCCAGCATCCGCGCGATTTCGTCAACGCGCGCCTTGGGCTCCAGCGGAAAGACCCGGCTGGTGGTCATGCCATCGGCAACCGATTTTGCCACCTGAAAATGTGTCTGACCCAGTGCCGCGACCTGCGGACTGTGCGTCACAACCAGCACCTGCGTGTCCTCTGACAACCGTTTGAGCCGCCGCCCGACAGCATCGGCTGTGGCGCCGCCGACGCCGCGGTCGATCTCATCAAAGATCAGCACCAGTGCATCGTTTCCGCGTGCCAGACAAACCTTGAGCGCCAGCAGAAATCGCGACAACTCGCCGCCAGAGGCAATCTTGTCCAGCGGACCAGAGGGCGCACCGGGATTGGTTGCCACCGTAAAGGCGACGGTATCGCGGCCCTCTGGGCCGGGATCTGCCGGGTCAATACGCGTCTCGAAGACGGCACGCTCCATCTTGAGCGGGGCCAGTTCCGCGGCGACCGCCTTGTTTAGCAAACGTGCCGATTTCACTCGCTGATCGTGCAACGCATCCGCAGCCTTGTCATAGGCCGCATCAGCCGCTGCAACACCGTCGCGCAACGCCGCGATCTGATCTTCGCCCGCGTCGATCCGATCCAGCCTGTCGCGCAATTCGGCTGCCAACCCGGCCAGATCATCGGCCAGAACATCATGCTTGCGGGCCAGCCCGCGCAGGGCGAACAGGCGTTCCTCTGTGCGTTCCAGCGCCAGTGGATCAAAATCCAGCGCCGACAGCGCGGTTTCTACGCCCGACGCGGCCTCGCCCAATTCCACCAGGGCGCGCGCCAAAGCCTCGATCGCCGGGTCCAACCGGCCCTCGGCCCGCTCGGCTGCGCCCTCCAGCCAGCGGTTCGCGTCCAACATCGCACCCTCGGCACCCTCAGGCCCAAGAATTTGCAGCGCCCGCGCGACATCCCCGCGGATACGTTCGGCCGCCTGCATGCTGCGCCGGGCCGTGTCCAGTGCCGCCTCTTCGCCGGGTTCGGGTGCCAGATCGTCCAGTTCCTTGACCGCGTGGCGCAGGAAATCCTCTTCCTTGCGCGCCGCCTCCAGCCCTGCATGTGCTGCGTCCAGCGCCGCCCGTGCCTCGCGTCGCGCGGCCCAGCTGCGCCGTGTTTTCGACAGATCCGTGCCGGCAAAGGCGTCCAGCAACGCGCGGTGGCCACGCGGGTTCAACAGGCCCCGGTCGTCATGCTGACCGTGCAATTCGACCAGCAGATCGGACAGTTGCCGCAGCACCTCGCCAGAAACGCGGCGATCATTGACCCATCCCGTCTTGCGCCCGTCGCCACCATTGACGCGGCGCAGGATCAATTCGTCCTCTGGCGTGATCCCGGCCTCGGCCAGTAAGGCGCGCGCAGGATGGTCGCGCGGCAGATCAAACACCGCCGTCACCTCGCCCTGATCGGCGCCTGTCCGCACCAGATCGGCGCGGCCTCGCCAGCCCAGAACAAAACCCAGACAGTCGAGCAGGATCGACTTGCCCGCCCCGGTCTCGCCGGTGAGCACATTCAGACCGGGACCAAAGCTCAGTTCGAGCCGGTCGATCAGCAGCATGTTGCGAATGTCCAGATGGCGAAGCATCGCCAGACCCTTTTACAGCCAGCGGCCTTGGACCACCTGGCGATAGATGTTCGTAAGCCAGCTATCGCCCGCCGCCTCGGCCGGCAATCCACGGCCGCGCAGCTGCGCATAGGCTTCCTCATAGAAGGGCGACGACTGGAAGTTATGGCCCAGAATTGCGCCCGCCGTTTGCGCCTCGTCATTCAGGCCCAAGGCCAGATAGGCCTCGACCAGACGCATCAGCGCCTCGGGCGTATGGCTGGTGGTCTGGAACTCCTCGACGACAACGCGGAATCGGTTGATCGCGGCGGTATTGTGACCCTGTTTCAGGTAATAGCGCCCGATTTCCATTTCCTTGGCGGCCAGATGGTCAAAGGCCAGATCGAATTTGAGAATCGAACTGCGCGCATATTCGGTATTGGGATATTCCTCGATCACCGCACGCAGCGACTGCAGCGCCTGGAAGGTCAGGCCCTGATCACGACCGACCTCGTCAATCTGATCGTAATAGGACAGCGCCAGCAGATATCGCGCATAAGCCGCATCCTCATCGCCCGGATAAGTGTCGATGAATCGCTGTGCCGCCGCCCGCGCCTCTTCGTAATTCGTGGCGCGGTGATAGCCAAAGGCCTGCATGATCAAGGCGCGCTTGGCCCATTCCGAATAGGGGTATAGCCGCTCGATCTCGCTGAAATAAAAGACCGCATCCTCGGGGCGGCGGCTGTTTTCCAGCTCGTACTCGCCGCGCCGATAGATTTCCTCGGCCGTGAAATTTTCCAGGTTTCTTGGCGCCTCGGGTTCACCGAAACCCAAACGCGAGCAGCCGGTCGTTACCGATGCCGCAAGCAGGACTGCCATCAGAAAAGCTGACGATTTCAAACGCGCCATGGTCACTCTGTCCATCAATTCCGTCTTGTGACCGCAGTGCTTTCGCCCGACGGCCCGGTCGTCCTAGCACAGAACATCAGGGGGCGCAAAATGGCAATCGCTTGATTTCGAGCCAGCTTTCGCAAGGGGGCGCAACGCCTTAGCGTAACGCCGCCTCGTGACCAGAGATCGGACCATAGGCCGCGACACCCGCGCCCGGCAGGCGATTCTCGAGATCGGTCGAGCAAGTCACCCATTCCCAGGCGTCTGGCTGTGCAAAAAGAGCCCGCAGCAGCCGGTTGGTCATGGCATGGCCCGCGCGATGGCCGGTATATTGCGCCAGCAGCGGCGCGCCGGCCAGGGCCAGGTCGCCCATCGCGTCCAGCATCTTGTGACGAACAGCCTCGTCGGCATGGCGCAGCCCGCCGGGCGACAGCACCTGCGCACCATCGACCACAACCGCATTGTCATAGGTGCCGCCAAGCGCCAGCCCGTTTTGCCGCATCGCATCGACATCCGACTGCCGACAAAAAGTGCGGCTGTCAGCCAATTCACGCAGGAAGGCGCCATTGGCCATATCCAACCGCTTTTCCTGATGGCCGATGGCGGCATCGGTAAAGTCGATCTGGAAATCGATCTCAAGGTGATCGGCGGGGGACAGGCGTGCAAAAGCCGCGCCGTCGCGAACCTCGACCGGGCGCAGGACGCGGATCGCGCGCAGCGGCCGGCCCTGCATCCGGATGCCAGCACGCAGAATGCCGCGCACGAACAACTGGCTGGAGCCGTCGAGGATCGGCACTTCCGGCCCATCAACCTCGATCAACGCATTATGAATGCCGGTGCCGGCCAACGCAGCCATGATATGTTCGACCGTCGACAGCGTTGCGCCCTGCCCGTTATCCAGCAGCGTGCACAGTTGCGATGGCGTGACATTATCCCAACGTGCGGCGATCTGATTCTCGCCTTCTTTCAGGTCAACGCGACGAAAGACGATGCCATGTCCCGCAGCAGCGGGATGAATCGTCAGTCGCGCCGGTGCACCAGAGTGCAACCCCACGCCCACGAAAGTAGCCTTGTCTTTGATCGTCGCCTGCATGATTCTGCCTGCCCGTTTTTGTTTTTCCGGGAACAGAACGCCCCGGTACAGTGTCAGCTAAGCGCACCACCCCCGGCACTCAATTAACGTTTTGTAACGACCTGAAACATTCGATGCAGATAGCGCATGAGTGTTGACCTGCTGCCTTACAATCAACTGAACACAAAAGAAAAAAGGGCCGCGCGAGGCGGCACTTTCGGGTTTTGTTATCTCAAAAACGTGAGCGGTCAGTTTGCCTGGCGGCGCAGAAACGCCGGGATTTCGACATTGTCGTCGGCGTTGTCCGGGCTGGCCAGATCGTCGAAATCGGATTCGGCCTGACGCGCGCGGGTGGCGACACGTTCGCTGACCCGCTCGGCGATGGAGCTGGCGGTCGGCTTTTGCGCGGGGGCCTCGTTGTGACCCGCCACACGTTCGATCAGCCGGCCCAAACCACCCATGCGGCTTTGCTGCGCATTGGGATTGACGCCTGCATTGGGCTGTCCGGCCGCTGGCGCTGCTGCCTGACGACCAGGACGTTCGCCGTGATGTTCGACCGCGCGCTGCAGCCGGGCCATCACCTCGGGCTTGACCGCCACGCGATCCTGATCAGGCGCCTTGGGCGTGAAATAGCTGCTCAACTCGTCATCTGCCTCAACCGCAGGTGCGGCTGCTGCGGGCTGAGCGGCGCTGGCCGGACGGCTCCAGCCGGCGGGCGGCATGTCGTCGTCGCCAATGACCTTGCGCTGCGCAGCCGTTTCGCTGGCGGTATCGGCAGCGACGGGTGCAGGCGCACGGCGCGGCGGAACCGGCAGATCGCTTTCGGCCTCTGCGGCGGCGGGTTTCTGCGCGACCGGCGGGTTCTGGGTCAGCGGCTCGGACATGCCACGGCGCGGTGCCGGGATCTCGGCGCTGGCCGGCTCGGCATCGATGCCGGTCGCAACGACCGAAACGCGCAGCGTGCCTTCCATTGACGGATCCAGCGTCGAGCCGACGATGATATTCGCGTCGCCATCCACCTTGTCGCGGATGATATTCGCGGCCTCGTCCAGTTCGAACAGGGTCATGTCGTGACCGCCGGTGACATTGATCAGCACGCCACGCGCACCGTTCAGGCTGATTTCGTCCAGAAGCGGGTTGGCAATGGCGCGCTCGGCGGCCTCGACGGCGCGGTTCTCGCCGGCGGCTTCGCCCGTGCCCATCATGGCCTTGCCCATCTCGTCCATCACCGCGCGAACGTCGGCGAAGTCGAGGTTGATCAGGCCCGGACGAACCATCAGGTCGGTCACGCCCTTGACGCCTTGATACAGCACGTCATCGGCCATGGCGAAGGCTTCGGTGAAGGTGGTCTTTTCGTTGGCCAGACGGAACAGGTTCTGGTTGGGAATGATGATCAGTGTGTCGACAACCTTTTGCAGGGCCTCGACGCCCTCTTCGGCCTGACGCATCCGCTTGGTGCCTTCGAACTGGAAGGGCTTGGTCACGACGCCAACGGTCAGGATACCCATTTCACGCGCGGCCTGCGCGATGATCGGGGCCGCGCCCGTTCCGGTGCCGCCGCCCATACCGGCGGTGATAAAGCACATATGCGCGCCCATCAGATGATCGACGATATCCTCGATGGTCTCTTCGGCGGCCTTGGCCCCGATCGAGGGCTTCGCGCCCGCGCCCAGACCTTCGGTGACCTTCGGCCCCATCTGGATACGGTGTTCCGACTTCGAGCCAGCCAGCGCCTGCGCATCGGTATTCGCCACCACGAATTCAGCGCCTTCAAGCTGCTTTTCGATCATGTTGTTGACCGCGTTGCCGCCTGCTCCGCCGACACCGAACACGGTGATCCGCGGCTTCAGCTCTTCTTCTTCGTTCATCATCAGATTGAGGTTCATGGTTTCCGCCTGTTTTCGCTGTCTGCCGGGCTTTTCCGCCCACCCGGTCGAATCCCCCGTTATCCGATCAATCGTAGCGATATTGACCCGCTGCGTCACCCGAAAAACACAGGTCGACCGCAAAATGTGGCGGTGTTCATGGGGTGTTTCGGCGGTATCTTGCCAAGACAGCAGAATATGGTGGGCACCCCCCTGCCCCCACATATTGAGTGTTCGTCAGCGCTTACCAGTTGTTCCTGAACCAGCGATAGGCGCGACGCAGGCTGCGGGCGGGATAGCGGTCGGCGGGGGTCTCGAAATCCCACCATTCGTCCTGCGGATGGGCTGCGAACAGCGCCAGGCCCACCGCGCTGCTGAAACTGGGGTCGGTCAGCTGATGTGCCAGCCCATCGATTCGCAGCGGGCGCCCACAGCGGACATTCGGTCCAAGGATGCGCGTGGCCAGACCGTCAAGGCCGGGGATCTGGCTGCCGCCGCCGGTCAGCACGATCTGTTGACTGGGCAGCGAATCAAAGCCTGCCGCATCCAGACGCTGACGCACCTCTTCCAGAATTTCCTCGACCCGGGGACGCATGACCCCGATCACGTCGCCACGGCTGACGCTGCGCCGGTCGGATTCCCAATCGCCCGTTTCGCCGCCGACCGCAATCAGATCGCGATCATCACGGCCCGTCGCCTCGACACCGCCGTTCAGGGTCTTGAGACGCTCTGCCACAGCATAGGGCACGCGCAGGCCCTGACTGATATCCTGCGTGATCAGATGCCCGCCGATGCGCACCCAATCGGCATAGATCATGTGCTTCTTGATAAAGATCGACACGCCGGTCCCGCCGCCGCCCAGATCGATGCAGGCCGCGCCCAGTTCCTGTTCGTCCTCGACCAGACTGGCCCGGCCCGACGCATAAGAGGCGCTGGCGATACCGGCCAGTTCCAGATCGCAGCGCCGGATGCAGTGGATCAGATTGCCGATGGCATCGCCGTCCACGGTCAGCACATGCATGTCGCAGGCCAGCATATTGCCGGAATGTTCGCGCGGATCGCTTAGCCCGCTGCGGTGATCAACCGCGAAATTCACCGGCTGCGCGTGCAACACCTCGCGCCCGCGTCCGAAATCCGGCACATCGCAGGCGGCCAGCACCGAGGCCACATCATGTTCGGTGACCTTGCCCTGCTCGAGCGAGATTTCCCCCGCCAGCCCATAAGACGAAGGCCTTCCGCCCGACAGGCAGGCAATGACGTGATCGACCCGCACACCGGCCATCTTTTGCGCCGCGGCCACGACGGTGCGCACGGCGCGTTCCGTTTCGGCCATCGTGTCGATCTCGCCGTAACGCATGCCGCGCGATTGCGTCGTCGCCGCTCCGATCACCCGGAAATTGGCCTGCCCGGCCATCGGACCGACGCCATCAGCCTCTCGCGAGACCTCCGAGCCGTCGAATTTCAGCACCAGACAGGCAATCTTCGAGGTGCCGATGTCCAGAATGCCCACCACGCCCCGCTGCATGGCGGCACGGCGCATGTTCCGCATGGCGCGCTGCGTCTGGTAAAGCTCGGTCATTGGGTTCTGGCCTCCCTATCCCTCATCATCCGGCAAAAGCTGCCCGTCCGGCCCCAGCAGGGGCAGGCCGCGCGCGCCGCGAATTGTGTTGCGTGCGTCGACGCCCATACGAACCACCGGCCGGGCCGGGTCGCGCAGGTCGATCACGCTGATATCGCGGCCCAGCAGATCCTGCTGACGCTGCATCTCTATGGCCCGCTCAAGGGCGCGAACGGCATCGGTTTCCGGCAAAAGGATGCGCTGGCCATGATCCAGCACCACATCCCATCGCCGCTCGCCCTGCCGCTGCAAACCGCGCAGGCGCGGCAGGACCGGGCCGGCGGCGTCGATCAGCGCCAGCGCCTCATGGGCGGCCTGATCGGCCCCGTCTCCGGCGATAATGGGCAGGTCAGGGCGCATCTCGCGCGCGGTCACACCGGCAACGCGGTGGCCTGCCTTGTCCAGCATGTCGATACCGCGCGCATGACGCCACAGCATCACCGGCACTCGTTCGGTCACCACCGCCGACAGGATGCCACCCGGCTTGATCCGCAATTCGATCTTTTCAACTGCATCCAGCGCGATCACCTGCAGCCGCAGCGCGGTCAGGTCGATGTCAAAACTAGAGGCCGGCAGATCGACCGGCAGCATCGCCCGCAAAGCCTTGTCGACCGCGGGCGAGGCACCCTCGACCGTCATCATGCGGACCTGAAATTCGTCGCGGCTTTGGACCTTGTCGACCATCCCGGTGATGCCATCCGACAGCGCCGCGCGGCGATCCTCGTCCGACAGCCAGATGCCCACGCTCATGGCCAGCACAAAGGCCGGCAGCCCGACGCGAAACACCCGCCGATAAAGCGGCGTCAGCCACATCCGCTCCAGCCGATAGGCCAGACGCGAGGGCGCGGGATCGCGCTTGCGCTTGGGCGGTGCGTTGTGATCGGTCATGCTCGACATAGCGCATCCTCGATCATCCAGCGCATCAGCGCGGGGAAATCATGACCCGCATGGGCAGCCTGTTCGGGCGCCAGCGAGGTGGGCGTCATGCCGGGCTGGGTGTTCACCTCGAGGATGATCAGCCCGTCCAGACCGCGCGTTTCATCCCAACGGAAATCGGTGCGGCTGAGGCCGTTGCAGCCCAAGGCGTCATGGGCGCGCACTGCCATGTCCAGGCAGGCAGAGCGGATCTCGGCGGGGATTTCGGCGGGGATCACATGGCGCGAGCCGCCGGGTTTGTACTTGGCGTCGTAATCGTACCAGCCTTCGACGATGATCTCGGTCACCTCCAGCGCCCGGTCGCCCATCACGGTGGTGGTCAGCTCGCGCCCCGGCGCATAGGTTTCGACCATGACCCGCGACGGCATCTTGTCGTCCAGCGCAGGCGGGCCGTTATTCTCGGCATGCACGATATACACCCCGACACTGGAGCCCTCGTCATTCGGCTTGACCACATAGGGCGCCGGCATCACATGGCGGCTGCGCACCTCGTCTCGATCGGCGATGATGCTTTCGACCACCGGCAGGCAAGCCGCGCGAAACGCATCCTTGGCCCGCGTCTTGTCCATCGCCAGCGCCGAAGCCAGCACACCCGAATGTGTATAGGGCAGACCCAGCCATTCCAGCACGCCCTGCACACAGCCATCCTCGCCCAGGGGGCCGTGCAGCGCATTGAACACGACATCAGGCGCGACATCGGCAAGCCGTGTCACGATTTCGGCGCCGCGCTGCGACCCGAGTTCGACCTCGATGACTGTGTAACCCGCCACCCGCAGCGCATTTGCGCATTCGCGCCCCGAGGACAGAGACACCTCGCGTTCAGCCGAGGGTCCGCCCATCAGAACGGCTACGGTGTGGGCTGTCCTGCTCGACCTGCCCGCCACGATTTCGCCTTTCGCGCCCGGTTTGTCCGGGCTTCTTTCGGTTTCGCACGGCCGGGTTCGACCCGATCCTGCGCGATAATAATTAACTACACACTTACCTTAGCCGCAAAGCCTGAATCGCAAAAGCCCATTTTTTTCGCATCAGTCCGCCGGGGCGTCCTCGGGCAGGGGATCGCCAACGCGGATCACCTCCCATTGCAGATCAAGGCCGCTTTCTTCCATCACGCGGCGGCGCACCAGTTCGCCCAGTTCCTCTAGCTCGGCCGCCGTCGCACCGCCTGTGTTCAGCAGGAAATTCGGGTGCTTTTCCGACATCTGCGCCCCGCCCCAGCTATGCCCGCGCAGACCTGCCGCATCAATGAGCGACCAGGCCTTCAACTCATGCGTATCGTCTGCGCGTCCGGTGCTGCTGAAACCGGCGGGATTGCGAAAGGTGGATCCGGCGCTGCGATCCTTGGTCGGCTGTGTTTCGTCGCGTTTGGCCAGTTGATCCGCCATCTTCGCGTGCAGCGCATCCGGATCGCCCTTGCCGGCGCGAAAGCGCGCCTCGGTCAGAACCCAATCAGCCGGCAGTTCGGAATGGCGATAGGCAAAGCGCAGATCATCGGGGCCAAGCGTGACCTGCTGGCCGTCGCGCGTGACGGCCACGGCCTCGATCAGATGGTCGGCGACATAGCTGCCATAACAGCCGGCGTTCATCCGCACGGCGCCGCCGATACTGCCCGGAATGGTGCGCAAGAAGGTCAAATCCAGGCCGGCATCAGCCGCGCGCCGGGCCACATGCGCATCCAGCGCCGCAGCGCCGGCGGTCACCGTGTCGCCTTCAACCGCGATGCCATTGAACGCGCGACCGAGCCGGATCACCACACCGCGGATGCCGCCGTCGCGAACGATCAGATTGCTGCCAACACCGATCGGAAAGACCGGGACATCCGGTTCCAGCTGCGCAAGGAACGAGGCCAGATCTTCGGGATCGGCAGGCTGGAACAGCCAGTCGGCGGGGCCGCCAACACGCAGCCATGTCAGGCCATCCAGCGGCCGGTTCGGCGTCAGCACGCCGCGAGTATCGGGTAAATTCTGGGTCATCCGCTGCTGGTAGTGCTGCCCGCGCAGGTCGTCAACATGATGGTGTAGCGCGGCACGGCGTGGGCCATCCCGCCCGTCCGCCTTGGTCGTGGGTGATCTTGGCCAGGCGGGACGGGCCGCCCGCAGCGATCATCGCCTCAGAAATCGACCTCGATGGCCACGCCTGCCTCAACCGCCAGATCGACCACGGCAGCCGCCACAGCCAGATCCTGCAACCCGACCCCTGTGCCGTCAAACAGCGTGATCTGATCATCCGAACTGCGCCCTTCATGCGTGCCGTTGATCACCGCACCAAGCTGCGTGATGTCGGATGGCTTGATCAGGCCCCGGGCGACGGCGTGCTGGGCCTCGCCAAGCGCGACCGATTGCGCAACCTCATCAGTGAACACCGCTGCGCCCGCCAATATGCGGGGATCGAGTTCCTGCTTGCCCTTGGTATCCGTGCCCATGCAGGCGATATGCGTGCCGGGGCTGACCTGATCTGCGCTCAGGATCGCATCGAAGGATGAGGTGATCGAGATGATCACATCCGCCGCGACCATGCCATCCAGCTCGACCGCCTCAAAGGGCAGCCCGGCCTGCGTCGCCACGGCTTCGAGGTTCGGCAGCATTTCGGGATGCAGGTTCCAGCCGATGACCTTGTCAAAGCTGCGCTGTTTCAGCGCGGCGCGCAGTTGGAACGTCGCCTGATGGCCCGCGCCGACCATGCCCAGAACACGGGCATCGGCGCGCGCCAGATGGCTGATCGAAACGGCCGAGGCCGCCGCCGTCCGCAGCGCGGTCAGCAGATTGCCGCCGACCATCGACCTGACCTTGCCGGTATCGGGATCGAACAGAAAGATCGTCGACTGGTGATTGATCAGCCCGCGCTTTTCCAGATTGTTGGGCCAATAGCCCCCCGCCTTGAGCCCAAGCGCCAGACCCGCACGGTCGAACCCGCCCTTGAAGCCGTAAAGCGCGTCCTCATGCCCGATCGCCTCTCGCACGACGGGGAAGTTGCGGGCATCCCCCGCAGCCATCGCCGCAAACACCTTTTCCACCGCGTCAAAGGCGGCCTCTTGGGTCATCAGGTTCGCGATCTCGCGTTCGGCTACGATCAGCATGTCATGTTCCTGTCTGGGGCAGCCCGCCTTGCGCCTGACGCGAGGGCCAGACGCAGGGGCTGTCATCTACGGTGGGGTCCCGCCCGGTCTACGCGCGGGATTGGTCAATACGCCTTGCCGCGCGCCGAGACCGGCCACAGCGTTTCGGCCTTGCCGTTCCTGACACCGACATACCAGTCGTGGACATTGGCCGTCGGGTCGCAATGGCCCGGCACCAGCCGCAGCTTGTCGCCCACCTTCAGCACACCATCCGGGTCGGCAATCACGCCGTGTTCATCGGAACATTTGATATATTCGACATCGTCGCGGCCATAGATCACCGGCAGGCCACTATCGACGGATTGCGCCTTGAGGCCTGCGTCGCAGATGGCCTTGTCCGGTTTGGCATGGCTCATGACCTGGGTCAGGATAAAGAAGGCGTTTTCCCATTCACCCTGATCGATCCGCTTGCCGTCCTGATCCAGAATGCGGCCATAATCGGCATCCATGAAGGCGTAGGACCCGCATTGCAGCTCGTTATAGACGCCGGAATCGGACTCGAAGTAATAGCTGCCGGTGCCGCCGCCAGAGACCAGTTCCGCCTCCAGCCCCTCGGCTTTCAACGCCGCGACCGCGTCCTTGACCTGCGCGATGGCGATGTCCAGCTTTTGCTTGCGCGCCTCGTAGCTGTCCAGATGTTGCATCGCGCCCTGATAGGCCTGAATGCCCGAAAAGCGCAGGTTCGGCGCCTGTTCGACGGCTTTGGCGATCTCGACCACGGCCTCTGAGGTCGTTACACCGCAACGCCCGGCACCACAGTCGATTTCGACAAGCACCTGCAATTCCGTGCCATGCTTCTGCGCGGCCTGGGACAGTTCGTCCACATTGGCCGGATCATCGACACAGACGATGACACTGCTGCCCAGTTTCGGCAATTGCGCCAGTCGGTCGATCTTTTGCGGATCGCGGACCTGGTTGGACACCAGCACATCCTTGATCCCGCCGCGCACGAACACCTCGGCCTCGGACACTTTCTGACAGCAAACGCCAACCGCGCCGCCCAGACGTTCCTGCAATTTGGCCACATCGACGGATTTGTGCATCTTGCCATGGACCCGGTGCCGCATCCCATGCGCGCGGGCATAGTCGCCCATCTTCTTGATGTTGCGTTCCAGCGCATCCAGATCCAGCACCAGACAGGGGGTCTGAATGTCGGCCTCGTCCATGCCCGGACGGGCGGGAATGTCGAAACCGACCTGAAGATCCTCGAATTTGACGGCTGCGTTCATGGCTCAGGCTCCTTCGGTCCAGGGCAGGCGGTCAAGATCGACATTGCCGCCAGTGATGATGACACCGACGCGCTTGTCCTTGAAACGCTCGGCATTCTTGAGAATTGCGGCCAGCGGAACGGCGCTGGAGGGCTCGATCACGAGGCGCAGATATTTCCAGCCAAGCCGCATGGCGTCGACGATTTCCTGCTCGGATACGGTCAGGATGTCGGACACATGGTTTGACACGAAATGCCAGGTCAGATCCTTCAGCGGCACTTTCAGACCATCGGCCACGGTCTGCGGCGCATCATCTGCGATCAGCTGCCCGGCCTTGAAACTGCGATAGGCATCGTCGGCCTGTTCCGGCTCTGCGGCGATGACCTGCGTATCCGGGGCCAGTTTCGCCAGCGTCAGGCAGGTGCCCGAGATCATCCCGCCGCCACCGATGGGCGCGGTGACGATATCCAGGCCGCCGGTCTGCTCGATCAGTTCCTTTGCGCAAGTGCCCTGTCCCGCGATCACGCGCGGATCGTTATAGGGGTGCACGAACTCGCTGCCGGTCCGGGCCTGCACCCTGGCAAAGGTTTCCTCGCGAGATGAGGTCGATGGCTCGCATTCGGTGATCGTGCCGCCATAGCGGCGCACCGCGTCCTTTTTGGCCTCGGGCGCGGTGTGCGGCATGACTACATTGCAGGGAATGCCGCGCAACCCGGCGGCATAGCTGAGACACAGCGCGTGGTTGCCAGACGAATGCGTCGCAACACCCGCAGCGGCGCGGTCGCGGTCAAGGCTGAACACCGCATTGGTGGCGCCGCGCACCTTGAATGCGCCCGGCTCTTGCAGGTTTTCGCACTTGAAGAACAGCCGCGCGCCACTTAGCGCGTTCAGGTGATCCGATTGCAGCACCGGGGTCAGGCGGATATGCGGCCTGATCCGCTCATGCGCGGCCAGCATGTCCTGATAGCTGGGGATATCCATCACGCGGCGTCCCTGTGCGCGATTGCAGGATTGCTGCGGTAATAGTCCTGTGCGGCTGCGACGCCCGAACCCAGACGGATATCCAGCCCCAGGTCGGCCATGCACATCTCGGCGGTGGCGATCCCTGACAACATCATGACATCGGTCATGCTGCCCAGATGGCCGATACGGAACACCTTGCCCGCAACCTCGCCCAGCCCGGTGCCGAATGCGACGCCATAGGTGTTGGCCGCATGGTTCACGATGGCGGTGGCGTCGAACCCCTCAGGCGTACGGATCGCGCTGACCGTGTCGGAATAAACCGACGGATCCACAGCGCAGAGGTCCAGGCCCCATGCCCCGATCGCGGCACGCACGCCCTGGGCGATGCGGTGGTGGCGGGCAAAGACGTTCTCCAGCCCCTCATCCAGCAGCATCCGGCAGGATATGTTCAACCCGTTCAGCAGGCCCACCGCCGGGGTATAGGGATAGGCGTTATTGGCGTATCCCCTGGCCATGTCATGCACATCAAAGAAGGTGCGCGGCAGGGTCGCCGTCTCGGTCGCCTCCAGCGCCTTGGGACTGAAACCCACAATCGCGAGACCCGCACTGAGCATAAAGCCCTTTTGCGAGCCGGTGACGGCAACATCGATACCCCAGTCGTCAAACCGAAAATCCATCGACCCGATGGAACTGACACCATCGACGAACAGCATCGCAGGATGGCCTGCCGCATCCAGCGCGCGGCGCACGGCCGCAATGTCGGATGTCACGCCGGTTGCGGTTTCGTTATGCGTCGCCAGAACCGCCTTGATCCGGTGTTCCTTATCCGCCGTCAGGATCTCTTCATAGCGATCCGCAGGCAGTCCCCTGCCCCAGGGCGTCTCGACGATCTCGACATCAAGCCCGTGGCGCTGGCACATGTCGATCCAGCGATGCGAAAACATGCCGTTGCGCGCGGCCAGAACCCGGTCGCCTGCCGACAGTGTATTGCTAAGCGCCGTTTCCCAGCCACCGGTGCCGGTCGAGGGAAAGATGAAAACCTCGGCCTTGTCGCTTTTCAGAACCTTGCGAACACCGCAGCGGGCGGGATGCAGGATCTGCCCGAACAAGGG
The DNA here is from genome assembly GCF_002847305.1 of Paracoccus tegillarcae. NCBI lineage: Bacteria > Pseudomonadati > Pseudomonadota > Alphaproteobacteria > Rhodobacterales > Paracoccaceae > Paracoccus > Paracoccus tegillarcae. Next base: position 2,394,021 of record NZ_CP025408.1, on the reverse strand, counting down.
CGACCGATGGTCGATCGTCGGCATGTCGCAAGCCTTGCGCAGGTTCTCGGGGATATTGGTCGGCCCCGGAATGAAAACAGGATTCTGAAAGCTCATGACGATCTCCTTAGGTCAGCCAGACGACCATAACCAAGCTGCGCACACACCCCAACTTTTTTGAAAATGTTTTTCAGTCTGGTCTCAGGTCGCAAAAATTATTCGTTGTCAGCATGTTGCATTTTTCATATTATGAAATCGTCTTTCAATTAATTACCGGGACTGTTTATGGCCTCGCAGGATAATCGTGAAACCGGTGCGCGCAGGGCCCGTGGCAGGCCGCGTGACTGGGACGACAAGACCGACCAGAACACCATCAAATCGCTGGATCGCGCCATGGCGGTGCTGGATTATCTCAGTCAGGCGCAAGGCAAGGCACTGACCACCATCGCCAGCGAGATGGGCCAGTCGCCAGCCACCGTCTACCGCATCCTTGTCACGCTGGAAGGTCGCGGGCTGGTCGAATTCGATGCGGCCGAACAGGTCTGGCATATCGGTCCGCGCGCCTTTGTCATCGGTGCCCGCTTTCTGCGTCGGACAAGTCTGGTGGATCGCGCCCGCCCGGTGCTGCGCAAGCTGATGGAGGCGACCGGAGAGACCGCCAATCTGGCCATCGAAAAGGAAGGCGGCGTCCTGTTTCTCAGCCAGGTCGAGACCCACGCAAGTATCCGGGCCTTCTTTCCGCCCGGAACGATTTCACCGATGCACTGTTCGGGCATCGGCAAGGCGCTATTGGCGCATATGGACAAGGACCGGCTGGATCGCTGGCTGACGGATGCCGCGCTGAGCGCGTATACCAGCCACACCATCACCGACGGTCCCGCATTGCTGCGCGATCTCGCCTCGGCCCGCGCCTCGGGCTTTGCGGTGGACAACGAGGAAAGAAACGCCGGCATGCGCTGCATCGCCGCTCCGGTCTTTGACATGAATGGCGAGGCGATTGCCGGTATCTCGGTCTCGGGGCCGACCAGCCGGGTCAGCCGCGATCAGATTGACCAGCTGTGCCGCCCGGTCATCGCCGCAGCGGCAGAACTGACAACGGCCATCGGCGGGATTGCGGCGTCCGAGGGTTAGCGCGTGCTCACGCGCCGGTCACCCGCCAGATGATATTGCCCACGTCATCCGCCATCAGCAGCGAGTGGCCGTCCGGACCAATCACGACACCAACCGGGCGACCATAGGAAAACTGTTCATCAGGGGACAGAAAGCCCGACAGAATATCGTGCGGCGCACCCGAGGGCTTGCCATCCGCAAAGGGCACAAAGATCAGCCGGTATCCCGACAGGGTCGAACGGTTCCACGACCCGTGCTGACCAATGACCATCCCATCGCCAAATCCGGGCAGCGTGCCTTCTGGCATCCAGCACAGACCAAGCGAGGCGGTATGCCCGCCAAGCGCATAGTCGGGCTGGATCGCGCGGGCGACCAGATCAGCGTCCTGCTGCACCCGATCATCGACGATTTTGCCCCAATAGCTGTAGGGCCAACCATAGAACCCGCCATCCTGAACCGATGTCAGATAGTCAGGCGGCGTCTCATCGCCCAGCCCGTCGCGTTCGTTCACCACCGTCCATAGCTTGCCATCGACTGGCTCCCACGCCAGCCCGACCGGGTTGCGCAAGCCGGTTGCGAATTCTCGCGCGTCGCCGGTTGCCAGATCCAGTTCCCAGATCGAGGCGCGCCCTTCCTCGGCGGCAAGCCCCTGATCGCCGATATTCGTCTGCGAACCGACACCGGCATAGATCTTGCTGCGATCGGGGCTGACGATCAGGCTGCGGGTCCAGTGACCGCCCGGCTTGAAATCGACCAGTTTGCGGCCCTCGCCGCTGATCCGGTCGTCCCCATCGGTATAGGGATAGGCAACGATACCGTCGGTATTGCCGACATAGAACGTGCCATCGACCAGAGCCATGCCGAAGGGCTGGTTCAGATCGGTCAGAAAATCATGGCGTTCTTCGGCGGTGCCATCGCCATCAGGATCGCGCCACAAAGAGATGCGATTGGCGCTTTGGCCCATCGCATTGGCGCGCTTCATCGTGCCGACCATCGCGCGGTCAAACAAGCCTCTGGGCGGGCGTTCGATCTGCAGCGCCTCGGCCACCAGCACATCGCCATTGGGCAGCACCTCGATCCAGCGCGGGTGATCCAGCCCGCTGGCAAAGGCATTGACCTGCAACCCCGGCGCGGCCTGCGGCATGTGACCATCATCCCAGCCCTTGGCTGTGGGCATTTTCAGCGTCATGACGCCCTGTTTCTTCGCTTCGGGGATATCGGGCGCATCGCCCATGGCTTGCACCTTGGGCGCCGAACCCCGACGCATTTTCACCATCACGCCACCGATCATGGTGGCCACCCGCGTCACGAAATCCATAGAGATCCTCATTGGTATACCGTCCGCATCTTACTGACGCATGAGGCATAGGCCAGCAGGTTTTTCCCCAGCATTCGGCGCATCGGTCAGGGCTAAGTCGCGTCCAACCGATCCAGATAATGCCGCACGGCATCGGCGACATGGCGGAAACGATCGCCGCCCAGATGCTTGCCGCCATACCAGCGCGTGACAATCACGACGTGATCGTCCACGCCTGCGCGCTGCAGCATTTGCAGCATCAACTGGCCAGCGCCGCTTTCGCCATCGTCATCCTTGACCGGCTCGCCCGACAGGATCGCGGCCCAACTGTTATGCGTGGCTTTCTGAAACCGCTTGGATCGCTTCAACTGCGCCAGCAGTGCATCGACCCCATCGCGGTCGCGGACAGGCCCGCCGCTGACCGCATAGCGAGAGCCCCGGTCACTGATGATCTTGTCGTAAACCGTCAGGCCAGCCATCAGGCCGGCGACTGGCAGTAGCTTTGCTGGCTGGTCCAGGCGGCAATATCGGCGCGCTTGGCGGAACTGCGCATCGGCGCCCAGTCTCGCGCCACACCGCGCCAGTTGCCGCCGGCCCGCGCGACGGCATTGTCGCGCGACACCTGCCTGGACATGATCTTGACGGCGCAGGCCATGTTGTCCGCCCCGTTCAGCATCCCGCCCGAGCAGCCATAGCCCTTCCATGTCGCAGGCGAGATCTGCATCAGACCCAGCCATTTGCCGCCGCCACCCTTGGCCTGCGGGTTATAGGTGCTTTCGTGCTTGGCCAGCGCCGACAGCAGCCCGGCCCAGAACGCCCGCCGCCCCGAAGGTCCGCGCTCGGCATAGCCGGGACAATAGGCGCTGATATCCGAAGGTACGCGATCCATGATCTGCACCCCGTGCCGATCCAGCGCCGCCAGCGTCGCCTGCGTCCAGGCATCCGATCCGCCATTGGCATCCCACCGCATGTTCACCTGAGGCGCCGAGGCAAAGGCGGCAACCGCCGGCTGCTCGATCTGGGGCGCGGCAGGCGGCCGGGCCGTATCGCCTTGTTGAGTCTGAGTGGTATTTTCACAACCCGCGGCCGCAAGGGCCAGCATGGAAACGACGGCAATCTTGAGTGAAATCCGCATTCGAGCGCTTTTTGGTAGTTGGCTTTCACCCGTCGCTATTCGATATTTCCCGATGTGCATACGGATTAATCGGTAAAGGCTTTGTCATTAAGTTGGCTCGGCAATAATCGGCCTATGGGCGACGGCAAGGGTCCGGATACCGCGCAGCCGGGCAAGTGCCGCGTTCAGACCCCCGGTTGCGCCAGGCTAACCGACGACCCATCCAGCCGGACGAACCGCCACCCGACCCTTGCCGCGCCCCCGGCGCTGCCGTAAAACCCGGCCAAAGCTTAGCGAGGCCTGAACCCATGCTCGACCACCTGTCCTTTACCGCCCCCGAACCCAAGGTGATTTCCGGTGCCAAGCAGGATTGGGAACTGGTCATCGGGCTAGAGGTGCACGCGCAAGTCGCCAGCAACGCCAAGCTGTTTTCCGGCGCCTCGACCGGCTTTGGCGCAGAGCCGAACAGCCATGTGGCCTTTGTCGATGCGGCGATGCCCGGCATGTTGCCCGTGATCAACGAATTCTGCGTGGCGCAGGCGGTCAAAACCGGCCTGGGCCTGAAAGCACAGATCAATCTTTTCAGCGCGTTTGATCGCAAGAACTACTTCTACCCCGATCTGCCGCAGGGCTATCAGATCAGCCAGCTTTACCACCCCATCGTCGGTGAGGGCGAAGTGATCGTCGACATGGGACCGGGCGTCGCGCGGCGCGTGCGGATCGAGCGGATCCACCTGGAACAGGATGCCGGCAAATCCGTCCACGACATGGACCCCAACATGTCCTTCGTCGATCTGAACCGCACCGGCGTCGCGCTGATGGAGATCGTCAGCCGCCCCGATATTCGCGGCCCCGAAGAGGCCGCCGCCTATGTGTCGAAAATCCGCCAGATCATGCGCTATCTGGGCACCTGCGACGGCAATATGCAGAACGGCAACCTGCGCGCCGACGTGAATGTCAGCGTCTGCAAGCCGGGCGACTATGAGAAGTTCATGGAAACCGGCGATTTCGGCCATCTGGGCACGCGCTGCGAAATCAAGAACATGAACTCGTTGCGCTTTATCCAGCATGCCATCGACGTCGAGGCTCGCCGCCAGATCGCCATTATCGAAGACGGCGGCACCATCACGCAGGAAACCCGGCTGTACGATCCAGACAAGGGCGAAACGCGGTCGATGCGGTCCAAGGAAGAGGCGCATGACTACCGCTATTTCCCAGATCCCGACCTGCTGCCGCTGGAAATCGACCAAGCTTGGGTCGATGACATCGCTGGCGCCATGCCCGAGCTGCCCGATGAGAAAAAGGCGCGGTTCGTGAAGGATATGGGCCTGTCGGAATATGACGCAGGCGTGCTGACCGCCGATGTCGAGAACGCCAATTATTTCGAGGCCGTGGCGCAAGGCCGCGACGGCAAGATGGCCGCGAACTGGGTCATCAATGAACTTTTCGGTCGCCTGAACAAAGAGGACCTGACGGTCGAGACCTCGCCCATCGCAGCCGCACAGCTGGGCGGCATGATCGACCTGATCGCCAAGGGCGACATCTCGGGCAAGATTGCCAAGGACGTGTTCGAGATCCTGTGGTCCGAAGGCGGCGATCCGGCGGAAATCGTCGAGACCCGCGGCATGAAACAGGTCACCGACCTCGGCGCCATCGAAGCCGCCGTCGACAAGATCATCGCGGAAAACCCTGAGCAGGTCGAAAAGGCCAAGCAGAACCCGAAGCTTGCAGGCTGGTTCGTGGGTCAGGTTCTGAAAGCCACCGGCGGCAAGGCCAACCCCGCAGCGGTGCAGCAGTTGGTGGCACAAAAGCTGGGCGGGTGAGGGCGGAGTCGCTCGTCCGTCGACCCTTGATCCAGCTTTAGCCCACCCTCGCGCGCGGCTGTGAAGCCCCCGCGCGCGGCAAACGGCGCAGGCTTACCGACCGATGCCGTCCACCGGCCGCAGCGGTACGCGTTGCGTTACCAGACGGCTTTTCCGTTTCTCGTAGAACGAATTTCCGCCCGCGGTCAGCACGTAATGCATGTTGTCATAGGAAAAGCGGTAGCCATAGGTGTGGAAGAACCGGGCATTTCCGACCCCCGGGGCCCGCTCGCCACGTAGCACGGCGACCGCAGCCTCTTGGACATCGGGCAGCGCCTTGGAGTTCATCTGACGCGTCATCACTCCGGGGGCGAACTGGTTCTTTTGCCCCACCACGCCGCAGACCGTATTTGGGAAATCATCCGAGGCCACGCGGTTCATCACCACGTTGCCGACCGCGATCATGCCGGTGCGGCTGGATCTGTTCGCTTCGAAAAAGATCGCGCGCTCCATGCAGTTCAGGTCGCTTTTGGAACTGCGCCGACCGCTACTGGAATCGCCCCCGCAAGCGGTCAAAAGCACCGCCACCAATGCCACCGAAGTGACCAATCTTATCCGCATCCCGGTTTTTACCATGTTTATGCTTCATCTGCTCGTTGGCCCCAATATGCTGTGCTTTGATCAGCATTTCAACGAGAATCGCAGGCGTCAGCGGTCTTTGCGGCCGCATAGCAAAAAGGCCCCCGAGGGGGCCTTTTCATCAAGTTCAGCGATCACTGACCGTGATATAGTCCCGCTTGCCGCTGCCCACATAAAGCTGGCGCGGACGGCCAATCTTGTTTTGCGGATCGGCGATCATTTCCTTCCACTGGGCGATCCAGCCCACCGTGCGCGACAGCGCAAAGATCGGCGTGAACATCGAGGTCGGGAAGCCCATGGCCGACAGGATGATGCCGGAATAGAAATCGACGTTCGGATACAGCTTTTTCGAAACGAAGTAATCGTCCTCGAGCGCGATCTTTTCCAGTTCCTTGGCGACTTTCAGGGTCTCGTTATTCTCGATGCCCAGCAGGTCCAGAACCTCGTCAGCCGATTCCTTCATCACCTTCGCGCGCGGGTCAAAGTTCTTGTAGACCCGGTGGCCAAAGCCCATCAGGCGGAAGGGATCATCCTTGTCCTTGGCCCGCTTGATGTATTCCGGAATGCGGTCGACGCTGCCGATCTGTTGCAGCATCTCCAGCGCCGCCTGGTTGGCGCCACCATGTGCCGGACCCCAGAGACAAGCGATACCCGCCGCGATACAGGCAAACGGGTTGGCACCCGACGACCCGGCCAAACGTACGGTCGAGGTCGATGCGTTCTGTTCGTGATCGGCATGCAGCGTGAAGATGCGGTCCATGGCGCGCGCCAGGGCCGGATCGGGGGTATATTTCGTCGCCGGAACCGAGAAGCACATGTTCAGGAAATTCGACGCGTAATCCAGATCGTTCTGCGGATAAACGAAGGGCTGGCCGATCGAGTATTTATAGGCCATCGCGGCAATCGTCGGCAGTTTGGCGATCAGCCGGATTGCTGCGACTTCGCGCTGCCAGGGATCGGCGATGTCGGTGCTGTCATGATAAAAGGCTGACATCGCGCCCACAACGCCGACCATCGTTGCCATCGGATGCGCGTCCCGGCGGAAACCACGGAAGAAATTGTTCATCTGCTCGTGGACCATCGTGTGATGGGTCACGCGGTTCTCGAAATCCTCGAGTTGGCCCTCATCCGGCAATTCCCCGTAAAGCAGCAGGTAGCACACTTCCAGATAGTGCGAATTCTTGGCAAGCTGCTCGATCGGGTAGCCGCGATACCACAGTTCGCCCTTGTCGCCATCGATGAAGGTGATGGTCGAATCGCAGCTGGCGGTCGACGTGAAACCGGGGTCATAGGTGAAAACATCCGCCTGACCATAAAGCTTGCGGATATCGACCACTTCGGGGCCGATTGTCGGCTTCAGGATCGGCAGGTCAACGGACTTGCCGTCCAGCGTCAAGGTTGCGGATTTGGTATCGGCCATACGGTACTCCCTCTTTCGACTATGCGGGCGCCCTGAACAGAACGGCGCACCGGGTTAGGACACAGATCTCAGCCTGCCTGAACCAACTGATCGTTAAGCCGGGCCAGCGTTTCGTCGCGGCCAAGCGCCAACATCATATCGAACACACTCGGGGTCGAACTCCGACCGGCCAGAGCCGCCCGAACCGGCGCTGCGACCTTGCGCAGGCCGACACCGTTTTCCTCGGCTACGGTCTTGGCGGCTTCCTCAAGATCGTCTCGCGACCAGCTAGCATGCTGCAGTGCGGCAGTCAATGATTTCAGCATACCACGGGATACCGTATCCAGCGCCTTTGCTGCCTTATCCTCGATATCGACAGGCCGGTCGATCAGTGCAAAGCGCCCCTGATCCAGCAGGGCCGGCAGGGTTTTTGCTTTTTCTTTCAATACCGATAGCGCCGGTTCCAAACGTGACGTCTGAACCTCGTTCAGATCGGGCTGATTTGTCTCTGCCAAAAACGCACGAATTTCGTCCAACAGCGCGGCATCATCCATCTGACCGATATGCCAGCCGCTTACATGTTCCAGTTTCTTGAAGTCCAGCCGCGCCGGTGCACGCCCGATTCCCGACAGATCGAACCATTCGCGCGCCTGCGCATCGCTGAACAGCTCGTCATCGCCATGGCTCCAGCCAAGCCGCGCCAGATAGTTCCGCATCGCGACCGCCGGATAGCCAAGCGCCGCAAACTCGTGCAGGCCAACCGCGCCGTGCCGTTTCGACAGCTTCTTGCCGTCTTCGCCGTGGATCAGCGGGATATGCGCGAAAACCGGACGTTGCCAACCCATTGCATCAAAGACCTGAACCTGCCGCGCCGCATTTGTCAGGTGATCGTCACCACGGATGACATGGGTAACGCCCATGTCGTGATCATCCACCACCACCGCCAGCATATAGACCGGCGTGCCATCCGAACGTAACAGAACCATGTCATCAAGCTGATCATTGGCAAAGCGCACCTCGCCCTGCACCTGATCGTCAATCACGGTTTCGCCCTCGCGCGGCGCGCGCAAACGGATCGCGTAAGGCGCATCCGCCGGCCGATCCGCGGCATCAGCATCCCGCCACGGGCTGGGGAAAGGTTGGCGCGGATGCGATTCGCGCCATTCGGCGATCTCCTGAGGCGTCGAATAGCAGCGATAGGCGGCACCGTTATCCAACATCGCGCGCGCAACCTCGGCGTGGCGGTCACGGCCCTCGAACTGGCTGACCGGCTCTGCATCCCAGTCCAGGCCAAGCCATTGCAAGCCCTTCAGCAACGCCTCGGTCGCCTCGGGGGTAGAGCGCGCGCGGTCGGTATCCTCGATCCGCAGCAGGAACCGGCCACCCCTCCCACGGGCATAAAGCCAGTTGAACAGCGCCGTCCGCGCACCCCCGACATGCAGGTAGCCGGTCGGCGAAGGGGCAAAGCGGGTGACGATCTGGGTGTCGGACATGGAACAGCCTTCTGGTGGCAATCGGGTCAGCGCCCTGGGTGCCGTTAACCTTCTGGAAAGGCGGCCCGTGGCAGGATTTGGGCGAAGGAATAGAGAAGCCGCACGGGAAGGACAAGAATTGACAGCCCCGACGGTCGCGGCCCGGCACGCCCTGCCCGGCTTTAGCCAGGGCCAACTGCGCCCGCAGCGGGTCAGCACCCGCCCGATCCGCCCCGCTGCCGCCGCGCGGGCGGGCCTGATGCCGTGGGTGCCGGTGGGCCTGGCCGTCGGGATCGGGCTATGGTTTTCGCTGCCGGTGCAACCGGCGGGCCTGGCCTACGGGCTGCTGGTTCTGCTGTGTTTGGCTGCACTGACCTGCGGCCGTCAGGCACAACTCATGGCCGAAAGCGGCCGCATCGGCTGGCACAGCGCCGATGTGCTGCGCCTGTCGGCCTGGGCCGTGCTGCTGGTGGCCTGCGGGTTTGCGGTCAGCGGTCTGCGCTCTGCGCGTGTCGACGCGCCGGTGCTGGGGTGGCGGTATTATGGCGCGGTCGAGGGTCGGGTGGTCGAGATCGACCGCTCTGGACGCGACCGGATGCGGATCACGCTGGATCAGGTCGTCTTGCAGAACCTGTCGCCTGCGCGCACCCCCGGCAAGGTCAGGCTGTCGCTGATGAACCGTGCCGCAACCGACCTGCCCGAACCGGGACAACGGGTCATGCTGACGGGCCACCTGTCGCCGCCCCCCGGTCCCGCCGCACCGGGCAGCTTTGATTTTCGTGGCTTTTCCTGGTTTCAGGGCCTGGGCGCGGTCGGGTATACGCGCAACCCGATCCTGACCGTCGCACCGCCGCAGGGTGGCATCTGGGTCATGCACCGCGCGCAGCGCAGCGTCGCACGGGCCATTCAGGACCGGATAGGAGGGCAGGCAGGTGCGGTCGCCGCAGCCCTGATGACCGGCGACCGATCCGGTATTACCGAGGCCACGAATGAACTCATGCGGGCGTCGAACCTTTATCATATCATCTCGATTTCGGGCCTGCATATGGGCATGTTGGCCGGCTTTATCTACGGGTCAGGCCGGCTTCTGCTGGTGGGCGCACAGGCCGGCGGGCTGCGACCGCGCTGGCCCGCCCACAAGATCGCCGCCGTGCTGGCGATGACCGGGGCTGCGATCTATCTGCTGCTGTCGGGCGGCGGCGTCGCGACCGAGCGCGCCTTTATCATGGTGGCGGTCATGCTGGCCGCGATTCTGGTCGATCGGCGGGCCATCTCGCTGCGCAGCGTCGCCATCGCGGCCACGCTGATCCTGATCCTGAACCCCGAGGCTCTGTCATCGCCGGGCTTTCAGATGAGCTTTGCCGCCACCATCGCCCTGATCCTGATCTATGGTCCCTGGGCGCGCGTCGCGCCGCACATTCCGTGGTGGCTGCGGCCGGTGCTGATGCTGGTCGTCTCGTCCTTCGTGGCGGGCATGGCCACCGCGCCCATCGCCGCCGCGCATTTCAGCCGGATGGCGCAATACGGACTGCTGGCCAATCTGCTGGCGGTGCCGGTCATGGGAACGCTGGTGATGCCCGCAGGCGTGATTGCGGCATTGCTGGCACCTCTGGGGCTGGAGGGACCGGCACTGTGGGTGATGGGTTTGGGCACCAACTGGATGCTGGCCGTGGCCCGCTTTGTTGCCGGTCTGGACGGGGCGGTGACCGCCATCGCGCTGCCGCCGGGGATCGTTCTGCCTTGCCTTGGGGTTGGCTCGGTGCTGGCAATCCTGACATGGCGGCGTGACCCGATAAGCGGCCCCCCGCGCCTGTCGATCATGGGCTGCACCTTTGGCTGCGCGTTGGTGCTGGCAGGCTTTGCGGTCTGGATCACGTCCAGCCGTCCCGCCCTGCTGATCGCGCCAGAGGGCGAGGCGGTGGGGTTGATGACGCCCGCTGGACGTTCAGTATCCAAATCATCAGGCGGGTCATTCGTGGTAAAGAACTGGCTGCTGGAGGATGGCGATGCCGCGACGCAGGAACAATCGGCCGCCCGCGCAGCCTGGTCGGGCGAGCGGCGCGAACGACAGGCCGCGATTGCAGGCACCGATTGGGGGATCACCCATCTGACCGGCAAAGGCGCGGCAGAGGCAGCCGCAGAGCACTGTACTGCCAACATGATCGTGGTTGTCAGTGACAAGGTCGGCGACACAGCCGGGACCGAGCCGCGCTGCATCCTGATCGACCTGACATCCTTGCGTGAAACCGGCGCGCTAAGCGTCGATTTCACCGACGGCGCGCCGCGCTTTCGCACAACCGCCGATATGGGCGGGCAGCGGCCCTGGACGATGCAGCGCTAATCGGCGGCTTTGCCCAAGCGCGCATTTGCCGTCTCGACCAGCCGCGCCAGCGCGGGGCGTGATGGCGCAAAAAAGGTCACGCCCGTCACCGGCGTCGAGAAATCGAGGATCAGATCATATTCGCCGGGCGGATCGCCGATGAACATGTTCTGAAGCATCTTCTCCGTCACCCAAAGCCGGCGCGAATAGCCGATGAAATAGGTCCCGAACTCACCCTGCCCAGCCCGGCCGAAGGGCATGTTGTCGCGCAGAATGTCCAGTTCTTCCCCCGAGGCATCGGTGACCGTGTTCAGCGTCTTGTGCGATTTGCGCGGGGCGTAGTCGTCGGGCAGCTCGATATTGGCCAGCTTGGTGCGGCCAATGATCGCCTCTTGCTGGTGGTTGGATACCCTTTCCCAACGGGCCAGATCATGCAGGTATTTCTGCACCACGACATAGCTGCCGCCCGCGAAATCCGCGTCCTCGTCTGCCGTCACCAGCGTGGCCTGAGGCAGATCGACGCCTGTCGGATTGGCCGTCCCATCAACAAAGCCCAGCAGATCACGCGCATCGAAATAGCGGAAACCCACGACCTCATCGACCACGTTCACCGCATCGCCAAGCGTTTCAAGGATCATCTTTTCCAGTTCAAAACACATATCCTGCCGCGCGCAGCGGATATGAAACAGCAGATCACCCGGGGTCGACGGCGCGTGATGCACATCGCCCCTCAGTTCCTTGAACAGGCGCAGGTCGCGGGGGCGGTGATTGGGGGACATACGGTCCCAGGCCGGGCGGCTGATGCCCAGGATGCAGGACAAAGTGGCGGCTTGATCGCGAAAGGCCACGGTCTTGACCAGATCCTCCAGCCCGTCCAGCGCATCAATAACCGTGGAAAGCGCCGCCTGTACGGGATCGACGGTGACGACCAGAAAGATCGCCGCGCCGGTCAGTGGCGTGTCGATGTCCTGCGGGTCCAAGGGGGTGCTGTCTGAAACCGGCGACGTCATATTCGTTCCTCCGCTTGCAAAGGACTGGCTGCATGGCGAAGTCAGCCACCCTCCGCTTTGCAGGTCAAGGCTGCTGTGACAAAGCCAGCCATTCCCAGATTATCCCGGCAAGCCGGCTATCTTGTTGCTGCGCATCAACCCTGACGCACCTCTGCAATCGCAGGCCCTGCGCCTCGGCCAGCGCGATCGCGCCACCTGCATCGGGCGGAAACACACCGCGTTCGACCGCGAGGGGACCGTGGCGCAAGGACATCACCAGCAACCCATCCGGCGCGAGCAACGCTGCCAGATTACGCATGGCGTCGGCACGGTTGTCGGGCGGGACATGATGCCAGACCGCGCTGACGGTCAGCAGGTCAAAGCCGGGCCGCGCGCTCAGCAAGGCCAGATCCGGCAGCCCGTCGGCGATCCAACAGACATCGGCATCGGGGTGGCGGCGCATCGCCTCGGCGCGCAGTTCCGCTACGGGTTCGGCCGCCACGACCTTATGCCCCAGTTCCGCGAACCAACTGGCATCGCGGCCGCTGCCCGCGCCGATATCGGCTATCCGGGCCGGCGGTGCCGGGAACAGGTCGATCACCGGCGCGAAGTGACCCGAGACCGAAATCTCCTCGTATCTGGCCGCCAGTTCTGCGCTGTTGGCGGCGTAGATGGCCCGCGCCGGATCGCGGCTCATGCGACCTCGGCAAAGACCTTTTTCAGCGCCTGTTCCAGCTTGTCGAACATCTCATCCATCTGCCCTTCGTTCAGGATAAAGGGCGGGCAGAGCACGATGGACTGGCCAAGCGGGCGGCAGATCAGGCCCAGATCGGTGCAGGTATTGGCAATGCGTTCGCTGACCGACAGCGAGCCATCAAAGGGTTCGCCGGTGTCCTTGTTCTTCACCGCCTCCAGCGCCCACATGAAACCGACGCCGCGCAACTCTCCGATATGGTTCGACCGCTCCATGATCGCGCGCAGACCTGTCTCCAGCCGCGGGGCCAGACGTCTGACATTCTCGGCCAGACCCTCATTCATCACCACGTCGATGGCCTTCAGCGCGATGGCGCAACCAACCGGGTGACCGGAGGCGGTAAAGCCATGCGGGAATTCCTCGATCTTCTCGATGGCCGCCTGCAGACGATCCGACAGTTCCGGCCCAAGGATCACCGCACCCATCGGGAACAGCCCGGCGGTCAGGTTCTTGGACGAGATGATCGCGTCGGGCATGAAATCATAGGTCTGACAGCCCCAGGTGTTCCCGGTGCGCCCGAAACCGCAGATCACCTCGTCCGAGATCATCGGGATGTCGTGTTTGCGCAGGATCGGCAGGATCGCCTGGAAATAGCCCTCGGATGGCGGGATCACGCCGCCCGCACCCATCACCGGCTCGGCAAAGAAACCCGCGATGGTGTCGGCCCCTTCGCGCTCGATGGTTTCCTCCAACTCGCGCGCCATGCGCTGCGTGAACTGTTCCTCGGTCTCGCCCTTTTCGCCAAAGCGCCAGTAATGCGGGCAGGTCAGGTGGATGAAGCCGTCCAGCGGCAGGCCGAACACCTCGTTATAGGGTTTGCCGGTCATGGATGCCGACACTGCCGTCACGCCGTGATAGGCGTTGAACCGGGTCAGAACCTTGCGCTTTTGCGGCTTGCCCTCGGATGCGTGCAGGAACCACAGCATCTTGACCATGGTGTCATTCGCCTCGGAGCCCGAATTGGTATAAAAGACCTTGCCGCGCTCGAACGGCGAGACCTCGACCAGCTTTTCCGACAGCATGACCGTCTGGTCCGACATCCGCCCGAAAAAGGCGTGATAGCCGGGAAACCGGTCATATTGCGCCTTGGCCGCATCAGCCAGACCCTTGTGGTCAAAGCCCGCGACCATGTTCCACAGGCCCGAATTCGCATCCAGATAACGTTTTCCATTCACGTCAAAGACATAGGGGCCCTCGCCATGTGTCACCACCACGGCACCGCGCTGATGCACACTGGGCAAATCGGTAAAGCCATACAGCGAATATTCGTCGGCGCGCGCTTCCCAGCTTTGCGGTTTGTTCATCAGACGGACCTCCGGGTTCGGGTTTGGCGCGACGCTATCCCCGCGGCGAGGGCCGCGCAATGGGCAGCATGCTCGCGCGGGCGATCTGACCATTGCCGGGCGGGCCGGCAGGCGAACTGACTGCTGAACTTGGCAGTTTGGCTGGCGCCGCCGCTTTACAAGGGCTTACGTTCGGATGCAGCCTGTCCGGACGTGCCGCCAAGTGGCGACGAAAGGATGACCGCGCTTGATCGACAAGACCGTCCCTGACCCCGTGCAAGCCGTCGCCGCGATCCCCGACGGGGCATCGGTGATGGTGGGAGGGTTCGGCAATGCCGGCATTCCCTTTGGCCTGCTGAACGCGCTGGCCGACCGAGGCGCGCGCGATCTGACCATTATCTCGAACAATGCCGGCGAAGCAGAGGCAGGCATCGCCCGCCTGTTGATGCAGGGGCAGGTTCGCAAGATGGTCTGTTCTTATCCGCGCACGCCGGGATCGGTCTGGCTGCAACGCCGTTATGCCGCAGGCGAAATCGAATTGGAGGTCATGCCGCAAGGCACGCTGGCCGAACGCATGCGCGCCGCCGGCGCCGGGCTGGGCGGGTTCTTCACGCCCACCGGCTTTGGCACCATGCTGGCCGACAACAAAGAGACCCGCATGATCGACGGTCGCGGCCATGTGTTCGAGACCCCGCTGCCCGCCGATTTCGCGCTGATTCGCGCCGAGACGGGCGACCGTTGGGGCAACCTTGCCTTTCACGCGACGGCGCGGAACTTCAACCCGGTGATGGCGATGGCGGCGCGATGCAGCATCGCCGAGGTGCGGCACCTGTCCACGACCCCGCTGGACCCCGAACGCGTGGTCACACCCGGCATCTTCATCGACCGCCTTTGCCCCTATGAGGTCCGGCCATGAACCGGCGCAACGAGATCGAACTGGCCGCGCGCGTGGCCCGCGACATTCCCGACGGCGCCTATGTCAATCTGGGCATCGGCAAGCCCGGCCGCGTCGCCGCGCAAATCCCGGCTGGCCGAGACGTGATCCTGCATTCAGAAAACGGTATCCTCGCGCTAGGCCCCGCGCCGGCGGCCGGACAAGAAGACCCGGAGTTGATCGACGCCAGCAAACGGCCTGTCACCGCCCTGCCCGGCGCGTCCTATTTCGGACAGACCGACAGTTTTGCGATGATGCGCGGCGGGCATATCGATATCGCGGTGCTGGGTGCTTTTCAGGTGGCCGAAAATGGCGATCTGGCCAATTGGGCGACGCTGGACCAACGCCACCCGCCAGCCGTTGGCGGTGCGATGGATCTGGTCGCGGGGGTGCCGACCATACTGATCATCATGGATCATCTGGACCGCGATGGCCGCCCGAAACTGCTGCGCCGCTGCACCTATCCGCTGACCGGGCCTGCCGTGGTGGCGCGGGTCTATACGGATCTGGCGGTGCTGGATATCGCTCCAGAGGGATTTCGGCTGGTCGAACTGACGCCGGGCAACGCTCTGGACGAGGTTCAGGCGGCGACCGGCGCGCCTATCCACGTCTGAGCCAATCCCCGCCCAGGCCCGCTCAAGCCCAGGCCCGTCCAAGCCTGGGCCCTTCCAAAGAAAAGCCCCGCCCCGGCATCTGCCGGGACGGGGCCAAGTCTCAAGGGATCGCGCGGATCAGTCGTTCTTGTTCAGCGCGGCGCCCAGGATGTCGCCCAACGAGGCGCCCGAATCCGAGCTGCCATACTGTTCGACGGCTTCTTTCTCTTCGGCGATCTCGCGTGCCTTGATCGACAGACCCAGACGGCGGGTCTTGGTGTCGATATTGGTGACGCGGGCATCGACCTTGTCGCCAACACCGAAACGCTCGGGGCGCTGGTCCTGACGGTCGCGTGCCAGATCGCTGCGGCGGATGAACGACTTGACGCCGTTATATTCCACCTCGATGCCGCCATCCTCGATCGAGGTGACCTCGACCGTGACGATCGAGCCGCGTTTGACGCCATCGACAGCCTCGGCCATCTGGTCGTTCTCAAGCGCCTTGATCGACAGGCTGATACGCTCTTTCTCGATATCAACGTCCTGAACCACGGCATGGACCATATCGCCCTTGCGGTAATCCTGGATCGCGTCTTCGCCGCGTGCGTCCCAGCTGATGTCGGACAGGTGAACCATGCCGTCGATATCGCCTTCCAGACCGATGAACAGGCCGAATTCGGTGATCGACTTGACCTCTCCTTCGATCTGCGTGCCGGTCGGATGGGTTTCGGCAAAGACCTCCCACGGGTTGCGCATGGTCTGTTTCAGACCCAGCGAAACACGGCGCTTGGCTTCGTCGATTTCCAGAACCATGACGTCGACTTCTTGCGAGGTCGAAACGATCTTGCCCGGATGGACGTTTTTCTTGGTCCAGCTCATTTCTGACACGTGGACCAGACCCTCGACACCCGGCGCCAGTTCGACGAAGGCACCGTAATCGGTGATGTTGGTCACGCGGCCAGCATGGACCGAGTTCAGCGGGAACTGCTCGATCACCGAATCCCATGGATCGGCTTGCAGCTGCTTCATGCCCAGGCTGATGCGGTGGCTGTCCTTGTTGATCTTGACGACCTGAACCTTGACGGTTTCACCGATCGACAGGATTTCCGAAGGATGATTCACACGGCGCCATGCCATGTCGGTGACGTGCAGCAGGCCGTCAACACCGCCCAGATCGACGAACGCACCGTATTCGGTGATGTTCTTGACCACACCGTCGACGGTCTGGCCTTCGGTCAGGTTTGCGATGACTTCGGCGCGCTGTTCGGCACGGCTTTCTTCCAGGATGGCGCGGCGCGAGACAACGATGTTGCCACGACGGCGGTCCATTTTCAGGATCTGGAAGGGCTGCTTCAGACCCATCAGCGGGCCGGCGTCGCGCACGGGGCGCACGTCAACCTGGCTACCGGGCAGGAACGCAACAGCGCCGCCCAGATCAACGGTAAAGCCGCCTTTGACGCGACCGAAGATGGCGCCTTCGACGCGCTCTTCGTCAGCATAGGCTTTTTCCAGACGATCCCAGGCTTCTTCGCGGCGGGCTTTCTCGCGCGAGATGCTGGCTTCACCGCGGGCGTTTTCGACGCGGTCCAGATAAACCTCGACTTCGTCGCCGACCGACAGGTCAGCTTCTTCGCCGGGATTTGCAAATTCTTTAAGATCGACGCGGCCTTCCATCTTGTAGCCGACATCGATGATGGCCTGGCCCGCCTCGATGGCGATGACCTTGCCTTTGACGACGCTGCCCTCATCGGGCGTGTCCATATCAAGGCTTTCCGTCAGCATAGCCTCGAAATCTTCCATGGTCGCACGTTCTGCCATGTGTCTCCGTTTCCTTTTTCAATACTGTTTCTGGCCATGCGGTTGGCTCCGCCGGTCTTTATCGTCTTTCGGGAATGACAAAGGGTCGCGGCGAAACGCCCGACCCGGTAGTGTGTTGGCCTGTTGTGACCATGTCGCCCAATTGACTTGGGGGCGATATAGGCCGTTCAGAGCAGCTTGGCAAGCCCGCCAAGCAGGAGATACAGGCCTTTCGCGCGTTGCCAGCAATCATGCGCGCAGGCCGAAATCGGCACCCGGCGGCCAAAGCGCATCGTTCGGATCAAGGCACCGGAGGCGCGGTGGCTCAGGGGGTGTCGGGCCCGATCTGCCGATTGATTGCTGTCAGCCCCTCGCGGATCGCCGCAAAGCGCCGCATTCTGCCATCGGCCAGTGCAGCCGCCTGCGTGTCTGGCTGAATGGCCGCCCGCCGGGAGGGTGCAGAGGCGGTTTGGCCCTCGACCTCATGTCCCATCTGGATCAGGCCGAGGGCGGTGGTTTCGACCTCATCCGCCAGATGCACCGGCTGGCGCAGCAGCCCGGCCAGAAAGTCCAGCAGGTAGCCGTTGCGCGCCATGCCACCATCGACCGACAGTGCGGTCAGCGGCTGCACCGCGTCCATGGCACGCACCGTTTCCGCAACGCGCATCGCCACGCCTTCGATCAGCGCCTGCATCATGTCGCGCCGGTCGGTTTGCAGCGACAGGCCAAACCAGCCTGCCCGCGCAGCCCGATCCCAATGCGGGCAGGCCAGTCCGGTCAGCGCCGGCAGAAAGGCCAGCCCCCGGTCGATGGCCGCAGGAGCGTCGAAATCACCGATCGCGGCGAAATCCTGAAACAACCCCAGATCACGCGCCCAATTCACCGCCGCAGCCGCGCTGTAGACGGCACCGTCCAGCGCGTAACGGACCGGCTGACCCGGCAATTGCCACGCGACCGTCGGCAGCGGGCCGGGATGTGCGGGTCGCAGCGGCCCCGTGGTGAGCGCCTGCACGAACGCGCCCGTGCCCAGCGTCACCTTGGCATCGCCCGGCACACGGCAGCCATGCCCGAACAGCGCCGCCTGCTGATCGACGATGCTGGCCACCAGCCGCGCACCCGAGGGCAGACGCCCCAGATCGCCCGCCGAGGGCGTGATCACGGGCAAGGCGTCGATCGGCACACCAAAGATCGCACATAGCGTCGGGTCCCATTCCCCATGATCGAGATGCATCAGCGAGGTGCGCGATGCGGTTGCGATGTCGGTCTCGAACCGCCCTGTCAGGCGCTCGCGAAACCAGGCATCGGTGGTTCCCAGCCGCAGCCGCCCGCGCTGCGCCAGATCGGCTGCCTCGGGGATATGGCGCATGATCCAGCCCAGCTTGCTGGCCGAAAAATAGGGATCCAGTGGCAAACCGGCCCGCGCCATTACCTCACCTGCCACGCCATCCGCCTGCAGGGCGCGGGTCACATCAGCGGTCCGGTCGTCCTGCCAGACGATCACCCGGCTAACGGCGCGACCATCCAGCGCATCCCAGGCAAGGCAGCTTTCGCCCTGATTGGCCAATGCCACCAGATCGGCGCCACCTGCATCCGCGCAATCGGCGACATGGCGCAGCAACTCGACCGGATCATGTTCGACATGGCCCGGTTGCGGCAAGATCTGACGGTGCTGCATCTGCCGCAGCACCCGCAATGACCCTTCGCCGGCCATCGCCAGTGCCCGTGTCGAGCTTGTCCCCTGATCTATGGCCAATATCTTCATCCGCGCTCGTCCAGCGTCAGCACCAACGGCGCGGCGGTCACCCCGGCTGGCAGAGAAAGCGTAATCCGGCGTTCGGGCCGCGCATTGATGCGCCGCCTAGCGATGATGCGTCCCATTTGTGTCAGCCGCAGCTCTCCGCGCGCGGCACGCGCAAGGCGTAGCTGAACGCGGTCGTGCCAGCCGGGGCGGGCCGGCAGGATGATCTGCGGCAAGGCATAGCGGATCGCGTCACCCACAATCTGCAACTCTGCCCCCTGCTCTCGATCCGGCAAGGCACCGGACAGATAGGCCGCGATCGCCTCGGCGGCGCGCTGTCCCTCGGCCCAGCATGCGCCCGCCGTCTCGACCGGGCGCAACAGGTTGCCGGCGGCGAAATATCCCGGCTGATCCAGTCTGCCGAAACTGTCGATCACCGGCCCGGTCGTGTCCGGATCCATCGCGATCCCGGCCATCGCCAAAAGCCCCGCCTCGGATCGAAAGGCGCCGGTCAGCAGCACACCATCGGTTGCGATCCGGCGGGTCCCGTCTGGTCCCACGATCTGCACGGCCTCGACACGGTCGCGTCCGAGTATCTCGGTGATCCGGCTTTGCATCATCAGCGGCACCCCCAGCAGGCGCGGCAAGGCCCAGGATGGCCCGCGGGCGATGACATTGCAGCCGGGCTCCACCATCGCGACGGGGTGGATGCCGGCCTGACGGCAGGTCAGCAGGGCCGAGAACGACACCAGTTCCGTCCCCAGCACGACCGGGCGCGAAAACGGGCGCTGGCCGTTCAGATGCACCATGCCCTGCAAGGCACCGAGGGTCAGGATCCCGCCCGGCTTTTGCCCGCCGATCATCCGCTGAATGCGGCTGGATTCCCGCGTCCCCGTCGCCAGCAGCACCGCACGCGCCGCCAGCTGCGCGATGCCCGCCGGTGTGGACAGCTCCAGCACCGGGCCCGGCAGCAGCGCGGTCGCTGTGGTATCACACATTATCCTGACGCCCACGGCCCGCGCCGCGGCTGCCAGCCGATCAGCATAGGCAGGACCGCGCAGCACCCGGCGGAATTCACGCATCCCAAAGGGCGAATGGCCGCAATGGCGCGGAATGCCGCCCGGTTGCGCCTCGCGTTCGATCACCACGACCTGCGTAAATCCCAATCTGGCCAGCACCGTGGCGGCCGCCAGCCCCGCTGGCCCCGCGCCGATGATGGCCACATCAGCCTGCATCCCCGCCTCCGCCGGTCAGCGGCTGCGTGAACCGGCCTTCGGTCATCCGCGCCAGTTCGGCCGAGCAGTAAAAGCCCTGACAGCGCCCCATCGTCACGCGGGTTCGCCGTTTCAAGCCGCCCAGAGAATTTGCCGGTGCCGGCGCGGTCAACGCGGCCTCGATCTCGCGTCGGGATACTTTCTCGCAGTGGCAGACAAGGCCCTGGTTGCCCGGCGCGCGCCAGTCACGCGCACCACCTTCGGCCAGCACCGGCATCTGCGGCCAGTGTTGCGGCTGCCGCGCGGACTGCCCGCCCGCCAGTGCCGCGACATGACTGGCGATGCCCAGCGCGGCAGACAGCCCGGTCGACCGTATTCCGCCGACCGTCACCAGCCCCTGGGACAGATCGGCGCGGATGCGATAGCCCTTTTCATCGGTTGCGGGGCGCAGGCCGGCATAGGCGGCGGTGATCTCTTGTCCGGCCAGTGCGGGCAGGATGCGAATTCCGGTCTGACGCAAGGCATCCAGTGTTTCGGGCACCAGCGTCGCGCAGTCGGGATCGTCCTGTTCCTCGGCAGTGGGGCCGACCAGCAGGTTGCCATAGACGGTCCGGCAGACCACGACCCCCTTGGTAACCGCGGTTGGAACGGGCAGCAGGA
This sequence comes from Paracoccus tegillarcae, assembly GCF_002847305.1. Classification (NCBI taxonomy): domain Bacteria; kingdom Pseudomonadati; phylum Pseudomonadota; class Alphaproteobacteria; order Rhodobacterales; family Paracoccaceae; genus Paracoccus; species Paracoccus tegillarcae. The sequence continues at coordinate 2,372,927 of NZ_CP025408.1, read as the reverse complement.
TATGGCGAGCCAGCGCGGCCGCTGGCTTGTCAAAGACCACGAACTGGCCTTTGCGTGGGCGGATCTGAAACCAGCTTTCCCCCGTCAGCAGACGTTGCACATGATCGCCCCAAAGGCCGGCGGCGTTCACGACCAGCCCGGCCTGCACCTGACCCGCGCCGCTGTGCAGATCCCAGCGGTCGGCCAGCCGCCGGGCAGAGGTTACCTCGGCACGGCAGCGCAATTCGGCCCCGTGAGCAATGGCCTGATACAGATAGGCATGGGCCGCCGACCAGGGGTCGATCAGCGCCTCGCCGGGAACCCGGAAACCGGCCCGGATTTCGGGCGCAAGATGCGGCTCGGCCTGCAGCAGATCGGCACGCTCCATCGGCTGGATGTCGGTCACACCATTGGCACGGGCCTGCGCCATCAGGGCGGGCAGCGCCGTCTGCTGTTCCTCGTCCCAGGCCAGGACCAGCGCACCGGCGCGGTCCAGCGGCAGGTTCATGCGCTGATGGATCTGCAGATATTCGGCGTGACCGGCGCGGATGCAATCCAGCTCGAGACTGCCTGCGGGCGCATCGAAACCGGTATGCAGGATGGCACTATTGCCCTTGGACGCGCCGTCCAGCACGTCGTGGCCGCGTTCCAGAATTACGACCCGCGCGCCATCGATGGCAAAGCGCCGTGCAATGGCGCAGCCGACAATGCCTGCCCCGATCACCGCCACGTCAAACCCGGATGTCGCAGCCACCATCGCCCCCGATCTCTGGTGCAGCCTAGCGCTGAACTGACTGAATGGGCAAGTGCCTTGCCTGTTTTGTGGGATTTCACGCGCAAGATGACAGGTTTCCAACGAAAAATGTTGACATGGGCGATGCTGCCGGGGTTCGCTTTTGTTAACGGGAACGGATCACAATGAAACCTCGCGAGAGACGATTGCAGATCGAAGGGCTCATTCGGGAACAAGGTGCTGCAAGCGTCGAGGCGCTGGCAGACCGCTTTACCGTCTCGACCGAGACCATCCGCAGGGATCTGTCGCAACTGGCCGAGGCGGGCCGGATCATCAAGGTCCATGGCGGCGCGCGCAGCACGCGCCTGTTGAACGAACCCTCGATGCCGGTCCGTGCCGGGCTGGCCTGCGGCGAAAAGGCCCGGATCGGCCGCAGACTGGCCGAGGCAATCGGCCCGGGCGACACGCTGTTCATCGACACCGGATCGACCACGCTGGCAGCCGCCGCCGCTCTGGCGCAGATCGCGGGGCTGACGATCATCACCAATTCCCTGCGGCTGGCCGAGACACTGACGCTTGAGGGGTCGGATGCCGATATCCACCTGCTGGGCGGGCGCTATGCGGCCGAGAACGCACAGACCGTTGGCCCCTCGGTTCTGGGCCAGATCGCCGAATATCAGGCCGATCACTGTGTGCTGACCGTCGCCGCCCTGTCGCCCGAGGTGGGCGCGATGGATGCCAGCCATGACGAGGCCCAGATCGCGCGCACCATGCTGGCCAATGCCCGCAACCTGATCGTGCTGGCCGACAGCACCAAGCTGGGACGCCGCGCGGCCTTTACCGTCTGCCGCACCGACCGGATCGGGCTGATCATCACCGACGACCGCATCAGCACCACCGCACACGCAGCCTTCGACGCCAGCGGAGTCGCGGTCTGGACCTGAGGAAAGGAACACCGCGCGCCATGCCCAAGATCATCCGCAGCTATGTGCGCACCGTCGACCGCGTCAGCGATTGGGCCGGTTGGCTGGCGGCATCGCTGATCTTTCTCATGGGTGCGACGCTGTTGTTCGATGCGGTGACGCGCAACGTGATCAACATGCCGGTTCATTGGGCGATCGAACTGACGCAGTTCACGCTGGCCGCCTATTATTTTCTGGGCGGCCCCTTCACCCTGAAGAACGAGGACCATGTGCGCATGGATCTGCTGTATTCGCGGCTCAGCGAACGCGGCAAGGCCAAGCTGGACCTTGTGACCATCTGGTGCCTGATCTTCTATCTGGGGGTGATGCTGGCCGGCTCGATCAGCAGCCTGCGATACGCGATCTCAACCGATGAGCGGCGCTTTTCGATGTGGAATCCGTCGGTCATTCCGATCAAGGCGCTGATGGTCTTTTGCCTCATCCTGATGCTGCTGCAGGCGTTCTCGCTGGTGTTCAAGCATATCGCGACCCTGCGCGGAGAGACCCTCACATGAGTTACGAGGCCATCGCCCTTTTGATGTTCGCCTCGATGGTGTTGCTGTTGGTCAGTGGCCAGCGTGTCTTTGCGGCAATCGGCTTTGTCGCCGCGGGCGCGGCGCTGTTGCTTTATGGTCAGGGCGCGATCGAGCTGCCGTTCAACCAGGTGTTCAAGCTGTTCAACTGGTACGCGATGCTGACGCTGCCGATGTTCATCTATATGGGCTACGTCCTGTCGGAATCCGGCATTGCCGAGGATCTCTACAAGATGCTGCATGTCTGGTTCGGGCGGCTGCGCGGCGGTCTGGCCATCGGCACGATCTTTCTGATGGTCATCATCTCGGCGATGAACGGGTTGTCTGTCGCCGGCATGGCCATCGGCGCAACCATCGCCCTGCCCGAGATGCTGCGGCGCGGTTATGACAAGGTGCTGATCTCGGGTGTGGTGCAAGGCGGTGCGTCGCTTGGCATCCTGATCCCGCCCTCGGTGGTGATGGTGCTCTACGGCATGATCGCGCGCCAGCCGGTGTCGAAACTGTGGTTCGCCGGGCTTATCCCCGGCCTGATCATGGCGGCGATGTTCGTCGCCTATATCGTCGTACGCGCCCGCATGAACCCGGCGCTTGCCCCGGTCGTGGACGAGGAAGAGTTGAACATGCCCTTCAGGGAAAAGCTGGCGCTGGCACGCGCGGGCATCATTCCCTTCGTGATCTTCTTTACCATGACCGGCCTCTTCGTGATGGGCTATACCTCGCTGGTCGAAAGCTCGGCCGTGGGGGCAACGGCTGCGACGCTGGCCACCGTGGCAAAGGGGCGCTTTACCTGGCAATTGATCAAGAACGTGTCGATGAAGACCCTGTCGGTCAGTTGCATGTTCCTGTGGCTGATCCTGGCGGCGCTGGCCTTTGGCGCGGTGTTTGACGGGCTGGGTGCTGTGCGCGCGGTCGAGAACCTGTTCATCAACACCTGGGATCTGGGCCCGTGGCAGGTGATCATCATGATGCAGCTATCCTTCATCGTGATGGGCATCTTTCTGGACGATACTGCCATGCTGGTCATCGTTGCGCCGCTTTACGTGCCGCTGGTGGGGATGCTGGATCTGGGCTTTGACAACCAACTGATCTGGTTCGGCGTGCTCTACACGATCACCTGCCAGATTGCGTATATCACCCCGCCCTTTGGCTATAACCTGTTCCTGATGCGCTCGCTCGCGCCCAGGGAAATCACGCTGATCGACATCTATCGGTCGATCTGGCCGTTTGCGCTGATGATGGCGATCACCATCGCGCTGGTGATGCTGTGGCCCGGCCTTGCGCTGTGGCTGCCCGAGCAGATGAATGTACGGGGCTGACCCCGAACCACAACGAGACCCCGGCAAGAGGGTCATAACCCAACCAAGGAGGACGATATGACCAAGAAGCTATTGACCCCATCGGAACGGATTCTCTCTGGGCGCCGCGATTTCCTGAAAAAGGCCGGGCTTGGCGCGGGGGCTGCGGCAGCCTCGACGCTGGCCGCGCCCGCCGTGCTGGCGCAGGGTGCGCCGCTGAAATGGCGGCTGCAATCCTATTCCGGTGCACCGCTTGGCGCCCATGTGATCAAGCCGCAGATCGACGCCTTCAACGCCGCCGCTGATGGCCAGATGGAGATCGAACTATACTACGCCGACCAGTTGGTTCCCACCGCCGACCTGTTCCGCGCCATGCAGAACGGCACGCTGGACGCGGTGCAATCGGATGAGGCAACCATGGCCTCGCCGGTCGATATTTCGGTTTTCGGGGGCTATTTCCCCTTTGCCACGCGCTACAGTCTCGATGTGCCTTCGCTGTTCAAATATTACGGCCTGAACGAGATCTGGAAAGAAGCCTATGACGAGGTCGACAACGTCACCTGGCTATCGGCTGGCGCGTGGGATCCGCTGCACATCTTTACCGTCGACAAACCGATCCGCAGCCTTGCCGACATGCAGGGCCTGCGCGTCTTTGGGGTGCCGACTGCGGGCAAGTTCCTGTCGCGTTACGGGCTGATCCCGGTCACCATCCCATGGGACAACGTCGAGGTCGCCATGCAAACCGGCGAATTGGACGGCGTTGCCTGGTGCGGCTTTACCGAGGCCTATGAAGTGGGCTGGGCCGATGTCTGCAATTACGCGCTGACCAATTCGGTGACCGGCGCGTGGTTCGGCAGCTATTTCGCGAACGCCGCCAGTTGGGACAAGGTGCCCGAACACCTGAAACAGCTGTTCCTGATGTCCATCGACCAGTCGCATTACTATCGCGCGGTCTGGTATTGGGGCGGCGAGGCCAAGCTGCGGGTCGAGGGCGAGAAGATGGAACTGACCAGCATCCCGCCCGAGGAATGGAACCAGGTCACCAAGGATGCCGAGAGCTTCTGGGACGAGGTGGCCGCATCCAGCGACCGTGCGGGTCGCGTGGTGCAGGCCTTCAAGACCTATGCCGCGAATATGGAAGCGGCCGGCTATCCCTATCGCTGACGTCTGATATGCTTGCCGGGCGCGACCCATCGCGCCCGGCCCCTGACGACCGGAGAAGATCATGCCTGCAAACCTGACCATGGACAGCCTGAAAACCGCAATTGCGGCTGGCGAGATCGACACCGTTGCCGTGGCGCTGGTCGATATGCAGGGCCGGCTGATGGGCAAGCGTTTCCATGCGCAGCATTTTCTGGATGCGCATGACGAAACCCATTGCTGCAACTATCTGCTGGCCACCGATTACGAGATGTTCACCGTGCCCGGCTATCAGGCCACCAGTTGGGAAAAGGGCTATGGCGACTATACCATGCGCCCGGATCTGAGCACGCTGCGCCGGCTGCCCTGGGCGCCCGGTACCGCGCTGTGCATGGCCGATCTCTTGGATCACCACAGCCATGAGCCCGTCCCCCATGCACCGCGCAATGTGCTGGCCGCGCAGGTCGCCCGCGCCCATGACATGGGGTTCGAGCCGATGATGGCGACCGAGTTGGAATTCTTCATGTTCGAAGAGAGTTTCAAGGAACTGTTCGACGCGGGCTACCAGACGCCCACGCCCACCGCGCGCTTCAATGTCGATTACGCACTGGCAGAGACCTCGGGCGATGAGGCGGTGATGCGCCCGCTGCGCAACGGGCTCTACGCCGCCGGCATCCCGGTCGAATGTTCCAAGGGCGAGGCAGAGCGCGGCCAGCACGAAATCAACGCCCGTTATTCCGACGCGCTGGACACGGCGGATATGCATGTGCTGATCAAGATGGCCACCAAAGACATCGCGCGGCAGGCCGGGCGCTCGGTCACGTTCATGGCCAAATACAACCATGACCGGGTTGGCAGTTCGTCGCATGTGCATCAGTCGCTGGCCCAGGACGGCGCGAATATCTTTGTCGATGCCAGCGATCCGCATGGCATGTCGGCGCTGATGAAATCCTATGTCGCAGGGCAATTGGCCCATGCCGACGCGCTGACCCTGTTTCTTGCGCCCAATATCAACAGCTACAAACGCTTTGTTTCCGGCACCTTCGCCCCCACCCGCGCAGTCTGGAGCGTGGATAACCGCACCGCCGGGTTCCGCCTGTGCGGTGAGGGCAGCAAGGCCGTGCGCATCGAATGCCGCATCGGCGGGGCCGACCTGAACCCCTATATGGCCTGCGCCGCCCTGCTGGCCGCCGGGCTGGACGGGATCGCGAAGGGCATGACGCTTGGACCGGCGCTGTCGGGCGACGTCTATCAGGCAGCCGACGCCCCCGAGGTGCCGCGCACATTGGGCGCAGCCGCAGAGGCGGCATCGAAGTCTGCAATGCTGCGTGCCGCCTTTGGCGAGGAGGTGGTGGACCATTACTGCCGCGCCGCCATGTGGGAGATCGAAGAACAAAACCGCGTCGTGACCGATTGGGAGGTCGCACGCGGGTTCGAACGCGCCTGAGGCGCCTTGAAATGAAAGTCTGACAATGTCGGGAAAGATAAAGCTGGTTTCGCCGATTGACGGCGCGGTTCATGTCGAACGGGACATCTTGTCCCCCGATCAGGCGCGCGACGCCGTCGCCCGCGCCCGCGCAGCGCAGCCCGAATGGGCCGCGCGCCCGCTGGATGAACGGATCGGGCTGGTCATGGCCGGAATCGATGCGCTGATTGCGATGAATGATGAGATCGTGCCGGAACTGGCGCGGATGATGGGCCGCCCGGTGCGCTATGGCGGCGAGATGGGCGGCGTGCGCGAACGTGCCGATTATATGGCGGGCATCGCGACCAGCGCGCTGGCCCCGCAGATCGCCGAAGACAGCGACGCCTTTCACCGCGAATTGCGGCGCGAGCCGGTGGGCGTGGTCTTTGTCATCGCGCCCTGGAACTATCCCTATCTGACCGCCATCAACGCTATCCTGCCCGCGCTGATGGCCGGCAATTCGGTGGTGCTGAAACATGCCAGCCAGACGTTGCTGGCGGGTGACCGGCTGGCGCGGGCAATGCATCAGGGCGGTGTGCCCAAGGACGTATTCCAGAACCTGATCCTGGACCACGCCACCACCGAGGCACTGATCGCCGAGCGCAGCTTTGGGTTCGTGAATTTCACCGGCTCGGTCGGGGGAGGTCAGGCCATCGAACGTGCGGCGGCGGGCGGGTTCACCGGCACCGGGCTGGAACTGGGCGGCAAGGATCCGGGCTATGTCGCCGAGGATGCTGACCTTGACGCCGCCGTGGACGGGCTGATGGACGGCGCGATGTTCAATTCAGGCCAATGCTGCTGCGGGATCGAACGGATTTATGTCCATGACAGCCTTTATGACGCCTTTGTCGCCAGGGCCGCCGATTGGGTCCGCGACCTGCGCCTTGGTGACCCGTTGGATCCGGAAACCACCATGGGGCCGATGGCCCATGCCCGCTTTGCCCGGCTGGTCCGCGACCAGATCGGTGACGCCATCGCAGCGGGCGCGCGTCCCCTGATCGATGCGGGCGGATTCCCCGCCGATGACGGCGGCGCCTATCTGGCGCCGCAGGTGCTGGTCGATGTGACCCATGACATGCGGGTCATGCGCGAGGAAAGCTTTGGCCCGGTGGTCGGGATCATGCGCGTCTCGGGTGATGATCAGGCCATCGAGTTGATGAATGACAGCGATTACGGTCTTACGGCGTCGATCTGGACGTCTGATGCAGGCCGCGCAGCGAAGATCGGCAACCGGCTGGAGACCGGCACCGTTTTCATGAACCGCTGCGACTATCTGGACCCGGCGCTGTGCTGGACCGGCGTCAAGGATACCGGGCGCGGCGCCAGCCTGTCGGCGCTTGGCTTTCAGGCCGTAACCCGCCCCAAATCCTTCCATCTGAAAAAGGTGACTGCATGAACCTGACCGCCAACTGGTCCTATCCGACCGCCATCAAGTTCGGCGCTGGCCGGATCGCTGAACTGCCCGATCTGTGCCGCGCGGCAGGCATCACCCGACCGCTCTTGGTCACCGACCGAATGCTGGCCGATCTGCCGATCACGCTGACCACCCTTGCCCGGCTGGAAGCCGCAGGTCTGGGCCGCGCCCTCTTTTCCGATGTCGATCCCAATCCGAATGAAGGCAATATGCAGGCAGGTCTGACGGCCTATCGCGCTGGCGACCATGACGGGGTTGTCTGCTTTGGCGGTGGCTCGGCGCTGGATCTGGGCAAGATGATTGCGCTGATGGTCGATCAGCCGGTCCCGGTCTGGGAACTCGAGGATATCGGCGACTGGTGGACCCGCGCCAATCCCGACACCATCGCCCCGATCATTGCCGTGCCGACCACGGCGGGAACCGGTTCAGAGGTCGGGCGCGCCGGCGTCCTGACCAACAGCGACACGCATCAGAAAAAGATCATCTTTCACCCAAAATTGCTGCCCACCTACACGATCTGCGACCCGGAACTGACCATGGGGATGCCGCGCGCGATCACCGCAGGCACCGGCATGGATGCGCTGGCCCATTGCCTCGAGGCCTATTGCAGTCCGCATTACCACCCGATGAGCCAGGGGATCGCATTGGAGGGCATGCGGCTGGTGTTGGAAAACCTGCCCCGCGCCTATGCCACACCCGACGATCTGCAAGCGCGCGCCCATATGATGAGCGCGGCAGCCATGGGCGCCGTGGCGTTTCAAAAGGGCCTTGGCGCAATCCATTCGCTCAGCCATCCGATAGGCGCGGTCTACAACACCCATCACGGCACCACGAATGCGGTGGTCATGCCCATGGTGCTGGATTTCAACCGCCCCGCGATCGAGGACCGCATCGCCCGCGCCGCCCGCTATCTGGGTATTGATGACGGTTTCGACGGTTTTCGCGCCCGTGTGATGAGCCTGCGGGCCGATTTGAAAATCCCCGGCAATCTTGCCGCCATGGGGGTCGAGGAAAGCCGGCTGGACGAATTGACCGAGATGGCGCTGGCTGATCCCTCTTGTGGTGGCAACCCCGTCGAGATGACGCAGGCAAACACCCGTGCGCTGTTTCAGGCTGCGATGTCCGACGCCTGAAACCGGCACCCCTTCGTCGCGCATCGTGCAGCGACAGTGGCCGGCGGCCCAGCAGCCACGTTACCCGGTTCGCCACAGTGCGACGGGCGGGCTTTGGTATCCTGACCACTGAACCGCCGAGCGGTTTTTCTAAAGGGTTTTTGGGGTTTGCCCGTGCGTCCCCCGCTGGCCACGCTAGACTGATGACGAGCATCAAGCGAATCGGAGTCGTCGCCATGAGCCATCACTCCCACCAGGCCGCATCGTTCACCCATACGCAAAAGGCGCTGCACTGGACCGTCGTCGCGCTGCTATTGCTGCAATACCTGTTCTTCGACGGCATGGGCCGCCCCTTGCGCGAAAAGATCGAGACCGGCATCGCCACGTTTTCCTTTACCGTCGTCGCCCATATCGTCATCGGCGTCACGGTTCTGGTTCTGGCGGTTTGGCGCATCAGATTGCGCATGACCCACGGCGCGCCCACCGCGCCAGGCAGCGAGCCAGGCTGGGCGCGAACACTCGCCAGGATTTCCCTTATCCTGATGTATGTGATGCTGATCGGGCTGCCTATCGGGGGCATGATCGGTTGGTTCACCAGTTCCGAGGCCATCGCCGGTCTGCACGCTTTGGGCACCAATGTCCTGCTGGCGCTGATCCTGCTGCATGTTGGCGCCGTTCTGGTCCATCAATTCATCTGGAAAACGGGGCTGCTCAGCCGGATGATCTGATCCGGGCCAGATGGGCCGTCGTCACATCGTGGATCCGGCGCAGAACCGCTGCGCCGCCACGTTCGGTCAGCATCTGGGTCATCGGCACCTCAAGCGACAGATCAATGTCTTTGGGCAGTGCCTCGATAAATCTATCCAGTTCGATTTCACCCTGACCGGGCGGCAACCGCTCGGCGCGGGCGGTGTGCAGCAGGTTCTGGCTGCCATAAACCGGCAAACGCGGCGCATCGCAAAGATGGGCAAAGGGCAATCGCGCGGACGGTATGCTGGCCAGCAGCGCGTGATCCGGGTCCGAGCGGTCGAAATGCAGGCTGTCGACCAGAATGCCAATTTCAGGCCCGGCCTGCTGCACCACGCGCCAGCATGTCGCAAGATCGGGCACCACGGTCCAGGGAAAGAACTCCAGCACGACACCGATCTGACGCGACGCAGCCAACGCGGACAGGTCACCCAAGCCGTCGGCCAGACGCGACAGGTCGTCGTCATAGGGCGCGGCAATCAGATGCCGGGCGCCAAGATCGGCCCCCGCATCCAGCATCGGTGCCAGACCCGCAATGTCGATCTGGGGCGTGATCTTGACGAATTCGATGTCGCGCACAGCCAGACCCGTCGCCCGCATCGCAGCACGGGTTGCGCGCAGCGCGGCGGGGTCCGCCATCAACGGATAGCCGGGGCTATCCCCGGTCACGCGCAAGAGACGCAGCCCGACACCGGAAAAGCCCGCATCGGCGGCCGCATGGATGAAATCGGGTGGCGGCAGGGTGATGGCGGACAGATGGGCTGCGGACAGACGGTGGCTCATGACGCCCCCTTTGCCGCATGGCGACCGGCGATAAAGCCAAAGGTCAGGGCCGGGCCAAGGTTGATGCCGCCCGCTGGATAATGCCCGCCAAAGACGCTGAGCGCATCGGCCCCGGCGGCATAAAGGCCAGGGATCGGCGCGCCGGCGGCATCCAGCACACGGGCCTGCGGATCGGTGGTAATGCCGGCAAGTGTGCCAAAGCTGCCGGGCAGAACCTCGACCGCGTAAAAGGGTGCGTTCACGATCGGGGCAAGGCAGGGGTTCGGGCGCTGTTCGGGATCACCCTGCAGGCGCATATAGGGCGTGGTGCCACGGCCAAATCGGGGGTCCTTGCCCTGTGCGGCATGGCTGTTGAAGGTTTTTACCGTCCGCGCCAACCCAGCCGCATCAATGCCCGTGACGGCAGCCAGATCCGTCAAAGACACACCCCGCTTCAGATAGCCCGACCGCACCCAGCCCCCCAAAGGCATCGGCGCGGGCCGCACGATGCCCAGACCATAGCGGCGAATAAAGCGGTGATCACAGATCAGCCAGGACCGCGCGGGTTGGCCGACCGGTACTGCCGACAGCATCGCGCGCACATAGTCATGATAGCCCAGCCCCTCGTTACAGAACCGCCGGCCATCGGCCAACACCCCGATCAGACCGGGTTTGCCGCGCTCGATGATATGGGGAAAGCCGCCCTCACGCCCGCCGGGCCAGACCGCACGGCTGACCGGACAATAGGCGGCGGGCGCAGCGACATCGGCGCTGAACGCACCCCCAACCGCCTTGATCAGGCGCGCGCCGTCGCCTGTCGCGGTCGGCACGGCAAGGCTGATGTGTTCGGCGTTGCGTGGCATCAGATCCTCGCGCAGAACCGGGTCGTGAGGAAAGCCCCCGGTTGCGATTACCACCCCTGCCCTCGCGGTCAGGGTGCGGGTCGCGGTCTGAACCCCAGTCACGCGTCCATCCGTCCGGATCAGCCCCGTCACCGTTACAAACGTGCGCAGATCGACCCTCAGATCCAGCGCAGAGCGGATCAGCCGGGCGATCAACGCGCTGCCATTGCGCAGCTGCATCGCGCGTCGATGGATCGCCAGATCCGCCATATGCCGCGTGATACGGCCGGCGACATAGCCGAAAGAACGGACCGAGCGCGTGGCCGTCATGAATGCCTTGAGATCCGGCCCGGCCTGAATGGTCATCCCGCGCAGGGTGGTTTCGGGCAACGGCTCGCGCAGCAAGGCAATTTCGCGGCCCAGTTGACGTCCGTCATAGGGCTTGGCGATGACCGAACGCCCGCCCGTCCCGGCGCCTCGCAGATCGCCATAGGTGTCGGGGATCGGCAAGCCGCCGTCGAATTGCAGGGCAGTCTGTGTGTCAAAGAACTCGACCATCTGCGGCGCGGCGGCCAGAAAGGCGTCGACGCGTGGCGCATCGAACCGATCGCCAAGAACGCCTTGCAGATAAAGACGCGGCAGTGCCCGGTCTTCGGTCATCCCTGCGCGCCGCGCGATCTCGTTGCCGGGCGCCCAGATCCAGCCCCCGGACCAGGCGGAGGTGCCGCCCAGCACCGGCGCCTTTTCCAACAGCGCCACGCTTAATCCGTGATGCGCCGCCGTGACTGCCGCAGACAGCCCTGCGGCGCCCGAGCCCAGCACGATCAGATCATAAGCCTCAGCCATATTGCCCCCTTCGCGCCCATCACAGCGCGGGAAAGCCGCTAACGTCAAATACCCATTGCGCAGTCGAATTAACTTGATGTTAAACTGCTGCCAGAGAGGGAGGCAGATGCGCGAAATCACCCTGCGACAGGTCGAGGTCATCCGCGCCGTCATGATGCGCGGCACCATCAGCGGCGCGGCGGAACAGTTGAACGTCTCGGCACCCGGCATCAGCCGTCTGGTGAAACATACCGAGGAATCGCTAGGCATCCGCCTGTTCGAGCGCCGCGCGGGCCGGTTCATTCCCTCGGTCGAGGCAGGGCCGGTCTTTGCCCAGATCAGCACCGTCTACAAGGACGTCGAGAACCTGCAGATCGCCATCGACTCGCTGGAAAAGGGTCAGGATGTGCGGTTGGCGTTTGCCTCGGCCCCCTCGGTCGCGCAGTTCATCGCCGCCCGCGCAATGCGCAACATCCGACAGCGTTATCCCGATCTGTTCATCGATCTCAACATCCTGAAGATCGAGGAAACGGTTGATTATCTGCTGCTGGAACGCGGTGAATTCGTGATCATGAGTTCGCTTGTGGAAAATGCCGGCGTTGAAAATGAATTGCTCGCCCAGGGGCAACTGGTCGTGATCATGCCCGAAGATCACCCGCTGGCGATACGCGATACCCTCTCTGTTCATGACCTTGTGGGCGAGCCACTGATCGGTGTTGATCCGGCTGATCCTTATGGTGCCAAGCTGATTGAACCGTTTCTGGCGCAGGGGTTGAGCCCTGTCCATTCCATCCGCGGCCGCTTTGCCCAGACCGTCGTCAGTCTGGTGCGTCATGGGCTGGGTGTGGCGCTGATCGATGCTTTTTCGGTGGCCGAGGTCTATATGCCCGGCCTTGTTCGCCGCCCTTTGGTCGAACCAAGCAGCATCAGCACATATGTTGCCCACAAGAAAGGGCGCGCGCTTTCGGGTTTTGCCGAATACGCGATCCAGCAATTCCGCAAAGAGCTGGACCTGTCCGCCGGGGGGCATTTTGATCCCGCGACGCCACCACGCGATTAACATTATGTTAATATTACGTTGATCTAGGTATTTGACGTTATGGGTCCGTTTGCGTGATCATACCAGCAACGGGCGAGGAGCATGGCCCGTAGATTCTATAATTTCCGGGAGGAACCCATGAAATACGCAATCATCGGCGCAGCATCTGCACTGGTCTTCGCTGTCACCGGCGCAACGGCGCAAGATTACCCCAACAAGGAAATCGCAGGCGTCATCCAATGGGGTGCGGGCGGCTCGACCGATACTGTGATGCGTGCCGTAACCCCGCATGCCGAAGACGTCCTGGGCGGCACCGTCGTGCTGCAGAACATCACCGGCGGCGTTGGTGCCATCGCGCTGAACCAGGTCGCCGGGGCAGATGCCGATGGCTATACGCTGCTCATGGGCGCCGAAAACCCGTTGCTTTATAAGGTGATGGGTCTGGGCCAAAAGGATTACAGCGACTTTGTCCCGATCAACATTCTGGCACGCGGCACGCCGGTTCTGGTTGCCGGGGCCGATGCACCCTTTGACGACTATGCCGGGATGCTGGCCTATATCGCTGAAAATCCGGGCGAGGTTCGCTTTGGCTCGACCGGGCCCGGCGGGTTGCCGTCGGTCGTGACCGCGATGATCAATGCGGTCGAGGGCGAGCAGGACGTGATTTCTGTGCCCTATGATGGCGATGGTCCGGCGCTGACCGCGCTGCAAGGCGGCGCAATCGACGTGATGCCCGCAGTGCTGGGCGCCGCGATCGAAAGCATCCGTGCTGGGGCGATCAAGCCGCTGTTGGTCATTGAAACCGAACCGCTGGAATCCCTGCCCGACGTTCAGACCGCCGCAGCCGCCAATGAGGGCTATAACAAATACCTGCCCTGGGGTCCGTTCTTCGGCATCTTCGTCAAGAACGACACCCCGGCCGAAGCCGTGGAAAAGCTGATCGCCGCCTATAAGGAAGCGGCCGAACAGCCGGAATTTCTGGAACTGATGGCCAATCGCGGCTTCACGTCGATGAATATCAGCGGCCAGGAGGCGCAGGATTTTCTGACAGACTGGCAGTCGACCACCGCCTGGCTGATGCAGGATGCTGGCCTGACCAAGACCTCGCCCGACGAGTTCGGCATCGCCCAACCGGCCGAGTAATCATCCGTGATACCTGCGCAGGGCCTGCGGGCCCTGTGCATCCCGGCGCCGCCAGACCTGCCGCGCCGCTCTTGTCCTGAAACCTGTGCGACATGGAGGGTGCAATGTCCCCGACCGATCACGACACAGACGCGATGCAGGATTTCGAAGCCGACGATCTGCACGAAGAACGGCGCGACACCCGTCGCCCGGGCGAGGCGGTCTTTGCCTTCCTGTTACTCGCGTTTAGCCTGTTCCTGCTTTGGAGCGCCTATGACATTTCCGGGTTCGAGGCGCTGTCTGCGCCCGGCACGGTTCCGATGGCGACCACGCTCGTCATGGTGATCGCCGCCGCGTTAATCGCGACGCGCACCCGGCGACTGCCCCCGATCTCGGGTGAGACCTTCAAGCAGCAGATCCTGCCACCCGTGCTGATCGTGATGGCGCTGCTGCTGTTGGCCTTTGGTGTTCTGCTGCGGCCGCTTGGCTTTTTGCCGACCGCGGCGCTGTTCCTGACCGTCGCGATCAAGATGCTGTGGCGTCAGAACTGGGGCAGGACGCTGGCCGTCGCTTTAGGCTCGCTGCTGCTGATCTACGTCATCTTCCGCATCATCTTCACGGTGCTGATGCCCTCGGGCGTCTTCCCCGAGGCAGAGATGCTGCAGTTTTTCCGTAATCTTTTTGGCGGAGGTGCCTGACATGGAAACCCTGTCTGCATTCCTGACCGTTTTCGCCAATCCCGAGCTGTTGTTGCTGGTCGGGTTGGGCACATTCGCCGGGGTCTATATCGGCGCCATTCCGGGCCTGTCGGTCACCATGGCCGTGTCGATCCTGATCTCCTTTACCTTCTCGTGGGATGTCTATCCGGCCATCGCGCTGATGATCGGCATCTTCATGGGCGGGGTCTATGGCGGCTCTCGCACGGCGATCCTGCTGAACATTCCGGGCGCACCATCCGCCATCGCCACAGCCATGGACGGCTATCCCATGGCGCAGCGCGGTGAGGCAGGCGAGGCCATCGGGGTCAGCACGGTCATGTCATTCCTGGGCGGCTTTATCGGCATCGCGGTGCTGGCGCTGGCAGCCCCGACCGTGTCCGACTTTGCCCTGACATTCCAGCCGCGCGACTATATGCTGCTGGCCGTTCTTGGCATCCTGCTGGTCGGGTCGCTGTCGGGGGAAAGCCTGGTCAAGGGCATCTTTTCGGGCGCGTTCGGCATCATAATCGGCATGGTGGGGATGGACCCGCTGACCTTTACCGGCCGCTTCACCTATGACCTGCCGCTGCTGCAATCGGGAATTTCCTTCATCGCCGTCATGATCGGCATGTTCGGCGTCTCCGAGGCATTGGCGCAGTTGCATCATCTGGATGCGCCGGCCATCAAGCAAAAGATCAGCCGCATCGTGCCCAGCTTTGGCACGGTCAAGAAATACCTGCCGCTGTCTCTGCAGACCTCGACCATCGGTGTCGTCATCGGCGCGCTGCCGGGCACGGGCGGCGATATCGCGGCACTGATGGCCTATGACCACGCCAAGCGTGTGACCAAGAACCCCAGCCGCCGCTTTGGCGATGGCGCCGTCGAAGGGCTGGTTGCGCCCGAAACCGCCAATAACGCGGCGGTTGGCGGGGCCTTTATCCCGATGATGACGCTTGGCATTCCGGGCGACGCGGTGACCGCCATCATGATCGGCGCGCTGTTCATCCACGGGCTGAACCCCGGTCCGATGCTGATGATCGACCAGCCGGACATGTTCTGGTTCATCGTCGGCGCGCTGGTTGTGGCGAACTTCTTCATGCTGCTCTTCGGTCTGACCGGCATCAAGCTGTTCACCAAGATCGTCGAGATGCCGCGCGCCGTGCTGATCCCGCTGATCATGTTGCTGTCGATCGTGGGCGCCTATGCGGTCAACAACTCGATCACCGATGTCTACTGGATGCTGGCCTTTGGGGTGCTGGGATATTTCATGCGCGCCTATGGTTATCCATTGGGTCCGGTGATTCTGGGTGTGATCCTGTCGCGGCTATTGGACGATAACTGGCGTCGGGCTATCATCTCGGAGCGCGAGGATCTGGGCCGGTTTTTCCATGGCATCGTCACCAGTCCGCTGTCGTTGATCCTGTTTCTGGCCGTCGTGTTCATCTTTTTCAGCCAGACACCGCTTTGGCGCAAACTGAAGGCACGGATGATGCCCGCCCGCAAAGAGGAAGCAGAATAATGGCCAACACCCTGCATCTGGGACTGATCGGGGACAATATCGTCAAATCGCGCGCGCCCCTGCTGCACACGCTGGCGGGCCGTCAGAACGGTGTCACCGTGACCTATGACCGGCTGATCCCCGAACAGATGGGCCGCGAGTTCGATCAGCTTTTTGCCGATTGCGCGGCGGTTGACTTTCGCGGGTTGAACATCACCTATCCCTATAAGGAACGCGCGGCAAAAAAGGTGCGGATCGACGATCCGCTGGTCGCGGCGATCGGGGCGGTGAACACTGTGATCTTCGGGGCTGACGGCCCCGAAGGCTACAACACCGATTATTCGGGCTTTGTCGCGGGATACCGATTGGTACGCGGCGAGGCATCGCCCGGTCCGACGCTGATGATCGGCACGGGCGGCGTGGGCCGCGCGGTGGCCTTTGGGCTGATCGCGCTTGGCGCGCCCGAATTGCGGCTGGTCGATCGCGATGCGGCCAAGGCCGCGGCTTTGGCGGATGACCTGCGCCGTGCCGCGCCTGAACTGACGATCACCACCCATACCAGCGCCGAAGAGGCAGCCAAGGGCGCGGCGGGCGTCATCAACTGCACGCCCGTCGGGATGGTCGGCTATGACGGCACACCCGTCGACGCCGATGCGCTGCGCGGGGCGGAATGGGCCTTCGATGCGGTCTATACCCCGCCTGACACGCAGTTTCTGCAAGATGCCGAGGCGCGCGGGCTGACCATCGTTTCGGGTTACGAGTTATTCTTTTTTCAGGGCATCCATGCCTGGGATCTGTTTGCCGGATTGCCGCTGGATCAGGACGCGCTGCGCCACGAACTGATGACAACGGATGAAGCGGTATGAAAACCTCGATCGCGACTGTTTCGATATCCGGCAGCTTTACCGAAAAACTCGACGCCATCGCGGCGGCCGGCTTTGACGGCATCGAGATATTCGAACAGGATTTCCTGGCCTCGGATCATGCGCCCCAAGAGGTCGGCAGAATGGTGCGCGATGCCGGGCTGGAGATCACTCTGTTCCAGCCCTTCCGCGATTTCGAGGGTCTGCCCGAACCCCATCGCGCCCGTGCCTTTGCCCGCGCAGAACGCAAGTTCGAACTGATGAACGAGTTGGGCACCGACCTGATCCTGATGTGCTCATCCGTGCATCCGCAGGCACTGGGCGGCATCGACCGCATGGCCGAGGATTTCGCTGAGCTGGGCGATCTGGCCCGCGAACATGGCGTGCGCGTCGGTTTCGAGGCGCTGTGCTGGGGCCGCCATGTCAACGACCACCGCGACGCATGGGAGGTCGTGCGCCGCGCCGATCATCCGAATGTCGGGCTGATCCTGGACAGCTTTCACACGCTTGGCCGCCGCATTGATCCGGCCAGCATTCGCAGCATCCCCGGCGACCGCATCTTTTTCGTCCAGCTTGCCGATGCGCCGGCCATCGACATGGATCTGCTGTATTGGTCGCGCCATTTCCGCAATATGCCCGGCGAAGGCGATCTGGACATCACCAGCTTTTTGCGGGCGGTCATGGCCACGGGCTATGATGGGCCGCTGAGCCTCGAGATCTTTAACGACCAGTTCCGGGCCGGCCTGCCCCGGCTGGTGGCGCAGGATGGTCATCGCAGCCTGATCGACGCGGTCGATCGCGTGCGCCGCACTGAACCCGCGCTGCCGCTGGACCTGCCCGCATTCCCCGCGCCGCAGCCGGTGCAGCGGATCGAGTTCATCGAATTCGCCAGTTCCGCAGATGACGCCCCCGCGCTGGAGACGCTGCTGGAAAGCATGGGCTTTGCCGCTGCCGGGCGCCATGTCTCAAAGCCGGTGACGCTGTGGCGTCAGGGTGGCGCGAATATTCTGGTCAATAAAGATAGCCAGGGCTTCGCGAACAGTTCCTACCTGGCCCATGGCACGACGGTGTCCGAGATCGCGCTGATGATGACCGACGCGCAGGCCGGGTTTGATCGCGCCACCGCGCTGTTGGCCCGCCCGCATCCGCAGGCCAGCCGAGAGGGCGAATTGTCGATCCCCGCGATCCGCGGCGTCGGTGGCAGCATGATCCGGTTTCTGGATGCGGGCACCGATCTGGGCCGCATCTGGGACATCGACTTTACCACCCAGCCGGCACCCGATGGCGCAGGCCTGACCGGCTTTGATCACCTGGCGCAGACCATGGCCTATGACGAAATGCTCAGTTGGGCGCTGTTCTATTCCAGCATTTTCGACGCCCAGAAGGCACCGATGGTCGATGTGGCCGATCCGTCGGGGCTGGTGCGCAGCCAGGCGATGCAATCGGGCGGGCTGCGGGTGACGCTGAACGGCGCCGAGGCGCGCGGCACGCTGGCCGGTCGCTTTATCGAGGACAGCTTCGGATCTTCGGTCCAGCACATCGCGCTGTCCACCGATGACATCTTTGCAACCGCCGATGCGATGGCGGCCCGTGATTTCCCGGTGCTGCAGATCGGCGCGAATTACTACGGTGATGTGCAAGCGCGCTTTGGCCTGTCGTCCGAGTTGGTGGGCCGGATGCAGGCGGCGAATATCCTTTATGACGAGGATGAAAGCGGCCACTTCTTCCAGTTCTATTCCAACACCCAAACGGGCGGTTTCTTCTTTGAGATCGTGCAGCGCGGGGCGGGGTATCAGGGCTACGGCGCACCGAACGCGCCCTTCCGCATCGGCGCCCAGAAACGCGGTGCGCGCCCCGCCGCAGTGCCAAGGCGCTAGGCTTGGTCGCGGGCACCGTCCTGAGCCAGCTGCATCAGCAGCTGCAAACCCGGCACCGGCGGGCCCGACTGGCGATGGGTCAGCCCCACGGCGCCCGACAGATAGCCCACGCCGGTGGGGATCTGGATCAGATCGCCGCGCTCCAACTCGGCGCCCACGACCCCGCGCGAGATGAACCAGACCGCATCGGAATCGGCCAGGATGCCGCGCCCGATGGCAAGGGCGGCGGTCTCGAATGCGGGACGCAGCCCGATCATGTTCAGCCCCGCCAGATACTCGTTCACCGGACGGCGGATGATTGCGGTTTCGGGGGGCATCACCACCGGCACCTGACGCAGCAGTGTGGCCGGCGGCTGATCCGCCAACGGATGCCCGGCGCGCGCAACCAACACCACGGGTTCCTCATAAAGGTGCTGGAAGGCCAGTCCCGCCATCTCGCCCGCATCGGGCATCCGACCGATCATCAGGTCGATCTGCCCGTCACGCAAAAGCCGCACCAGATAGGTGTGCGGCCCGGTCTCTATCTGCAGCAGTGTCTCGGGCGCGACCTCACGCAGCCGCAGCGCCACGCGCGGAAACAGCCGCGTGGCCGCCGTCGGCAGGATACCGACCCGGACAATCCCTGCCATGGTCCCGGGCCGCAGCGCCGCAGCGCCAGCATCCAGCAGTTGCAGCGCCTGATGCACATGGCGGCGAAACAGCGTGCCCTGCTGGGTCAGGATCAGGCGCCGGTTCTCGCGCCGGAACAACGGTGTGCCCAGCAGGTCCTCCAACTCGGCCAGAGTGCGGCTCAGCGCGGGTTGGGTGATGCCCTGCATGCGGGCGACAGCCGACAGGTTACCCTCGTCCGCAATGGCGGCAAAGGCGCGCAGGTGGCGCAGTTTGATCCCGGCATGCATAATCATCTAATTATGGAAAATGCGCCACTTTGCATTATCTCGCAATATGTATTTCGTTTATGTTATGGACAGGAGGAACAGCCATGCATCTGAATTCGCGCCATCACCTGCCCGAGCAAGCCCATGACTGACCGTTATGCCGACGGCATGGCCGTCCGCCGCCGCGTGCTGGGCGACGCGCATGTCGACCGCGCCGAGGCTGCCAAGACCGCCTTTGACGACCCGTTCCAGACGATGATCACCGAAAGCGCCTGGGGCACGGTTTGGGCCGGCGACGCCATCACCCTGCGCGAACGCTCGATGCTGACGCTGGCGCTGCTGGCCGCGACCGGGAATTTCGAGGAAATCCCGATGCATATCCGTGCCACCGCCCGCACCGGGGCCAGCCGCAACGATATCGCCGAGGCGTTCCAGCACGTTGCCATCTATGCCGGTGTTCCGCGCGCCAATCATGCGCTGAAACTGGCCAAACAGACTTTTGCCGAAATGGATGCCGAGGAGGCCAGTCAATGAGCCGAGCCGAATATTATCAACGCGATCGCCGCCTGCACCCCGCAGCGCTGACACCGGATTACAAGACCAGCGTGGCGCGCAGCCCGCGCTATTCGATGATCTCGCTGCAGCAATCGGCCAGCGAAATCACCGGCCCGACCTTTGGTCACACTGATCTGGGCGAGTTGGACAACGACCTGATCCGCAACTACGCCAAGGAAGGCGATCCGGTGGGCGAGCGGATCATTGTCCATGGCCGCGTGCTGGACGAAAACGCGCGACCGGTGCCGAATACGCTGGTCGAGATCTGGCAGGCCAATGCCAGCGGGCGCTATCGCCACAGAAAAGACACCTATCTGGGCGCTCTGGACCCGAATTTCGGTGGCTGCGGACGCACGATCAGCGACGATCAGGGGCGCTACAGCTTTCGCACCATCAAGCCCGGCGCCTATCCGTGGCGCAACTGGGTCAATAACTGGCGCCCGGCGCATATTCATGTCTCGGTCTTCGGTCACGCATTCTGCCAACGCCTGATCACGCAGCTTTATTTCGAGGGCGATCCGCTGATCCCGATCTGTCCGATCGTGGCGACGATCCCCGACGCCGACGCGATCGAGCAACTGACCGCCAAGCTGGATCTGAACGCAACGATCCCGCTGGATACGATCGCCTATAAATTCGACATCGTTCTGAGGGGCCGCCGCTCGACCTATTTCGAGAACCGGCCAGAGGGGAACTGATATGGCACAGAAACTGGATTACCTGCGCGAAAGCGCCTCGCAAACCGCGGGCCCCTACGTTCACATCGGCCTGGCGCCGGGGGCTGCGGGCTTTGACATCTATGATCAGGAACTGGGCTGGGACATCGCCGGACCGAACGCCAAGGGTGAACGCATCCGGGTCGAAGGGCTGGTGATCGACGGCATGGGCAGCCCGGTCAAGGACGTGTTGATCGAGGTCTGGCAGGCAAATGCGGACGGGCACTACGCCCATCCCGAGGGCGGCGGCGAGGTCGAGGACGGTTTCCGCGGTTGGGGCCGCGTCATCACCGATTTCGAAACCGGCGACTGGGGTTTTGATACGGTCAAACCGGGCGCGGTCATGGGGCGCGGTGGACGGATGATGGCACCGCATCTGAACCTGTGGATCGTTTCGCGCGGGATCAATATCGGGCTGAACACCCGGATGTATTTCGACGATGAAGAGGCAGCCAACGCCAAGGACCCGGTGATCAATCTGATCGAATGGGAACAGCGCCGCGCCACCCTGATCGCGAAACGCACGACCCGCGACGGCACCCCCGTCTATCGCTTCGACATCCGCCTGCAGGGCGATGACGAAACCGTCTTCTTCGACCTTTGAGGGCCCTGACATGACAAACCCCTGTATCATCTGCGTGGCCATCACCGGCAGCCTGCCCACCAAGGACAACAACCCCGCGGTCCCGATCACCATCGCGGAACAGGTCGAATCGACCCAACAGGCGTTCGAGGCGGGCGCGACCATCGCGCATTGCCATGTCCGCGACGATGACGGAAAGCCGACCAGCGATCCCGACCGTTTTGGGGTGCTGAAAGAGGGCATCGAAAAACACTGCCCCGGCATGATCGTGCAGCTTTCGACCGGCGGACGGTCGGGCGCGGGCGACGCACGGGGCAAGATGCTGCCGCTGTCGCCGGACATGGCCAGCCTGTCGGTTGGCTCGAACAACTTCCCCACGCGGGTCTATGAAAACCCGCCCGATCTGGTCGACTGGCTGGCGTCGGAAATGGTGACCCACGGTGTCAAACCAGAGATCGAGGCCTTTGATCTCAGCCATATCTTTCAGGCCGCCGCGATGCATAAGGACGGGCGCATCACCGCAACGCCCTATGTGCAGTTCGTGATGGGCGTGAAGAACGCGATGCCGGTCGATCGCGATGTGTTCGACTACTACATCCACACGGTCAAGCGTCTGTTCGGCGACGACACGCCGTGGTGCGCGGCAGGGATCGGTCCAAACCAGATTGTCGTGAACGAATGGGCCATTTCTTCAGGCGGCCACGCACGAACCGGGCTCGAGGATAACGTGCGACTGGACAAGGACCGGCTTGCGCCCTCGAACGCGGCGCTGGTGCAACGTGCCGTCGATCTCTGCGCGAAATACGACCGGCCCGTCGCAACATGGCAGCAGGCGCGCGATATCCTGGGCCTCAGACAGCCCGCCTGATCGGCCCGGACGCAGACCATCAAGGGACGGCGGGCGGGGCGATGCCGAAGGCAAGCGTCGTCCCGCCGCCCTTAGAACAGACCTTCGACTTCGCCCGCCTCGTTCAACCGGATCTTTTCCGCTGAGGGATGGCGCGGCAGGCCGGGCATGGTCATGATTTCACCGCAGATCACCACCACAAAACCCGCCCCTGCCGACAGCCGGACCTCGCGGATCGGCACGGAATGCCCGGTGGGGGCGCCGCGCAGGTTGGGATCGGTGGAAAAGCTGTACTGCGTCTTGGCCATGCAAACCGGCAGATGGCCGTAACCCTGATCCTGCCATTGCCGCAACTGGTCACGGATACGCTTGTCCGCCAACACGTCATCGGCATGATAAATCCGGGTGGCGACCGTCCGGATCTTGTCCATCAGCGACATTTCATCGGGATAAAGCTGCGCGAATTGCGAGGCGCCGCTATCTGCAATCTCGGCCACGCGTCGCGCCAGATCAATCGCGCCCTCGCTGCCATCGGCCCAGTGCCGGCTGACAATCGCGTCGGCGCCACGGCCCGTGACATAGTCCTGCACGGCCGCAACCTCGGCCTCGCCATCGCCGCTGAAATGATTGATGGCGACCACCACCGGCACACCAAAGCCGTGCAGATTGTCGATATGGCGACCCAGATTGGAGCAGCCCTTCTTGACGGCGGCGACATTTTCCTCGGCCAGCGCGTCCTTGGCGATGCCGCCATTCATCTTCATCGCCCTGATGGTCGCGACCAGAACCACGCAATCAGGTTTCAGCCCGGCCTTGCGGCATTTGATGTTCATGAATTTCTCGGCCCCGAGATCGGCCCCGAAGCCGGCCTCGGTGACGACATAATCGGCGGTTTTCAGTGCCGTGGTCGTGGCGATGACGCTGTTGCAGCCATGGGCGATATTGGCAAAGGGACCGCCATGCACAAAGGCCGGGTTGTTTTCCAGCGTCTGCACCAGATTGGGCTGCATCGCGTCCTTCAGCAGCACCGTCATCGCGCCCTGGGCCTGAAGATCGCGGCAAAAGACCGGGCTCTGATCACGCCTGTAGGCGACGATCATATTGCCCAACCGGCGCTCCAGATCGGTCAGATCGGTCGCAAGGCACAGGATCGCCATCACTTCCGAGGCGACGGTGATGTCAAAGCCCGTTTCGCGCGGGAACCCGTTGGCCACACCGCCAAGCGAGGCCGTCACCTGCCGCAGCGCGCGGTCGTTCATGTCGACCACCCGACGCCAGACGACGCGGCGGATGTCGATATCCAGCCCGTTGCCCCAATAGATGTGATTGTCGATCATCGCGGCCAACAGCGAATGGGCGCTGGTAATGGCGTGGAAATCGCCGGTGAAGTGCAGGTTCATGTCCTCCATCGGCACGATCTGCGCATAGCCGCCTCCGGCTGCGCCGCCCTTCATGCCGAAATTCGGGCCCAGACTGGCCTCGCGGATACAGATCGCCGCGCGCTTGCCGATGGCGTTCAGCCCGTCGCCCAGACCGACGGTGGTCGTGGTCTTGCCTTCGCCCGCTGGCGTCGGATTGATCGCCGTCACCAGGATCAGCTTGCCCGTCGGGCGATCGCGGACTGAATCGATGAAACGCTGGCTGACCTTGGCCTTGTCGTGCCCATAGGGCAGCAGATCCTCT
This sequence comes from Paracoccus tegillarcae, assembly GCF_002847305.1. Lineage (NCBI taxonomy): Bacteria > Pseudomonadati > Pseudomonadota > Alphaproteobacteria > Rhodobacterales > Paracoccaceae > Paracoccus > Paracoccus tegillarcae. Next base: position 2,348,759 of record NZ_CP025408.1, on the reverse strand, counting down.
GACCCGATGCCCAGCTTTGCGCCTATCTCGACTATTGGCAGCTTTCGCGCCTCGCGCGCGATTTCGATATCCGATTTGAACGCCATCCCTGTCTCCTTCTCCGCTGCCAAGGATCGCCCAGCCCTGGGGTCGGTTCCAGTCTTAATACGACATCCAAGCCCTCTGGCGCGCCATGTCCGCAGGCCCAAACCACTGCGCAATAACCCGCCGAGGCCTGAATTTATTGGAATTTGCGCGCTTTCGGCCCGTTAACGCAACAGATTTCACGCTGGCTTAACGGCTCCTTCACGCTGCTGTTGCATGATCGGGGCATAGCCGCATCAAACGAAGAACAGGTGGCGGTCAAATGACTGTAATGCATCTCAATTCGGATCTGTCGGGTATGCCCGACGCGCTGCAGCAGGCAGCGGCACTGGCCGATCACGCGCCAATCATCATCATGGTGCATGGTTATCGCTTTTCGCCCAGCCAGACGCGCCACGATCCTCATCGTCATATCCTTGCGCTCGACCCCCGTTGCGTCGCTGCACCGATCCCGTCATGGCCGCGCGCGCTTGGCTTTGACGGCGAAGATCACAGCGAAGGGCTGGCCATCGGCTTTGGCTGGGAGGCACGGGGATCGCTGCGCAGCGTTTATCATCGGGCTGGCCAGACCGGTCGGTCACTGGCCCGGCTGGTCGAGGCGCTGTCGCAAGCGGCGGGCCGCCCCATCGCATTGATCGGGCATTCGCTTGGCGCGCGGGTGTTGCTATCGGCGCTGCATCATGCACCCAGGGGCACCATCGGACGCATGGTCCTGCTGGCCGCGGCCGAGTTCCGCTGCGCCGCCGCCCAGGCGCTTGACACAGCCGCCGGCGAACGCGCCGAGGTGCTGAACATCACGTCGCGCGAAAATGACCTGTTCGATTTCGGGCTAGAGGTGCTGGTGTCAGCCGCCCGCAAGCAGGCCGTTGGCTTTGGGCTGGAACGGCCACGGCCAAACTGGATCGACATTCAGATCGACGACCGCGCGACGCTGGTCATGCTGGATGCGCTTGGTTTTCCGATGGATGGCCGCGCGCGGCGCCTGTCGCATTGGACGCCTTATCTGCGTGGCGGGGTCTTTGACTTCTACCGCACGGCGCTGCGCCAGCCCTGGGCGCTGCCCCTGAACCTGCTGCGCCGGGAACTGCCCGCTCAGGTCGAGCCGCGCTGGTCACGACTGCTGGCACCGCCTGACAGCATCGGCGGCCTGCGCGCCTGACCCGCCGCGACCTATTCGTCGCGCTCTATTCCATAGGCCTTGAACAGGCCTGCATTGCCCATCAGGAACACGAACAAAAGCAGCGGCAGACCGAAGGTTTTGAAATAGACCCAGTTGGTCTCGGACATGGTCCGCCAGACGATCTCATTGGCAATCGCCAGCCCCAGAAACATCAGCGCCATGCGCAGCGTCAGTTTGCGCCAGCCCTCGGCGCGCATGGGCAGCGCCTCGGACAGCACAGCCTCGAGCCAGTGTTTGTCAGCCAGATAGGCAAAGCCCAGAAGGCCCGCAAACAGCACATAGATGATCGTCGGCTTGATCTTGAAAAAGCGCGGATCGTTCAGCCAGACCGACAACCCGCCAAACACGATAACCAGAACCAGCGTGGCGATCTGCATCGGCGACAGCCTGCCCGTCAGCCGCCACAGCCCCAGCGTCGACAGCACCAGCACCGGGATAAATACCAGCGTGGCAACGATAAAGCCCGAGTAATCCTGCCCCATGATCGAAACCGTGCGGTCGCGCAGCAGCAGGAATACCACGAAAAAGACCAACAAAGGCCCGTATTCCAACAGGGCTTTCAGCTTGCCTGATGACGTCTTGCTCATTTCGTCCCGCCTCTTATCCGGCATATTCCACGATCACCGCCCCGGCTGCGATCATGGCCATAAGGGCCAGCCGGCGCGGCCCCACCTTTTCGCCCAGGATGACCCAACCCACAAGGGCCGCAAAGACAGTCGAGGTTTCACGCAAGGCGGCGGCGCGTCCGACCTCGTCGATGCGCGTGGCCAGCATGATCGAGCCAAAGCTGGCAAACGCCACCACCGCGCCGGTAAAGCCTCGCGCCGCCAGCGAGGCGCGTTCGGCCACCGGCAGCGCAGCGATCCGGCGCCATGAAATCATCGGCATGAACAGCGAATCGAGCAGAAAGAACCAGAACAGAAAGGTGAACGGATCAGCGGCCAGCCGGATGCCCCAGGCATCATAGGTGGTATAGGCCGCGACCATCACGCCGGTAAACAGCGCCCAGCCAAGCGCCGGCAGCAGCGTATCGCGCCCGACAGTCAGCTTGCGCAGGTTATAGATCGCCAGCCCCAGAATACCGGCGACCAACAGCAAGACGCCCGACCATTGCGTCAGGTTGTAACGCTCGTGAAAGATCAGGCTGGCGGCGATGATGGTGATCAGCGGCGCGGTCCCGCGGACCACGGGATAAACGACCGTATAGGCACCGCGCTGATAGGTCGATGCCTGCGCCAGTTTGTAGACGATGTGAATGATCATCGCGCCGCCCAGCACCGGCCACATATGCGGCTCGGGCCAGGGCACGACGAACAGCACCACCGGCAAGGCCATCAGCCCATAGCTGGCATCAATCGCCGCGCGGCTGATCCAGGGGTCATGGCGTCCCTTTTGCAAGGCGCCGAACACCGCATGCAGAAACGCCGCCGAGATCGCCAGGATAGAGGCGATGCGCGCCCCTTCGGCGGTGCCGGAAATGCTGATGATCCAGTCGGTCATGCTCGACTGATGCGACAGATTTGCACAACCTGCAAGTCAGACACGCCCTTTACCACGACGCCTGGCTGGCCCTTGCGGGACGGTGCCGTTATCAAATGCCGATCTTGGCCAGTATCGTCGGGAATTTTACATGTCTGAAACCGAAGCCCCGATCCGCCTCAGCTATGCCTGGGAAGAAAAGGATTTCTCGGCCTATCTTGCAGCACTGAGGCTGTACTGGGCGCAGGATGGGTTGCAGACCCCGCCGACAGCGCAGCCCTCGACCGGGTGGGCCTATGCACGGTATTATCTGGTGCCGGCGATCATCACGGTTGCCGCAATATCGCTGTGGTCCTGGCTGTTTCATCGGCAATGGTGGCCGGCGACCACGCTGCACAGCTTTGATACGATGTCGGATTTCATTCTCACGGGTCTGTTTCCACAGCCCGCAGCCGTTTTCCTGATGGTCCTGGCCGGCATGGCGGCGATGTCGCAACTGGATCAGCGACGCACGGATGCTTCGCCCGATCCAGCACGCGAAGCATTTGATACTGTCGTGGGTTTCACCCATGAGGTGGCCATCGGCCCCGACGGCTTCGACGTGTCAGGGCCGAATATGCGCGGCACCTATTTCTGGTCGGTAGAGAAAACCGGCGCGCTGCCGGTGGCGTTGATCGAAGGTTACGTGTTGGTGGCGCATCCCAACATGCTGCTGGCCATCCCAGAGGCGGCAATCCCGATATCGTCCAGCGAATTCACCGGACGGATCATCGCATGGCGCGATGCAGCGATCCGCAACGACAGTGGCAAGGCCCGGGTTTAATCCAGCGTCAGCGCGGTCAGGATCGCGCCGGGCATCTGCCCCTTGGCGCCCGACATGCGCTGGATCAGGATCGCATGCCGCGTATCGGGCGGGAAATCCTGTCCGCTGGCGGCATCGCCGCCGATGGTCAGCCGCAACGGTGCGCGGCCATCCCAGTCAGCCAGCCGGGCCATGTCCAGCACGACATTGAGATAGGTGATCGAGCGGCCGCTATTCTCGCCGGCCTTTACCTCGACGGTGCGGCTTGGTGCAAAGCGAACCAGTATCACCGCCACGCTGCCGCCCAGATCCGACAGCGGTGTCAGTTCGACCACCTGACGATCGCCCTCGATATGGTCGGTCACGCTGACCAGCGCAGGAGAGGTGCGATGCGCGTCGATCATGCCCATCAGTTCGACGGGCTGGATCGAGGGTGCGGTATCCTGCCCGCCGACGATGATCTGCGGTGTATAGACCGCGCGCTCACCAACGCTGCGGGCATAACCCTGCTGGCGGCGGGTGAATTCGGGACTGGCGAAGGCATCCTTCCAGCCAAGGTAATCCCAGTAATCGACGTGAAAGGACAGCGGCAGCACATCGGGATCCTGGGCCAGATCCGCCAGCATCGCATCCGCCGGCGGACAGGAATTGCAGCCCTGCGATGTGAACAGCTCGACCACCACGGGCGCACCGGGCATGTTCGACAAGGCGATTGTCGGCGCGGCTGCGCCCAGACCATCGACAAAGCTGTTCATCCCCGACGCCTCGGGCGCCTCGATGATGGGCGCGTCGGCATAAGGATCGGTTCGCGGCTGCTCGGTGGTGGCAACGCGCGCGTCGGCCGTATCAGGGCTGCGATCTTGCGCCGCAAGCTGGCCCGGCGCAACAACCAGCAGCAACGCAGCAAGTGCTGCGGCGGGCAGGCATCGCAATGAATAAGGGTGCGGAACAGGGCGGTTCATGGGCAATGCGGCTGGTGAATGGCGATTCTGGGTGTTCATCTCGCCTCATGAATAGGCCCTGCTGGTGGGAAAGGCCAAATCACCCCTATGTTAACAGCGCGCCACCGGGCCTATAGTGCCCCTTGCGCAACAATGCCAATAACAGTATACCGTCGCATACCGAAACAATGCCAAGCCTTGCGCCTCAGGGGCGCTTTGTGCACAGCTAGTTAGATCCGCAGCCACACCCATCCAATCGCAGACAGGGAGGCCCCGATGCCCATCGTCACCGGAACCGATACCGCCAAGACCCGCCGCACTTTGAAAGCCGGCGGGCAAGAGATTGCCTATTACTCCATCCCCGCCGCCACCGAGGCCGGTCTGGGCGATTTTTCCAAACTGCCGGCCAGCCTCAAAGTCGTGCTGGAAAACATGTTGCGCTTTGAGGATGACGGCAAGACCGTCAGCGTGGACGACATCAAGGCCTTCGCCGAATGGGCGGAAAAGGGCGGCAAGAACCCGCGCGAGATTGCCTATCGTCCGGCCCGCGTCCTGATGCAGGATTTCACCGGCGTTCCGGCCGTGGTCGACCTTGCGGCGATGCGCGACGGCATCGTGGCACTGGGCGGTGACGCGCAAAAGATCAACCCGCTGAACCCGGTCGATCTGGTCATCGACCATTCGGTCATGATCGACGAATTCGGCACTCCGCGCGCGTTCCAGTTCAATGTCGAACGCGAATACGAACGCAACATGGAGCGTTATACCTTTTTGAAATGGGGTCAGAAGGCATTCAACAACTTCCGCGTGGTACCGCCCGGCACCGGCATCTGCCACCAGGTGAACCTGGAATATCTGGCCCAGACCGTCTGGACCGACAAGGACCAGACCGGAACCGAGGTCGCCTATCCTGACACGCTGGTCGGCACCGACAGCCACACGACCATGGTCAATGGTCTGGCCGTTCTGGGCTGGGGCGTCGGCGGGATCGAGGCCGAGGCCGCGATGCTGGGTCAGCCGATCTCGATGCTGATCCCCGAGGTTGTGGGCTTCAAGGTCTCGGGCGCGCTGAAAGAAGGCGTAACGGCGACCGACCTTGTGCTGAAGGTCGTGGCGATGCTGCGCGAGCACGGCGTGGTCAGCAAGTTCGTCGAATTTTATGGCGACGGACTGGACAACATGCCGCTGGCAGACCGCGCGACCATCGCCAATATGGCACCCGAATATGGCGCAACCTGCGGCTTCTTCCCGATCGATGATGAAACCCTGCGCTATCTGGAACAGACCGGTCGCGACAAGGATCGCATCGCGCTGGTCAAGGACTATGCCCAAGCCAATGGCATGTGGCGCGACAAGGGCTATGACCCTGTCTACACCTCGACGCTGGAACTGGATCTGGGCGATGTCGTCCCTGCGATCTCTGGCCCCAAGCGCCCGCAGGATCACACCCCGCTGGATCAGTCGGCCAAGGCTTTCTACGACCTGATCAAGGGTCAGCGTTTCCCCGAGGAAAGCGCAAAGCAGGAAAAAGACTGGAATGCCGAGGGCGGCGCACGCGAACCGGGTTATGTGCCGGGCGGTTGCCATGACGGCTTTTCCGAGGGCGCGGTCGAGGGCGAGGATTACACCTTGCACGACGGGTCCATCGTGATCGCCTCGATCACCTCGTGCACCAACACCTCGAACCCTTATGTGCTGATGGCCGCCGGTCTGGTCGCCCGCAAGGCGCGTGCGCTTGGGCTGAACCGCAAACCTTGGGTCAAGACATCGCTGGCGCCCGGCTCTCAGGTGGTTTCGGAATATCTTGAGGCCGCCGGCCTGCAAGACGATCTGGACGCATTGGGCTTTAACCTCGTGGGTTATGGCTGCACCACCTGCATCGGCAACTCTGGCCCGCTGGAGCCGGCGATTTCCAAGTCGATCAACGACAACGATCTGGTCGCTGTGTCGGTCCTGTCGGGCAACCGCAACTTCGAGGGCCGCATCTCGCCCGACGTTCGCGCCAACTATCTGGCCAGCCCTCCGCTGGTGGTGGCCTATGCGATTGCGGGTGACATGAATATCGACCTGACCCGCGATCCGTTGGGCCAGGACAAGGATGGCAACGATGTCTACCTGAAGGACGTCTGGCCCTCGTCCAAAGAGGTTGCGGATCTGGTCAACAGCGTCGTCACCCGCGAGATGTTCATCGAGAAATACGCCGACGTCTTCAAGGGCGACGAACGCTGGCAGGCCGTCGAGGTCACCGATAGCGAGACCTATGACTGGCCTTCCGCCTCGACCTATATCCAGAACCCGCCCTATTTCCAGGGCATGTCGAAAAAGCCGGGCGAGATCGGCGACGTCAAGGGCGCGCGCGTTCTGGCGCTGCTGGGCGACATGATCACCACCGATCACATCAGCCCCGCAGGTTCGTTCAAGGACAGCACCCCGGCCGGCCAATATCTGACCGAGCGTCAGGTCTCGCCGCGCGAATTCAACAGCTATGGTTCGCGTCGCGGCAACCACGAGGTGATGATGCGCGGCACCTTCGCCAATATCCGCATCAAGAACGAGATGCTGGATGGCGTCGAGGGCGGCTATACCAAGGGCCCCGATGGCGAACAGGCGGCGATATATGACGCGGCCATGGCCTATGAGGATCAGGGCACGCCGCTGGTCGTGATCGGCGGCAAGGAATACGGCGCCGGTTCAAGCCGAGACTGGGCTGCCAAGGGCACCAACCTCTTGGGCGTCAAGGCGGTCATTGCCGAAAGCTTTGAGCGGATCCACCGTTCCAACCTGATCGGCATGGGTGTCATCCCGTTCGAGTTCACCGATGGCGACAGCCGCGCCTCGTTGAACCTGACCGGCGATGAGCAGTTCACCATCGAGGGGCTGGGCGACGTAAAGCCGCTGCAGGTCGTCGAGGCGCAGGTCAAATATGCTGACGGCACCGAAAAGACGATCAAGCTGAAAGCCCGGATCGATACCGAGGTCGAGATCGACTATCTCAAGAACGGCGGCGTGCTGCATTACGTTCTGCGGAATCTGGCCGCAGCCTGATCGGCTGATCGGCTGATCGAACCAAATCAGAAACCCCCGGCTGAAAGGCCGGGGGTTTTTTCATATTGGTAATCCCCCCACTGAAATGCACGGGATTTTCTGCTATGCTGGCAAGACGTTCGGGCAGCGCGCCGCCGACAATCTTTCCGTGCTTCCTGCGCACGGCCATTTCTCGCCACCCGGACACGATGCTTTCAGGCTGGCCACGCAATGACACGACGTCAGTTCATTCACGCATTGAACGCATGAAACCCGGCCATAGGTGAACTGGCAATCAACAGTTTCTGAAACGGAGGACGTTGTCATGACCGACAAGAAAACAGCCATCGTTACGGGTGCCGCGACCGGGATTGGTCGCGCGACCGCGCTGCGATTTGCCAAGGACGGCTATAATGTTGTGCTGAACGGGCGCAGCAAGGACGGACTGACCGAACTGGCCGGGGAAATCGGCGAGGATATCACCGCCGTGGCCCAGGGCGACGTGTCGAGCACCGAGGATGCCGCGAATATCGTCAAGATCGCCGTCGAGACATTCGGGCGCATCGATGTGGTCGTCAACAATGCCGGCGTGGTCAAGCCCGGCACGGCAGAGACGCTGTCGGACGAGGATTTTCAGGCCATGCTGGCGATCAATGTCGGCGGCGTTCGCAATGTGACGCTGGCCGCTTTACCCGAACTGCGCAAGACCAAGGGCAACGTCGTCAATGTATCCTCGGTCTCCGGCATGGGCGGTGATTGGGGCATGTATGGGTACAACACCTCGAAAGGCGCGGTCAGCCTGATGACCATGGGGCTGGCGCTGGAACTCGGCACGGCAGGCGTGCGGGTCAATGCCGTCGCGCCGGCCACCACCAATACGCGTCTGGCCAGCGGCTTGCAGGAAAATCCTGCGGCAATGCAGGCTCTGGCCTCGCGGATCCCGATGGGTCGTCTGGTCGAGCCCGAAGAAGTCGCCAATGTGGTGGCCTTTCTTGCCGGGCCCGATGCCAGCTTTGTCAGCGGCGTGGTCCTGCCGGTCGATGGCGGTTTGTCGGCGTCGAACGGTCAGCCCAACTTCCTGGCACTGACCTGAGCGCAACTGCCCATTGCCTGAATGAAAAGCGCCCCCGCTCTGTTGAACGGGGGCGCATTCCTTTCGACGTTGCGGGTGGGGTCAGCCGCCCAATGCGATGCCTTCGCGCCGCGGATCGGCACCGCCTTCCAGCCCTTCGGGCGTGATCGCGATGCCGTGCAGGCCCGAATTCAGTTCGGATTCGTTTACCTCAAAGCCCAGATCGGTCAGCGCCTGCGACATCTCGGTCGCGCCGGTGCCCTGTTCGACATCCAGCGGCCCGAAGCGATTCACGATATTTGGCAAACCGATGGCCTGCTGCACATCCAGACCCCAATCAAGATGCCCGATGACCGCCTTGGCGACATAGCCGATGATCCTGCTGCCACCGGGCGAACCGATGACCAGCACGGGCGCGCCATCGCTGAGCACGATGGTCGGCGCCATGGAGGACCGAGGTCGCTTGCCCGGCTCGACCCGGTTGGCGATGGGATAGCCCGCGTCGTCATGCGTCTCAAAGCTGAAATCAGTCAGCTCGTTGTTCAGCAGGAACCCGTTGGCCATGATCCGCGCGCCAAAGCCGCTTTCGATGGTCGTCGTCATCGACAGCGCATTGCCGTCGCCGTCAACGATCGAGATATGCGAGGTCGAGGGAAACTCGATCGCGCTGTCCTGCCCCCACAGCATGGCGTGGGACCAGCCGGGCGAACCGGCGCTGACCTCGGGCAGGACATCATCGCCAGACAGCAGCGCCCCGCGTTCGGCCAGATAATCCGGCGCGACCAGCCCTTCCGTCGGCATCGGCACGAAGTCACTGTCAGCCATGTAACGCCCCCGGTCAGCAAAGGCCAAACGCGAGGCATCGCCGATCAGCCGCCAGCTTTCCGGATTGTCATGGCCCAGAGCGGCCAGATCATAGCCACCAACCATGCCCAGAATTTGACCAACCGTCAGCGCCCCAGATGAGGGCGGCCCCATGCCGCAGACGTCATGGGCGCGATATTCCACGCAGACCGGCGGCCGTTCGACCACGCGATAGCGCGCCAGATCGTCCATCGTCATCACGCCGGGGTTCCAGTCAGCGCCCTGCACTGCCGCGACGATGCCAGCGGCGATATCGCCGGTGTAGAACGCATCACTGCCCTCTGCCGCCATCCGGCGCAGCACATCCGCATAAGCCTGGTTGGTCAGCGTATCGCCCGCCGCGACGGCCGCACCTTCGGGAAAGAAATAGTCGGTCACAGCCGGATCGCGCTGCAAATCCTCGCCCTCGCCCGCGACCAGTTCGGCCAGACGCGGCGACACGGCAAAGCCATCTTCGGCCAGCGCGATTGCATCATCGAAAAGACCGCCCCAATTGGCCTTGCCCCAACGCCGATGCGCCTCTTCCAGCAAGGCAGGCGTGCCCGGCACACCGACCGAACGGCCACCGACCACCGCGTCAAAGAATTCCAGCGGCTCGCCTTCCTCGGTCTGAAACAGCGTCGGCGTGGCGGCTGCGGGCGCCATTTCGCGCGCGTCCAGCGTCGTCATCTCGCCAGATGCGGCGTCATACCAGACCAGAAAGGCCCCGCCGCCCAAGCCGCTGCTTTGCGGTTCGGCCAAACCCAGCACCAGTTGCACCGCAACCATCGCATCCGCAGCACTGCCGCCGGCCTCCAGCACCTTTGCGCCGGCCTCGACCGCCAGCGGGTTGGCCGCAGTGACCATCCAGTTGTCAGCCGCCACTGGCTGACCCGCCTCTTTCGCGGCCATCGCATCCTGCGCGGCCTGCGACAGATCGGCAAACGCATCCGTTTCAACCGTTTCGGTGGCAGCCTCGGGCGCCACCGCATCAGCGGCCTGTTGAGCATAAGCGGTGCTGCCCATCAGCAACGCCGTTACCAGACAAAATCCCGTCCGCATCACATCCCCTCCCTGATATGGTTCGGGATCAGTCTGGCGCGCGCAATCACAAGGTGCAAGCCTTAGCCTTGGTTCATGCTATGCGGAGCGGTCCGCGCGGGGGATCAGTTGCCCTCGGCGGCGCGCGCCTTTTCCAGTTCGGGCAAAAAGCGGTTGGTATAATCCTCGCGCACCAAGGGCCCGGCAAAGCGATAAAGAACCCGGCCCTCGCCGTCGATGATGAAGGTCTCGGGCGGGGCGGTCACGCCCCAGTCGATCGCGCCGCGACCGTTGGGATCTGTGGCGATTGCGTGAAACGGGTCGCCATGATCGTCCAGAAAGGCAATCGCCTGCGCCTCCGGGTCCTTCAGATCGACCCCGTAGACCGGCAATTCCGCAGATAACGCCGTCAGCGTCGGATGCTCGGCCCGGCAGGGCGGGCACCAGCTGGCCCAGAAATTCACCAGCTTGACCCCCGGCTGACGCAGCATCTCATCGGTCAGTCGGGTCTTGCCCGGCAGCGTGGTCACCGGCAGCGCCGGCGCCTCGCGTCCGATGAAACTAGACGGCAGCTGGTCCGGATCCTCGCGTCCCATTCCCCACAGAAACATCCCCGCCAGCGCCGCAAAGATCAGCGGCGGTGCCATCATCAGAGGTGAAAGCCTAGCCATCGCGTTCCTGCGCCTCCAATGCACGGCGTGCCCGTTTGCTGGCGCTGACCGTCTGCCAGATCAGCCCCGCCAGCAAAGCCAGCGACACACCATAGGCCATCAGCACGGTGCTGGCGTATTTACCCAGTTCGATCATGCCCGTGCCTCCCGCGCCTGTAATGCCGCCAGACGCCGGCGGCGGATCTCGGTGCGCGTGCGGATCAGCAACAGCGCCAGAAACAGCAGGAAAAAGCCCAGCATCGTCAGGTAAAGCGGATAGCGGTAGACCGCGCTCATCCGTTCGCCCGGCGCCACCGACAGCGATGCGCCCTGATGCAGACCCTGGTTCCAGAACAGCACTGCATAGCGCGACAGCAGCGCAAAGACCGAGCCGACGATGCACAGCCAGCCGGTCAGATCGGCGGCGCTGTCAGCATCATCGACCGCCGGCCATAGCGCAATATAGCCGACATAAAACAGGAACAGGATCAGGAAACTGGTCAGCCTGGGGTCCCATTCCCACCATGTTCCCCACATCGGCTGGCCCCAGATCGCCCCGGTCGCCAGCGCAATCAGCGTCATTACCGCGCCGATGGGTGCCGCGGCCTTGGCGGCCAGCGCGCTGACATGGTGCCGCCGGATCAGCCAGATCAGCGAGGCGACCAGCATCATCACCCAGATATTGATCGCCATCATCGCAGCGGGCACATGGATGAACACGATCTTGACGGTGGATCCCTGCCGATAATCCTCGGGCGTCAGAAAGCCCCAGACCAGCCCACCGATGGTGCAGAAGGCCGCAGCAAAGACCGCCCATGGCAGGACAGCGCCCGACAGGCGCATGAATTTGACCGGGTTTGCATATTCCCAAAGCGACATGCGGTTTCCCTATCCTTCGGCTCGGGGCCGCTCAACCCCGATCACCGCAGATTGACCCGCAACGCGGCGGCGGCGGCAAATGGTATCAGCGCCAGCGTGGCCGCCGTGATGCCGGCCAGAAAGGCCAGCGGCGTGGCCATGCTGGCCCCTTCGGCCCCGCGCCGGATCACTTCGGCCCCAAAGATCAGCGTGGGGATATAAAGCGGCAGAACCAAGAGCGACAAAAGTAGACCGCCGCGCCGCAGCCCCACGGTGATCGCGGCACCAAAGGCGCCCAGCATCGACAGCGCCGGCGTACCGACCAGCAGCGACACCACAAGCCAGGGCATCGTTGCCGGCGGCAGGTTCAGCAGCAACCCGAACAGCGGCGCAGCAACGACCAGCGGCAAGCCGGTGGTGATCCAATGCGCAAGCGCCTTGATCGCGACCACGCCTTCCAGCGGGATCGGCGCGGTGGCCAACAGGTCCAGACTGCCATCCTCAAGATCCAGCGCGAAAATCCGGTCCAGCGACAACAGGCAGGCCAACAGCGCGCCCACCCACAAGATGCCCGGCGCGATCAGCGCCAGCGTCGCGCCCTGCGGCCCGATGCCGAAAGGCACCAGCGTGCAGAGGATCAAAAAGAACGCCAAGCCAAGGCCAAAGCCACCACCCGCGCGTGTCGCAAGGGTCAGGTCGCGCAACAGCAGGGCGATCATGTGACGCCCCTGCGACGCGCGGGGTCCGGTAATCCGCCTGTCGCATAGCGGCAGATGCGTTTCCCGGTCATGCAAATGCCTCATTGAAACCGGCGGGCTTGTCGATCCGGTCAGACTTGGCGCGGCAGGCGGTCAGGTCCATCACCCGCGCCTCATCCAGACCCAAGTCGATATGCGTGGCCATCAGCGCGGCCCCGCCTGCCGACAGATGCGCGCGAACGGCTGCGGTAAACAGGTCCACCGAGGCCGCGTCCAGCGAAACCGTCGGCTCGTCCAGAACCCATAGCGGCCTGCCGGTGACCAGCAGCCGCGCCAGCCCCAATCGACGTTTCTGCCCCGCCGACAGGCTGGCAGCCGGCCGGTCTGTCAGGGCGCCCAGGTTCATCGCGGCCAATGCACCGCCAATCGCGCCGCCGCCAAAGACCCGCGACCAGAAGCGCAGATTTTCGCTGACGCTCAGCGCGCCTTTCAACCCGTCGGCATGGGCGGCATAGGCGACGGCATCCTCGGGCATCTCGATCCGGCCAGCGACGGGCGGCTGCAGGCCCGCCACGGTACGCAGCAGCGTCGTCTTGCCGACGCCATTGGGGCCGCGCAGGATCAGCGCCTCGCCCTTGTCCAAGGTAAACGAGATACCTTCGACCGCCCGCATCCCGCCGCGTGCAACGGCAAGATCCTGGACGGCCAGCAGGCTCATACGGGCAAAAGCGCGCAGGCGACCCTGCGGCCTTCGGACAGGGTGACATTATAGGTGCGCGCGGCAGTGGGCGATGCCATTGCCTCGACCATCACGCCGGCCTGTTCCAGTTCAGCAACCAGATCGGCGGGCGCGCGCGCGATCTCGGCGCCCATGCCCAGAAACAGCACATCGACCTGACCGGCCAATGCCAGCAAGGGCGCGCGATCATCCAGCCCGCCCCAATCCTTTGCCCCGCTCTGCATCACCAGAACGGGCCCCTGATGCACCTTGTCGGCAACCCGAAAGAACCCCGGCCCGTAACCGTCCACCGGCACAGCGCCCGCGAAATCGGTGGGCCGCATCGCCATCAGGGAGTGCCGCCTTCGTTGAACTGGGTGCCCGCCGCCTTGGGATCGGGCTTGGACCAGTCACGCTTGACGCCCAGCCACAGCACCACGTTCTTGGCCACATAGACCGAGGAATAGGTACCGATCACGATCCCGAAAGTGATGGCAAACACAAAGCTGCGGATCACGTCGCCGCCCAGAACCAACAGCGCGATCAGCGCCACCAGCGTGGTGCCAGAGGTCATGACCGTCCGCGACAGGGTCTCGTTCACCGACAGGTTCATCACGTCGCGCAATGGCATCTTCTTGAACTTCATCAGGTTCTCTCGCAGACGGTCGAACACGACGACCGTGTCGTTGATCGAGTAGCCCACGATGGTCAGCAGCGCCGCCACCGTTGCCAGATCGAATTTGATCTGGAACAGCGCAAACACACCCATGGTGATCAGCACGTCATGGATCAGTGCCACGATCGCACCGACCGAGAACTGCCATTCAAAGCGCAGCCAGATATAGACCGAAATCGCGATCAGCGAGGCCAGAACCGAATAGATCGCGGTCTGGATCAATTCGCCCGAGACCTTGGGGCCGACCGATTCGACCGATGGAAAGGTCACGGTCGGATCAACCTCTTGCAGCGCGGCCTCGACGGCCAGAATGGTGTCGGGCGTCACCGCCTCGGCACCGTCCTGCGCCGAAATACGCACCTGGGCCACATGCTGATCCGCGTCAAAGCTGGGGTCAAAGACCTGCGTGATGGCCACGTCGCCAAGGTTCAGCGGCTGCATCGCCTCGCGATAGGCCCCCACATCGATGGGCTGGGTCGCCTCGGTGCGGATGGTTGTACCGCCACGGAAGTCGATGCCGAAATTCAGCCCAAAGACCAGCAGGCAAATGACCGACAACACCATCAGCAGCGCCGAAAAGCCAAAGGTCAGCTTTTGCCATTTGAAAAAGTCGATCTTGGTGTCGTTGGGGACAAGTTTCAGACGAAAAGCCATTTTACACCTCGATCTGGCGCGGACGGCGCCGTTCGAACCATGTCACCATCAGCAGCCGGGTCACCCAGATCGCGGTAAAGACCGAGGTGATGATCCCGATGGACAGGGTGACGGCAAAGCCCTTGACCGGACCCGAGCCCAGCATGAACAGGATGCCCGCGATAATCAGCGTCGTGATGTTCGCATCGACGATGGCCGACATGGCATTCTGATAGCCCTTGTCGATGGCGCGTGCCGGGCCTCTGGAATTGCGCAATTCCTCGCGGATACGCTCAAAGACCAGCACGTTCGCATCAACGGCCATACCAATCGTCAGCACGATGCCGGCGATGCCGGGCAAGGTCAGCGTGGCGCCGATGACCGACAGGATGCCAAAGACCAGCCCCATATTGATGATCAGCGCGACCGAGGCGAAGACCCCGAACAGCCCGTAGGACGCGATCATCAGCGCGATCACGGCAACAAAGCCCACGATCGAGGCGGTCTTGCCCGCGTCGATGCTGTCCTGACCCAGTTCCGGGCCGACGGTGCGTTCTTCCAGAAAGGTCAGTTCTGCCGGCAAGGCGCCTGCGCGCAGCAGCACGGCCAGCCGATTGGCGCCCTCGTAATCCATAGAGCCTGAAATCTGGCCAGAGCCGGTGGTGATCGCCTGCCGGATCACAGGTGCGGAAATAACCTCGCCGTCCAGAATGATCGCAAAGGGCTGGCCGACATTGGCGCTGGTGTATTCACCGAACTTGCGAGCGCCTGCAGGGTTAAAGCGAAAATCGACCGAGGGCGCACCGTTCTGGTCGGTACCGGGCACGGCGTTGGTCAGTTCCTCGCCGGTGACGACGGGCGTTTCCTCAAGCGTGTAAAAGACGCCCGGCTGATCCTGCGAGGGCAGCACGATCTCTCCGATGCCGGGGGTAGCATCGGGATCACCGCCGGACGCGATCACCGGGTTGAACGTCAGTTGTGCCGTGGTGCCGATCAGCGCCTTCAACTCGGCAGCCGAGCCGATGCCGGGCACCTGGATCAGGATCCGATCCTCGCCCTGGCGCATGATGGTGGGTTCGCGGGTGCCGACCTCATCGACGCGGCGACGCACGATTTCCAGCGATTGCAGAATGGTGCGGTCATCGGTCAGGGCCTTTTCGGCCTCGGACAGTTGCACGGTCAGGGTATTGCCCTGTGCCGTGACCTCCAGATCGTCCTGACCGGCCCCGGTCAGCGTGGCAACCGGCGTGGCCAGACCGCGCGCGGCCTCGACCGCGACGGCCATCTGGTCGGCATTCTCGATTTCGACCGCCAGCGTGCCGGTGGGCGAGTCGACGCGCCGGATCGCGCCGATGACGTCGCGTTGCGCGGCCAGCGCCGTGCGCAGTTCGGGCCACAGCGCGTCGATGCGCGCCTTGTAGACCTGATCGACCTGAACCTCGGCCAGCAGATGCGCACCGCCGCGCAGATCCAACCCCAGATTGACCAGCGATGCGGGCATCCAGCCCGGCCACATCGCAATGGCCGCCTCTTGCTCGGGCGTGGCGGCACCTCCGGCGCGCTCGACGGCGACGATGGCGTCGTTATGGGCCTCGACCCGTTTGTAGAACAGGTTGGGCAGGGCATAAGCCAGCCCGATCACGCAAAGCCCGATGATCAGGATGCGCTTCCAGCGGTCGATCTGCAGCATCTGGGGGCGACCCCTTCGTTATCTGAGGGCTTAGCTATTCGCAGCGACGGGCGTGGTCTTGTTCAGCACCGTGGTGATGGTCGAACGCACGACCCGCACCTTGACGCCCGAAGCAATCTCGACCTCGAGTTCGTCGTCACGCACGCTGGTGACCTTGCCGATCACGCCGCCCTGAGTGACGACCTGATCGCCTTTTTTCAACGCGGCAACCAGTTCGCGGTGCTGCTTTACACGCTTTTGCTGCGGGCGGATCATCAGAAAATACATGATCGCAAAGATCAGGATCAGCGGGATGAACTGGGCGATCGCGCCGGCGCCGCCGCCGGCGGCCTGAGCGTAAGCAGGTGTTGCGAACATAGGTTATCCTTCGTATCTGCGGGGCCGCCTTCATGGCAACCGGGCTGGAATTGGCGCGCACCCTATCCTTGGTGCCGCGCCTTGGCAAGAAAGGCCGGGACGCTTGGCGCACACCTTTTCGCGCGGCAGGTTTTTTCTGGCACGGTGGCGCATCACAACCCGTGCCGCCTGTTCCAGATCAGCGAGCTGACAAAGGCGGTGACGATAAACCCCGCGCCCAGCAGGCCGGTGACCGCTTGGGGGATATGCAACATGGTGTGGCCGAACATGAACAGTTTCTCATCGCGCAGCGGCAGCCGCGCCTGTGTACTGCCAGCCCAGAAACGCCGCCAGAAAAAGGCCCGGCAGCGTCACGATGAAAGGCCACCTGAAATCGAACAGCATCGACCGCAACGGCCGCGTTCCTTTCTGCTTGCTTCGCGATAGGGCGGCAGGCGTGACCGCGCAAGCCCGCCATCTCAGGCGACATCAGGCCACGCGGCGACCCTCGACCCAGGTTTCGCGCATGACCGGCGCGCGGGACGGCAGGGCAAAGCGTATCAGATCAGCGCGCAGGCCCGGCGCGATGCGCCCCCGGTCGTCCAGACCAGCGGCGCGGGCGGGCGTGGCGGTGACGGTGGCGATGGCGCGCGGCAAATCATTCCAGATGCCCGACAGCCGGATGGCCGAGGCCAGCAGCGCCGCCGGCACGTAATCGGAACTGACGATATCCAGCAGATCCTGCGCCGCCAGATCGCCCGCCCCGACATTGCCGGAATGCGAGGCGCCTCGGATCAGGTTCGGCGCGCCCATGATGATCGACTGGCCATGCACGCGGCAGGCGCGCGCGGCCTCGGCCGTGGTTGGGAATTCGGCCAGCGTGATACCATGGGCGGCAGATTGCGCCACCTGTTCGGGCGTGGTGTCGTCATGGCTGGCCATCACCGCGCCGACCCGCCGCGCGAAATCCAGTGCCGCCGCCTGATGCGCCTGGCCCAATCTTTCGCTGAGCGCGATCTTGTGCCGGGCATAGGCATCAAAGGTCGCGTCGTCGATGCCGCGCTTGCCGCGCACGTGACGGCGCATCGCGCCAAGGTCGCGAAACTGGCGTTGACCCGGCGTGTGATCCATCAGGCTGACCAGCCCGACACGGTCCTCTGCGTCGAATGCGGCCAGTTCATCGATCAGCGTTTCGCTGCAAATCTCGGCGCGCAGGTGCAGGTGGTGGCTGATCCGCAGCAGGCCGGCCTTGCGAACCGCTGCCAGTTCGCGGCTGAGGCCACGCGCATAGCGCCCATACCCTGACTGACCGTCGATCGAGCCGATCCGCATGGCGTCGAAAACCGTGGTGATGCCGTTCGCTGCCAATTCACCATCATGGGCCAGAATCGCCGCGTCATGGGGCCAGTCGACACCGGGACGCGGGTGGATATGGCGCTCGAGGTTGTCGGTATGCAACTCGACCAGTCCGGGGCCAAGGTAATCGCCGCCCATGTCCAGACCGGCAACGCGACCATCGCCGATCTCGGCGATAAGCCCGTCGCGAAGGACCAGATGACCATGCAACACCGTCCGGGGCAGGATGATCCGGGCATTTGTCAAAACCACGTCAGCCATGTCACATGGTTGGGGCCAATTCGGGGCGGGGTCAAGCGGTGACAGCATTTGGACGCTATGCGATCTATTACACGGCGCCGCCGGGGCCGCTGGCGCAGTTCGGCGCAGACTGGCTGGGCTGGGATCTGCGAGCGGGGCGCGAGGTGGCGCATCCACAGCTGTGCGATCTGCCGTCCGACCAGATCGCGGCGCTGACCGAAACGCCCCGGCGCTATGGGTTTCATGCAACGCTGAAACCGCCCTTCCGACTGGCGCCGGGCAGCGATCAGGCCGCGCTGCTGGCCGATCTGGCCGCGCATTGCCGCGGTCTTTCGCCCGTGACCCTTGCCGGCGGCTTGCAACTGGCGACGCTGGACGGGTTTCTTGCGCTGATCCCCGCGCAGCCGTCTGAGGCGCTGCAATCGCTCGCAGCCGGGCTGGTTCGCGATCTGGATCACCACCGCGCGCCCCTGACCGAGGCAGAGATCGCCCGCCGCCGACCCGAGCGTCTGACAGACGCCCAACGCGCCAGGCTGCTGCAATGGGGTTATCCCTGGGTGATCGAGGGGTTTCGGTTCCACATGACCCTGACCGGCCGCCTGCCTCAGGCCGAAACCCGTGCCCTGCACGCCATCCTGCAGCCCCAACTGGCGCCGATTCTGCCCGACCCGATGGTGCTGGATGCCGTGTCGCTATGCGGCGAGGATGATCGCGGCCGCTTTCATGAGATCGAACGGATCGCCTTCTGATCAATCCGTTACAGCAGGTTCTTGCGGCGCAGGATCAAATAGGTTCCGGCCGCAGACGCCACCATCATCACCAGCGCCATCGTATAGCCCCAGGGCTGGGCAAGTTCAGGCATGACCTGAAAGTTCATACCGTAAATGCTGGCGATCAACGTCGGCGGCAGGAAAAGCGCCGAGATGACCGACAGCACCCGCACCGTCTTGTTCTGTTGCAGGTTGATCATGCCCAGAGTGGTATCGACCGACAGGCTGACACGCGAAGACAGAAAATCGGCGTGAACCTCCAGCGCCTGCACATCGCGCTGTTGCGCACGCAGAACCGCGCGCAGTTTGCCCTTTTCCAACCGACCCTCGGCCCTTGCGTTGAAAAACGCCAAAAGCCGCTCGATGGTCAACAGACCCAGCCGGACCCGCGCCATCATCTCGGCCTCGCGCCCGACCTTGGACAGCGCGTGCTGCAAATCATCCGATGCACTGTCGGCGCCGGCGTCAAAGACCTTCAGCGTGGTCTGGTCCAGCACCCTGCCCGACCCTTCAAGGATATCGGCGAGGCGGGCGATGATCTCTTCGATCAGGCCCAGAAAGATGCGGTCGACCGAATGACAGCCCGCGGTTGAACGATCCGCCCGGTCCGGAAAGGTCACGAAGGGGCGCGGCGTGTGGTGGCGGACAGTGATCAGGTGGTGGGACGACAACACGAAGGTCACCGGCATGGCCGCGTGAACGCCGTCGGGCCGTTCTCCGGGCAGCACCGCCGTCATGTAGTCGGTATCGCCCTCGCGATAGAGGCGGTTCGAGATCTCGATTTCTTCCATTTCGGCCAGTGTCGGGATCTCGATCCCCATCGCCGCGACGGCCTCGGCCTCGGCTGCCGTTGGCGACCAGAGGTCGATCCAGTCGGCAGTGTTCAGCGATAAGCCTTCGGCCAGCGGCGCAAGCCTGCCATTGACCGAGGCGAAGGCGCGGATCACAAGGCTGCACCGCGCAGGAAGACCGCCAGATCGGCGACGTTGGTGCCCGTGGGCCCGGTCGTGACCAGCGCCTTGCCGAAACGCAGTGCGCGGGTCGAATCGTTATTGGCCAGCAGGGCATCAAGATCATGACCGGCACTGGCGATGCGCGCGACGGTATCCGGCCCGACCATGCCGCCCGCCGCCTGCCCGGGGCCATCGCGGCCATCGGTTCCGACGCTGGCAAAGACCCAGTCCTGCCCCAACGTGTCGCCTGCGAGTTTCGCGAAACGCAGCGCCAGCTCCTGATTGCGCCCGCCCTGCCCCCTGCCGGTCAGGGTGACCGTCGTTTCGCCGCCAAAGGCCATCGCCGAACCGGGTGGCAGATCGCGCACCGCAGCCAGCAGCGCCGCCGCGCAATCCGAGACATCGCCAGACAGCGGGATCGGCCCTTCGACCGCGCCCGCCGCGACCATGGCAGCCACGCTTTTCGGGTTCGAACCGATCAGGATATTGCGGGCATCAGGGGCAGTCGCGCGATCGTCAGGGCGCAATAGCGCCTCTTGCACGGCCTCGGGCAGGTCGTCCCAGATACCCAGCGCCTTTGCCTTGGCGGCCGCCTCTTCGATCGTGCCTATGGGTGCCACGGTCGGGCCAGAGGCAATGACACGCAGGTCGTCGCCCGGCACATCCGACAGGATCAGCGCGGTCACCGGCGCGGCACTGGCACGCAGCCAGCCGCCGCCTTTCAGGCGGGACAGCGCCTGACGGATCAGATTCATCTCTACAATATCCGCGCCCGAGGCCAGCAGCAGCTTGTTCACCGCCTGCTTGTCCTTCAGCGTCAGCCCGACGATCGGGGCGGGCAACATGGCCGACCCACCGCCCGAGATCAGCGCAAGCACGCGATCATCAGGCGTCGTCGCCGCCAGGATCGCCAGCACCTCGGCCGCAGCAGCCTCGCCCTGTGCGTCGGGCACGGGATGGCCAGAGGTCAGGATGCGTGCACCCTCCAGCGGCTCATCATTGCCCGAATTGGTGATGACCAGCGCGGTCGTGCCCTTGGGCAGCCCCGCCAGCGCCGCCGAGGCCATCGCACGTGCTGCCTTGCCAAGTGCGATCACTTGCCATTGCCCCCCCGCCGCAGGTGGATCGGCCAATGCCTGATCCAGCGTCTGGGAAACACATGCTGCCGGATCGGCTGCCTCGATACCGGCGCGGATATAGGCCATCGCGCTTTCGCCTAATTCTGTCATGGCGCTAAATGACCCTGATTTCAGACAAAAGAAAAGGGGGCCCAAGGCCCCCTTCCCATCCGTTCAGGACAAACTCGTTATGAGTTCTTGGTGTCGTCCAGATCGCGGGCGAAATCGTCGACCTGCTTTTCGGCCTCTTCTTTCGTCCAACCATATTTTTCCTGGAGCTTGCCGGCCATCTTTTCACGATTGCCTTCCAGCTGATCCAGCTCGTCATCGGTCAGATCGCCCCACTTGGCGCGCGCTGCGCCCTTGAGCTGTTTCCACTTACCTTCGACAACATCCCAGTTCATCAAGCTCTCCCTTCAGGTTTAGCTATACGTTCGACGGCTCAACGAGCGGGACCCGCAGTCGGTTCCGCTTGGCAGCAATTGTTAAGTCACCAAATCGCGAGGTGGCTGCCCGTCCAGGTGGTCGATCAGGTTGTCCAGCGCGCGCAGGCCCATGGCGGTCCGGACCTCTTCGGCCGCCGTGCCCAGATGCGGCAGCAGGCTGACATTCCACAGCGCGCGCAGGGCCTGCGGCACTTGCGGTTCCTGTTCATAAACGTCCAGCCCGGCACCCGCGATGCTGCCCGATTGCAGCGCCGCGATCAGTGCGGCCTCATCCACCACATCCCCGCGAGAAATATTGACCAGATGCCCCCTTGGCCCCAACGCGGCCAGTTCATCCGCACCGATCAGGTGATGCGTGCCCGCGCCGCCCGGAACGGCCACAATCGCGAAATCGGCGGCTTGCAGCGTTTCGATCAGGCTGGGCATCTGCCGCGCCCGGATATCCAGCGACGAAACCGTCGAGCGGTTGTGAAACACCACCCGCATCCCAAAGCCCAGATGACAGCGCGCGGCGATGGCCTTGCCGATGCGACCCATACCGATGATGCCCACGGTCTTGCCGGTGACGTGGCTGCCCAGCAGCTGCGTCGGATACCAGCCATCCCAGTTGCCGCTGCGGACCAGATGCTCGCCCTCAGAGGCGCGGCGCGCGCTCATCAGCAGCAGGGTCATGGCAATGTCAGCGGTGGCATCGGTCACGGCACCGGGCGTATTGCTGACCGCAATCCCGGCTGCCCGCGCGGCGTCAATGTCGATATGGTTGTAGCCCACGCCGAAATTGGCCAGCAGCTTGCAGCGCAGATCGCCCGGCTTGGCACCGGCAAAGGCCTCGGCTGAAAACGCATCCCGCAAGGTGGGCAGGATCACCTCGAACTCGCGCATGGCCTGTTGTGCCTCGGCGGGGGTCAGGGGTCGGTCGGGCAGGTAGGTGGCGTCGAAACGCGCGTTAATCGCGCGGGTTGCGGCCTCGGTCATCGGCCGGGTCACCAAAAGCTTCATCAATACATCCTTCCGCCGTTCGGAACATCCAGGTCAGGCCCGATCAGCACCACCTCGTTATCCTGATCAGGCACACCCAGAACCAGAACCTCGGACATGAACTTGCCGATCTGACGCGGCGCAAAGTTAACCACGCACAGCACCTGTTTGCCAATCAACCCCTCTGGCGCATAGTGGCGGGTGATCTGGGCCGATGATTTCCGCTCGCCCAACTCGCCCAGATCCAGCCACAGCTTGATCGCGGGCTTGCGCGCCTCGGGAAAGTGTTCGGCCCGGATGATGGTGCCGACGCGAATGTCGACCTTCTGGAATTCATCGAAAGACAGGGTCACTTTGCCGCCCCCAGTTCACGCCCCCTGGCCGTGGCGGCGGCGACGGTGCGCAGCATCAGCGGCGGCAGGCCCGTTTCCGCGTCCATCAGCATCTTGAGCCCGGCGGCAGTGGTTCCGCCAGGCGAGGTGACGTTTTCGCGCAGAACGCCCGGATCTTCGTCGGCATCGACCGCCAGCGCGCCCGCGCCCGCCACGGTCATGCGCGCCAGTTCCAACGCCAGTTCGGCGGGCAGGCCCTGCGCCTCGCCTGCCGCGGCCATGGTCTCGATCAGGTGAAACACATAAGCGGGGCCGCTGCCGGACAGGCCGGTGACGGCGTCCATCTGATCTTCGCTCTGCAACCGCACGACGCGACCGACGGCGCGCATTAGCGCCTCGGCCAGATCCAGATGGGCAGGCGTGGCGGCGGCATTGCCGATCATCGCAGAGATCCCCTGTCCAATCGCCGCCGGGGTGTTGGGCATGACCCGGATCACAGGGCTGTCGGGAAAGGCGTTTTCGAAACTGGCGATGGTCGTGCCCGCCGCGACCGAAATCACCAGCGTGTCGCGCAGGTCAGGCAGTTCGCCCAAAGCATCCGCCATCATCTGCGGCTTGACGGCCAGAACCAGAACGGCTGGATCGTCGGGCAAGGGTGCATTCACACGCAGCCCCTTATCCGCCCAATCCGACCCCAGCTTTGGGTCGATCACGGTTACCGCGCCCGGTTCAAGCCCGCGCGCCAGCCAGCCGCGCAGCATCGCGCCGCCCATCCGGCCACACCCCACAAGCACCAGCCCGCGGCGGTCCATTTCCTGAAAATCGGTCATCTCGCCCCCTTGCCTTGCTGGGGGCAAAGGCCCCCTCAGGCCCGTCCGTAGGCCTCGGACATGGCGATGTCCAGCGCCTCGGCGGGCGAGCTGTTGCCCCATGCGGCCAACTGGAATGAGGGGTAAAAGCGTTCGCAACCCGACAGCGCATTGCGGATCATCTGGTTGATTTGCTCAGGCGCCGCGATGCAATCGCCGGCCAGCACAAGGCCGTAGCGCCAGACCATCAGCTTCTGTTCGTTCCAGAAGGTGAAGTTGCCATCCCAGACCTGATCATTGGCGAGATTCAGCACTTCGTACAGCTCGGCCAGCCGATCGGCGGGCGGGTCCATATCGAAGGTGCAGATCAGACGCAGAACCTCTTCGCAGGGCGACCATGCCAGCGTGATGGAATAGCTGCGCCACTGCCCCTCGACCACCATGACGATCTGGTCGTCTGCAAGGCGGTCGAAATCCCATTCGTGATGGGCGGCGACCGTTTCGACAATG
Source organism: Paracoccus tegillarcae (assembly GCF_002847305.1). Taxonomy (NCBI): domain Bacteria; kingdom Pseudomonadati; phylum Pseudomonadota; class Alphaproteobacteria; order Rhodobacterales; family Paracoccaceae; genus Paracoccus; species Paracoccus tegillarcae. Next base: position 2,324,522 of record NZ_CP025408.1, on the reverse strand, counting down.
TCGATCGGGTGGATGTCGTCGCTGTGGATGTAAGCGTCGGTATGAGCCATGCCTGTCCCCTGCCCGTCCCCTATCTGCGGAAGCGGTTTTGTCGCCGCTAGCCATGGTAGGTATCACAACACCCGGCGGGATTGCCCTGATGCATATACAACATCCTGTGTCGGAAAGACGCTGCTGTAAAGCAAAATTTCCTTAACGGCTTGCCTTGATCCGGGCGGCTGCCTAGCAGAATGACATCGGGCAGCAAGAGGGAAAACCGCATGAAACGCGACCATGGCGGGGATATCGACCGGGCGCAGGAACGCTTTGGCGGCGGGCAGTGGATTGACCTGTCGACGGGGATCAACCGTCGCCCCTATCCGGTCGGCGCATTGCCTGAGGCGGTCTGGCAGGCCCTGCCCACCGAATCGGCCCGGGTCGGCCTGATCGATGCCGCCGCCGGGTGGTTCGGCTGTGCGCCTGAACGGGTGCTGCCTCTGGCCGGGGCCTCGGCGGCGATACAACTGTTGCCACGGGCGCTGCCTGCCGGAAGTGCCGCAGTGCTGACGCCCAGCTATAACGAACACGCCGCCAGCCTGCGCGATGCCGGGTGGCAGGTCCGCGATGCCGCCACACTGGATGCCATGGAGGGCGCCGATCTGGCGGTAGTCGTGAACCCCAACAATCCGGACGGACGTGAATGGGCGCCTGATGTTCTGGCTGATCTGGCGGGCCGCGTCGGTCACCTGATCATCGACGAAAGCTTTGCCGATCCCCGGCCCGACCTGTCGCTGGCCAGCGCTGCGCCCGAGAACGTGACGATCCTGCGCAGTTTCGGCAAGTTCTGGGGGCTGGCCGGGTTGCGACTGGGGTTTGCGATTGGTCAACCCCCGCTGCTGGCAAGTCTGGCACAGTCCGCGGGGCCGTGGTCCGTCAATGGACCGGCGCTGGCGATCGGCACCCGCGCCATGGCGGACCTCGCATGGGCCGATGACGCGGTGGTCTATCTGTCCGAGGCCAGTCTGCGGCTGGACCGGCTGGCGCTGCGGCGTGGCTGGCAGACCGTGGGCGGCACACATCTGTTCCGCCTCTATGAGACAGGCGACGCCCAAGCCACGCAGGATCATCTGGCACGCGCCCAGATCTGGACGCGGCGTTTCCCCTATTCATCCGGCTGGCTGCGGATGGGCATACCGGGCAGTCACGCCGAATGGGACCGGGTGATGACCGCCATGAACGGCTGACCCTGGCTTCGCCGGGGCCTGTCCTCAGCCAAGCCCAAGGATCGCCGGCACGTCCAGATGCCGTTCCATATGCTCGGCAAGGGCGTCCAGCGTGTCATCGACCCCCGCCTCATAGCCCGGCTGTGAGGCCGCGCCGAGCCGGCCAAGGAAGGCCGCGCGAAGGCTGTCATCGGCGAAAAGCCCGTGCAGATATGTGCCCGTCACCCGACCATCCCGGCTGATCGCGCCGTCGGGGTCCGGGATATGGGCAAAGGGCCGCGCGCAATCGGGCCCTTCGGTGCGGCCCATGTGGATCTCGTAGCCGCTGATGGTCTGGCCCAGGGCCGTGCCGGTGATGCGGGTCAGGCGTTTATCCGTCGCCATTTCAGTCTCCACGTCCAACAGACCCAGCCCCTCGGTCTCGCCCGGTGCGCCATCGGCCCCCAGAGGATCGCGGATCACGCGGCCAAGCATCTGATAGCCGCCGCAGAGACCCAGCACATGCCCGCCGCGCCGAATATGGGCGGCAAGGTCGATGTCCCAACCCTGCGCGCGCAGAAAATCCAGATCGCCGCGCGTGGATTTGGTGCCGGGGATCACCACCAGATCGGCATCGCCGGGCAGCGCCTGCCCGGGCCCCAGCATGGTCAATCGCACACCGGGTTCTGCCGCGAGCGGATCGAGGTCATCGAAATTCGCGATCCGCGACAGGGTCAGACAAACGACATGCAGACCAGAGCCGCACGAGGCACGCAAATCGACCGCGTCTTCCGCCGGCAACCGCGTGGCAGCGCCGAACCACGGCAGCACCCCAAAGCCCGGCCAGCCGGTGCGATCCTGAATGAACTGATAGCCATCATCAAAGAGCCGCGGATCGCCCCGGAACTTGTTGATCAGAAAGCCCCGGATCATCGCAGCATCCTGTGGGTCGATCACCGCCTGCGTGCCGACGATCTGCGCGATCACACCGCCACGGTCGATATCGCCCGCCAGCACCACCGGCACCCCCGCAGCCCGCGCAAAGCCCATATTGGCGATGTCACGCGGGCGCAGGTTGATCTCTGCCGGGCTGCCGGCGCCCTCGACGATCACCAGATCATGGCCGGCGCTCAGCCGCTGGAAGCTGTCCATCACCGCCCCCATCAAGCGTGGCTTCAACGCGCCGTAATCGGCAGCCTCGGCCCGTGCGATGGCGCGCCCCTGAACCACGACCTGCGCGCCGGTATCGGTTTCGGGCTTCAGCAGCACCGGGTTCATGTCGTTGATCGGCTCCAGCCCGCAGGCGCGCGCCTGCAACGCCTGCGCGCGACCGATCTCACCCCCATCGACAGTAACGGCGGCATTGTTCGACATGTTCTGCGGCTTGAACGGCGCGACCTTCAGCCCGCGCAAACGCGCGGCCCGGCAAAGCCCCGCGACCAGCAGCGACTTGCCGACATTCGAGCCCGTGCCCTGTATCATCACCCCACGCATCAGCCGCACTTACCCGCCGCCGCAGGTCGCCGCAACGGTCCGCAACGCAGCATCGCCCATGCACGGCATGAGCGGCTGTCTCGCAGAGCGGCGCGGTGGCCTGCTGTCCTGCGCGACGCAACCAGCCGCCAGCCTGCTCGCTTGCCCGCCAAACCAAACAACCCCATTTGAACAGACGCGGTGTAAAACGCGGGATTTGTGGACCATGCGACACTTGCCATCCAGCCATGCTGCGCCTAGATAGGCGCGTCCGCAAAGGAAAGGCCCGCCCCGTGCAAAACGTCGTGCTGACGATCCATCTGATTCTCGCCCTGCTTCTGACCGGGGTGGTGTTGCTGCAACGTTCCGAAGGCGGTGGCCTTGGCATGGGCGGCAGTGGTGGCGGCGGCGGTGGTGGCGTCATGAGCGGCCGGCAGGCGGCAAACGTCTTTACCCGGCTGACCTGGGTTTTCGGCATCGCGCTGTTCGTGACCTCGATCGCATTGACTGTGATTGCAGCGCGCGAAGCCTCGACCGGCTCGATCATCGATCAGCTGGGCGGCCAGGCGCAAAGCCAGGAAGAGGCACCGGCCTCGAACCTGCCCAACCTGGGCACGTATACGCCCCCGCCGACGACCAGCGGCCAGCCTGTGACCCCGCCCTCGCCGCAAGCGCCTGCCAGCGCACCGGCCGAGACGGCACCGGCCACAACCGCGCCAGAGACAACCGCGCCAGAGGCCGCAGCACCGGCTGCTGACGCCGTGACACCGCCTGCGGCAGAAACACCGGCCGAACCTGCGCAACCTGCGACCAACTGATCACACCATAGATTGCGGGGCGTAAAAAACGCCCCACATCTGCTTGCGGTCCGTTGCGGCCACGGGACGATTGCCTTATGTCTTGAACCCCGTGATGCAGGTCGCTGGACGGCCTGCGTTCGACAAGAATTGACGACATCACGGGGGCCAAATGGCGCGTTACATCTTTATCACCGGCGGGGTTGTTTCGTCCCTTGGCAAGGGGCTGGCATCCGCGGCGCTTGGCGCGCTGCTGCAGGCGCGCGGCTTTACGGTGCGTTTGCGCAAGCTGGACCCCTATCTGAACGTCGACCCCGGCACGATGTCGCCCTTTGAACATGGCGAGGTCTTCGTGACCGATGACGGCGCGGAAACCGATCTGGATCTGGGCCATTACGAGCGCTTTACCGGCGTTCATGCCCGCAAGACCGATTCGATTTCCTCGGGCCGGATCTATTCCAACGTGCTGGAAAAGGAACGGCGCGGCGAATATCTGGGCAAGACGATCCAGGTGATCCCGCACGTCACCAATGAGATCAAGGATTTCCTGACCATCGGCGATGACGAGGTCGATTTCATGCTGTGCGAGATCGGCGGCACGGTCGGCGATATCGAGGGCCTGCCCTTTTTCGAAGCGATCCGCCAGTTCATCCATGAGCGCCCGCGCGGCCAGTGCATCCTGATGCACCTGACGCTGCTGCCCTATCTGGCCGCCAGCGGAGAGCTGAAAACCAAACCCACCCAGCACAGCGTCAAGGAATTGCAGTCCATCGGCCTTGCCCCTGACGTGCTGGTCTGCCGTTCCGAACATCCGATCCCGGAAAAGGAACGCGCCAAGATCGCGCTGTTCTGCAATGTGCGCCCCGATCATGTGATCCCGGCCTATGATCTGAAATCCATCTACGCCGCCCCGCTGGCCTATCACAGCGCCGGGCTGGATCAGGCGGTGCTGGATGCGTTCGGCATCAGCCCGGCCCCGCGCCCCGATATGTCGCGTTGGGACGATGTGATGGACCGGCTGCAAAATGCCGAGGGCGAGGTGAAAATCGCCATCGTCGGCAAATACACCCAGCTTGAGGACGCCTATAAATCCATCGCCGAGGCGCTGACCCATGGCGGCATGGCCAACCGGGTCCGGGTCAAGGCCGATTGGGTCGACAGCGAAAAGCTGGAGGGCGAAGGCGCGCATCTGCTGGACGGCTATCACGGCATCATCGTGCCCGGCGGTTTCGGCGAACGCGGCACCGAAGGCATGGTCGCCGCCGCCCGATACGCGCGCGAAAAGCAGGTCCCCTATCTGGGCATCTGCCTGGGCATGCAGATGGCCGTGATCGAGGCCGCCCGCAACCTGGCCGATATGCCTGATGCCGGCAGCGAAGAATTCGACCACGAGGCCGGCAAGACCCGCTTTACCCCCGTTGTCTATCACCTGAAGGAATGGGTGCAGGGCAATTACACCGTCAACCGCAAGCTCGGCGACGACAAGGGCGGCACCATGCGGCTTGGCGCCTATACGGCGGTCCTGGAACCCGGCTCGAAGATTTCCGAAATCTATGACGGCGCGCTGGAAATGGAAGACCGCCACCGCCACCGCTACGAGGTCGACGCGAAATACCGCGACCAGCTAGAGGATGCCGGCCTGCGCTTTTCCGGCATGTCGCCCGATGGCAAACTGCCCGAAGTGATCGAATATCCCGACCACCCCTGGTTCATCGGCGTCCAGTCGCATCCGGAATTGAAGTCGAAACCGTTCGCGCCAGCGCCGCTGTTTGCGGGGTTTGTGGAGGCGGCTAAGGAGGGGGCGCGGTTGGTTTGAAAACGCCGATCCACCCTGATTTTCGAATCGAGACGGTTCGCGATTTGTGTTGGAATAACTCCGAGCAAACGTCTTTTGATTGTTGGGTAAAGCTCTCATCAACGAAGCAAGAATTACCTTTTACCGCCTCACCTGATGACACTGCGCAACACGGCCGCGACCTTTTTCAACGTGGCGTGGCAGGTGAATTCGGGCTAATCAAACCTTACTCTTCAAATTTGCAGCAGCAAAATACGCACAATATTGAGATACCGGCTTGGTATACCGAAGAATTTCAGAGCTTTTTAGACTCGGCCAATCTTGAAAATGCCAGCCTAAGCCTTAGAGGAAGTGCCATTGTCCTTGCTTCTGGTTTGGAAGAGGTTCTCAGGCGGCTAATCACTTCATTCTTGGTAGATCACAAAGCAACCGATCAACTTGTTAAAGAACGCTCATTAACTCAGTTGGCAAACCTAGCGTTCTCGCTAGGCCTGATAACGCGAACTGAGAGCGAGCATATCAGGCGATATAACGATATCAGAAATGCTCTGGCACACAATTGGCACTCTCCGCGCTCCATGGACGACCTAGACAAGAAAACACTAAGCAAACTACAACAATTCTACGAAGAATACGCTGCGCAAATCTTTCATCCAACCACAGATCTCAGGCTATTTGTTCAACGAGGGGCGAACTTCGGAATACAAGGTATTTTCTTCCATCTTTGGCAACGGCAGTCCGATATCAAAGACCGCCAGTTGGCAGAGCGGCACTAGCGGCAGCTTCGCCCCGTGGGCACCACCGGGCAGCCCCCGCCCGCCCCACAGGCGGGGCTTTGCCCCCACCTCGGTCGGGCGCTGCCCTCTGTTCTGCTGACCAACCGCGCTAATCGGACCAGACCATCACAGCACCATAAGCCAACATATGGTCGTGATCCCGCAGCCTCAGACCGCTCACCAAACGACGACGCCCATCCCCCGTCCGTTAACCGTTCCCCAACCCACAGCCCGCAAGCTGTGTACAGGTTGTGTACGCCCTGTGCCCACGCGGTGCACACTCTGTGCAGGCCAAAACCCAGCATTTGCTGGTCCTCGCGGCACACACGCTCCGCCCCGCCTCACGCAACGCGCGCAGGTGTTGCGCGCAACACCTTGCGCGGCCCCGATCACCTTTTCGCCGATCCCGACGGCTCCCCCTACACAAACCAGCCCACACAAGGCACAATCAGTCCAAACGATAACGAGTGGACACAGATTTCATGCGCCTTGCCCTCGCAGCCATTGCCTCGGCCCTGCTGGCCATACCGGCCCACGCCGATGCGCCCTTGATCGTCATCGAGCAATCCCAGATCCCCTTCGATCTTGGCCCCGCGCATCCGGCGAACAAGCCCTCGCGCATGTCGAACTCGCCCAATTCGGCGTGGAACAGCGCGGCCAACAGCGCCAATTCCAGCAGCGCCTATGAGAACCGTCCCTCGAACCCGGCGAATTCGGAACGGCTGATCATCACCGGCGATGGCGGGGTGATGGGGTTTTATTCACGCAATGCGGGCGGGGTTTTGAACCTGTTCGACGTGAACGGCCGGCGCATCGCCTATCGCCCAGCCAAGGGCACCAGAAGCCTGTTCACCACAGACGGGCAATGGTGCGGTACGGTTGACGGTGTGCGCGGCGGAGGATTTGTCCTGGGGGTTACGCGGTCTTGCGCGGCACGCTTCAACCGCTGACAGAGACAACTCTGCCGCGCACAACTTATATGTGCATATTCTACAAATGATGTAACCCCTCGCGGCATAAAATCGTCATCATCCGCGTTTACATGGTGCCAAACAGTAAAGGACCGAAGGAATGAAGGATGAACCCAAGGACTGGCTTGACGCCGAGCTGCAGGACACCCTGGACGAGGATTTCGAGCTCGAACTGGAGGACGCCGTCCTCTCGACCGAGATCAAGCGCATCTACCGCGAAAACCATCCCGAACAGATGGATCGCCGGGTGTATTTTCAGGAACTTCTGCGCCTGCAATCAGAACTGATCAAGCTGCAGGACTGGGCCAGCCATTACGGCGAGAAGATCGTCGTTCTGTTCGAGGGCCGCGATTCCGCCGGCAAGGGTGGCGCGATCAAGCGGATCACGCAGCGCCTGAACCCGCGTGTCGCGCGCGTCGTCGCCCTGCCCGCGCCCTCGGACCGGGAAAAAACGCAGTGGTATTTCCAGCGCTATGTGCCGCATCTGCCCGCAGGCGGTGAAATCGTGCTGTTCGACCGCAGCTGGTATAACCGCGCCGGCGTCGAACGGGTGATGGGATTTGCCACCGAGGATCAGGTCGAGCAGTTCTTTCAGGACGTTCCCGAATTCGAACGGATGCTGGTGCGGTCGGGTATCCGGCTGGTGAAATACTGGTTCTCGGTCACGGATGAGGAACAGCAGATGCGATTTCTTATCCGCATCCACGATCCGCTGAAGCAGTGGAAGCTGTCACCGATGGACCTGCAAAGTCGCGTCAGATGGGAAAGCTATACCAAGGCCAAGGAAGAGATGTTCGAACGCACCAACATCCCCGAGGCGCCGTGGTATATCGTGCCTGGCAATGACAAGAAACGCGCCCGGCTGAACTGTATGAACCACCTGCTCGGGCTGATGCCCTATACCGAGGTTCCGCATGAGGAAATCGAGTTGCCGAACCGGGTGTTCAATCCCGACTACGAACGCGATGTGCTGCCACGCGACCTTTATGTCCCGCAGAAATACTAGGCGCGACAACCGCCAGGCATGGCTGCACCTTGTGCAAATGGCGGCGATCAGCATTATGGTCGCCGCTGTTGCCAGGACCTGAAACGATGCTGGACTTTTACATCTGCGACGTCTTCACGGACCGGCCCTTTACCGGCAATCCGCTGGCGATCGTGATGGATGCCGGCGCGCTGAGCACCGCGCAGATGCAAACCATCGCGCGCCAGTTCAACCTGTCCGAGACGATCTTTGTCATGCCGCCACGCGATCCGGCCCATACCGCGCGGGTCCGCATCTTTTTCCCAACCGCCGAGATCCCCTTTGCCGGTCATCCCACAATCGGCTGCGCCCTGCATCTGGCATCGGGCAGGGACATGCAGATCATGCTGGAGGAAGAGGCCGGACTTGTTCCCGTCACCATTAAGGGCGGCGTTGCCCAGTTCGTCGCGCCCAAGCTGCCGGTCGCGCATCCGGGACATGCCGAGCCCGACCTGATCGCCGGCGCGCTGGATCTGCCCGTTGCCGCGCTTGGGTTCGACAACCACAGCGTCGGCATTTGGCAGGGCGGGCCGGCCTTTCTGTATCTGCCGCTGGCCTCGCTGGATGATCTGGCGCGGGCCCGCCCGATCGAGCCGCATTGGTCGCGGTTGATGGAGGCAGCGCAGGTCGACAGCGCCTATCTGTATACGCGCGACACGGATGGCTATCGTGCGCGGATGTTATCGCCATCGGCGGGCATTCCCGAAGACCCGGCCACAGGCTCTGCCAGCGCATTGCTGGCGGCGCAGTTGCTGGCCGCGGGCGAGTTGGTCGAGGGCGAAAACACAATCGCGCTGCGGCAAGGCATCGAGATGGGCCGTCCATCACAGATCGGCCTGACCGCGGTGACCAGCGGCGGTGCCCTGACCGAGATTCGCATCAGTGGCACGGCGGTGCCGATTGCAGAGGGGCGGATCGCCATTCCAGAGGAGGTAAGCAAATGACCAAAGGCTACTGGATCGCACATATGACGATCGACAATGCCGATGCCTACGAGGCCTATCGTCAGGCCAATGCCGTGGCCTTCGAGAAACATGAAGGACGTTTCCTCGTTCGCGGCGGCCCGCAACAGGTGACCGAGGGCGAGGCCCGTTCGCGCAGCGTGGTCGTCGAGTTTCCCAGCTATCAAGCCGCGCAAGACTGTTATCACAGCGCCGAATATCAGGCCGCACTGGCCCTGCGACTTCCTGTATGCACCGGCGATCTGGCGATCGTTGAAGGCTATGATGAGCCGCGATAACTGCTTGTCTCAGATATAGGAAATGGTATGATCCCGCTATGTTCCGCAGTCTGCTGACACGGCTTTTCGCCGACGAGCCCGCACCGGGCGATATCGATGCCAATGACGCCGAAATGGCCTTGGCGGCGCTGCTGGTTCGTGTGGCACGCGCTGATGATCGGTATGCCAAGATCGAGATGCGCCGTATCGATCAGGTTCTGGCGCGTCGCCGCGGCCTGAGCCAGCAAGAGGCAGCAGAACTGCGCGCAGCCGCCGAGATGATCGAGGCAGAGGCGCCCGACACCGTCCGCTTTACCCGCATCATCAAGGATCGCATCGCGCTGGAGGATCGGTTCAGCGTCATCGCCGCGATGTGGGAGGTGGCCTATTCCGACGATGATCGCGCCATGGATGAAGAAAGCGTCATCCGTCTGGTCGCGGGCCTGCTGGGCGTCAACGATCGCGATTCCGCATTCGCACGGCAGCGGGTGCTGGAACAAAACGGCCAGACCGACAACAGTTGATGGTGACGGCTAAGCCATGCCGCCCTTGATCAGCCTGTCCGCCAACCTCGCATAGGCCTGAGAAACCGCGCCATCGCCCAGGGCGACGGGCTGGCCGGCATCACCACCCAGGCGAACCTCCAGTTCCAGAGGGATTTCGCCCAGAAACGGCAGATCCAGCGCCTTGGCTTCGGTTGCGACGCCGCCATGGCCGAACGGATGCGCCTCGTGTCCGCAATTCGGACAGATATAGGTCGACATGTTCTCAATCAGGCCCAGCACCGGGGTTTTCAGCTTGCCGAACATGTCGATGGCACGTCGCGCATCCAGCAGCGCGACATCCTGCGGGGTCGAGACGATAAGCGCACCGGTCACTGCCGCCTTCTGGCACAGTGACAGTTGCACATCGCCCGTGCCCGGCGGCAGGTCGATCAGCAGAATATCCAGTTCACCCCAATTCACCTGCTGTAGCATCTGCTGCATGGCGCCCATCAGCATCGGGCCACGCCAGACCACCGCCTCGCCCTCATTCAGCATGAAGCCGATGGACATCAGCGTCACGCCATGAGCCTGCAAGGGTTCGATGCGCTGTCCGTCAGGGCTGGCCGGACGACCGCTTGCGCCCATCATGCGCGGCTGGCTGGGGCCGTGAATATCCGCGTCCAGAATGCCCACGCGCCGCCCGGCACGCGCCATCGCGACGGCAAGATTAGAGGTGACGGTGGATTTCCCCACCCCGCCCTTGCCAGAGCCAATGGCGATGATCCGCGAAACGCCGGGGATCTGCTGCGGTCCGGCTTGCGGCTTGGGATGACGGCCCAGCTTCATCTGCGGCGGCTGATCGCCGCCCCGTGCGCCACCGCCTGACTGCGCCGTGCGCACGATCGAGACCTGTTCCACCCCGGGCAGCGCCAGCAGGATGCGCCGTGCTTCGGCTTCGACCGGCTCGAACGCGCGCGCCTGTTCCGCATCCTTCAGTTCAAGGACGAATCGGACCGTCGTATCTTCGACCGAAAATGCGCGGATCAGATCTGCCTGCCCAAGCGTGCCACCGCCCGGAATCGCGATCTGGGAAATTGACCCTAAGGCAACTTGATCGTCGATGCTCATTTCTTAACCCTCACGCCGAATCTGCGTCAAAATGATGGAACCGTATCCATTGAGCAACAAGCGCGTCCTAATGTCGCAGATCTGACCCAAGAAACGCTGCGCCACTTGGCTGAACTACAACCAAAACGTGAATGATGTAAACTTTTTGTTAAGTTTTTTGCTCTTGTTTTCAGCATGTCATGAAAATTGGGTCAGCAACAGTTATGCGCTTTCTGCATGGCAGAATTTCACACTCGGTCATTGTGCACCTGCAGCATTAGCGCCATCTTTGTACTCGAAGAAAGCGTCACCCGGACAGACGATCGAACGGGACAAGGCGCAGATGAGATGAGCAGACGCAAGGAATACGCAAATGGCTGCAATTGAACATATCCACGGCGGCGCCCACGCAGCGCACGGCATCCGCGCCAAACTGAGCGCGATGATTGCCGGCATGCAGGAAAATCGCGCACGCAACGCCGTCTACCGCCAGACCATCCGCGAACTGAACTCGCTGACCGAGCGCGACCTGTCAGATCTGGGCATTCATCGCTCGATGATTCGTCGCATTGCTCTGGAAGCGGCTTACGGCACCGCGAAGTAAAGGAATTTCAATCCCTGGCCCCCTCCTCCTCCCTGGGGCAAGGGTTTAGGCGGCACCCTCTCCTCCTCCTCCTCCCTGAGGGTGTCGCCGACAGATAGCAGGATCGCCTTCCTCCTCCTCCCTGAGGGTGATCTTGTTGCGGCGGCAGCCCTCCTCCTCCTCCCTGAGGGCTGCCGCTGAAAGAATACGGGGACCGGCTGTCCCTCCTCCTCCCTGGACAGCCCCTCGTTACGCGGTGACCGCCCCTTCCTCCTCCCTGGGCATCACCGCACCCCATACGCGGCCCGTCCTCCTCCCTGGGTCTGCGGTGACGCGGCGACGCCCTCCTCCTCCCTGGGCGTCGCCGCTTTACTTTTTCAGGGCAGTCGCGATAGTGCCAAGTCATGCTTAGCTATCAGCACGCCTATCACGCCGGAAACCTTGCCGATCTGCATAAGCATTCGATGCTGGCGGTCGCGCTGGACTATATGGTCCGCAAGGACAAGGCGATGACCTATATCGAGACCCATGCCGGGCGTGGGCTGTACCGCCTGGACAGCCCCGAATCGCTGAAAACCGGCGAGGCCGCCGCAGGCATTCGCCGCGCCGAGAGCGAGGGCTGGTTGCAGGGCGGCCACCCCCTGCTGGCGGCGCTGGCCTCGGTCCGGTCGTCCCATGGCAAAAACAGCTATCCCGGCTCGCCGCTGATTGCCTCCTATTTCCTGCGGCCAAAAGACAGCGTTCATCTGGCCGAATTGCACCCGGCCGAGCATGCGGCACTGTCCTGGGTTGCGGGCTCTGCCACGATCCACCGCCGTGACGGGTTTACCGTGGCGCATTCACTGTGCCCGCCCACCCCGAGGCGCGGCCTCATGCTGATTGATCCCAGCTATGAGGTGAAAACGGAATATGACGAGATACCGCGCAAGATCGCGCAGATCGCTCGGAAATGGAACGTCGGCAGCATCGCGCTGTGGTATCCGATCCTCAGCGACGAGCGGCACCTGCCGATGCTGGAACAGCTATCGGCCGACCACCGCGATGTGCTGCGTTCTGAAATCAGATTTCCGCCGCTGCGGGCAGATCACAATATGATCGGCTCGGGGATGTTCGTGATCAATCCGCCCTGGGGGCTAGAGCGCGAGACCCGGCGACTGGAAGGGGCGATATCGCGGGCGCTTGGCCGCTGACACGACCGAGACGGGTTCCGGCAACGCGGTTTTGCGCATCATGATCTAGAATGGCACGTCGTCGCCGGCGGCACTGCCCGCCGGCTGCAAATAGGCGGCCTTGATCGTCTTGAAGCCGGTCGGGAACTGCACCGTCACCGTGTCCTCGGCGATGCCCATGACCGTGCCATTGCCGAACTTCTGGTGAAAGACCCGATCACCAACAGAAAAAGCAGCCGCAGGGTCCGCGTCAATCACCACGGGCACCTTGTGCACCGGCGGTTTCCGCCCGGCCGCGCTGGCCTGCATGCGTTTCCATCCGGGCGAGTTGTAGACATCGGCCTTGGCGGCGCGATCATGCATATCCGTGCCCGCATTCGCGCCTGCAAAGGCCATCGCCGCGCCATAGCCGCCACCATAGAGGCCCGGCGGGGTCAGCACCTCGACATGATCGCCGGGCAATTCATCGACAAAGCGCGACGGCATCGAGCTTTGCCATTGGCCGTAGAGCCGCCGGTTGCCGGCAAAGCTGATCGTTGCCAGCCTCTCGGCCCGGGTGATGCCGACATAGGCCAGCCGGCGTTCCTCCTCCAGCCCGCGCTGGCCGCTTTCATCCATGGATCGTTGGCTGGGGAACAGACCGTCCTCCCAGCCAGGCAGAAAGACAATCGGGAATTCCAGCCCCTTGGCCGCGTGCAGGGTCATGATGCTGACCTCTTCGCCGGCATCGCCGTCATCGCGGTCCATGACCAACGCGACATGTTCCAGAAAGCCCTGCAGATTTTCGAATTCTTCCAGCGCCTTGACCAGTTCCTTGAGGTTGTCGAGCCGGCCCGGCGCATCCGGCGTCTTTTCGTTCTGCCACATGGTCGTATAGCCGGATTCGTCCAGGATACGTTCGGCCAGTTCGATATGGCTGGACTGGCTGTCCAGCGCCTCGCCGTGCCAGCGCCCGACGCCCTGCACGAACTCGCGCAGGTTCGCCAAACCTCTGCCGCCCAGATGCCCCTCTTCGACGACGATCCGCGCGCCTTCCAGCAGCCCGACGCCGTTTTGCCGCGCGACGGTCTGGATCGTCTGCACCGCCTTGTCGCCGAGGCCGCGCTTGGGTGTGTTTACGATCCGCTCGAACGCCAGATCATCAGCGGGGCTGACCACCAGCCGGAAATAGGCCATCGCATCGCGGATTTCCTGACGCTCATAAAAGCGCGGGCCGCCGATGACGCGGTAAGGCAGCCCGATGGTCATGAACCGATCCTCGAAGGCGCGCATCTGATGCGAGGCCCGCACGAGGATAGCGATGTCATTCAGGCTGACCTTGCCCACCGCGTGTCGATGTCCGCCCTGAAATGCCTCGATCTCTTCGCCGATCCAGCGCGCCTCGGCCTCGCTGTCCCAATGGCCGATCAGCCGAACCTTTTCGCCCGGGTCCTCGGCATCGGTCCATAATGTCTTGCCCAGCCGACCCGCATTCTCGGCGATCAGGCCCGAGGCAGCCGCCAGAATATTCGGGGTCGAGCGGTAATTCTGTTCCAGCCGAATCACCCGCGCGCCAGGGAAATCCTTTTCAAAGCGCAGGATGTTGCCGACCTCTGCCCCCCGCCAGCCATAGATCGACTGATCATCGTCGCCCACACAGCAGATATTCTGATGCGCCTGCGCCAGCAATCGCAGCCACATATACTGCGCGACGTTGGTATCCTGATACTCGTCCACCAGAATATAGCGGAACCGATCCTGCCACCCTTTCAGCACATCGGGATGCGCCTGAAACAGTGTCACGCAATGCATCAGAAGATCACCGAAATCGACCGCGTTCAGTTCAAGCAGCCGGCGCTGATAGGCCGCATAAAGCTGCCCGCCCATGCCATCGAAGGCCCGACTTTCGCCCTTGGGCAGCTTGGCAGGGGTGATGCAGCGGTTCTTCCAGCTGTCAATCAGCCCCGCCAACTGCCGCGCGGGCCAGCGTTTTTCATCCAGATTTTCAGCCGCGATCAGTTGCTTCATCAGCCGTAGCTGATCGTCGGTGTCCAAAATCGTAAAGCTGGGCTTCAGATGCAGATCGCCATCGCCGATCAACTCGGCATGACGGCGCAGGATCTTGACGCTGATCGAATGGAACGTGCCCAGCCAAGGCATGCCCTCGACCGCCTCGCCCAGCAACCGACCGATGCGATTCTTCATCTCGCGCGCGGCCTTGTTGGTAAAGGTCACCGCCAGAATCTGACCGGGCCGGGCCTTGCCCAGCATCAGCAGATGCACGATCCGGGTGGTCAGCGCGCGGGTCTTGCCGGTGCCCGCGCCCGCCAGCATCAGTACCGGGCCGTCCAGCGCCTCGACCGCCTCGCGTTGCGCGATGTTCAGGCCGTCCAGATAAGGCGTGGGCCGCGCGGCCATCGCACGCTGCGACAGCGGAACAGCCGCCTCGAAGGCATCGGTGTCGTCAAACTGGCTCATTGCGGCAACATAGCGTCGAACGGCGTTCTTGGGAAGGACGTGTTCGCCAAATGTTCCGCACGCCCACAGAAATAGGTCGCCGCGCCGACGGCGCAGCAACCGAGCAGCAAAACTTTACACGCGCAGTTCGGCAAAGAGCGACGGATCAAGCGAATGCTGCGCAAAGGTCGGGCCATCGGTCAGCACGCTGACGGCGTCATGGGAATGCAACGATTCCTGATGGCTGGCCACGATCCGAAAATCGCCAAAGCGATCGTCGGTCATCAGCTGCTGGGCAAAGGCGCGTACCGCGTCCTCGACGAAAATCGGGTTCGAGGCGTTCAACTCGGCAAAGGCCTGTTCGTCCTCACGCTTGACCATGACCTGCGTCTCGGTCGGCACAGCGCGGCGGCAAAGATCGACGATATCCTCGAACCAGATCTTTTCCGGCCCCTTCATCACCACCGAAATCCGCGCGATGGAGCGCTGCGAATGCGGCGTCGCCAGCCGGCCACGATCCTCGCGCGCATGTTCGGACAGTTCCAGTGAACACGGGCAGGTGGAGGAATAGACATAGTCGAAATGAACAATCCGCAGCCGCTGACCGGCCTGCTCCGCGACCTCAAGCGCAATGTCATAGTACTGCCAGCCGGACAGGCCAGACCGCAGGCTGTCCACGCGCACAGGATAGGACAGGCGCATGAGGATACGCGCATCCAGCGCATCCAGATCGGTCTGATAGTCATTCAGCGCAGCTTCCAGCACCTTGAGACTGAACTGCTTTTCAGCATGCTCATAAAAGGACCGCATGATCCGCGACATGTTGATGCCCTTGCGGTCGGCCTCGAGGCTGACTGTGCCGGTGACGCTGGTTTCCAGCGTCATATCACCGCCATCACGACGCTCATAGCGGATCGGCAGGCGAAAGTTCGAGATCCCCACATGCTGGATCGGCTTGTGCGCGCCCACGATCAGGCTGGCAGGGCCGTTCTGCAGATCGGGCAGACCGGCCTTGTAATCGACATCGACCTTGAAATCGGCGTCATAATCGCGCGCAAGCGCCGGGTAGGCCGGAATCATCGGGCGGTTCTCGGTCATCAGCAATCCTCCAGCGGGTGCCGGCAGCATATAGGGACTTTTATGTAAAATCCAAAGCCCCGGGCCAGAATTTTGCCCCCAAACTGCTTTCGCCATTCGGGAAAAGCTTGGGACAGGGTGGCGCCGGTGGCAAGCGATGAACAGCCGAGGGCACAGGCGCAAGACGGGCTGGACGTCCCCGCGACCGTTGGTCAGCGCCGTGATCGCCCGGTTTGGCTGCGAAAAACCCTAGTTTCCAAGCGCCTGACGCAAATCAGCGATCAGATCATCTGCGCCTTCCAGCCCGATTGACAGGCGCAACAGGCCGGGAGTGATGCCCAGCCTCTCGCGCTCTTCCTCGGACAGGCGCTGATGGGTCGTCGTCGCCGGGTGCGTGATGATCGACTTGGCATCGCCCAGATTGTTGGAAATGCGGATCAATTGCAGGCGGTTCAGCGCGTTGAAGGCGGCCTGTTTTCCGCCGCGCAACTCCAATGCGATCATCGTGCCGCCCGAGCCCATCTGCGCCATGGCCAGATCGTGCTGAGGATGGTCGGCAAGGCCCGGATAGATGACCTGGCTCAGGTCCGGATGGCCCTGCATCGCCGCTGCAATTGCCAGCGCGCTGTCGGCCTGTGCCCGGACCCGCAGATCCATCGTCGTCAGGCCGTTCAGCATGACCCAGCTGTGAAACGGGCTGATCGCGCCGCCGGTATGTTTCAGATAGGGCTCGGCGACCTTGCGAATATAGTCGCGGGTGCCGCAGATCACACCGGCAAGGGCGCGCCCGCCGCCGTCGATATGCTTGGTCGCGGAATAGACAACCACATCGGCGCCCAACGCGACGGCGCGCGAAAAGACCGGCGTAGTAAAGACGTTGTCGACCACCACGATCGCGCCGGCGGCATGCGCCAGATCAGAGACCGCCTGCATGTCGATCACCTCGAGCGTCGGGTTCGACATGGATTCGTAGAACACAGCCTTGGTATCGGGCCTGATCGCCGTGCGCCACTGGTCCAGATCGGTGCCATCGACATAGCTGACCTCGACCCCGAACTTCGCCAATAGCTCCAACACGTATAGGCAGGACCCGAACAGCGCACGGGCCGCCACGACATGATCACCCGGCGCGCAGATCGAGAACAGCGCCGCATTCACAGCCGCCATGCCGCTGGCCGTGGCAAAGGCGTCCTCGGCACCCTCCAGCGCGGCCATCCGTTCCTCGAACATGCGGCTGGTCGGGTTGCCGTAGCGGGCATAGATGAATTCGTCGGGGCCGGCCTCGACAAAGCGCGCCTCGGCCTGTTCGGCACTGTCGTAGACGAAGCCCTGCGTCAGGAAAATTGCTTCGGCCATCTCGCCATATTGGCTGCGGCGCGTGCCCGCATGGACTGCAGCGGTCCGGGGATGGACGTCTTTCCGGGGTGTATCACTCATGCTCACGACCTTTCGGTTTGGCAGCGAATTACGCCCCGCAGCGCCTAATCGCAAGTGCCTGCGCACGCTGCGTGACTGGGTCGGATCATTCGCTCACCAGAGAAATTTCAGCCGGGGGCGAACTTCCGCCGAAGCGTTTTCTTGCACCGCACGCAATTGGCGACTCCACTCAACCCTAACGTGTTAAAAACGAGAGCCCATGCGAGGCCCTGATATAAAATTAAATAAAATCAATGTGTTGATCGCATTTTATGCCTATCCTTTTGAATAGGTTGATTGGCGGTTTTCTGCCTATTAATCCTGCTTTTGTAAAGCGTCACATCTAGTAGTGAGAATTTTAATGAGTAGATTCAGGCACGGCAACAAGCACTCAAACCGCCGCGACCATGACCGCGACGACCATCGTAACAATCACAGCAATGACCGCGACGGGCGCGATCACGGCGCTAATGGTAAAGATCACACCGGCGATAATAGTGTGACGGATATTACCACGCCAGCAACCGGGCAGGTGACCTGGACCATGAGCAAGGGCGCGACCACCGTCGACGTCGTTGCAACGTTGGATGGCAAGGGCAATGTTGTCTTCGATTATGACGCATCGGGCGGCAAAATCGACCTGACGGGCTTTTATCTGGACATCAACAATGACGGCGGCCGGCATCATGCAGCCAACGTCCTTGACTGGATGGTCGGACGCGACAGCGATGGCGACCGTATGGATGGCTTTGATTTCACCGCCACCATCGGCTCTATCTGGGGCTATGACGGCAACAATACCGGGGACCAACTGGTTGTCTCGATGAGCAAGCTGGGCATTGACAGCTTGTCCGATCTGGATGGTGCCGAGTTGGGCTTTAACAGCTGGGCCGGCAACGGCTGGTGCAAGACCAACGTGCAAATGGCCAATACCGGCACCTATACCGCGCCGGCAGAGCCCGAGGACCTGTGCGATCGCCCGATCGACGGCGAAAATGTTGACGGCAAGATCGCAATGCAGGACAGCCAGATCACCGAGGTGACGCTTGCCTATTATATTCCACCGGTCATTGACGGCGACGACATCAGTTGGCCCGGCGATACCAATGGCGACCCCTTCTACGTCGTGACCGTCTCGGTTCCCGCCGAGATGGGCGAAGACCCTGATGCATATATTGCAGAACTGAATGAAGCAGTGGCCGCGCTTGACCCGAACGTCCCCGGCGCCAACTTCCTGAAAAGCGTCATCGTCACCGATTGCGATGGCAACAGCGAAAACTTCGCTATCTGGTTCGACGAAAACGGTGAACTGCCCGACACGCTGAGCGATGGCCTGTTCGGCGTCCTCGAACGCGACGGTGGCGAATTGCCGGCTGATATCGACCTGGCTGCCTGGTCAGAAGCGACCTACGATCTTACCTTGTCGGGCGACGAATTCCTCTTTGCCTGATCCGACCTTCCCCCCCACAACAAGAAACGGCGGCCCCAGGGCCGCCGTTTTTCTTTGTTCTGCATCGGTGATGACGCCTAGAGGTAGTCGCCCCGTTGCAGCCCGTATTTCGCCATCTTTTCGTTCAGCGTCCGGCGTGGAAGGCACAGTTCCTCCATCACCGCGGCAATGGAACCCTTGTGACGACGCATGGTGTTGTCGATCAACATTTTCTCGAAGCTCTCGACATATTCCTTGAGCGGCTTGCCCTCGGTCGTCGTGGCCTGCTGGTTATCATCGCCATCGGCCATCAGCAGCGACGCAATGGACCCAGAACCGCGCCGGTTCTGCAAGACGGCACGCTCGGCCACATTGATCAGCTGGCGGATATTGCCGGGCCATGGCGCCTGCAGCAGCTGGGCGGCCTCTTGCGCGTTGACCTGTGGCGGCTCACAGCCATATTCCTCTGAGAACTGCTCGGTCATGCGCGTGAACAGCGACAGGATATCCTCGCCACGCGCGCGCAGCGGCGGCAGGGTGATCTTGAGCGCCGACAACCTGTAGAACAGATCGGGGCGCAGCGAATCCTCGGCCTTGCGACCCTCGCCGCGTGCGTTCGAGATGGCGATGATGCGGGTCTCGGCCGGGCTGCCCTGATCGCTGATAAAGGCCAGCAGACGGGCCTGCAGCGGATCGGACAGGGCCTCGATATCCTCAAGGCACAGCGTGCCGCCGCGAGCCTCTTCGACGGCCGGGACACCGGTTTCCATCGGGCCGAACAGCCGAACGGCCAGCGCCTCGTCGTTATAAGCCGCGCAAGAGACCGGCACGAACTTCTTCGACGCGCGCGGACCGACGGCATGCAGCGCGTGGGCGACCAGCGTCTTGCCGGTGCCGGTCTCGCCGTCGATCAGCACGTGGCCATCGGCCTGACCCAGATCCAGAATATCCTCGCGCAGGCGTTCCATCACCGGGCTTGTCCCGATCAGCTTGGACATGACCTGCTGCCCTTCGGACAGATCCCGACGCAGGGCACGGTTGTCCAGCGTCATGCGCCGCGACTGCGTCGCCTTTTTGGCCAGTTCGCTCATGCGGTCGGGGTTGAAGGGCTTTTCCATGAAATCCATGGCGCCGATCCGCATCGCCTCGACCGCCATTGGCACATCCCCGTGCCCCGTGATCATGATGACCGGCAGCCCCGAATCGATGCCCATCAGCCGTTTCAGGAACGCCATGCCATCCATGCCCGGCATCCGAATATCCGTCACCACGACGCCCGGCCAGTCAGGCCCGATCACCTTGAGCGCATCCTCGGCACTGGCAAAGGTTTCCGTCTGGAAGCCAGACAGCACCAGCCACTGGCTGATCGATTCGCGCATATCGGGCTCGTCATCGACGATCGCGATTTTCAGTTTCGTTGCCATATGGCTATCCTCGCATCGCTTGTGTCATTCGGCAGCCAGATTGGTTCCGTCCGTTGGATCGGACTTGCTCTGCCGTGTTCCGGGTTCAAAAAGCGGCAATTCGACCTCAAAGACCGCGCCGCCACCGGCTTCGTTATGTGCTGTCAGACGCCCCCCGAAATCGGAAACGATACCAGAAGAAATCGCAAGACCAAGCCCGGTGCCCTCGCCCGGTTTCTTGGTCGTCCAGAAAGGTTCAAACAGTTTTTCAAGATCAGCAACACCCGGTCCGTTATCGCGAACGGACACATGCGCGCGAGAGCCCGCGCTGACGGTCAGATCGATCATCGGATCTCGCTGCGATTTCACCGCATCGACGGCGTTGCGCAGCAGGTTGATAATGACCTGCTCCAACCGGACACGGTCGGCCAGAACCATGATCTTTTCGCGCGGAATATTGTTGCTGACACGGATCGTGCTGCCGCGCAGTTGCGGCTCCATCATGGTCAGTGCGGCTGACACACTTGCGCGCAGATCCACCGGCTCGACCGCCTCGCCGCCCTTGCGGGCATAGCTTTTGAGCTGCCGCGTGATGGCGCCCATCCGGTCAACCAGGTCGTCGATCCGCTGAAAACTGGACATTGCCTCTTCGCTGCGCCCGCGCTGCAGCAACAGGCGCGCACCGGCCAGATAGGTTTTCATCGCTGCCAGCGGCTGGTTCAATTCGTGACTGACGCCTGCCGACATCTCGCCCAGTGCCGCCAATTTCGAGCTTTGCTGCATCGTCTGTTCGGCGACCCGCAATTCGCGCTGCACGCGGACCCTTTCGGATATTTCAGCCTTCAGGCGGCTGTTCAACGCCCGCAAATCAGCCGATTCCCGCATGACCGCCGCCGATTTGAACCGCTCGCGGCGCGAAAGGATGTAGAATGTCGCGGCCAGCAGGATGGCGAATCCCATGATTTCGGTCGCCAGCACCGCATTCACCCGCTCTCGGATGGAATCGTAGGTCGCGAAGGATACCATCCGCCACCCCCGGAACGGGACCCGCGACTCGGTCTGCATCACCGCGCGGCCGCCGACATAGGCATCGGGCGGCATATTGGTCCAGTCAGCCGTGACCTGATAGGCCCGCTCGATGGCCGAAGGGGCCGAACGAACCTGCAGCGCCTCGGGCAATGTCAGTCCGCGCCAGCGCGATTCTGTCGTCAGGATGATCGTGCCGCTACTGTCCAGCACGGCCACCGCATCAGAGATACTGGCCCATGATCGTTCCAGGCGCAGCAGGTCCGCCGCGACAGCGATCACACCCAAGGCCTTGCCATCGGCCACGACAGCCCGCGAATAGACGAACTCATTGGCCCCAGCCGCATTCTGGCTGACCGAGAAAACCGTATCGCGCGATCGCATTGCCTCGACAAAATAGGGGCGCATGACCTCGTTGCTGCCGATCATCAGCCTGTCGGTCGCGCCCACGACACGTCCCGACGCATCCAGCAGCCGGATCGAGGCGACATTGATGTCCTTTTGCGCGGCAATCAGGCGGGCCGAGGTGGTCGAGTAATCATTCCCGTTGAGCGACCCGATCAGCGCGGGATCGCGCGCCAGCAGCAGCGGCACCACAGCCGTGCGCTGCAATTCCGAGCGCAGATTGCCGATATACAGGGCCGAGCGCAGTTCCTGGCGCACCCGCGTGGTTTCGGAAAAGCGTTCGGTCAGCCAGGCATTGGTCACCCAGATCACCGCCGCTGCCGTGATCAGGATCAGGGCAATCGCCGCACGCAGCCACCATGGGTTGCGCAAGCGCGAGCCTGCCTCCCCTTGGGGCAGGTCGTCCGGGTCAGATTCCCTTGCCAATCGGCGTATCCCTCAAATTGCCTTGCATCGAGGCAATCTAAGGCCAGTTTGCCCTGCGCTCAAGTCAGGCCGTAACCAGCCTGTCGGCCAGCGCGCTGAACATCGCCGCGCCATCACGTCCACCAAGGGCCGGATCGGTCGCGCGTTCGGGATGCGGCATCATTCCCAGCACACGACGATTTGCCGAAAGGACGCCCGCGATATCGTCTACCGAGCCGTTCACGCCGGCAGCATAGCGAAAGGCGATCCGGTCCTCGCCCTGCAACTGCGCCAGGCCTTCGGCGTCGATCTGGTAATTGCCGTCATGATGGGCCACCGGCAGGGTGATCTGCTGTCCCTGAGTGTAGCCCTGGGTAAAGCTGCTATCGGCACGGACGACCTGCAGGGCGACGGGCTTGCAGACATAGGCCAGCCCCGCATTGCGCATCAATGCGCCGGGCAGCAGGCGCAATTCGGTCAGCACCTGAAAGCCGTTGCAGATGCCCAGAACATAGCCGCCGCGCGCCGCATGTTCGCGCAATGCGGCGGCAATCGGGGAATGCGAGGCGATGGCCCCGCAGCGCAGATAATCGCCATAGGAAAAGCCGCCCGGCACCGCGACCAGATCGGTCCCGTCAGGCAGGCTTTGATCCTTGTGCCACACACGGGCCACCTGCGCCCCGGCCTGTTCAAGCGCAACGGCCAGATCACGATCGCAATTCGATCCGGGAAAGGTGATGACGGCGGCTTTCATCGGCGGCTCCATTAAGTGTGACACCGGCCTGATAGCGCGAAGCGGCGGTGCTGGAAAGCCATCAGACGCGCGTCCTGCATCGCGACACCTGCATTCGTGCCAATCGTCGCGGCGCGCCGGCAGTCAGCAATTGCAACGGACGCCCCGACAGGTTCCCTGGGGGCCAGAACCATCGAAGCGCCCTGAATGACAGAGCGGCGTCAGGTTCATGAGTTCACCATATGCAGCGCGAAAATTGCAATCGAGATAGCAAACTCAGCGCCCTCGTTTCCGACGATCTGGCTTTCCTGACAGGGGCAACCGGCAGAAATCCGCCGATTTTGGCGGTCCCCCTTGTGACCGGACCGACCTTGAAACCCGAGACCTTCTGACGTCGTTGGTTCGATATGCACGTCACAAAAAGGTTCTTTTTATGTATCGCTTTCCCATCACCAGCGCAGCCCTATTGATGCTTTCGGCCACAGCACTGGCCGCGCAATCCGGTCCCCCGAATAAAGTTGAAGGCATTTTCACGAATGCCTTCGCCTCCGGATTTCCGCGCCAGATTGAGGATCTTTCGCAATCAAAGCTGGAAACGAACCCGGCTAAGGGATCGGTTTTTGCGGAATACGGAAACGACGATAACACCCGCAACGTTCAGATCCGCCTTTTTCCCTTGCCAGAAGACGGCATAGACGCGGTACTTCTGCGCGATGTGCAGCGTTACAGCGATGGCAGCGAAATACCGGTTAACACCAGCGAAACCCAAAGCCCCCAGGGCGAGCCCATGGATTGCTTTACCCGCCGCAAAGGTGAACTTGGCTATACTGTCTGTCTGGCGGAAATCAGGGGTCGCGCCGCCCGTTTGCAGATGGGCGCGGTGGTTGACCCCGACGCCGACGCATTGCCTGCCGACATCGTCGAACGCGATCAGAAACTGGCCGGCGTTTTCGTTGACAGCATCCACGAGGCGCCCGAATCGGCCGGGGCTGCAGAAGGCGACGCACCCCTGTTCCCTGCCGACATACCGGCCCTGGATATGTCGGGCGCAGACGTGCGTCCGCAGGACACCCCCTTCGCAAAGGCCCTGCCGAAGGAACTTGGCGACCGCAGCCTGAAGACCATCAGCGTCAGCGGCCCGGACACCACCTATAAAGCGATGTATCGCGACGCAGAGGACACCCCGACGCAGATCGTGATCTACACCGGCGAAGGAGGCCCGCTGCAGGACCTGGCGGAGTTTCATGAAGGCGAGCTAGCGAATATTCTTGGCAGCATTCAGAAAACCGACACGACCACCCCGGACGGGCTCGACATGCGCTGCCTTCACGCAGTGAAGGTGGAAACCCTCGCAGCGAACACCTGCATGGCAGAGGTTGGCCTGGGGCTTCTGGAAATTCAGGCCGTGGCGCGCATCGATGAAGGTGTCACAGACGTCCCGGACGACGTGATCAACTGGGCACAGGAAAGTACAGGCACGCTGGCCGATGCGGTCGCTGAACTGAACTGATCGCGCCGGCATTTCAGCAAAGAAAAAGGCCGGGCGTCACCGCCCGGCCTTTCCTGTCTTCCGCGACGCGTTAGTTCAGCGCCTTGTTCAGATATTCGTCGACCTTTTCCAGATAGCCCATCGTGGTCAGCCATTTCTGTTCCGGCCCGACCAGCAGCGCCAGGTCCTTGGTCATGAAGCCATCTTCCACGGCCTGCACGGTGACCTTTTCCAGCGTCTCGGCAAATTCCATCAGCTTGTCATTGCCGTCCAGTTTGGCACGATGCTTGAGGCCGCCGGTCCAGGCAAAGATCGACGCGATAGAGTTGGTCGATGTCGCGTTGCCCTTCTGATGCTCGCGGTAGTGGCGGGTCACGGTGCCATGCGCGGCCTCGGACTCCACGATCTTGCCATCTGGCGTCATCAGTTGCGAGGTCATCAGACCCAGCGAGCCAAAGCCTTGCGCCACGATGTCCGACTGCACGTCGCCATCATAGTTCTTGCAGGCCCAGACATAGCCGCCCGACCATTTCAGCGCCGATGCGACCATGTCGTCGATCAGGCGGTGTTCGTAATGGATGCCGGCTTTCTTGAAGTCGTCCGCGAACTCGGCGTCGTAGATTTCCTGGAAGATATCCTTGAAGCGCCCGTCATAGACTTTCATGATCGTGTTCTTGGTCGACAGATAGACCGGGTAGTTGCGCAGCAGACCATAGTTCAGGCTGGCGCGCGCAAAATCGCGGATCGAATCGTCCAGGTTATACATGGCCATCGCGACGCCAGCGCCGGGTGACTGATAGACCTCGTGTTCGATCGTTTCGCCGTCTTCACCAACAAACTTGATGGTCAGCGTGCCCTTGCCGGGAAAGTGGAAATCGGTTGCGCGATACTGGTCGCCAAAGGCGTGACGGCCGACCACGATGGGCTGGGTCCAGCCCGGCACCAGGCGCGGAACGTTCTTGCAGATGATCGGCTCGCGGAAAATCACGCCGCCCAGGATGTTGCGGATTGTGCCATTGGGGCTGCGCCACATCTTTTTCAGGCCGAATTCCTCGACGCGGGCCTCGTCTGGGGTGATGGTCGCGCATTTCACGCCAACGCCGTATTGCTTGATCGCCTCGGCCGCATCGACGGTGATCTGGTCATCAGTGCTGTCGCGCTCTTCGATGCCCAGATCGTAATATTTCAGGTCGATGTCCAGATAGGGCAGGATCAGCTTTTGCTTGATGAAGTCCCAGATGATCCGGGTCATCTCATCGCCGTCCAACTCGACGACCGGGTTCTCTACCTTGATCTTCGACATGAGTCTTTCCTTCGATTGGGATTTGCTTGCGCGCGATATAGCCGGAAACGGACAGGATGGAAAGCTTGTATGCAATTGTATGCAGAAATTGCACCTTCGGGCCGGGCGCTGTCCTGGCCGCCTGCGACAGCTCAAATTCTAGCGATTTAGACAGTTGTGCAATTGCGGTTTAAGGCGCAGATTAAAAACATAGTTCTGGCACAGTAAATGTTGATTGGTTTTCATAATGCCTGTTTATCGGATGATTTTCATCGGCGATCTCGCCGATATGGACCTGAACGAAAATACGCAGAACGCTGAACGCGCCTATTCGCTGATCAATGGGCGAAGCTATGGCGGCGAAGCAGATCCGCTGCACGATGCCATCGTCGACGTGTCCATGAATGACACGAACAGCGACGGCGTCATTGCGCTGAACAACGCGCCCGGCGCGCAAGAGACGGTCAGCTACACCCTGGATGGCACAACCTACAACCTGGAGGTGGACAGCACCATCCGGGTCCGCAACGTTGAAATTACACGCCTGCAACCGGACGGCACGACCGATACCGTCACGACGACGCTGCGTGTGTTTCAGGATACCAGCGGCAATACGTTCCTGATGCCCCCGCCCCTGTCGGGCGGCGAAGCCGGCGAAGTGGCGGGCGTCACCACTTATCCCATCGTCAGCGTCGTGTTCCCGACCGGGCAAAGTAACTACGTCACCCAATATACACATGTTTATACTGATCGGTATGATGTGGCCGGGTTCGTACCATGCTTTACAGCGGGGACGCTGATTCGCACGGATGCGGGCGACCGCGCGGCAGAAACCTTGCAGCCGGGCGACCGGATCTGGACCCGGGATCATGGCTTTCAGCCGATCAAGTGGTGCGGGATCCGCCGGATAACGGCGTCGGATCTGGTGGCCCATGAGGCATGGCGCCCGATCCGCATCAGCGCCGGCGCATTGGGCAAGGGCATGCCTGACCGCGATCTGATCGTCTCACCCCAGCATCGCGTATTGGTAAGGTCAGCTATCGCGATCCGTATGTTCGGCTGCGCCGAGATTCTGGTTGCGGCAAAACGGCTGACAGAGCTGCCGGGCATCGAAATCGACGATAGCTGCGAAGCAGTCAGCTATGTCCATCTCATGTTCGCTGACCACGAAATCGTCTTGTCGAACGGGGCCGAGACCGAATCGCTCTATCTGGGCAAGATGGCGGTTGCGGCGCTTGGCCAGCAAGCAGTCGATGAGATCCTCGCGCTCTTTCCCGCCTTGGAGAACGATGACGCACCGCCTTCGGCCCGGCTGATCCCGGCAGGCCGTCGGGTGGACAGACTGGTTGACCGGCACATCCGCAACGACCATCCGCTGGTGTCCTGACCTATTCGGGCCAGGTCCGGATCAGCGCTGGTTGAAATGGTCGCGCAACTCGTGATGCAGATGCGCCCACA
The DNA here is from genome assembly GCF_002847305.1 of Paracoccus tegillarcae. Classification (NCBI taxonomy): domain Bacteria; kingdom Pseudomonadati; phylum Pseudomonadota; class Alphaproteobacteria; order Rhodobacterales; family Paracoccaceae; genus Paracoccus; species Paracoccus tegillarcae. The sequence goes on along the minus strand of NZ_CP025408.1, from coordinate 2,297,383 downwards.
GCGCGGGCGCGCCGCGGCTGACCTTGGTGCCGACGCGGGCTTCGATATCAGCAAGGCTGACCCCATAGTCGACCCATCCCGCGCCGCCAGAACGCAGATTCTGCATCACCGGCTGAGCCCGGTCGAGCGCCTTGGCAAACACCGCATCGGGGCTTTCCGCGGCCTCGAACTCTTGCCACAGTGCCAGCAATTCAGCGCCCTGCCCTGCCGGTAGCATGCCAAAGATCCGCCGCGCCGCCTGTGCCTCGGCAGCCTGGATCTCAGCCGAACCATGGGCCTGACCCTGTGCTGAATGCAGCGGCACGTCACCGACGTCGATCTCGACGAGATCATGTATCAGCAACATGCGGATGACCCGACCGATATTAACGCCGGCACCGGCTTGATCGGCCAGGATCAGCGCGTATAGCGCGAGGTGCCAGCTATGCTCGGCGCTGTTCTCGGCGCGGGAATCGTCAATCAGCCGGTTGGCGCGATAGACCGATTTCAGCTGATCCGCCTCGGCGAGGAAAAGCAAGCGCCGCACAAGATCGGAGCCCGGCAAGGGCTCATGAGCCAGCATCGCCTCGGCCGCATCGATCAGCTCTGGCCACTCGTGGCGCAGCCGGGCCGCACGGCCGCCCGACAGGTTGGCACGGGCGATGTCCACATGATCCGGCAAGGGCGCCGCGGCCATCAGCACCTGAAACAAGGGCTGCCCGTGATCAATACGCTTGGCGATGGCTGCATCCTGCGTCTCGCCCGCGTCAAATTCACACCACAGCGCCAGCAGGGCCTGGCCATCCGCAGACAGTCCCATGATCCGTTCCGCCGCGCGCGCCTCTGTCATGGCAAGGAGGTCGGGGTCATGGCCAAGGTGAATGGGGTGATCGCCGGCGTCGATTTCGACCAGATCATGCAGCAACAGCATTGCGATGGCTCGATCAGAGCCGCCAAAGACCAGCGCCCACAGCGCCACATGCCAGCTGTGTTCGGCGCTGTTCTCGGGTCGCGACAGATCCAACAGGACATTCGCCCGATCGACCGCCTTGAGCCGGTCAGCCTCGTTCAGAAATGCCATGGCGCGGGCGAGCCTGCCGGTTTCCGCCTCGTCCTGATCGTTCTGGGTGGTCATGCTGGCATCAGTCGCGCAAGCCGGGTCGCTGAAAACAGCGCCCCGGCCTGGCCGTTCATCGTGTGGTCTCGGTCAGTCGCCTGCGCACATAGGTCTGCACCAGATCGATCATCGGCTTCATATGCGCCTCGTCATCGCGGAAGAAGTGATCGGCGCCCTCGATTTCCTCGTGGGTCACGGTGATGCCCTTCTGCTCGCCCAGCTTGGAGACCAGCGTATGCGTATCCTTCGGCGGCGCCACCCGGTCGGCGGTGCCATTGACGATCAGCCCAGAGGACGGGCACGGCGCCAGAAAGCTGAAATCATAGACATTGGCCTGAGGGGCCACGCTGATGAAGCCCGTGATCTCTGGCCGGCGCATCAAAAGCTGCATCCCGATCCAGGCGCCAAAACTGAACCCGGCCACCCAGCAATGCTTGGAATTCGGGTTCATCGCCTGCAGGTAATCCAGCGCCGAGGCGGCGTCCGACAATTCGCCAATGCCCTGATCAAACTCGCCCTGTGACCGGCCAACCCCGCGGAAATTGAACCGCATGACGGTGAAGCCCATGTTATAAAACGCATAATGCAAATTATAGACAACGCGGTTATTCATCGTCCCGCCATATTGCGGATGCGGATGCAGCACGATGGCGATGGGCGCGTCGGGCTTTCCGGGCTGAGGGTGATAACGGCCTTCCAGTCGGCCTTCGGGGCCGGGAAAAATCAACTCGGGCATGGGCTTCCTTCGGGAACAGGGATTTCTTGACGCAAACGCGGTCGGGCTCTAGATCACAATATCTGGTGCGCAACTACACAAAGCGCAAGAACTGGCGCTTGCGGCATAGCGCAGCGTCGTATCACCCGTCAAGAAAACGCGGCCTTCGGCGAAAAAAGGGGAGAGGACCGGCATGAAGCTATCGACCAAGGGCCGCTATGCGATCATTGCGCTCACCGACCTGGCCATCGCCAAGCCGGATCAGCTGACCTCGTTGGCCGAGATTGCCGAACGGCAGGATATCTCGCTGGCCTATCTGGAACAGCTTTTCGTCCGCCTGCGCCGTGCCGGTCTGGTCGACAGCGTTCGCGGACCGGGCGGCGGATACAAACTGGGTCGCACCCCGGAGACGATCCGCGTTGCAGAAATTCTCGAGGCGGTGGATGAGACCGTCAGCGCCATGCATATCGGCGCGGGCGCCTCGGGCGGGATTTCGGGTTCTCGCGCGCAGACACTGTCGAACCGGCTGTGGGAAAGCCTGTCGGCGCATGTCTATGTGTTCCTGCACAACCATACACTTGCCGACGTCGCCAAGAACCAGCTTTTGCCTTGCCCCGCGCTGCCGCAGATCCTGAACGTCGTCGACGAATAGCCAGCCCACTCTTTTTATCCGCAGACCATCCCGACGCGCCGCTTGTGCCGGAGACGGCCCATCGCGGTTGCTTTGCGTTCGTTTTCTGGACCGTTCCCATAAATTCGCGGTATGCCGGGAATAATAACTGTGACGGTTCGTTGTCGGTTTGATGACACATGCCGAAGACGGCGCGAAATCCCCGCGATCCGCGCCGCAAGAGGATTGGACATAACAGATGGACAAGAAAAAGAACAAAGCCAAGGATCAGCAGCCCGGCGATGATTCCAGCGCAGAGGCAGTGCTTGATCCGACCGTGAGCACCGACACCGAAGATGCAACGGCGGATCAGGCTGGGCTGACGAAGAAAGAAAAGAAGAAAAAGAAGAAAAAGGCAAAGGACGAGCCCGAAGCCCTTGGCAGCAACAAGGCGGTCGAAACCATGTACCGCAACGCCTATCGGGCCGAGTTGGACACCATCGCGCTGGCCGCGACCAAGGCCAATATCATGATTTCGCTGAACGGCTTTATCATCTCTGCGCTGATGATCTCGGGTGCGTTCATCTTTGCCTCGTCACCCGCATTCCTGCTGCCGGCAGGGGTTTTCCTGTTCACAGCAGCGACCTCGATCGTCTTTGCGCTGATGGCCGCCTCGCCGGAACGCGCCGATTTGTTTGGCGCGATCAGGGGCTGGATGTGTGATTTCTGGCACCGCAGGGCCGGCTTTCGCGACCTCCGCGACCGCGTCTTGCAGGCGAGCAAGCCCGACCAGGGCGACAGCGTCAATCTGCTGATCTACGAGGATCGCGTGCGCCTGACCCGCGAAGAACATTGGGTGCGGATGCAGGAACTGATGCGCGACCGGGAACGCGTCTATTTCAACATGAGTGACCATCTTTATTGGCTGGGCACGGTGACCGACCGCAAGTTTCGCCTGTTGAACCTGTCCTATACCGCGTTCCGTTGGGGGCTGCTGGCGACATTGATCACCTTCGTCGGGCTGAAATTCTCGGTCGGGCTGATCGGCAGTGCTGATAACAACGGCAATCAGGTGCGGCTGCGCAGCTTGGGCATCGGCGAGTTCCAGGGGGTGTATGAACCCTCGGCGGTGCAGCAATTGCCCGACGGGCGCATCCTGGTGGTCGAGGACGAGCCCGACCGCGCCATCGCGCTGCTGAGCGTCGCCGAGGATGGCAGCCTGACCGAAGACCGTGCCACGGGCGTCAAGATGATGCGGGGTTTTGGCCGACAGTTGAACGATCTGGAAGGGCTGTCGATCGACGATCAGGACCGGATTTATGCCACGACCTCGCATTCCTTGACCAACAAGGGTGAACGCCGCCCCGAACGCGAGCAATTGCTGCGCTTTCGCGTGTCGGGCGGCAGTGTCGGCGAGGTGCGGAACTATGGCGATCTAAGGGCCGCGCTGTCAGAATCAGCGGTTATCAAGGATTCGTTGAAGGAAGTAACCGGCAAGGATATTGAATTCGACGATCTGAACATCGAGGGCCTGGCCTATCTGAGTGGCAGCGAACATCTTTATGTCGGGCTGCGTTCGCCTCTGGCAGAGGAAAGTTCGATCATCGTCGTGATCCGCAATCCGAACGAGGTTTTTGATAACGGCGCTGCCCCTGATTTCGCAGAGCCGATCCTGCTGGACCTGCAAGATGGCGGTATCCGCGCACTCAGCTATGACCCTGTTCTGCGCAGCTTTCTGATCGTGAACGAGATCGAGGGCTATGACGACAACCGTCATTCGCAGCTTTGGGCCTGGACCGGCAACCCCGAGGATCAGCCGGACCCGATTGCACTGCCCGACATCATCAACCTCAACAACGTGGAATCGATCGACTCGATCACCGTCGACGGCGAACCGCGGCTGCTGATCATGAGCGATGAGGGCAACGAAAAGAAGAACGAGCCCGCGCGTTACATGATGCTGGATTACGGGCAGATCCAGCCCTGACCGGCAGAACGTTCGACCAAAATCCGCGCGTCGCCCCGTATGGGGCGGCGCGCATTTCTGTCACATCTTTTGCCGGATGGTCTCGGCGCTATCTGCCATCCGCCGTTCCGAATAGCGATCCACCAGCTGCGCGCGATGCGGGCGGGTCAGGATGGCAAAGCGCATCAATTCTTCCATCACATCGACGATCCGCTCGTAATAATCTGATGCGCGCATCCGGCCGTGTTCGTCGAATTCCTGATAGGCGCGGGCGATCGACGATTGGTTTGGAATCGTCAGCATCCGCATCCAGCGGCCAAGAATACGCATATTGTTCAAGGCATTAAAGCTTTGGCTACCGCCATTGACCTGCATCAGCGCCAGCACACGCCCCTGCGTCGGTCGGACCGAACCGATGGATAGCGGGATATGGTCGATCTGTGATTTCATCAGACCTGACATCTGCCCGTGGGTTTCGGGCGTGGACCAGACCATGGCATCCGACCAGATGGCGTGTTCTCGCAACTCGGCGATGGCGGGGTGACCGTCGTCATGCTGGTCGGGAAAGGGCAGGTCAGAGGGATCGAAGATGCGGATCTCGGCCCCCATCTTGCGCAACAGACGCGCGCCCTCTTCGGCGGCGAAACGAGAGTAACTGTGGTCGCGCAGGCTGCCAAAAAGCAAGAGCACCCTGATCGGGTCATCAACCAATCCCATCCCCGCACCCGGATCGATGTTGAACCGCTGCGCCTCCAGCGCAGGCAGGTTATCAGGATCGGGAAGTTTGCGCAGCCGCATCAGTTACCCGTTCCCTCTGGCAGCAGATCGAACACCTTTTCCTTGGGTCGGCACAGCCATGCGCCCTTGGGCGTAAAGACCACCGGCCGTTCGACAAGCTTGGGTACATCTGCCAGCGTCGCCAGCAAGGCATCGCCATCCTGCGCCCTCACCTCGTCGGGCGCATCCTTGCTGCGCAACAGATCGCGCGCCTCAAGCCCCGACACCGCCAACAGATCGCGCAGTTCGGCCTGAGATGGTGGGTCCTTCTGGTAATCCCGCACGACCGGGTCCAGCCCCGCCTCGCGCAGCGCATTCAAGACAAAGCGCGAGGTCGAGCATCTTGGGTTGTGCCAGATGATATATCCGTCGGACATGGTCCCTCCGTTTCCCGAAACCTAGCCCGCTGCATCCGGGATGGGAAGCGCGGTCGAATGCTTGACCTCCTCCATCGACAACAGCGCGGTGACGTTGTGGATTTTTACCTCCGCGATCAGCGACTGGTAGAACCGGTCATAGGCGCGGGCGTTCCTTACCTGCACCTTCAGGATATAATCGATATCCCCAGCCAGCCGGTGCGCCTCGATCACTTCGGGGCGCTCGCGCAGCGCCTTGAGGAACCGCGCGGCCCAGTCCTTGTCATGCTCGGCGGTGCGGACCAGCACGAAAAAGCACGCCTCCAGCCCCAGGGCTTCGGGGTCCAGAATCGCCACCTGACGACGGATCACGCCGCCCTCGCGCAGCTTGCGGATTCGGTTCCAGACCGGGGTCTTGGAGGCCCCGACCCGGTCCGCAATCTGGTCCAGCGACAGGCTGGCATCCTCTTGCAGCAGGGACAGGATTTTGCGATCCACCTCGTCCAACCGGACAGGCGTTTGTGCAGCTGCGGCATTGCCGGGATTGTGTTCCACCACTTTTACCTCAAAGACCGTTTTGTCCTTATTTCCCAGACCCACCTGCCAAAATCCAGAACAAAATTCTATATTGAGCACATCCACCGAAAGGGCAGACAGATGAGCAAAGCCTTCACTCCGACCGCCGCCAAGCCCGGCGTCATCACCGCAAATGACCTGCGCGAAGGTCATAACGTGTGGATGTGCGAAGATGGCTGGACCGGTGATCCTGCCCTGGCAACCGTGTTCGAGGATGAGGCAATCGCCGAACTGGCCATGCTGAAAGCCATCGGTCAGGCCAATATCGTCGTCGGCCCCTATCTGGTCGAGGCACGGCGCGGACCCAACGGCCCCGAGCCCACCCATTTCCGCGAGGCGTTCCGCCAGCGCGGCCCCTCGAATTATTTCCACGGCATCCAGGCCGGCAAGAAAGAGGCTAGCCATGTTTGACGCCCGCCCCATTGATACCGACTATGTCCGCCACCGCTCGGCCCAGTTTCGGGCACAGGTGGCGCGTCGTCTGGACGGATCGCTGACCGAGGAAGAATTCCGTCCGCTGCGCCTGATGAACGGCGTGTATCTGCAATTGCACGCCTATATGCTGCGCGTGGCGATTCCCTACGGCACGATCAGCCCCGATCAGATGCGCACGCTGGCCCTGCTGGCCCAGAAATGGGACAAGGGCTACGGCCATTTCACCACCCGCCAGAACATCCAGTACAATTGGCCCAAGCTGGTCGATATCCCCGATATGCTGGACGCACTGGCCGCTGTCGGGATGCATGCCATCCAGACCTCGGGCAACACCATCCGCAACACCACGACCGACGTGTTCGCAGGCGCCGCCGCGGATGAGTTGCTGGACCCCCGTCCCTACGCCGAGCTGATCCGCAAATGGTCGACCGATCACGCGGAATACCAGTTCCTGCCGCGCAAGTTCAAAATCGCGATTTCCGCAGGCAAGCGCGACCGCGCGCTGGTCACGGCGCATGACATCGGCCTGCGCATGGTCGAACAGGACGGCCAGCTGGGCTTTCAGGTCTATGTCGGTGGCGGCCTTGGGCGCACTCCGATGCTGGGCGTGGTCATCCGTGACTTTCTGCCGGAAGACGATCTGCTGCCCTATCTGGAGGCGATCATCGCCACCTACAATCTGTCGGGTCGCCGCGACAACAAATACAAGGCCCGCATCAAGATCACCGTGGCCGAACGCGGCATCGACGTGTTCCGCGCCGAGACCGAGGATGAATTCCAGCGCCGTCGCGCACAGTTCAGCGGTGTCGATCAGGAAGAGCTGGACCGGTTCCGCGCACGCTTTGTCGCGCCGACGTTCCGCAATGCGCCGACCGACGTCTACGACGCCGCACTTGCCGCCCGCCCGGCCTTCCGCAGCTGGACCGACACCAACCTGCACCCGCACCGCGCGCCCGGCTATACCAGCGTGACCGTGACGCTGAAGGCACCCGGCCAGACGCCCGGCGATGCCTCGGCCGAACAGATGCGCCTGCTGGCCGATCTGGCTGAACAATACGGCCACGGCGATCTGCGCATCAGCCATGACCAGAACATCGTGCTGCCGCATGTGCATAAGTCGGACCTGCCGGCGCTCTATGACGCGCTGCTGCCTGTCGGGCTGGCCACCGCCAATGCCGGCAAGACCAGTGATATCATTGCCTGCCCCGGCATGGATTACTGCACGCTGGCGACCGCACGCTCGATCCCGATCGCGCAGGACATTGCCGATCACTTCCGTGCCGAGGGGCTGGAGGACGAGATCGGCCAGATGAAGATCCGCATCTCGGGCTGCATCAACGCCTGCGGCCATCACCACCTGGGCCATATCGGCATCCTGGGCCTGGACCGCGCCGGCGCCGAGAACTACCAGATCACGCTTGGCGGCGACGGCTTCGACGTCCCGGCCATTGGCCAGCGCGCCGGCGCCGGCTTCCCCGCAGAAGAGGTCGTGCCCGCCATCGACCGCGTGATGCGCGCCTATCTGGACCTGCGCGAAGACGAGCATGAGCCGTTCATCGATGCGTACCGCCGCCTTGGCGTGGCGCCGTTCAAAGCCGCGCTGTACCCGGAGACGGTCAATGCTTGATGGCACATTGGACAGCCGCGCAGCGCGGCTGAACGATCGGTATCGGCATCACGCCGCGACCGAGGTTCTGCGCCGCGCCGTGGGCGACCCCGACCTGGGGCGCGTATCGCTCGTGTCATCGTTCGGTGCGGAATCGGTGGTTTTGCTGCATATGGTCAGCGTCGTGGCGCCCGGCCTGCCGGTGCTGTTCATCGACACGCAGATGCTGTTTCCCGAAACGCTGGACTACCAGCGCGAGGTGGCGGCCAAACTGGGCCTGACCAATGTGCAGATGATCGGCGCGACCGACGCCGAAATCGCCAGCAAGGACCCCGATGGCACATTGCATCAGTTCAACACCGATGCCTGCTGCGACTTTCGCAAGACCGTGCCGCTAGAGCGCGCACTGTCGGGCTATGACGCATGGATCACCGGGCGCAAACGCTTTCAGGGCGGTCAGCGGACCGAGTTGGAGTTCTTTGAACCCGAAGAGCCCTCGCGCCTGCGCATCAACCCGCTGGCCCATTGGCGCAGCGAGGATGTGCAGGAATACATGGCCGAAAACAATCTGCCCCGGCACCCGCTGGTCGCCAAGGGCTATCCCTCGATCGGCTGCGCGCCCTGCACCTCGCCGGTGAAACCGGGCGAGGACCCGCGCGCCGGGCGCTGGCGCGGCAGCGCCAAGACCGAATGCGGCATCCACTTCATTGGCGGGCGCATGGTCCGCGGAAAGGTTCCGGCATGAGCGACGTGATCATCGTCCGCGACGACGGCTTTCACCCCGCCGGCAACGCACCCGAGGTGCTGCTGGCCCCCGATACCGACCCCGAACAACTGGTCGATCACCTGCATCGCGGGCTGGTCGCCATCGACTTCCCCGCCATGACCGATGGTCGCGGCTTTTCGCTGGCACGCCGCCTGCGCGCGCTTGGCTACACAGGCCAGTTGCGCGCGACCGGCAAGCTGATCGCCGATCAATATGCCATGGCCCGCCGCGTGGGCTTTGACGAGGTCGAGATCCCCGCCGAACTGGCCGCCCGCCAACCACAAGAGCAATGGCTTGCCCGCGCCGACTGGCAGGACTGGAACCATCGCGACAGTCTGGCGGGCTGAGGCGGGGCTTTTACCCACCGCCCGCATGCCATAGAGACATGAGAAAGACAGAATATGACGCTGGACCTTACCGTGAACGACGCCACCGCCGCCGATAAACCCGCAAAACTGCTGCCCGATGCACAGACCGTGACGGCCGTGAAGCACTGGAACGACAAGCTGTTCTCGTTCCGGGTCACGCGCCCGGCCAGCCTGCGCTTTCGTTCGGGCGAGTTCGTGATGATCGGTCTGTTGGGCGATAACGGCAAGCCGCTGTTGCGGGCCTATTCCATCGCCTCGCCCAATTGGGATGACGAATTGGAATTCTATTCCATCAAGGTCCAGGACGGCCCGCTGACCTCGAAACTGCAACATATCCAGCCGGGCGACGAGATCATCCTGCGCCCCAAACCCGTGGGCACGCTCGTCCTTGACGCGCTGCTGCCTGGCAAGCGCCTGTGGTTCCTGGCCACGGGCACCGGCATTGCACCTTTCGCCAGCCTGATGCGCGATCCCGAAACCTACGAGCGCTACGAACAGGTCGTGATGATGCATACCTGCCGTAACGCGGATGAGCTGAACTACGGTCGTGAACTGGTCGAAAACCTGAAAAACGATCCGCTGCTGGGCGAAATCTACGGCGAGGAATTCGCCTCGCGCCTGCTCTATTATCCCACGACGACGCGTGAAAATTCGCCGCTGATGGGCCGCATCACCGATAACATGACCTCAGGCAAGGTCTTCGAGGACCTGAATCTGCCACCGATGTCGGTCGAAAACGACCGCGCCATGATCTGCGGCAGCCTCGCCTTCAACGTCGATGTAAAAGCCGTGCTGGAAGGCTTCGGCCTAGAAGAAGGCGCCAATTCCGACCCCAAGCAATTCGTCGTCGAAAAGGCTTTCGTCGGCGACGGCGTCTAAGGGCCGCTCGCACTCGAACATCACACCAGACGATCAAAGGCTGCGCCAGGGCGTGGCCTTTCTTCTTCATGAAAATATCCCGCGGGGGGTCCGGGGGGCGCAAAGCCCCCCGGCTGTCGCGGGACGCATATCAAAAGAACGCCTGCAATCCAGTGATCGCACGTCCAAGGATCAGCGCATGAACATCATGCGTGCCCTCATAGGTGTTCACGGTTTCCAGGTTCGCCATATGGCGCATCACCTGATATTCCTCGGAAATACCGTTGCCGCCATGCATGTCACGCGCCCATCGCGCGATCTCCAGCGCCTTGCCGCAGTTGTTGCGCTTGACCACCGAGATCATCTCGGGCGCCGCCCTGGCCTCGTCCAGCAGCCGCCCGACCCGCAGCGACCCCTGCAGTCCTAGCGCAATTTCGGTCAGCATATTTGCAAGCTTCAACTGATGCAGCTGGGTCTGCGCCAAAGGCTTACCAAATTGCTGACGATCCAGCCCGTATTGCCGCGCGGCATGCAGACAGAATTCGGCCGCACCCATAACACCCCAGGAAATGCCATAGCGCGCCCGGTTCAGACAGCCAAACGGCCCCTTCAGACCCTCGACATTGGGCAGCAGTGCGTCTTCGCCGACCTCGACGCCGTCCATCACGATCTCGCCGGTGATGCTGGCGCGCAAGGACAGCTTGCCACCGATCTTGGGCGCAGAAAGACCCTTTGTACCCTTGTCCAGAACGAAGCCGCGGATCTTGCCGCCATGCGCCTCGGATTTTGCCCAGACGACAAACACATCCGCGATCGGCGCGTTGGATATCCACATCTTGGCGCCATTCAGCACATAGCCGTTCGCCGTCTTCTTCGCGACCGTCTTCATCCCGCCCGGATCAGATCCCGCATCCGGCTCGGTCAGGCCAAAGCAGCCGATCCACTCACCCGATGCCAGCTTTGGCAGATATTTCTGCCGCTGCTCTTCCGAGCCATAGGCATAGATCGGATACATCACCAGCGAGCTTTGCACCGACATCATGCTGCGATAGCCGCTATCCACGCGCTCGACCTCGCGTGCAATCAGGCCATAGCTGACATAGCCCGCACCCAATCCGCCATATTCCTCGGGCACCGTCACCCCCAGCAGCCCCATATCGCCCATCTCGCGGAAAATCGCCGGATCGCTGGTCTCGTCGCGATAGGCAGCAATGACGCGCGGCTGCAGCTTGTCCTGGGCATAGGCACGCGCGGCGTCGCGCAGCATCCGCTCGTCCTCGCTCAGTTGATCCTCCAGCCTGAACGGGTCCTCCCAATCAAACGAACCCAAATCCGGTGCATCTTTCGGCTTCAGCGTTGTGGCCATCGTCGTCTCCTGATCCTACCCTTGATCTCTGGGATAAGACGCCGCCGGCGCGCTGGCAATCCCGACGCTCACGTCCGGGTCACGCGCTTGTTTGGAACCGTCTGGTCCTTGACCTGTTATCTAGGCAGCACCGGACTATGCCGACCACAGGGAAAAAAAGGGAGCGCCCATGCGCCGGATCATTCACAACACAACCGCCATCGCAGCAGGCCTTGCACTGCTCTTGCCGCAGGTTGCCGCCGCCGAAATGCGGATCAGCGACGACATCGCCAATGCAGAGGCCCAGCCCCGCGCCGAGGCCATGCCATTTCTTGCCGGTGTCCTGCAGGCCGAAATGGATGCCGGCCTGACGGTCGACGGTCTGGTTTGCCTGAATGGCGATGCGCGTCCCTGCGCGGACGACGTGCCTCTGGCGACGCCCGAAGGTGTGGTCGTCGAGGTCGCCGAAAGCGATGCGATCGTTCTGGCGCCAGTGAACCAGCAGGTGAACCGCGCGGACGCAGACGGAAACGTCATCCCACGCGACGCGGCGCAAGCAGCCGAGGCCGCGCCCACAGAGGAAGAGGCCGTAGCCGAGCTTGAGACCGCACTTGCCGGGGACGACGCGAATGCGGAAGCAGAGAGTGTCGCCGAGGCGGCGCCCGAAACCGCCGAGGCAGAGCCTGAAATGGCCGAGGCCGAAGTGACGGCAGAAGCCGAAGAGCCGGCGACCGCACTTGATCAGGCCGCAGCAGAGGCGCAGCAAGACCTTGGCGCAGCGGCCGAGCCTGCAGAGGCAGAGGCCACCGCCGAAGCAGACATTCAAGAACCCGAAGCAGAAGCCGAGACCACCGCCGAAGCAGACGTTCAAGAACCCGAGGCAGAGGCAGAGGCAGAGGCAGAGACCAACGCCGAGGCAGACGTGCAAGAACCCGAAGCAGAAGCCGAGGCACAGGTCGAAACGGCCACGGAAGCTGACACCGCTGACGAGGACGCACTGGCAGAGGCTCTGGCCAACGCTCAGGAACCCGCCGCAGAACCCGAGCAGGCGGAGGCCGAAACCGCCGGTGGCTTGACCATGGCGAACGGCGAAACGGCGCGTGAGCGGATCTCGGAAATGCCGGGTCTGGCATCTGTGCTGCGTCAGGAACTGGATGCAGGGCTGACCCATGACCAGTTGATCTGTCAGACCGGCGAAGCCGCCCCTTGCGCCCAAGGCGTCGCATTGATGACACCGCGCGGTGTCGGGGTGATCGTCAACGACAATGACAGCGTCGCACTGTTGCCGAGTGGTCGTCAGATCAACCGGGTCAACGCCAATGGCGAGATCCTGCCTCGCGCACCCGAAGAGGATACGGTCGAAACCGCCGCCTCCAAGGAAGCCGCCGAAGAGGCTGAGGCCCCGGTTGCAACCGCCCTCGACGCCGCAGATGGCGCAGGCGAGACGGTCGACGAACAAGAGATCACCGAGGCCAACAGCCGCAGCTCGGCCGATGATTTCGAGGCCAGCCTTCGCGGCGCGCTGGAACAGGCAGGTCAGCTGACCGGCGCGACCAACGATCAGCAACAGGCGAATGCCGCGGCCGATGACGGCGGCGATAACGACCTTGCCAAGGCGTTGATCCTTGGTCTGGGTGCGGTGGCCGTGGGCCAGATGCTGAACAACAACCGTCAGGTCGCGCTCAGCACGGATGACCGGGTGGTTGTCACCCGCGCCGATGGCAGCCAGGAGGTCATCAAGGATGAGGTCGCCCTGCTGCGCCAACCGGGCAGCACCGTCACGACCGAGAACTTCGATGACGGCAGCTCGCGGACCATTGTCACACGCGAAGATGGCAGCAAGGTTGTCACCATCCGCGATGCCGACTTGCGTGTCCTTCGCCGCACGCTGATCTCGACCGATGGCACCTCGACCATGCTGATCGACGACACCGCCGATGTGCGCCCCGTCGATGTGGCCAGCCTGCCCGCACCGGCAGAGGCACAGACCAGCGATGGCGCAATGTCCGAGGACGAATTGCGGGCCGCCCTGCAGCGCGAGTCCGTGATCGACCGTCGCTTTACCCTGGGTCAGGTGCGCAATATCCCCGAGGTGCGCGCATTGGTGGCGCCGGTCAATATCGACGCGATCACCTTTGACACCGGCTCGGCGGCAATCAACCCCGATCAGGCGCGTCAACTGTCGGGCCTTGGCAGCGTTATCCAGGATGCCATCGCCAATAACCCACGTGAGATCTTCATGATCGAGGGTCACACCGACACGGTGGGCGCGGATGCGATGAACCTGGCACTGTCAGACCGCCGCGCGGAATCCGTAGCACTGGCGCTGACCGAGTATTTCGACGTCCCGCCGGAAAACATGGTCGTACAAGGCTATGGCGAGCAGTTCCTCAAGGTGCGCTCAGAGGGCGATATCCGCGACAACCGTCGCGCGTCCGTCCGCCGCATCACAGATCTGCTGCAGACCGCGCAGGCCAATTGAGCCAGCAGACGCCCTCGCCACCGCGAGGGCGTCACAGAACAGCAAAAGGCCGCAGCGGATGCTGCGGCCTTTTTCATTTCAGTTAAGCGGGTTTTCAGGACTCGATGGCCCTGATCAATACTACAGAAAGCGCGGAAACTCGATCTTGGGGCAGCGGTCCTGAATAACAGTGATCCCGCGACCCCGGGCCAAGGCCGCAGCCTCGTCATCGCGCACATCCAACTGCGTCCAGATCACCCGCAGGTCAGACAATTTTGCGACCGCCTCGTCAACGATCGACCGCACCGCCTCAGAGCGGCGAAAGATGTCGACCATTTCCACACCGGCATCCGCCGGGATCGAGGACAGGTCAGCATATACCAGTTCGTCCAGAATTGACTTGCCCGCATGGCCAGGATTGACGGGAATCACCCGAATACCCTGCGATTGCAAATACCGAGCCACTCCCCAGCTGGGACGGTCCTGATTTGGCGACAGGCCAACCATGGCGACCACGTTGATCTCACGAGCAATTCCGGCAATCTGACGATCGACCAATTCGTCGTCGTCGATTCTTTCGGCCAGGTTTGATGGCATGACATACCTCATCCAAAGGTTGCAGACCGTACCCTCGCATAGAAAAGGCGCCCGGTCCAGAAGTCTGGCCGGGCGCAAGTCGCGGAACGAGGGACAGTGATCCGAACATGACCGTTCCGGGGTCATGTTCTATAAGGATAAATGGTTAGCCGACCCCGAAAGTTCCAGACTTTTCGCAGAATCGTGATCCAACAAATATTAGCGCGACGCCCAGACTTTGCGGGCCTCCATCAGGATCGCCCGGGGATCTTGCATAAAGCGGCGCTGGTCGCTGCCATTGCGCAGCAAATAGACCCGGTTGCCCACGATCACGAAATGCCGCGGGTCGCCGGCCTCGCGCCGACCATGGGCCATCGCGACCGGGCAAAACCCACCTAGACCCGGTGAAAAGCTGCGCGGATCAGCCTCGAACCGGGCGCGGTTCTCGACGGTCGCGAAATGCCAGACCATCCCTTTCCAGGTGGTCGAGATGTCATTGCGCCCCGGCACCGCGCGTCCCTCGGCCTGATAGCCGACCGGATCAAAGCCACCCAGCGCCCAATCCTGCGCAACGGCCGCTGATGCGATCGGCGACAGCGGCGACAAGAGAATGACGAGGGCGGCGATAAGGGATTTCATGGCACGTACTGAATTGCGGAACCTTGCAAATCTGGCAGTGTCGACGATGATTCTCAATGCGCTCGCGCAGTTTGTCGCGCTGATGTGACCTTAGCGACGCGTTGCAGCGTACAAGGCGACGGCGGCTGCGTTGGACACATTCAGTGACCCGAAATCAGCGGCAAAGGGAATGCGGACAACGTGATCGCACAAATCCATCGTGCGGCTGCGCATCCCCGGCCCCTCGGCGCCCAGCACCAGACAGATCGCCCGGCCCGGCAGATCGTCCAGCAGCCTGGGCAGCGGCTCGTCGCCGGTGCCATCCAGACCGACGGTGATGAACCCCATCTCTTTCAACGAGATCAGCGCCTCGGCCAGATTGGGCACCCTGAGATAGGGCTGCCGCTCAAGCGCGCCCGATGCAGCCTTGGCCAGCGCGCCTGTCTCGGGCGCGGAATGGCGCGCGGGGGCGATGACCGCGCGTGCGCCAAACACCTCGGCCGAACGCAGGATCGCACCGATATTATGCGGATCGGTCACCCGGTCCAGCGCCAGAACCAGCGGACGGGTTTCGCCCGGTGCCTCGCGCAGTGCCGCCTCGCTCAGGCTGCCCCATTTCAGTTGCTTGACCTCAAGTGCGGTGCCCTGATGCACGCTTTCGCCGGCCAGCGGAACGGTCTTGTCGAAAACGCGCGGGTCGGTGATTTCCGGCTCCAGCCCGCCGGTATCGCCCAGACGATCCAGCGCATTCCGCGTCACCACCAACCGCAGCTTTTCCCGCACTGGATTGGCCAGAGCGTCACGAACGGCATGCAGCCCGAACAACCAGACAGTCTCTGCCGCCGAGGCGCGTTTCGCGCGCTCCTTGTCTATCACCCAGGTGGGCTTTTTCGATTTTCCGGGCTTTTCGGCCATCGGTTTTCCCCTGCTTGCCTCCCCCTCATGGCGCACAAGCCTTACTATGCGCAAGCCCCGGATATCCGCTTGACGCCCCTTGGAACGCCCGCTAATCACCCCACACGCCGAGGCGTTCGGCGGGCGACGTGCTGCAAGGTGCGGCAGCGGACTGTAACTCCGCCGGGGAGACCCACGCCTGGTTCGATTCCAGGGTCGCCCACCATTTCACCCCAGATTGCCTTGCCCCGCTTGGGCCATCCGCGTTGACGGCAAAGGCTTGCTGGCCTATCGCTGTCGCCGAACCGGTGCCGTTGCGCCCTGATCGGCATCGCCGCCTGTTACCGGGCCACAAAGACGCGAAGGGCCAACTATGATGCAAGCGCCCCGAAAAACAGCTCAGGCTTTCAACATTCTGATTGTTGCGCAGGATGGGCGGCTTGCTCATCAGGCGCTGATCTTTGCTGCCAGCCTGCGCGCGCAATCGCCCGGCTTTCAGGGCCGCCTGATCGTGGCAGAGCCACAGCCCCAGGCAGCCTGGGCTGGCCGTTCGACCCGGCTTGACGCGGACCACCGCACCCTGCTGACAGAGATGGGCGCCGAGACCACACCCTTTACCGCGCAGCATTTCGGCGCGTCTTACCCTTATGGCAACAAGATCGAGGCGCTTTCGGCCCTGCCCGAAAACGAGCCGTTCATCTTTTTCGACACAGACACCGTGATTCTTGATGAACTGGCGGATTTGCCGCTGGATTTCAGCCGTCCATCCGCCTCGATGCGCCGCGAGGGAACTTGGCCGCAGCCCCCGATCTACGGGCCCGGTTATGCGGGCATCTGGCGGTCGATGTATGATCGCTTTGGGCTGGACTATGAAAACACACTGGATCTGACGCAGCCTGACGAGCATTGGGAACGCTATCTCTATTTCAATGCCGGCTGGTTTTTCGGCGCCGATCCGGTGGAATTTCGGCGCCGCTTTCTGGAATGGGCGCTGGCCGTTCGGGACGCGCCTCAGGATGAACTGGCCAATCAGGTGCTGGACCCGTGGCTGGATCAGGCTGTCTTGCCCTTGGTCATCCATTCCTTTGGCGGCACCCGACCGGGTCCGGAGCTGGATGGATTGGACGGTGAAACCACTTGCCATTACCGCAATCTGCCTCTGCTCTATGCGCGCGAATCCGACCGCGCGATCGAGGTCACAGAGGCCGTGACCGCCCCCAACCGGATCAAGCGCGTCCTGCGCGACTGGCAGCCCGCGCGCAAGCTGATCTATCAGGGCAAGGGGCGCGAAAAGATCCGACCGCTTTTCGACGGCCAAGCCCCATCGCGCCAGGAACGCCCGATCCGGCAATTGCTGAAAGACAAGGGCTGGTGGCTGACCTGACGGGACCTTGCGGGGCTGTTACGCCCCGCTCAGCACCTCGTCACAGCGCGCACAGACGCCGGGATGGCTGTGCGTGCCCACATCGGGCAGGATCTTCCAGCAGCGCTGACATTTCTCGCCCTCGGCCAGTTCAAAGACCACACCGATGCCCGGTGCCTCGGTCATCCGAAACGCCTCGTTCGGGGCGGGATCGGCGGTCAGCGAGATATCCGAGACGATGCACATATCGGCGAAGTTCACCGATTTCAGCGCCGCCAGCGTATCACCATCCTCGACATGCACGATTGGCGCGGCCTCGAGGCTGGCACCAATGGTCTTGTCGGCCCGCTTGACCTCCAGCGCCGCCGTCACCACACGACGTGCGCGGCGCACCGCATCCCATTTCGCCGCCAGCGGTTCATTCAGCCAATCGGCAGGCGTCAGCGGGAAATCGTGCAGATGTACGCTGTCATCATCCGACGGGAACCGCGACAGCCAGACATCCTCCATCGTGAAGGGCAGGATCGGGGCCAGCCAGGTCACAAGGCGATGGAACAGGATATCCGAGACGGTCCGGGCAGAACGCCGGCGGATGCTGTCGGCCGCATCGCAATACAGCGCATCCTTGCGGATATCGAAATAGAACGCTGACAGATCAACGGTGCAGAACTGGAACAGCGTCTGGAACACGCCCTGGAAGTCATAGGCGTCATAGCCCTGACGCACCCGGTGATCCAGTTGCGCCAGACGGTGCAGCACCCATTGCTCCAATTCAGGCATGTCCTCGGGTGCGACCTTTTCCGCATCGCTGAACCCGTCCAGATTGCCGAGCATGAAGCGCAAGGTATTGCGCAAACGGCGATAGCTGTCGGCGGTGCCTTTCAGGATTTCCGGCCCGATCCGCTGATCGGCGGTGTAATCCGTCTGCGCCACCCAAAGCCGCAGGATATCGGCACCGTATTGTTCGATCACCTCGGCGGGCACGATGGTATTGCCAAGCGACTTGGACATTTTCATGCCCTTTTCATCCAGCGTGAACCCATGCGTCAGCACGCCGCGATAGGGCGCGCGGCCTTTGGTGGCCGATGCCTGCAACAGCGAGGAATGGAACCAGCCGCGATGCTGGTCGGTGCCTTCCAGATACAGATCAGCAATCCCGTCCGGCGCGCCATCAGCGCGGTCGCGGATCACGAAAGCATGGGTGCTTCCGCTGTCAAACCACACGTCCAGCACATCCATGATCTGATCGTAATCGTCAGGGTTTGCCACGCCGTCCAGAACGGTTTCCTTGAAGCCGGGCTTGTACCACGCATCCGCACCGTCTGCCTCGAAAGCGGCGACGATCCGGTCATTCACCCGCGCGTCGCGCAGCAGGAAATCATCGGCATCTGGCTTGGCACCCTTGCGGATAAAACAGGTCAGCGGCACGCCCCATGCGCGCTGGCGCGACAGCACCCAATCGGGCCGGTTCTCGACCATCGAGTGGATCCGGTTACGCCCCGATTGCGGCGTCCAATGCACCAGCTTGTCGATGCTGGTCAGCGCCCGGTCGCGGATCGTGTCGCCATAGTCGCCCATGCCGTCTTCCAACGGCTTGTCGATGGCCGCAAACCATTGCGCGGTATTGCGATAGATCAGCGGAGCCTTGGACCGCCAGCTATGCGGATAGCTGTGCTTGATCTTGCCCTTGGCCAGCAGCGCGCGCGCCCAGGCAAGGTTCTTGATCACGCTGACATTGGCCGGACCGTCCTTGCCGTCGGGCTGCACGATGGCCTCACCGCCAAAGATCGGCAGATCCTTGCGATAGCTACCATCCGGCTCGACGTTATAGGTCATGGGCAGGCCGTGTTTCAGGCCAAGCTGATAATCGTCATCGCCATGGCTCGGCGCGGTATGGACAAAGCCCGTGCCGGCGTCGTCGGTGACGTGATCGCCGGGCAGCATGGGAATTCTGTCTCCCCACTCATCCTTGCCCTCGGCATTTTGCCCCCCTTCAACGCCCTTCAAAGGATGATCAAGCGTCAGCATCTTCAATTGATCTGCCGGAATGTCGCGCAGGCGCGTGTAATTTTCGACCTTGGCAGCTTGCATCACGTTCTCGGCGAGCGAGTCAGCCAGCAGCAGCGTTTCGCCGCGCACGGCATTGGAGTTTTCTGCGACCTCACCAACCTCAAACAAGCCATAAGAAATATCAGGATTAAATGCGACCGCACGGTTCTGAGGAATAGTCCATGGAGTCGTTGTCCAAATCACTACAGAGGCTTTTGCTTCTGTCCCGATAAGATCAGCCATCGCCTGCAGTTGGTCATTATAATCATCTTTGAACCGCTGAACTTCTTCATCGGACGTGCCAATCCACTGGGCTTTCGGCTTGACACCTATAGTCTTAAACCGCACCCACACCGTATGGCTGGTATGGTCGTGATATTCGACCTCGGCCTCGGCCAGCGCGGTTTTTTCCACGGGCGACCACATCACGGGTTTGGATCCCTGATACAGGCTGCCGTTCATCAGCAGCTTCATGAACTCGGCCGCGATCACCGCCTCGGCGTGGTAGTTCATCGTCAGATAGGGGTCATCCCATTTGCCGGTGATGCCAAGGCGCTTGAATTCGGAACGCTGGATGTCGATCCATTCATCGGCGAAACGGCGGCATTCCTGACGGAACTCGACCACATCGACGGCGTCCTTGTCGCGGCCGTCCTTGCGGTATTTTTCCTCGATCTTCCATTCGATCGGCAGACCGTGGCAATCCCAGCCCGGCACATAGCGCGCATCGCGGCCCATCATCTGCTGGGAGCGCACGACCATATCCTTCAGCGTCTTGTTCAGCGCGTGGCCGATATGCAGATGGCCGTTCGCATAGGGCGGGCCGTCATGCAGGATGAAGGGCGTGCGCCCGTCGGCCTGTTCGCGCAGCCGGTCATAGAGGCCGATGCGCGCCCACCGATCCAGCCATTCGGGTTCACGCGCGGGCAATCCGGCGCGCATGGGGAAATCGGTCCTGGGCAGAAAAACGGTATCGCGATAGTCGGGGGTCTCGGCGCTCATCGGGCGGTCCTTTGGGTCAGTCGTTTCGGCAGACGTCATCCCGGCGGCGCGAAACCTCACACCGCCGGGCTTGTAATTCGTATGCCGAACGCCTCAAAACTCATGCCGCCTTCTATATGAACGCACAGCCTCGCCTGCAAGCGCCCGCCCCAAGATCGGCAAGCAAATATCCCACGCGGTGTCGCAGGCAACGGTGGCGCGGCCCCTTGCAAGCTGACAGCCGAAGGGCGACAGATCGGGGATGAGCGACGTGTTGCAACCCAGCCTTGCCTTTGCCCCCTGGGCCGATCCCGCAACCCGGCGGTTGCCCGGCACGGTTCCGGTGGCGCTGGATGACTGGCTGCTGGTCGATGGTGCCTATGCGGGTCAGATGGCCCTGCGTGATGGGTTGGTCGCGGGGCAGCCCGATGCGGTGCTGGCCCTGTCGCCTGCCGCCCGCCCCGCCGCGCAAGAGCTGTTGGACACAATTCTGCCGCTGCTGCCCGCGCTTGGGCATCGCGTTGCGGCGAAGCGCACGAGGGTGCAGCGCCCCGATGGCGTGTCGGTGACGGTGGACCACGATGCGCCGATGGCAACCATCGGCCGGCTGTTGGCCGAGGATATGTGTCTGATGCAGCGTCCCGACGGATCAGATCAACATATCCTGACCGCAGCGGCGCTGTGCTTTCCGGCGGGGTGGCGGCTGGATCAGAAATTCATGCAGCCCATGGTTCGCATCCATGCCCCCGTCGCCCAGTATGACGAGAATATCGCCCGCCGGGTTCAGCGCCTGCTGGACGGTGTTCGGCCCGGTTCCGGCATGATGCGAGGTACGGCGCATTGGACCGATGCCCCCCTGCACAATCCCTTATCCGAGGCCGAAAAAGCCGCCCTGCCCGGCGACACGCCGCTGATCCGGGTCGAACGCCAATGCCTGTTCCGCCTGCCCCGGACCCAGGCGGTCGTGTTTTCGATCCATACCAGCATCGTGCAGCCCGGTGCCTTGAGCGCCGAGCAGGCAGCAGCTCTGGCCGAATTCCCGATCCGCAGGTCGATGTGATGCAGGCGTTGTTGGTGATCTGCCACCCGGTGCAGCGCAGCCTCAGCCGTCATCTTGCCGACCGGGCGCTGACGGCGGCCCGCGACGCCGGGCATCAGGTCGATATCGTTGATCTTGTCGCCCTGGGTTTCGACCCGCGCCTGAATGCCGGTGAACGCAGCGGTTATTATGCCGCGGACGCTGATATTTCGGACCCGATCATACGCGAGATGGCCACGCAATTGCGGCAGGCCGAATTGCTGATCCTCGTGTTTCCGACCTGGTGGTTCGGCTTTCCCGCGCTGTTGAAGGGTTGGTTCGACCGGGTCTGGCGGCCCGGCATCGCCTTTGATCACAGCGCCGACAGGGGCAAGCTGGTTCCGCGTCTGGCGCGGCTGCGCCATGTCGTTGCGGTGACGACCCTTGGCTCGCCCCGGTGGGTTGACTGGCTGGTGCTTCGCCGCCCGCTGAGGCGGGTGCTGCGGTGGGCAATCATGGCACCCTGCGCGCCCAAGGCCAGACTGCACTGGCTGGCCCTCTACCGCGCCGAGGATGTCACGCCCGAACGCGCCGAGCGTTTTGCAGGCAAGGTCGCGCACACCATCGCCCGCCTGACCCGCTGAAACGAAACAAGGGGACCGATTGGCCCCCTTGTCGATCATGTATGAACCTTACGGTTGCGCAGTCAGGCGGCTTCCAGCACCAGATGGGGCTGCCCGTCCGAGGTGCGGCTGATGCTGCGCCCTGCGGTGTTGACGGTCGCATGGATCCGTTTGCGCTGTGCCTCGAACAACTCCGAACGCGAGACATCAACGGCCTTGTCGAAGTTGATCGTCAGCGCGTGGTGATTGCGTCCGCGTTCACTGGCGGCAACAACGCGGCCGGTAAAGGGCTGGCCGAGATAGCGCCCTTTGACCGGGCCACCGAACTGCCACAGCGACACCGCATCAGCCGTGGCATGGGCGGTGTTCCAGTCGCGCGCGCCGTGGCTTTGCGCAACCAGTTCCAGCGCCTGCGAATGCGAGACCGGGGTGCCTGCGCGTTCCAGCGCAGAACGCAGATTTTTTGCCTGCGATTTCAATATATTCACGTCATGGGTCATAGCCATGTTTTCATTCCTTCAAGCAAATATGCCAAAATGGGGCGGGGCTCACATTGCCGCCGTCGGACATATTGCCCAAAAGCGGTCTGATTTCAGAACTTCACCATAGGCTTGCGCCTTGTGAGCGGCCGGGGTCTGAACCCGAGAAGCACGATATGGGAGGCCGGACCTGTCCCGTCAAGGGGCCGCCCCACTGGCGCGCAGCGCGTGCAACCAGGCCTGATCGATGGCATCCACGACCTCTGCCTTGAACGAGGCTGCTTCGGTCCAGTAGCGGCCCGACCTGACGACATAGCCCGCCTCGGCCTCGCGGCGCTTGGCATCCTCGAATGCCGGTGCGTCGACGTTGATGGGCGCAGGAAGCGCCGCCGAAAGGGCGGACAGAGCGATGGCCGGGCAGACAAGGCGGCTGTTACCATCTGGCGCGCGCAGGCAGGCACAGCCTTGCTGCGCGGCATGCAGCATCAGACGGGCTGATTTTGCCTCAAGGCTGCGAAGCGTGGGGTCCACTCGCAACGGATCAGGGGTGCCGGTGCCATAGAAATGCGTCTGGCCTGTCGCCGGATAGATCATATCGCAACCGACGATGATCATCGCAGACGGGCGCAGCGCAGACAGCACCCAATAGCCTGCCGAAAAGGCCATGGTGCCGCCGGCATAGACGACCCCGCCATAGTCGTTATTCGCCGGCACATAATCGCCAGAGCCTATGCGGCGCTGATCGGCACCCGGATGCGGTGGCAATCGGTCGGCGGGGAAATCATCGGGTGCGATATGGACGTCCCAATCGTCACGCAGCCGCCAGGCGTTGTTGATCGCGACAATCACGCAGCCCGCTGGCCGCTGCCAGTCGCGGATCTGCACGGCATTGGGTGCGCTGCCCAGAAGAATGACGATCTGATCCGTCCGCATCGGCACCTCTGCACAGCCCCTTGCCGGGCCGCTACTGCTGATCGCCTGTTTCTGGCTCTAGTGCCTCGAACCCGGCCTTTTGCCGTTCGGTCCAGCGCAGGTCGAAACGCAGCCCGTCCTCGGTCGCCTGTTCGTTCTGGACCACGCCGGCCTCGTGCAGCCAGGCGCGGCGGCGGCCATCGGAAAAGGGCAGCATCACCACAGCCTCGTGGCGCGGCTCGTCCAGCGCCTCGGCCAGATGCGCGTCGACGGCGGCGACCAGATCGTCCAGCCCCTCGCCGCTCAGCGCGCTGACGGCCTGCACGCCTTCGGTCCGCGAATCAGTACGGCGCAAGGCGGCGCGGGTATCGGCAGAGAGCGCGTCGATCTTGTTCCAGACCTCGATCAGCGCGACGTCTTCGTCCACGCCCAGACCGTCAAGGATCTCGGCCACATCTGCGGCCTGTTCCTCGGTTTCGGGATGGCTGATATCGCGCACATGCAGGATCAGGTCGGCCTCCAGCACTTCTTCCAGCGTGGCGCGGAAGGCGGCGACCAGTTCATGCGGCAGGTCGCTGATAAAGCCCACCGTGTCGGACAGGATGATCTTGCGCCCCTGCCCGCCGCCCTGTGCATCGGGCAGGCGGATAGCGCGCATGGTCGGGTCCAGCGTGGCAAACAGCATGTCCTTTGCCATTACCTCGGCACCCGTCAGCCGGTTGAACAACGTGGATTTTCCGGCATTGGTATAGCCCACAAGGGCGACAATCGGATAAGGCACCTTGGCCCGTGCGGCGCGGTGCAAGCTGCGGGTTTTGACCACACGCTCCAACTGGCGCCGCAGCCGGGTCATTTGTTCATCGATGGCGCGACGGTCGGCCTCGATCTGGGTTTCGCCCGGACCGCCCACGAATCCCAACCCGCCCCGCTGACGTTCAAGGTGGGTCCAGGCGCGGACCAGTCGTGTGCGCTGATAGGACAGCGCAGCCAGTTCAACCTGCAGCACACCCTCGCGCGTGCGGGCGCGGTCGGCGAATATCTCGAGGATCAGGCTGGTCCGGTCCAGCAGCTTGACGCCCCAGTCCTTTTCCAGATTGCGCTGTTGCACGGGGCTGACAGGACCGTCGATCAGCACCAGATCAACTTCGGCCTCTTCCAGCCGCGCGTCGATCTCGGCCTGCTTGCCCTTGCCGAACAACCTACCCGGATCGGGCTTGCGCAGGCGCACCGTTTCAGAGCCCACGATTTCGATCCCCGGCAAAGCCAGAGCCAGCGCCACGGCCTCGGCCAGCGCATGTTCAGGTTGACGCCGCTGTTTGCGCGCGTCGCCGATATCGGGATGGATCACGTAGGCCCGTGTGGGCAGAGCCTCGGTCGAGGTGGGCTCAGTCAATCAATCTTCGCCTTCATACAGGCTGATCGGCTGACCCGGCATGATCGTGCTGATCGCATGCTTGTAAACCAGCTGCGATTGTCCGTCGCGACGCAACAGCACGCAGAAGTTGTCAAACCACGTGATCACGCCTTGCAGTTTGACGCCGTTGATCAAGAAGATCGTGACGGGCACCTTTGCCTTGCGGACGTGATTCAGAAATGCGTCCTGAAGGTTCTGTTTATCGCCAGCCATTCGGTTCAGCCTGCCTGCTAAAGTTGGTCTTTCATCAAGGTTTAGGGGCTGCGAACGGCGCTTGCAAGTTACTTGACAGAAAGCTTTTCACAGCAGGCCGGCCATAAACGACGCCGACGCGACCACGAAGCCGACAAATTTTGCTGCGTTTGCATAAAAAACCGCGCAGCACCGAGGAGCGGGGCGGCCGCGTCAGCGGCGCCAGAATTCCGGCGAGAACAGCGCCAATATGGCCAGCGTTTCAAGCCGCCCGACGATCATCGCGCCCGCAAGAATCGCCTTGTTGTACCCTGACAGGCCCGACCAGCCCTCCCACGGGGCGGATGCGACGCCGGCCGTGCCTTCGAAGGCGGGGGTCAGGGGGATGGCGCCGGCCAGCGGCCCGGTATTTGTCAGTGCGGCGATGGACAGGATGGTCGCGGTTTCAAACTCGATCTGCTGGATGGAAACCAGGATGACCACGACCGCGATCGACATCGCGAAAAGCATGAAGAAGATAAAGGCCAGATAGGCACCCTCGCGGCGCAAACGCCGGGCCATGCGCCCGCCGCCGCCGATGGATCGCGGGTGGATGATCCGCTCCAGCTCTCGTTCTCCGTGTCGGGCAAGCGCATAAACACGCAGCAATTTAACGCCCCCCGCCGTCGTCGCCACCCCACCGCCGAACATGGCCAGACCGGCCAGCATGACACCGGGCGAATTGAGCCCCGACCAGGTGCGCGCACCCTGCCAGTCAACGCTGTTCCAGCCGGTTGTGGTCAGATAGCTCAGTACGTTGAACAAGCCACCCCAGGCTGCCGCGGCGGCGTTTGCCAGACCCGCCAGCCCGCCGCCCTCTTGCGTGGATTGTGCAGCCGTGGCGTCTGTGGCGACCTCGATGGCGCCAATGAAGTGGCGCGCGAATAACAGCGAGGCCACCAGCGTCACGACCCCGGCAGCCATCCGTAATTCGGGATCGTCGATCAGCTTTTCCGTGGCCCGCAACTCGCCCCCACCCGGCCAGAAGCGACGTGACAACGCGGGGATGAGAAAGGCAAAGATAACCACCTCGCCAGCCACGCCCGAGCTTTCCCCAGACGGCCCCATCACCGGCGAAATCCCCGAGGTCGCCAAGGTGCCCATCGCCCGGCACAACGCCACCAGCGAACTGTCACCCAAGAGCAACAGGATGACCCATAAAACCAGCGTCAAAGCCGCATAAACCGGTGCGACGGCATGGGTAGCGCGCAAAAGGCGATAGGCGGGATCGACCAGTTCGGTCTGAAATGTGGGGTTGGACAGGTGCGGCTGCAGCTCGCGCGGGTCGGAGGATTTGGGCAGACGTTCGAAATACTCGCTGCGCCCATAGGGCGAGGACATCAGCTCAAAGCCGCCAACCCGCAGAGGCGCAAGGATGGCGATGGCCGCGACCAGCATGAACAACCCGCCCATCCAGCCCACCAGCGCCCGCCACAGATGCAAGGGTGGGGCAAGCAGATCCGCCGAATAAAGCGATGCGCCGGTTGTGGTCAGCGATGACACCATCTCCCACCAGGCATTGAACAGACCGGTATCCGGCAGGCTTTCCGCGAAAGGCACGGCCAGCATCAGCGGCAGGGCGGCCATCGTCGCAACCATGGTCAGCAAAAGCGACCGCGCGCGTTGTCCCGTGGGATTGGACAGGGTGGCGACGCCGACCATGCCCGCCAGGATCAGAAACAGGAGCCCTGAATAGAAAAAGTTTCGCGCAATGGCGTCGAGATTGATCACCGACGCATAAAGGGCCGGAATCATCATCGCCAGGGCGCCGATACCAGCCAGGATCACAGCCAGAGGCAAGCGGATGAGGACGGACATACCTGCGCCTCAGAAAAAGTCGATCGAGACCTGCAACAGGCGCTCGACCTCGGGAACGTCTGCCGACAGGGCAAAGATCAACACCAGATCGCCCTCTTCGATGCGCATGTCGGAGGTGGGTTTGAGAACCTTTTCGCCCTTGCGCACCGCACCGATCAACACGCCCTCGGGAAATTCGATGTCGCGGATCGCCCGCCCGGAAATGGGCGAGGTCGACAGCACCTGCGCCTCGATCACCTCGGCCTCGGCGTCGCCGACCGAATAGATGTCGCGCACCCGGCCATGACGGATATGGCGCAGAATGGTTGAAACGGTGGTGGCGCGCGGGTTGATATAGGCGTCAATGTCCAGCGCCCCCATCAGCGGCACCAGCGTCGGGTCGTTGATCAACGCAATGGCCAGCTTGGCCCCGGCCTGTTTGGCCCGAACCGATGCCAGAATGTTGGTCTTGTCATCATCGGTCACCGCCAGAACGGCGTCGGCGCGCGGAACGGCGGCCTCTTCCAGCAGTTCCGCCGAGAGGCCGTCACCGTTCAGCACGATGGTCCGCTCCAGCGAATCGGCGGCCATTTCGGCGCGGTGGCGGTCACGTTCGATCAGCTTGGCGCGCACTCGTTCGGGGCGGGCCTCGAGGGCGCGCGCGACGGCAAGCCCGACATTGCCCGCGCCGATGATGACCACGCGTTCCTGCTTTTCGGTGGGCTTGCCAAAGATCTCCAGCGTGCGGTCGACATCGTCGTGGTCGGCAAAGACATAGATCTGGTCGCCCGCAAACAGCTGGTCATTGGCCTCGGGTGCAAACAGACGGCCATCGCGGCGCACACCGGCCACAATGGCGCTGAGGCTGGAAAAGATGTCATTCAACTGCCGCAGCGGCGTGTTCAGCGCGGCGCAATCCTCTTCCAGCGCGATGCCCAGCAGATGCACCCGATCCCCCATGAAGGTCTCGGCGTCGAAGGTCGAGGGTGCGGACAGGCGCTGCATCGCGGCCTCGGCCACCTCGCGTTCGGGGCTGATCACCACGTCGATCGGCAGGTGATCGGTGCGATAAAGGTCCGAATAAATCGCATCCAGATAGGCGCTGCTGCGCAAACGGGCGATCTTGCGCGGCACCTGAAAGACCGAATGGGCCACCTGGCAGGTGACCATGTTCACCTCGTCCGAATGCGTGGCTGCAATGATCAGATCAGCGTCATGGGCGCCGGCACGGTCCAGAACATCGGGATGACTGGCAAAGCCTGTCACGCCTTGCACGTCCAGCGCGTCGGTGGCGCGGCGGATCAGTTCAGCATTGTTGTCGATGACGGTGACGTCGTTGCGCTCGCCCGACAGATGCCTTGCGATCTGCCAACCGACCTGTCCCGCCCCGCAGATGATGATCTTCATGCCAGCCCGTCGATCCCTGGTGTCAGAGCAAAAGGAATAGGCAAACTGACGGCAATGAGCAATCGCTTCGATCGGGCGCGATGCGAGCAGTCCGCCCCATTTGTATGCAGAAGCTGCAAATTCCCAGCTTTTTCAAAGAGAAACCCCGCCGGCCGCTTGATGGGTCACGGCAAATGAGCTACCCTTGAAAGGTCTGAGAACCTGCAGCGTCCCACATCCCGGTGTGGCTGGCCGCGTTGCTAAGATGCTGACTTTGGGACGATCCGTCCGGGGAAACCCGGATTCAGCGCAGACACTGGCCGCTCAGAGACTGACCACAAGGTTGGTTTTGGGGCGGATGCGGTGTGTCCTGGACGCAAGCATTCTTCCCATGACCTTCCCTAAACCGGATGAAGCATGTGTCGTGAAGTGTTGCGAAAGGTTTGTCGTCGTCTGCGCCTTTTCGCGATTGAAGCGCCGCACTGCTCAGTTCTGCCTCGGGACGTTCATTCGGGGTCTTATCTCTGGCGTCCGGCCATCGGTTCCACTAGCCGATGGCCGGGCGCAATGCCCCGAACGTGATCATTTCCCGACGGCCACCTCGTCATCGACGCGCACCCCGCCGACAACGCCAAGCGATTTCAGCTTGCGATGCAGGGCGCTGCGCTCCATCCCGACGAATTGCGCCGTGCGGCTGATATTGCCGCCAAAGCGGTTGATCTGCGCCAGCAGGTATTCGCGCTCGAACAGTTCGCGGGCCTCGCGCAGGGCCAATGCGGTGATCTGCGGGCCCAGGCTCAGCGCCTCGCCATTGTCGGGCGTCGCGCCTTGCGGTTCCAGTTCGGCGGGCTGAATCGCGCCGGTATCCTCGGCCAGGATCAGCACGCGCTCGATCACATTGCGCAATTGGCGGATATTGCCCGGCCAGCGCATTGCCTGCAGCGCCGCCACCGTCTCATCAGGCAGTTCGCGCGGGGTCAGTCCCTGGTCGCGGTTGAACTCGTCGATGAAATGTTGCGCCAGCATCTGAATGTCGTCACGCCGCTCTGCCAGCGAAGGCACCACGACCGGCACCACATTCAGCCGGTCGAACAGTTCCTGACGAAAGCGGCCAGCGGCGATTTCGGTTGCCAGATCGCGATTGGTCGAACTGATGACCCGCAAATCGACCCGAACCTTGTCGGTGCCGCCGGCCCGCGCGAATTGCTGTTCGGTCAGCACCCGCAGGATCTTGGGCTGGGTGCCATAGGGCATGTCGGCCACTTCATCGAAATAGATGACGCCGCCATGGGCCTGTTCCAGCAGACCGGGTTCAATCCCGCGTTCACTGCTTTCGCGACCAAACAGCACCTCTTCCATGCGTTCGGGTTCGATGGTGGCGCAAGAGACCGAGATGAAGGGCTCGTTCGCGCGCTGGCTGTTGGCGTGCACATAGCGCGCGGCCAGTTCCTTGCCGGCCCCCGGTTCGCCGGTCAGCATCACCCGGCCATTGGACTTGGCAACCTTTTCGAGGTTCTCGCGCAGCCGCTTGAACGCCGCCGACAGCCCCAGCATCTCGGCCGGGCGGCTGTCACCGCGTCGGAGACTGGTATTCTCGCGCCGCAAGCGGCTGGTTTCCATTGCGCGGTTGATGACAACCATCAACTGATCGATGTTGAATGGCTTTTCGATAAAGTCATAGGCGCCCTGCCGGATCGCCGCGACGGCGATTTCGATATTGCCGTGGCCCGAAATGATGATCACCGGCACATCGGGATTGTTGCGCTTGACCTGTTTCAGGATGTCGATCCCGTCCATCCGGCTGTCCTTGAGCCAGATATCCAGGATCATCAGTGCCGGCTCTGCCTCGTTCAGCGCCGACACCGCCTCATCCGAATTCGCGGCGACCCGTGTCTGAAAGCCTTCGTCCTTGAGAATGTCCGCGATCAGCTCGCGGATGTCGCGTTCGTCATCGACGATCAAGATATCGCTCATACCGTCCCTGCCTGTTCTTTTTCCTGTTTGTTTCTTCTGCTCATCAGCCGCACGGGCTGTCGTTCACGCGGCAATCTGATGATCGACATGGCGCCTTCACCATCCGGCGCGTCGGTCAGGGACAGGCTGCCGCCATGTTCCTCGATGATCTTCTTGACGATCGGCAAGCCCAGCCCGGTGCCTTGCGCCTTCAACGTCACATAGGGTTCAAAGAGCCGCGTCCGATCCGCCGGCAGGCCAGTGCCGTTGTCGATGATGCGCACCTCGATGGCGTCGGGCTGGGCGATCATCTGCACGTCAATACGAGGCTGCCAGTCATCGGGTGCATCGCCTGCTTTCTCATCAACCGCTTCGCCCGCGTTCTTGAGCAAATTGGTGAAAGCCTGACTGAGCATCCCGGCATCGCAATCCACAATGACGGGTTGTTCGGGGATATCGACCTGCAGCGCATCCTTCAGCGCATCCTGCTGGATCAGCACCGCCTCGCGCAGCAGTCGCGCCAGATCGATCTCTGCGCGGTCGGGTTCGGGCATCCGGGCAAAGCGGCTGAACTCGTCCACGATGCGGCGCAAATCGCCCGTCTGGCGGATGATCACATCCACATATTGATCCAGACTGGCCTTGTCCTCGGCGCTGATATTGGCGCCGAATTTGCGGCGGACGCGCTCGGCTGACAGTTGGATCGGCGTCAGCGGGTTCTTGATCTCGTGCGCCACGCGGCGGGCCACGTCACCCCATGCGGCCATGCGCTGCGCGCTGACCAGTTCGGTCACATCGTCAAATGCGACCACGTAGCCCTCGAGCCCGCCATCATTGGCGCGGCGCATTGCCATGCGCACCAGCAGGCTTTCGACCTTGCCATCGCGCGTCAGCCGAATCTCGTCCTGCACGGTTTCGGAAACCGATGCTGTCAGACGGTCGAACAGAGGCGCGAATTCGGGAACGGCCTCGGACAGCAGCGCATCAATGTCGCGGGCCTGATCCAGCCGCAGCAACCGCGTCGCGGATCGGTTGAGAAAGTCGATCTCGCCCGCAGCATCCAACCCCACGACGCCGGAGGTAACCGAGGACAACACGTTGTCGAACAGCCGCCGCTGCTCGTCGCTGGAACGATAGCTTTCGATCAGTTCCTCGCGCTGCGTCTTGAGCTGGCGGGTCATGCGGTTAAAGCTGGCACCAAGTGTCTGGATCTCATCGCCCGTATCGGGTTCGGGCACCTGCACGTCCAGATCACCGCGACCGACCTGTTCGCTGGCCTGCGCCAACTGCCCGATCGGGCGCGACAGCCGGCTTGCGAACCACAGCCCCAGCCAGATCGCGCCGGCGACCATCAGCAGCGCAAACCCCAGATAGACCAGCGAGAATTCCAGCAGGACACGCCCGCGGGTCTGTTCCAACTGCTGATAATCGCCCACCGTCTGCCGCGTGTCGTCCAGCAGCCCGAACAGCGCGCCATCGACATCGCGCGTGACGTAAAGATAACGGTCGGCCAGCGGCGACAGTTTGACCAAAGCCCGAAATTCGTTGTTCTGCCAGTCTTCGATCAGCGTCACGCCATCAAGATCGACCTGATCGAAATGCTCTTCGGTCGGGGCCTCAAACCAGAACAGATAGGATCGCTCTCCGCGCGCCCGGATATCGCCGGCGCGGTCGATCACATAGGCCTCGCGCAGGCCACGCTGGATCAGCCCCTGCCCCTGTACCAACAGGCTGCGCAGCATTCCATCCTCGATCAGCGGATCATTGCGCGCGGCATTGGTCAGCACGCTGGCCAGCGCCTGCGCGTCCTGCGTCAGGTCGCGACGATGCTCTTCCTGATAGGCAATAGCGGCGGATTGCGAGGTGGTCACCACCTGCTGCACACGGTCTGAGAACCAGCCTTCAAGCCCGATATTGACCAGCAAACCGGCAAACAGCGCCACCAGCACGGTTGGCACCAAAGCGACAATTGCAAACACACCGACCAGCCGCGTGTGCAGTCGCGACCCGGCAGCCGAGGCCCGCCGCGCCGCCAGCATCCGCGCCAGTCGCATCGTCACCATACCGGCCAGCGAAATCAGGCAGACGACATCCAGCAGCAGAACAAGGCGCAGCGCCCAATCGGGGGTTTGCGGGCCGAATGGCCCCAGAACAAGCAGCGTCGCGACAGCAAGCACGACACCCAAACCCAACAGCAGAGCCATCGCCCGGCCTTCTAGTCTGCGACTATCGCCCAGCCCGTTTCGAATTGCGCTGCTCGCCACTCCTGCCATCGCCATCCCAGGGTCGTCTTCCGCGACCGTTGTTGCAATGCCGTGACTCTGGCATCGCCATCTGTGGCTGTTTTACATCAGTTTGCGCCGCCGTGTCACCTCGATATTCAGATCAGTCAGTTTCTTACGCAGCGTGTTCCGATTTATGCCGAGCAGATCCGCGCAACGAAGCTGATTTCCGCCGGTCGCATCCAGCGCAATCTCCAGCAACGGCTTTTCGATTTCCCGGATGATGCGGTCATACAGTCCCGGCGGCGGCAACTGATCGCCATGCAGATCGAAATAGCGTTGCAGATGCGCGTCGACCGCGTCTGACAGCGGTGTATCGGCCCCTGCAGCCAGCGGCATCTGTCGCGTATTGCGTTCAGCAACGGGGGTCGCGCGTTCGCCCAGATGGGCCAAACGATCGGCTCCGAGACCCTGCGCCAGCGTGTCACCGACCTCTGCCGCCGTGATCTCGGGGCCTGCGGCAGTCAGGGCCAGTCGGCGCACGGCGTTTTCCAGTTCGCGGACATTGCCGGGAAAGGGATGCGCACGGATCAACGCCGCCGCGTCGTCCGACAGGGTGCGGTCGGGCAGCCCCTGGGTCGCAGTACGCGCCAGCAAGTGACGCGCCAGCGGCACGATATCCTCGATCCGCGCCCGCAAGGGCGGCACCGCCATCGTCACACCGGCAAGCCGATAGTACAGATCCGTGCGCAGCCGCCCGGCGGCCAGATCGGCCTGCGGGTCTTCGCCCATGGTCGAGATCAGGCGCGGTGACCGGCTCGGTTCCGGATCTGCCTCGAAGGTCTCGATCATGCCAACCAGCCGGGCTTGCGCCGCCGCGTCAAAGCTGGCCGGGTTCTCGATGATGATCGATCCGCCCGCCACCTGCGCCTCGATCCGGGCAAGGGCTGCATCCATCGGATCGGCAGCACTGAGAACCACCAGCCCCTTGGCCTTGCGGTCCGACAGATCATGAAAGCTGCGCGCAATCATGGATTTCCCGACCCCGGCCTCACCCGAAATCACAACCGGCAGATCCGCGTTGAGCACCCGCGCGACCATCCGGAACAAGGCCTGCATCGCGGGCGCATGGCCGATCAGCGGCATGGCCGGATCGGCAGATTGATCGCTCGGGCCGCCCTGCAGCTCGGGCTGCGCATCCACCGCGTCGCTTGTCCTGCGTGGCCGGCGCGAGAGGGCCTGCCCCGCCTTGCCCATTAGATCGGGCAGATCAAAAGGCTTGGGCAAATACTCGAATGCTTCGGCCTCGGTCGCGCGGATCGCGGTCACGATGTTGTTCTGGGCCGAGATGACGATGACAGGCAGATCCGGTCGCAGCTTGCGGATTTCCGGAATGCGGTCGATCCCGTTGCCGTCAGGCATCATCACATCGGTGATCACCAGATCGCCTCGGCCCTCATCGACCCATTTCGCCAATTGCGCCAGCGAGCCGGTGGCATGGACCCGGCACCCCGCGCGGGTCAGCGCCTGCGTCAGCACGGTGCGGATTGTGCGGTCATCGTCGGCGATCAGAACGGTTCCGTCCATGTGTCGATCCTTGAATCTAGGCCTTGGGCAGTGACATGCAGAAAATCGTGCGGCCGGGGCGGCTGTCCACGCGCAGCCACGCGCCGTGATCGGTGATGATCTTGCTGACCAGCGCCAGACCCAGCCCGGTGCCGTTCTCGCGGCCCGACACGAAGGGTTCGAAAATCTGATCGGCGATTGCCTCGGGCAGGCCGGGACCGTCATCCTCGATCTCGATTTGCAGCGGCAGCGCTCGACCCGCCGGTTCGGCAGGCGTCGGCGGCAAGCGCATCGCATGGTCGTAATAGGTACGCAACCGGATCGTGCCACCGCGCCGCGCCAAAGCTTCGGCGGCGTTCTTGACCAGATTGAGGCAGACCTGCATCAGTTGATCGGGATCGGCCATCGCCGCGGGCAGAGAGGGGTCGTAATCCGTCAGGATCCGCAGCCCCTTGGCAAAGCCCACCTTGGCCGAGCGCCGCACCTGTTCCAGCACGTCATGCACGTTGACCGGCCCCAGCTTTGGTCCGGTCGTATCCCCGAACCGCTCGACCTGATCCAGCAGCGCCACGATCCGGCGCGATTCGCTGACGATCATATCGGCCATCTCGCGATCCTCGGGCGAGGCGTTCATCGCCATCAACTGTGCCGCCCCGCGAATGCCGGCCAGCGGGTTCTTGATCTCATGCGCCAGCATTTCGGCCATGCCGATGGCGCTGCGGGCCGCGCCGCGAACGGCCCGGTTCTGGCTGTTCCTGTCATCAGCGGCACTGGGGGCGATCAACAGCATCACACCGTCGGGCATGTCGGGTGCAGGGCCCGCATGGACCGTGGCATAATGGGCATCGTGACGACCCGCGCGATCACCGATGTGAAAGCAGACATGCGGCTGAAACAGCGCCTCATCGCCGCGCGCGACGCGTTCGGCCATCGGTGCAAGCGAGGG
This sequence comes from Paracoccus tegillarcae, assembly GCF_002847305.1. NCBI lineage: Bacteria > Pseudomonadati > Pseudomonadota > Alphaproteobacteria > Rhodobacterales > Paracoccaceae > Paracoccus > Paracoccus tegillarcae. Next base: position 2,262,420 of record NZ_CP025408.1, on the reverse strand, counting down.
GTCGATGCGCAGCCGGTTGGCCATCTCCTCGCCCTCCAGTGCCTTGCCCAGAGTCGAGCGGCGAGACAGGTTCAGCCAGATCTCGGCGGCATCATTCAGCGCCGCCACCCGGCCCTTGCAATCCAGGACCAGCGCCGGCAAAGGCAGGCCCATCCAGCCGATCCCCTGCTTTGAGGCAGTAAAATCAGGCGGCGGCGCACAGCTCATGCGATGCGCCCCTGCCCGTCGCCTGCCGCATCCGCGAACAGCATCCGGATCAACGCCAGCGTCTCGGCCGGTGTCGCGGCCCGCATCAACAGGTCACGCCCCGGCGCACCATTGGCATCGGCGTACCAGCCCAGATGCTTGCGCGCGACGCGCAGGCCAAGTTCGGCCCCGTAAAGCGACAGGATATCCTCATAGTGATCGGCCACCGCGTCGGCCAAGGCCGCGGCCTGCGGGATCGCGGGCGCAGGGGCTGCCCATAGCTCATGCGCGATCTGAGCCAGACGCCAGGGCGCACCCTGCGCCCCGCGCCCGACCATCACCGCGTCTGCGCCCGACTGCTCCAGCGCCACCCGCGCCGAAGCCGCGTCCACCACATCGCCATTGGCAACCAGTGGCGGGCGGTCGGGCAGGTTGGCCACCGCCCTGATCGCGCGCCAGTCCGCACGGCCCTTGTAGAACTGCGCCCGCGTCCGGCCATGCACGGTCAGCATCCGCACGCCGGCATCGCTGGCGCGGCGCGCAAGCTCGGGGGCGTTCAGGCAATCGTCATCCCAGCCAAGACGCATCTTCAATGTCACGGGCAGGTTGACCGCGCCGATCACCGCATCGACCAGGCCCAGGGCGTGATCCAGATCCCGCATCAGCGCCGCCCCGGACAGACCGCCCGTCACCTTCTTTGCCGGGCAGCCCATGTTGATATCGATGATTCGCGCACCCATCCCCGCCACGATCCGCGCCGTTTCAGCCATCGCCCCGGCCTCGCGACCGGCAATCTGCACGCTGACCGGCAACGCGCCGTCGGTCAAAGCCTTGGCACGCACGGCCGCGCGGGTCGAGGGGCGCGGCGTCACCATCTCGGTCGAGGCCACCATTTCGCTGACCATCAGCCCGGCACCATGACGGGCAACGGCGCGACGAAAGGGCAAATCGGTGATCCCTGCCATCGGTGCCAGAAAGACCGGCAGCCCAAGGCGCTGATCGCCGACATGAATGGGGTCTGGCTGGGTCATTCTTTTCCTTCGCGTGGTTCACCGGCGGATCGCAAGCCGGGTATGACAGGTGCCGGGCAGCCCCGAACGACATCCGTCTCGATTGTTCATTTTTCGGGCATTATGCCTAATATTTAAGCAAACGCCAGAAGCACACAAGGTCGCAGCGCCCCACGCAAACGGTCGCTTTCCGGCTGGCACGGCCTGCCATTCGCTGCTTACACTGCGCGCAGTTCAAAGGAGAAGCCCCATGTTCCTGTCGGTATTCGACCTGTTCAAGATCGGCGTCGGCCCGTCTTCGTCGCATACGATGGGTCCGATGATCGCCGGTGCGCGTTTTCTCGGCGCGTTGCGCGAACAGCCATTCCGACCGCACGGGCTGCGCGCCAGCCTGCATGGCAGTCTGGCCTTTACCGGCAAGGGGCACGCCACCGACCGCGCCACCATCCTGGGTCTTGCCGGCTTCACCCCCGAGACCATGGACCCGGAGGCCGCCGAAGCCGCGCTGGCCGCCAACCGCGACAGCCGCCGCCTCAGCCCCGAGGGCCTGCCCGACCTGCAATTTGATCCCGACAGCGACCTGCTGTTCGATTATGACAATGCCTTGCCCGGCCACGCCAACGGCATGACCCTTTCGGCGACCGATGCGCAGGGGGATGTGATCTTTCATCAGGTCTATTATTCTGTCGGCGGCGGCTTTGTGCTGACCGAAGAGGAACTGGCACGCAAGGGCGACGAGGACCGCAGTGATGCCAGCAGCAAGGTGCCCTACCCATTCGCCAGCGCCGCCGAAATGCTGCGCATGGCCGAGGAATCGGGAAAATCCATCGCCCGGATGAAACGCGAGAACGAAAGCGTTTATCGCCGCGATGCCGAAATCGACGATGGCCTGCGCCGGGTCTGGCAGGTGATGCGCGACTGCATGGATCGCGGCCTGGAAACGGACGGTCACCTGCCGGGCGGGCTGAACGTGCGCCGCCGGGCCAAGGGGATCCATGACAAGCTGATGGCAGAGCGCGGCATGAACCTGACCGCCCCGCATGTGATCAATGACTGGATGTCGGCCTATGCCATGGCCGTGAACGAGGAAAACGCCGCCGGCGGTCAGGTCGTGACGGCCCCCACAAACGGCGCGGCCGGGGTGCTGCCTTCGGTACTGCGCTATTGGCTGGATCACGTGCCCGGCGCCTCTGAAAGCGCGCTTGACGACTTTTTGCTGACATCGGCGGCAATTGGCGGGCTGATCAAGCACAATGCCTCGATTTCCGGCGCGGAATGCGGCTGTCAGGCCGAGGTTGGCAGCGCCTCAGCGATGGCCGCAGCCGGGCTGGCCGCCGTCCTTGGCGGCACGCCCCAGCAGATCGAGAACGCAGCCGAGATTGCGCTGGAACACCACCTCGGCATGACCTGCGACCCGGTGAAGGGACTGGTTCAGATCCCCTGCATCGAACGGAACGGTCTGGGCGCGGTCAAGGCGATCAGCGCCGCCAGCCTGGCACTGCGCGGCGATGGCCAGCATTTTGTGCCGCTGGACGCCGCCATCGAAACCATGCGCCAGACAGGCCGTGACATGAGCGAGAAATACAAAGAGACCTCGCTTGGCGGGCTGGCCGTCAACGTACCCAATTGCTGACCTCGCCTGGTAATGCACTGCCCCGTTGGCGCCACGGTGTTGACGCTGCCCGATGCGGTCGAGTTTCCTGACGATGCAGTGACAGAACCCAGCAATTCCCCACGGGGTAAACGGCCCGGGCACGGCAATCGGCGTTGCCTTGGGACAGCAGCGGGGCCAACCGGTCCTGCGTAACACGACCACTTGGCACGGCCGAGATCACGATGGCCCAAAGACCGCTATTGCACGGACAGCGCGGATCGGGCGATGGTCTGCCTAATCAGCCTGTCATTTCCCAGCCACCTTGCGCGATTGGGTCCCGCTTTGATAACGCTGTCACGACAGTGATCCCTGCAAGAAGGCCGGAAAACATGAAACTTCGTCTTGGCGCCGTCGCGCTGCTGCCCTTTGCCCTTGCCGCCTGCGATGAGGCCGCGATGAGCGATCTGCGCAGCGGCCTTGGCATGACCCCCACCGAAGAGGCACAGCCCGAGGAACCGGCAGGCCCGCCGCAGCCGCCGGCCGTCTCGCCGCTGGATCAGGCCATCGAGGTGCAAGGGGGCGCGCAGGCCGCTGTTTCCACGGCACAGGCCGAGACCTATAACACCCAGGCCTTTGTCGCGCGCGGCAATGAACCGTTCTGGAACATCGAGGCCGCGGGCGATAGCGTCCTTTACAAGACGCCGGCGAACCCTGCCGGGCGCAGCATCAATGTGCGCCGTCTGGTCTTTGCAAACGGCGTCGAATATGTCGGCACGCTGGATGGCAGCGTCTTTGCCCTGACCATCCGCGGCGACGATTGCGTCGATGACATGTCGGGCGAGGCCTTCCCGATGACGGCGGTGCTCAAGATCGGCGGACGGATGAACAACGGCTGCGCGGCACCGGCTGCTGCTGCCGCGGCGACCGCCGGGACAGCGACCAACCAGCAGGGCTGACCTGCCCTGTTGCCCATTCGACGCGGGCAATAGCCTATTTGAGACTGGGGGTGTGCGCCGGCGCGCGCGCCCGTTAACATGGGCGAAATGCCGACAGGAGACCCTACCGCCATGCGCAAATCGCGACTGTCCCGCCACCTGCTGGCAACCACCCTGCCAGTGGCCCTGCTGCTGACCTCTGGCGGGCAAACCGCGCTGGCAGAGCCCATGATCGGCCAGGGCATGAACGCCTATGGCCTGCCCGGCGCGATCGACACGCCCACGGCGGAAATGCTGCCTGACGGGACGATTGGCGCCACGGTCAGCTATTCGGAGTATGGGCAGCGCAACACGGTCATGTTCCAGGTACTGCCTCGGCTCAGCACCGCGTTGCGCTATTCGCGCCTTGACAACATCGAGGATGGCGACCGCGACTATGTCTGGGACCGGTCCTTCGATCTGCGCTATCAGTTGCTGGACGAAAACGAGAACAGCTGGCAGCCTGCGCTGGCTGTCGGGCTGCGCGACTTCATGGGGACGGGCCTTTATTCGGCCCAATACATGGTTGCGTCGAAAACCATCACCCCGCAGTTGCGCGTCAGCGCCGGTGTGGGCTGGGGGCGGCTGGGTGGCACCTGTTATATTCCCGGCGGGCAAGGCACGACGGGCGATTGCGAGTTGCGCGACGATATCGGCAATGGCGGCAAGCCACAGCCCGACGACTGGTTCCGGGGCTCGGCCAAGGCATTCGGGTCGATCAGCTATCAGGCAACCGATCGACTGCGCATCGTGGCCGAATATTCGCCCGAGACCTACGGCCTGGAATCCGCCGTGGGCGAAGAGGAACCCTCGAGCCAGATCAATCTGGGCGCGACATATTCCTTCCGCGACAATTACCAGCTTGGTCTTTACACCATCGGCGGCAAGAAATTCGGCGCACAGTTCTCGGTCGCGCTGAACCCGCGCCATGCACCTTACCCGTCGGGCATCGAGCCCGCACCCGCCCCTGTCCGGCCGCGCCCCGCGCAGAATGCCGACCCCGAGGGCTGGTCAGGTGTCTGGGCAAGCGACCCGACCGCGCAGCCTGCCATTCAGACCGCACTGGGCGAGGCTCTGGCCGGCGAAGGGCAGCAATTGGAATCGATGGCGCTGTCGGCCAACCGCGCCGAGGTTCGGATCCGCAACCAGCGCTATATCCAGCACGCCGAGGCCATTGGCCGGACCGCGCGGCTGATGACACGGGCACTGCCGCCCTCGGTCGAAACCTTTGTGATCACCACATCGGCGGGTGGCCTGCCGACCTCTTCGGTGACCCTGCGCCGTTCCGATGTCGAACGGCTGGAAAACACCGAGGCCAGCAAGATCGCCTCCGTTGCAGTGCTTAGCGACGCCGATCCTCGCCCTGCCGGTCTGGTGCCGACGCCGGGTCTTTATCCCCGGCTCCAAGGGGGTCTGCGGCCCTATATGTCGACCTCGCTCTTCGACCCTGACGAACCTTTCCGTTACGAGATCGGTGCCCGGCTGAGCGGCGAATACGCGATCAGTCCAGGCCTCGTGCTGTCTGGCGCGATCCAGCAGCGCGTTTTGGGTTCGACCGAACAGGAAGGGCCGGGCAGCCAGACGCCCGAGGAATATCTGGCGCAGGACGAGGATGTGAATGCGCGCGGTGTCCCGCGAGTGCGTTCGGATGGGCGCATGTATTCCGGCAATAACAAACCGGTCATCCCGAATCTGACACTGACCTGGTACGCCAAGCCGACCGATCAGATCTATACCCGCGTGACCGTCGGCCTGCTGGAACGTGCCTATGGCGGCGTCTCGGCCGAGGCGCTGTGGAAGCCGGTGAATTCGCCGCTGGCCTTCGGGGCCGAAGTCAACCGGGTTCGCAAGCGCGACTTTGAAGACATGTTCGGGTTCCGCGACTATGAGGTCACCACTGGCCATGTCTCGGCCTATTACGAATTCGGCGATGGCTTTGTCGGCGAGTTGGAAGTCGGGCAATATCTGGCCGGCGACCGCGGCGCGTCGGTATCGGTCACCCGCGAATTTGCGAATGGCTGGCGCGTCGGCGCCTATGCGACCAAGACCGACATGAGCGAAGAAGATTTCGGCGAGGGTTCGTTCGACAAGGGCGTGACGATCTCACTGCCGATTGGATGGGCTACGGGTCAGGCATCGAAACAGCGCGTGGGCGGCATCATCCGGTCATTGTCGCGCGATGGTGGCTCTAAGCTGCGGGTCAGCGGTCGTCTCTACAACACTGTCCGCGAAAGCCATTCCGAGAAACTTTACCAAGGTTGGGGGAAATTCTGGCGATGAGCAGAACCATGAACATGCGCCTGTTATGCGGCGCCTCGCTGGCTTTGCTGACTGCCTGTGGCGGCAACCAATCGGAAGACCGGGTAAGCACCTCGCCCCTTGGATTGGCGCGGCAAGCCCTTGGGCAGGTCGTCGCCGAGCGGCGCGCAGCCAGTCAGCCCCAAGCGCCGGCCAAATCGCCCGAGCAGATGGCGGCAGAGGCATTGCGGGTCAATCCCGGACCCCTGATCCTGGTCGGAATGGAATCGTCAGGCATCAATCAGGTGATGGCGATGACCGGCGAGAACGGCGGAATGCGCACCTACATGACGCCCAGCGAACAGGCCTTGATCCTGCGCGGCGGAATGCTGAGTGGGACACGCGGGCTGGGCAATGATCTGTCGGTCGTAGAGGCCGGGACCGAATCGCTGATTCGGGCGCGTCAATCAGGCAGTGCCCCACGCGTTCTGCGCTATTACGCGGGCGACGGGCTGGAACGCCCGCTCAGCTTTGAGTGCAGCGTCACCCCCGGCCCCAATCCCGGCGTGATGATCGAAAGCTGCGAGGGGCACGGCGCGAGCTTTCAGAACAACTATATGGTGCAGGGCGGCCAGATCCCTGTCTCACGCCAATGGGCAGGTCCAGGGCTGGGTTATATCACCATCCAGACAGTGCGCCCCTGAACCGACAGGGACGCCAGCTGAGCAATCTTTAAGGCCGCCCCTTCAGGGCGGCCTTTTTGTCAACCGGACCACTGCGTATGCCTGCGGCCCCTATCAAAAGGCCAAAAGAAAAAGGGCTGGCACAAGGCCAGCCCTTTAAACGTTTCCCCAAAGGGAAGCGACGATTACTCAGTAGCGGTGGTGTCGCCGTCGCCGTCGCCGTCGCCGTCGCCGTCGCCGTCGCCGTCGTCAGGAGTGTCGTCGTCGTTGTTGTCCGAGGCAACAGCTGCGATAACAGCCAGAGCCAACAGGGCCGGAACAACCAGGCCTGCGTTCGAGGAAGCAGCCGACTCTTCGACGACAACCGGCTCGACTTCGACGACGGGGGCAACGTAGCCACCAGCCAGAGCCGAGGTTGCGGTCAGGCCGAGAGCGGCAGCGAAAGTAGCAAATTTAGTCATGATCATGCTCCGTTTCAAATGACAGATGCCGTCTCCGGCAACATCGCTGTGACAGTTGCATAAACCCGAACCTTTGAAAAGCCGCGTCAATTCATTCACACGGCGGGATTGCGCCCACTGTTGCATATTGGCCAACACGCCCGGCGGCGGGTGGGCCGCTGTGATTTTACCGATATTCCGGCCTGTTGCGCAATAACCCTAACCGCGTGCACGAAATGCCCCCACGGCAAAGCACGCCGCAGCAGCAACGACGATCGACGGTCCGGCGGGCGAATCCAGCCTCAGGCTGGACCACAACCCTATCGCGACTGAAATAGCCGCCAGCCCCGTTGCGATTGCGGCCATTTGCTCTGGTGTGCGCGACCAGCCGCGCGCCGCTGCCGCCGGTATGATGAGCATGGCAGAGATCAGCAAAGCACCGACAATCCTTATCGAGACCGCCACAACCACGGCCAGAGCCGCTGCCAGAATCAGTCGCTCTAGCCGCGTATCGATTCCCGCGGCCATTGCCAGTTCTTCGTTCACCGTCGCGCTGACCAGCGGCTGCCAGCGCCAGATCAGCAGGCCCAGAACCGCCAGCGCACCCCCCCAGATCCACAAAAGATCCATCCGCCCCACGGCCAGAATATCGCCAAACAGAAAGGCCGTCAGATCAACCCGCAGCCCGGGCACGAAACTGGCGGCCACCAGCCCCAGCGCCAGCGCGGAATGCGCCGCCACCCCCAGCAGCGTATCCATCGCGTGTCCGCGCCCGACCAGCGACGAGACCGTCAGTGCCATGGCCAGCGCAACCGCCAGCGTGCCCGCATAGATCGACACCCCAAACGCAAAGCTCATCGCGACGCCGAGGATCGCGGCATGGGCAATCGAATCGCCGAAATAGGCCATTCGCCGCCAGACCACGAAACAACCAAGAGGGCCTGCGGCCAGCGCCAGCCCAAGTCCGGCCAGCGCCGCGCGGACCATGAAATCGTCAAGCATGATGGTGATCCTGCGCGGGACCATGATCGTGGTCATGGTCATGGTCATGATGATGACGATACAGCGCCAGCGTGCCCTCGGCGTCCGCACCGAAGAGGGCACGGTATTCGGGCGCAACGCTGACATGTTCGGGCGTGCCCTCGCAGCAGATATGGCCGTTCAGACAGAGAACCCGATCCGATGCGCGCATGACCACCAGCAGATCGTGGCTGACAAGCAGGATGGCCGCGCCTGTCTGGCGGCGGATCTGTTCGATCAGCTTGTAAAAGCCGACGATACCCGGCTGGTCCAGCCCCTGCGTCGGCTCGTCCAGCACCAGCAATTCCGGATCGTGCAGCAGCGCGCGCGCCAGCAGAACGCGCTGGAACTGCCCGCCGGACAGCTGGGTGATCTGACGTCGTTCGACGCCTTCGACACCGACCTCACGCAGCATATCTGCGGCCTTTGCATCGCTGACCTTGCGCGGCAGTGACAAAAAGCGCCGGACGGTCATCGGCATGGCGCTGTCGATGTGAACGCGCTGCGGCACATAGCCGATGCGCAGCCCCGGTTGCCGCCGCACCGAACCCGATGCCAGCGGCATATGCCCCAGCAGCGCCCGCACCAGCGAGGACTTGCCCGAACCATTCGGCCCGACAACGGTGACGATCTCGCCCGGATCAATGCGGAAATCCACATCATGCAGCACCGGATCGGCGGTGCCGGGTCGATGAATGGTCAGCTTTTCGGCTTGCAGCAACGCGGTCAAGCGGACACCTCGACACCGGCGCAACTGTCGCACAGGCCCAGCGCCTCGACGGTCATCCGCTCGACGGCAAAGCCGGATGCCCGGGCTGCATCGCCCAGGGCAGCGCGAATTGCGGGCGCATCGGCCTCGGCCACCTTGTTGCACGTACGGCAGATCAGAAAGGCGGGCGCATGCAGGTGGCCCGGGGTCAGGCAGGCGGCAAAGGCATTCAATCGCTGCACCCGATGCGCCAGCCCGTTCTGCACCAGAAAATCCAACGCCCGATAGGCGACGGGTGGCTGACTGCCGAAGCCCTCTGCCGACAGACGCTCCAGCACGTCATAGGCGCCAAGCGCTCTGTGCGATTCCAGCAGGATCTCCAGCGTGCGCCGCCGCACGGGCGTCAGGCGCACGCCCTGTTGATCGGCCAGTTCGGCAGCGGCCTGCAACGCCTGATCGCGGCAGGCGCCGTGATCGTGCGGGGCGAAGGCCGTCGCGGTATCGTCAGGAAGGTGATCCGAGTTCATGTGATTTTATAACATATCTGTTGACTTGTTACTCTATTACATCCAATTGCTGTCGCTGTTCAACCCGATTGCGATTCTGAAGGGACCCCATGCGCATTCTGACCGCTCTGCCCGCCCTCGCTGCCTTGACCGCTCTGCCCGCCCTGGCCGAGACCCCCAGCGTCATCGCCGACATTCCTGCAACAGGCGCGTTGGTCCAACAGGTCCTGGGCGATCTGGGAACGGTTCAGGTGCTGCTGCCTACCGGCGGCAATGCCCACCACCATCAACTGCGCCCTTCAGACGCGGCGGCGCTGCAGGATGCGGGCCTGCTGGTCTGGATCGGCCCTGAACTGACGCCCTGGCTGGAACGGTCTGCGGCAGCATTGGCCAGCGGCACCTCACTCTTGCTGCTCGCCCAGTCCGACACCCACAGACGCGATTTCAATGCTGACGCGCACGGGCATGAAGGCGACCACGACCACGATCATGATCACAGCGGCGTCGATCCGCATGCGTGGCTTGATCCGGAAAACGGCAAGCTCTGGCTGACCGTCATCGCCGAGGCGCTGTCGACTGCCGATCCTGGCAACGCCGCGACCTATGCCCAGAACGCCGCTGATGGGGCCGGGCAACTGGATCAGGTCATCCAACAGGTGAGCGCGCAATTGGCACCGGTAGCGGACGCGCATTTCCTGGTTTTTCACGATGCCTATGGCTATTTTACCGATCGCTTTGGTCTTGAACCGGCCGTTGCGGTGGCACTTGGCGATGCCTCGTCGCCGTCGGCCGCCCGCCTGTCGGCCATTCGCGATGAGATCAAGGCAGAATCGGTCCGCTGCGCCTTTCCAGAGATCGGCCACGATCCCGGCCTGATCGATTCGCTGATTGACGGCACCGATATTCGCGTCGGCGACACGCTGGACCCGTCGGGCGCCGGGCAGGAAATGGGTGCGCAGCTATACCCGGCGCTGTTACAGCAAATGGGTGATACCATCGCGGACTGCCTTTCGGAGGGCTAATCGGCAAAAAACCGAAGCCTCATAGATTCCCGAGTCTTTTACTTTGACTTATCCGACTATTCTTGTCAGATTTGAAATCAAGGAAGAACGAGACAAAGGACAGATCCGATGACAGCCATAAACCCTGCCGATTTTTCGCGCGCCGGCGCGACCTTGCTCAGCAACCTGCCGGCCCATGACGCAGAGAGCCTGACTGCCGGTGGCAATCAGGCTCTGATCGTTCTGGGTGAACAGGTCTATCAGCTGCGCATCACCCGCGCAGGCAAGCTGATCCTGACCAAATAAGGCCGGTCAGCCGCGCGGTGAACGCGGCTTGCCGCCACCGGGCCGGGGGCCGCGGCTCTGCCCCGGCTTACCCTGATGTCCCGGGCGGCTATCCTTGCGCGGGCCGTAGGATTTCTTGGCATCATCGCGACCCGCAAAGCCGCCGGGCTTGCCGCCATCACGGCGCGGGCCGGGCTTGGCCCCATCGCGCGACCCGTTGGATTTTCCAACTTCGCGGTTCCCGTAGGTCTTGCCACCATCGCGGCTGCCAGACGGCTTGCCGCCGTCACGGCTGCCATAAGGTTTGCCGCCATCGCGATTGCCGTAAGGCTTGGCACCGTCACGGCGGGCCTCACCTTCGCCATCGCGGCGGGCATAGGGCCTACGATCTGCGCTGTCGCCCTTGTCAAAGCGCGGTTTGCGCGGCCCGTCACCACGATCACGCTGCGGACGCCCGGCGCCATCCTCATCGCGGCGGGCATAGGGTTTGCGGTCGGCGCTGTCGCCCTTGTCAAAGCGCGGTTTACGCGGGCCGTCATCGCGGCTGCGGAAGGGCTTGGCACCGCCATCACCCTTATCGAAACGCGGCTTGCGCGGCCCGTCACCACGGTCACGCTGCGGTCGTCCGGCGCCATCGTCATCGCGGCGGGCATAGGGTTTGCGATCAGCGCCATCGCCCTTGTCAAAGCGCGGTTTGCGCGGGCCGTCGTCGCGCCGGGGCCGGCGATCATCGTCGTCGCGGCGGCGTGGCCGGTCCTGATCGGCACCGCGCTCGCGAAAATCGCGGGGCTTGTCCTCGGTCTCGCCGGTCAACAGCCCGCCCAACTGATCGCGCAGGGTGCGACGCTTGATCTCGCGAACCTCGTTTTCCTCGAGGCCGGTCAGTTTGAAGGGACCGTAGCCGATGCGGATCAGCCGGTTCACCTGCAAGCCGATATGGGTCATGGCACGCCGGATCTCGCGGTTGCGGCCCTCGCGGATGCCGACGGTCAGCCAGGCATTCGCGCCCTGCTGGCTGTCCAGACGGACCTCCATCGGCTGGAAGTCCTCGTCGTCGATGGTGATCCCGCGACGCAGCGGATCAAAGGTCAGGTCGGTGGGCTTGCCATTCACCCGGACCCGGTAGCGGCGCAGCCAGCCGGTCGCGGGCAGTTCCAGCCGGCGCTTCAACTCGCCATCATTGGTCAGCAGCAGCAGACCTTCGGAATTCAGGTCCAGCCGGCCGATGGACATGACGCGCGGCAAATCGCGAGGCAGCGCATCAAAGACCGTCTGGCGGCCCTTTTCATCCGAATCCGACGTCACCAGACCGACGGGCTTGTAATAGATCCACAACCGCGTCTCTTGAGGTGCCTCAAGCGCCTTGCCGTCAACCTCGACCTTGTCGGTGGGCAGGACGTCCAGCGCGGGCGAGGCGATCTTTTCGCCATTCACCGAGACACGTCCTTCGACGATCATGCGCTCGGCCTCGCGTCGGCTGGCAAGGCCCGCACGGGCGATCACCTTGGCGATGCGGTCGGCTTCGGTTGGCTTGTCGGGATTGGGGGCGTCGGTCATGGCGATATCTCCTGCGCATCACTGCGGCGGTTGGTAAAGCGAGGCTTCTACGCACCGGGCACTGCAAAGGAAAGGCAAATCGACGTGACCTGTCACGGGGCTTGCCTGATCGAACCGCAGCAGCCACAACCCAATCATGCGCCCTTTTCACTCGCATATGGATCTGGCTCTGGAACAGGCCCAAGCCGCCGCCCTGCGCGGCGAGGTGCCGGTGGGCGCGGTACTGATTGATCCGCAGGGCCAGGTTGTCGCCGCCGACGGCAATCGCACGCTTCAGCTAAGCGACCCGACCGCGCATGCCGAGATCCAGGTGATCCGCGCTGCCTGCGCCGCCGCGCGGTCGCAGCGGCTGCCCGGCCATGCCCTTTGGGTGACACTCGAGCCCTGCCCGATGTGCGCCGCCGCCATCTCGGCCGCGCGGATCGAGTTGCTGTATTACGGCGCCGATGACCCCCGAATGGGCGGCGTGGCGCATGGCGCGCGCGTCTTTGATCACCCGCAATGCCACCACAAGCCACAGGTCTATGACGGTATCTCTGCGCAGAAATCGCGCGAGTTGCTGCAACATTTCTTTGCCGCCCGGCGTTAACCCGGCGCAGGAAGGAGACCATCCCATGTCAATTCCCACCCGGCTGACGATCGATGGCGAGGCTGTCGAGCTGGCTTTGGACCCACGCGAGACATTGCTGGATACCTTGCGCGACCGTCTGGACAATTTCTCTGCCAAGAAGGGCTGCGATCACGGCCAGTGCGGGGCCTGCACGGTATTGCTGGATGGCCAGCGTGTGCTGTCCTGCCTGTGCCTTGCGGTGTCACATGACGGGGCCGATGTGGTGACGGCGGGTGGTCTGGGCCAGCCGGGCGATCTGCACCCGATGCAGCAGGCGTTCATCGACCATGACGGGCTGCAATGCGGCTATTGCACGCCGGGACAGATCTGTTCCGCCGTCGGAATGCTGCGCGAGTTTGCGCAAGGCATGCCCAGTCACGTCACACCCGATATCAATACGGCACCAACGCTCAGCGATGATGAGATCCGAGAGCGCATGTCAGGTAACCTGTGCCGCTGCGGCGCCTATGCCAATATCCTGACGGCAATCCGCGAAACCGCCGAAGGGGACCCGGTATGACGCCCTTTGATTACAGCCGAGCCGCAGATACCGCCGACGCCATTGCCCAGTTGCGCGCGGACGGGGCGTTTCTGGCGGGCGGCACCAATCTGGTCGATCACCTCAAGCTGGGCATCGCCCGGCCTGCACAGATCGTTGACATAAACCGCCTGCCGCTGACCGACATCGACGAAACAGCCGATGGCGGTTTGCGCATCGGTGCGATGGTCCGCAACAGCGATCTGGCCGCGCATCCGGCGATCCGGCAGCGTTATCCGTTTGTGGCGCAGGCGCTGTTGTCGGGTGCATCCGGTCAGTTGCGCAACATGGCCTCGACCGGGGGCAACCTCATGCAGCGGGTGCGCTGCGTCTATTTCCAGGACCTGACGACGCCCTGCAACAAGCGCGAACCGGGCAGCGGTTGTCCGGCGCGCGACGGTTTCGGCCGCTACAATGCCATTTTCGACACGGAGGGCGAATGCGTCGCCGCGCATCCTTCGGATCTTTGCGTGCCACTGGCCGCGCTGGATACGGTGGTGATCGTGCAAGGCCCGGACGGCGAGCGGCGCATTCCCTTTGCCGATTTCCACCGCCCCGCCGGTGACACGCCAAGCCGCGACACCAACCTTGCTGCGGATGAGTTGATCATCGCCGTCGAGTTGCCGGCATCGCCTGTCGCGGCGACCTCGCGCTATCGCAAGATCAGGGACCGCGCGTCCTATGCCTTTGCACTGGTCTCGGTCGCAGCGGCACTGGAGGTGCAGGGCGGCACTGTCACCGACGTTCGGCTGGCGCTCGGCGGCGTGTCGCATCGCCCCCATCGCGCCAGCAACGCCGAGGTGGCACTGCGCGGCAAGCCTGCCACCTATCAGAGCTTCCGCGCCGCCGCCGAGGCCGAACTGGCCAATGCGCAAACCGGCCACGACAATGCCTATAAGGTGCCGATGCTGCGCAACGCGATCACTGCGGTTCTGGCCGATCTGGCCGGACTGCCAGCGGAGGACCGGTCATGATGCGCCCCAATGATCCACAGAATATCGGCGCCCCGCGCCGCCGCATCGACGGCCCGCTCAAGGTCAGTGGCACGGCGCCCTATGCCTTTGAACACCCTCAGGAAAACCCGGCCTATTTGTGGCCGATCACCGCGCCCATCGCCAAGGGCGAAATCACGGCCATCGATGCCAGCGCGGCCAATGCGCTGCCCGGCGTCTTGCTGGTTCTGACGCATGAAAACGCATCGCGGCTGTGGATTGGCACGGACGCCGCGCTCAAGGTGCTGCAATCGCCAAAGATCGCCCATCATGGCCAGTTCATCGGCGCGGTGGTGGCCGAAGATGCCCAGACGGCGCGGCAGGCGGCGGCTCTGGTGCGCGTGACCTGCGACGCGCGGCCCTTTGATGTCGAATTCCGCCCCGATGCCAATGATCTGGAAATCCCCAAGAAGGTCGGTGGCGAGCCGGGTGAACATCGTCGCGGCGATATGCAGGCGGCCTGGTCGCAGGCCGCTCATCAGGTCGATCAGACCTACAGCCACCCCGCGCATTTCCACAATCCGTTGGAACCGCATGCCCTGATCGCGCTGTGGCGCGACGGGGGCGGGTCCGACGGCAACAAGAAACGACTGACGATATGGGACGCCAATCAGGGCGTGCTGACCGCACAGGCGCTGCTGCCGCCCCTGCTGGGGCTGCTGCCGACCCAGTTCGAGGTCATCTCGCCCTATACCGGCGGCGGTTTCGGCGGCAAGGGCCTGCCACATGCCCATGTCGTGCTGACCTGCCTGGCGGCAAAGGCGCTGCGTGGACGCGCGGTGAAATACGCGATGACGCGCCATCAGATGTTCGCGACCACCGGCTATCGTCCCGCAAGCCATAACCGGATGCGTCTGGCCGCCGATGCCGAAGGCCAGCTTTTGGGGATCGAACATCACATCACCGCCCCGGATTCGCGGCTGAAATCCTATATCGATGCATCCGGCGGCGGCGCCCGGATGATGTATGCGGCACCCGCCTGCGACACCGTTTATCACCGCCAGATGCTGGATATTTCGCCCGGCATCTTCATGCGCGGGCCGGGTGAATTCACCGGCGCCTTTGCGCTGGAAACGGCGATGGACGAGTTGGCGCATGACTGCGGGCTGGACCCGATCGAGCTGCGCTTGCGCAACGAGCCCAAGGTGAATCCCGATAACGACAAGCCTTTCAGCACCCGCAATCTGGTCGCCTGCCTGAACGAAGGCGCGGCCGCCTTTGGCTGGGCGGACCGTCCAGCGGCGCCCCGCACACGGCGCGAGGGCGAATGGCTGATCGGTCTGGGCATGGCCGGCGCCACCTTTCCCCATGTCTACATGCTGCCCTCGCGCTGCCGCGTGCGCTTTCTTGATGGCCGCTATGTCGTGCAACTGGGCGCCAGCGATATAGGCACCGGCGCCTGGACCGCGCTGACGCAGATCGCCGCTGACGCACTGGCCGTGCCGATGGATCAGATCAAGCTTGAGATCGGTCAAAGCGGGCTGGCACTGGCCTGGCTGGCCGGTGGCAGCGCCGGGACCTACAGTTGGGGCGGCGCGATCATCAAGGCCGCGAACAAGTTCCGCGACAAGCACGGCGATACGCCCAAAGAGGGCGCACATGTGGTCGCCACCAGCCGACCGCCAAAAGGCTACAAGGATTATTCGATGCATGCCTACGGCGCCCATTTCGCCGAGGCGCGGGTGAATACCGTGACCGGAGAGGTCCGCGTGCCCCGGATGCTGGGGGCCTACGCAGCGGGGCGCATCGTCAACCCGGTGACCGCGCGTTCGCAGATGATCGGCGGCATGACGATGGGCATTTCCGCCGCGCTGCACGAGGAAAGCGTGATCGACCCGCGCTATGGCAACGTGGTGAACGCCGATTTCGCCGGTTATCACATCGCCGCGCATGCCGATATTGGCAAACTCGACGCGATCTGGATCGACGAGTTCGACGAATGGTTCGGCCCGACTGGTGCCAAGGGCATCGGCGAGATCGGTATCGTCGGCGTGCCTGCGGCAATCGGCAATGCGATCTTCAACGCCACCGGGATCCGGTTGCGCGAGATGCCGTTCACGCCCGACAAGTTGCTGATGGCCGCCGAGACAGCGCAATGACCGTGATCGCACTGCCCGCCGCAGGCGCCATGGGCGCAGGGCTGGGCTGTGTGCTGGCGGCCCACGGTGCAACTGTGCTGACCATGACCGAAGGCCGCAGCGAGGCGACGCGGCACCGCGCGGAACAGGCGGGAATGCGGCCTGCCAGCCTGAACGAACTGGCCCGCGCCGATCTGATCCTGTCGGTGGTGCCACCCGCGATCGCGGTCACAACCGCCGGGCAGATCATCGCCGCCCTGCCCGGCGGCCATCGCCCGATCTATGCCGATCTGAACGCCATCAGCCCCGACCGCAGCCGCGAGATCGCGGATATCGTGGCGGGGCATGCGGATTTCGTCGATGGCGGCATTATCGGCGCGCCACCACGGGCCGACAGCACGGGCGGGCCATTGATCTATCTGTCGGGCAACGCGACAGATGCCGCGAGCCTGATGGTCAAGCACGGTTTGAAAACCAAGGTGATCGACGGCGGCATTGGCGCGGCATCGGCCGTGAAAATGTGCTATGGCGCGATGACCAAAGGCATCACCGGTTTGACCTCGGCGATGCTGCTTGCCGCCGAGCGCGCCGGGATCGGCGAGGTGCTTCACGCGGAATTGTCCCGTAGCCAGTCGCAGCTTTTGACCCGATCCGAACAGACGCTGCCCGATATGTATGGCAAGGCCTATCGGTGGGTCGATGAGATGGACCAGATCGCCGCGTTCCTGACACCGGAGCGCCCGGAATCGCAGATTTGGCAAGGGCTTGCCCGGTTTTACCAGATGCTGGCTGATGACGAGGCGAGCGACAAATCGCAGGTTTCGGACCTGGACCATTTCCTGAAACGCCGCGAAAAAACGCTCGGAAATAGCTCCAGATCAACCTGAAGCTGAAATTTTTCGTTCAGTTTCAAGTCATTGCCCCACCAGGCCTGGCCATCTAAACTTGCGTCGAATTTCATTGCTAATCCGGAGTGACCATCATGCTTTTTTCTCGTCGACAGGTTATGGGCGCGGCGCTGGCGTTCGGCCTGATGCAGGTTGCAGCGCCGTTCACGGCATTGGCGCAAGAGCCACTGCCGAAACTGCGCATCGTCGAATCCGGGCATAGCCTGACGGATGGCATCATGGGACCATTGAGCACGATGATCAACGCGGCCGGCGGGCGCGGCGGCACTTTGGTCAAATCGACCATTCCCGGCAGCCCGATGGAATGGCGCTGGAACCACCCGGCCGAACCGGACCTGCGCCAGCCCGAAGAAATGGCCAAGTTCGATCTGATGGTGAATACCGAAAGAGTGGCGCTGTCCGGCACGCTAACCGCTCACGACTCGCCCAAGTTCGCGCTGCAATGGTTCGAGCAGGCGTGGAAATACGGCAATGACGGCAAGGGCGCGGCCAGCATTCTCTACGCAAGCTGGGTCGTCATCGACAGCGGCCCCGACTACGAAAACCCCTATAAAGACACCGACGGACTGGTACCGGTGCGTGAGCGGCTGGACCGGGAAATGGTCATGTGGGAACAGATTCTTGACCATGTGAACGAAAACCGCCCCGACGGATCACCGGTGATGAAGATGATCCCTGGAACGCTGATCATGGCGGCAGTCTATGACGCGATCGAGGCGGGCACCGCGCCGGGTCTGACGGAATACAGCCAGCTCTACGCAGATGACATTCACACCAACGATCTGGGCAACTATCTGATTGCGCTGGCCCATTTCGCTGTCATCTTCAACCGCGACCCTCATGGCCTGCCCGCAGGTGTGCCCGCAAAAGGCGGACCCGACCCCGAACAGGCTGCGTGGATGCAGGATCTGGTCTGGAAGATCGTGACCGAATATCCGCGCGCCGGAACGGATGGATCAGGGCAGATCGACTACTGATCGTCCCGCACCGCCGGCCTCGGGCGACCTCTTCGCCGAAGTCTTGCGCGAAAGTTGTATCTTCGTCACAGTGACCGTGCAGGGAGGCGGTCATTGTCGGCGTTGCGCAAACGGCGATCAGCCCCCTCTCAGCCAAAGGGAGGGAAGAATGCAGAAAATGATTTGGGCCGCTTCGGCCTTGATGCTGGCTGTTCCGATGGCCGCGCAATCGCAGACGCTGAAGGCCAGTCACCAGTTTCCGGGCGGCAAGGGTGATGCGCGCGACGAGATGGTGCAGATGATCGCCAGCGAGGTCGGCGCCGCGGATGTGGGGCTGGAAATCCGGGTTTATCCCGGTGAATCGCTTTACAAGGCACGCGATCAATGGAGTGCCCTGACGCGGGGTCAGTTGGATATCAGCTCGTTCCCGTTGGATTACGCATCCGGTCGGGTGCCGCAATTCAGCGCGACGCTGATGCCGGGGCTGGTGCGCAACCATGAACGCGCGGCCCGGCTGAACGACAGCCCGTTCATGGAGGCGATCCATGCGCTGATCGAGGAGAACGACATCATCGTTCTGTCGGATGCCTGGCTGGCAGGTGGCTTTGTCAGCAAAGAGAACTGCATTGCTGCGCCCGACAGCATCTCTGGTCAGGTGACCCGCGCGGCTGGCCCCGCATTCGAGCAGATGCTGGTCGGTGCGGGGGCCTCGATCTCGTCGATGCCATCATCCGAGATCTATACCGGGATGCAGACCGGCGTGCTGGATGCGGCCAATACGTCATCCGGCTCGATGGTAAGCTACCGGCTGTTCGAACAGGCCACCTGCCTGACAGCGCCCGGCGAAAACGCGCTGTGGTTCATGTATGAACCGATCCTGATGTCCCGAACTGTCTATGACCGGCTCGAACCGGAACAGCAGCAGGCGCTGATGGATGCGGGTCAAAAGGCCGAGGCCTGGTTTGCCGAACAGGCCGCCGGTCTGGACAGCAAGATGGTCGAGGCATTCGAGGAAGCCGGCGTCGAGGTGGTCAGCATGACCCCCGAAAACTACGATGCCTGGCTGGCGATCGCGCAAGAGACATCCTACAAAAAATTCGCCGAGGATGTAGAAGGCGGGCAAGAGCTGATCGACCAGGCTCTGGCTGTCGAATAAGGCGCATCACGCAAAACCGACCGGCGGGATGAACCCGCCGGCATCGTCTGAAAGGACGAGGGATATGAGGGCCTATCTGAACATTCTGGGCTGGGCCGCGCGGCTCTGTGGCTGGCTTGCCATGGCGCTGCTGGCATCGGCGGTGATCGTCGTCACGCAAATGGTGATGATCCGCTATGTGATGAACGGATCGACCATCTGGCAGACGGAATACGTGATCTATTCGACCACGGCTGCAATGATGCTGGGTTCGCCCTATGTGCTGGCGCTGCGCGGGCATGTGGGCGTCGATGTGCTGGTGCAGGCGGTCGGCGATGGCTGGCGGCGGGTGTTCAACTTGATCGCCGCCATCGCCTCGCTGATCTTTGTGGGCGCAATGGCGTGGTCCGGCTTTCGGTTTCTGGCCGAGGCCGTTCATGGCGGCTGGACGACCGATACGGTCTGGGCCCTGCCCTTGTGGATACCCTTCTGGCCACTGCCCATTGCCATGGCGCTGATGCTGGCGCAGTTGTTGGCCGATATCGTACTGGCGCTGCGCCCGGAACTGACCCCCACGACACAAGGGGGTGCCTGACATGTCCCCCGCAATGGCCGGTTTCACGGTTCTCGTCGCGCTGATGGCCCTGCTGGCTGTCGGCACCCCCATCGCATTTTCGCTTGGCACTGTCGCCATCGTCGCGCTGGTCCTGTCCGAGGGCTGGTTCGCATTGGACGGCGTGGCCGAGACCTTTTGGGTCGGGCTTGCCAATTTCGGCCTCGTCTCGATCCCCATGTTCATCCTGATGGGCGCGGCCATCGCATCCAGCCCCGCAGGCAAGGATCTGTACGAGGCGCTGGACCGCTGGCTCTACCGGGTTCCCGGCGGCATGGTCATGTCCAATATCGGGGCCTGCGCGCTGTTTGCCGCACTGTCGGGCAGCAGCCCGGCCACCTGCGCCGCCATCGGCAAGATGGGCATCCCCGAAATGACCAAGCGCGGCTATCCCGACAGTCTGGCCGCGGGCTCGATTGCGGCGGGCGGAACGCTTGGCATCCTGATCCCGCCCTCGGTCACGATGATCGTTTATGGCATCTCGACCGAGACCAGCATCGGCCGGCTGTTTCTGGCGGGACTGCTGCCGGGGCTGCTGCTGACCGTGCTGTTCATGATCTGGGCGCTCTTCGATTGCTGGCGCCGGGGCATCGGCCTGTCGGATCTGACGCGCCGCTATTCCCTGGCCGAGAGGTTGGAAAACCTGCCCCGCGTTCTGCCCTTTCTGATGATCGTCGCGGCAATCCTGTTCGTGCTGTATGGCGGCGTTGCCACGCCCTCCGAGGCCGCCGGCGCGGGCGCGCTGATCTGCATCCTGCTGGTCGCGGTGATCTACAAGATGTGGAGCGTCCGCCCCCTTGCCACGATCTTTCGCGACACCATTCGTGAGGCGGTGATGATCATGCTGATCATCGGCGCGGCGGAACTGTTCGCCTTTGCCCTGTCATCGCTGTTCATCACCCAGACCCTTGCCGGTTGGATCGCCGGGCTGGAGGTCAACCGGTGGGTGCTGATGGGGATCATCAACATCTTTCTGCTGTTTGCCGGCTTCTTCCTGCCGCCCGTCGCCATCATCCTGATGACAGCGCCGATCCTGATGCCCATTCTGGATGCGCATGGTTTTGACCCCTATTGGTTCGCCGTGATCCTGACCATCAATATGGAGATCGGGCTGATCACGCCGCCGGTCGGGCTGAATCTTTATGTCATCAATTCGATCGCGCCGCGCATTTCCCTGCGTGATATCCTGATGGGGTCGCTGCCCTTTGTCGGCATGATGGTGCTGGGCATTCTGATCCTGTCGATCTTTCCGCAGATTGCCACCGGCCTGCCCGATCTTGTGATGGGGCCTGCCAGGTGAGTATCCGCACCGCATGTGAAAAGGGCCTGCCATGACCAACCCCCTGTTTGACGCGCTGATGGGTCCGCATCAGGGATCGGACCGGACCTTTCTGATCCTGCCCGATGGCGCGACGCTGAGCTATGATCAGATCGACAGGCTGTCGGCGCAGTTGGCGAACCTGCTGACAGCGCAGGGTGTGAAACCCGGCGACCGTGTGGCAGTGCAGGTCGAGAAATCGCCCGAGGCGCTGGCCTTGTATCTGGCCTGCGCGCGCGCCGGTGCTGTCTTTCTGCCGCTGAATACCGCCTATACCCCCGCTGAGGTCGCCTACTTCATCGGTGACGCACAGCCCGCGCTTGTCGTCTGCGATCCAGGCCGCGAGGGACAGCGACAGGCCTTTATGGGCGACAGCCTCGCCACGCTGATGACGCTGGCGGACAATGGTGATGGCAGCCTGATGGAGGCAGCAAAGGCCCTGCCCGACGATCAGACCCCGGTAGACCGCGGCCCCGACGATCTGGCGGCGATCCTTTACACCTCGGGGACGACGGGGCGGTCCAAGGGCGCGATGCTGAGCCATGACAATCTGCTCAGCAACGCGCAGGTGCTGGCGGATTACTGGCGCTTTGACCAGGATGATGTGCTGCTGCACGCGCTGCCGATCTTTCACACACACGGGCTGTTCGTGGCCAGCAATGTGATCTTGCTGGCAGGCGGCGCGATGATCTGGTTGCCGAAATTCGACGCCGTGCAGGCGATGGAGTTTCTGCCCCGCGCGACCAGCATGATGGGCGTTCCGACCTTCTACACCCGGTTGCTGGATCAGCCCGGCTTTACCCGCGAACTTGCCGGTCACATGCGGCTGTTCACCTCTGGCAGTGCGCCGCTGCTGGCCGAGACCCACCGCGCCTTTGAGGACCGCACAGGCCAGCGCATCCTTGAACGGTATGGGATGACAGAAACCAACATGAACACCTCGAACCCCTATGACGGCGAACGTCGCGCAGGCACGGTGGGCTTTGCCCTGCCCGGTGTCGAATTGCGGATCATGGCCGATGGGAGCGAGGTGTCTCAGGGCGAGATCGGCACCATCGAGGTGCGCGGACGCAACGTCTTTCAGGGCTATTGGCAGATGCCCGACAAGACCGCCGAGGAACTGGGCCCGGATGGCTGGTTCATCACCGGCGATCTGGGCCAGATCGACGCGGGCGGCTATGTCACCATCGTCGGGCGCGGCAAGGATCTGATCATCACGGGTGGGTTCAACGTCTATCCCAAAGAGGTCGAAGAGGTCATCGACGATCTGCCCGGCGTGCTGGAAAGCTCCGTCATCGGCCTGCCCCATCCTGATTTCGGCGAGGGCGTGGTCGCAGTGATCGCGCGTGAAAAAGGGGCCGATCTGGACGCAGATGCGATCATCGCGGGGCTGTCGGACAAGCTGGCAAAGTTCAAACAGCCCAAGCGGGTGATCGTCGTGGATGAGTTGCCGCGCAACACCATGGGCAAAGTGCAGAAAGCCGCCCTGCGCAGTGAACATGCGGGGATGTTCACCGACAAATAGGGCAACGGCCCGCAACAGGCGACGCGGCCCGGCTGACAGAAAATCCCGCTTTCGCTGACCGCGAAACCCGCGTTAGTAACGTGCAAAGGGCCGATCCGAGGAAAGACCATGAAAACAATCTATGTGCTCAACGGGCCGAACCTGAATCTGCTGGGCAAGCGCCAGCCCGAAATCTACGGCCATGACACGCTGGAGGATGTCGAACGCCTGTGCCGCGATGCGGCAGGCGAGGGTCACGGCATCCGCCTGCTGCAATCGAACTACGAAGGCCAGATCATCGACTGGATCCACGAGGCGCGCGAAGAGGCCGCAGGCATCGTCATCAACCCCGCCGCGCTGACCCATACTTCGGTTGCGGTGCTTGATGCGCTGAACACATTCGAAGGCCCCGTGATCGAGGTCCATATCAGTCAGGTTCACAAACGCGAGGCCTTTCGCCACCACTCCTATGTCTCGCTGCGCGCCGATGGCGTGATCGCGGGGCTTGGGATCGAAGGCTATGCCGCCGCCACCCGTCGGATCGTTCAACTGACCCAAGGCTAGGGCCGTGGCGGGCAAGACAAGCCGGCTGGCCGTGGTCGGTGCAGGGCTGATCGGTCGCCGCCACGGCCAGGCGATGTTGTCCGCGCCCGGTGTCGTGCTGGCCGGCATTGCAGACCCCGATCCCAATTCCGCCCAGATTGCCGCGGATTTCGATGTGCCATGGCATGCGGGCCTCGACGACATGATTGCAGCGGGCGGGATCGACGGTATCATCCTCGCCACGCCCAATCAGTTGCACGAAGAGGGCGCACTGGCCGCGATCGCGGCCGGCCTGCCGGTGTTGGTCGAAAAGCCACTGGCCAGCGATCTGGCAGCCGCGCGCCGCATGGTCGTGGCCGCACAGCGCGCAGGGGTCGCTCTGGCGACAGGCCACCACCGCCGCCACAACCCGCTGGTCGAACAGGCAAAGCAACTGATCACGGATGGCAGGCTGGGGCGTATCGTCTCGGTCCATGTCAGCGCCTGGCTGTCAAAGCCCGACACATATTTCGACGTCGACTGGCGGCGGCGCAAAGGTGCGGGTCCGGTTTATCTGAACCTGATCCACGATATCGACCTGATGCTGCATCTGGCAGGGCCGGTTACGCAAGTCCAAGCGATGGAATCGAACGCCAATCGCGGCAACGAGGTCGAGGATACGGCAAACGTGCTGTTGCAATTTGCCTGTGGCGCACTTGGAACGATGGCGGTGAGTGACACCGTCACCGCCCCCTTGAGTTGGGAATTGACCGCCGGCGAAAACCCGGCCTATCCCGTCACCGGACAGGATTGTTACTGGATTGCAGGCACGCAGGCATCGCTGGCCCTGCCCAGCCTGACGCTGTGGGCCAATCCCGACCAGCGCGGCTGGTGGGAACCGATCAGCGCCACCCACCTGCCCGTCGAGCACGGCGACCCGCTGCCGCGTCAGTTGGCCCAATTTGGTCGGGTCGTCCGAGGCGAACAGGCCCCTCTGGTCAGCGGCGAAGACGGGCTGGCCGCGATGATACTGGTCGATGCGATCAAGCGCGCTGCTGCAACCGGTGAACGGGTCAGCCTCGCGACTTAACGCGCAGCCCGCCGTCAGACGCCTTGCACTATCTGACGATCCGGGCACATATTGTATACCAAATGCGCCTGCATTCTTTCGCTCAGCCAAGGACAGCATCATGGACCTGCCCAAGAACGCCTTCAAAGCCGCGCTGAACGCCCGGCAGCGCCAGATCGGTATCTGGGTTTCGATCCCCGATCCGGCCAATGTCGAGTTGCTGTCGAATTGCGGCTATGACTGGATCTTGTTGGATGCGGAACACACCCCGATGGATTCGACCGAGGTCATTCCGCTGCTGCGTGCGGCTGCCCCCTATCCGGTCACGGCCATTGTGCGCCCCGGCTGGAATGATGTGGTCGATATCAAGCGCCTGCTGGATGGCGGCGCGCAAACGCTGCTGATCCCCTTTGTTCAGAACGCGGACGAAGCCCGCGCCGCGGTCGCCGCCACGCGCTATCCGCCGCATGGCATTCGGGGTGTTTCGGGCCTGTCGCGTGCCAGTGGCTTTGGTGCGGTCAAGGACTATACCGTCCGCGCGCATGAGGAAATCTGCGTGCTGGTGCAGGTCGAAACGGTCGAGGCGACCGAGCATCTGGACGAGATCGCGAAAATCGAGGGGCTGGATGGCGTGTTCATCGGTCCGGCGGACATGGCGGCGTCGATGGGACATCTGGGCAATGCCAGCCACCCAGAGGTCAAGGCCACGATCCTCGACGCGATCCGTCGGCTGACTGATCTGGGCATGCCCGCCGGCATCCTGTCCGCCGATCAGGAATTCTTGCGCGAGGCAGCCGAGGCAGGCGCGGTCTTTATCGCGGTCGATCTGGACACCGCCATGCTGCGCCGCAACGCGGTCGCGCGACGCGAGGAATGGCGCTAGGCCGCGCGGACGCTTAGTCGAAACCGGCGACCAGACCGTCAACCCAGGCCCGCAGGATCACCTGTGCCACCGCGCCCTTGCGCGCGGGCGCGATGTGGTCATGCCGTCCCTCCAGCGCCTCGGCGATCTCGGATTTGGGGACCCAGATTGCATTCTCCAACTCTGCCGGGTCGATGGTGATCTCGGTCGTCTCAGCCCGTCCCGAGCAGCCGATCATCAGCGATGCGGGAAAGGGCCAGGGCTGCGAGGTGACATAGCGCACTTCGCCCACGATCAATCCCGCCTCTTCGACAACCTCGCGGCGCACGGCCTCTTCGATGGTTTCGCCCGGCTCCATAAAGCCGGCCAGCAGCGAATACATCTTTGGGTCCCAGTTGGCATTGCGCCCCATCAGCACACGGTCGCCATCCAGCACAAGCATGATGACAACCGGATCGGTGCGCGGGAAATGCTGACGCCCGCAGGACGGACAGTCAAACCGCCAGCCGGCATGGGTCACGACGTTCTGCGCGCCGCAATTGGCGCAGAACCCATGCGTCAGCCGCCATTCAAAGATGCCCTTGGCCGCCGCCGCAATGCCCGCATCACGGTGGTCGATGTCGCCCATGCTGGCGCGCAGGTCGATGAACTTGCGGGTCTGCGACAGATCCAGCGTGCGGCGGTCGACGAATTCCGCCGGGCTTTCATCGGGCGGCGCAATATAGGACACATCGGCTGCGAAATGCGCCGTGCCGTCATCGTCCAGCCCCATGAACACCATCGGCTCGGGGCAATCCGCGATCAGTGGTTCGGTGGTGGACAACCAGGCCAGGCGAGGCCCGCCCTCGGTCAGATCGAACAGCGGCTTGCCGCGCCAGAAGGGTGAGACGCGGCTGGCCGGGTCCGCCAGCGCCGCCGCGATCCAACCGGCGTCACTGCGCAACCGGTCGGCGCGATCCAGAAAGCTGCCAGCAAATGTCACAAGGGATTCGGGTATCATGCTGGCAGGCTGCCCGCAGGCCGGAACAACAGCAAGCCCCCATGCGCCACGGTCTCAATCGCGAGGCCCTGCCACCTCGCGGATCTGGCGCACGCGATCCTCCATGCCGGGATGGGTCGAGAACCATTCGGGGCCGCCATCGCCTTCGCCCTGTTGCAGCGTCTCGAAAAAGGTGGCCAGCGCGGCGCCATCATAACCCGCAGCCTCTGCCGTCGCGATGCCAAGCCGGTCGGCCTGACCTTCCTGATCGCGTGAATAGGACAGCGACATCAGCGCGTTGCCCTCTCGCAGCATGTCCTGCAGGAACGGACCCGGATCACCAACGATCAGGGTGATCAGCAGATAGCTGCTGCCAGCACGATAAAGTTGGCGCAGCACATGGCGTCCATGGACATGGGCCAGTTCATGCCCCAGCACGCCGGCGATGACGTCGTCATCCGGAAAATCCTGCAACAGTTGATCGGTCACCAGGATCGTGCCCGCCGGCATGGCAAAGGCGTTCGGCCCGACCTCTGGCATGTCGCGAAACAACAGGCGGTATTCGCCCCAGGGCGCCGCCGGGGCCTCGGCGATCAGCCCCTCGAAGATCGCCTGCACCTGGGCCTGACGGTCCGCGGGTATCTGGCTCTCATCGGCCATCAGGCGATTGATCAGCACCATATTGCTGCTGTCCATCGCCCGCACCGGCGGCTCTGGGGTCACCGCCATCGCGATTGCAACGATCAGATCCAGCCCCCAACGCCAGACCACGAAAGCCGCAATCAGACAGGCGCTGATGAAGGCGACCAGACGTGGATGAAACGCCTCCAGCCTGCTCAGCCCTGCGCCGGGACGCGGCGCGGTCAGGCTGTCCAGATCGGCGGCGCGCGTGGCCTCGAACTGCCAGCCATCGGGCAGATGCACCTGCGCCGGACCGCCGGGCATATGATCTATCTGGCCAACCTCGCCCAGAATCAGCGTCACCCCTTGCGCATCCAGCAAGCGCGCGATGCGCCCCTGCCAGACCAATTGCGCAGGGATCTTACAAGAGCTGCGCGCCGCAAAGGCAGAGCCTGCGGCGCGGCCTTCGGTCTCAGATCGCCAGGCCAAGATCGATGCCTTCGATATCGGTATAGGCGTCACCGATTGCAGTTACCCGGCTTTCTTCGCGACCGATAAAGTCGTCCAGCGGACCGGCCGCGATCATCTTGGTCGAGGCGGCCATATAGCGCGCCATCCGAATTCGGGCCCATGGATACATCAGCGCCAGCGTCAGCACGGTGACAACCGCATTGGACAGGGCGATCCACATCAACTGCATCGGCGAGACGGTCGAGACAAAGCGATGACCGCCTTCCAGCGACATGTTCGAATAGACGGTATTGCGCAGGTAGGCCTGATAGATGAAGGCGCCGGGCAGGATGGCAACGATCAGCAGCACATACATCAGCATCATGCGGATAAACATGGAAGACGGCGGTTCGACACCGTATTGCACCGTCAGGAACAAATCTTGCAACAGCGTCATCCCGCCAAGGGCAAAGAAGCCCACGATGATGATCCCTACCGACCAGAGAATGGCGTACAGCATCGCCTTGTAGAACGGCCCGATCGGGCCATCGAAACCGAAACGTGCGGTCCCAAAGCGATGGGCGCCGACGACATAGCGATGCTTGGCCCGTACCGCGAACGGATAGGCCAGAAACAGCGTCAGGGCCGCCAGGAACGGATACAGCATGAACACCAGAAAAGACCGGCCGTAGCGACCGTCAAAGCCGAAACGCAGTCCGGAAAAGCTGGTCATCCGCGCATTGAACGCAAGCGAGCGGTTCAACAGCCAGGGCAGCGCGAACAACAGCGCAAGGATTGCCACAAAGTTGAGCAGCGGAATGGAGAGAACAATGATCCCCAGGATCACGATGATCCGCCCGATCAGGATTTGCCGGCCCGTCGCATGATAATCAAAGCGGCGCTCGTCTATCAGCGTGTTCTGCGAAAAATAGCGCGCGGTGCGCACCTTGGCCCAGGCCGAATAGATCCCGAGCGTGACGATCGACAGCAGAAGGTTGACGATCCAGATGCCGAAATAGGTCCTGGCATCGCCCGTGAAACGGACCTGATGGGTAACGCGCGATTGCATGGTGAAACTGCCCTGATGAAAACTACAGCCGACCCGTTAGTGGTGAAACCGGCCAAGGTAAAGCACGCAGTGCCGCGCCCTGCCCGATCAGCCCGCGATTGCGACAGCAGCGCTGTCATATCTGCATCGAAAGCCCTATAAGCCACCAGATTGTATGCCCCGATCGGGCCGACGAGGTGCCAGATGAACAACCCCGATAACGGATGGGAGGCCTCTGCTCGCGGCTGGATTGCCGATATGGGCGAGCATGGCGATTTCTCACGCCTGCACGTGCTGGACGATCCGATGATGGCCCGCATCCGCGGACGCGGGTTTCAGAACGCGCTGGATATCGGCTGCGGCGAGGGGCGCTTTTGCCGGATGCTGGCAGCCGAGGACATCAAGGTCACCGGGATCGAACCCACGAAGGAACTGCGCCAGACCGCCGAGGCGCGCGATCCTGCCGGGCTGTATCTGGACGCCAGTGCCGAGGCGCTGCCCTTTGACGCCGACAGCTTTGATCTGGCGGTCGCCTATCTGACGCTGATCGACATTGACGGCATCGACGCCGCGACCACCGAAATCGCGCGCGTCCTGCGCCCGGGCGGCACGCTGCTGGTCGCCAATCTGAACAGCTTCAACACCGCCGGCGGCTGGCGCAGGCGCGAGGATGGGTCAAAGTATTTCGCGCTGGACAACTATCTCGATGAGCGCGCCGAATGGGTCAGTTGGGGCGAGATCCACATCCGCAACTGGCACCGCCCCTTTGGCCGCTATATGGAATTGCTGCTGAATGCTGGCCTGCGGCTGACGCATTTCGAGGAACCGGCCCCCACAGGCGGCGATCCGGACAAGGTCGAGCGGTGTAAGCGGGTGCCATTTTTTCACCTGATGGAATGGCAAAAGCCCTGAGCGGGCAGTTGTCCCGCAAACGGCGCCTCAGCCTGTTGCGGAATGCGGCAAAGCAGAGGCCGGCTCGATCACGACTTTGCTGACCTGCGGATCATTTTCTTTCACCAGCCGCTCGATGCGGTCGATGGCCTCTGCGATCTGGACGGTGTCCAACTGGTCCTGAAAATCGACCCGGGCGAACAGCAGCACCTCTTCGGGACCAAGTTGCAGGGTCTGGATCCCCTGAACGCCCTCGACCTTGTCCACGGCACCGATCAGATTGCGTAGCTCCTGTTCCGTTTCGGGCAGCGCCCTTTCGCCCATCAGCAGGGATTTCGATTCCCGTGCGAGAAAGAAAGACGTCGCCGCCAGCACCAGCCCGATACAGATCGACCCGACGCCATCCCACCGCGCATCTCCGGTTGCCTGAGCAATAAGGATAAAGACGAAGGCCAGGATCAGCCCCACAAGCGCCGCTGAATCCTCCAGCAAGACCGTGAACGTCGCGGGGTCCTTGGACCGTCTGGCCGCCTTGAGGGCAGGCAGGCCGGGATTGTCGGCCCGCAGGTTGCGCAGCGCCACACGCCAGGTGATGAACTCGAACACAAAGGACAGACCCAGAACGATATAGGTGATCGTGTGGTTCGTGGCCTCTTCCGGGGTCAGGATATGCAGCACGCCCTGATAGGTCGAAACAGCCGCCCCCATCGCAAAGATCATCAGCGCCACGATGAAGGACCAGAAATAGATCTCGCGCCCGTTGCCCAGAGGATAGCGCGGATCGTCCGGCCTCTTGGATCGCTTCATCCCGTAGAGCAGCAAAAGCTCGTTGCCGGTGTCCACCGTCGAATGGATGGCCTCGGACAACATCGAGGAAGAACCGGAATAAAAGGCCGCCGCATATTTGGTGACCGCAATGGCAAGATTGCCTGCAAGCGCAGTATAAACGACCTTGGACGACCCTCCATGATTTGCCATGGCTTCACCCCAATCCTACCGTTCACCCGTGTACGGCCGATGATAACGACGCCTCACCGCTGCACAAGGCCAGCGCAAATCCGGATGTCAAAACTCGGGGCGACGCCTCGTGTTTGTGCCGCCTTCGGGATCGCAGGACAAAGCCTCACCGGCAGCCTTTAATTCGCCCCACATCGCGGCTAGACAGGCGCGGACACAAAGGACGCACGCAAATGGCCCGCCACCTCATTACCTCTGCCCTGCCCTACATCAACGGCATCAAGCATCTGGGCAATCTCGTCGGCTCGCAATTGCCGGCGGATCTGTTTGCGCGCTACCTGCGCGCACGCGGCCACGAGGTGATGTTCATCTGCGCCACCGACGAACATGGCACCCCGGCCGAGCTTGCCGCCGCCAGGACGGGAGAGCCAGTGGCCGAATATTGTGCACGCATGCACGGCGTCCAGTCGGAACTGGCGCGCGGCTTTGGTCTGTCATTCGATCACTACGGGCGGTCGTCCAGCGATCAGAACCGCGCTCTGACGCAGCATTTCGCAGGCCGCCTTGCCGATAATGACCTGATCCGCGAAGTCAGCGAGCGGCAGGTCTATTCCATCGACGATGGCCGCTTTCTGCCCGACCGCTATATCGAGGGCACCTGCCCGAATTGCGGTTATGACCGCGCCCGTGGCGATCAATGCGAGAACTGCACCAAGCAGTTGGATCCAACCGATCTGATCGACCCGCGCAGCGCCATCAGCGGCAGCACCAACCTCGAAGTGCGCGAGACAAAACACCTGTACCTGCGCCAGTCCACGCTAAAGGGTGACATCGCCACGTGGATCGACGGCAAGAACGACTGGCCGATCCTGACCACCTCGATCGCGAAAAAATGGCTGAACGACGGTGATGGCCTGCAGGACCGTGGCATCACCCGCGATCTCGACTGGGGCGTGCCGGTCAAGCGCGGCGATCAGGACTGGCCGGGGATGGAGGGCAAGGTCTTCTATGTCTGGTTCGACGCGCCCATCGAATATATCGGCGCTACCGCCGAATGGGCTGACAGCAATGGCGGTGACTGGGAAAGCTGGTGGCGGACCGACAAGGGCGCGGGCGACGTGACCTATACCCAGTTCATGGGCAAGGATAACGTGCCCTTCCACACCCTGTCTTTCCCGGCCACGATCATCGGCTCGGACGAACCCTGGAAGCTGGTCGATTACATCAAATCCTTCAACTACCTGACCTATGATGGCGGGCAGTTCAGCACCAGCCAGGGTCGCGGCGTGTTCATGGATGACGCGTTGGAAATCCTGCCGGCGGATTACTGGCGCTGGTGGTTGCTCAGCCACGCCCCCGAATCCGGCGACAGCGAATTCACATGGGATAACTTCCAGCAATCCGTGAACAAGGATCTGGCCGATGTGCTGGGCAATTTCGTCAGCCGCATCACCAAGTTCTGCCGATCCAAATTCGGTGAAACGGTGCCCGAGGGCGGCGAATACGGACCGGCAGAAACGGCGCTGATCGGCGCAATGACGGCCCGCATCCGCGCCTATGAGGGCCATATGCAGGCGATGGAGGTGCGCAAATCCGCCGCCGAACTGCGCGCAATCTGGGTGCTGGGCAACGAATATCTGCAAAACGCGGCGCCCTGGGCCACGTTCAAGACCGAACCGGAAAAGGCCGCGATGCAGGTGCGGCTGGGGTTGAACCTGATCCGCCTCTACGCCGTGCTGTCGTCCCCTTTCATCCCCTTCAGCGCCAAGGCCATGGCCAACGCAATGAACGCCGACGATACGTGGCCCGACGACGTCCAACAGGCGCTGACCACCTTGCCGCCGGGTCATGCCTTTACCACACCCGACAATCTCTTCGCCAAGATCACCGACGACCAGCGCGCCGAATGGGAAGAACGCTTCAACGGCACGCGCAGCTAACGAGGACCCGATGACCCATTGCATCCTGATCGGCGCGCCCGTCGACGAAGGCCAAAGACGCCCCGGCTGCCTGATGGGCCCCGCGGCCTACCGCACGGCGGGCCTCGCTGGAACGCTGACAGCGCTCGGTCACACCGCCGAAGATCGCGGCGACGTCACCCTTCTGCCCTTGGCGGACGACACCTGTGACAATCCGGCGGTCCATCACCTGCCCGAAACCATCGCCTGGACCAAGGCACTGTCGCAGGCAGCCCAGGACGCCCTGCCCGATGGCATGCCGATCTTCATGGGTGGCGATCACTCGCTTGCCCTAGGCACAGTGGCCGGCGTCGCGTCCCACGCAACCCGCGTCGGGCGGCCTCAATTCGTCATCTGGCTTGACGCCCATAGCGATTTCCACACGGTGGCGACCACCACCTCCGGCAATCTCCACGGCACGCCAATGGCCTATGCCGCCGGTCGCCCGGGCTTTGATCCGTTCCCGCCCTTCCCCGCCCCGATCCCCGGCGAGAACATCTGCATGTTCGGCATCCGCAGCGTCGACCCGGCCGAGCACGCGGCAATGCAGGAAACCGAGATCACCGTGAATGACATGCGCGTGCTGGACGAACAGGGCATCGTCGCACCGCTGCGCGACTTTCTCGACCGCGTCAGCGCCGCAAATGGCCTGCTGCATGTCAGCCTCGATGTCGATTTCCTCGACCCGGCCATCGCCCCCGCAGTCGGCACCACGGTTCCCGGCGGCGCCACCTTCCGCGAAGCACATCTGGTAATGGAGCTGCTGCACGAATCCGGCCTCGTCACATCGCTCGATCTCGTCGAGCTGAACCCCTTCCTCGACGAACGCGGGCGCACGGCCAAGCTGATGGTCGACCTCGTCGGCAGCCTCATGGGCCGCAAGGTCTTTGACCGCCCAACCCGCAGCTACTGATTCTTCTTCATGCAAATATCCCGGGGGGTGCGGGGGGCTGGCCCCCCGCCCGTCGCGGGACGCAAAATCTACAGCCTTGACCTTGCCACCGGCGGCGTCACGGGCTAGCCAAACCCCGACGCGGGCGTGGCGGAATGGTAGACGCATGGGACTTAAAATCCCTGGGGCGCAAGCCCGTGCGGGTTCGAGTCCCGCGGCCCGCACCAGATGGACGCGATGCAACGGCTGATTGACAACCCCACGGCGCGCCAGATTTTCCTTGATCGGCATGCGCTGGCAGAGCCGCCAACCGGCCCGTCCACGCGCGCAGATCTGCTGGCGCTGATCAATCGCCTCGGTTTCGTTCAGGTCGACAGCATCAACACCGTCGCCCGCGCCCATGACATGATCCTGTGGTCGCGCCGTCGCTCCTATCGCCCGCAGGTGATGCGCCGGATGGTCGACCGTGACCGCAGCCTCTTTGAACACTGGACCCATGACGCCGCCGTCATTCCGACCGAGTTTCTGCCGCATTGGCGCTGGAGAATCGACCGCCACGCGCCCTCGCTGCGCGCCCGATATCTGGCCTGGCATGGGCCGGAATTCGAAGCGCGGCTGGATCAGGTCATTGCCCATATCCGCGAACACGGCCCCGCCGGCAGCACCGATGTCGGACCGGACGAACAGCGCAGCAGTGGCGGCTGGTGGGACTGGAACCCCTCCAAGGCCGCGCTGGAATTCCTGTGGCAGACCGGGCAGCTTGCCGTGACCCGGCGCGATGGCTTTGCCAAGCTATACGACCTGACGCACCGCGTCTTGCCCCCATGCGACACGATGACTGATGCCCGCGCGATGGACTGGGCCACGAATGCGGCACTGGACCGGCTAGGCTTTGCCACCCATAGCGAGTTGGCCGCATTCTGGGGCCGCATCAAGCCTGACGAGGCTGCGGCATGGGTCAAGGCAGCGCTTGCCCGCGGCGAACTGGAACCGATCCAGATCGCATCCGCCGATGGCACGACCCGCCGTTCTCTGGCCCGGCCGGGGCTTGAGCCTCGCGCCGATGCAGCGACGCGCGGGATCCGCATTCTGTCGCCCTTTGATCCGGCGCTGCGCGATCGCAAGCGAACCGAGCGGCTGTTCGGTTTTCACTATCGCATCGAGGTCTTTGTTCCCGAGGCGAAGCGCAAGTTCGGCTATTACGTCTTTCCCATTCTCGAAGATGACCGGCTGATCGGCAGGGTTGACGCCCGCGCCAAACGGGCCGAGGGCACCCTGGTCGTCAGCGCGCTGTGGCTAGAGCCCGGCATCCGCCCGGCAAAACACCGGCTGGCCCGGATCGAGGCGCAACTGGCGCGGCTGGCCAGATTTGCCCAGTGTGACCGTGTGGATTATGAAACCGGATGGCAGCGATGGAACGACTAGAGTGCGAACAAATGGCGGGCCACAGGGTGTTGTTCGTCATGGCTGCCGACGCCGAATACGGCCCTCATCTGCGCCAGCGTTTTACGCCACTGATCACCGGCGTCGGCCCGGTCGAGGGTGCGGTCTCGCTGGCCATGGCCCTGGCGCGCATGACTGAGAGGCCCGATCTGATCGTGTCGCTTGGCTCTGCCGGATCGGACCGGCTGAAACAGGCCGAGGTCTATCAGATTGCCAGCGTCGCCTATCGTGACATGGATGCAAGCCCACTGGGGTTTGAGCGCGGCCTCACCCCGTTTCTGGACCTGCCCGCCCGGATCGACCTGCCGCATCAGATCGACGGCATGCCCCAGGCATCCCTGTCGACCGGCGGCAATATCGTTCACGGCAATGCCTACCAGACGATCGCCGAAGACATGGTCGATATGGAGACCTATGCCCATCTGCGCGCGGCCATGCGTGCCGGCATCCCGCTGATCGGGCTGCGGGGTGTCTCGGACGGCGATCGGGCGCTCAGCGATTTACGCGACTGGACGCAGTACCTGCATATCATCGACGAAAAGCTCGCCAATGCGGTCGATTTGCTGGAACAGGCGCTTAGCAATGGGCAACTGCGGCCATAGGACCGCTTGCCCCTCTGCGCATCGCCGCCTAAAGCCATCACAGCATCCAGAAAGGGGCCGAATGGCACGCGCGACACGGATCATCGAAGACCGACCTGTGACCAAGCGGGTCGGCGCCCTGAACGCCTTGTGGCCCTTTTTGCGCCCCTATCGCATTCAGGTCGGGCTTGCGATGGCTGCGCTGGTTCTGACCGCCGGCATCAGCCTGATCATGCCCCTGGCGGCGCGGCGTGTGGTGGACGGCTTTGGCGAAGGCGCGGCGTTGCTGGATCAGTATTTCGGCGCCGCTATCCTGATCGTCGCGCTGTTGGCCCTGGGCACCGGTCTACGCTATTTTCTGGTCACACGTCTGGGCGAGCGCGTCGTCGCGGATATCCGCGTGGCCGTCTTTGCCCGTGTCATCACGCTCAGCCCGCGCTTTTTCGAACGTCTGATGACCGGCGAGGTTTTGTCGCGCATCACCACCGACACCACGCTGATCCAGTCGGTCGTCGGCTCGTCCGTCTCGATCGCCTTGCGCAACATGATGATTCTCGCCGGCGGCCTGATCATGCTGGCGGTGACATCCGTCAAACTGACCGGGCTTGTGCTGCTGATCGTGCCGGCCATCATCGTGCCCATCGTCGTGTTGGGACGCCGGCTGCGCAAACTGTCGCGCGAAAATCAGGACTGGATCGCGGCCTCCTCTGCCGCGGCGTCCGAGAACCTGTTGGCCGCGCAAACCGTGCAGGCCTATACCAACGAGGCCCGAAGCATCTTTGAATTCGACCATGTGACCGAACGGTCCTATGGCACGGCGCTGGCGCGTGTTCGCACGCGTGCAGTGATGACAACAATTGTGATCTTTCTGATCTTTACCGGCGTTCTGGGGGTGCTCTGGGTCGGTGCGCGTGATGTGCGCATGGACATCATGACGGCGGGCGAGCTGGTGCAATTCGTGATCTACGCGATCCTGGTTGCCAGTTCGACGGGCGCTTTGTCGGAAATCTGGGGCGAGTTGCAGCGCGCAGCCGGTGCGACCGAACGTCTGACCGAACTGCTGACAGCCGAGGACAATATCCGCGACCCTGCCCAGCCTGTCCCGCTGCCGCGCCCAGTTCAGGGCCAGATCGACTTTGACCATGTGACATTCCGCTATCCCTCGCGGCCCGATGTTTCCGCGCTTGAGGATATCAGCCTGACCATCACACCCGGAGAGACCGTGGCGCTGGTTGGCCCCTCGGGTGCCGGCAAGACCACTGTGATCCAGTTGATCCAACGGTTCTGGGACCCTGATCAGGGACGGGTCACGCTGGACGGCATTGACCTGCGTGACATGGCGCGCACTGATTTCCGTCAGGCCATCGCCCTTGTCCCGCAAGACCCGGTCATTTTTGCAGCCTCGGCCCGTGACAATATCCGCTTTGGTCGCGCCGATGCCAGCGATGCTCAGGTCGAGGCCGCCGCGCGCGCCGCCAATGCCCATGATTTCATCGCCGCTTTGCCCGATGGCTTTGACAGCCAGTTGGGCGAACGCGGCGTGATGTTGTCAGGCGGCCAGCGCCAGAGGATCGCCATCGCCCGCGCCATCCTGCGCGACGCACCGATCCTGCTGCTGGACGAGGCGACGAGTGCGCTGGACGCCGAATCCGAGGCGGCAGTGCAAAAGGCCATCGAGACATTGTCCCAGGGTCGGACGACGATCGTCATCGCGCATCGATTGGCCACGGTGAAGAATGCCGACCGCACGGTGGTTTTCGATCACGGCCGTATCGTTGCACAAGGACGGCATGACGAACTGATCGCGCAGGATGGGCTTTATGCCCGTTTGGCCCGGATGCAATTCACCGCCGCGCCAGAGGTTGCTCAGCGCGCCTTGGGTGCAGAATAGACCGCAGCCCAGAACGCTGTCTTGCCGTCCGAACCGATGGCCCGGCCAATCCCGACCTCGCTGACCTGTGGGATATGGATGTTGTCCCGATGCCCGCTGGAGGCGTTCCATTCGTTCAGGACACGGTTCAGGCTGAAGGGCCCCGCCGCGATATTCTCTGCCGTCAGCATCGGCGCATAGCCAAGCGATTTCACGCGCTGCGCCGGCCCCGAGGTCTTGCTGCCGTGATGCGCCATCAACCCACGCCGCGCCATGTCGCAGGCATGTGCCGCAGCCGCCTCGGCAAGCGTCGGATTGGGCGAAACACTGGCCAGCCCTGCCGTCCGCCGTGCCGCGTTGGTGGCCCTTGCCGCTGCCGCGTTCTCAGCCGCACTGGTGCCGACGCATTGCGCCGCACCCGGGGCTGTCGCCTGAACATCGGGATATTTGCTGCTGCTGCCCGAACGGACGACATCATCCTGACCGCCGGCGCACCCCGCCATGATCATCGCAACACCGATCAAGCCCAGCTTTTGCATGTATACCTCGCCCCTCTTTCTAGCCTGAAATGACTAGTTCAGTTTCGCGGGCTTACCAAGCTGGATTTGCCAAGCAATTTAATGATCAGCCTTTCCGGCGGAACTTCGCTGCCAAGCGAGGCGTTTCGCGTTTGAACATGAATATGAAAGGACAATTCATGGCATTGTGGGATTTCGTTAAGGACGCTGGCAAGTCGCTCTTGGGTTCAGAGGCCGAGGCCTCCGAGGCGCAGCCGCAGCCTGATGAGCAAAAGCATGACGCGGAAACCAACCGCAAGGTCGAGGCGCTGCAAGCCGAGGTCAAGCGCCTTGGTCTGGACGGCAGCCAGGTACATCTGCGCCTGCGCGGCGACACGGTGATCGTCGAATCCAAGGGCGCCGACCGCGAAACCATGGAAAAACTGATCCTGGCCGTCGGCAACATCAAAGGCATCGCCCATGTCGAAGCCGATCTGCCCGAAGACGCGGCGCCCGCAGGCGAGGCGCAGGCGAAATCCGGGGCGAAACCCGTCTTTCACACCGTGGCGCAGGGCGAAAACCTGTCGGCCATCGCCAAGAAATATCTTGGCAATGCCAATGACTATCACGCCATCTTCGAGGCAAATCGCCCGATGCTCAGCGACCCTGACAAGATCTATCCCGGTCAGGTTCTGCGCATCCCGCAGCAGGCCTGAGCCTGCTTGACTTTGCGTCACTGACGCAGCGTTGCACGATGGAGGGCGGGGGCTGCACCCTTGCCCTCTTCATGCATTATGAACCATTCTTTGCCAAACTCGGCATGGCAGGAGACAGCCGGGATCAACAAGCATGAAGGGAGGGGGCATGCATGGGCCGTTTTGGCAGCATAGAGGATCGCAACCGGGTCGAAGCCGAGATGGATTACGCCAGTCGTGATCTGCCGCAGACGATTTACAAACTATTGACTCAGACGGCCGAGCGGTTCCCGAACCGGCCCGCTCTGTCCTTTCAGTTGCTGGCCGGCGAACGCGATCATGCCACCACGCTCAGCTGGACCGAACTGCATAAGCGCGTGACCGAAACCGCCAACCTGTTTCGCAGCATCGGCATCGGGCCGAGCGATACGGTCGCCTATCTGCTGCCCAACAGCATCGAAACCCCTGTCGTTCTGCTGGCCGGTGCCACCGCTGGCATCGTGAACCCGATCAACCCCCTTCTGGACGCCG
The DNA here is from genome assembly GCF_002847305.1 of Paracoccus tegillarcae. NCBI lineage: Bacteria > Pseudomonadati > Pseudomonadota > Alphaproteobacteria > Rhodobacterales > Paracoccaceae > Paracoccus > Paracoccus tegillarcae. Next base: position 2,223,699 of record NZ_CP025408.1, on the reverse strand, counting down.
AGCAGATCGCAGGCATTCTGCGCGAAACCGGGGCCAAGGTTCTGGTGACGCTGAAAGCCTTTCCCAAGACCGACGTCGCACAAAAGGCCGCCGAGGCAGTGGCGATGGCGCCCGGCGTCACGCATGTGATCGAGGTCGACCTGAACCGTCATCTGACCGGCCTGAAGAAATTCATTGTACCGCTGCTGCGCCCCAAGGTCACTACCAAGCACCACGCAAAGGTCCTGGATTTCGAGGCCGCAACCAGCGCCAAGAACCACGACCATCTGGATTTCGACGACCCCCAGCAGGATCGCGTCGCCGCCTATTTCCATACCGGCGGCACCACCGGCACACCCAAGGTCGCGCAGCACAAATATTCCGGCATGATCTATAACGGCTGGCTGGGCGGCAAGCTGCTGTTCGATGAAACGGACGTGCTGATCTGCCCGCTGCCAATGTTCCACGTCTTCGCTGCCTATCCGATCCTGATGTCCTGCGTCGCCTCAGGGGCGCATGTCGTGATGCCGACGCCTGCCGGGTATCGGGGCGATGGGGTCTTTGACAATTTCTGGAAGCTGATCGAACGCTGGCAGGTGACTTTCCTGATCACCGTGCCCACCGCCATCGCGGCGCTGATGCAACGCCCGGTCAACGCGGATGTCTCGACCCTGCGGACCGCGATTTCGGGATCTGCACCGCTGCCGATCGAGTTGTATAACCGCTTCAAGCAAGCCACCGGCGTCGAGATCGCCGAAGGCTATGGCCTGACGGAATGCACCTGCCTTGTGTCGTGCAACCCGGTCGACGGCATGAAAAAGGTGGGATCGGTCGGGATACCGCTGCCCTATACCCACATCCGCATCCTCAATCATGACGACACCGGCAATATGCATGAATGCGGCACCGATGAGGTCGGCGAGATCTGCGTAGCCAATCCCGGCGTCTTTCCCGGATCGACCTATACCGAGGCCGACAAGAACCATAAGCTCTTTGCCGAGGACAACTATCTGCGTACGGGCGATCTGGGCCGGATCGACCCCGATGGCTATCTGTGGATTACTGGCCGCGCCAAGGATCTGATCATTCGTGGCGGTCATAATATCGACCCCGCCGAGATCGAGGACGGGCTGCTGTCCCATCCGCAAGTGTCCTTTGCCGGTGCCATCGGCCAGCCCGACGCCTTCGCGGGCGAACTGCCCTGCGCCTATGTCGAACTGACCGAAGGCGCGACGGTGACGGTTGATGAGTTGATGGAACATGCCAAGTCCCATGTCCACGAACGCGCGGCCATGCCGAAATATATCGAAATTCTTGATGAACTGCCAAAGACAGCGGTGGGCAAGATCTTCAAGCCCGACCTGCGCCGCATGGCGATCAAGCGCGTCTATGATCAGGCGCTTGAAGGGACCGGCGCCTCTGTCGCGGAGGTCGTCGAAGATAAAAAGCGTGGTCTGGTCGCACGCCTTGCGCGTAAGGGCGAGGTGGATGAGGCAAGCGTAAAGGCCAAGCTGGGCGAGTTCACCCGCCCTTGGGAGTGGGTCGCCTAGATCATTCCCAGGTCTCGCCGGATGTCCGCCTCTCGGACCTGACCGAACGATACCCGCGCCATAAAAGGCCTTGGCTCTTCAGCGAATTGCCAAGGCCCTGACCGCCCCATCGGCGTCCGGTAGATCGCGGTGGCCAGCCGATGGAGCGGTCTTACCCAACCTCTGGCCACTGCAGACTAGGTCACGCCCATGGTACGACGTGCGCGGGCGACCAGATCCTGCATCTCTTGCAGCGACATCCGGCCAAAGACGCCCTCGTCGCCGGCGATGAAACTGGGGGTTCCCATCAGCCCCATATGCTCTGCCAACTGGTTGGACTGAGCGATATGATCGGTGGTCTCGGCGCGGTCCATATCGGTGCGCAGCCGGGCCATGTCCAGCCCGACCTGACGCGCGACACGCAGGACACTGGCCTCGACCGCGCGATCCTTCATCCCCATCAGACCGGCATGAAACTGCCAGTATTTTTCCTGCCGCAGCGACGCCAGAGAGGCACGCGCTGCAAATTCAGAGCCCTCTCCAAAGACCGGCCATTCGCGATAGACCACGCGCAGATCGGGATCCGATGAGATCAGTTTCTGCACCGTTCCGATCATGACGCGACAGAACTGGCAGTTATAGTCGAAGAACTCGGTCAGGGTGATATTGCCCGCCGGATTGCCCAGAACGGGCGCGTTTGCGTCACGCTCCAACGCTTTGCGCAATTCGTCGGGCATCGGGTTGGGACGGTCGGCAGACTGACCGAATGCGGATGTTGCGGCAAAGGCGGCAGTGCCGGCGAGAACAATGCGACGGGTGGGCATGGCGATCCTTTTGAGATTGGATTTCAGGCAAGTCTAAGGGTCCAAGCGCAACAGGGACAGTCACGATCGGGTGGGCTGAGGCCTGCGAGGTTCAGCAACCGACCCAAGCGTGATTTGGCGATTCGCCGATTCTGCCGCATGATGGCCACGCACTGCAACTCAAGGAGACTGCCATGCCACGCCGCATTTCCGCCGTCTTTGCCGCGCTGCTGTTGGCCATGCCCGCATTCGCGCAAGAGGCTGAAACTACCACCACCGAACCCACGATTATACTGCCGGTGCCCGAGGCAACGGACGCTGATGCCCCGACCACACCCGAAACCGTGAGGCCGGTCCGCGGCTCGGGCTGTTCAAGCTCCAAGGCTGTGACCTCGTAATATCGGTATGATAGGCTAATTTTTTCCGATGAACCGGATCGCTGATTGCGTTTCGACGCGTCTGCTTTGACGCCACACCGAGCCCTGCTGCGCGCGACTTCACGACATTTCACGACTGGCTGGTTGCATCCGGGACACTGGCCGCGCGGGTCTGGCCTCGTGCCCCCTGTCCAGCCGCGCAACCGCTGCCTAGGTTCTTGCAGCAAGTCAATAATGGAGCATTTCAATGAAGTTCGTATTTGCAAGCGTCGCGGCAAGCCTTTTTGCTGGCACGGCATTTGCCGGTGGCTATGTCGCGCCGGTGGTCGAGCAACCTGTCACCGTCGCCCCGCCCGTGATCGTCGCCGACCCTTCGGATTGGACGGGTTTCTATGCGGGTCTGCAATATGGCCAGGGTGGTATCGACGAGGTTAGTGACAGCGGACCCGATCTGGAAACCGATCTGGATGCCTGGGGCCTGCATGGCGGCTACAACCGTGACTTCGGCAAGTTCGTCCTGGGTGGCGAAATCGATTATAACAAGGTCGATCTGGATATTGGCGGCAAGGCCGACCTGACCCGCCTGCGTGGCCGCGCCGGTTACGACATGGGTCGTTTCCTGCCTTATGTCACCCTGGGCGCGGCGCATATCTCGACCGATGATGATGCGGGCGATTTCTCGGAGACCGGCATCACCTACGGCATCGGCGCCGATTTCAAGGTCACCGATCGTTTCTCACTGGGCGCCGAATACTCGCGCGCAGATTTCGACGACGTCGATGGTGTCGACGGCCAAGATCTGGAAGGCGATCTGGTGCAACTGCGCGGTTCGTTCCACTTCTGATCGAACGGTCATCGCAACAAACAGCAAAGCGGTCCTGCGGGGCCGCTTTGTGCGTTCCAGGGGAACGCTGAAGCGCTTGTCAGGCTTGATCAATGCAAATTCCGCCGCCCCTTCCAGCCCTTGGCGCAACATGAGTTGGCCTTCACAATAAAGTAGGAAGGCCACCTTCCGTCTGCGATGCGCAGATATCGGCCAAACTTGCGCCTTCCCGGCAGTCAGCAATTGCAGGCCGGAAACCCCGTTCTTCTGACCGGGTGCCATTTCGGGATTCGTTACGTTCCAAAAAACCGAACACAGCGTGCGACCGCGCCGCAGTGGCGGCTATGGGCTGGTCGTACCAATTCGATCGGCAGGACGGGGCACGTCGCCCTGCCAACCAAGAAAGAGACAAATTATGAAAAGTGCTATTCTTATCGCTGCCGCATTCGCCGCATCCGCCACTGCCGCTCTTGCCGATGTCACCCCGGGCAAGGCACAATTCGCCGCCGGCGTTGGCGTCAATGCTGCCGATTATTCGCTGGCCGAGCTTGCGCTGTTGCGTGACGCAAAACGGGACAATGACCGTGAAGCCGTGAACTACTATGTGACCCGCGAAAATCGCACCGGCGTCCAAAGCGCCGCCGCCGTCACGCCTGCCGAGACGCTACTGGCCGCGAAACTGGGCCTGGATGCCAGCCGCTATACTCAGGCCGAACTGGACCTGATCGACATCGCTCGTCGTGACAATGACCGTGAAAAAGAAGCGTTCTACCTGAACCACGAGAACCGCCAAAGCGCGTCGACCGCCGCAGCCGTCACCCCTGCAGAGGCGCAGGTTGCCGCCAAGCTGGGTCTGGATGCCGGCCGCTATACGCTGGTGGAACTGAACCAGATCGACGCTGCTCGTCGCGACAACAATCGTGAAAAAGAGAACTTTTACCTGAACCACGTGAACCGCAATTCGTAAGGCGTCACGTCGACGAAACTTCGGTGCGGGACGGGCAGAACGCCCGCCCCGCCCGCTATAGCGCAGAAGGTCCGCGTTACCGCGTGAACTTCTTGTACTTCACCCGCTTCGGTTCGATGCTGTCTGGCCCCAGGCGACGAACCTTGTCCTCTTCATACGCTTCAAAGTTGCCTTCGAACCATTCGACATGGGCATCACCCTCGAACGCCAGGATATGGGTGCAGAGGCGGTCGAGGAAAAAGCGGTCGTGGCTGATGATGACCGCGCAGCCGGCAAAGTCCTCCAGCGCGGCTTCCAGCGCCTGCAGGGTTTCAACGTCCAGATCGTTGGTCGGTTCGTCCAGCAGCAGCACGTTGCCGCCGGATTTCAGCAGTTTGGCCAGATGGACGCGGTTCCGTTCACCGCCTGACAGCTGGCCGACCTTCTTCTGCTGATCGCCGCCCTTGAAGTTGAACGCCGACGCGTAGGCGCGGCTGTTCATCGTTGCGTCGCCCAGCACGATCTGTTCCGCCCCGCCCGAGATTTCCTCCCAGACCGTCTTGTCGCCCTCAAGCGCATCACGGGACTGGTCGACATAGGATAACTGCACCGTGTCGCCATAGCTGACATCGCCGGCATCAGGCTGTTCCTGCCCGGTCAGCATTCGGAAAAGGGTGGATTTACCGGCGCCGTTCGGGCCGATGACACCGACAATTCCGCCCGGCGGCAGGCTGAAATCAAGCCCTTCGATCAGCAGCTTGTCACCCATGGCTTTCTTCAACCCGTCGACCTCGATCACCTTGTTTCCGAGGCGTTCGCCATTGGGGATGATGATCTGTGCGCGGGACAGTTTTTCGCGTTCGGACTGGCCGGCCAGTTCGTTATAGGCGTTGATCCGGGCCTTTTGCTTGGCCTGCCGGGCCTTGGCACCGGCGCGGATCCATTCCAGTTCGCGTTCCAGCGTTTTCTGTTTGGATTTATCCTCGCGCGCCTCTTGCGATATCCGCTTGGCCTTTTGTTCCAGCCATGCGGAATAATTGCCCTCGTAGGGAATACCCCGGCCGCGATCCAGTTCGAGGATCCAACTGGTGATATCGTCCAGGAAATAACGGTCGTGGGTCACGATCAGAATGGTGCCCGGATATTCGATCAGGTGCTTTTGCAGCCAGGCGATGGTTTCCGCGTCAAGGTGGTTGGTCGGTTCGTCCAGCAGCAGCATGTCGGGCGCTTCCAACAGCAGCTTGCACAGCGCGACGCGGCGGCGTTCACCGCCGGACAGGGTGCTGACATCGGCCTCATCGGGCGGGCAGCGCAGGGCCTCCATCGCGACGTCGATCTGGCTGTCCAGATCCCACAGGTTTTCGGCGTCGATTTCGTCCTGCAGGGCGGCCATTTCTTCGGCGGTCTCATCCGAATAGTTCATCGCCAGTTCGTTATAGCGATCCAGTTTGGCCTTTTTCGCGGCGACACCCAGCATCACGTTGTCACGGACGTTCAGCGTTTCGTCCAGTTTCGGTTCCTGCGGCAGATAGCCGACGGTCGCGCCCTTGGCGGCCCATGCCTCGCCCGAGAAATCCTTGTCCAGACCGGCCATCACCTTCAGCAGGGTCGATTTACCCGCGCCGTTGACGCCGACTACACCGATCTTGACCCCGGGCAGGAAGTTGAGGCGGATGTTCTCGAACACCTTCTTGCCGCCGGGATAGGTCTTGGACACGCCGTCCATGTGGTAAACGAACTGATAGGACGCCATCGGGAATCTCCTGCATAAGCTGCTGGCTATTTAGGGGATCAGGCGAGCAAGTTGAAGCCGCGTTGCCGAGATTCCCTGCGGCAGGCGGATAGCGGCAGGCTGGCGTCGATTATGGCGATCCTGGCGCCGTCAGCGCAGCTGCTTGCAGAACTCGGCCGGCAAGTTGGCTTCGAGGAAATCGAATTGCGATTTCAGACGCTCGCGCAGAATGTCGCGGACTTCACCGGGAGCACTCAATTCCTCAGGCGCAGCAAAGACCTTGCGGTGCAGCCCCACATACTCAAACGGCGGCAAATCCAGAAACGTCTCGATCTCGGCCAGCAACCCTGCCGGATCGGTGGCTATGCGACCAAAAGGCAGGATCAGCAGCCGGTCGGGGCCAAAGCGGGACTGCCAGCGCGGCACATATTCTGCGTAGTTGCCGCGATTATACAGCGCCGGGTCATCCAGCAGATCCAGCCACGGCTGTGCGGTGCGCGGGTTCTGCTTCTTGCGCGTCATATGCATCTTCATCTGCGAAATGACCCGGTCAACCGGCTGTCGGATCAGATAGATAAAGCGCGTGCGCGGCAGGAAATCGCGTACGAAATCGACGCCTTCGTCTGGAATGGTGGAGTATTCGGGGCTGATATCCAGCGTCTCATTTCCGCGCGGGGCGGGGGCAAAGATGCGCTTGTACCAATCATCGGTGAACATCGGCTCGGCCGTGATATCGTCAAGATAGTCGGTCAGACCCTGCGGCATCGGCTCGCCACGCGCGGCCCAACGCTTTTCGATGTTCTGGCGAGCCCTGCGGAAATGCCAGGGCAGCCATTGGCGATGCTCTTCGACAAAGCGGTGACTGAACAACTGCACCTCTTTGAAGGGCGGCGTCCAGACCTTGGGATGCTGGGACAGCATCTGCGACAACCATGTGGTGCCGGCCTTTTGCGCGCCGATCCCGAGGATCGTCGGCTTGCGCGGCTTGCCCGGCGCGTTCCAGTCGGTTTCGCGTTCGGTTGTCATTCGACCCGCACCTAGATCGCGGCCTTGCGGCTTTCGTCCAGATAGATCTCGCGCAGGCGTCGTGCGACCGATCCAACCTTTCCATCGCCGATCTGCGCGCCGTCGATGGCCACGATCGGCATGACAAAGGCCGAGGCCGAGGTCACGAAGGCCTCGTCCGCGTCCTGCGCCTCGGCCACGGTAAAGCTGCGTTCCTCGACCTTCATCTGGGCTTCGCGGGCAAAGCGCAGAACGGCAGCGCGGGTAATCCCGTGCAGAATGTCGCTGGACAACTCTCGCGTGATGATCGTGCCGTTCTTGACGATATAGGCGTTGTTGCTGGTGCCTTCGGTCACCTTGCCATCCTCGACCAACCAGGCATCGTCGGCACCCTTGGCCTTGGCCTCCATCTTGGCGAGGCTGGGAAACAGAAGCTGCACGGTCTTGATGTCACGCCGCGCCCACCGCTGATCCTCGGTGGTGATGATCTTCCAGCCGGTTTTCGCCGCGGGGCTGTCTGCCATGCCCGGCTTGGATTGGGTGAACATCACCACGGTCGGCTGCGTATCCTCGGGCGGGAAGGCGAAATCGCGATCGCCGGGATTGCCGCGCGTGACCTGCAGATAGATCGTGCCATCGGTGATGTCGTTGTCCTCGACCAGCTTGCGCATGGCGGCCAGATAGTCCTCATCCGAAAGTGGATTGCGTATCTGCAACGCCTCTAACGAGCGCTTGAGCCGTGCCTGATGGCCATCGAAATCAATCAGCTTGCCGTCCAGCACGCTGACCACCTCGTAGACGCCATCGGCCATCACGAAACCGCGGTCAAAGACGGAAACCCTGGCCTCTTCCTCGGGCAGGTAATCTTCGTTGACATAGACGATGCGGCTCATGGCGTTCTCCGATGCTTTGATGGGTGTTTCGCGTTCGACGCGGAAAACGTCAAGCGCGACGGCTAACCCCAGAATTCGTTCCGCGATGGATGCACCCAACTGCCGTCGTAATGCAGACCACCGGGACGATCCTCGGCCAGCAAAAGCGGGCCATCGAGATCAACGTAATTGACCCCCTGCGCCACCAGCATCGCAGGTGCCATCGCCAGCGAAGACGAGATCATGCTGCCGACCATCACCTTCATGCCGGCCCCCTGCGCCGCGTCGCGCAATGCCAGCGCGTGGGTCAGCCCGCCGGCCTTGTCCAGCTTGATATTGATGGCATCATAGCGCCCCTTGAGGCGCGGCAGCACCGCCATGTCATGGCAGCTTTCATCGGCGCAGATCGGGATCGGATGCTCGATTTCGGCCAGGGCCGCATCCTGAATGACGGGGACCGGCTGCTCGATCATGACGACGCCCTGCTGCCGCAACTTGGGCGTGTAGCGGATGTATTCGTCAACCGTCCAGCACTCGCCTACATCCAGAATGATGCGGGAATTTGGCGCGATCTCGCGCACCAGAGGGACCAATGCCAGATCATCCGATGACGATATCCGGAACTTCATCACCCGATGATTGCTGAAGCGGCGAATGTCTTCCACCAGACGCGCGCGGTTATCGATCGACAGGGTGATGATCGTCTCCAGCGGCTTGGGCTGCGGCAGACCGGCCAATTGCCAGACGCGCATCCCTTGCTGCTTTGCCTCCAGATCCCACAAGGCGCAGTCAACCGCGTTGCGCGCGGGACCGGGGCGCAACAGCGCCGGCAACCGCTCGCGGTCGAATTCCATGGGCAGTTGTTCGATCTGATTGGTGACGCTGTCCAGCGACTCGCCATAGCGGGGATTGGGAACACATTCGCCCCGTCCCGTCAGACCCTTGCGTGTCAGTGTCACCTCAATGGCGTCGACATGCAGCCGCGTCAGCTTGCCCAGTTTGAAATCCCGGCCGAACGAAAACCGTCGCCGGTGAATATTGACAATCAGCGGACCTGTTGGCGCCATCCTTGATCCTTCGCCGGAAATTCATTTAACCATTACTGACTTGATGCATTCCCAGCAATCCAATAACAACTTCGACATTAACAGCTTTTGCAGGATCGACCACACGTGAGCTTTCGTACCCAGCCGTTGCCCGTAGCCCGCCTGAACCGTTGTCAGCTGTTCGGGCCCGGATCCCGCACCGCGCTGTTCGAGAAGATGGCCAAGTCGGATGCCGATGTCATCAATATCGACCTCGAAGATTCCGTGGCGCCCGACGACAAGGAAGCCGCGCGGCGTCAGACCATTCAGGCGATTCGCGATGTGGATTGGGGCGACAAGACCCTTTCGGTCCGCATCAACGGATTGGACACGCCGTTCTGGGTGCGCGATGTCGTTGATCTGCTGGAGCAGGCGTCCGATCGGCTGGACCAGATCATGATCCCCAAGGCCGGCAATGCCTCGGATATTTATGCCGTCGATGCTGTCGTGACGGCCATTGAAAAGGCCAAGGGGCGCGCGAAACCCATTGCCTTCGAGGCGATCATCGAAACCGCCGCCGGCATCTGTCATGTCGAGGAAATCGCCGCCGCATCGCCCCGGATGCAGGCCATCAGTCTGGGCGCAGCCGACTTTGCCGCCTCGATGGGCATGGCTACGACCGGCATCGGTGGCACGCAGGAAAACTATTACATGATTCGCGAAGGCCAGAAATACTGGCCCGACCCGTGGCACTGGGCGCATGCCAAGATCGTCGCGGCATGTCGCACCCATGGCGTGCTGCCGGTCGATGGCCCCTTTGGTGATTTCAGTGATCCCGATGGCTATCGCGCACAGGCGATGCGCTCGGCAACGCTTGGCATGGTCGGCAAATGGGCCATCCATCCCAGCCAGATCGCATTGGCCAACGAAGTCTTTTCCCCCAGTGACGCGGCGGTCACAGAGGCGCGCGAAATTCTGGCGGCGATGGAAGAGGCCAGGAAATCCGGCGCTGGCGCGACGGTCTACAAGGGCCGTCTGGTCGATATCGCCTCGATCAAGCAGGCCGAAGTGATCGTGCGTCAGGCCGAACTGATCGACGGCTGAAAAGAATACCTCGGGGCGCGACACGGGGAGGTGCAGCGCCCAATCGAGGGAGGAGCGACAGGCCCTGTGGGAAACCACAGGGCCTGTCCATTTCTTGTGGGCGAAGCCGCCGGCATTCTGGGATTTCCGGCAAGCGATCAGACCAGAGCGCGGATTTCACACAAAGCGCGCCAGCCGCCTTGCATCGCAAGTTCTGGTGCATAAAGTGCCGGATATGAACGAGGCCATCCCTGTCTGGACCCGCATGGAACCGCAAAGCCCCTGCGTGAATATCTGCGTCATGCATCCGCAAGAGGGGATCTGCGTGGGTTGCTATCGCACGTTGTCAGAGATCGCCGGATGGGCGGGCATGACAGCAGCGGCGCGGCAGGCTGTGCTGGACGAACTGCCCGAGCGCAAGCCGCGCCTGAAAAAGCGCCGCGGCGGCCGCGCGGGGCGACAAGGCTGAGACCCAAACCCTAAGGGGCAGCAGTTCGGGGCGCGTCATCGGCCAGATTGCTGGACCAGAAGATCGTCTCGCCCGAGCTGTTATTGACCCCGTCATTGTCGGTAACCATCCAGACTTGCCCCTCAGGCACGATCGCCAGCCCTTCTACCTTGTCCAGAATATATCCACCCTGCGCGCGCAGATCCGGGATCAGATCGCGGACCACCGTCTTGCCAACCACCGGCAATTCAGCACCCGGCGCGGCAGGCTCCACGCCCTCCAGATCGACGCGGGTGATCTGCTTAACAGTGGCTGCATCGCCAAGCAGGTTATCGCGTTCCAGCACGTAAAGCGCGCCGTCATGCACGGCCAGATCGGACAGACCCACCCAGCCTTCGCTGGCTTCGATAGGATAATGGACAACCGCCCAGCTTTCCGTCTCGGGGTCCAGTTGCACCAGCTTGACCAGCCCGTCGGGATCGTCATCCCATTCACGCTGAATCGCCAACCATAGCCTGCCGTCCAACAGTTCGATCCCTTCCAGCCCAAAGCGCTTGTCATTGTCCTCAAGTTCGGCCGGCAACGAGATCTCGCGAATAATGGCCCCGTCACCATCCACCTGCAGAATGGCGTGGGGCATATCGTCCCCCCGCGCGCCCTCAGAGACCAGCCAGAACCCGCCCTGCCCGTCCGACACAATCCCCTCCAGATCCAGCATTTCGGCGGCTTTGCCGTCGCGGGTGACGATATGTCGAGCAGTGATGCGCGCCGGTGACTGCGCGGCGTCAATTGTAAAGATCGCCGGTGCTGCCCCGTAAAAGCCGTCGCTGACAGAGTAAAGCACGGTCGGATCAGCCGGGTCCGGGGTCAGCGCCGACAGCGTACCCCAGGGGATCAAGGGGTCACTGCCGGCGGATGTGATGGTGGGATAGATCGGCGTGCCCTCTTGCCGGGCATACAGCATCACATGCGTTCGTGCGCCGCCATCCTCGACCATGTCACCGGAATTTACGCTGGCCAGCAGCCCGCGCTCCGGGATCGCAACCAGCGCCTCGGGCTCGATCCCCGAGGGCAATGTCTGCAGCAGCTTGGGCGCGCTTGGGTCCGACGCGTCAAAGACGAAGACCGCATTGCCGCGCTCGGCGGCGATAAAGATCGTCGGCACGCCGTCAAAGCTGGCCGTCAGCACCGTCTCGGGCTGGCCACCGCTGTTTTCGCTGCGCCGCTCGGGATAGTGCCCGATCTTGATCAATTCCTGTTCAAGCAGGTTGCCACTGTCATACACAATCCTCCCATCGCGTCCCCAGATGGTGAACCCGCGACTGCCGCCATTGGCGGTCACCAGATGGCTGGCGTCCAGCCACGCGATTGCATCCGGTTCTCGCTGAACGGCGTCAAGGCTGCCGGTGGGGTCGATGACATCGTCCTCGACAATATCCACGCCGGCCAGATCAACCGTTCCTGCCGAAAAATGCGTCTCGACCGCGCCATCGGCGCCCAGGATCACGACGTGGTTTTCAGCTTGCAATGAAACGGCCAGCTCTCCCTCGGGGCCATAGGCGATATGGCTGGGCACACCGAAATCGGCGTTCAGATCGGCCAGTTCGATCCGGGTCAGCCCGCCGCAATCAAGCCTGTCACCGGTCAGCGGAATGGCCACCACAGCGCCGCCCGTATCACCGCCATAGCCCGCCAGCGCCACGGCCAACTGCCCGCCGTCCGCGCGGCTGGCCAGCGATGCGGGCTGACCGGCCAGATCGCAGCTATCGATCACGGTCTGTCCAGCCAGATCGACGCTGTGCAGCACGCCTGCGGCAGGCTCATCGTCCTGCGTCAGGTCAGCGGCGACATACCCTGTGCTGCCGATCACCGTCACCGCGACGGGCGCACCCTCGGTCGCGATCTGGCCTGCCGGGCGCGGGGCGGCAGGGTTGGCAATATCGATCAAACCAACCAGGTCGCGGCGGCTGTCGGAATAGACCAAAGTGGCGCCGTCATCGGTGCGGGCCATGCTGTCGGGGCTGGCCGGCTGATCGCCGTCAGCACCCTCACCAAGATTCTGATCGGTTGGAAAGCTGGCAAGGCGATTGAACACAGGGTCTGCCCAAGCCTGCGCACAGACACAGGATGCCACAATGGACAAGGTGCAGGCTGAAGGGAGGGGCAAACGCATGGCTGAATTCCTTTTCATCTGAATTTTTTTAGACGGCAATGCCGCCTATAAAACGCAGTAGGAAAACAGTTGGCGAATGACATCGACGTAGGTGGCGGAATACCGCTGGCGCGCCGCCATACGCGCCCGGTCAGAGCCGCGTTTGCCGGATCACCGTGTGGATGCGGGTGCGCACCTCGTCGGGTTCGGTGGCAACCGCCTGCATCAGCGCGCGCATGTCGCCGCGCATGCTGTTCAACTGGTCAACCAGCGACATGACCATGCTCAGCGAGTCTTCGGGCAGTTCATAGGTCTCGCACAGATCACACAGCAATTGCAGCCGTGCCAGATCGGCCTCTCGGTAGATGTGGCCGGCTTCGCTTTCGACGGGCTGGACGATGCGGGCGCGGATAAAGGTCACCAGTCGCTCGCCCGTCAACTCATCGATGGCGTCGATCGTTTCGGCTTCGGTATAGGTGCGAAATCTCATCTTACGCTCCTGTTTTCATCTTGGCGCGCGGGTCATAGCCATGCGTCTTGCGCCAGCTTTCCATAAAGGCCGTCAACTCGTCATCGGGTCTGGGCGGCATGACCACCTTCAACTCGACCTGCTGGTCGCCACCATCCACGCCGCGCCCGCGCAGACGCAGCTTTTGCCCCGTGGTTGCGCCCTTCGGGATGGTCAGGTTTACCGTCCCGTCGATGGTCGGCACCGCGACCTTGCCGCCCAACACGGCCTCGTCGATGGAAATCGGCAGGGTGACGAAAATATCGTTTCCGTCGCGTTGAAAGTCCGGGTGCTGACCGATGCCGAGCGTCAGATAGGCATCGCCCGGCCCGCCCTTGCCATAGCCGGGGCCACCCTTGCCCTTGAGCCGGATGGTCTGCCCATCATGCGCACCCCTGGGGATCGAGACCTCAAGATCACCGCCGTCGGGCAAGGTGATGCGGGTCTTGCCACCCGTGGCGGCGGTCATGAAATCCACTTCGAGCTGAAAGCGGTGATCCTGTCCGCGCATGCTGAAATCAGCCTCGCCGCCACCACCGCCGGGCCGACGGGCGCGGTAGCCGCCCTGCCCCTGAGCGCGGTGGCCGAACAGGTCCTCGAAGACACTGGACAGGTCTGGGTCGCCCTGAAAGCCGTAATCCTGCTGATAGGGGTTGCCGGCCGCCTCGGCATGTTCGCGGTAATAGCGGTGCTGCGGGCGTTCCTGGCCGCCCTCGTCGATCTCGCCCGCGTCAAAGCGGCGGCGCTGTTCGGGATCTTTCAGCAGATCATAGGCGGCAGCGGCGGCCTTGAAACGGTCGGCGGCAGCGGGATCGGGGTTCAGGTCCGGATGATCGGTCTTGGCGATCTTGCGATAGGCCTTCTTGATGTCGGCATCGCTGGCCGTCTTGGCCACACCCAGTGCTGCGTATGGATCACCTGCCATGCGATGGCCCCCTGTCTATCTTTCGACCTCTACAAGATAGTCGTCTGTCGGGTGACATCAATAGCCACCACCCGAGCCGCCCGGCAGGGCGGTGGCTGCGCGTCAATAGGGCAAGGGATGGGCCTTGTGCAGCCGGTCGATCGCCTTGGCCAGATCCTTGTCCAGCCGCCGATCCAGACCGGGCAGCAGATGCTCAAGTTGCGCGGTGCTGGTCGCACCGATGATGGGGACCACCTTAAAGGGCCGGGTCAGCTGCCATGCGACGGCCATGTGAACCGGGTCCCAGCCATGTTCCCGGGCCAGTTTCAGATAGGCCGCAACCGCATCGAGGGCACGCTCGGTCTTGCGTCCGCCCAGATTGCCCACGCCGCCCGTAGCCTTGTCGATTGCGGCCCGGCTGTCCTCGGGCACCGCACCATCCTGATATTTCCCGGTCAGCAGCCCCGCCGCCAGCGGCGAATAGGCCAGCAGCGTGACATCCTCGTTCACCGCGACCTCGGCCAGATCGGTGTCATAGAGACGGTAGAGCAGCGAATATTCGTTCTGGATTGCAGCCATGCGCGGCGCGGCGGTGTCATCCGCAATGTCGATCCAGCGGGTCAGACCCCAGGCGCTTTCATTCGACAGGCCGGCCGAACGGATCTTGCCCGCCTTGACCGCCGCCGCCAGCCCGTCCAGCACATCGTGCATGTGATCCAGCGTCTGCTGGCGGTTCTGTCCCGAAGGGTCATAGGTCCAGTTCTGCCGGAACGCATAGGATCCGCGCACCGGCCAGTGCAGTTGATACAGGTCTATGCGGTCGGTCTGGAGGCGCTGCAGTGAGGCATCGATACAACGCGTGATCGCGGCACTGTCGAAGGGTGTCATATTATTTGCGACCTGGCTGGGTCCGGTGATCTTGGTTGCGATCTCGACCTGATCGCGATTGCCGGTGCGGGCCAGCCAACTGCCGATGACACGTTCGGAATCGCCGATGGTCTCGCGCCGGATCGGGTTCACCGGGTACATCTCGGCGCAATCAAGAAAGGTGATGCCGGCCCCCAATGCCGCGTCCATCTGGGCATGGGCATCGGCTTCCTCGGTCTGGCGGCCGAAGGTCATGGTGCCAAGGCAGATTTCGCTGACCTCGACATCGCTGCCGCCCAGTTTCACTCGCTGCATGCTATTCCTTTGTCTTGGATTTCAATCAGGCCCGCTCATACCCGGCGCTGGCCGCGATCAGGTGGCGGGTATAGTCCTGCGTGGCGCCGCCATCGCGCAGCTGACCGACGGTCATGACCTCTTCGATCCGGCCGCCGCGCATCACCGCCAAACGGTCACACATATGGCCGACGACCGCCAGATCGTGGCTGACCATCACATAGGTCAACCCGTGCTCTGCCCGCAAATCGGTCAAGAGGTTCAGGATCTCGGCCTGCACGCTGACATCCAGCGCACTGGTGGGCTCGTCCAGCAGCAGCAACCGCGGTTCGGCAGCAAGGGCACGCGCGATTGCAACTCGCTGGCGCTGCCCACCCGACAGCTGGTGGGGATAGCGGAACCGAAAGCCCCGGCCCAGACCGACATCCTCGAGAAGGCGAGAGATGCGGTTGTCGATATCGTCCATGCCCTGCAGTTTCAGCGTTTCCGACAGCACCCGGTCGACGGAATGACGCGGATGCAGGCTGGCATAGGGATCCTGAAAGACCATCTGGACGGTCTTGTGAAAGGCGCGGTCGCGCTTGCGGCCCTCGACACGCTGGTCGGCGACCTCGACCTTGCCAGACCACGTGTCGATCAGGCCTGCGATGGCGCGCAGGATGGTGGATTTGCCACTGCCGGATTCGCCGACAAGGCCAAAGCTCTCGCCTGCTGCCACGCTGAATGTCGCGTTTTGTACCGCATCGACGCGGTCGGGGGGAAAGCCGAACCAGACGTTCAGATCGTCGATGTTCAGCATAAGCGCATCCTTGCAAACGGGGGGAATTCTTCCCCCCGCACCCCCCGGAGGATATTTGTATGAAGAAGAAACGCCACGGGTCAGAGGCCCCCCGGAAATTCGGTTTCCATGCTCTCGTCCACCAGCGACCCCTCGCGCCATTCATCCTGACGTTTCAGGACCGACAGACGCTCGACCGGGTGATCGAGGCGCGGCAGGCTGTTGAGCAGGCCGCGGGTATAGGGATGGCGCGCGTCGTGCAGATCCTTGGCGGCCAGCGTTTCGACAATGCGACCGGCATACATGATCAGCACGCGGTCGCAGAATTGCGCGACCAGGTTCAGGTCGTGGCTGATGAAGATCAGGCCCATGCCGCGATCTTTCACCAGCCGGTCCATGATGTTGAGAACCTCGGTGCGCACCGAGACGTCCAGCGCGCTGGTCGGTTCATCCGCGATCAGGATTTCCGGATCCGGCGCGAGCATCATGGCGATCATGATGCGCTGACCCATGCCGCCCGAGACCTCGTGCGGATAGGCATTCATCACGCGTTCCGGATCGCGGATCTGGACCGCATGCAGCATTTCCAGTGCCTTCTCGCGGCTCTGATCCTTGGGACCACCAGCATGTAGCCGATAGGATTCGACGATCTGGTCGCCGATGGTCATCACCGGATTGAGGCTGAACTTGGGGTCCTGCATGACCATGCTGATCTTGCTGCCGCGGATCTTGCGCATCGGGCGTTCGGGCAGGTTCAGGATCGACTGACCGTGCAATGTCATACGCTCGGCCGTCACCTTGCCCGGCGGGCGGACAAGGCCAAGAATGGCGCGGCCGGTCATGGATTTGCCGCTGCCGGATTCGCCGACAACGCCCAGTCGTTCGCGGCCAAGGTCGAAACTGACGCCGCGCACGGCCTCGAACACGCCCTGACGGGTGGGAAAGGCGACGCGCAGGTCTTTGACAGAGAGCAGGGGTTCGGTCATTCCTTGGCCCCTTTCGGGTCCAGCACATCGCGCAGACCGTCGCCCAGCAGGTTGAAGGCCAGCGACACGATAAAGATCGCAAGGCCGGGCATGGCAGCGACCCACCAGAAATCGAGGATATAGGTACGTCCGTCGGAAATCATCGCGCCCCATTCGGGCATGGGCGGCTGCGCGCCGAGGCCCAGAAAGCCAAGGCCGGCGGCCGAGAGGATGATCCCCGCCATATCCAGCGCGACCCGCACGATCATCGAGCTGATGCAGAGCGGCCAGACATGCCCGATCAGCAGGCGCAGCGGTCCCGCGCCCTGCAGCCGGGCAGCGGCGATGAAATCTGCATGTCGGATGGTCAGCGTTTCGGCACGCGCCAGGCGGGCATAGGGCGGCCAGGCCGTCAGTGCCAGTGCCAGCACGGCGTTGCCGATGCTTGCGCCCAGAGCCGCGACAAAGGCCAGCGCCAGGATCAGCTTGGGGAAGGCCAGAAAGATGTCGGTGATGCGCATCAGCACCTGATCGACCCAGCCACCGGCAAAGCCTGCGACCGTGCCGATGAACAATCCGATGATCGGTGCGATCAGGGCCACGGTGCCAACGATGAACAGCGTGATGCGCGAGCCGTGTACGATCCGCGACATGATATCGCGACCCAGATGATCCGTGCCCAGCCAATGCTCTGAGGATGGCGGTTGCAGCCGGCTGGCAAGGTCCTGGCTGAACGGGCTTTGCAGCGGCAGCCAGGGTGCAAACAGCGCCATGCCCAGCAGCAGGATCAGGATCACCAGTCCAAACATCGCCAGTTTGTTCGACCGAAAGGTCAGCCAGCCTTGATAGAACGCGCCAAGACGCGCCTGACGCCGGGTTTGCGGGGCATCCGACAGCAGCCATTCACGGCGGGTCATTTGCGGGGTCGCATCACTCATTTCGACCTCGGATCAAGCACGCGATACAGAAGATCGCTGAGAAGGTTCAGGCCGATGAAGCAGACGCCGATGACAACGGTGCCGCCAAGAACGGCGTTCATGTCACCCGCCAGCAGCGCCTTGGTGACGTATTGGCCAAGGCCGGGCCAGGAGAAGATGATCTCGGTCAGGACCGACCCTTCCAGCAGCGAGCCAAAGCTGAGCGCGATGACCGTGACCAGAGGGATCGAGATATTTCGGAAGGCATGGCGCCAGATGACCGCACGTTCGGACATGCCCTTGACGCGGGCCGTGGTGATATATTCCGCCGAAAGCTGTTCCAGCATGAAGCTGCGGGTCATGCGGCTGATATAGGCGAGGCTGAAATAACCCAACAGGCTCGCCGGCAGGATGATGTGACTGAACGCGTCCTTGAACGCGGCCCAATCGCCCGCGATCAGGCTGTCGATGAGCAAGAGACTGGTCACTTCGGGGACCATGCCGTCATACATGATGCCTTGTCGCCCGGGTCCGCCGACCCAGCCAAGCATGCCGTAAAAGATCAGCAGGCCCATCAGGCCCAGCCAGAAGATCGGCATCGAATAGCCGACCAGCGCCACCACGCGGGCGACCTGATCAATGATCCCCCCGCGATTGGCGGCGGCGATCACGCCCAGAGGCACGCCGATCAGCACCCCGATCAGGGTGCCAAGCGTCGCCAGCTCGAACGTCGCGGGAAAGACGCGCTTGATGTCGTCGATCACCAACTGCCCGGTGGAAATCGACCGGCCGAAATTACCGGTCAGAACGTCACCGATATAGCCGATGAACTGAATGTAGAGCGGTTGATCAAGGCCCATGGCCTGATAAGCCGCGTCATATTGGGCCTGAGTGGCGCGGTCGCCCACAACCTTCAGCACCGGGTCGATGGGCATGACCCGTCCGATCAGGAAGGTGACCAGCAACAGCCCCAGCAGGGTCAGAGCCAAAGACAGAAAGACGCCGCCGATCCGCTTGGCGCGCCGGCGGCGGGCAGCGTTTCGGTGATCTGCGGGCGTCGGATCGGGGGGCGGCGTGTTGCCCCGCCCCCCGTCCGTTTCAAGATCGGTCGTGGCCAAGGTTTACTCGCCCTTGGTGACAGCGCGGTAGATCACCGAAGTGACCGAACCGCCCGATTGCCAGTTGTTCACGCCATCGCGCAGGCCCGTGGGCTCGATCCGCTGGAACAGCGGGATGATCGGAGCCTCGGCCTGATACTGGCGCTGGATATCCTGATACATCGTCGCACGAGCATCGCTGTCCTGTTCCTGGGTCGCAGCCAGCGTGGCCTCGTTCATCTCGGCCGGGACCTCGTAGGCGTTGCGCCATGCCAGCAGACCGGTGGCATTCGCCTCGTCGGCATTGTCCGGGTTATAGGCGAAGGTCGCGGCATTGGTGTTCGGGTCGGAATAATCCGGGCCCCATTCACCCAGGAAGATCGGCACTTCACGGGCGCGATATGCGTCCAGAACCTGCGCGCCGGTCATCTGTTCGATGTTCAGCGTCAGGCCAGCCTCGGCCATCGAAGCCTGCAGCGCCTGTGCCACGTCGGTATATTCGCGCAGATCGCGGACACGGGTGGTGATCTCGCCGCCTTCGACGCCGCCATCAGCAAGGATCTGCTTGGCTTTTTCTACGTCATAGGTCCACGGCATCTCGTCCAGCGCACCCAGATAGCCTTTGGGCAGGAACGACTGATGCGGCACGAATTGCCCCTTGAGGAAGCTGTCTGCAATGCCGTCATAGTTGACCAGATATTTCATCGCCTCGATCACGGCGGGGTTCGACAGAAGTTCGTCCTTCTGGTTCAGGCCCATATACAGAATACGACCGCGCGGCTGATCCTCGATATGGACGCCCTCACCGCCCGAGATCGCCTCGGCATCGGTGGGCGACAATGCGCGGGCAACGTCGATATCACCCTGTTCCAGCTGCAAACGCTGCGCGCTGGATTCCGACACGTTCTGGATGATGACCCGTTTCATCGCCGGTGCGCCCTGAAAGTAATCTTCATAGGCGGTCAGTTGCACCACCTCATTGGCGCGCCAGGCAGCCAGCACATAAGCGCCCGAGCCGGCGTCATTGGTCGACAGCCAGGCGTTGCCCAGATCTTCGCCGTCCACGTTCTGCATGACCAGTTCTTTGTCGACAACGCTGGCGATGTTTGCGGTCAGGCAGTTCAGCACGAAGGATTGCGCATAGGGCGCGTCCAGATGCAGCGTCAGCATATTGCCGTCGGCCACGATCTTTTCTTCGACGTTATCGGGGGTAAAGCCGAACTGGGTCAGGATAAAGGACGGTGTCTTGTCCAGCTTGACCGCACGTTGCAGCGACCATGCGGCGTCCTCGGCGCGGACCGGGTTGCCGGAGTGGAAGGTCACGCCTTCGCGCATGGTGAAGGTGATCGACATGCCGTCTTCGCTGACTTCCCAGCTTTCGGCCAGGCTGGGCTGAAAGCCCGCATCCAGATCGGTCGGGTCAAAATCGACCAGGCGGTCATAGGTGTTGTTGTTGACGTCATTTCCCGAAAATTCAAAGGCCTGCGCCGGGTCCAGTGAAATGATGTCGTCGATGGTCGCGGCCACGACCAGCGCATCGGCAGGCGTTTCCGCATAAGCAGCCGGCGCAATCGCCAGCGCCGAGGCCAGCAAAATCGCGCGCGTGTTCAGCACCTTGTTCATCTTAAAGCTCCCTGTTTGGTTGGAACGTCCGGGTCGCCGCCCGGCTTCATATCGTGCAGGTTGTGGAAGATGGGGGCGTTTGGCAACCCCCATCAAACCCTATTCGGCAGCCGCCGCCGGTTTCAGCGCCGCCAGCCCCTCGACCAGCCCATCAGTCGAGATCGGAAAGACCGTCGGTTCGCTGCCCGCAGAAGGACGATATCCAGCCAGCACACGCTCGGCCGCTGTCAGGCGATCAATGTCAGCCTGTTCGGGCAGGGCAGCCGCCTCGCAGATCTGGCCGTTGCAGGCCTGCCAGACGAATTCCATCCGCTCTTCCTCGGGCGCGCCCTCTGCCTGCAGAACGAAACCCGAGGGCAGGTGCACCCCGACCGGCGCCTGCGCGATCATGATCTGGCGTTCGTCCTCGGTCCAGAAGGCCAGCAGATCGGCCAGCAGCGCGCCGCTGTCGCGGACGGTGATGGTCTGGCTCAGCATGCAGCGGGTGCGGTTCACGCCCAGGGCCTCGCAGCGGACAGTCCAGTCGCCAAAGGCCTGCCCATTGGTGACTTCGGTCGCGGTGGTCGAGGCGGTCAGGCTGGGCGTGCTGGTATCGGGCGCCTCTTGCGCAGAAACGGCCAATGGCAGCGTGACGGCGAAAAGCGCAGAAATCAGAACATGTCGCATGGTTTGATCCTATAGGTTGCGATCGTCAAAAGCTTTGAAACGGAAGATAGCGCAGCGGCGTCCCGGGTGCGACCTCTAGCGCGCCGTCGGGCAGTTCGACCAGGCCATCGGCCCAGGACAGGCCGCTGATCCGGCCAGACCCTTCGGATTCGAACACCTCGGCTGCGCCGTCTGCGTTCAGACGTGCGCGCAGATATTCGCGCCTGCCGGGGCGCTTGGATTTCGCAAAGCCCGCCGGCACGGTAAAGGCCAGCGGCGCGCGCCAGCCCTCGCCCGCGATCAGGCCGGCGGCGGGCCGGGCAAAGATCAACGCACAGACGAGTGCGGCGACCGGATTACCGGGCAGACCGATCACCGGGGTTCCATTCCAAAAGGCCAGCGCCAGCGGACGACCCGGCTTCATCGCGATGCGCCAGGCGGTCAGATCGCCGCGTTCGCCAAGCAAGCGGCTGACGTGATCCTCATCGCCGGCGGAGGCTCCGCCCGAGGTCAGGATCAGATCGCAGCCCGCCGCGCCCCGGTCCAATGCAGCCGCGATGGCGGCCGGATCGTCGGGCGCATGGCCCAGATCGACCGCCTCGGCGGCCCAGCCACGCGCCAAAGCCAGCAGCATGGGGCGGTTGGCGTCCCAGATCTGATGCGGCTTGGCAGGCTGATCGGGGCTGGCGATGATCTCATCCCCGGTCGACAGCACCCCCACACGCAAGCGGGGCCGTACCATCAATTCGGCAATCCCAAGCGCCGAGGCCAGCGCGATATCCGCAGACGTCAGCCGCCGGGCAGCCTGCAGCGCCACGGCACCCTCTGGCAGATCCTCGCCAGCCTCGCGCGTGTTCGCGCCGGGCTTTGGCATCCGGTCAAAGCGCACGCGATCGCCGGTGACATGGCTTTCCTCTTGCAAGACGACCGTGTCGACACCCTCGGGCAGGATGGCGCCGGTCAGGATGCGCACCGCATGACCCTGTGGCAGCGCGCCGTCAAAGGGCTGCCCGGCGGCCGCGCGGCCCTGCGCCAGAGGCATCTCGGCTGCGGCATCTGCATGGGCAAACCCGAACCCGTCCACCGCCGAATTGGCGCGCGGGGGATTGGCACGCCGCGACACCGCATCTGCCGCCAGCACCCGCCCTACGGCATCCGCAGGCGCCACGGTCTGCACCGCCGTCAGCGGCGTCAGCGCGGCGCGCAGCCTTGCCTGCGCCTCATCGACGGGCAGCCAGTCGACACCCGGCGGCATCGAGGATTTTCTGGTTTCGCTCATGCGACCTCCGCTGCGTGGGTCCAGACAAAATCGGCGACCGCGCTGGTGTTGTCATGATCCAGCAGCGGCAGATCGGTTTGCGGCTGCCCGGTCGAGGCAACCGCGACGATATGAAAGCCCGCGCCCAGCAAGGGACGGCCGGTTTCTGGGCGGTGGCATTCGATCTTGGGATGTGGCGCGGTCTTGTAGCCTTCGATCAGCACCAGATCGCAAGGGGTCAGTTGCGCGATCAGATCACCCAGCATCGGCTCTGCCGCCGCGTGCAGTTCGGTCATCAGCGCCCAACGCGCCGGGGTCGACAGGATCACCTGCCCCGCCCCCTGCGCGCGCAGGTGAAAACTGTCGGTGCCCTCGTGGTCGATATCGGCGTGGCAATGGGCATGCTTGATGGCGCTGACGGACAGGCCGCGGGCACGGAATTCGTGGATAAGGCGACCTGTCAGGCCGGTCTTGCCGGAATTCTTCTGCCCGGTGACGCCGAATACCTTCATGCCGTGGTCAGACCTTCCGCCGTGGTGATATCCTCGGGCGTGTTGACGTTGAAGAACGGATCGAACGGATCGGAGGGCCAGACGGCCTGGCCTGCGCCATGCGCCTCGGTCCAGATCACGATCTTGCGCAAACCGCCCTGCAAGGCGCTGCGCAGATCGTCACGCAGCGCGACGGGCCACAGACCAAAGGTCGGGTGACGCCGGACCACGCCCTCGGCATCGGGGCTGGCGGCCAGCGCCAGACCCGACGGCCCGGCGGCGTCCTTCAGCCGCGTTGCAAGGTCATCGGGAAAGAAAGGCGTGTCGGCGGCGGCGGTGACGATGGCCGCAGCGCCTTGCCCCGCCGCCCAATCGAGCCCCGCCAGAACACCGGCCAGCGGTCCGGCATAGCCGTCGATGCTGTCGGGCAGCACCGGCAAATCCAGCGCGGCAAATCGTGCCGGATCGCCATTGGCGTTCAGTGCCAGTGGGGCGCATTGTGCCGACATCCGGGCTATCACGCGGGTCAGCAGGCTCTGGCCGCCGATCATCCGCAGCCCCTTGTCGCCGCCGCCCATCCGGGTCGCACGGCCACCCGCAAGGATCACGCCCGGCAGATCAGTCATCGCCCGCGCCCTTGCGGCGGTGGCGGCGATCCTCATCAGCGACGGCGCCCGGATCCGCATCGAAAAGCAGCCGTTCGGCGCCCGAGAGACAGGTGAACCGCTGCCCGCGCATCCGCCCGATCAGGGTCAGCCCGACCTGCTGCGCGATCTCTACGCCCCAGCCGGTAAAGCCCGAGCGCGAGGCCAGCACAGGAATGCCCATTTGCGCGCATTTGATGACCATTTCGCTGGTCAGCCGGCCCGTTGTGTAGAGGATCTTGTCGGCGCCGCTGACGCCGTGGCTGAACATGAAACCTGCGATCTTGTCGACGGCGTTGTGGCGGCCGACATCCTCCATATAGACCAGCGCGCGGTCCTGTTCGCACAGCACCGTGCCGTGGATCGCGCCGGCGGCCAGATACAGCGAGGGCAGCGTGTTGATCTGCCGCGCAAGGGCGTAAAGCCAGCTGGTGCGAACCTCTGCCGGCGGCAATTGCAGACCGGCGATGCCCTCCATCATGTCGCCAAAGACGGTGCCCACGGCGCAGCCCGAGGTGCGCGTCTTGCGCGCCAGCTTGTCCTCGTAATCGGTGGGGTTGGCGGTGCGAATGATGACGGCTTCGGTTTCCTCATCATAGTCGACGCCGGTGACGGTTTCCCCATCGCGCAGCATGCCCTGATTGCGCAAAAAGCCCAGCGCCAGATAGTCGGGATGGTCGCCGATGGTCATGGCGGTGACGATCTCGCGCCCGTTCAGCCAGATGGTCAGGGGGCGTTCCTCGACCACGCGCAGATCGACGGCCGCACCCGTCTGGTCGATGCCGGCGACGGCGCGCGTCAGGCTCGGCGCGTCGGGGTCGGGCAGGATCGGAAGGGGCGGCAGAGGACGGATCATGGGCCGCAGTCTGACCTTTGCACGAGGGGGCTGCAAGGGGCGTTCACGGGCCGGGGTGTTGCGCAACAGCGGCGGTTCGGTGCGCGGCGGGGCGGTGTTTGGCGGGTGCGCCGGGAAAGCCATAAAACGCCGGGTTTCAGGCCTCACAGAGCGTGCACCGGATGCGCACAGCGCGTACACAGGCTGTACACAGGCTGAGAACGGTGGTGTTGCAGCGCGGGGCGGTTATCGGGACGGAGCCAGCGTTCGCGGTGAGTGCATCATTCCTGATCTTGTCAGCGCAGCCCTGATCTTGTCAGCGCAGCATCAGGACAGCAGGGCGGAAGCGGAACTTCGCTGCAGGTAGGAACCGAAGGCATTCATTAGCAAAAACGCGCATTTGGGTCTCGGCCACCCTGACTGCAAATGAAGAACCAAATTTGCAAAGAACTGCTTGCCATATCAGGTAGAAGGTGTGAGATTTTCCAGATGGATTGACAGACACGCAAGAACATAGTATGAACGTTTTCCGCGTTGTACAGGAGCAGCCTACATGATGCCTGGTGCGCAGAGCAAAACACATGAGTATGAGCATCTGCCCCCCATCCCTTCACAAGCAAGCAAATCTAATGTTTGGGCTTTTGCAGAAAATCTAAGAGCGAAAGTCGGTCTCACCAGCGGTTTCGACTTACCCAAGCTTGTGTCCCGGAATCGTGGCAAAATCGAATACATTGGGATGTTCGACGATGATCAGACCGATGCCATCTTAGTGGAGCCTGATGGGTCCTTTGTCATTCATCTTTCGTCTGAAACAGGAGCGCTTCGCGATAATTTCACAGTTGCGCATGAACTAGGACATCTTTTGCTGCACTGG
Source organism: Paracoccus tegillarcae (assembly GCF_002847305.1). NCBI lineage: Bacteria > Pseudomonadati > Pseudomonadota > Alphaproteobacteria > Rhodobacterales > Paracoccaceae > Paracoccus > Paracoccus tegillarcae. The sequence continues at coordinate 2,198,225 of NZ_CP025408.1, read as the reverse complement.
CCAAGGGTGAAAAAGGCTCACGCAGGGAATGGTATGCGCGCCACACGCTGGGTTGATGAGAGCGACAGAACTCTGGTTAGGTGTGAATGGGAGGCAAACTGGTTTGCATCTGCCTTCCTCATGCCAAAGGAAGATTTTTTTAATGCGTATCATAACGGCGTCGCCAGCGAGACGTTTGGTGTCACACAGGCAGCGGTTGAGGTGAGGGCAAAGACGTTGGGAATACATGCCCGAACTTGAAACGCTAAGATTCGAAGCTGCAGACTACCGCATACGCTTGTTTTTGTCCGTAGACCTTAGCGGGTCTACTGCGTTCAAGAATTCTAAAGAGGGTGAGGCCAGAAAGGCTGGGGCAACGCCAAGTTGGGTGACTGTATTCCAGAGTTTCTACTCCGATTTCCCAAGCTTATTTGCACATGAGTTTCAGCAGCAAAAGAATGCTAGCGTAGGTGCGGATACGTGTCCGCAGCTTTGGAAGGCCGTCGGTGACGAGCTTGTTTTCTGCGGACGCGTTACGAATAAAAAGTCATGTGCTGTCGCGCTCCATGCATTCGTGAAAACCTTATACCATTATCGCAAAGCTCTTAAAGATCAAGACGTTGAATTGAACGTTAAAGGTGCAGGCTGGCTGGCGGCCTTTCCTGAACCTAATCGCACTGTACAACTAAGGACAGGCCATGGCGGCCCAGAACTACTACCTGCATCTGAGGCGCTAGAGCGTTCGGCAGATGAGAAACCATTCGAATTCGATTTCCTTGGCAAGGCGATAGATACAGGATTTCGAGTGGCAGATAAGGCGCAGCCGGACAGGTTTGTGCTAAGCGTTCAATTGGCGCGCCTCCTCGCAACTGATGGTCCAGATCTGAGCTTCGGATACCAAGTTCGCATGGAGCGCCCCATGGTTTTAAAGGGCGTAAACAAGAATGAGCCCTATCCGTTATTGTTCATAGACACGATGGACCTCCTTCCGACACGGGATGCAAAGCAGCTTGAGCGGGAAGTGCTTCGAGAAGATGAGTCCCCCAACCCAGCCAAGGTTTCATCATACCTAGCCGCTTATTGTAAAGTGGTTGGGACAGACGAAATAATGTTAAAAGCTGATAGCAACGCCAACGAAGTTGGTTTTCCCGAAAGCTATTCCGAGCACAGAGAGATTATTTCCAAACACCTTGAAGGTGAGAAGAAAACGGAAATCGACGGAGGCAATAATGGCGATGAAGACACATTATCCCCAGAATGTCTGGACTTCGAGGATGCCTCGCTTAGACCTTTAGAAGGGGAAGAAGAAACAAGTGCGGAATGACACAAACCGCAGTTTCTATCTTCACCCTGGTTTCAGCTTAGCAGAAAATGGCCTCCACCGATGTGCTGCGTTGCAGCGGAGTTGCTACGCGCCAGCGTCTGCAGAGGGCCGTCATTGCTCGGCGTCGTGCTGCTGCACTTGCGAATGCGCGGGCGCCGTGTTGGGCACCAAGCCCTCAAAAGCAGACTTGGGAAGGCGGGCGTTGATCGCGGCCGGGGCGTTGGGTCGTTCGTGGTGATCGCCGATGTCATGGGGCGGGCTAGAGGCGGCCCCAGAGGTCGTATTCGCCGGCCTCGTCTACCGTGACCTCGACGATGTCGCCGGGGGTCAGGGCCTCGAAGCCTTCGTCGATGAACAGGTTGCCGTCGATTTCGGGGGCGTCGGCCTTGGTGCGGCAGGTGGCGCCGTCGGCGTCGACCTCGTCCACGATCACCTCGATGCGGCGTCCGACCCTGGCGGCCAGTCTGGCCTCGGAGATTGCCTGCGCCTTTTGCATGAAGCGGTCAAAGCGGTCCTGTTTGACGTCAGCCGGCACATGGTCGGGCAGCGCGTTGGCGCGCGCGCCGGCGACGTTTTCGTATTGGAAGGCGCCGACGCGGTCCAGTTGCGCCTCGTCCATCCAGTCGAGCAGGGTCTGGAACTCTGCCTCGGTCTCGCCGGGATAGCCGACGATGAAGGTCGAGCGCAGGGTGATGTCGGGGCAGACCGCGCGCCATGCGGCGATCTCGTCCAGCGTTTTGGCCCCTGCGGCGGGGCGCGCCATGCGTTTCAGCGTGTCGGGGTGGGCGTGCTGGAACGGGATGTCCAGATAGGGCAGCACCAGCCCATCGGCCATCAGCGGGATCAGGTCGCGCACATAGGGATAGGGGTAGACATAGTGCAGCCGCACCCATGCGCCCAGACCGCCCAGATCGCGGGCGAGATCGACGATATGCGAGCGGTGGCCGCGTTCGGTTTCGAACTTGCGGTCAAGCCCGTAGGCCGAGGTGTCCTGCGAGATGACCAGCAGTTCCCTGACCCCGGCCTCGACCAGCTTTTCGGCCTCTCGGATCACCGCATGGGCGGGGCGGCTGACCAGGCGGCCGCGCATATCGGGGATGATGCAGAATTTGCATTTGTGGTTACAGCCCTCGGAGATCTTGAGATAGCTGTAATGCCGGGGCGTCAGGGTGACGCCGGATGCGGGCAGCAGGTCGATGAAGGGATCGGGGCTGGGCGGCACGGCACCGTGCACGGCGTCGAGCACCTGTTCGTATTGGTGCGGGCCCGTCACCGCCAGCACCTTGGGATGGGCGCCGGTGATATAGTCGGGCTCGGCGCCAAGGCAGCCGGTCACGATCACCTTGCCGTTTTCCTGCAGGGCCTCGCCGATGGCCTGCAGCGATTCCGCCTTGGCGCTGTCCAGAAAGCCGCAGGTGTTCACGATCACCGCATCGGCGCCGGAATAGTCGGGGCTGATCGCGTAGCCCTCGGCGCGCAGGCGGGTCAGGATGCGTTCGCTGTCGACCAGCGCCTTGGGACAGCCAAGGCTGACCATGCCGATGGTCGGCTGGCCGTCGCGCCGCGTTTCGGGGATATGGGCGCGGGCAAGATCGGGGCGCAGATTGGGCGGATTCTGGATCATCCCTGCCCTATAGAGCATTGCGTGAAAAAGTGGGAACCGCTTTTTTGCCAGTCGCGGCAGGGCTACGCAGTCGTGATCGGGCGCGCGGGCGGGTGATCTGCTCTCGCTCATCTCGCGGCAATGTGGGTTTTCCTTGCGGGGTGGCTGTCGCAATGTGGGGCCATGATCAGACATGCGCTTATCCCGATTGTCCTTGGCCTGTCGTTGTTCAGCCTGCCGCCCGGCCCTGCCGCGGCGCGCGAGGTCATTGATATCGTCAACGATTCCGGCGGCAATGTGTTGCAGGCCATCGCGCGGCGGAACCAGTTGCAAAGCTCTGGCAAGCTGGTGCGGATCAGGGGGTACTGCCGGTCGGCCTGCACCCTGTACCTGACCCTGCCGAATGCCTGCATCGGTCCGCAGGCGCGGGTCGGGTTTCACGCGCCGCGCGTCAAGGGGACCAGTTTCATCCCACCGATTGTCGGCGATCTGATGGGGCAGCATTATCGGGGTGAGATACGCCGGCGCTGGTATGCGGAATGGCAATATTCGCTGCAGATGCACACCATGTCGGCGGCGCAGTACAAGAAGTTGGACCCGCAGATCAAGTTCTGCTGGTCCAACGATGGTTGACGTCGAGCGGCCGTTATTTCCTCGCGGTCGAGCCGAGGACGATCATCGCGACGCCGTTCGAGATCAGTTCGACCGCCAGCATGACGCCCAGCATCACTGCTGCCGATTGCGGGAAGTTCGAGAAGATCATGAGCGACAGGATAACCGCCAGGACGCCGCTGAGCAGAACCAGCCAGAACCCGCCTCCGCGCTGAAGCGAGAAGGACATGATGATCCGGGCGATGCCGGTGATCATGAACAGGATGCCGACGGCAACGGTCAGGGAAATCGTGCCTTCCAGCGGGTTACCGAGTAGCTGGATACCGACCAGAATGAACGCAGCGGCCAGCACGCCGGCCCAGATGCGCCCGCCCCAGCCCTCGGCCTGGAAAACGGCGACAATCTGCAGAACGCCGACGATCAGGAAGCCCCAGCCCGCAATCAGCGTGGCTGTCAGGGTTGCCGCCAGCGGGTTCGCCAAGGCGAAGATACCCGCGATGATCGACAGCACCCCGATGATAATCCAAAGAACTTTTGAGCCCATGGTTAGTCCCTCACTTTGATTTTTATCAATCAAGGTTCTCACGGTCCCGTGACCTTGTCCACCCTAAGGTGTGGCGGCGCGCACCTATTCGCGCAAACGCCAGCCGGTCAGGAAGATCAGGCGGATGGCCACCAGAAGCGCGATGATCATGATCGCCACCGCCACCAGCGACACGCCCACCGGCACATCGGCCAGCCCGAAAAACGCCCAGCGGAAGCCCGAGATCAGGTAGAGCACCGGGTTCAGTTTCGCCACCGCCTCCCAGAAGGGCGGCAACATGCTGGCCGAGTAGAAGGCGCCGCCCAGAAAGACGAGCGGCGTGATGACCATCATCGGGATGATCTGCAACTGCTCGAAATTCTTGGCCCAAAGCCCGATGATAAAGCCCAGCAGCGAAAATGCCACGGCGGTAAAGACCAGAAATGCCAGCATCCAGAACGGGTGCATGATGGTCATGTCGACAAAGAAAAAGCTGGTCGCGAGGATCAGCAGGGCCACGAAGATCGCCTTGACCGCCGCCGCACCGACAAAGCCCAGAACAACCTCGATCCAGCCGGTCGGCGCGACGAGTATCTCGTAGATCGTGCCCGAGAATTTCGGAAAATAGATCCCGAAACTGGCATTGGAGACCGATTGCTGCAACACCGTCAGCATCATCAGGCCGGGCACGATGAAGGCGCCGTACTGGATGCCCTCGACGGCCTGGATGCGGCTGCCGATGGCCGCGCCGAAGACGACGAAATAGAGCGTTGTCGAAATCACCGGCGAGGCGATCGACTGTGTCAGGGTCCGGAAAAAGCGCATCATCTCTTTGTTGAAGATCGCCTGGACGGATTGCCAGTTCATGCTTTTTCCTCCACCAGATCCAGAAAGATATCCTCCAGATTGGATTGCTTGGTCGACACGTCGCGCACGGCGATGCCGGCGCCGGACAGATCGGCCAGCAGGCGGCCGATGCCGCTGCGGCCACTGGCGGTCGAATATTCGAAAACGATGCTTTGCCCGTCATCGGCCAGCGTCAACTCGCGGCCCTCAAGCCCCGCGGGCAGGCTTTGCAGCGGCTGATCCAGTTCGATCACCAGCGTCTTGCGCGAGAATTCCTGCATCAGCTCGGCCTTGGGCCGCACCAGCAGCAATTCGCCCTTGCTGATGACGCCGATCCGGTCGGCCATCTCTTCGGCCTCTTCCAGATAATGCGTCGTCAGGATGATGGTCACGCCGCTTTCGCGCAGCTTGCGCACGACCTGCCACATCTCGCGCCGCAGGGTGACGTCGACACCGGCGGTCGGTTCGTCCAGAAACAGCACGCGCGGCTGATGCGCCAGCGCCTTGGCGATCAGCACCCGGCGTTTCATGCCGCCCGACAATTCGCGGATCTGGGCGTCTTTCTTTTCCCACAGCGTCAGGCTGCGCAGCAACTGTTCGACATAGGCGGGATCGGGCCCCTTGCCGTAAAGCCCGCGCGAGAATTTCACGCAATTCTCGACCGTCTCGAACAGATCGAGCGCGATTTCCTGTGGCACCAGCCCGATCAGTTCACGGGCCGGGCGCCAGTCGGTGCGGATATCGTGTCCGCCGACCAGAATCCTGCCGCCGGTTGGCACAACCAGCCCGCAGATGATCGAGATCAGCGTCGTCTTGCCGGCGCCGTTCGGGCCCAGCAGCGCCAGGATCTCGCCCTGTTCGATGGTCAGGCTGACTTCGTTCAGCGCCTTGGTGCCGCTGTCATATTCTTTCGAAATGTGATCGATTTCGATGATCGCGTTGGTCATGTCGCGACTCCTCGTTATTGCGCGGTGACGCTAGTGCGCCCCCGCGGGGTTGTCCACTGGCGCCGCGCGGTTGCGTAGCGCCAGGATCAGCAGCAGCGCCAGCAGCGCAAAGCCGGCAGCACCGATGCCAAAGGCCGTTGCATAGCCCCAGTGAACGATCAGCGGCTGCATGGCAAGCGGCGACAGAAACTGGCCCAGAAAGAAGGCCGAAGTGACCAGACCCGAGACCAGACCCCGCCGATGCGCGGGCGCGGCATTGAGCGCCGTGGTGATAAAGGTCGGGATGACCAGCCCCAGCCCGGCGCCGGTCAGCGCGGTTCCGGCCATCGCCATCCCCAGACCCTGCGCCATTGCCAGCAGGATAAAGCCGGTTGTCAGCGACAGATAACCGATGACCGGCATGCCGATCCGGCCCAGGATCGGGCGCAGATAGCCCGAGGCCACCGCCATCACCGCCGCCGCCATCATCATCGTGCCCATGACCTCGCCGGTCTGGCGCGGATCGGCCAGGCCAATCTCGGCCAGGTGATAGGGCAATTGCGTCGGCACGGCGTAGAAGATGACAAAGGTCAGCCCCGGCGCGGCCGCCATGATCGCCACCGTCATCGGCCAGCCCGGCTCGCCGGGATCGGCGACGGCGGCACGGTCGCCCGCAGACAGGGCCACGGGTTCGGGCAGGACGCGCCACAGGAACGGGATCATCACCAGAGACAGCGCATAGATGGCAAAGGGCAGACGCGGATCATGCGCGGCCAGCACGCCCGCCGTCATCACAAAGACCAGCCCGCCCAGATTTGTCGCGGCGATCTGATAGCCCATCAGCCGCCCGCGTGCGGGACCGTCGAAATAATCGCCGATCAGCGCCGCCTGCGCGGTCATGATCGCGGCGACGCCCAGACCCAGCGCCAGACGGCTGGCCAGGATCGCCTCGAGCGAGGCCAGATACAGCCCCGCCGTCCCGGCGATGGCGTAGACGATCAAGCCGGTGAACAAGGGCGGCCGCCGTCCCAGACGGTCGACCACCACGCCCGCAAAGGGTGCGACGATGGCCACCAACAGCGAGGGCGCGGTGATCAGCAACCGGGTCAGCAGCTCGGCATTGGGATTGTCGCCAAACATCGCCTGCAGTCCCGGCAGCGCCGGGGTGATGGTGGCGTTTGACATGATGGTCAGCATCGCCGCCAGCATCAGCCCCCAGGCGCGCGGGTCAGCAAGCAAGCGATCACGCGGCGGACCGCCTGTCGCACCAACAGAGTGAAGTGCGCCGGTATCGTCTTGCACGGACATGGCTCAAACCTTACGAATTTGCAGATCGTGCAATATATGGATGGCGCAGGGCACCCGCAAGCTGCGGCCCCCGAAAAACTTCGGTGCAAAAATGCACCGCGGTTCTGCGCGCGGTCACATCCGGGCGGCGCGGATGCTTTCCTCGACGATGTCTAGCGCCTCTTCGAAAACCGCATCCTGAATGGTCAGCGGTGCGAGAAAGCGGATGACATTGCCGTAAACGCCGCAGGTCAGCAGGATCAGATTGCGCTGCAGGGCCTGTTCGCGGACGCGATTGGCAAAGTCGGGATTGGGCTTGTCGCTGCCGGCCATGTTGAATTCGACCGCGTTCATGAAGCCGGGGCCGCGGATATCGACGATTTCGGGCACCTCGTCGCGCAGGCCCGCCAGGCGCTGCTTGAGCCGCTGGCCCAGCCGGGTTGCGCGTTCGTTCAGGCCCTCTTCCTCGATCACGTCCAGCACCGCATGGGCTGCCGCGACGCCCAGCGGGTTGCCCGCATAGGTGCCGCCCAGACCGCCGGGATTGGGGCTGTCCATCACCTCGGCGCGCCCGGTTACGGCGCTGATCGGAAAGCCGCCGCCCAGCCCCTTGGCCATGGTGGTCAGATCGGCGGCCACGCCCGCATGTTCCATCGCGAACAGCTTGCCGGTGCGGGCAAAGCCGGTCTGCACCTCGTCGGCGATCAGCAGGATGCCGTGCTGATCCGCGATCTCGCGCAGTTTGCCGATAAAGCTGGCCGAGGCCTCGTAAAAGCCCCCCTCGCCCTGAACCGGCTCGATGATGAAGGCGGCGACGCGAGCCGGCTCCAGATCGGCCTTGAACAGGCGATCCAGCGCGGCCAGAGCATCGGCCTCGGTCACGCCATGCAGCGGATTGGGAAACGGCAGGTGCCAGACATCGTTCATCATCGGACCAAAGCCCGCCTTGTAGGGCTGGACCTTGCCGGTCAGCGCCATGCCCATGAAGGTGCGCCCGTGGAACCCGCCCGCAAAGGCCACGATGCCCGGACGACCCGTATGGTGACGCGCAATCTTGACCGCGTTCTCGACCGCCTCGGCCCCGGTGGTGGCAAAGATCGTCTTTTTCGCGAAATCGCCGGGGGTCAGGTCGTTCAGGCGTTCCGCCAGTTCGACGTAGTTTTCATAAGGCACAACCTGATGGCAGGTATGGGTAAAGCGATCCAGCTGATCCTTGACCGCCGCGATCACCCGAGGATGGCGATGGCCGGTATTCACCACCGCGATGCCGGCGGCAAAGTCGATATAGCGGTTGCCCTCCTTGTCCCAGATCTCGGCATTCTCGGCGCGGTCGGCATAGATCTGCGTGGTCATCCCAACGCCGCGCGAGATGGCGGCATTCTTGCGGTCGGTCATCGTTGTCATGAAAGGTCCCCCATCAGGCTGGCGCGAGGATAGCCGGCGTTTTGCAACTGTCCAGTCCCGGAAAAGCGATCCGCCCGCCGCCCCCGCGCCTCATGGCGAAAAGCAGCCGCCCGCGCCGCTGAAAACCGGGGCCTGCCGGGTGCGGACGACGCCCCCGGACGGCGTGGCGCTGGACATGCCCCCTGCCGCAAAGGTAGATGCAAGGCAGGCCATGGGCTGCGACGATATCCACAATGATCGGCGGCCGGCCGCTGCCAAACGGACGAAAGCCAGGTGCATGTTTCCAATCCGCGACCACAACCCGTCCGAGCGCACGCCCTATGTGACCTACACATTGCTTGCGCTGAACGTGCTGATGTTCGTGCTGACCCAGGGCTGGAGCGATCAGTTCAATGAATTATGGGCGCGGCTGGCGCTTTATCCGCTGGCGGTGATCCACGGCGATATGACCTGGGGGCTGGTCACCCATATGTTCCTGCATGCCGGGTTCCTGCATATTCTGGGAAATATGCTGTTTCTGTGGATTTTCGGCGACAATCTGGAAGACCAGATGGGGCATGTCGGCTTTTTGCTGTTCTATCTGGCCTGCGGTCTGCTGGCGGCCTTTGCCCAGATCCTGCCCGACGCGCAGTCGGGCGTGCCGATGGTGGGCGCATCGGGCGCGATTGCCGGGGTGATGGGGGCCTATCTGCTGCTGTTTCCGCGCGCACGCGTCGATATTCTGGTCATCATCATCATCATCATCCGCATCTTTACCATCCCGGCATGGGTCATGCTGGGTCTTTGGTTCGGGCTGCAGATCTTTGGCGGGTTCACCACGCTCGGCGCCGAAGAGGGCGTCGCCTATTGGGCCCATGCGGGCGGATTTGTGGCCGGCGCGGTTCTGGCGCTGCCGCTGTTTCTGCGACGTGGTGGCACCGCCTATTGGCAGTTCACCGATGGCCACCCGCCACATCCGGCGGTGAAATATCCGCAAAGCCGCATCCCGCAGGTGCGGCGTTAACAGGGCGGATCGGCAGCTTTGATCCGGCGCAGGCCCTGTTGCAGCGCGTCCAGAAATGGCGCTGGCGTCTCGATCTGTGGGATGTGGCCGGTATTGGGCATCACCAGCAGCGCGGCACCCGGCACCAGCCCGGCCGCCTGCCGCCCCTGTTCCAGCGGTGTGACCGTATCCTCTTGTCCCCACAGGAACACCGTCGGCAGGCATAGATCGCGATAGCTGTCGGGTCTGATGCTCAGCGCATCCGAGGGCACTGTCAGCAGTGAAGGCAGCCAATCGGCAAAGGCCGCAGTGCTGCCCTGCCGCGTCATCGGGCGCTGCAATATGTCCACCACCTCATCGGTTGCCGCCGATTTCACATGCAGGAACGAGGCCAGCAACCGCCGCGTCATCATCGGATTGGTCGCGGTGACGGCAATGCCCGCCTGCCGCATCCAATCGCTGCGCAAAGGCAGGGGCAGTTGCGAGGGCTGCGCGCCGATGGCCAGCGCACCGTCAACCACGACCAGCCCGGCAAAGGCGCCCGGCGTCTGCATCACCGCCTCGACCCCCGGCCCGGCGCCAAAGGAATGCGCGACCAGAACCGGCCTGATCTGCAAGGCACGGATCAGCGCGTGGACGACCTGCGCCTGATGGGCGCGGTCATAGCGGCCCGCCGGGTCACGCTGCGAAAAGCCAAAGGGCGGCATGTCCAGCGCAATGGCGCGATAGCCCTGCCCTGCCATTGCCTCCAGCGTCGGCCGCCACAGGCCCGACCACGCCGCCGTGCCGTGCAGGAACAGCAGCACCGGTCCGTCGCGCGGCCCCAGATCCTGCACGAAAAGCGATCCGGCCTCTGTTTCGATCAATTGCCCCTCGGCGGGCAGAACCGCCGCCAGAGGCTGGGCCTCTCGCAGGGCAGCAGCGATGCGTAAGCCGCCGACCAGCAGCAGGGCACCCAGAACCAGCCCCAGCAGGAACAACAGCAGTTTGCGCATGCCCTACCCTTCGTATCGCCCGACAGACATGTGCCGCTTGCCCGCGAAACCGGGGCGGCGTTCCACCGCAAACCCGGCGGCGGCCAAGGCCCGGCGCACATGGCCCGCGGCGGTATAAGTGGCGAAACTGCCCCCCGGCGCGGTATGCGCCGCGACCTCGGCCATCAGCGCCTCGCCCCACATCTCGGGGTTCTTGGCCGGCGAGAACCCGTCCAGAAACCAGGCATCGGCCTGCCCGCCCCACTCGGCCAGCGTCTGGCGCGCATCGCCTGTGATCACCCGCGCGTTGATCAGCCCGACCTGCATCTGGCGTGTGGACCAACCGTCGCGCAACTGCGCCGACAGATCGGCCAGTTCGGGAAAGCCGGCATGGGCCTGTTCCATCTGCTCAAGGCTCATCGGAAAGCCCTCAAAGCTGGTGAACCGCACCGGCACCACAGCGATCCGCGCCAGCGCCATCAGGTTCAGCCCGGTGCCAAAGCCCAGCTCGGCCACATGAAAGCCGGGGCGCAGACGCGCGGGCAGATCGTTGCCTGCCAGAAACACATGGCCGGTTTCGGCCAGCCCGCCCGCCAGACTGAAATAGGGGTCATCGAAGCGCGCCGAGACCGGAACGCCGCCCTCGCGCCATTCCAGCACCGGCTGGCCGCCCGCCACAGTATCGGTTACATCGCTCATGCCCGCAGCTAGGGGAAAGGCAGGCGATTTGGCAAGCGTGACAGTGATGGGCGGCGGCATCTTCGGACTGGCCTGCGCATGGGAGATGACGCGGCGCGGCGCGCATGTGCGCGTGATCGAGGCCCGCCATATCGGCGCCGGCGCCTCTGGCGGCCATGTCGGCGCGCTGGCCCCCCATGCGCCCGACAACTGGAATGACAAAAAGGCGTTCCAGCTGGACAGCCTGCTGATGGCGCCCGATTTCTGGGCAGAGGTCGAACAGGCATCCGGCCTGCCCAGCGGCTACCGCCGCACGGGCCGGCTGCAACCCGTGACCAACGCCCCCGCGCTGCAAACGCGGATCGACGCGGCGACCAGCCGATGGCCCGAACCGATCGGCATGCGCCTGCTCGGTGATCCGCAATCCCCGCTGGCGCGTCCGGGCTGCTGGCTGCAAGACGACCTGACGGCGCGGCTGAACCCAAAATCCGCGCTGACCGCACTGGCCGGCGCAATCCGCGCCAGAGGCGGCGAGGTGATCGAGGGCCAGACCGCCACGCCAACCGGACCGACCCTCTGGGCGACCGGCATAGACGGGCTGGATGCCCTGAACGACAGCGCCGGGCGCAGCATCGGCAAAGGCGTCAAAGGCCAGTCGGCGCTTCTGGATTTCGCCCTGCCCGACAGCCCGCAAATCTTCACCGATGGGCTCTATATCGTGCCGCATGACGACGGCACGACTGCCATCGGCTCGACCAGTGAAAACGAGTTCACCCATGACCGCCCCGACGATCAGCTGACCGACCTGATCGCCCGGGCCCGCGGCCTCTGCCCGGCGCTGGCCGATGCGCCGGTCATCGACAGATGGGCCGGCATCCGCCCCCGCGCCCGCTCGCGCGCACCGCTGCTGGGCGCCTGGCCCGGCCGCACGGACCAATATGTCGCGAATGGCGGCTTCAAGATCGGCTTTGGCATGGCCCCGAAAATCGCCGCGATCATCGCTGATCTGATCCTCGATGGCAAAGACACCATCCCGCAGGACTTCCGCCTGAGCTGACCCGTCTTTGGCGTTGAAATATCCTCGGGGGGTGTGGGGGGCAGACAGCCCCCCACCGTCGCGGGACGCAATCGGCCACCTCACCGCTTGCGCCCGACCCCGGCCTCGCGCGACAATGCCTCAAACGCCCGAGGACATCATGACCCAGCTTGACACCGCCTTCGCCGCCATCGACGCAGCCAATGCCAAGGATCCGACGCCAGAGGATGGCCAGCCCGCCGCGCTGCTTTACGGCCAACGCATGACGGCCGAACAGCAGCGGCTGTTTCCCGATGCCTCGGAACCGCTCAGGATTGCCTGCCGGGGCCAGCATATCGAGCGCTGGACGCTGCCGCGCGAGGATTACCCGATGGACCGGGCCGGCTATCTGCAATGGCGGCAGGAACAGGGCCGCCGGCACGCCAGGCGCGTGGCCCAGATCATGGAAGAGGCCCAGTATTCCGGCGAGGATATCGACCGGGTGCAAAAGATGCTGACCAAGCAGGGGATCAAGCGCGATCCCGAGGTGCAGGCGCTGGAGGATGTGATCTGCTTTACCTTTATCCGCTGGTATCTGGGCGATTTCATGGCCGAGCAACCCGACGATAAAATGCCCCGCATCATCGAACGGACCGCCGGCAAGATGTCACCCGAAGGCCGCGCCAGGGTGCTGGAGGAATTCCAGATGCCCGAGCATTTCGCCCATTATTTCCGCGAATGATGCGGGCCGTCATCGTCTCTCACGGTCAGCCGGGCGATCCCGAACCGCAGGAACGGGCCATCCGCGCGCTTGCCGCAATGGTTGCGGGCCATGATCCGGGCTGCGAGGTTCTGGGCGCCACGCTGGCCATGCCCGGCGCGCTGGCCGCTGCCGCACAGAATGACAGCCTGATCTATCCGATGTTCATGGCCGAGGGCTGGTTCACGCGCCAGCAATTGCCCAAAAAACTGGCGCAGGCCGGCGCGCCGGGCGCGCGCATCCTGCGGCCCTTTGGCACCGATCCCGCACTGCCCGCGCTGCTCACAGCCAGGGCACATGAGGCGGCGGCGGCGCAGGGGTGGCGCGCGGATGAGACCACGGTCTTGCTGTCGGCCCATGGCTCGCAGGTCAGTCAGGCCAGCTTTACCATCACCAATCAGGTCGCCGGTCAGATCGCCGCGCAATTCGCCCGCGTCGTCACCGGCTTTGTCGAACAAGAGCCGTTTCTGGCCGATGCTGCAGCCGGGCTGACCAAGGCGGTCAGCCTGCCCTTTTTCGCCTTGCGCGCAGAGCATGTGACCGACGATCTGCCGCAAGCACTGGATCAGGCAGGCTTTTCCGGCCCGCGCCTCGACCCGATCGGGTTGGCCCCCGAGGTGCCGGCGCTGATCGCAGCCGCGCTTCGCCAAGAAATTTCAAGCTTGAAATAATTACAGCCCTATGCCAGCCTTTCCCGCAGGAGGTGGCCGAATGAGCGATCTGTCCAAGCGCCGGCTGAAATTGTGGATCAGACTTCTGGGCGTCACGCGCGGGGCGGAAAACCACCTGCGCGACTATCTGCGCCGCGAACATGCCACCACCCTGCCGCGCTTTGACGTGATGGCCGCATTGTGGCGGCGGCGCGACGGGGTCACAATGACCGAATTGTCGCGGATGCTGCTGGTCTCGAACGGCAACGCGACCGCCGTGGTCGACCGGCTGGAAACCGACGGGCTGGTGCGCCGCGAGGCCGAGGATGGCGACCGCCGCCGCATCCGTGTGCGCCTGACGCCCGAGGGCTTGTCGCGCTTTGAAACCATGGCCGACGGACACGAAGCCGAGGTCGATGCGATCTTTGCCCGGATCAGCGATGACGATCTGGACAGCATGCGCGATATCCTGTCCCGCGCCGCGAGGGCAGAATGAGTTATCGCCGCATCCTGCCCATCGAATTCTGCCATTGCGACCCGGCGGGCATCGTCTTTTACCCGCGCTATGTCGAGATGGCCCAGCATGTCGTGGAAAATTATTTTACCGAAGTGCTGGAAACGCCGTTCAGCCAGATGGTCGCCGCAGGTCAGGGCGTGCCCGCCGCCCGGCTTGAATTCGATTTCCGCAAGCCGTCGCGCCTTGGCGATCGGTTGGAATGGGTCTTGCAGGTCGAACATATCGGCCGCAGCAGCATCCGTTTTCTGCTGAACGCCGAGGACCGGCTGGAGGCGCGCATCACCGTGGTCTGGATCGGCGAGGGCTTTGTCCCCGCGCCCCTTCCAGATCCGGTCCGCAAGCGGTTGCAGGCACATCATGTCCAGGGCGCCACAGCGCCGGGCGATGGCAGATAGGGGGCAAGGATGCAGCACTTGGGACCGAGCGGACATCAGGACAGCTTTACACGCGACAACCTGCCGCCTGCCGATCAGTGGCCCGAGATCGTTCTCTCCGGCTTTGACTATCCCGATTGGCTGAATGTCGGCGCAGAACTGACCGATCACATGGTCGAGCGCGGCTTTGGCGACCGCACCGCGCTGATCGGGAACGGGCGGGCGCGGACTTATAAGGAACTGACCGACTGGACCAACCGGCTGGCCCATGCGCTGGTCGAGGATTACGGGGTCAAACCCGGCAATCGGGTGCTGGTCCGCTCGGCCAACAATCCCGCCATGGTCGCCTGCTGGCTGGCCGCGACCAAGGTTGGCGCGGTGGTGGTGAACACCATGCCGATGCTGCGCGCGGGCGAGTTGACCAAGGTGATAGACAATGCCGAGATCACCCATGCGCTGTGCGACACGCGGCTGATGGACGAACTGGTCTCGGCGGCCAAGGGCTCGGCCACGCTGCGCACCGTGATCGGCTTTGACGGCACCGCGAACCATGACGCCGAACTGGACCGCGCCGCCCTGACCAAGCCGGTGCATTTCGAGGTGGTGCGGACCGGGCGCGACGATGTGGCGCTGTTGGGTTTTACCAGCGGCTCGACCGGCGAGCCCAAGGCCACGATGCATTTCCACCGCGATCTGCTGATCATCGCGGATGGCTATGCCAAAGAGGTGCTGGGCGTGACGCCGGATGATGTCTTTATCGGCTCGCCGCCCCTGGCCTTTACCTTTGGGCTGGGCGGGCTGGCGGTGTTTCCGCTGCGGTTCGGGGCCAGTGCGGTGCTGCTGGAAAACGCATCTCCGCCCAATATGATCGAGATCATCCAGGCCCACCGCGCAACCATCTGCTTTACCGCGCCGACCGCATACCGCGTGATGCTGCGCGCGATGGAGGAAGGCGCGGATCTGTCATCCCTGCGCGCCGCCGTCAGCGCGGGCGAGACGCTGCCCGCGCCTGTCTGGCAGGAATGGCGTGACAAGACCGGCAAGCCGATGCTGGACGGGATCGGCGCGACCGAGATGCTGCATATCTTTATCACCAACCGTTTCGATGACAGCCATCCCGGCTGCACCGGACGGCCTGTCAGCGGCTATCGCGCCAAGATCGTCGATGACGCGGGCCGCGACCTGCCACGGGGCGAGCCGGGGCAGTTGGCGGTGATCGGCCCGACCGGATGCCGGTATCTCAAGGACCGGCGGCAGGCGGATTATGTGTCGGACGGCTGGAACATCACCGGCGACACGTTCTGGCAGGATGAGGACGGGCGGTTCCACTTTGCCGCGCGGTCTGACGATATCATCCTGTCGGGCGGCTATAATATCGCCGGTCCCGATGTCGAGGCAGCGCTCTTGGCCCATGACGATGTGCTGGAATGCGCGGTGATCGGAGAGGCCGATCCCGAGCGTGGCCAGATCGTCGTGGCCCATGTGGTGCTGGTCGAAGGCACCGCCGCCGATGACGCGGCGATCCTGCGTTTGCAGGCGCATTGCAAGGCGATCATCGCCCCCTACAAATACCCCCGCCGGGTCGTATTCACCGACGCGCTGCCGAAAACGGCGACCGGCAAGATCCAACGGTTCAGGTTGAAGGATGCCCCTTGACTGATCGCAAACCCTTTGCCCACGACCCGCCTGGCGTGCCCAGGTCGGTGGCGGATGGCGTCCGGATCGTCGATGGCCCTGTCGTCAAGATGGCGATGGGGCCGCTGAATGTGCCCTTTCCCATCCGAATGACCGTCTTGCAGTTGCCCGATGGCATCCGGGTGCATTCGCCGATCAGCCTGACCGACCTGATCGAAAACGTCGCACCCGCGCGTGTCGGCACGGTCTGGCGCTGGATCATGGCCGTGGCGGGAAACCCTGGCCCCACGGGCAGCACACCCCGCGACGATCGCGCAGTGATCCCCGACAAACTGGCTGTCGGTTTCGTTGCACAGCAGATGGTCGCGCCTGATCCGGCGCGTGTGATCCTTGCTCATGGCGATTGCCATTTGGAAAACCCGGTCCCCCGGCTGCAGCAAGCCCTTGGCCGGGCATTAAGGAAAGCGGCATGAACGACAACGAACCCAAGCCCTATGATCCCGCTACCGAAGGCGCGCGCATGTCGTTTCAGGGCCGCATGGCCTACGGCGATTATCTGGGACTGGGCGATCTGCTGAACGCGCAGCATCCCCTGTCGGATGCGCATGACGAGATGCTGTTCATCATCCAGCACCAGACCAGCGAATTATGGATGAAACTGGCGCTGCACGAGATGGCTGCGGCGCGCAGGGCCATCGCGGAGGGGGATCTGCAACCGGCCTTCAAGATGCTGTCGCGCGTGGCCCGCATCATGGAGCAGTTGAACGACGCATGGGACGTGCTGCGTACGATGACGCCCAGTGAATACACGCAGTTCCGCGATATTCTGGGCGAAAGCAGCGGCTTTCAGTCGCATCAATACCGGATGATCGAATTCGTCGCGGGCAACCGCAATATGGCGATGATCGGCCCGCATGAACATCGGCCCGATCATGCGCGCGCGCTGCGCGATGAGGTGGCCAAGCCCTCGCTATATGACACGGTTCTGGCCCGGCTGGCGGCTGAGGGCTTTGACGTGCCCGCGCGCGACCGGCTGGACGTGGCGCATCAGCCCGATGCGGCTGCGCGAGCGGCATGGCTGGCCGTTTACCGCGATCCGGCGCGGTACTGGGAATTGTATGAACTGGCCGAAAAGCTGGTCGATTTCGAGGATTACTTTCGCCGCTGGCGCTTTAACCACGTCACCACGGTGGAACGGATCATCGGCTTCAAGCGCGGCTCGGGCGGGACATCGGGCGTGGCGTATTTGCGCAAGATGCTGGAGGTCGTGCTGTTTCCCGATCTGTGGGAGCTGCGCACGGAACTGTAATTCACCAAGAGGGAGGGACCGAAAATGACACAAGGCGATACCGGGATAACCGGCGCGGATGAGGCCTATGAAGGCAAGGCGTGGAATGTGGTTGGCCACACCTATACGCCCAAGCTGCACACCGAGAACGCGATGATCTGGCATGCGGTTGTGCCTGATGGCACCTTTGTGCCGCCGCATATCCACCCCACGCAGGACGAATGGATCGTCATGCTGGACGGCAATCTGGAAATCGAATTCGGCGATGATCTGCACAAGGCAGGCCCCGGCGATACGATCCGCATGCCGCGCGGTATCGCGCATGGGATCTTTAACCGTTCGGGGGCCACGGCCACCTGCGTCTTTGGCGTCGCGCCCTCGCGCAAGCTGTTTGCCCTGTTCGGCAAGCTGGACGGTGTGACCGACCCGGCAGAGCTGGTGCGCATCTCGGCCGAGCACGAGGTCGATTTCCTGCCGCCCCCGTCCGAGGGCTGAGCCATGGATCAGCCGAGACGCAAGACCGTCGCCGTGATCGGCGGCGGCGTCAGCGGGATTGCCGCGGCCAAAGCCTTTGACGAGCGCGGGCATCGGGTGCTGGGCTTTGAGCGCAGCCATGATCTGGGCGGCGTGTGGGAGCCGTCGCGCAGTTATCCCGGTGTCCAGACGCAATCGCCCAAGGAGCTGTATCGCTTTACCGATCTGGCGATGCCCGATGACTATCCCGAATGGCCCAGGGGGCCGCAGGTGCATGGCTATCTGCATGCCTATGCCGGCAAGCATGATCTGCACCGGCTGTTCCGGCTGAATACCAATGTGGCCTCGATGGACCGGCGGCCCGATGGCCAGCCCGGATGGCGGCTGAGCTTGCAGTCAGGCGATCACGAATGGACCGAGGATGTCGATTTCGTGGCCGTAGCGACGGGGCAGTTCTCGGACAAGAACATCCTCAGCTTTCCAGGGCAGGACGAGTTTGTCGCAGCCGGTGGGCAGGTCATGCATTCCGCCGAATATACCGATCCGGCGATTGCCGAGGGCAAGCATGTGCTGGTGCTGGGCGGGTCGAAATCGGCGACCGATCTGGTCGTGAACGCCGCAAAGAGCGGCGCGACATCGGTGACGATGGTCTATCGAGAGCCGGTCTGGCGCATCCCCTATTTCATCGGTGGCATCAATTTCAAACGCCTGCTGTATATCCGCGCGCAGGAAATGCAGTTCAACGGATGGGGCCGCCGCAGCAAGTTGGCAGCACTGGCCAGGCCCTTTATCTGGGCCAATTTTCGCGGCCTTGAAACGCTGCTGAAGCTGCAGCTTGGGCTGAAGAAATGGGACATGGTGCCAAGCGTGCCGATCGAGAAGGACATTTCCTGTTCGGTGCCCATCGTCACGCCGGGCCTGTTCGAGGCCTTTCGGGACGGCAGCGTCAAACCCATTCGCGGCACCATCGAACGGTTCGAGCCGGGACACGCGATCCTGACCACCGGCGACCGCATCCCGTGCGATGTGGCCGCCCTTGCCGTGGGGTGGAAACTGGGCATCCCCTATCTGGCGCAGGAACACCGCGACAAACTGATCGAGGCTGACGGGCAGTACCGCGTCTATCGGCTGTCGGTGAACCCGGACCTGCCGGATATGGGATTTGTCGGTTTCAACTCCAGCTTTTGCACGGTCTTGTCGGCCGAAATGGTCGCCAATTGGCTGGTCCGCTATATGGACGGGCAGCTTGCCCGCCAGCCGGATGAGGACCAGATGCGCGACGATATCGACGCCAATCTGGACTGGCGACGAACCCAGCGGCCAGCCGCACAGGTCTATGGCGGGCTGTGTTCCGCGCCCTTTCATTTTCGCCATTTCGACGAATTGGTCGATGATATCGGGGCACGCGAGCGGCGGCGCGGTTTCATCGCCGAGACCTTCACCCCGCCCGATGCCAGCGCCTATGGCCGTTATCTGGCCAGCGCACCGCAATACCGGGCCGGCCAGGCGGTCTGATCAGGCAGTCTGCCGGACCAGTTCGCGCGCCATCAGCAGCGCGCCATCCAGCGGGCTGCCCTTGGCCTCGGTCATCGGCCAGCGCCCGGCCAGACGCCCGGCAAAGATGCGCCCCAGCCCGCCATTGAAGGCCACGGGCAGCGCCGCGTCCGCCGGTTGCAGGCGGTCGATA
Source organism: Paracoccus tegillarcae (assembly GCF_002847305.1). NCBI lineage: Bacteria > Pseudomonadati > Pseudomonadota > Alphaproteobacteria > Rhodobacterales > Paracoccaceae > Paracoccus > Paracoccus tegillarcae. Next base: position 2,178,687 of record NZ_CP025408.1, on the reverse strand, counting down.
TAGGCGGCAATGCTGCGTTCTGCCTCGGCCAGGATCACGCGGGCGGCGGGGTCATCGGCCTGCTGGATCACCAGCGGGGCATGGGCCGCGAAATCGGCGGCGCGGGCGGTGGCGGCGAAGGTGATGATGCCGCTGACGCCGCCCATCTTGTCCAGCACCTCGGCCATCAGCGGGCTGCGGTCGTGCAAGCCGTCCGCCGTTTCCAGCGCGCGCGCCAGCAGCTGCCGGCCCAGCCAGTTGCCGCCGCCCTGATCGCCAATGATCGGGCCGCGACCGCCGACAACGATATCCTTGCCATCCAGCCTGCGCGAATAGACCGAGCCGGTGCCCAGCGCGGCGACAATCCCGTCTTCGCCGTCCAGCGCACCGACCATCGCCGTGACCGCATCCTGAACCACGCGCGCATTTGCAAAGGGAAGCTGCGGGACCAGCCAGTCATGCGCCTGCGACACCTCGGCCCCGGCCAGACCCATCACGGCGGTCACCCGGTCCGCGCCAACGCGGCCCCCCAGCGCCTGCTGACAGGCATCCAGAATGGCAGCCAGCGCGCCGTCGCGGTCGCTGTTGACGTTGGCCGGACCGCCCTGCCCGCGACCGATCTCTTGCCCGTCGGGATCAACCAGCACGGCGCGGCAGCCCGTGCCGCCGCCATCCAGCGCCAGCGCAAAGCCTGCGTCTTTACTGTTGGTAATAGCCATAACCAGCCACCTCGCTGAAACCCAGATGCTGGTAGAGCGCCATCGCCGCATCATTTTGACGGCTGACGGCAAGACCGATGCGCGCAGCCCCCTGATCCACCGCCCAAAAGGCCGCCTGCCGCATCATCCAGCCGGCCAGACCCAGCCTGCGCCAGTCGGGCAGGATCTCGACGGCATGCACCATCGCCACATCGCCGTGGATCGCCACGAAGGCCGCGCCCGCCGCGCGGTCCTTGATCCGGCCCAGAACCGAGGCGCGCGGCGCGGGCACGGCGTCCATCACCGCCTGACGCGCCGGATTGATACTGCCCGCAGCCCAGATATCGCGCTGGATCGCCAGCGGCGGCCAGACGGCGAAGGTGGTGATCGTCGGGATCGGCTGGTCCGTCAGGCGGTCGGCGGCGCAGGTCATGATCGCGGTCGGCGTCGAGGGCGCAAACCCCCGCGCCTCCAGCGCCGCGCGCAGATCGGTATTGTCGTCCATCACGCGAAATACCGCCGGCTGATTCCAGCCGCGAAAGAGGTCGATCGCCGCGTCGATATCGCCCTGCGACCAGGGCCCTGTCGCGCGGGCCGAATTCACCCGACCGCCCGCACCCGGCGTGTGCCCAAGGCGAAACCCGCCGGCATCGGCATATTCGGCGGCGGGCCATGTGGCCTCGAACGCCAGGGCCAGCGTGGCATCCATCACAGGGCCAGCCGCTGTTTCACCGCATGCATGGCCTCGGCCACGCGGGCGGCGTCCAGCCCGCGCACGACCAGATTGGTGCCCCAGCCGCGTTCGTCGTGAAACGGATAAGAGCCAAGCGACAGATCGCTGAATTCCCTGGCCAGTTCTGCCAGCGGCTCGGCCACATCGCTTTCGCCGCGCCGCACCTCGACCGACAGCGATTGCACGGGCCGTCCGCCGGGCAGTTTGGGGATCAGCCAATCGACCATGCCGCGAAACACCTCGGGCACGCCGGCCATCACATGGGTCTGACCGATGGAAAAGCCCGGCGCGGCGGACACCGCATTGTCGATCAGCGTCGCGCCGACGGGAATGCGGGCCATGCGCAGGCGATTCGGGGTCAGTTCCAACCCCATCCGGTCGCAACGGGCCTGCAGCAGCGCCCGCGCGCCGGCATCGACCACGACCGTAGTGCCATGCGCGGCGGCCACGGCATCGGCGGTGATGTCGTCATGGGTCGGACCGATGCCGCCGCTGGTGAACAGCAGATCAAACGCCCCGCCAAGGCTGCCATCCAGCGCGCGAACGGCGGCGACGATCTGATCCTGATCATCCGACACCACCCGGATCTCGCGCAGATCAAAGCCGGTGGCGTTCAGCACCTGTGCCAGATGGTGGGCGTTGCCCTCTCGGGTGCGGCCTGACAGAATCTCGTCACCGATGACCAGAATCGCGGCGGTGGGGTTGTCGGACTGCATCAATCGGCTCCTTCCGGTGGCATGCGGTTCTTTTACGCCGGGGCGCAGGGCTGGAACAAGCCGCCTTCCATCGCTATCTAGGGCTCAAGCGAAAGGTTGAGACGATGAACGAAGGCCGCATCACCCGCGAGGGCATCCGCATCCACGCAGCCGAGGATTCCGCCGGCATGGCCAAGGCAGGCGCTTTGGCGGCGCTGATCCTTGACGAGGTCGCAGATCTGGTAGAGCCGGGCGTGACCACCGGCGCGCTGAACGATTTCATCACCCGGCGGGTCGAGGAAGAGGGCGCAACCAGCGCCACCATCGGCTATCGCGGCTATCAGCATGCCAGTTGCATCAGCGTCAATCACGTCGTCTGCCACGGCATTCCCGGCGACAAGGTGCTGTCCAACGGCGATATCCTGAACATTGACGTGACGGTCATCGTCGATGGCTGGTACGGCGACACAAGCCGCATGTATGTGGCCGGCCGCGCGCCGATCAAGGCGCAGCGGCTGATCCAGGTCACCCATGACGCGCTGATGTTCGGCATCGAGGCAGTGAAACCCGGCAATACCTTTGGCGATATCGGCGAGGCGATCCAGCGTCACGCCGAAGGCCACCGCATGTCTGTGGTGCGCGATTTCTGCGGCCACGGGCTGGGCCGGGTGTTCCACGCCCCGCCCAATGTGCTGCATTTCGGACGTTCGGGCAAAGGGCCGACGCTGGAAGAGGGCATGTTCTTCACCATCGAGCCGATGCTGAACCTCGGTCGCCCGGAAACCAAGATCCTGGCCGATGACTGGACCGCCGTCACCCGCGACAAATCGCTGTCGGCGCAGTTCGAGCATTCCATTGGCGTGACCGCAGACGGGGCCGAGATCTTTACCCTCTCGCCCGGCGACACGTTCTTTCCCGATCTGGGCTAAGGCGCGCCGTCGCGCTTGCGGTGCAAATCAGGGCTTTTCCGGCGATTTCCCGCAGCGCCCGGATGACCCCATCCAAGACCGCGCTGTTGCGTCGCTTGCAGGCCGTGATCCGCGAGGTTCCTGACCGTTTCGCGCAACACTTCGCGCCTGCGCGGCAAGAATGCCTGTTTCGGTTCATTTTCTTTGACATCAGCAGACCGGTCCCTATGGTTCGCCGCGCCGCAGCGCATTTTTCGCTGCAACAGGATGGAGTCCGCCCGTGAAATTCGCCCCCGTCGCAGCCCTCGCCCTGCTGGCCGCCCTGCCCGCCAACGCGCAAGAGGTCACCTTGCGCTTTCAGCATTTCGTTTCGCCGATGTCGGCCAATCCGACGCATTTCATGCAGCCCTGGGCCGAAAAGATCGAAGCCGATAGCGGCGGTCGCATCAAGATCGAGCTGTATCCCGCCATGCAACTGGGCGGCACGGCGCAGGAAATGTTCGACATGGTGCGCGACGGCGTCGTCGATGGCGGCTGGATCGCCCCCAGCTATCAGCCCGGACGTTTCCCCGAGGCCGAGGCGCTGGAACTGCCCTTCATGGTCACCAAATCGGCGGAAGAGGCCAGCCGTGCCGCCTGGGTCTACGGGCAAAAGCACCTGCTGGACGATTTCGAGGGCGTCAAGGTTGTCGCCATGCATATGCACGGGCGCGGTCTGATCCACAAAAAGGGCGATCCCGTCGAAACGGCGGCCGATTTTCGCGGCTTGAAACTGCGCGGCCCCTCGCGCCCCGCAACGCTGCTGCTGGAAAAACTGGGCGCAGCACCGGTCGGCATGCCGGTCATGGCCTTTCCCGAGGCGCTGTCCAAGGGCGTGCTGGATGGTGGCGTGATCACATGGGAACTGGCGCCATCGCTGAAACTGAACGAGCTGGCACCGACCCATACCGATGTGGCGGGTGAAAAGTCGCTTTATAACCTGTTTCTGGTCTGGGGCATGAACCAGTCGAAATACGACGCATTGCCCGATGACCTGAAGGCTGTGATCGACGCAAATTCCGGCTTTTACACCAGCGCCTGGTCGGGCCGCGCGCATGACATCGGTGATGCCGAGGGCAAGGCCAAGATGGAAGAGGCCGGCAATCTGATCACCCAGATGAGCGATGAGGCCACATCAGAGATTCACGCGCTTGGCGATGAGGTGATCGCCGAATGGGTGGTCGAGATGAACGGCAAGGGCCTGAACGCCGAGGCGCTGCTTTCGGATGCACGCGCCGCCGTGCAGGTCACCCGCGATATCGAAGGCACGCGCGATTATTGATCCGACGGCCAGACAGATCGGCAGCGCCCGCCCCATGACAGGGCGGGCGTTCTGCTATGTGGCGGGCGCGGCGTTGACGGGCTGGGGCGCGGGCTCGTCCTTGGGTGGGCGCACGCCAAAGACCGCACAATAGAGCGCCGGCACAAAGACCAGCGTGATCAGCGTGCCGGCGATGATGCCGCCCATCATGGAAAACGCCATCGGCCCCCAGAACACCTGCCGCGAGATCGGGATCAGCGCCAGCGATGCCGCCGCCGCCGTCAGCAGGATCGGCCTTGCCCGGCTATCGGCACCTTCATAGACCGCCTGCCAGCGCGAGTAACCTTTTTCGCGCAGCGCCTCGACCTCGTGGACAAGGATGATCGAGTTTCGGATCAGGATCCCGATCAGCGCCAGAATCCCCAGAATCGCCACAAAGCCCATCGGCACGCCAAAGGGCACCAGCACCGCAACGACGCCGATCAAGCCCAGCGGTGCGGCGGCAAAGACGATCAGCGACAACCGAAAGCTTTGCATCTGCGCCATGACCAGCAGGGCCATGATCAGGATCATCACCGGCACCACAGCCGCGATGGGTTCCTGGCTTTCGCTGGAGGTCTCGACCGTGCCGCCCACGACCACGCGCACCCGCTGCGGCAGGGTTTCCTGATACTCGGCAACGCTGCCGGCCAGCGCCTGCACCAGCGTCGCCGGCTGATCCCTGGTGGCGATGGCGGCCATGACGGTGACGGTGGGCAGACCGTCGCGCTGCATGATCAGGGGTTGCTCGGTGCCGAATTCCAGCGTCGCCAGCGTGGCCAGCGGCACATGCCCGCCGCTGCCCGTGGTCAGTTGCAGGTTACGGATCGAATCCAGCGAGCCGCGATCCTCGTCATCGCCGCGCGCCACCACGTCGATCAGAAAGATATCGTCGCGCAACTGCGTGATCGTGGTGCCCGAAAACAGCGCCGACAGCGCCCCCGCGATATCCTGACTGGTGACGCCGATCTGGCGCGCCTTGTCCTGATTGACGACCAGCCGCACAACGCGCGCGGGCTCGTTCCAGTCCAATGCGATCTCGCGCAAACGCGGTTCGCTGGACATGACCGAGGCCAAGCCGCGCGCCGCATCGCGCGCCTCATCGATATCGGGCGCACTGACGCGATACTGCACCGGCTTGCCGACCGGCGGGCCGATTTCGAGGTTCTTGATATAGACATCCGTGCCGATCATCTCGCGCTTGGCGAAATCGCCCAGCTTGATCTTGAGCCGGTCGCGCGCCTCGAGATCCGGCGTCTGGATGACGATCTGGCCCATATGCGGACCGGCGGTCGGCACATCCATCGACAGCACAAAGCGGGGCGCGCCACGCCCGACATAAGAGGTCCAGAACAGCACGTCGTCATCGCCCTGCAACTGCGCCTCGATCAGGTCCATATCGGCGCGGGTCTTGGCGATCGAGGCATTCTGCCGCTCGCCGACGTCGATGATGACCTCGGTGCGGTCCGAGGTGGGAAAGAACTGCTGCTCGACAAAGCGCATGCTCCAGACCGACACCGCGAAGATCGCGAAGGTGATCACGATCGTCAGCCATTTCAGCCGCATCGCGCCCAGCAGCAGCCGGCGAAAGACGCGGCGCAGGATGCCGGGATTGGCGTGGTCGTGATGCATTGTCTTTGGCAGAAAGGTCACCCCCAGGATCGGCGCGAACAGCACCGCAACGATCCATGACACCACCAGCGACACCGCGATCACCACGAACAGCGAAAAGGTGAACTCGCCCGCAGCCGAACTGTTCAGTCCGATGGGGATAAAGCCCGCCACCGTGACCAGCGTCCCCGACAGCATCGGAAACGCGATCGAGGTCCAGGCATAGCTGGCCGCCTGACGCCGGTTTTCACCCAGTTCCAGCCGCGAGATCATCGTCTCGATGGCGATCATCGCATCATCGACCAGCAGCCCAAGCGCGATGATCAGTGCACCAAGCGAGATCCGCTGCAAGGTGATGCCGTAAAGGTCCATGACCAGAAAGGTGATCGCCAGAACCAGCGGGATGGTCAGCGTGACCACCAGACCCGCACGCAGGCCCAGACTGATGAAACTGACGATCAGCACGATCCCCACCGCCTCGGCCAGTGCGGTGATGAAATGGCCGACCGCCTCTTCGACCACATGCGGCTGGTCGGCGAATTTGGCCATCTCGATGCCGATCGGCAGCTCGGCCGCGATCCCGTCCATCAGCACGTCCAGCTCTTCGCCGAAGGTCAGGATGTTCTCGCCCTCGCGCATGCCGATCTGCAATCCGATGGCCGGCTGCCCGTTATAGCGAAACAGCGTCTCGGGCGGGTCCTGATAGCCACGCCGGACGGTGGCCACATCGGCCAGATTGAAGAACCGGTCACCGACCCGCAGGTTGACCGCGGAAATGGCGGCGGCATCGTCGAACTGCCCGCCCACACGCACCAGCACACGTTCATCGCCAGCCTGGATCACACCCGATGGCGCGATGGCGTTCTGGACGGCCAGCGTGTTCATCACCTCTTGCTGGTTCAGCCCCAATGCGGCCAGCCGCGTGGTCGAGAATTCGAGATAGATTTCCTCTTTCTGCTCGCCCAGCAACTCGGTCTTGCCGGCGGCAGGCAGGGCGGCGACCTGCTTGCGGATCGTCTCGACCCGGTCGCGCAGCTCGCGCTGGCTGAACCCATCCGAGGTAAAGGCAAAGATATTGCCGTAGACATCGCCGAAATTGTCGTTGAACTGGAAACCCGCGAATTCCTGCGGGAATTCGGGCCGGATGTCCGACATCATCTGGCGGACACGCTTCCACACCTCTGGCACACCGGGGCCGCGGATCGTGTCGAGCAATTCCACATAAACAACCGATTGGCCGGGCATGGTGACCGAGCGGGTGAATTTCAGCTCGTCCAGCTCTTCCAGCTTGGTCTCGATGCGGGTGGTGACCTGCTGCAATGTCTCGTCGATGGTCGCACCGGGCAGGGCCGCGCCGATGATCATCGTCTTGATGGTGAAATTCGGGTCTTCCTCGCGGCCCAGATTTCCATAGCTGATCGCCCCCGCAATCATCGAGATGATCAGCAGGAACCAGACAAAGCTGCGATGGCTGAGCGCCCAGTCCGAGAGGTTGAAACCCTTCATGGCGCGACCCTTTCGCCGACGGCCTGCCCCTCGCTCAGCGAATTGACGCCGCGAATGACCACCTCATCGCCTTGCTGCAGACCGGAATTGACAAAGGCGCGCCCCAACAGCGACGCGCCCAGCACCACATGCACCAGTTCAACCACGGCCTGATCGCCCTGCCGCTGCACGCGCCAGACGTGGTCAAGGCCGTCGCGATCAAAGACCGCCTGCAAGGGCAGCGTCATCGCGATCTCGGTTTCGCCCGCCACGCGCGCGCGGATCAGCGATCCCAGCCGCAGATGCGCCCCGTCATCCAGCGACAGATGCACCCGCCGCGTTCGGGTCGCGCTATCGGCCAGCGGGTCGATCCGGTCAACTGTGGCGCGGGTTTCGGTGGCGGGATCGTCGTCCTGCCAGACGGTGAAGACCGCGCCGTCGCCCAGTTCTGACAGGGCGGCGTCGGGCAGGTCGATGACCGCCTCGCGCGCCTCGCGGGCCGACAGTTGCAGGACCTGTTCGCCGGCGGTCAGAACCGCACCCGGATTGGCGTAGACGGCACTGACAACGCCGTCGAATGGCGCGGCCATGCGCGCAAATCCCTCGGCATCCTCGGCCCGGATCAGTTCCGAGCGCGCCTGCCCGACCGAGGCCTCGGCGGTGGCCAGCGCCTGTTCGGCCTGTTCCAGCTGCGCGGTCGAGGCCACGTTGCGACGTGCCAGCGCGCGGGTCCGTTCCGCGGTCGCCTGACTGGTCGACAGTTGCACCTCTGCCGCATCCAGCGAGGCGCTGGCGGCACGGACGTTATCGGCCAGATCGTCGGGGTCCAGTTCGGCCAGCACATCGCCGGTCACGACATCATCGCCCAGTTCGACATGCCGCGCCACCAGTCGCCCAAGCGTCTGGAACCCCAGCGTCACCTGCTGTCGCGCCACCACCAGTCCGGGAACCGAGCGGGCCTTGATATCGCTGTCGGACACCACCTCGGTGACAACCGGTCGGGGCGGTCCAGCCGGCGCCGGTGCCTCGTCCTTTTGCCAGGGCAACTGAAACGCAGCGGCGGGCAGTGCCATCGCGGCGGCCAGACAAAGCGCGCCCGCCAGCCTGGTGATATGCTGGCGCGAGTTCATGGATTTGTCTCCGGCGTTTCGGCATTCAGGGCCGCATCGACGACCGCGCGGCCGGGGTACAACATCTGCGATCCCGCGCCGACGACCACCTGCCCCTCTTCCAGACCACTGCCCACAAAGACGGCGCCATTGGAAAACCGTTCGATCACCACCGGCGCCAGACTGACGGTGCCATCCTCACCCACCAGCCAGACCGCAGGATCAGCGCCGCTGCGTGTCAGCGTCGTCCAGGGAACGGAGATCGCCGATTTTACCGGGAAACGAACCGTGCCGCGCACGGCGGTGCCCAGCAGCCGCGTATTGGTCGGCACGCCTTCGACCTCTGCGCGCAGCGTGACCGTGCCGTATTGCGGATCGACCAGAGGCGCGATCTCGCTGACCTTGCCGACCATGTCTGGGGCGTCGATGTCGATGGGATGCAATTCGACGCGCGCGCCCATGGCATCATCCAGATTGGGAAGGTCGGGCGTCTGAAACACCGCCTCAAAGCCGCCAAAGGCCGCCAGTGACACGACCGGCTGCGCCGCGCCCACGATCTGCCCCGGATCGGCATTGCGCCCCGTCACGACCGAGGCGGCACGCGCGCGCAGGACCGTATCATCGACCGCGCGCCGCGCCTGATCCACCTGAGAATTGGCACTGCGCACCGCGCCCTCGGCCTGCGACAGCGCCTGCTGTGCCTGATCGCGCGCCGCACGGGTGCCGACGCCGCGTTCCAGCATGGCGCGCGACCGGTCAAAGGCCTGCTGCGCCTGCGCCCGCGTCGCCTCGGCTGATGCCAGGCTGGCCTCGGCCACCAACAGCGCCTGATCCTGCTGCACCGGGTCGGTCCGGGCCAGCGCCTGACCGGCGGTGACCTGATCGCCCTCTTCGACCATCACCTCGACCACGCGTCCGCCTTGGCGAAAGCCCAGTTCGACCGAATCTCGCGCCTCCAGCGTGCCGGTCAGCGCCGCCTCATCGCTGAGATCCGCCAGTTGAACGGGAACAAACTCTACGGCAAGCGGCGTTTCGGCCATGACACTGCCCGGATTTGGCAGGCCGATCGCGAAAAAAATAAACAGCAAGCAGCGTCTCATCGCTGGCCCCTTGTACCGAATCCCGATTTATTGCTGGATTCGGGCGGGAATGAAAAGGTCAGCTTACGCTAGGTCACCTTTGCGCGCTGGTGAAAACGCGGGTCATCCCAACTGCCATCGCGCAGGATACGGGCCAGTGTATCCACCGCACGCTCAATGTCCGAAACGTCGTTATACAAAGGCGCAAATCCAAAACGCAGCACGTCCGGCGCACGGAAATCACCGATGACACCCTCGGCGATCAGAGCCTGCATGACCGCATAGCCCTGCGGATGCAAAAAACTGACCTGAGAGCCGCGCTGCGCCGGATGGCGCGGCGAATTCAGCACCAGATCGGGGCAATTTTCCTGCACCCCCGTGATGAATGCCTCGCTCAGTTCAATGGATCGCGCCCTCAGATCGGCCAGTTCAACGCCGTCCCAGACATCCAGCGCCGCATCCAGCGCGGTCATCGCGATCACCGGCGGCGTGCCGACGCGCATCCGCTCGATCCCGGCGGCGGGGCGATAATCCAGATCAAAGGCAAAGGGCGCTGCATGGCCCATCCAGCCCTGCAGGATGGGCGCGGCTGCGTCGGAATGACGCGGATGGGTCCAGATAAAGGCGGGCGCGCCGGGTCCGCCATTGATGTATTTATAGGTACAACCCACGGCGAAATCGGCATCAACGCCCAGCAGATCCACATCGACGGCACCGGCGGAATGCGCCAGATCCCACACCGCCAGCGCACCGGCCTGATGGGCGCGGGCCGTCAATGCGGCCATGTCGTGACGGCGACCGGTGCGATAATCCACCTCGGTCAGCATCAGCACGGCCAGATCATCGGTGATCGCATCGGCGACCTCTTCGGGTCGCACCACCCGCAACTCGGCATCGACCGCGCCGGCCAGCCCTTCGGCGACGTAAAGATCCGAGGGGAAATTGCCGCTATCGGACAGAATCACCCGCCGATCGGGTCGCAAGGCGCGCGCGGCGCTGACCGCCTGGAACACCTTGATCGACAGCGTGTCACCCATCACGACCTGCCCTTCGCCCGCACCGATCAGCCGCGCGATACGGTCGCCCACGCGGCGAGGCTGCGCGTACCAGCCCGCCGAATTCCAGCCGCGGATCAACTGTTCCGCCCATTCATCGCGCATCATGTCGGCCACGCGCGCGGTGGCGGCAACCGGCATCGGCCCCAGCGAATTGCCGTCCAGATAAGTGACGCCTTCGGGCAGGTGAAAGGCGGCGCGTGTGCGGGTAAAATCGGTCATCGCAGGCTCCCTCTTGACCCGAGGCTACCAGCCGGGTCTGCTGCGCGAAAGAGGGGGAGCGCGATGCTGTATCAGGTCACCGATTGGGACGATGCCTATGCCAACGGGCCGCATATACCGGGCGCCGAGGCCTATCCGCCCCGCTGGCAGGCAGAGGCTGCGGCGTTTCGCGCGGCAACCCGGCATGAAGCATTGGGCGAGGGCCACCTGTTCCGGCCCGATGGCGAGGCCGCCGGGCTGATGGTGTTCATCCATGGCGGCTATTGGATGAAATTCTCGCCGGCGGATTTCTCGCATCTGGCGGCAGGTGCGGTGGCGCGGGGCTGGGCGGTGGCGATGCCCGCGTACCGGCTGGCGCCCGATGCCAGCATCTCGCAGATCACCCGGCAGGTGGCCCAGGGCGTGACCGAGGCGGCAGGCCGGATCAGCGGCCCGATTGCCCTGACCGGGCATTCGGCGGGCGGGCATCTGGCCGCGCGAATGATTTGCGACGACGGCACCTTGCCCGATGAGGTCGCAACGCGGGTCACGGCCTGCGTGCCGATATCGGGCCTTGGCGATCTGCGGCCGCTGCTGCGCACCGCGATCAACGACACCCTGCATCTGGACCCGCAAGAGGCCGCCGCAGAAAGCCCGGCCCTGCTGTCGCCACGCCAGAAAATTCCGGTCACCGCCTGGGTCGGCGGGATGGAGCGGCCGGAATTCATCCGCCAGTCGCGGCTGCTGGCCGATATCTGGGCCGGGTTGGGCGCGCCCACAGATCTGATTGTCGATCCGGGGCGCCATCATTTCGACGTGGTCGAGGGGCTGTGCGACCCCGACAGCGCGCTGATCAGGCAATTGCTGGCATAAACCGCCTCAGCGCTTGTCGAACGTGTCGGGGTCCGGACCCGTGCGATTGCCCTGATCCAGCGCATCCAGCGCCTCCATATCGGCCATGGACAACTCGATATCGAGGCAGTGGAAATTCTCGTTCAACCGTTCGGGGCGCTCGGATTTCGGGATGACCGACAACCCGTGCTGCAAATGCCAGCGCAAGACGACCTGTGCAGGCGTGCAATCCAGACGCTCGGCAATGCTGGCGACCTGGGGCAGCGAAAAATCGCCGCGGCCCAACGGCGTCCAGCTTTGGGTCACGATCCCCAGCTTGCGATCGGCCTGACGCATCTCGGTCTGGGTCAGCGTCGGATGCACTTCGATCTGGTTCAGCGCCGGCACTTCGCCGGTTTCGTCGATCAGCCGGCGCAGATGCGGCTCCTGGAAATTCGCCACCCCGATAGAGCGCACACGCCCCTCTTGGCGCAGGCGGATCAGGGCCTTCCAGCTGTCGACATACAGATCAACCGACGGCATCGGCCAATGGATCAGATACAGATCCAGATAATCCAGACCAAGCCGTTCCATCGTCTTGTCAAAGGCCTTCAGCGCCGCATCATGGCCCTGATCACCATTCCAGAGCTTCGAGGTCACGAACAACTGCTCGCGCAACTGCCCTGACTCTCGCAACCCCTGACCGAGGCCCTCTTCGTTTCCATAGGCGGCCGCGCCGTCGATCAGTCGATAGCCGATCTTGATCGACTCGGTCACGACTGTCGCAGTGTCTTCGTTTGGCACCTGCCAGACACCTACCCCCAACTGGGGCATGATGTTTCCATCATTAAGGGTCAATCTTGGCTGAATCATCACTCGCTCCACTGCATACCGCAAAAGGTTAACACAAGCATTTGGAGAGGGTGACTAACGAATACACCCAAAAGCGCCTACTTGACGAAAACGGTAGGTTTCGACCCCGTAATTTCCAATAAACGGTCTGGTGCGATGGCAAAAATGTGGCGCGGGGTGCCCGCTGCGGCCCAGACCTGCGCGAAATCGGACAGGCGCGGGTCGAAAAAGGCGGTGATCGGGTTCAGATGTCCGATCGGGGCAACGCCGCCGATGGCAAAACCGGTTTCCGCGCGGATCAGGGCTGCATCGGCCTTGCCCAGTGGCTGACCGGCCACCTGTGAGGCCAGATCCGGATCGACGCGGTTGCCCCCGGCGGTCAGGAACAGCAGGACATGGCCGCTTTCCTCGCCGCGAAAGATGATCGACTTGGCGATCTGATCGACCTCGCAGCCGGCGGCCTGCGCGGCATCCTGCGCCGTGCGCGTCGTCTCGGTCATTTCCAGCACCTGGGCCTGCTCGCCCGCGGCCTCCAGTGCTGCCTTGACCCTTGCCAAGCTCTTGCTCATGTCGCATCCCCTTCATTGCACGGGCAATAGACAGAGGATCAAGCCATGGCGCAACAGGTCTATACCCTGCTGATCGAGGTCGGGCGCAGCAAGGGCGACGGGCTGCCCAAAGGCGCGACGGGCGCAGGCCTTGTCTGCTATGCCTCGGGCAAGGACGAGGCCGAGGCCGTGCGCGAGGCGGTGGCGATCCTGAAACAGGCCGAGATGGCGCCGCTGGACGTGACCGGCTACGGCACCCTGGACGAGCGGCTGGCCGAGGGTCACGAGATCGGCGATGACGAACGCGACCTGATGGCGCGCGCGCTGGCCGAAAACGCTGTCATCATCGCACAGGTGGAACCGTTCTTCGAGGATGCCAAAGACGCCGCCAAAGGCAACGCCGAAGACAGGGGCTAAGCCAGCGCCACTTACCCTATTCAAGCCGATTCGCTTGGGTTAGACTGTTCGCCAAAGAGCATAAAACAGCAGTTAACCGACAGGCGATTTTCATGAAGATTTCGACGCTTCGCATCCTTTTGGCGACAACCCTTGCGCTCAGCGTGGCGGCCTGCGGCGCGCCGCTGAGCCGCAGCCCCGGTTCAGCCGGGGCGCAGGTCACCATCCCGCAACGCCCGGCGGGCGCGCCGGCCAGCCAGGCGGGTCTGCAGCAATGGGTACAGCAATTCCGGCCCGTCGCGCTGTCGCAGGGGATCTCGCCCGCGACCTTTGACCGGTCCATGGCGCTGGCCAGCTATCAATCCGACATCATTGCACTGGACCGGCGGCAAAGCGAATTTTCGCGCCCGATCTGGGCCTATATCGACGATGCCGCCTCGGGCAATCGCGTCAGCACCGGACGCAGCAAGGCCTCGCAGCTTGGCAGCACGCTTACCGCGATCGAGGGCCGCTATGGCGTGCCGCGCGAAATCGTTCTGGCCGTCTGGGGGATGGAATCGAACTTCGGCGGCAATCGCGGCTCGACCAGAATCGTTCCGGCGCTGTCCACGCTGGCCTATGACGGGCGGCGCGGGCAGTTCTTTGGCAACGAGCTGATCGCCGCCCTGCGGATCATCCAGTCGGGCGATACCGGACCCGAGGGGCTGGTCGGCAGCTGGGCCGGCGCCATGGGCCATACGCAGTTCATGCCCTCGTCCTATCTGGCCCATGCGGTCGATTTCAACGGCGACGGACGGCGCGACATCTGGTCGAACGACCCGACGGATTCGCTGGCATCGACGGCGGCCTATCTGCGGCAGGCGGGCTGGCGTCAGGGCATGCCCTGGGGGGTCGAGGTCGTGCTGCCCTCGAACTTCAACTATGCGCTGTCGGGCAAGGAACAGCAGCGCGCGGGCGGCAGCTGGGCCGGCATGGGCGTGCGCACGGCCAACGGCACCGCGATGCCGGGCTGGTCGGGCTCGATCCTGGTGCCTGCGGGCTCGGGCGGGCCGGCCTTCCTGATCTCGCCGAACTTCCGCGCAATCCTGGATTACAACACCTCTGACAGCTATGCGCTTGGGGTCAGCATTCTGTGCGACCGCATCGCGGGGCGGTCCGGCGTGCAGGGTTCATGGCCGCGCGGCGAGCGCACACTGTCCAATGCCGAAAAGGCCGAGATCCAGCGCCTGCTGGCCGCGCGCGGCTTCTATCGCGATGAGATCGACGGCAAGCTGGGCAGCAAATCGACGCTGGCCATCCGGGCCTTCCAGCAATCGGTTGGCGCAACGGCGGATGGCTATGCCGATGCGCAGTTGCTGGCGATGCTGCGGGGCTAAGGAAAAGGTGGGGCCGCGCGCCGGCCCCATTGCCGCCGCCCCTCGGGGCCACGGATCAGCGGCCCCTATTCGCGGTGATAGGGCCCACCGGCCAGAATGGTCGAGGCACGGTAAAGCTGCTCGGCAAGCATGACGCGGGCCAGCATATGCGGCCAGACCATCCGGCTAAAGCTGATCTGCCAGTCGGCGCGCTCGCGCAGCGCGGCGTCAATGCCGTCGGCACCGCCAATCACAAAGCACAGATCCCGCGCCTGATCGCGATAGCTGGCCAGCCTGGCGGCGAATTCGGGCGAGGTCGGCTGCTGGCCGCGCTCATCCAGCGCCACCACCGCCGCGCCATCCGGCAGGGCGCGGGCCAGCAGTTCAGCCTCGGCGGCCATACCGCCGCCGCGCTTGTCTTCGATTTCAAGGATTTGCACCGGGGGCAGACCCAACCCCCGGCCGGTTTTGGCAAAGCGGTCCAGATAATCGGCAATCAGCGCCGATTCCGGCCCCTTGCGCAGCCGCCCGACGGCGGCGATCACGATCTTCATACCGCCGGTTCAGTGACCTGCTGGCGGTTGCGTCGGACGCGAACGGGCCAGCGCATCGGCCGGCATCCACATCTTTTCCAACTGATAAAAGTCGCGCACTTCGGGCCGAAACACATGCACGACGACATCATCGGTGTCGATCAGCACCCAATCGCCGGCATCCTTGCCTTCGATCCGGGCGGTGCGTCCGGTTGCCTTCTTGTAGCGCTCGGCCAGTTTTTCGGCGATCGTGGCCACCTGACGCGCATTGCGCCCCGAGGCGATCACCATATGATCGGCCATGGCGGAACGTCCGCGCAGATCAATCTGCACGATGTCCTCGGCCTTGTCGTCCTCAAGCGAGGATAGGATGCGGTCCAGCACCTGATCGCTGCTCAGGTCTGTTGCCGCGGCGGTCGCTGCCGACGTTTCGGCCGGCGTGACGTGGTGAGACAGGGTTTAGCCCTCCGGTCTACGCGCCGATCGCCCCCGGCGCAGGGGATACATTAAAGATAGCATTTTTTTGGCCATTCTCAATCGCTGGTCACGAATTCGGGACGTGGCGGCACGGAATTTCCATCCGAGACGGCAATCTTGTCGTTCAGCACACGCACTTCGCGCTGCGGGAACGGGATCGAGATGCCCTTTTTCTTGAACGCATCCCACAGCGCCAGAAACACCTGCCCGCGCACATTGGTCAGCCCGCCCTCGGAATCGGTGATCCAGAAACGCAGCACATAATCGACGGAACTGTCGCCAAAGCCGGTGATCCAGCAGACGGGCGTGCGCTGCGGCATCACGCGCTTGACCGACATGGCGGCGTTGATGGCGATCTTGCTGACCTCATGGGGGTCATCCTCATAGGCGGTGCCGAAATGCAGATCCAGGCGCACGAAATTGTTGGTATGCGACCAGTTCACCACCTGCCCGGTCACCAGATCCTCGTTCGGGATCAGGTATTCCTTGCCGTCGCGCGTCACCACACTGACATAGCGGGCGCCCAGTTCCTCGATCCAGCCGAAGGTATCGCCAAGGCTGATCACATCGCCGGGCTTGATCGATTTATCCAGCAGGATGATGACGCCCGAGACAAGGTTCGACACCACCTTTTGCAGACCAAAGCCCAGACCCAGACCGACCGCGCCAGAAAAAACCGCAAGCCCGGTCAGGTCGAAACCGGCCGCGCGCAGGCCGACGATAACGGCCAGCGTAAACAGGGTGATCTGCAGCAGCTTGCTGGTCAGCACCCGCATCGAGGGCGAAATATCCTTGTTGGTGGCCAGCCGCCCGCTGACCACACGCGACAGGAATCGGGCACCTGCGATCATCAGCCCGGTGATGACCAGTGCCTTGATGACCGTCAGCGCCGACAGCCGGAATTCGCCAAAGCTGATGGCGATGCTGTCCAGCATGTTCGATGTCGGCTCGATGAAGCCCAGAAAATACAGCGTCGCCCAGATCCAGGCGCCCCAGGTGACGATTTTGCGCAGGAACGGGTTGGCGATGACACGCACCAGAAAGCTGATCGCCAGCCAGGCGGTCGACACCACCGCTGCCAGCGCAATCAGCTGGCTGCGCGAGGGCAATGTGAGCTCGCCCATGATCAGCACGGTGATCCATGCAAACAGCGCGAAAAAGATCAGCCGCAGGCGGCGATTGATCATCAGCCCAAGCCGCAACCGCCATTTGGCCCAGCCCTGGCGCGAGCGCAGGAACCTGGTCAACAGCGGCGATGCCAGACGCGCGGCCAGCCATGCCAACAGGATCAGGGCAACGATACCGACCAGCTGATACAGGCGCCACGGCACCAGCAGGTTCTGAAAAAAGGCCTGCAAGTGCGACCACAGCCCTTCGGCGGCGTCAACAACTTCAGGGGTCAACTGATCCATCCGGCACCCTCCATGCGCCCATTAACACCGGAGCGCGGGTTTCGGGCAAGCGGCTGATCACAAGATCACGCAAACGAAAGCCCTGCACGCATCGCCCGCTTGCCCCCGCGCCTCAACGGCCTTAGATTGCTACGCATGAATGGCTTCATCTACTTCAACATCCATGACCGCGCCCGCCTGCCGGGCCGTTTCTATGGCGAGATCCTGGGCGTAACCGCGCGGGTATAACGGCCTGTCCGCCCTTCGCCCCTGCACAGCCATCTTTTGAACGAGACCGCCATGACCGACAATCACGCCAAGCCGCGCACGCTTTATGACAAGATCTGGGACGCCCATGTGGTCGATCAGTCTGCCGACGGCACCTGCCTTTTGTATATCGACCGCCATCTGGTCCACGAAGTGACCAGCCCGCAGGCCTTCGAGGGGCTGCGCACGACCGGTCGCAAAGTGCGTGCGCCGGATAAGACCATCGCCGTGCCCGACCATAACGTCCCGACCACGGCGGGCCGTGAAAACGGCATCGAGAACGAGGAAAGCCGCATCCAGGTCGATGCGCTGGACAAGAACGCCCGCGATTTCGGGCTGAATTATTACCCCGTCGACGACATCCGGCAGGGCATCGTGCATATCGTCGGCCCGGAACAGGGCTGGACCCTGCCCGGCATGACCGTGGTCTGCGGTGACAGCCACACCGCCACGCATGGCGCGTTCGGCGCACTGGCCCACGGGATCGGCACCTCCGAGGTCGAACATGTGCTGGCCACGCAGACGCTGATCCAGAAGAAATCCAAGAACATGAAGGTCGAGATCACCGGCTCGCTGCTGCCCGGTGTGACCGCCAAGGACATCACCTTGTCGGTGATCGGCAAGACCGGCACCGCCGGCGGCACCGGCCATGTGATCGAATATTGCGGCGAGGCGATCCGCGCATTGTCGATGGAAGGCCGGATGACGGTCTGCAACATGGCCATCGAAGGCGGCGCCCGCGCCGGCCTGATCGCGCCCGACGAAAAGACCTTTGACTATGTGAACGGTCGCCCCCATGCCCCGAAAGGCGCCGCATGGGAAGCCGCCATCAACTGGTGGAAAACCCTGCAATCCGACGAAGGCGCGCATTTCGACAAGGTGATCACCATCCGCGGCGAAGACATTGCCCCGGTCGTGACCTGGGGCACCTCGCCCGAGGATGTGCTGCCGATCACCGGCACCGTTCCCGCGCCCGAGGATTTCACCGGCGGCAAGGTCGAGGCCGCGCGGCGCTCGCTGGACTATATGGACCTCACGCCCGGGACGCCGTTGCAGGATGTCAGGATCGACGCCGTGTTCATCGGCTCTTGCACCAATGGCCGGATCGAGGATCTGCGCGCCGCGGCCGAAATCCTCCGCGGTCGCAAGCTGGCCGATGGCGTTCGCGGCATGGTCGTTCCCGGCTCGGGCCTCGTGCGCGCGCAGGCCGAGGAGGAAGGGCTGCATCAGGTCTTTCTGGATGCAGGCTTCGAATGGCGTCTGGCAGGCTGTTCCATGTGCCTGGCCATGAACCCCGACCAATTGGCCCCCGGCGAACGCTGCGCCGCGACCTCGAACCGCAATTTCGAGGGACGTCAAGGCTATAAGGGCCGCACCCATCTGATGTCACCCGCCATGGCGGCGGCAGCAGGCGTGACAGGCCGGCTGACCGACGTTCGGGAACTCACCGATCAGGCGGAACCGGCCTGACGGGCCCGGCAGAGGCTGCCCGATGGTGTCGATAAATCATGATGCAGACAGGCAACCCGGTCCCACCGGGTCGCCGTCAGTGATCCAGCGGCTCGACCGGGAAACGGGGGCCGGCGGGCTTGCCTTGCTTGCCCTTGCCCGGCCTGTTTGGTCCGCTCGCCCCGATCCCGCCGCTCGCGAATACCGGCCCTCGCCCCTGGGACGCAGCCGAGGCCTGCCGTGGCCGGGCCCGCATGTTGCGGGGACGCTTGGGCTGGCGTTCGGGGACAATCCACCCGGTCAACAACCCGATCGCATTGATCGCGATCATGACCAGACCTGCATTTTCCAGCAGAAAGTTCGCGCTGATGCCAAATACCTGCTGGCTGCCCAGCAGGTCGACCACGTGAAAACTGGTCGCCCGGATCAGCACATACAGCGCGACAAAGCCCAGACCCAGCATCGCCAGACCATGCGACCGCCGGTAACGCCGCATCGCGCTCATGCCGCGCAGATACAGCAGGAAAACCACGGCGATCAGCACGATCACAAAGATCAGCTGCACAAAACTGCGCTGCTCATAGATGTCCAGGTAGTGAAACAGGCAGCGCCCGGTGCTGGTCATCGCGGTCTGCAGGTCAAGCTGCTTGTTCAGCGCCAGAAACGCCAGAACGATCGCGCTGAAGGCCCAGAATCGACGCAAGGCAGGCTCTGGTCGGCTGTTCCAGACGATCACGGCAAGGATCGCGCAGATCAGATAGGCCACGACCGTGATCCAGCCAAAGATGGTTGGGTCGCCGATTATCGGGCGCCAGTTGGCGCCAACGCAGTTAAGCATGACCGCTCCTCTTGCTCCGCCGCCATGCCCGCGTCTCTTGCGCGATTGGCGACACCTCACCCAACCCGTGGACGCGCCATAAAGGTCGCGTCTTTCCCAGCCTGAAGCAAAGGTCAGATATGGACAAGTTTATCACACTTACCGGCATTGCAGCCCCTATGCCTTTGGTCAATATCGATACAGATATGATTATCCCCAAACAGTTCCTTAAGACCATCAAACGGTCAGGTCTGGGGAAAAATCTTTTCGATGAGATGCGGTATGATTCGGATGGCAACGAGGTCGCCGACTTCGTCCTGAACCAGCCCGCCTACCGCGATTCGCAGATTATCGTTGCCGGTGACAATTTCGGCTGCGGTTCATCGCGCGAACACGCGCCGTGGGCGCTGCTGGATTTCGGCATTCGCTGCGTCATCTCGACCAGCTTTGCCGACATCTTCTATAATAACTGCTTCAAGAACGGCATCCTGCCGGTCATCCTGCCGCAAGAGGCCGTGGCTGCCCTGATGGAGGACGCCAAGAAAGGCGCGAACGCCCGGATCACCGTCGATCTTGATGCACAGACGGTCAGCAGTTCGGACGGTCAGGTCTTTGCCTTCGACGTCGACCCCCATAGCAAGCACTGCCTGATGAACGGGTTGGACGATATCGGGCTGACCATGGAAAAGGCCGCGGCCATCGACACGTTCGAGGATCAGATGGCGCAGGCGCGCCCGTGGGTCTGAGAACAGCCGCGACGGCGCTGCTGCTGGCCCTGCCGGCGGCGGCTGTCGCGGACACGGTTCGTATCGCCACCTACGGCCCCGACCTGTCGCGCAAGGGGCCGGGTCTGTTGCTGGCCGATATCGAAAAGCGCGATCCGCAAGTGCTGGCGGCGGCGGCGGTCATCGCCCATGCCGAACCCGATGCCATCCTGCTGACCGGCTTTGACTGGGACCATGACGGGCTGGCGCTGGACGGTTTCGCCGCCCTGATATCCGAGGCCGGGCTGGACCTGCCGCACCGCTTTGCCGGTCAACCCAATAGCGGCATGGCCACTGGCGTCGATCTGGATGGCGACGGACGCAGCGGCACGGCGGATGACGCGCAGGGCTTTGGCTTTTTTACCGGCGCATCGGGCATGGCGCTATTGTCGCGGCTGCCCTTGGCTGAGGTGAGAGATCACAGCGCCTTTCTGTGGCGCGACCTGCCAGGCAACCTGATGCCATCCGACACCCCGGCCGATGCGGCCGCGATCCAGCGCCTGTCCTCGACCGCGCATTGGGATGTGGCGCTGCTGATCGACGGCGAACCGCTGCATCTGCTGGCCTGGTCCGCGACGCCGCCGGTCTTTGATGGTCCCGAGGATCGCAATGGCCGCCGCAACCATGACGAGGCCGCGTTCTGGCCTGCGCACCTGCCCAAGGCGCCCTTTGTCCTGCTGGGAAATCTGAACGTCGACCCGGTCGATGGCGATGGCCGCCCCGAGGGCTATCAGGCGTTGATGACCGTGGCCCATGACCCGAAACCACGCGGCGCATGGCAGCCCCCGCAGGATGGCGCGAATGCCGTGCAAAATGGCGATCCGGCGCTGGATACCGCCGATTGGGCCGACGCTGACGGCCCCGGCAATCTGCGCGCCGATTACGTTCTGCCTGCCAAAGACCTGACCGTGCTGGATGCGGGCGTCCTGTGGCCAGACCCGGAAACAGAACTGGGCCGGACGGTCCAGACGGCCTCGCGGCATCGGCTGGTCTGGGTGGATATTCGCTTTCCCTGAGGGGATTGCCGCGTGATCCGCCCTCAGTCGACGCTGCGGATCAGCTTTTTCTCCAGCACCCGCAACACGGTCGGCAGATCATGTCCGCGTTTCAGGATACGCCCGTCCATGCCGATCACCGCATACAGCCCTTGGGCGTCGCGCAGCTTGGGCCGCTTTTCGATGCGATATAGCGGGTTTTCGGCGGCGCGGCGAAAGACGCTGAACACAGCGACCTCGCGCAGAAAGGACATGCCGTAATCGCGCCACTCGCCTGCGGCAACAAATCGACCATAGACGGACAGGATTATGCCCAACTCTGTTCGGTCGAAAACCACGCGATCCGGATCGGCCGAAGACGGCGAAAAGGCGTTCATCATGGCAGAATGGTGACACCGGCCCGCCGCCAAATCAATGAAAAAGGGGCGGTCAGCGCCGCCCCCATGGATTTCGCGATGTCAGGCCGGCCTCAGTAACAGCCGACCTTCTCGATCAGCCCGCCACGACCATATTCGATGTTCAGCCGCTCGCGGTTGTAATCGGCGGTCACGGCGTCATCAGGCCCGATCACGCGCGTTCCGATGGGAAACTTCATCGCGCTCAGCACATCGCGGGGCTGGCCCACCAGCCCCTGATAGCCCGATGCCCCGCACAAATCCGCAGCCTGCGGAGGCCGCGCGGGCGTGTCGGTTTGCGCAATGGGCTCGCAGGCTGCCAGTACCAGCATCGCAGCACCGGCCAGCGCCGGCGCGATCAAACCACCCTGCCGCATCAGCCGCAATCCACGTTGTAGATATTGCCGCCGGCATCCAGACGGAACACGATGCGATTCGGATCGTATTCTTGCGGCTCGATGCCGCGATACTCGACGATGCGGTATTCCTTGGTAATTCCCAGCTGCGGAATGACCGAGCCGGGCTGCGACAGATAGGTCGCATAGGTCTTGGCGCCGCACAGGTCGGGTTCGCGCGATTCCAGTCCGGCAACACCATCGACAGAGGCCACGGGCTGGACCATCGGCACGACAGGGGCCGGGGCCGGCTGAGGCGCCGGGGCGGGCATACAGGCTGACAAAATGGCAGCCGACGCAATAAGGGGCAGGATCACTGATCTGTTCATGTCTCGTCCGTGCTTGTCGGCCCGGTTCGCGGGCCGGTTTTTAGATACAGTCGTTATAGGAAACAGATAACAGCTTGTTAAGCTGGCGCGTTTATCACGTTCCCATCAGCACGAACAGCGACGCCGCCCCTGTTGCCGGAATGTCATTCCATCGGTGGCACCGTCTTGGCACGGTCCGCACGCCGCATCGAGGCGTCACGCGCCGCCCGCGAGGTATCGACATAGCGCATCCCATAGGCGGCCAGAAACACCTGCGCGGCCCCCATCGTCGCGCGGTGCATCTGGGTTTCCGTCACGCTGTCGGCCCCCAGAAACACGGCCCGATCCCCGATCAAAGCAGTGGCCAGCGCGATCAGTTGCTCGGTCGCCAGCTCGAAATCCGAGATCTCAAGCTCGCCGCGCAGCGTCCAGCGTTCCAGAAAGGTGCGGATATCGCGGCGCTGACGGCGATGGACGGTATCCAGATATTCCCGTGCAAGCGACGGAAAGCGATCCGATTCAGCCACACGCATCCGGTACGACTGCACACCCGCGCCCGAAACCGACCGTGTCGCCAGCGCATGAATGATCAGCGGCAACGCCTCGACCGCCGGACGATCCGCAGCCAGTGCGGCCACCGGCTCTTCGCTGCCAGATGCCAGTTCAGCGCGGAAAACCTCGCTGAACATCAGTTCCTTGTCCGGAAAATAGCTATAGAGCGTGGCCTTGGACACCCTGGCCTCGCTGGCAATATCGTCGACGCTGGCGCCGGCGAACCCCTCTTTCAGAAAAACAGCGCGCGCGCCGTCGAGGACTTGTTTGAATTTTCGCCCCTTCGTGACGACCGAATCTTTTTTCTCAACCATCTACCCCTCCGAAATTTCATTCTATGAAAGTCGTCGCCACCGAACCGGAGAGGGCCCGGCCGACGATCAAATTCAAGTTTGTTTTACGCAAATGCTGCGCTGAAAGACTGTGAACAACCAACCACTTAACTCCTGTCGGGCTTGCATAAGCCCTAAATGCATACGTAGCCACCCCAAGCAGAAATCCGCGCCTGTAGGTGGGGTATGCACAATCACTAAACTTGACGCAGAGCCCCAGAGTTTCCCAATCTGGACGCATCGGGCAAAAAAAGTGTCGTTGTGGCAACGACACCACGAGCCGATAGCTGCATGATGTGCAGTATAATCACGGAAGGGACTAGATTTTGGGACAGTCACACACTTCGTTTCGCGACTCGGTGGATCGCATGTTCACCCATGCGGCCAGCTTGTTGGATCTGCCCGACGGGCTGGAAGAGAAAATCCGGGTTTGCAACTCGACCTATACGGTGCGCTTCGGCGTTCGGATGCGCGGCAGCATCCACACCTTTGTCGGCTATCGCTCGGTGCACTCAGAACATATGGAACCGGTCAAGGGCGGCATTCGCTACGCCGACACCGTGAACCAGAACGAGGTCGAGGCGCTGGCGGCACTGATGACCTATAAATGCGCGCTGGTCGAGGTTCCCTTTGGCGGCTCGAAAGGCGGGCTGTGCATCGATCCGCGCCAGTATTCCGAGGAAGAGCTGGAACGGATCACCCGCCGCTTTACCTATGAATTGTCGCGCCGCAGCCTGATCTCGCCCAGCCAGAACGTGCCGGCCCCCGACATGGGCACCGGCGAACGCGAGATGGCCTGGATGGCCGATGCTTATAAACGCCTGCACCCCGACGATATCGACGCACGGGGCTGCGTGACCGGCAAGCCCGTCTCGTTCGGCGGCATTCAGGGCCGGGTCGAGGCGACGGGCCGCGGTGTGCAATACGCCATCCACGAATTCTTCCGTCACCCCGAGGCGATGAAGGCCGCCGGGCTGGAAGGCACCCTCGATGGCAAGCGCGTGATCGTGCAGGGCCTCGGCAATGTGGGCTTTCACGCAGCCCAGTTCCTGTCGGATAGCGACGGCGCCAAGATCATCGCCGTGGCCGAACGCGACGGCGCCGTGATGAACCCCGACGGGCTGAACATCGCAGAGCTGCACAAACACATCAAAGAGACCGGCGGTGTGGCCGGATTCGACGGCGCCAAGGATTACACCCAGAACAGCCTTGCCGCACTGGAACTGGAATGCGACATCCTGATCCCCGCCGCCGTTGAAGGTGTGATCAACCTCGAAAACGCCGAGAACATCAACACCAAGCTGGTCGTCGAGGCCGCTAACGGCCCCGTCACCGCCGAGGCGGACGAAATCCTGCGCAAGCGCGGGATCGTCATCATCCCGGATATGTATGCCAATGCCGGCGGTGTGACCGTCTCTTATTTCGAATGGGTCAAGAACCTGACGCATATCCGCTTTGGCCGGATGGAACGGCGTGAGCAAGAGGCCCGGACCCAGCTGCTGGTCAGCGAGCTAGAGCGCCTGTCGAGTGACAAGAGCCTTGGCTGGTCGCTGACCAAGGACTTCAAGGACCGCTATCTCAAGGGCGCCAGCGAGTTGGAACTGGTGCGTTCGGGTCTTGATGACACCATGCGCGGCGCGTTCCAGAGCATGGCCGAAGTCTGGTACAGCGACGACAAGGTCGCGGATTTGCGCACGGCCGCCTATGTCGTCTCGATCCGCCGCATTGCCGAAAGCTATCAGGCCATGGGTCTGTAGCAGGTCACCCGGTCGGCCCGATCCCATCGGGCCGACCTTGCCACCGGCGGTTCCCGCGCGCATCCGCTGCGGGAACCTCACCGGTCAGGCACTGCGATAGCTGTCGATCGCCGCGTAAGCCAGGTCCAGATCTTCGCCCGTCACGCAATAGGGCGGCATCAGGTAGACTGTATTGCCAAGCGGGCGCAGCAGGACGCCGTTTTCGATGAAATGGGCCCGCATGCGCGGACCGTCCTCGGCCAGATAGCCGCCCTGACTGACCCTCAGATCCATCGCCGCAATCGTGCCGCATTGGCGGATATTCTCGAACCGCCCATCCCCGGCGAAACGCGACAACCGCTCGGCCTGCATTGCGCTTAGCCGATCCAGACGGTCCTGCATCCCGCCGTCTTGCCAGATCCCCAGATTGGCCAAAGCCGCCGCACAGGCAATCGGGTTCGCGGTGTAGCTGCTGGAATGATAAAAGGTCCGCGTCCGGTCCGAGGAATAATGCGCCTGGAAAATCTTGTCATTCGCCAGCGTCGCCGCCAGCGGTATCACGCCCCCGGTCAGCCCTTTGCTGGTGCACAGGATATCGGGTGAAATCTGCGCATGATCGCAGGCCCATAGCCGCCCGGTGCGTCCCCAGCCTGTCATCACCTCATCAGCGATCAGCAGAACATCGTGGCGATCGCAGATCTCACGCAATCCGCGCAGGACGTCAGCCGAATACATCAGCATCCCCCCGGCCCCCAGCACCAGCGGCTCTATGATCAGCGCCGCGATATCGCCATTGCGGGCCAGCGCCTCAAAGCGGTCCAGCGTCGCCTGACCATCGCCCTGCGGGAAGGGGATCGTATCAACGGCGAACATGATCGGCTCATAAGCGGCGTTGAAGACGCCCCGTTCGCCCACGCTCATCGTGCCGATCGTATCGCCGTGATAGCTGTTTTCCATCACCACGATCCGGTGACGCCCGTCGCCGTCATGCCGCCAGTATCCAAGCGCCATCTTCAGCGCCACCTCGACCGCCGTCGAGCCGCTGTCGGAATAGAACACCCGGTCCAGACCCTCAGGCGCCATGCCGGCCAAAGCCGTGGCCAACCGTTCCGCCGGTTCATGCGTCAGCCCGGCAAAGATCACCTGATCCAGACTTTCGGTCGCCTCACGGATCGCCGCAACAATCCGGGGCTGCCGATGACCGTGGGTGGTGACCCACCAACTGCTGATCCCGTCCAGCAGCTTGCCTTTGTCGGTCTCGATCCACGCGCCTTCGGTGCGCAGGACCACGGGCGGTTCCGGCTCGGTCGCGTGTTGCGTAAAGGGATGCCAGACGGCGCTGTCTGTCATGCTGCGCTCCTTTCAGAAATCATCGCTCCGGAAATTCGCCGCCATCGCATCTGACAGCGTTTCGCGGTTCAGTGGGTCCAGCAGCGGCAACCGACCCAGAACAGGGACCGCGCCGATCTGACCAATACTTGCCATATTGTCGGGATTATCCTCACCCACAAAGACCACCCCATGCACCGGCACGTTCCGCGACCGCAGGGCCTCCAGCGCCGTCAGGCTGTGACTGATCGTCCCCAGCCCGGTCGTCGCCACCAGGATCACCGGAATTTGCCACTCTGCAAACAGATCCGCGAAAAGGATCTGCCGGGTGACGGGCACCAGAACGCCACCGGCCCCCTCGATTACCAGCGGATCAAAGTCGGGCGGGGTCAACGCCGCCGGATCGATTGAGACGCCATCCAGTTCGGCGGCGCGATGCGGCGACAGCGGTTGGGTCAGCCGGTAGCCTTCGGGCACCACCTGCGCGCCGGCAAGCCGGACGATATCCGCCGCGTCGGTGGCCGATTGCGCCGCCTGTGTACGCGCTGTGTACGCGCTGTGCACAGGCTGTGCACGCCCGGTGCCATCTGCATTCGGCAGGTTTCCGACCAGCCCCGATTGCACGGGCTTCCAATACGTCGCACCAATCAGCCCGCACAGGCCGGCGGCAAAAACCGTCTTGCCGACATCCGTTCCGGTCCCCGTGATCACATATCTGGCCATAGCTCTTCCAATGCTTCGGCAAGCCGCCGAATATCCTCTTCGGTCACATTCAGGGTCAGCGCCACCCGCAGACGGGACGTGCCCTCGGGCACGGTTGGCGGCCTTATCCCTCTGATATCAAATCCCATTTCCTGCAAGCGCCCGGCAAGCGCCATGGTCGGGGCGTCACCGCCGACGATCAATGGCGCGATCTGGCTGCCACTGATTGCAAGCTGCGGCAAACGCCGCCCCATCTCTGCCCCAAACAGCGCGATGTGGCTGTGCAGGGCATCTCGACGCTCGGGCTCGTCGCGCAGGATCGCCAGCGCCTCGCACCCAACCGCTGCCATTAAAGGTGAGGGCGCGGTCGCGAAAATAAACGGCCGGCTGCGATTGATCATGAAATCAATCAAAGCCCGCGCCCCACAAATCAACGCCCCCGACCCTCCCAGCGCTTTACCCAGCGTATGCAGGGTCAAAACGTTCGAGCGCCCCTCCAGATGATGCGCCAGCCCGCGCCCATCCGGACCGTAGACGCCGGTTGCATGGGCCTCGTCCACGATCAGAAAACCATGCTCATCGGCCAGCGCCGCCAACGCGTCCAGGGGCGCGCGGTCGCCGTCCATGCTGTAAAGGCTCTCAACCGCGATCCAGACCGCACCCGTCTGGCCCGCTGACCGCCATGACGTGATCACGTCCTTCGCGTGCCCCACATCGCCATGCCTGAACGTCGCAATCTCGGCCCGCCCTGCCCGCGCGCCTTCATGGGTGCTGGCATGAGACAGCTCATCCATCAGCAGCAGATCGCCCCGCTGTGGCAAGGTCGCGAGCATGGCGAAATTCGCCATATAACCGCCACCAAAGCCCAACACGGCATCGGCCCGGAAAAATTGCGCGGCCTCGGATTCGAATTGCTCTTGCAGGTCGACATTCCCGCGCAACAGACGAGACCCCGCCGCACCCACAGGCACGCCCCGATCCAGCGCGCGCCGCGCGGCACCGGCCAGCCGTTCAGAGCCCGCGAGGCCCAGATAGTCATTCGAAGAAAAGTCGATCCCCTCACGCGGGCTCAGACGGCGCAGGCGCGTCTGCGCGGCCAGATCGCCAAGGTGATCGCGAAACACCGCCAGGCGGTCCGCAGCTTTTGCCATGTCAGCCCTGTCCAAATATCCTGGCGGGGCGGGCCGCCAGCCCGCGGGGCAAGGCCCCTGAATTTTTACCGCAGCACCGGAATCGCAGGGTCAACGGCCCGAACAGCCTGACGCCGTGCCTCTGCCGGATCGGTTTCGGCGTCGTCGGCGAAATGCTCGTGCGCCTGCATCGGCTGCAGTCCAAGCCGTGCAAGCAAGCGCATATCGCTGTCTTCGGCCGGATTGGCCTTGGTCAACAGCGTATCGCCCACAAAGATGGAGTTGGCCCCGGCAAAGAAACACAGCGCCTGCATTTCATCGCTCATGTCGGTGCGCCCCGCCGAAAGCCTGACATGGCTTTTCGGCATCATGATACGCGCGGTTGCAATCGTGCGCACAAATTCGATCGGATCGACAGGCGCCGCACCGGCAAGCGGTGTGCCCTCGACCGGAATGAGCATGTTGATCGGCACGCTTTCGGGCGGCTCGGGCAGATTGGCCAGCGTCGCCAACATATCGACGCGATCCTGATTTCCCTCGCCCAGGCCCAGAATACCGCCCGAACACACCTTGATCCCGCTATCGCGCACGTTCTGCAACGTCGCCAGCCGGTCAGCAAAGCTGCGGGTGGTCACGACGTTGTCGTAATGCGCCTCGGAGGTGTCGATGTTGTGATTATAGTAATCGAGCCCGGCAGATTTCAGTCGCTGCGCCTGATCGCCGTCCAGCATCCCAAGGGTCATGCAGGTTTCCATGCCCAGGGCCTTGACCCCCTCGACCATGGCCAAGACCTGCGCCATGTCACGCCCTTTCGGGCTGCGCCAGGCGGCACCCATGCAATAACGCGTCGCCCCTGCATCTCGGGCGCGGCGGGCCTCGGCGATGACGCGTTCAACCTCCAGCAGCTTGGATGCCGACAGGCCGGAATCGTAGCGCGCCGACTGGCTGCAATAGCCGCAATCCTCAGGGCAGCCGCCGGTCTTGATCGACAACAACCGGCTCATCTGCACTCGATTTGGGTCGAAATTCTGCCGGTGCACAGTCTGCGCCTGAAACAGCAGATCCATGAAGGGCAGTTCGAACAGCGCCCTCGCGTCCTCGGCGCTCCACAGCTTTCGGCTGGTCGCGGTTTCAGAGCTCAGATCAGTTTGCAACATGGCAGTCACCTCGGCACCTATATCGAACATGCCTTAACAACTCGCCGGCGCGGTGTCCAACACCCAAGGCTGGCCGCCCGTCATTGATCATCGCGTTCCGACAGGCGGCGCAAGACAGCGGCGCGCCCGAATTCCCCCGCTGCACGCTGACGCGCCTGATCAAACCGGGGCAACATATGCGAGAGTTCCTGCCTTGCGCGGGCAGCCTCGCGGGTCGCGTCGCCCAGGCGAAGGCTTGCCAGATTTGATTCGTCCAGTGAATCCGGGGCCTGACTTGAACGATACCACGCGATCGCAGCGTCCTGCTGCGTGATCCGCTTTCGGGTCGCGTCGACATTGCTGCTGAAGGCGGCGAACCGCTTTAGCTCCAGATCCGATTTCAACTGGGCCAGCCGCGCCAGTTCGGCCAGCTTTGCGCGCCGTGTTACCATCCTGCCCGCGCCTTCTCGCGCATTTTTTCTGCGAAACGGATGGCTGCTGCGACCGGCGCAAAGTGATCCTGCACGATCTCTTCCCCCAGTTTGACCGTTGCGTGGATCGCCCGTGCAGACGGCGGGTCCGACCAGATTGGTACACCGTGCGCCGAGGCTCGCTCGCGAATGCGCGCGGCAACCTCGTCGATGCCCTTGGCAACACAAATCGGCGCGCGACCACTGCCCCGATGCCATTTCAACGCAACGGCATAATGCGTCGGGTTCACGATGATCACATCCGCTGTTTCGACATCCTGCAGCATCTGCGACATGGCGATATCAACCGCCCGCTGGCGTCTGGCGGCCTTCATATGGGGGTCGCCTTCGGAATCCTTGTGTTCGTCCTGCATCTCTTTGCGGGTCATCCGGTTCTTTCGCAGATGATCGAACCGCTTCCAGGCAATATCCAGCACCGCAAACGCGGCGGAAACGGCAATCGCCAGCAGAAAGGCACGCTGCAGGATCACCCCCAAGCCCGCGACCCACGCCGTTCCCCCCGCCATCGCCGCGTTTTCCAACAGCCCGAACAGTGATCGGAACAGGTAGACGCCGCCCACGCAGACCAGCGCGGCTTTGCCGACCGATATGCCAAAGGTAACCAGCCCCGAGCTGCCGAATTTCTGCCCCGCATTCTTGATCGGATTGATCCGCTTGATGTCCGGGGCCAGCTTCTTCGTGGCAAAGGTCAGCCCGCGCTGCGCCAGCAAGGCCACGATGATAAAGACCATCGGCACAGCGGCCAAAAGGGTGATCGCAAATGACGCGAACTGACCCAATGTCGTCGCCATGGCGAAAACCGACCCGATCGGCCAGCCATCAGAGCCCATGATCCGGGTCGCCATACCTAGCCAGGATTTGACCGCAAACACCGCGCCAATGCCAAAGGCCAGCCAGGCGCCGGCATACATGGCAGCCACGTTCAACTCGGTCGAGCGCGGAACATCGCCCTGCTCGCGCGCCCGCTGCAACCGCTGTTCGGTGGGCTCGAACTGCTTTTCACCCTGATCCTGATCACCACTCATGGCGACACTGGCAGGCGGCTGGAAAGAACGGCGTCAGCCCAGATCGACAGGATCATCGGGCTCAGCATGACCAGTGCTATCAGGGCCAGCCCGATCGCGGCGGGCGCGCCGATGAAGACGACCGGCAAGGCAGGCATCACGCGGTTGATGACGCCCGACAGCGCCTGAAACAGAAAGCCGCCCAGGATGAACGGCGCCGACAGCAGCATCGCCAATTCGAAACTGCGCGCGATGATGCCAATGAATTCCTGGACCAACCCGTCGATCTCGGGCAACTGCGCAACCGGCCACAGCACAAAGCTGTCGGCCAATAACCCGATCAGCAACAGCGGCAGGCCAAGCGCCAGCAGCAAGGCCACACCCCCAAGATGGAACAGATTGCCCACCGGATGCGGCGAGGCCTCGTTGGGTGCGCCGATGATCTGCGAAAGCGACGCGGTCGAGGCAATCACCGTGGCCGCGACATTGATGGCGAATGCCATCATTCTCACCATGGCACCAATCGCAAATCCGATAAGCAGTTCTGCAATCGCCAGCCCCAGCATGGCGTTAAGGGCCACCTCGCCGACCGAACCTGCCCAACTGCTGCCCGATATGTCCGACAGCAACGGCGCAAGCGCCATGGCCACAGCGACCTTTACCCGCCCCGGCACTGCGCGCTCGCCGAACCCCGGCATCAGCAGAATGCAGGCCTGAATACGCAGATAGGTCAGGACCAAGGACCAATCCAGCCAGGACAGCGCGTTCAGCAGATCGCGTTCCATCAGGCTGCCTCGATGGTTCCGATCAGGCGCAGCTCTGTACCGGGATCAATCTCATCCAGGCTCAGAACCGGGATCGGAACGCCATTGGCATTCAGAATATTCCTGACCGCACGCCGGCGATGATCAGGGGCCGCGACAACCGCATCACCACGGGTGTTCACGGACGCGATGGTCTGCTTTGCTGCTGCAGCAAATTTTTGTGCCAAAGCCGGTGTCAGCGCCCCGCCTCCGCCACGCGCATTCTCGGTCTCAACCTGAACGAATTCACTTTCCCATCCCGGATGCAGCTGAATGACGGAAAGGACGCCACTGCCATCGCGCAACTGCTGCGTGATCTGATCGCGCAGGCGTTTGCGGACCAGTTCGTATATCATCTCGGGATTATCGACGCCGCGATATTCATACAGCGCATCGACGATCAGCGGCAGGTTCCGGATAGAGATGGATTCCGTCAGCAGGGCACGCAGGACCGCCAGCAACATATCGGGCGCAACCTTTTCAGGTAGCATGCTATCGAAATACAGACGGTGCCGTTCCGCCCGCGACGGATCAGACAGAGATTTCAGCTCTTCGATCTGGCGCTGCATCGCCGCCATTGTCATCAGAGCGGCGAGATTGGAACGAACAACCTCCATCAGGTGAGTCGAGATGATTTCCATCGGACTGACAACCGTCGCGCCAGCCATCGACGCTTCCTCTTGCTGATCGGTCGGCAGCCAGCGGGCCGGGCTGCCATAAACGGGTTCACGAACCACCGCGCCGGGCAGGTTGGACAGCACCTCGTCCGGCCCCAGTGCAAGTACCTGGTCAGATCGCAGGCTGCCGCGCCCGCGAATGACACCCTGAACCCGTATCTGATACTCTCCACCTGCCAGTTCCGGGTTATCGGTGATCCGCACATCGGGCAGAATCAAGCCGTAGTGACGGGCAATATGGATGCGTAGATTGCCGATCCGGGTGCCCAGACCGCGCGATTGGTCCAGCGCGGTCAGCACCAACTCAGTTCCGATTTCGACGCTGATTTCGTCCGTATCCAGCAAGTCACCGATCCGCGCCTGCGTCTCGGCCTCATCCGGACCGGCAACCTCGGGAAGGTCGTTTGCCAGTGCCGGATCTCGGCGCGCGATGTGCAATGCCAGCAAGGCCAGGGCAGCGGCAATCGATAGGAACAGCAGACGCGGCATACCCGGCACAAAAGACATCAGCGTCATCGCCCCTGCGACGACGGCAGGACCGTGCCAGCGCGCCATGAATTCGTGCGAGATGAGTTTTGCAGTCGTCTCGGTTGCCCCACCCCGAGACAACAACAGCGCAGCCGCCATCGAGGTGATCAGGGACGGAATCTGGCTGACCAATCCGTCGCCGATTGTCAGATGCGAATAGGTCGACAGGGCCGCGCTAACGGGCATGCCGTGTACCAGAATGCCAACGCTCAGACCGACCAGAAGGTTGATCAGCGTGATGACGATGCCTGCAACAGCGTCGCCTTTCACGAATTTGGAGGCGCCATCCAGCGAGCCGAAAAAGCTGATCTCGCGTTGTTCAGCGATCCGACGCTGCTTGGCCTCTTCGTGGCTGATCGCGCCGGAACTGAGATCGCCGTCGATTGCCAGCTGCTTGCCCGGCAGCGAATCTAGGGCAAACCGCGCCGACACCTCGGCCATTCGGCCAGACCCTTTGGTAATCACCATGAAATTCACGACTGAAATTACCGCAAACACCGTAAGCCCTACCAGCAGAGAGCCACCGGCCACGAAATCGGCAAAGCCACTGATCACCTGACCTGCTGCGTCCGTCCCGGTGTGCCCCTCGGCAAGGATCAACCGCGTCGAGGATACGTTCAGTGACAAACGAATGATCAGCGAAACCAGCAACAGCACTGGAAATGCCTGAAAATCGGTTGGCCGCTCGACCAGGGCCGCCATGACCAGGACCAGCGTGGCGGTCGCGATGGACAGCGCGATCCCGAAATCCAGCAGTCCGGGCGGCAAGGGCACAACCAGTGAGATCACGATCAAGACCATCGCGCCCGTCACGATCAGCGGGGTCGATGCGCGTTCCGTATCCTGGCGTCGCGCAACAGCAGATATCTGCGTCATGGTCTATCGTCCTCGTCATCACTCGCAGATTGCAACATGTCGCCTACGCGCCAGCTTTTGCCCGTCAGCAGCCCGATGCGGCGCAGAAAGATCAGTGCCTCGATCCGCTCCGCCGGCGGCATCCCCAGCAATTGCAGCCGATAATCCGGAGCCAGCGTCTCGCCTGCCAGCAGCGTCTCTTCGGCCTGGCGTTGAAACTGCGCCAGTTCGGGCATGGACGCTTGCTGCAGCGGCCAGGACAGCAGAAGGGCTGAAAGAAGCATCAGGCCGCCTTTCGCAATTCGCGCAGCGCCGCCTCGAGCGTGTCGTAGTCGGGTCTGACATGCTCGGGCACAGCCTGGCGGCCAACCTCGACACACAAATTGGTCGCATGCTGGTGCAGTCCGGCGACCAGAACCGACTTGACGACATCGTAAAACGCGAGGTCCTTACGCGTCACAGCCTCTAGCCTGTGCGACAATGGCGCAACAAAACCGTAAGCCAGAAACACACCAAGAAACGTCCCGACCAAGGCGCCACCGATCATCTTGCCCAGTACTGCAGGGGGCTGGTCGATTGAGCTCATCGTCTTGATCACCCCCAGCACGGCGGCAACGATACCCAAAGCGGGTAACGCATCGGCCATTGTTTGCAGCGCATGGGGCACCTCCAGTGCCTCTTCGCTGAGCGTGGCGATCCGGCGCGACAACATTTCCTCGACCTGGTAGGGATCGTCGTAGTTCAGGCTTGCCGAACGCATCGTGTCCGCGATCAAAGACACAAGGTTCTCGTCCGTCAGCAGCCGCGGGTATGCCGCAAATATCGGGGAGTCATGCGGCTTTTCGATATGCTCTTCGAGTGCCACCGGATTTTCCCGCGCCACCCGCAGCAGGTGATACAGGAGGCACAGGACATCCTGGTGATCACTTTCGTTCCAGCGCGGCCCCTTGAAGGATCGCACCACCCCGCCGAGCGTCGCCTTTAGAACGGTGCTGTCATTGGACAACAGATATGATCCGATCGCGGCCCCGCCGATCATCATCATTTCGAAAGGAAGCGAATGCATGATGACCGCCATATGACCGCCGGCCAACACAAAGCCGCCGAACACCATCAGCATCGTCATCATGATTCCGACAAAGCCGAACATGCTGTTTCTCCTATTTGCGGTTGATGCTGCGGGCACCCATGTGGGTGGTCAGCAACGCGGCCTGTTTCGGCTCGACGGCGGCGATAATTTTTGCACCTGCTCCGGGGTCGACCCGCATCAGGATCTCGGCCGCGAAGTCTGCCGGCAGACTGGTCAGCACGGCCGCCGCATCTACGGGTTTCATCTGATCATAAACTGCGACCAGCCGGTCGATATCGCTTTGCAGCCGGGTCTGGCTGTGCGTAGACCCCGAGCGAACGCTGGCCTTGGCCGCCTTCAATTCGGTCAGCCGCGCCCGCAGGCTGGCCTCTGCCACTTGCAACTCACGCTCCCGATCAGCCAGCGTTTCCAGATATCGCTCGACGCGCAAACCGCGATCACGCAGTTCGGTGGCCAGAGCAACGGCCTCTGGTACATCGCCGCAGCCCTCCATCAGACCGGGCGGTTCCGCGAATGCAAGGGAACCGAAAACGGCGTCATGATGCTGCACGATCACAGCGCCGGCTGGCACCGAGAACACCAGTCCCAGGAACGTCAAAACGCGCTTACGCATCGACAGGCTCCCGACGCTTGCGCAGTCGGACAGTGGTGGCGCCCTCGGGGCTTTGCGGCACCACGTCCCGCATCTTGAGATGCAGGCTCCAGCGGTCTCTTTCCGCCTTTGCCTGCTGCAGTTGATTGGCAAGCGCCTCGCTGGCAGTCGTCGCCTCACGCCGGGCAGAGTGGATCGACTTTTCCAACCTGTCGATCTCGGCAGCCATGACAGCGATGGCGCCGCCCAGACCGTCCTCGAGATCGTTCAGGCGACGCAACCGACGCGCCAGTACAACGCAGAATACCATCAAGGTAACCGAGCCGACGATGATCCCGCCCTGAATAATCATTTCAATCGTCATTTGAGTCTGAACTCCGTAATCAGCAGGTCATTCACGGGCAGGTCGGGCAAAGCCTCTTTTGCCCGCACCGTCAGTTCGTATTTGATGATTTCAAGGACGCCTCTCTTGTCGAAGGCGTAAGGATCGACGCCCGCCAGAAAACCATTAAAACTGTCGGTAATTCTGGGCATGAGCGTCTTGATCTGTTCCTCGGCCTGCTTGCTGGTTTCGATCGTCGCCGACAGTGCCAGGCTGCGATGCCGCCCCCCTGCCAGGCTGATCTCGATCGGCGGCAAGGCCACAAACGTGATCGTTTCATCCACCGGCAAGGGCCTGTGCGAGGGCGATCCTTGCAGCCAGTCGAGCGGCGTCAGCAGACCTGTGAATGTCGCCCCAAAACCCAGAATTCCAAGGGTCGCCGCCGCGATCAGGGGCAACAATAGCGGCCTGGATCGGGCCTCTTCTTCGATATTGGTCGCCGTCTCGGCTGCCATTGCGATTCTCCGACTGATTACCAATCGAATATCACTGCGGCACTAACCGAATATTAACGGCGTCAATGCCATGACTGGCTCCAAGATAAAGTTTTCTGATTCGAAAGGGTCGGTTTTGCAAAAACTGCAGGACTATTGGAATGAGCGAAGCTCAAGACAGAAATCAATCCTCGTGGGGGCCTTTCTCGCGGCGTTTCTGGCGGTGTCGGCCTTCTCTTGGATGGTCAGTCGACCAAGCATGGCCATGCTGTATTCGGGGCTGGATCCAAGCACGGCAGGTGAGGTGATCGCGGGCATCGAACGTGCAGGCGTCGCCCATGAGGTTCGCGGCGGCTCTATCTATGTCGATGCCTCGCAGCGCGACAGGCTGCGAATGGAACTGGCGGGTGAGGGGCTGCCTGCGACCGGCGCTGCCGGATACGAGCTGCTGGATGGCATGTCGGGCTTTGGCACGACCTCGCAAATGTTCGACGCGGCCTATTGGCGCGCAAAAGAGGGTGAACTGGCGCGAACCATCCTGGCGCTGCCGAACGTCAAATCGGCAAGGGTTCACCTGGCTGTCAGCCAGAACAGAGGCCTGCGTCGCGACCAGCCGGCGACGGCGTCGGTAACGCTGACCACCACCAACGGGTCGATCAGCCGTGCTCAGGCGCAGTCGCTGAAATACATGCTGTCCTCGGCGGTTCCCGGCCTGGCGCACGATTCTGTCACGGTCATCGACACAGAACGCGGCGTCGTCGCCGCAGAAGAGGACGCAAGCGGTCTGGAACGCGCAACAGAGATGAAGCGCAATGTCGAACGGATCCTGGAGCCACATGTCGGCCCGGGAAATGCGATCGTCGAATTGAATCTGGATCTGGTGACAGAAACCGAATTGCTGACCGAACAGCGCTTCGATCCACAAGAACGCGCGATGATTTCGCAACTGGTGGAGGAAACGTCAGACCAAAGCACGGCGGGCGGCGCCGAGACGGTAACGGCGGCCTCTAATCTGCCGGATGGAAACAACGCGTCGGGTGATCAAAGTCAGTCTTCACGCTCGGAAAACCGGCAACAGTCAAACTACGAAGTCAGCAAATCGGTTCGCGAGGTGTCCCGGCAACCTGGGGCGGTCAAGCGGTTGTCTGTGGCGGTACTGGTCAACGGTGTCGTCAGCGAGAACACGAGCGGGGAAGCGGAACTGATCCCCCGTACGGCACCGGAACTCGAAGTCTTGCGCGAACTGGTCGCCTCCGCCGTGGGTTTCGATCCTGCGCGCGGCGATCAGCTCACCGTCAAGTCGCTGCCCTTCGCGCAATTGGGCACGGATGGGACATTGGCAGAACGAGGCGGATGGCTGGAACGGATCGAGTTGAACGCGCTGATCAAACTTGCGCTGATCGGTCTGTTCGCGGTGGCCATTGCCGCGCTGATCCTGCGTCCGATACTGCGCAATCGCCAGAACGAACGTGAGGACACGGCACTGCTGGACAATAGCGCGCCGGCGGGAACGGCCCTCGAGCAGCGCGGCGCAAGCGATAATGCGGTGATCGAGCCGCCGAATTCGGCGGCCGGCTATGACGCCACGCTTATCGGGTCGCAGGTACCCGGCAAGGCGCAATTGTCGCTGCCACCGGCTGATCCGGTCGCGCGGCTGCGGGGCATGATGAAGGATCGACAGCAGGAGAGCATGAAGATCCTTTCTGGCTGGATTGATGAAAAGGAGAAGGCGCAGTGAACCAGGCCACCTTCAGACTGGAATCTTTTTCCGATGCCTTTCAAGCAGCC
The DNA here is from genome assembly GCF_002847305.1 of Paracoccus tegillarcae. Taxonomy (NCBI): domain Bacteria; kingdom Pseudomonadati; phylum Pseudomonadota; class Alphaproteobacteria; order Rhodobacterales; family Paracoccaceae; genus Paracoccus; species Paracoccus tegillarcae. The sequence continues at coordinate 2,140,461 of NZ_CP025408.1, read as the reverse complement.
GCGCAGATGGTCCACCCTGACCACGTTGACGATGCATATCGCAAGGGTCTGGCCGAGGGTCGCGCCTTGCGTGCAGCGGATCAGATCAGTTCCCTGACCGCAGCACTGACCGAATTGCAAAACAGCCTGCAGGCGCAAGCCTCACTGCTATCCAAGTCCAGTTTGCAGACCGTATCGGACCTTGCGCCCGTTCTGAACGAAATCGTGGAATGCCTGGCCGAAAATGGGCAGTCCGCAGGTCTTCAGACGGCCTTGCAGCACGAATTGCTGCGCCTGGCAGGCGATTTCACCGCGCCGAGTTGGCACATCACCTGTCCGGCTGAAACCGAGCCGATGATCCTCCGCTGCACCGAGGCTGCGGGTATTTCTGACGCCGATATTCGTGTCCTACCAGAGGCACAACAGGCGGTCATCGTCATGGAAGACGGTCACAGCGCCTTTGCGAATGACGGAATCGTACAGCATTTCCGTGACCTCATTGCCGAACTTCAGGAGAGCTATCGTTGATGGATGACCTTTCACAGTTGATCGATACGAACGACATCCAGGTCGAGGTGACGATCCGTATCGGCCGGACCCGGTTGACCGTGGCGCAACTGTCTGCGCTGCGTGGCAGCGACGTGCTGACGCTGGACCAGCCAATCGCAGACGGCGTCGAAATCTGCGTCGGCGACAAGGTTGTCGCGCGGGGCGAATTGACGGGCGACGGCGGCCCCGATCAGCGGCTTTGCGTTCGCATCATCGGTTCGGCAGAGGCACCGTGACGCGCTTTTTCCCCTACATCCTGCTTTTCCTGTCGTTGCTGGCGACCCCTTCGGTCGCCCAGCAGGCACCCGGTCTGGGCGATCTCGGCGGCGGGCTGGGGCAGAATGCCGTGCTGCTTGTGCTGGCGCTGACGACCCTGTCCCTGGCCCCGGGCATCGCCATCATGGTCACCTGCTTTCCATTCGTTGTGACGGTTCTGTCGATTTTGCGGCAATCCATCGGTTTGCAGCAATCGCCGCCGAACATGCTGATCGTCAGCCTGGCGATCTTTCTTACCTGGTTCATCATGGACCCGGTCCTGACCGAGGCATGGCAGGTCGCTGGCCGTCCCCTGAGCGACGGTCAGATCACGCTGGAAGAGGCTTTTTCTCGCGGCATCCAGCCGTTCAGTGCCTTCATGCAGATGCGCACCAATCCAGACACATTGGCCGCGATGGCCGACATTGCCCCGGCCGGGTCGGGACAACCCGACCGTCTGTCCGTGCTGGTGCCGTCTTTCATGCTGTCGGAAATCACCCGGGCGTTCGAGATCGGCTTTCTCGTTGCCCTGCCCTTCCTGATCATCGACCTGGTGGTATCGGCCGTCCTGATGTCGATGGGCATGATGATGGTGCCGCCAGCGATGGTTGCGCTGCCTTTCAAGCTGGCGTTCTTTGTCGTGGTCGATGGATGGTCCCTGATCGCCGAGGCCTTGGTGCGGGGCTACCAATAGCCTCCGAGCCGCCGGTCGCAAGACGACACCCGTCTCACCCTGCGCAGCGCCACAAGCTCAGAAAACTATCCGATCATCACACCAAAGAGGCGACCAATCACGGCGGTGACCGCCATCGCAAACGCGCCCCAGGTGACGACGCGCAGCACCGCCCGGCCGATCGGTGCCCCACCTGCCGCCGCGCCGGTCGCACCCAGCACAGTCAGGGCAACCAAAGTGGCGATCAGGACAACGGGCACAATCTGGTCAGATGGCGCAACCAGCGCAGGCAGCAGCGGCAATGCGCCGGCCACACTGAAGGTTGCAGCCGAGGCAAAGGCCGCCTGCAGCGGGTTTGTCACATGCACCTCGCTCAGACCCAACTCGTCACGAATATGCGCGCCCAATGCGTCGTGATCAGTCAGTTCCCGCGCGACCAGCAGCGCGGTTTCGGGTGCAAGACCCCGGCCTTCATAGATGGATGCCAGCTCTTGCAACTCGATATGCGGGTTATTGCGCAGCGCAGCCGCCTCGCGACGGATGTCGGCGCGCTCGGTATCGGATTGCGAACTGACCGAGACATATTCACCGGCCGCCATCGACATCGCGCCGGCGGTCAGACCGGCCAGCCCGGCCAGCAGAACGCCATGCTGATCGGTGCCCGCCGCCGAGACGCCCACGATCAGAGAACTGGTCGAGACGATCCCGTCATTGGCACCCAGCACCGCCGCCCGCAACCAGCCGCTGCGGCTGATAAAATGGGGGTCATCGGGATGCGCCTCTGGATGGGTGTGGCGGCTCATGCCTGCTTGCCCTGCAACTCGACAATTCCCAACACCTCCATCACCTTTGCGACGATATGAGGCGCGTTCAACGCCGAGGTGTCATACATTGCGACCGGCGCATCGTGGTCGACAAAGCTGTCAGGCAAGACCATCGAGCGAAAGCACAACCCGCGATCAAATACCCCTTCATCGGCCAGCAATTGCGCCACATGGCTGCCAAAGCCACCGACGGCGCCCTCTTCAATCGTGATCAGCGCGTCATGTTCAGCCGCGAGGCGAAGGATCAGATCGCGATCAAGCGGCTTGGCAAAGCGCGCGTCAGCGATGGTCGGCGTGACGCCGCGCGCGGACAAGACCTCGCGTGCCTCCAGCGATGCGGCCAGCCGCGTCCCGAATGACAGGATCGCGACGCCGCGGCCCGGCGCGACGATCCGGCCTTTGCCGATTTCCAGCACCTCGCCGAGTTCGGGCAAATCGACGCCCGCGCCTTCGCCGCGCGGAAAACGGAACGCAATCGGGCCGCTGTCATGTGCGGCCGCCGTGGCAACCATATGGATCAGTTCGGCCTCATCGGCGGCGGCCATCACGACCATGCCGGGAAGGTTTGCCAGAAAGGCGATGTCATAGGCGCCGGCATGGGTCGGTCCGTCCTGTCCGACCAACCCGGCGCGGTCGATCGCAAAGCGCACCGGCAGACCCTGAACGGCAACGTCATGGACAATCTGATCGTAACCGCGCTGCAGAAAGGTCGAGTAAATTGCACAGAAAGGCTTGATCCCACCTGCCGCCAGCCCCGCCGAAAAGGTGACGGCGTGCTGTTCGGCGATGCCGACGTCAAAGCAACGGCGCGGATAGCGTTCCGCGAATTTCTTGAGCCCGGTCCCATCCGGCATGGCGGCGGTAATGGCGACGATCTTGTCATCGCGGCTGGCCTGATCCATCAGCGCCTCGGCAAAGACCGAGGTATAGCCGGGCGCATTCGATTTGGCCTTGGCCTGAACGCCGGTGATGACATCGAACTTGCCGGTGGCATGGCCCTTGTCAGCAGCCGTCTCAGCTGGCCCGTAACCCTTGCCCTTGGTCGTGACCGCGTGGATCAGAACCGGGCCGGTCGCCCGCGCCTTTACCGTTCGCAGCAGCGGCAGCAACTGTTCCAGATCATGCCCATCGACCGGACCGATATAGGAAAACCCCAGATTTTCGAACAGCGTGCCGCCGATGGTCATGCCCTTGAGCAGGTCCTTGGCCCGGCGCGCGCCTTCCTGAAAGGGCGGCGGCAAAAAGCCGACCGCACCCCGTGCCACGGCCTTGAGATCCTGAAACGGCCCCTCGGTATAAAGGCGCGTCAGATAGGACGACATCGCGCCAACCGGCGGCGCGATGGACATTTCGTTGTCGTTGAGCACCACGAACAGCCGTTTGCCCAGATCGCCGGCGTTGTTCAGCGCCTCATAGGCCATGCCCGCGCTCATGGCGCCGTCGCCGATCACCGCGATCGCATCGCCCGGATCGCCGCCCAGTTCGCGCGCCAGGGCAAAGCCAAGCGCGGCGGAAATCGAGGTCGAGGAATGCCCTGCGCCAAACGGATCGTAGGGGCTTTCCGTGCGCTTGGTGAACCCTGAAAGACCACCACCGGTGCGCAGCGTCCGGATGCGGTCGCGGCGGCCCGTCAGGATCTTGTGCGGATAGCACTGATGCCCGACATCCCAGATGATCTTGTCGCGCGGCGTGTCGAATACCGCATGCAGCGCCACGGTCAGTTCGACCACGCCCAGACCCGCGCCCAGATGGCCGCCCGTCACGCTGACCGCGCTGATCGTCTCGGAGCGCAACTCGTCGGCCAGTTGGCACAGTTGCGCATCGCTAAGCGATTTCAGGTCCGAGGGCAGCTTGACGCGGTCAAGAACCGGCGTCAGCGGCCTGTCGTTTTCGGGCTTCGAGGTCATGGCTTGCCCCTCCTCGGGGCGGCTGTCAGGTGTCGCGTTCGATAACGAAACGCGCAAGCTCGCGCAAGTTTCCAGCCGCATCGCCATATGGTTCCAGCGCGGCTTCGGCCTTGTCGACCAGCCGCTCGGCCTTGGCCCGCGCAGCATCCAACCCAAGCAGCGATACAAAGGTGGCCTTGCCGGCGGCATCGTCCTTGCCAACACGCTTGCCGGTCGCGGCCTCATCGCCGGTCACATCGAGGATGTCATCGGCGATCTGGAAAGCCAGCCCCAGATTGCGGGCATAGTCGCGCAGTGGTTCCGGATCGGCCTTGGCCATGATCGCGCCTGCCACCGCCGAAAATTCGAAGAGCGCGCCGGTCTTGGCCTCTTGAATGCGGATAACGGCCTTTTCGTCCAGCGGCTCGGCTGCAGTCTCGGCCTGAATATCAAGGGCCTGCCCGCGCACCATTCCCTGCGCCCCCACAGCCTTTGAGAAAGCCGCGATCAGCGCCAGCCGGACCTCGGCATCGCCAATCGCTTCGTCGGTCAGCAGTTGAAAGGCCAGCGTCTGCAAGGCATCGCCCGCCAGAATTGCCGTGGCCTCGGACCATTGCACATGACAGGTGGGCATCCCGCGGCGCAGATCGTCATCATCCATTGCAGGCAGGTCGTCATGCACAAGGCTATAGGCATGCAGCGCCTCGACCGCGGCCGCCACGGGCAGGGCGGCGCTGTCCTCGGCGCCGTTCAGCCGGGCCGATTCCATGACCAGAAAGGCACGCACCCGCTTGCCACCCAAGGTCGCATAGCGCATCGCATCCGTCAGCTCGCCCTTGGGCAGATGCGCCATCGCGCCTTCCAACGACTTGGCGACCATCGCCTTCACGTCATCGAATCGCGCCTGCATTACAGGCCCTCGGCAGGTGTTGTGCCGGCGGGGCTGCCATCAGCGGCCAGGGTGATCTTTTCGACCCGTTCTTCCGCCTCGCGCAGGCGCTGTTCGCAATGGGCGCGCAGCTTGGCACCGCGTTCGTATAGCGCGATGGATTCCTCCAACGTGGCCTCGCCGGTTTCCAGCTTGCCGACCGTGGCCTCAAGTTCCTTCATCGCGTCCTCAAAGGACATCGCTTTGACATCGTCGCTCATCCGGCGTGCTCCATCAGTTCTTCAACATGGGCGCGCGCGCTGCGTCCCAAGGCCGCGAGATCATAGCCACCTTCGAGGCAACTGACCACCGGCGCGGCGCTATGCGCCGCCGCGTCGCAAATGGCACGGGTAATCGCCGCGAAATCCTGATCCTGCCAGTCAAGCTGAGCCAGCGGATCATCGGCATGGGCGTCAAATCCCGCGGAAACGATCACCAATTGCGGCTGCCATTCGATCATCCGGTCGAGGATCCGCCCCCAGGCCGCCCGCGCAACCGCCCCGTCCGATCCGGGGCGCAGCGGCAAGTTCATCACCTGTCCATAAAGGCCCGTCTCGCCTGCCGCGCCTGATCCGGGATAAAGCGGCATCTGATGGGACGAGGCGAAAAAGGCGCGTTTCTCGGCCCATAGCAGGTCCTGTGTGCCATTGCCGTGGTGAACGTCGAAATCCAGAACGGCCACGCGGTCCAGCCCGTGATGATCCAGCGCACGCTTGGCTGCGATGGCAACGGTTCCAAACAGGCAAAAGCCCATCGCGGTTTCGCGCTCTGCATGATGGCCGGGCGGGCGCATCGCAACAAAGGCGCTGCGCGCTTGCCCCGCCAGCACCGCGTCCACCGACGCACAGGCACCGCCAACGGCGCGCAAGGCGGCATCCAGACTGCCCGGCGAAACATGGGTGTCGCCGTCCAGCATCGCCAGTCCCTGATCGGGGATCGCGGCGCGGATGCGATCAACATAGGCCTGTGGATGGCATCGCAGCAGTTCGGCATCATCGGCCAGAGGGGCATCCTGCCGATCCAGCGGCAGATCGGCCAGGGCCTCCAGCACGGCCTTGTGACGGGCGACCTGTTCGGGGTGCCCGGGCGGGGTCAGATGCTGGCTGGCGGCGGGGTGGGTATAGAGGCGCAGGGTCATGATGCGGGCAGGCTAGGTCGGGCTGGCAGGCAGGGCAATGGCAATCGACCGCACCCGGCCCTAGCCCTTGGGCTTGGGCGCTTCGTCGCCAAAAACATGTTCGGGCCCCGGAAACCGGCGGGCGCGCACGTCGGCTGCGTAGTCTGCAATCGCCTTATCCGCAGCCTCGCCAAGTTCGCCGTAGCGCTGAACGAATTTCGGGCGAAAATCGGTAAACAGGCCCAGCATGTCATCAACCACCAATATCTGCCCGTCGCATCCGGCCGAGGCACCGATACCAATCGTCGGCACGTTGATTTCCTCGGTGATCCGGTCAGCCAGAACAGCCGGGATCTTTTCCAGCACAACCGCAAAGGCACCCGCCCTGGCCGTGGCGACAGCATCGTCCATGACCTTTTGCGCCGCAGCACCGCGTCCCTGCACCGAATAACCGCCAAAGGCATTCACCGCCTGCGGCGTCAGCCCGACATGGGCCATGACCGGAATGCCGCGAGCGGTCAGAAATTCGATGGTTCGCGCCATGGCGACACCACCTTCCAGCTTGACGGCCCCTGCCCCGGTTTCGGACATGACCTGTGCCGCCGCATCAAACGCTGCCTGAGGCCCGGCCTCATAGCTGCCGAAAGGCAAATCGACCACAACCAGCGCCTGCTGGCTGCCACGCATCACGGCCTGCCCGTGGCGGATCATCATGTCGAGGGTAACAGGCAAGGTGGAGTCGAACCCATAGACCACCATACCCAGTGAATCGCCGACCAGCAGCACGTCGCAATGGGCATCGGTCAGACGCGCGACAGGCGTGGTATAGGCGGTCAGGCAGACCAGCGGATCGCTGCCCTTGCGGTTCCTGATCTCGACGGCGGTCTGCCGCTTGATCTTTCCGGTAACACTCATGCTGTTTTCCTTCCTCGTGCGAGGGTCAGACCGGCTGCCCTGACAGCCGCAGCCCGTCATGCCCGCTGATTGCAACCTCGACCAGCGCGCCCTCGGGCAGGTTATCGGGCAAGGCGACCTCGGTAAACTGCTCTGTCCGGCCTGTTCCGGGCATCTCGGTCAGAACCCGGTGCCTGCGCCCGACCTGCTGGTCCAGATGCCGCCGCAGCGCCTGATCGCCCGCCGCGCGCAGCCGGGCCGCGCGTTCGCGGATCAGCGGCCCTTTTACCGCAGGCATCTTTGCGGCCGGCGTTCCCTGACGCGCGCTGAATGGAAAGACATGCAGAAAGGTCAGGTCGCAATCCTCAACCAAGCGGACCGAGTTCGCGAACATCGCCTCGGTTTCGGTCGGAAAGCCCGCGATGATATCGGCACCAAAGACGATATCAGGCCGCAGCCGCCGCGCCTCTTGGCAAAATTGGATGGCATCGTCGCGCAAATGGCGGCGCTTCATCCGTTTCAGGATCATGTCGTCGCCCGCCTGCAGGCTGAGATGCAGATGCGGCATCAGACGCGGCTCGGTCGCGATGGCCAGCATCAGGTTGTCATCAGCCTCGATGCTGTCGATGCTGCTGATCCGAAGGCGCGGCAGATCAGGTACCAGCCGCAAGATCCGCATCACCAGATCACCCAGGCGCGGTTGCGCCGGCAGATCGGCACCCCATGAGGTCAGATCGACGCCGGTCAGGACGATCTCGTTGAAACCGCGATCACGCAGCCGCTTGATCTGTTCAACGACGACACCCGCCGGCACGCTGCGTGAATTGCCCCGGCCATAGGGGATGATGCAGAAGGTACAGCGATGATCGCAGCCATTCTGCACCTGCACATAGGCCCGATGGCGTCCGAAACCGTCGATCAGATGGCCCGCGGTTTCCTTGACCGACATGATGTCATCGACCTGGACCTTCTCGGTCTCGCCGATCAGATCAGGCGCACGCAGCGTAGCCCAGGTCTGGGGCTGCATCTTTTCGTGGTTGCCAATGACTTTCGTCACTTCGGGCATCGCCGAAAAGGTCTGCGGCTCGGTCTGGGCGGCGCATCCGGTCACGATGACGGGCGCGCCGGGGTTTTCGCGTGCAAGCCGGCGGATTTCCTGACGCGCCTTGCGCACGGCCTCGGCGGTGACGGCGCAGGTGTTGACCACGACCGCGCCCTGCAGCCCGGCGGCCTCGGCCATTTCGCGCATCGCCTCGGTTTCATAGGCGTTCAGGCGGCAGCCCAATGTGGAAAAGACAGGCGCACTCATTCCGTCAGCCAGTCCGGGGTCAGCACGCCAGAGAAAACATGCGATGTCGGTCCCTGCATCCAGACGCCATCCTCGCGCCAGTCGATCCGCAGCACGCCCCCCGGCACATTCACGGTGACCTTTCGCCCGGTCAGCCCGCGTCGCGCCGCAGCCACAACAGCCGCGCAAGAACAGGACCCTGAGGCCAATGTCGGCCCGGTGCCGCGTTCCCATATGCGCAGGTTGATCTCATGCGATGAGACGACCTGCACGATCTCTACGTTGGTGCGCTCGGGGTATAGCGGATGATGCTCATAACGGGCCCCGAATTCGGCCAGATCAATTGCCATGGCATCGTGCACAAAGAATGTCAGATGCGGATTGCCCATGCCGGTCGCAACGGGGTCGCCCTCGATCGGCAGGTGATCGATATCGACATCCTCGGCCAGCGGTATCTCGCGCCAGTCCAGAACCGGCTGGCCCATATTCACCCGCGTCTCACCATTGCCGGCATCCTCTGCCCGCAATAGCGCGTGATCGGTTCGCAGGGTCAGGCGATCCTGCCCCGTCTCGTCCATGATGTATCTGGCAATGCATCGCGTCGCATTCCCACAGGCCGCACTAAGCGACCCATCGGCATTCCAGAAACGCAGCCGCAGATCAGCCTCATCGTCGGGCAGAATCGCGGCCAGCTGATCAAACCCGACACCGCGATTGCGATCCGCGATCCGCGCAATCACCGCTGGCGCAGGCGCAGGCCCGCCATCGCGCAGATCGATAACGACGAAATCATTGCCCAGCCCATGCATCTTCATGAAGGGCCGGCCTTGAGGCGAAGGACTGTCCATGAAGGCGCATATAGGCGGAGGCAAAAGATTCTTCCAGAGCCTCGATTTTTCTGCTTGACGCTAACCATACCCCCACCTAGTTAAGCGCCCTGTCGTGGGCCCGTAGCTCAGTTGGTAGAGCAACTGACTTTTAATCAGTGGGTCACAGGTTCGAATCCTGTCGGGCTCACCACTGAATCACTGTGATACGTGCCAGATAATTTCCGATCTTTGGCCACTCCAGCTGGTCTCCGATGGGAGAGGCGCGATCACAAGCGCGGTCAATCTGAGATGCAAGAGTTGCTTTTTCTACAGGAACTATCCCTGTCTCAGAGAGCATCGGGCCACTATCCGCTCTGCTCGCCTGCCGCCGTCACGACGTTGGCGAACCTGATGGTTTAGATTATTTACCGATGGTCGGTGAACATTGGCGAGGAACTTAAGATGCCACTCTACATCAGGGATGATACAGTCGATGTACTGGTAGAACAGTACATGCGCGTCACCGAAAATAGAACAAAGACGGAAGCGGTGCGACAGGCGCTCCAAGACGCTTTAAACTATCGCGACCGAAGACCTCTTGCTGAGAAGATCAAGCCGCTGCAAGCTCGTATAGCAAAGCTTGGTCCTATCGATCCAAACTTCGACATGAGATCTTTCACCGATGAACTGTGAGCGGAAGACAGCGCCGACAGCAGCTGCCATGAATGTGTATGGCGAGATGTGACCAGTGGATTGGCGAGGACCAGCAACGCTAAACCGGCCGTTCCAGCAATGTGTGGCAAACGTCCTGAAAGAGCCCAATTTGACCGATGCTGCAAGGCGTTTGAATGTCTGCTATCGTTACGCAGTCAAAAACCTTTAACAAGTGCTTGGGTTTTGAACGGGGTTTTTGGCAGGGGTAAACTGGCCCATTTTCAGGCGTTTCAAAAAGGAGGTTTTTAGGGACGTTCCGAATGGTGCCCTTGCGGACAATCCAGAAAACTAAATAGTTGCGAAGTCGCGACACTGGTACTACTAGTGTCAGCATGAGAGATTTTGAATTCAAAGCTGGCTGTATTTGCCTCGACCTCGTGGACACTGTGTCCGCACGAGGATCCGAGGAAGTTGATCTACTTGTCGCTCCAAAAGATATCGTTCGTTGGGCTAACGCGTCCGGGGGCCTGACCTACATCGCAGGTTTTAAACCAAGTAGAGACGACCACTTGCGCCTCACGCGCTTGCGTGAGGTGGTTTTTCGAGCGGCAGGCGACGTCTTGAGTGGATCTGTTCCCACAGAGCAAGACATCGCGGAACTGAACAATGCCGCTTCATTAGAGACGTCTCGCGCCATTCTTACAGTTGACGGTATGAAGGTTCTTGCCGATAGACCTCTTGATGCCTTGATGGTGGACGTCGCAACAGATGCGATCAGTCTGCTCGGTACAACGCGCAAAGATCGACTGCGCCGCTGCCCCGGATGCAACATGCTTTTCTTTGACGGCTCACCGCCGGGTCGACGAAAATGGTGTTCTTCAACCGCCGGATGCGGAAACCGTCAGAAGATACGCAAGCATAGGCAGCGCCAAACAAATGTAATCAACAGTAAGGCAGGCACATGACAGAATACCGTGTGGTTTTCGATTTCGAAGTAGATTTCAGCAATGAAGGCGGCATTCAGGGGCAAGGGTTTCGCTTGGATATCAATGGTGACGATATCAGCGATGCCGAGCTGGCCAAGCATATCGTCGCGGATATGCGCCTGCTAATGGTTGGCGAGGTCCGAATTCTAAACAAACGCATTATTGCAGAAAAGCATAAACGTCGAGCTGACAACTCGGCGTCGATTTAACAGGATGGTCTTTCGTGACCTCCTACTGGCCCTGTCTGTCGTAGCGATCTGGGGCTTGAATTTCGTTGTAATCGAGATTGGGCTAAGGGAGTTTCCGCCGCTGTTCCTGACGGCGATGCGCTTTATTCTTGTCGCATTTCCTGCGGTTTTCTTCGCGCAAAGGCCGAAAGGGCCGATTGCGATGGTTTTCCTTTATGGGATTTTCATGTTTGCGCTCCAGTTCGCATTTTTGTTTGCAGGAATGTATCTGGGAATGCCTGCTGGTCTCGCTTCACTGGTCTTGCAGTTTCAGGTCATCGCGACGGTGGTCCTGTCAACGGTACTTCTAAGAGAAGTCATTCCTTTTCAAAGGCTGGTAGGCATAGCGGTTGCCCTCTGCGGTCTGGCGATAGTTGCTTGGCATTCAGCAGGAAATGCAGAAACCGTTGGCTTTGTACTCGTCCTATGCGCTGCGATCTGCTGGGGCGTAGCAAATATCGTCTCAAAAAAGATCGGCGCAAGTAGCGTGCTGGCGCTGGTTGTATGGGGAAGTCTCGTTGCTCCACTTCCACTGCTGCTTGCATCTTTCTATTTTGAAGGCAGACAGGTGATGATGGGTGCGCTGTCTTCGGTTTCTTGGGTCGGCATTATCGCACTTGGATACATCGTTTATCCTACAACGTTCTATGGGTTTTCCATTTGGAGCAAATTGCTGAACCTCTATTCTACAAACATGGTGGCACCATTTTCACTGCTTGTGCCAGTGTTTGGGATTTTCTTTTCCGCAGTGATTTTGAGTGAGCCTATGCCAACATGGAAATTGGTTGCCTCGGCATTGGTCATTTCTGGTGTCGCATTTAATATTGTTTCTTTACGCCCACGCTCTGTGAGAAAAACAGAAAATCGATAAACGATGCGTTCTAGATACTATGGTGGCTCTGCTTACGGTATCGCCCCTTCAAAAACGACCGATATCCACCCTTTGTTGAACGGTTCGCTGAACCGGACATTGGCGCACTTGCAGTGAAGGTCTGAAAGGTCCCGCAGACTGTGAGTACATGCACTGCGCAGCGCACGACCGGTTCCAATCAATATGAGGCGAAAACGACTGTTTTGGCGCGCACTGAAGGTCAGCTAAGCGGCAAGCCGGACCTTGACTTGATCCACAGCGGGCAGGATCCTTGTCTATATTCTGACAGTCACAGAAGGGCGTTTTCATGTCAAAGGCGATTACTGGCAGGTGTCTGTGCGGCGCATCAAGCTATCGTACCGAATCCAAACCAATCAACATTCGAGTCTGTCACTGCAAGCTTTGTCAGAAGGCTACAGGAGCGCCGTTTTTTGCTCGCGTTCTCGTTCCTCTCGACGAATTGAATATCGCGGGGCCAGTGCAATGGCACAATTCATCACCCGAGGTCAGCCGAGGATTCTGTGCCGATTGCGGGAGCGCCTTGTTCTCGAAACGAGCGTCTCGCAACGCAATTGGCCTAAGCTTTGGCAGCCTCGATAGGCCAAACGAATTCGCGCCCGAGGAACACATCTGGATATCCGAGAAACAGTCGTGGCTTCATTTTGATGACGGACTACCGACCCACTCATGTTCAGTGCCGACCTGACGATTAACTGGCCGAGGTGGTCGATCGCTCAGGACGACAAGGTGGTCGGATAGCATCGAAATTAGCTCGAAGCAGCCACTCACGGCCTCTGGACCTGTCACGTATTTGTGCCGCTCCGAGTGCTCGTTTAAGCCACCTTCCGTTCAAAAGCGACCGGGCTTTTCCAGCCCAGTGCTGAGTGCCGTCGACGCGGATTGTAGAACCCATTGATGTATTCGAAGATCGCCATCTCAGCGTGCCGCCGGGTTACCCATGACCGCCGCCAGATCAGCTCGGCCTTGATGGTTTTGAAGAATGTCTCGACGGCCGCATTGTCATAACAATTACCTTTGCCGCTCATCGAGACTTTGAAGCCATGCTGGCGCAGGATCTTCTGGTAGTCATGCGAACAGTATTGGCTGCCCCTGTCGCTGTGGAAGATGCAGCCTTTGGGTGGCGACCTGAAGGCAATCGCCATCTTCAAGGCCCGGATCGCCAGATCGCGCTTCATCCGGTTGCTGACAGCCCAGCCGATCACGCGGCGGGAGTGCAGGTCCAGGATGACTGCCAGATATAGCCAGCCCTCGCGGGTCCAGATGTAGCTGATGTCGCCCGCCCATTTCTGGTTGGGCCCGGCTGCACTAAAGTCGCGATCCAGCAGGTTCGGGGCGATGTTGAACGTATGGGCGCTGTCGGTCGTGGCTTTGAACTTACGCGTTCTTTCAACGATGATCCTGTTTTCGCGCATCAGGCGACCGACGCGTCGATGCCCGACATCGACACCAACCTCTTTCAGCTCCTCTGTCATCCTCGGCCGACCATAGCTGCCCAAGCTCAGACGCGACTGTTCCTTGATATGCGCCAGAACGACCATGTCCATGCGCTGCCTGTGGCTGGCTGGGAGGCTGCGGAAGGCCCGTAATCCACGCGGGCTGACATTCATCACCTGGCAAAGCCGGTCGATCGGGAAGGCCCCGCGCTGTTCTTCGATGAACCTGAACCTCACGGCTTTTGGCCCGCGAAGAACTGGGTGGCTTTTTTTAGGATGTCCCTCTCCTCCTTGAGGATACGGTTCTCGCGCCGAAGCCGTTCGTTCTCACGCGCCAACTCGCGATCCTCGGCTGAGACTACGTCCGTGTCCCGGTGTGCGTTCACCCACTTATTGAGGGTCGACAAGCCGACCCCAAGATCATCCGCAACTTGACGCCGCGAAAGCCCGCTGGTCAGCGCAATCCGCACTGCATCCTTGCGAAATTCATCCGTCCTGACTGTGCCCATGGTTCATCTCCTTTGCTGCACATTACGTGGTCAAAGGAGCGGCACCAAACCGCGACAGGTCCAAGTCTGGCAACCGGGCGACCGTCGCACAGCGCGATGGCCGAGCCGTCCACAATGGTGCAACCGCAGGCACATTTGTCACCCACACGAGCCACGGCCCTGCCATTGACCACTGACGACCCGCCCTCAATCACGACATTCTTGCCATGGGCCGGGCACAGATGCGTGTCACCAACACAAGCGATTTGCATCAGGCGCCCTCCTCGTCATCGAACTTGGCGCATTCTTCGCAAAGCGGCAGCCCTTCGCGCGCCGCCATTTGCAGCGTCGGAACCTGTGATCCGCCAGAGCCGCCCATGATGACATTGCCCTTCAGCCGGATGGTCGGTGCCTCTAGCGTAATGCCCGACGCGTCGATGGTGATCTTTCCGCCCGGGCCTTTGATCTGCATCTTCTGATAGGCCATCAGCGTATGGGTCTTGGTGTTGTTCGTGATCGAGTCGCCGACATCCAGCGTATAGCGACCAAACACCTCGCCCTCGAAATTGCGCCCCGCCTCATAGAGGTGATCGGCATAGATCGCCTGCTTGTGGGTGTTGCCGACGAGATGGATATGATCCTTGTCGTAGTTTTCCTGCTGGTTGCGATCCACGTCGTAGCGCATGTCATTGCCGATCGTTTCGACATGATCGTTGCCGACAGCGATGGTCTTGTCTTGACCGATCGATTCCGACTGGTCGTTGCCGACGGTCTTGGACCTGTCATGGCCGATAGAGTGGCTCTCGTCGTTTTCGATGATCGTGTTGTGGCCCTTTTCCGCATGCATAAAGACCTCTTCGCGATCCTTCTCATCCTCGAAACGGAATTCGTTATAGCCGCTGCCCTGATGGGTATCGGATTTGAAGGTGCTGACGGTCTTGTTCGCGGGCAGCGAATAGGGAACGTCGTTCTTGCCGTTATAGACGCACCCGGTAACCAGCGGCTTGTCGGGGTCGCCCTCAAGGAATTCGACGACGACTTCCATCCCGATGCGGGGGATGATCATGCCGCCCCAGCCATTGCCCGCCCAGTTCTGGCTGACCCGGCAGCGCATGGAATAGGCACCCTCAAGGTCCCAGTGAAAGCGCACCAGAATGCGGCCGAACTCGTCGCAGTCGATCTCGCCTTCGCCGACGACCTCAGCGGTTTGCGGCCCTTGCACGATTGCAACCGGGGTGCGGCGCGGGGGTGCCATGGGTGCTGTGTCGGGCATCAGCACATAGCGGCCGGTGAAGGCATAGCCGTCACTATCCTGCCCGCCCGAGCCATAGGACTCGCTGACGAAGTGGTGGCTGGCCGACAGGCACAGATAAGTCTCGCCGTGTCCCGGCACCTTGTCGCCCGACAGGGTCAAGCGCTGACCTGACATCAGTGACACGCAATCGCCCACTGTACGGTTGCGCCGGTCGGCCCCGCGTTCCTGCTGGGTCCGCAGATCCGCAACCAGCTTGCCCACGCCCTGCGCCGGATAGTCGCCCGGATAATCAAAGCTTTCGATCTGGCCCTGCTCGTGGCTGGCATCGCCGGTGCGGTCGGCCTCCATCGCGGCGGACGGGGTCTTGAAGTTGTAATCCGTCAGCCGGATGGCACCCGTTGTCAGGTTCCGTTGGGGCGCCCAATCCCAGAAATGTTCCTGCTCATAGTGGTGATGCCCGTCGTAACGTTTGAAGGGCCGATCGCCGATGGAATCGTGGCTGAGCGCATCGTCGGTCAGCACAAGCGTATGGCTGCCCATTTCATACGTGAAATGGAAGGTGATGCCGTGACGTTCCATCTGCCGGCGGGCGAAATCCAGATCGGATTCGCGATATTGCACGGTATATTCGAGGATCGGATAATCGCGGGTTAATTTGACCTGCAAAGCCGGATCACCCAGCCCCGCATATTCGCCCAGCAATTCATTCAATATCTGCACAACGGTCTTATTGTGGAATAATCCGCTGATTTCTGCGCCGTCCGGCAAGCCAGAACCAGGGCCGCAGCGTCAGATCATAACGATGCCCGTTTTCGCCCACACCGGCCCAACTTGCGCTGGTGACGATGCCATCAAAAGACCGCATCTGATCGTGGGCTTCGATTTCCACTGTTGCATGCGTGCCGATCAGACCATCGAAATCAAGATCTTCACGAATGGCCAATGCCTCGACACGGTATTCGAAAAGGTCGTTCAGATGATCGCTGCCGTCAAACCGCAGCAAGGACAGGACGTCAGCACCGAGGTTGGTCGTCAGACGCCCGAGGCGCTCGGCTTGTTTGAAAGGGGCGTTCATAAAACAGAACCTCGGCAACAATAATCAAAAAACCGGGGCGACAATGCGCGACGCGTTCACGCAGGCCAAGACGTCGGCAAGTTTTCACCACCTCTGCGGTTGTGTAGCGGTTATGGCGCTTGCTGCAAAGCAGTCTTGGCCGGGAACTGGCCTTTCAGCCAGATTTTTTCGCATTTTAACGACGCTATTCATGGCCAGAATGCACGGTCCGAGGGCGTCTTACCGTGCCCAGCAGATCACGCCAGGGCGAATGTCGGCAACGGGATCAGGTCAGGTATTGGTTGAACCAGTCAATCGTCCGCTGCCAGGCCAGATCGGCGGCCTTTTTGTCATATCGCGGGGTGGAATCGTTGTGAAAGCCGTGGTTCACGCCCGGATAGATATACGCCTCATAGGTCTTGCCCGCAGCCTTCAGCGCCTCTTCATAGGCGGGCCAGCCCTCGTTGATCCGTTCGTCCAACTCGGCATATTGCAGCAACAGCGGCGCCTCGATCTTGGGCACGTCCTCTGCCGCCGCCTGCCTGCCGTAGAAGGGAACCGATGCACCCAGTTCAGGATAGGCGACCGCCAACGCATTGCAGACCCCGCCGCCATAGCAAAAGCCCACGCAACCCACACGGCCGGCTGAATCCTCGCGTGCCATCAGATGCTCGGCGCCGGCGAAGAAATCGTTCATCAGCTTCTCGGGATCGACCGTCTGCTGCAATTCACGGCCCTCCACGTCGTTGCCCGGATAGCCGCCAACCGAGGTCAGCCCGTCGGGCGCCAGCGCCATGAAACCGGCCTTGGCCACACGCCGGGCAACATCCTCGATATAGGGATTCAGGCCACGGTTCTCGTGTACGACCAGAACGGCGGGTAGCCGCCCCTCGACACCTGCGGGCCGCACCAGATAGCCGCGCACCTCACCGTTCCCGTCGGGCGAATCGTAGGTGATGTATTCGGGCAGGATGGTTTCGTCATTGAAGTTCACCTGCTGCGCCAGCGCGTAATTCGGGCTGAGCATCTGCAGCAATCCCAATGCGGTCACACCACCGACGGCAAACTTGCCCGCCCGGTCCAGGAACTCGCGTTTGGTGATCCTGCCATGGGCGTAATAATCATAAAGCTCCAGCAGTTCCTGATCGAAATCCTTGGCCCTCATCCGGCTCATATCTACACCCTCCGCGTTGCTATCGCGGGAAGTGTAGGCCGGAAGCCGGGCTCGCCCCTTCACAATATGGCGAGAGTGCATTTTCACGGGCTTGGCATTGCCGGCAACACCCGCCGCAGCAGCGGCGCGGGATCAGGCCGTCAGCCGGGCCAGTGCCGTCTCGACGCGCCCGGCAGCGGCCTCGAGATCGTCCAGCCGATCCAGCGTGATCACGGCTTTTTCCTGCGATGAATAACGATTGCGGTGCTTGAGGTATCGCGGGTCGTAATGGTCGCGCATAAGGCCTTCGGCCAGTGCAGCCCAATCACCCAGGCCCGCCTGCTCTCGCCAGTTCTCGATGCGATCCGCCGGATGCAGGGGTTCAAGCGCAGTGATAACCGACGACAGCCGGGCCGGATCGGTAACGATATCGGTGTAATCCCGCGCCGCATAGGCTGCCCGCTCTGCCACCGGCACCTCTAGCCTGAGACGCGGGGCGCCGCAGATCGCCTGCCAGATGGCTTTGGGCAGGGTCAACTCACCGATGCGGCTGCTTTCAGCCTCGACCAGAACCGGCCGCGCGGGGTCCAGCCCCTCCAGAGCCATTGCCAAGCGGCCCTCGAACATCTTCTGACTGGGCTGGCCGCCCGGCATCGCACCGAACAGGCTGCCGCGATGGCAGGCCAGCCCTTCGAGGTCTATGACCTGCCAGCCGCGCGTCGCGAGATGGCCAAGGATGGCGGTCTTGGCGCTGCCCGTATTGCCGTCCAGCACGATCACCGGCGCGGCGACCGGTTGGTGCTGCACCCGATCGACCACAAGGCGCCGCCAGCTTTTATAGCCGCCCTCGACAAGTTCCACCCGCCAGCCGATCTGCGCAAGGATCGAGGCGAATGCCCCCGAGCGTTGCCCGCCGCGCCAGCAGTGAATCAGCGGGCGCCATCCGCCCGGCCTGTCAACCAGCGGCCCCGCGATATGGCGCGCCGCATTGGCGGCAACCAGCGCGGCACCGATCTTGCGCGCATCAAAGGGGGAAACCTGCTTGTAGATGGTGCCGACCTGCGCGCGCTCTGCGTCATCCAGCACCGGCAGGTTGATCGCGCCGGGCAGATGATCCTCGGCGAATTCCGCAGGGGCGCGCACGTCGATGATGTCGTCGAACCCCGCCCGGGCGGGATGCGACAGATCGGTCAGTTTCAGCGGCACATCAGTAGACGTAGACGGGTGTGCCGACAGGGATCTGATCATAGAGGCTCATCACTGCCTCGTTGCGCATCCGCAAGCAGCCATTGCTGACCGCGCGGCCGATGCTGCCCGGCTCGGTGGTGCCGTGGATGCGAATGGCAGTGTCCTGACCACGGTCGTTATAAAGATACAGCGCCCGTGCGCCCAAGGGGTTGGTCGGACCGCCGGGCATGCCGTCTTCGTATTTCTTGTAGGCGGTGGGATTGCGCTTGATCATGTCCTGCGTGGGCGTCCAGCTGGGCCATTCGGTCTTGCGGCCGACATGAGCGCGGCCTTTCCAGACCAGCTCGGCCGTACCGACGGCAACGCCGTACCGGATCGCCTTGCCCGGCGCGACGACGTGGTAGAGAAAGAAATCCTTGCTGACCACAACGATACTGCCCACCTCGAACCCGTCGCGAATGGCGACCTCGGTCGGGGCATAGGGATCGCGCGCAGCCACGGCGGCGGTTTGTGGTGCAGGCGGGGCCGCCTGTGCCCACAACAACGACGGTGCGGCGATCAACGGCAAGGCCAGCGAAATCATCTGACGGCGGTTCATGACTTATTCATCCTGTAACTGCTCGGGTTGGTTATTACCTATATATGTCATAATCGGCAGACAACTCAATCTGGCGTCATTTGATCAGTTTGCCTTGACCACGCGACCCCGAGGCCACATCTGATAGGACATGAGCCACTGCACCCGCCAGCCACGGCGCAAAGCCGCGACCCGCCCCGCATATCTGTGCCGGGGCAGCGGGCTGCGTGGCTGCCGCTGTCATATGGCCACGCGACGTGTGGTGATGCGCCCGGCCTTGCCGCGTTCCGGCACCGCCGCGCTGCCGCCGCAACGGCTGCCAGGTGCCCAACCGCTGAACGATATGCCGGGCCGGACACCCAGACGACCGCAGGCACCGCCCCGTTCCCTGACTGAAACCCTTTCTTACGGATTCAGCCAAGGAACCAGACATGTCCTCATCATCTGAACACACCCACCGGCGCCATGACGTCGAACTCAGCCTGACCGGCCTGACCTGCGCCTCTTGCGTGGGCCGGGCCGAACGCGCATTGGCCGCCACACCCGGCATTGCCAATCCCCGCGTCAATCTGGCCACGCATCGCGCCCATTTCGAACTGACCGAAGCCGACGCCCTGCCGCGCGCCACCGAGGCCTTGCAGCGTGCCGGATATCCGGCAGAACCCGTCAACACGGTCCTTGAGGTCGACGGGATGACCTGCGCCTCCTGTGTGGGGCGGGTCGAGCGCACCCTGACGGCCCTTCCCGGCGTGACGGCGGCCTCGGTCAACCTGGCCACGGGCCGCGCTGATGTGACCCACAGCCCCGCAATCAGTGCGGACGCGCTGGCCGAGGCGGTCACGACCAAGGGCTATCCCAGCCACCCGCGGCAGGCCGATGCGGGGATGGATCACTCTGGCCACATGCATCACGACGAGGATGCAGCCGTGCTGCGGCGCAACTTCCTGATCGCGCTGGCGCTGACATTGCCGGTTTTTGTCGCGGAAATGGGCGGCCACGCCTTTCCGGCCTTTCACCACTGGCTGCACGCCACCATCGGCACGCAAACCCTGTGGATCGCCGAGATGGTCCTGACGGCGCTGGTGCTGGCCTTTCCGGGCCGCGTCTTCTTTCGCATCGGCATTCCCGCCTTGCTGCGGCGCGCGCCCGAGATGAACAGCCTGGTCGCTTTGGGCGCGGGGGCGGCGTTTCTGTATTCCGCCGTTGTCACGCTGGCGCCGGGGCTGTTGCCGCCCGATGCCCGCTTTGTCTATTTCGAGGCCGCCGCCGTCATTGTCACCCTGATCCTGCTGGGCCGCTGGCTGGAGGCACGGGCCAAGGGTCAGGCCGGCGCGGCGATCCGCAAACTGGTGGAATTGGCACCAGATCATGCCATCGTCATTCGTGACGGCGCCGAGGCCCGCGTGGCGGTCGCCGATCTGAAACCGGGCGATCTGGTCCGCCTTGCGCCGGGCGACCGTGTCGCGGTGGACGGCGAGATCACCGAAGGTCAGGGGCTGATCGACGAATCCATGCTGACGGGCGAGCCGGTTCCGGCCCGGAAGTCGCCAGGCGATGCCGTCACCGGGGGCACCGTGAACGGCACCGCCGCGCTGACCTATCGCGTGACCGCGACCGGGTCCGATACGGCACTGGCGCGGATCGTGCGCATGGTCGAGGACGCGCAGGCGGCCAAGCTGCCGGTACAGGCCATGGTTGACCGGATCACGCGGGTCTTTGTGCCGCTGGTGATCGCGCTGTCGCTGCTGACTTTTGCCCTTTGGCTGATCTTTGGCCCCGGCCTCGCGCCTGCCTTTGTCGCGGCGGTCGCGGTGCTGATCATCGCCTGCCCCTGTGCCATGGGCCTGGCCGTGCCCGTGTCGATCATGGTGGGCACCGGGCGTGGCGCCGAACTGGGTGTGCTTTTCCGGCGCGGCGATGCGTTGCAACGACTGGCCGAGGCGCGCGTGGTTGCCTTTGACAAGACCGGCACGCTGACCCAGGGCGCGCCCGCGCTGACCGCCATCGCAACAACCGACGGCATCACCAACGACGAGGCCCTGCGCCTGACCGCCGCCGCCGAGGCACGGTCGGAACATCCGCTGGCTGCCGCGCTGGTCAATGCTGCGCGAGAGCAGGGGCTGACACTGCCCGATGCGCAAGAGGTTCAGGCAAGCGTCGGGCGTGGGCTGACGGCCACCGTCGACGGCAAACGCCTGCTGATCGGCAATCTTCGCGGCCTTCAGGATACCGGGATCGATCCGGCACCTGCGCTGATCGATCAGGCAAGCGCATGGTCAGCCGAGGGTGCGACGCCGGTCCATCTGGCGATCGACGGTCGCCATGTCGCAGGCTTTGCGCTGGCCGATCCAGTGCGCGAGGGCAGTGCGGGCACGATCAGCGCGCTGCATGATCTGGGCCTCGAAACCACGATGATCTCGGGCGACACGCAGTCCACCGCGGATGCCGTGGGCCGGCAGTTGGGGATCGACCATGTGCTGGGCGGCATGCTGCCCGATGGCAAGCTGGACGCGATCCGCGACATGGGCGCGGGCAGCGTTTTTGTGGGCGACGGCATCAACGACGCCCCCGCATTGGCCGCAGCCGATACCGGCATCGCCATTGGCACTGGCACGGATGTGGCCATCGAGTCCGCCGATGCGGTGCTGGTGGGCGGTGATCCGAAGGGCGTGGTAACGGCGATCCGGCTCAGCCGCGCGGTGATGCGCAATATCCGGCAGAACCTGTTCTGGGCATTCGCCTATAACGCCGCGCTGATCCCGGTGGCGATGGGGGTGCTGGTGCCCTTTGGCGGGCCGCAGCTGTCGCCCATGCTGGGCGCGGGCGCGATGGCGTTTTCGTCGGTCTTTGTGGTCGGCAACGCCCTTCGGTTAAGGCGCGCGCCATGATCGGGCGGCGAAGCCTGCTGGCCGGCCTCACCGCCGCCGCGCTGGCGCCGAGAGCGGTGCTGGCCAATACGGGGCCGCGCATCGTCATGCTGGGCGACAGCCTGACCGAAGGGTTCGGCCTGCCCGCCAGCCAGGGAATGGTGCCGGTGCTGCAAGGCTGGCTGGCAGCGCGGGCCACGCCTGCGCAGATCGTCAATCACGGGCTTTCGGGCGACACCACCTGGGGCGGGCGTGTCCGCATCAGGTGGGCGCTGCGCAGGCCAGCCGATGCCGTCATCGTCGAGCTTGGCGGCAATGACATGCTGCTGGGCTGGTCGCCCGAGCAGGCCGAAGAAAACCTGAACAACATTCTGGACGTGGCGACCCGCAACAATCGACCGGTGCTGCTGGTGGGCATTCACGCGCCCGGACGGCGGCAGGACTGGCGCAGGCGGTGGGCCGAGATCTGGCCTCGTCTGGCGCAGCGGCACGGAACCTTGCTGCTGCCTGACCTTTATGCGCCTTTGGCGGCCATTCCCCGCGAAAACCGCGCGTCCTATATGCAACGGGACGGCGTCCACCCCTCGGCCAAAGGGGTGGGGCTGTTGGTGCAGCATCTGGGCCCGCAGGTTCAGGAACTGATCCGCCGAACCCGGATGCGCTAGGGCCTCTGCCGATCAGTTGCCCTGATCGTCGTGGTCCATGCCCTCATGGTCCATATCGCCATGGTCCATATCGACGTCCTCCATGTCGCCATGGTCCATGCTCGCCTGTCCGGCTGCGGACTCACCGGGCTGGCGATCATTGTCCACCGGCACCTCGACATCCAGCGTGCCGCAATCGCCGAAATCCAGCGTCAGGGCCACGATGTCGCCATTCTCCAGCGGCTCGTGCAGCCCCATCAGCATGACGTGATCGCCACCGCGTTGCAGCGCGTGCTGCTGACCTGCGGGCAGGTCGATCCCGCCCTCGATCTGGACCATCTTCATGATGCCATCGGTTTCCTTATGGGTGTGCAGCTCGACCTTTTCGGCCACATCAGAGCTGACGCCCTCAAGCTTGCAGGCAACCTCTCGGTGATTGTCCAGCACCATGAAGGCAGCCCCGGCCTTTGGGTTCGAGGCACGGGCATAGCCGTCTTCGACCGCAACGGCATCATGAGCGAAAGCGGCCATCGGCAGCAGCACCGCAGCAGCGGCGCAGAATAGGGTTTTCATCTGTATCTTGTCCTTTGTTCGATCCGTTTATGTGTCAGGCAAGGCTGACAACGGGCGGATCGCGCGCTTGCGCCGTGACCGGCGGGGCAGCCATGCAAAGGCGCGCCGCCTGTCCATAAACGACCGACAGAACGCGTGGAACAAGACCGATTTGCGGCACCGGCGCGGCCACGGCGGCCAGCAATCCGATAGCCATATCAGGGCAGTAATGCGGACTTTCCGAAGGTTCGCCATCCGGGCCGTAGGTCAGAACGACCATCTCGCCCGAACACAGGACAACCTGATCCCCGATCTGCGTCAGCCCGCGCGCCGAGGCCAGCGAAAAGCCGGTCAGCACAAGGCACAAGATCAGGAATACTCGAATCAATCGCATATTGCCCGCGACCCTAGCCGCAGATCACCGGCTCTGCATCTGCCAATCTGTCACATGATGAATCACAAACGCAAAAGCCCCGCCAGATCCCGGCGGGGCGCAGTGCCGTCAGCGAATGCGGCCAATCAGGCCTGCAGTTCAGCCGGGCCGTCTTTCTTGGCGATCTCGCGCTTGATCTTCAGCGCGCGGGTCGACAGTTCGTCGTCCTTCGCCTTGGCCAGAAACTCGTCCAGACCGCCACGGTGATCGACCGAGCGCAAAGCCGCTGCCGAGATCCGCAGCGAATAGGTCTTGCCCATCTTTTCCGAGGTCAGCGAGACATCGTTCAGGTTTGGCAGAAACCGACGCCGGGTGCGGTTATTGGCGTGGCTGACATTGTTGCCGGTCATCGGGCCTTTGCCGGTCAGTTCGCAGACGCGCGACATGGTATCATCCTTCGTTGCAGCTGTCGGGCGACACGATCGGCGGGCCGCCCCAATGTGAAGGGGCGCCGCGAGGCAGCGCCCGGAAATTCGTTTGCGGGTGATTACTGCCTCGGACAGAGGGCGTCAAGCCCCGTTTGGCACCAGATCGCTGTAGGCGCTGGCCACTCCTGCCATCGCGTCGCGCCAGGGAAACGGACCATAGCTGATACGGGCCACGCCAAGCCCGGCCAGAGTGGCGATATCGGGACCTGCGGGCAGGTGCATGATGTTCACCGGCAGCGTGCAATCACGGCACAAGGCCTTGATCAGCGCCGGATCGGACAGGCCGGGCGCAAAGAATCCGTCCGCACCGGCTGCGGCATAGATGCCCGCGCGGTCCAGTGCTTCGGCCAGCAACCCCTCATGCGCGTCGGCCGGGTTTTGCAGGAACAGATCGGTTCGCGCATTGATGAACAGGTCGGTCGCCTGCCGCACCGCCGTCACCAGGGCTGCATGCTCCGGGGCAGAGCGAATGCCGTTTTCGGGCGGGATGCCATCTTCCAGATTGATCCCCGCGACCCCCAACGCGGCCAGGCGTTTGGCATTCGCGGCGACGCCCTCGGGGCTGTCGGCAAAGCCTGCCTCGAAATCGACCGATAGCGGCAGATCCGAGACGGCGCGGATACGTTCGACCACGCTGAGCAGTTGGTCGAAAGGCATCTGTTGCCCGTCGTCATAGCCAAGCGCACCGGCGACCGAGGCGCTGCCTGTGGCCAGCGCAACCGCCCCTGCCCCGGCCACGGCGCGCGCCGAACCGGCGTCCCATATGTTGAACAGGATCAACGGGTTGCCAGACTGATGAAGGGATGAAAAACTCATGCTGCTGCCCCGTAGCTGCGTTCGATTTCTATCAGTCGCTGCTTGCGCCACAAGCCGCCGGCATAGCCGGTCAAGGTCCCGTCGGCGCCGATGACGCGGTGGCAGGGAATGACGATGGCGATGCGGTTGCCGGCATTGGCGTTGGCCACGGCGCGGGTGGCGGCGGGCTTGCCGATCTGGTCGGCCAGCGCCGCATAGCTGCGGGTTTCGCCTGCCGGAATGGCGCGCAAACCCTGCCAGACACGCTGCTGGAAATCGGTGCCATGCAGGTGCAGGTCCAGATCGAAGCGGGCGCGGTGACCGGCGAAAAACTCGGTCAGTTGCGATTCGACGCGGTCGGTCAGGGCGGTGCGGCCCAGCCCGATCCGCCCGCCGACAAGGCCGGACAACCGCTGCAGACCCTGCGGCAGGGCCTTGCGATCGGTGAATTCCAGCAGGTGCAACGCGCTGTCATCGGTGATGGCGATCATGCCGCCAAGCGGGGTTTCGATCCAGTCGGCGCGCAGGTCCGAGGCACCGCGCATCGCGTGCGGCGGGTGGCCGAACAGGCGGGCAAAGGCGGACCGGAAACCAGAGGCCGAAACAAAGCCCGCATCAAGTTGTGCGTCGATCATGGCGGTTCCTTTCGTCATGGATTTCAAGCCGCTGCGCAGCCGCGCGACGCGAGCGATTTCCAGGAATGTCTGGCCGAAATGGCGCTTGAAGGCGCGACGGATGGTCGAAGGGTCATGGCCCAGAGCCACCAGATCAGCCTCGCTCCACCGGCGTTCCGGGTCGGCGTTCAACGCGCCGATCAGGGCCGCGATCGCGGCGTGGCCCTCGGCCTCGGGTCCGGTCGGGTGGCACCGGCGACAGGGGCGGAAACCGGCGGCGGCGGCATCGGCGGGGCTGGCGAACCAGCGGCAGTTTTCGGGGCGCGGTTTGCGGGCCGGGCAGGTCAGGCGGCAGAAGATGCCGGTGGTGGTGACGCCGACATAGGCGCGGCCATCATAGGCCGGATCGCGGGCGGTCAGAGCGTCATAGAGCGCGCCGGGTTCGGGCAGGTCAAACATGGCTTGGTCCTTGGTCATCTGCCTTTATGTCTAGGTGATTCGTCTGGATGCAGGGCCGCAGGATCGGGCGTTTATTTCGGCTATCACACCCCATGCACTGCCCGGACACAAGGCGTGCACAGCGGGTGCACAGGCTGTACACAGGCAGCGCACGGTCGTTGCGCGTCAGGTCTTGAGCCAATCCAGCATCTGTTTTGCCGCCGCGCCGGGCACGGTATCCCCTGCGGCCACGTCACGCCCAAGCTGTTCCAGACGGTCCCGCGCCTCGGGGGTCTCGAGGCGCGCCAATAGCCCCGTGCGCACTTCGGCCAGAAACCAGTGCTGCGCCTGCCGCGCGCGGGTTGCCTCGAAATGGCCGTACTCGCGGCGCCATGCGGTCAGGGCCTGCATGTCATCCCAGGCCTCTTGCAGGCCAGTGCCGGCAACCGCCGAGACCGGCAGGGCCTTGGGAAACCCGTCGGGATCTTGCGGGCGCTTGCGCAGCAGGCGCAGGGCGCCGGCGTAATCGGCCACGGTGCGGCGTGCGGTGGGCAGCAGATCGCCGTCGGCCTTGTTGACCAGAATGATGTCCGCCATTTCCATGATGCCGCGCTTGACCCCCTGCAATTCGTCGCCACCCGCCGGGGCCAGCAGCAGGACGAACAGATCCGCCATCTCGGCCACCAGCGTTTCGGATTGGCCGACGCCGACCGTCTCGATCAGGATCAGGTCAAAGCCCGCTGCTTCGCAGAGCCGGATGGCCTCGCGGGTGCGGCGGGCGACGCCGCCCAGTTCGGCGCGCGAGGGCGAGGGGCGGATAAAGGCTTTGGGATTGCGCGACAGCGTTTCCATCCGGGTCTTGTCGCCCAGGATCGAGCCGCCGGAGCGTGTGGATGAGGGATCGACCGCCAGCACCGCGACCTTGAGGCCCTGTTCGGTCAGCATCGTTCCGAAGGTCTCGATAAAGGTCGATTTGCCGACACCGGGCGTGCCTGACATGCCGATGCGCAGGGCGTGGCCGTCCGGCAGGCTGGCCAGCAATGCCACAGCGCGTTCGCGGTGGTCTGCGCGGGTGGATTCGATCAGGGTGATCGCACGCGACAGGGCGCGGCGGCTGCCTTGGGTCAAGGGTGTCAGCAGTTCGTCCATACGGCCCCGTCACAAGCGGGGGCTGACTGCCCCACACCCCCGTGGATATTTGGGTAAAGAAGAAAAGCCAAGACGGGGCTGGCGCGGGCCCGGGAATTTGATGGATATGCGCGATCGCGACGCGCGACCTTCCGCCACATCATGCTGGCCCACGACGTGGGATAAGAACGGGCATATTCAACGGCTTGGGCCTGTTCGCGCGGCTGTGCGGGACAGCTGGCCATGCGCAGGCGGCGCGGCGGCCCAGCACTGCTTGCGGCGCGGATGCTGCAGCCATATACGAAACGCGGCACTGAGCCTGCCAATGCGGAGAATTGCGGATGCGGCCTGCACGGCGCATGTTCTGTTTGATGGTCCTCGCCGCTGCGTCTGGCGCGCAGTCGGGCAGGCCCGCGCAGGCCCAGCAATCGGCTGGGACCGCCCCTGACTGGCAGGCACAGCCACTGCGGCTGATGATGGTCGAAGAGCGAGGTTGCATCTATTGCGCCAGATGGGATGCCGAGATCGGGCCGGGCTTTGCCGGCAGCGCCGAGGGGCGGACGGCGCCATTGATGCGGGTGGATATCGACGGCCCCTGGCCTGACGGGATCGTTTTGGCATCGCGGCCGGTTCTGACACCCACCTTTATCCTGCTGGACAAGGGCGTCGAGCTGGACCGGATCGAAGGCTATGTGGGCGCGGCGTATTTCTATCCGGTTCTGGCCGAGATGATGATGAACGCGGGTCTGACAACGGGGCCGGGCAAATGAAGGATCTGCACTGTGGCGCGGCCGCTGACCCCGGCGACATGGCGGCATCCGGTCCGGACCGGTCGGTGACCGCGGGCGTCGCCGAGGCTGCCGGTTTTCTCAGGGCGCTGGCCCATGAAGGCCGCATGATGATCCTGTTCCATCTGGTCAGCGGCGAACGCACGGTCGGCGAGCTGGAAGGCCTGCTGGGCCGGCCTCAGGCTGCGGTCAGCCAGCAATTGGCCAGATTGCGCGCCGCCGGGCTGGTCACCTGCCGCAGCGACGGCCCGGTGCGTTGTTATCGGGTGGCCGATCCGCGCGCGATGGAGATGCTGGGGCTGATCGACCGGCAGTTCTGCGCCAGCTGAACCGCTGTCAGCGGGTGCTGGCGGTCGTCTGGCGCTGCGGTGGCGGGATATTTTCGCGCCGATGACAGGGCCGGGCTTTTGTCACCCGGCGGCTTAGGCTATGTCCGGGCGGCAACCGATACGAGGGCCGGACCCATGCATGATATTCGCGCCATTCGCGAGAACCCCGAAGCCTTTGACGCGGCGCTTGCGCGGCGTGGACTGGATGCAATGTCGCCGCAGATCCTTGCGCTGGATGCCGAACGCCGGTCGCGCATTGCCGAAGCCGAGGCGGCGCAGGCCGAGCAGAACAGCGCCAGCAAAGAGGTGGGCGCGGCCAAGGCGCGCGGCGACGACGCCGAATTCGAGCGTCTGCGCGCGCTGGTTGCCGAGAAAAAGGGCGCGATTGCGCAAAAGCAGACCGAGGCGGGCGAGTTGGACCAGCAGCTGCGCGATCTGCTGATGGGCATCCCGAACCTGCCGCTGGACAGCGTTCCCGATGGCGCGGATGAGGATGACAATGTCGAAATCCGCCGGTGGGGCGAGCCACGCGGCTTTGATTTCGCCCCGGCCGAGCATTTCGAGATCGCCGGCGTCATACCCGGCATGGATTTCGAAACCGCCGCCAAGCTGTCGGGCAGCCGCTTTGTGGTGCTGAAGGGCGGCGTCGCGCGCATCCATCGCGCGCTGGCGCAGTTCATGCTGGATCTGCATGTCGAAGAGCATGGCTTGCAGGAAACCTGGTGCCCGGTGCTGGTCGTCGAGGAGATGATGGTCGGTACAAGCCAATTGCCGAAATTCGGTGAGGACAGCTATCAGACCCGCGAGGGCTGGTGGCTGATCCCGACCTCGGAGGTGACGTTGACCAACACCGTCCATGGCGATCTGGTTGACCATGCCACCCTGCCCCGCCGGATGACAGCGCATAGCCAGTGTTTCCGCTCGGAAGCCGGCAGTGCGGGTCGCGATACGTCGGGGATGCTGCGCCAGCACCAGTTCGAGAAGGTCGAGATGGTGTCGATCACCGATGCCGTGACGGGATTGGACGAACACGCCCGGATGACGCGCTGCGCAGAGGCCGTGCTGGAGGCGCTGGAGCTGCCTTACCGCACGGTGGTGCTATGCGCGGGCGATATGGGGTTTGGCGCACGGATCACCCATGATCTGGAGGTCTGGCTGCCCGGTCAGGACAAGTACCGCGAGATCAGCAGTGTCAGCTATTGCGGTGATTTTCAGGCGCGCCGGATGAATGCGCGTTATCGCCCGGAAGGCGGCGGCAAGCCGGAATTCGTGCATGCGCTGAACGGATCGGGGCTGGCCGTGGGGCGGGCATTGATCGCGGTGCTGGAAAATGGCCAGCAGGCCGA
Source organism: Paracoccus tegillarcae (assembly GCF_002847305.1). Lineage (NCBI taxonomy): Bacteria > Pseudomonadati > Pseudomonadota > Alphaproteobacteria > Rhodobacterales > Paracoccaceae > Paracoccus > Paracoccus tegillarcae. Next base: position 2,110,990 of record NZ_CP025408.1, on the reverse strand, counting down.
TGGTTCGGTCGAGCTGCCAGCGGCGCTGCATCCCTATCTGCGCGGCAAGACAAGATTGACCTCGGAGGGCGTTCTGGCCTGAGGCAAGATCGCCTTGTATCGTTTTCTTGACCAAGGGCTCGCAACCCAGCCGCGCCGATATGCGTTTTGTTACATGGTACGCAGTGGAGCGATCTTGATGGTGGGCGCGGTGGGGATCTTTGTCTCCAGCAGCCTGTTCTATGCCATCAGCGCCGGACCCCGTGCGGTTCCTCTGCCCCTGGTGGCCTCGGAGTCGCAATTGGCGGCGATGACACAGCTGGCGGTGCCGGGCCTGCCCAGTGCCGCGATGGTGCCGGTGGCTGGCCGGCTGGATCTGTATAACCCGTTCCTGCGACCTGATAATCTGATGCTCTGGTCGTTGCTGATCGCGGTCTGGTTCGCGCTGATCCTGCATGCGGTCACCGTGCTGCGCCAGCAGCATCGGTTCGAGCGGGCCGGTGCTGTCGCTGTGGTCAACGCCTTGCCGGGGATGCCCGATACAGGGCCGCCCACAGCCCAAGAGATCGCCGCGCGCCACCGCCATGACAACCGTCCCTCAGAGCATGCCCCGCTGGCGCTGGCGCTGGTGTTGGGGGCGATCTGGCCCTGGATCATTCATCAGCATCAGGCGGTGGGTTTTGTGATGGCGCTGGCGATGCTGTCGCTGGCGCTGGCCGCCGCGATCCGGGGGCAGCGCGATGGGCCAGCGATCCGGCGCAGACAGACGGTCGGCTTTTTCGGCGGCTGGGCAACGGCTGTCACCTATGCCGCCTTTGCCAGTTTGCTGAACAATTATCTGGGCATTCCGGCGATTGCGGCGACGGTCACGGCGATGCTGCTTTGCGCCTCGGCCGGCGTGATCACCCAGCTCAGGCTGGGCGGTGTCTTCAGCTATTCGGTCGCGGTCATCTGGTCGCTGGTCGGGCTGGCGCTGGTCACGATGTCGGCGGACGCCACCATTGCCATGGTGGCGATCATCGGCATCTCGGCGATGGCCATTGTTCTGGTCCGTGCCGCCAGCTAGCTGCTTTTGGGTTTTTGCCGGTGCTTGTGCTTGCTGAGCGCGCCCGACTGATTAATCTTCTGCGCCTTGAAGCGATAGGGGTTCTGATCGCCCTGATCGCGGAACATCAGGCGAATCGGCGTGCCGGGCATGTCGAAATCGGTCCGCAGCCCGTTCACCAGATAACGCTGATAGCTGGTGGGCAGCTTGTCGGTATGGGTGGCCTTGACGATAAAGGCCGGCGGCCGCGTCCTGACCTGGGTCATGTAGCGCAGCTTGATCCGACGCCCACCGGGCGCGGGGGGCGGGTGAGCCTCGGTCATGGCCGACAGCCAGCGGTTCAGATGCGCGGTCGAGACGCGGCGGTTCCACACCTCATGCGCCTTCACCACGGCGTTGTGCAGCCGGTCCAGCCCCTTGCCCGTGCGCGCCGAAACGGTGACCAGCGGCGCACCCTTGAGCTGCGGCAGCAGGCGTTCAAAGCTTTCGCGCAGTTCTTTCAGCTTTTCGGGCTTTTCTTCTTCCAGATCCCATTTGTTCGCGGCGACGACCACGGCGCGGCCCTCGGTTTCCGCGAAATCGGCGATGCGCAGGTCCTGTTGCTCGAACGGAATGGCCACGTCCAGCAAGACCACGACGACCTCGGCGAATTTCACCGCGCGCAGGCCATCGGCGACGGAAAGTTTTTCCACCTTGTCCGTGACCTTGGCGCGTTTGCGCATTCCGGCGGTGTCGAAGATGCGCATGGGCGTGCCCATGAACTCGGTCGTCACCGAAATCGAATCGCGGGTGATGCCGGCCTCGGGGCCGGTCAGCAGGCGGTCCTGGCCGATGATCTTGTTGATCAGCGTGGATTTGCCCGCATTCGGGCGACCGATGACGGCCAGTTGCAGCGGACGCGCCTCGGAGGGGCGCCATTCCTCGGCGCCCTCGCCCGATTCGGCATCCTCTTCGGACAGATTGACGTCGAATTCCGGCTCTATCGGGGCGGGGCGTTCGGCCTCGACCTGATCGGCCAGGGGCATCAGCACGCGGTAGAGGTCGTCCATGCCTTCGCCGTGCTCGGCCGAAATGCGCAATGGCTCGCCCAGACCCAGGGCATAGGCCTCGAGTGCGCCCGATTCGCCCGCGCGGCCTTCGGCCTTGTTGGCGGCGACGATGACATGTTTGGCGCGTTTGCGCAGGATATCGGCGAAATATTCATCCGCTGCCGTCACCCCGGCGCGGGCATCGACGACAAACAGGCAGATATCGGCCTCGTCCACGGCGCGTTCGGTCAGGCGGCGCATGCGGCCCTGCAGGCTGTCATCCTCGGCCATTTCCAGGCCGGCACTATCGATCACGATGAAACGCAGATCGCCAAGACGGCCCGCGCCTTCGCGCAGGTCGCGGGTGACGCCGGGCTGGTCATCGACCAGCGCCAGACGCTTGCCAACCAGCCGGTTGAACAGGGTCGATTTGCCGACATTCGGACGGCCTACGATGGCGAGGGTAAAGCTCATCTGAAGGCGTGCAATTGGCCGCTGCGCGACACGACATACAGCGTTTGACCCGCGACGACCGGCGCGGCAGCCGCACCGCCGGGGATCTGGGCCTGACCGACCAGCGCGCCGGTCGAGGGGTTGAACATGCGCAGCAGGCCATCGGACGAGGCCACCACCAGACGTCCGCCCGCAAGGATCGGCCCGTAATGGGCGTGCACGGTTTCCTGACGCTTGACGCGGCTGTCGGTGTAATAGGGCAGATCGACCTTCCAGATCTCGCCGCCAGTCGCCGCGTCGATGCGGACCAGACTGGAGGCGTCATTCACCGCAAATACCGAACCGCCGACTGGCACGACCGGCGAATTGGCGCCCTCGCGTGCGGACCAGTTTTCTATGCCCGTTGCCGTGTCGATGGCGCTGATCCGGCCAGACGAGGTGCCGGCATAGACCGTGCCGCCGGCGATCACCGGATCGCCGGTCACGTCGCGCACATTGGCGATGGCGCGGCCCACGCGGATGCCTGCGACCTGTGCGGTCCAGTTGCTGAGGCCGCTTTGGGTGTCAGCCGCCAGCAATTGCCCCGAGGGGAACGGAAAGACGACGGTATTGCCGGAAACGGCGGGCGAGGCCACGCCCATGACGCTGGATGACGAGGTGTTGCCCGAGGTTTCCCACAGCACCCTGCCATCCTCGGCGCGCACGGCATAGCCGGTCGAATTGCGGGCGGCCACATAGACCACGCCGTTCTGCACGGCAGGTCCGCCGCCGATAGAGGCATTCACCCGCTGACGCCACAGCAGCCCGCCGGTGCGTGCGTCCAGCGCGACCAGTTCGCCGTAGCCGGTGGTGATAAAGACGCGCCCGGCCTCGTACGAGACGCCACCGCCCGAGGCGCTGTCGCCGGTTTCGGTCGTGGGTTTGACATCGGTTGACCAGACGCGGCCACCGGCGACCGAGGTCGCGGTGACGCGGGCGCGGCTGTCCAGCGTAAAGACCATGCCTGCGGCGACGATCGGGTCTGCGGTGATCCGGTGCCGGCGATCATCGCCCTGGCCGATATCCGCGCTCCAGATGCGGCTGGTGCCGGCGCCCAGGGCGACATGGCCGGGCATCTGTTCGGCATTGCCGGCGCGGTGCGTCCAATCGGCATTGCCGCGCATGGGCGGCAAGGCGATGGCGGTGGCCGCCACGCGCGCGGGCGTGACCACGGCGGGACCATCGGGGGAATTTACGGCCATCGGGTCCAGCCGCTGACCGGGCAGGATATATTCCCGCTCGATGCAGGCAGAGAGCAGCAGCGTCGCGGCCAGTGACAGGGTAAGAACGCCGACCTTGGGTTTGCGCGTCGTGGTGGTCATCCTGGACTTCCCTCTTTCCCTGATCAGCCGGATCATCAGTGCCGGTCTGGCTATTCTATTGGACCCCCGGCCCGCCCTGTCTTGCGATCAGTTGGTGGCGGGGGTCGTGTCTGTCGGTTCGGGCTCGACACCCATGGCGATCATCATCTCGGACAGGCGGCGACGCAAGCCTTCGCTCAGCCCATCCTTTTGCTGGATCTGCCGGATCAGCGCCACGGCGTCCTCGTTGCGGCCCGCGCCGACCAGCGCCACGGCCTGTTGTTCCAGTGCCAGCAGCTCGAACGGCGCGCCCGGTTGGGCCAGCGGTGTCAGGATCTGGTCGCGCTGCATCGGGTCCATATCGGGGCCCAGCACCATCACCTGCTTGAGCCGTGCAAGGTCGCGCAGGACGGTATCGTCATCGCCAAGTGCCGCTGCCGCCACGTCCAGCTGTTCGCCCGCCTGATCGCCCTGATCGGCGGCGGCCAGCGCATTGGCCTGCAACAGGCTCGCCAGCGCGTCCTGGCTGGCGGTTGATCCCTCGATCTGGCCCAGAGCCGCAGCAGGATCGCCTGCCGCTTCGGCGGCGACGATGGAATCACCGAACTCCTGCGCGGCGCTGTTGGCTTGTGCGATGCTGTATTCGCGCCATGCCGCGCCGATCACGATGGCCAGAATCAGCGCAATCGCGATCCAGCCATAGCGGCGGAACAGGCCAAAGAGCCGGTCGCGGCGAAGATCCTCGGTCACTTCGTCGATAAAGCTGTCATTTTCATTGGCCATCGCCGCATTTCCGTCATTTGCCTAGCGGAAATGCTCTTACACGGTGATGGCCGGTTTTGCCAATGGCAAGCTGTCGTGAGCGGCGTGTCAGTTTTCGGGGCCGGTCTCCATCTTGCCCTGATCGCGCAGATCGTCAAAGCGCTCTCGGGCTTCGGCGGCCTCTTCGTCGGCACCGGGCGAAGGCGGCGCCAGATCGACCACGGTGATTTCGGGCGGCACACCAAGCCGCATCGGCAGGACCGAGCAGCCGATCCCGCCCGAGACGACCAGCACCCGGCCATCGTCGTCGTCATAGCGGCCCCAGGACCATTTCTCGTTATCCGAGGCCATGATCAGCGGCGCACCGCCCCCGATGCGGACCTGCCCGCCATGCGTATGCCCCGACAGGGTCAGCGACACGCGGCGCCGGGCCTTGCCCAGATGGTCGAAAAGATCGGGCTCATGGGCCAGCAGCACCACCGGCGCGTCATCGGTCACATCATCCAGCGCCAGGTCCAGATCGTCCATGCCGACACTGTCCGGCCCCTCGTCAAAGGGGCGCTGTTCGCCCACGCCGGCCAGCCAGAAACCGTCCTGACCGCCAATGCGCACGGATTTGTTGTCGAGAACGGGGATGCCGGCGCGTTCCAGTTCAAGCTCGGCCTCGATCGGGCCCTGACGGCGTGCCTGCGCCTCTTTGTCCTGCCACCAGTCATGATTGCCGACCACAGCCCAGTTCCCGCCCGGCGCGTCCAGGGCGGTCAGACGTGCGATGATCTCACGCTTGCCGGTGCCACCAAGGGTAAAGGGATGCGCGGCGCTGAAATCGCCCAGCAGGATGCCCACATCGGGTTGCAGCGAATTGGCCCGGTCGACGATTCGGCTGACCCGGTTCAGGCTGATATGCGGCCAGCCGGCATGAAGATCGCTGATGATCACAAGACGTTGCGGGCGACGGCCGCGCCATTCGGGCAGTTCGACCCGCCAGCGCACGACGCGCAGCATCATCGCGGGTTCCCACCACAGCGCATAGGCAGCCAACCCGGCCAAACCAGCCAGACCCAGGCTGGGCAGAATGCTTTTGCGTCTTGATGGTGGTTTCATGCTGTCCCCGTAATCTCGATCAAGGTTATCTCGGGCGTGACCCCCAGCCGCACGGGCGCTATCGAACAACCGATGCCCCCCGATACGACCAGATCGCGCCCCTGTTCTTTAACATGGCCATAGGCGTATCGGTTCCCATAGCGCGACGGGACCACCGGCGACCAGCCGAATAATCGCACCTGTCCGCCATGAGTATGACCCGAGAGCGTCAGCGCGATGCGGTCTGGCACCTGCGGAAAGATGTCAGGCTCATGCGCCAGCAGGATGGCGGGCGCGCCATCCGCGCCGATCTGGGCCATGGTGCCCGCCAGATCGTCCAGCCCGATCAGCCCGCGCGCGCCGCCGAGAATCGCCAGTTGATCCTCAAGCCCGGCCAGCCAGATCTGATCCAGCCGGATTGCGCGGTTGGACAGGACCGGGATGCCGTTTTCCTCTAGCGCGGTGGCATAGAGATTAGGTCCGCCGCCGCGCTTTTGGGCGGCCCGGTCGTCCCACCAGTCATGATTGCCGAGAATCGCGAAAACGCCCTGCGGCGCGGTCAGCCGAGCAAGGCGCGGTGCGACATCGGCAATCGCCAGCGGCTTGGTGATGAAGCGATGCCCCGCCGCGTAATCGCCCAAGAGGACGATCAGGTCGGGTTTCAGCGCATTGGTGCGGGCGACGATCTTTTCCACGCGCCGCAGGGTCACGAAGGGCTCGCCCACATGCAGATCGGCGATGACCGCGATGCGCAGGGGCGCCGCCGTCCAGTCGTCGCGGGTGATGCGGTGACGTTTGACCCGCAGGCGCAGGGCCGGTTCGATGAAGAACGCCCAGGCCGATACGAAAAGGCCTGCCAGGAACAGTCCCAGCAGGCCCCGCAGAACAGTGCGTCTGGTCGGCATTTACATGCGCGAGGCGACGTTTTCCCAATTGACCAGCTTGTCGAGGAAGTTGGTCAGATAGGCCGGACGCTTGTTGCGGAAGTCGATGTAATAGCTGTGTTCCCACACATCGCAGCCCAGCAGCGCGGTCTGGCCGTAGCACAGCGGGTTGACGCCGTTTTCGGTCTTGGTGACCTTGAGGCTGCCATCCTTGTCCTTCACCAGCCAGGCCCAGCCCGAACCGAACTGACCGCCGCCGGCGGCGCTGAATTCTTCCTTGAATTTGGCGACCGAGCCAAAGGCGTCGTTCAGGGCTTTTTCCACCTCGCCCGGCATTGCATTGGCCTCACCGGACATCATTTCCCAGAACTGGCTGTGGTTCCAATGCTGGCTGGCATTGTTGAAGATGCCATTCTGCGCAACCGCACCGTCCTTGAAATTGCCGGTGACGATTTCCTCGAGCGATTTATCGGCCCATTCGGTGCCGTCAATCGCCTTGTTGAGGTTGTCTACATAGGCCTTGTGGTGAATATCGTGATGATATTCCAGCGTTTCCTTGGACATGCCAGCCGAGGCAAGTGCGTCGTGGGCATAGGGAAGATCGGGAAGCTTAAAAGCCATTTTCCTGTCCTTTCAGTGGGATTTCGCAGTGTCGGGCGCAAAGTCCCGCATTCGGCAGATCAACGCAAGGGCCGAAGCGCGGTTCCATTTGGGGGCTGCAGAAATGGCCGTCTGCACCCTTTGGACGATGCCGGCGCGCGCTGCCTGCGGGGTTTTTGGCCGACAGAGCAGGCTCAGGCGCGGTCGAGCACCTCGACGGACAGGATCGTGGGCAGGTGGCGGGCGATCTCGGACCAGTGGTTGCCTTCATCGCGCGTGGCAAAGACAGAGCCGCTATTGGTGCCGAAATAGACGCCTGCCGGATCGCGGCGGTCACCGGCCATCGCCTGTCGCAGCACGGTAAAGTAGCATGCGGCCTGGGGCAGCCCGTCACGCTGCGCCTGCCAGCTTTGCCCGCCGTCGGACGAGCGCCAGACGGCAGCGGCGGCATCCGGTGGAAAGCGGCCGATGCTGTCGCCGTTCAGCGGCAGGGTCCAGAGCGTTTGCGGGTCACGCGGGTGGACATGGATGGGAAAGCCGAAGGTCGAGGGCAGACCCTCGGTGATGTCCTCCCAACTGCGGCCGCCATCGGGGGATCGCCAGACGCCGTGGTGATTTTGCTGATAGAGCAACTGCCCATCGCCCGGCGCGCGCACCAGGTTGTGCACGCAATGGCCGACCTCTCCGTCGCGGGGGGCGGCGGGGTGGTGATGGTGACCGCAGCTTTCCGCGTTGGAGAGGCGGTTGCGGCGCGTCCAGGTCTGGCCGCTATCGTCGGTCTGGAACACGCCGGCGGCGGAAATGCCGATCCACAGGCGCGCCGGATCGGTCGGATCGCCGACGATGGTGTGCAGGACCAGCCCGGCGGCACCGGGGTTCCAGCTATCGAATGAGGGGTGATCGGTCAGGCCGTCGAGGCGTTCAAAGCTGTCGCCGCGATCCTGGCTGACCAGCAATCGTGCCGGTTTCGTGCCGGCATAAAGCCGCCCATCCACAAGGCCCAGTGACCAGATCTGCTGGAACTCGTCCGTGAACGGCAGGGGTTCATCGGTCCAGCCGATCATCTGCGCGAAATCGGCGTCATCCGCCGCCCAATCGTCCATCATGCCTTTGCTGAGCCGGGTCAGCGCCCAGCTTTTGCCGCCGTCATCGGATCGCCAGATGCCCGCGCCATGCCAATCGCCGCCGCCGCCGGCCCAGATCGTGCCGCTGGCCGGATCGCCGATGATGTGATTGATGGGCCAGCCATCGCAATAGGGTCCGCTGACGCGCCAATCGCTGCGATCCGCGTCGCCCGAGACCAGAAACGCGCCCTTGGTCGTTCCCACGAGGATGCTCAGTTCAGCCATGTCCTACCCCTTTTCGGTCGGGGCAGCGTAGCATTTTGTGCGGCGGCGACCTAGCCTGCTTGCGGCGGGGTGGGCGTCGCATCCGCATCAATCAGCAGGCGCAACCGGGCGCGCGGCCACCATCAGGCAGCCGGGCTGAACCGGTCCTGCCCGCCTAGCGCGGGTCCAGATCACTGCCCGCGATGGCCGCGTTTTCCAGGATCAGGCGCAGGTAATCGCCGGTCGAGCGAAAGCCGATGATGCGAAAACCCTTGTTCTGCCGCCAGAACGCCACGGCCGTTTGCGCGGCGCGGGTGCGGCGCAGGCCGTCCTTGGGCATGGATGCGAATTCGACGGGGCACAGCTTGGCCAGTGCCTGTTCGGGCTTGGCGCCGGTCACGTCAAAGACCGCCCGCATCTCGGACACATCGGCGATCAGCGCGTGTACGCCGGTCAGTGCCTGTTCCAGATCGGCGATGGCCTGCGCGGTCTCGCCTGTGGGCAGGATCAGCAGCAGTTCATCCGGTGACATCCAGCCCAGACTGCGGCTGCCATCGGTGGTGATGCGCGTGGCCTCAGGGATCGCCAGACCTGCGGCCGCGGCGATGGCATCGCCAGCGCGGTCCAGATCGGCGCGGATCGTGATCATGCCCAGCCCTTCGGCTGCGGTGATGGTGGCGAGGGGTTCAGCCATTCAACCGGCCTCCGTCTTTGTCGTAGAAGACCGGGTCGGTGATGCGCGCACGGATGCTTTGCCCCGCCGGGGTCGCGAACTCGATCACCTGCCCCATCCGGTCGCGGCCATGACGCACCAGACCCATGGCAATCGGCTGGTCCAGCGTCGGCGAATGATAGGTCGAGGTCACGCGCCCCTGCACGTTGCGCTGACCGTTGTCGTTCTCGCCCTCATCGACCGCATAGGCGCCATCGGGGATCATCTGCCCATCGACGCTTTCCAGCCCGACCAATTGCCAGCGGCGACCGTCGGTCATGTGGCTGCGCGTTTGCGCGCGCTTGCCGATATAGTCGGTCTTTTTCTTGCTGATCGCCCAGCCAAGGCCCAGATCCTGCGGGATCACCGTGCCATCGGTTTCGTCGCCGATCATGATATAGCCCTTTTCGGCGCGCATGATGTGCATCGCCTCGGTGCCGTAGGGGGTCACGCCCAGATCGGTGCCGACCTCGTGCAGTTTTTCCCACAGTTCCAGCCCGCGCCCGGCGGGTGCGGCGATCTCGAAACTGAGCTCGCCCGAGAAGCTGATGCGAAAGACGCGGACGGGCATGCCGGCCAATTCGCCCTCGGCCCATTGCATGAAGGGCAGCGCCTCTTGTGACAGGTCGATATCGCCGCCCAGACGGCCCAGCAATTCACGCGCCTTGGGGCCGGCGACGGCGATCTGGGCATATTGTTCGGTGACATTGGCGGTATAGACCTGCCAGTCCCACCATTCGCATTGCAGCCAGTCTTCCATATGGCCGTGGATACGCTCGGCCCCGCCGGTGGTGGTGTGGCAGAGCCAGGTGTCATCCGACAGCCGCGCGACGACGCCGTCATCCATCAGAAAGCCGTTCTCGCTGCACATCAGCCCATAGCGGCATTTGCCGACCGGCAGCGTGGACATCATGTTGGTGTACATCATGTCCATGAAGCGGCCCGCATCCGGACCCTTGACGAGGATCTTGCCCAGCGTGCTGGCATCCAGCGTGCCAACGCCCTTGCGCACGGCCTTTATCTCGCGCGTGACGGCAGCGTGGCGGTCTTCGCCCGCGCGCGGGTAGCAATAGGGCCGGCGCCACTGGCCAACGGGTTCCCAAGAGGCGCCCTTGCCCTGATGCCAGGCGTGCATCGGCGTCTTGCGCAGCGGTTGGAACGCCTCGCCGCGTGCATCGGCGGCGATGGTGGCCAGGGTCAGCGGCGTATAGGGCGGGCGGAAGGTGGTGGTGCCGGTCTGCGGAATCGGCTGGTTCAGCGCATTGGACAGCACCGCGAGGCCGTTGATGTTGCTGATCTTGCCCTGATCGGTCGCCATGCCCAGCGTGGTGTAGCGTTTGGTGTGCTCGACCGAGGCGTAGCCTTCGCGCGCGGCCAGCTCGACATCGGTGACTTTCACATCGTTCTGATAATCCAGCCACATTTTCGCGCGCATCCGGTAGGGCGCCGCAGCGGGCATGACCCAGACGGGCATGGTCGGCGCCTCGGTGCGTTCCAGATCGCCGGCGGAGCGCAGATCGCCATTCGCGGCGCCGGTTGCGGTGACATTGCCCTGCCCGTCCGCGCCCAGCGGCGGGCGGCTGGCATCGGGGCGGAACATGGCGTGATCCTCGTCCCAGAGCAGCTTGCCGCCGCAATGGCTGTAAAGATGCACGACCGGCGACCAGCCGCCCGACATGGCCACTGCGTCGCAATCAAGCCCGCCGGTCGATTTTCCTTCGCCGGACTGGTCGCAGATGGTCACGCCCTCGACCTGACGCCCGCCCTTGATCTTGGCAATGCCGGTGCCGGTCAGCACGGGGATGTTCTGCGCCCGCGCGGCCTGCGGCAATTCGCCATCGGCATCTGGGCGCGCGTCGATGATGGCTGCCACCTCGAGCCCCGCCTCGGCGGCGATCAGGGCGGTGCGGTAGGCGTCGTCATTATTGGTGACCACGACGATGCGCTGCCCCGGTGCGACGCCGTAATCGACGATAAAGTCGCGCATGGCCGAGGCCAGCATCACGCCGGGCACATCATTGCCGGCGAATGCCAGCGGGCGTTCCAGCGCGCCGGTGGCAACGATCACCTGCCCCGTGCGGATGCGCCACAGGCGCTGGCGCGGGATGCCCTGATTGGGGTCGTGATCGGCCAGCGCCTCGCGGGCCAGCAGATAGCCATGATCGTAGAGCCCTGTTGCCATGCAATTGCGGCGCAGGGTGACGTGTTTCTTGGCGCGCAGCTGGTCCAGCAATTCCGCGATCCGCGCCTCGCCGCCCGTGTGATCAACCGGCGTGCGACCGCCCCAATGCGATGATTGTTCCATCACCAGCACGCGGGTGCGCCCCTTGGCGGCCTTCAACGCGGCCTCCAGCCCGGCGACGCCGCCACCGACGACGACCACATCCGCGAAATCATAGGCCTGCTCGTAGCTGTCGGGATCGGCCTTGGTGGGGGCGCGGCCCAGACCGGCGCTGTGGCGGATCACCGGCTCGAACAGGTGTTTCCAGAACGGGCGCGGGTGGATGAATGTCTTGTAGTAGAAGCCAGCCGGGAACATCGGCGACAGCCAACTGTTCACCGCGCCGATATCAGCGTCCAGCGAGGGCCAGCAGTTCTGGCTGCGCAGGACCATCCCCTGCAACAATTCCGTGGTGGTGCCGCGCTGGTTCGGTTCGAACCGACCGCCCTGGCCCAGCCCAAAGAGGGCATTGGGTTCCTCGGCGCCCGAGGCGACGGGGCCGCGCGGGCGGTGATATTTGAACGACCGGCCCATCATCATCTGGCCATTGGCCAGCAGTGCAGAGGCCAGCGTATCGCCCTGCAATCCGCGCAAGTGACGACCATCAAAGCGGAACGGCACCTGATAGGCGCGGTCGATCAGGCGACCGCCCTGCGGCAATCGGAAGGGACGGGTCTGGCTCATGTGTTCGGTGTCCAGTCGGGGTGGGCGGCCTGAATGGCCGAGATGACATCGGCGGGCGCTTCGGGGTGCTGTGCCTTGTAGGTCGCATAGACCTGCAAGGTCGCGGTGTCGCGGGCGGCCAGAAACCATTTGCCGCAGCCATAGGCATGGCGCCAGCGTTCGAAATGCACGCCCCTGGGGTTGGCGCGGTCGAACATGTAGGATTCGAACTGTTCATCCGAACTGCCGGGGCCCATGCGCGTCAGATGCGCCTCGCCGCCGGGCAGCAACTCGGTTTCCTCGGCAGCAACGTCACAATAGGGGCAGGTCAGCATCAGCATCGGTTACTCCTTCGGGGGCAGTTCGGCGGCATTTTCCAGCGCCATGGACAGCAATCTTGCGCGCAGATCGTCATCGGCCTGCGCATCGCCCTGCAGGATGACGAAACCACCCATGGTGCGGCCATTGCCCTGCATCATCGACACGCCGGGCAGATCCAGCGCCACATCCTGACGGGTCTTGCCCACACGGTAGAGCAGCGCGCCATGTGACACCACGCCGGTCAGCATGTGGCCACCGCGCATATAGCCCAGACCGCCGAACATCTTTTTCTCGGAGATGCCGTCCAGCGCGGCAAGATCTTCGCGCATCATCTGGGCGGCGCCCTGGTCAATCGCCATCACGCCCCCCTTTGACATGCGAAATCCGAGGGCATGACACCCCCGGACCTGCAAGACATTCTCAACCAGAGCGAGTGCGGCAGCTGCCGACCGCTCTGGGCAAGATCAGTTGGAAGCCGGAGCCGGCTCGGTCGCGTCGACCGTCGCGTCGGCTGCGTCGCCTGCCGCATCGGCAGCTGCGTCGGCCGCATCACCGGCTGCGTCGGCTGCATCATCTGCCGCGTCGGCTGCTGCATCGGCTGCATCGTCGGTTTCAACGGTAACGGTGGTGTCGCCGCCTGCATCGGTCGTTGCGACATCATCGTCGCCCGACATGAAGAAGAACAGAACCAGCACCGCGACCAGAATGCCGCCGACAATGAACCAGAGAGAATTGTTTTTCGGTTGATCGGCCATGGGTATCCCTTTTTTGGTTTTAAGAAGCTATCGCCGCTCAATTCGGCCAGCGCCTCTATGGTTCCCTGAAAACTGACATTCATCAACCGGCCCATTTAATGCGCCACGCCTGCGGCCACGGATTCGTCGATAAACCGCCCTTGCCGAAATCGATTCAGGCCGAATTCCGCCGATAATGCCCCCGGCGTGCCGTTTGCGATCAGTTCGGCCATGGCCCAGCCGCTGCCGGGAATCGCCTTGAAGCCACCGGTGCCCCATCCGCAATTGACGAAAATACCGCCGACCGGCGTGGTCGACAGGATCGGTGAGCGGTCGCCGGTCATGTCCACGATGCCGCCCCATTGGCGCAGCATCTTGAGCCGGCTGAGCATGGGAAAGGTTTCAACCAGAGCGCGTACGGTTTCCTCGACATGGTGCCACGATCCGCGCTGGGTGAAATTGTTGAACCCGTCGGTGCCTCCGCCGACCACCATCTCGCCCTTGTCCGATTGCGACAGATAGCCATGCACGGTGTTGGCCATGACGACCACATCCATGCAGGGTTTGATTGGTTCGCTGACCAGCGCCTGCAGCGCCACGCTTTCGATGGGCAGGCGAAAGCCGGCCATCTCGGCCAGTTGGCTGGAATGACCCGCCACCACCAGCGCCAGCTTGTCACAGCCGATCCGGCCCTTTGAAGTGTTGACGGCGCGCACCTGCCCGGCCTCTGTCTCGACGCCGGTCACCTCGCAATTCTGGATGATGTGCATGCCCATGTCGGAACAGGCCCGCGCATAGCCCCAGGCGACCGCGTCATGGCGCGCCGTGCCACCGCGCGCCTGATAAAGGCCGCCCAGCACCGGATAGCGCGGCCCGTCGATGTTCATGATCGGAACCAGATCCTTTACCCGCGCCGGTTCGATCCATTCGGTCGAGACGCCCTGCAGGTGATTGGCATAGACCGTACGCAGGTAGCCGCGCTTTTCATGCTCGGTCTGGGCCAGCATGATCAGGCCGCGCGGGCTGAACATGATGTTGTAATTCAGATCCTGCGACAGCCCTTCGTAAAGGCTGAGCGACTTGTTATAGATCGCCGCCGACGGGTCCTGCAGGTAATTGCTGCGGATGATGGTGGTGTTGCGGCCGGTATTGCCGCCGCCCAGCCAGCCCTTTTCGATCACCGCGATGTCGGTGATGCCGAAATTCTTGCCAAGATAGTAGGCGGTGGCCAATCCGTGCCCGCCCGCGCCGACGATCACCACCTGATAGCGGTCCTTGGGCTCGGGGCTGGCCCAGGCGCGATTCCAGCCCTGATGCTGGCGCAAGGCCTCGCGCGCGATGGCAAAGACCGAATAACGGCCGGATTTCGCAGGAATCGGCATGGCGCCCCCTTGGCTTGGCACAGTGACATGTTTGCCTTGCGCGGACCTTTGGCTCAAGGCTCGATGCGTCATATCCATGCAAAATGCGACACCCTATCGCGGCCTTGTCAACGGCTTGGGGCTTTTGCCGGTGCCGCAAAGCGGATAGGTCGGACGGGGCGAAGAAGAGGGTAACGATGCTGTTCTGGCTTATCTGCGGGGCGATGGCGGCCATCGTCGCCGTGGCAATCCTGACGCCACTGTGGCGTGGCGACGCGGCCGGCAAGGGTGCCGCGCCAGCCGCGGCCTATGACCTGCAAGTGTATCGCGATCAGCTGCGCGAGGTCGATCGCGACCTGCAGCGCCGGGTGATCGGCGCCGAGGATGCCGAGCGCCTGCGCCAGGAGATCGGGCGCAAGGTGCTGGATGCCGACCGACGTCTGGCCATGGCCGAGCCCGGCCGGCGCGTTGGCAGCGGCCGGATCGGCGCGGCACTGGCGGTGGCGGCGGTCGTTGCGGGCACGGTCTGGCTGTATCAGCGCGAGGGCGTGCCCGGCATGCCCGACCTGCCCTTGTCCGAACGGATCGCGGCGGCGCAGGCGACCTATGAGGCGCGACCCAGCCAGGCCGAGGCGCAGGCCGACACCCCCGCCCCGGCGCGCGGCGAGATCGACCCCGAATATGCGGCGCTGATCGACGAGTTGCGCAGCGCCGTGAAAAAGACGCCCGACGATCCCGAGGGGCTGGCGCTGCTGGCGATGCACGAATCGCGGCTGGGCAATCTGGACGCCGCGCTTGCCGCACAAAACCATCTGATCGCCGTCAAGGGCGATGACACCACGGCGCAGGACCATGCCTTTCTGGCCGGACTGATGGCCGAGGCCGCCGGCGGCATCATCACCGCCGAGGCCGAGCGGGAACTGGCCCGCGCGTTGAAGACCGACCCGCGCCATCCGCAGGTGCGCTATATGCTGGGGCTGCTGCAGGCGCAGAACGGACGGCCCGACCGCGCCTTTCCGATCTGGCGCGATCTTCTGGCGGAGGGACCGCCCGACGCCCCCTGGATCGCGCCCATCCGCGCGTCGATCCAGGATCTGGCCTGGCTGGCCGGCGATCCCGATTACGCGCCGCCCGAACCCGCAGGCGGCACTGCGGCCCCCGCCCTGCCCGGCCCCGATGCCGAAGGCATGGCCGCAGCCGAGGAGATGTCGCCCGAGGATCGCCAGCAGATGATCGCCGGCATGGTCGCCCAGCTGGAGGGACGGCTGGCCGAAGAGGGCGGCTCGCCCGAGGAATGGGCGCGGCTGATCGGCGCGCATGCGGTGCTGGGAAATATCGACCACGCCCGCAATATCTGGAACGAGGCGCAGACGCGCTTTGCCGATCAGCCCGAGGCACTGGCCGTGGTGCAGGCGGGCGCAGAGCAGGCAGGGCTGGCCGAATGATCCATGAAGAGATGGTCGATTTCATCACCGCGCTGCCGCGCGTGGGCGGGCTGGTCGGTCTGGATCTGGGCACCAAGACCATCGGCATCGCGGTCAGTGACGGGCTGCGGCAGGTGGCGACCCCGTTGACCGTGATCAAGCGCAAGAAGTTCACGCTGGACGCAGAGGCCCTGCTGGCCATCGTGACCGAGCGCGGCCTGACCGGCATCGTTCTGGGCCTGCCCCGCAATATGGACGGCAGCGAAGGACCGCGCGCTCAATCGACCCGCGCCTTTGCCCGCAACCTGACCCGGCTGACCGAGTTGCCCATCGGCTATTGGGATGAACGTCTGTCCACCGTGGCCGCCGAGCGCGCGCTGCTGGAGGGCGACACCTCGCGCAAGCGCCGCGCCGAGGTGATCGACCAGGTGGCAGCCGGCTATATCCTGCAGGGCGCGCTGGACCGATTGCGGCATCTGGCCTGATCCGGCCCACTGCATCGGGTCGGGCAATCGGTGCCGGCAGGGCACTGGCAAATATATCAAACTTTACGAAATAGCGGCCAGCCGGGTTGACAACTGCGCCGTCAACCGCCAGATGGCACCTGTTCGCTGAGTTGCCGCGTGAGGCAGCCACGCCGATTGCAACTCGCCATCCGGGCGCATCAGCGACGACTTATCCCGGTTCCCATCACGCAGGGTTCTAGACGCCAGGCCGATCCGGTCCGGGCTGATGCCCGCCATTGGATGCGACCTCGCGATAACCCGCGCGCAGGCCCGAATGCGGCCTGCCAAAAACAATAGCCCCCGGCCATTCGGTCGCGACGGGCGAAAGGACTTATATTGCAAGATTTCCAGACGATCGGCTTGTCGCCGATGCTGACCCGTACCCTGACCGAAGCCGGCTTTTCCGAGCCCACGCCGATTCAGGCGCAAGCGATTCCGCTGGCGCTGGCCGGGCATGACATTCTGGGCCTGGCCCAGACCGGCACCGGCAAGACGCTGGCCTTTGGCCTGCCGCTGATCGACGCCTTGTCGCAGCAGCCCGGCCGGCCCGATCCCAAGACCGCCAAGGCCCTGATCCTGGCGCCCACCCGCGAACTGGTAAACCAGATCGCCGAAAGCCTGCGCCCGCTGACCGCTGGCACCAAGCTGCGCATCAACACGGTTGTGGGCGGCCAGTCCATTGGCCGGCAGATCAACCTGCTTGCACGCGGCACCGATGTTCTGGTTGCCACGCCGGGCCGCCTCATCGACCTGATGGAGCGTCGCGCGATCGACCTGTCGACCGTGCGCCAGCTGGTGCTGGACGAGGCCGATCAGATGCTGGACATGGGCTTTATCCATGCCCTGCGCAAAATCGCACCCCGCCTTGGCACGCCGCGCCGCACGATGCTGTTTTCGGCCACCATGCCCAAGCAGATGGAAGAACTGTCCAGCGCCTATCTGACCGATCCGCGCCGGGTTCAGGTTGCCCCTCCGGGCAAGGCTGCCGACAAGGTTACCCAATCGGTGCACTTCCTCGACAAGGGCGCCAAGCCAGGCAAACTGCGCGAGATCCTGTCGCAGGATCTGTCGGCGCTGACGCTGGTTTTCGCACGCACCAAGCATGGCGCTGAAAAGCTGATGAAAAGCCTGGTGGCTGACGGGTAT
This sequence comes from Paracoccus tegillarcae, assembly GCF_002847305.1. Taxonomy (NCBI): domain Bacteria; kingdom Pseudomonadati; phylum Pseudomonadota; class Alphaproteobacteria; order Rhodobacterales; family Paracoccaceae; genus Paracoccus; species Paracoccus tegillarcae. The sequence continues at coordinate 2,093,400 of NZ_CP025408.1, read as the reverse complement.
AACGCGGCCTCGATCCATGGCAACAAAAGCCAGGGTCAGCGCGACCGCGCGATCAAGGCGTTCCGCGATGGCTCGGTCACCGTTCTGGTGGCAACCGATGTGGCGGCGCGCGGGATTGATATTCCCGGCGTTTCCTATGTCATCAACTACGAGCTGCCCGACACGCCGGACAACTATATCCACCGGATCGGTCGTACCGCCCGCGCCGGCCGTGAAGGCGAAGCCATCGCCTTTTGCGCGCCCGACGAGGCAGATCAGCTGCGCCAGATCCAGAAGATCATGAAGGCCGACATTCCGGTCGCCAGCGGCAGCAGCCCCCTGCCCGCCCATGGCGCGCAGGCCCAGCCGGGTCGTCGCAGCGGCGCCAAGCGCCCGCGCAGCGGCGGAAAGCCGGGCTATTCGGGCAAGCCGGGCGGCCAGCAGGCCTATGGCAAACCCCGGCGCAACAACCGTCAGCGCCGCAGCAACACCGCTGCTTGAGAAACGGATCGCGGCGGGCCTTAGCGCCCGCCGCTGACATCCAGAATTGATCCGCTGACATAGCGCGACGCCTCGCCTGCCAGCCAGATCACGGCCTCGGCCACTTCATCCGCGGTGCCGGGCCGACCCATCGGGATATTCCCCGCCAGCCGGAAGGCCCGGTCAGCAATGCCGCTATCGGCCTGCATATCGGTATCGATCAGCCCCGGACGGATCGCGTTGACGCGGATATTGTCAGGGCCCAATTCGCGCGCAAGTCCCAGCGTCAGCGTGTCGATCGCGCCCTTGGTGGCCGCATAATCCACAAACTCACCGGGTGAGCCCAGACGCGCCGCCGCCGATGACAGCAGCACCAGCGAGGCCGGCGGCTGATCCTTGGGGCGTGGCAGACGGCGGGCCGCCTCGCGGGCGCAGTACAAGGCACCCAGCAGGTTAACCTGCACCATCCGCTGCAACCGCTCATCCTGCATCTCGGCCAGTTTCATCACCGGCGCGACGATGCCCGCATTGACCACCACGGCATCCAGCCCGCCCAGCGCCGCCTCGGCCCGGTCGAACAGATCCGCGACCTGATCGGCCTCACCGATATCGGCCTGCAAGGCTGTCGCGTTGCCGCCCTGCGATGTGATCTGATCGACGACCTGATCCGCGGCTGCCTGATCCTTGCGGTAATTCACCGCGACCGACCAGCCCTGTGCGCCCGCCAACAGGGCTGCGGCGCGGCCAATGCCGCGCGAACCGCCGGTAATCAGCAGCCGGCGCGGCGCGGTCATTCCGGTATCTGCGGGCGATAACCCTCGAAGGTGATGTTTTCGGCGATCTCGCGGGCGGCGCTTTCCTCGGCCTCCGAGCGCACCGTCCAGCACAGCACCGGCACACCCTGGGCTTTCAGCGCATCGACGCGCGGATTGTCGAGATCACCCTTGTCATGCGAGATAAACACCGCGCCGGACTGGTCGAAATCGGTCAGCGCGGCCATCCTGTCGCGGGTTTCCTCGTCCAGCATCGGCCAATTGTCTTCGGCAAAGCCGCAGGTGGTCAGGCCGCAGGGGATCTGCGGTGCCTCGGCATGAAAGGCCGAGACCATATGCGGGTTGAACGACATCACCGCGACCGGACCGTCATAGGCCTGCAGCGCATCGATCACATGGCGGTGCAGCTCTCCGATCTGGTCACCAAGCCGGCCATCCTGATCCTTCATCTCGATCAGCAGAGGGGCCCGGCCATCGACGACGCGCAAGGCGGCGGCCAGCGTCGGGATGCCGTGGTCGGTATTGTTAAGCCCCACGGCTTCGAGATCATCGGCCTCCATATCGGCGATGAACCCCTCATCGCCGGCCAGGCGGGTGAGGTCATAGTCGTGAAACACCATCGGCACGCTGCCGGCGGCGGGCTGAACGTCGATCTCGATGCCGTAGCCGGCGTCGACAGCGGCCTCGATGGCGGCCAGCGTGTTTTCCGGGAGCGCGCGGTCATGCAGCCCTCGGTGCGCCAGCGGCAAGCGGGTAAAGACAGCAGGCAGGATCATGGCGTTACCTCATTCCACCTCGAATATCGCATCAACCTCGACCGCCACACCGCGCGGCAAGGACGGGGCGCTGACGGCGGCGCGGGCATGGCGGCCCTTGTCACCAAAGACTTCGACCATCAGGTCGGAACAACCGTTCACCACCTCGGGCTGATCGCCGAAATCGGGGGTGGAGTTCACAAAGGCGGTCAGCTTGACCACCCGTGCCACCTTGTCCAGCGATCCGGTCGCGGATTTGAGCTGCGCGATCAGCGCCAGCCCGCAGGACCGCGCGGCGGCGGTACCAGCCGCGACATCCATCGTATCGCCCAGCTTGCCGGTCAAAGGCTTGCCATCCGCCGTGCTGATCTGACCCGAGACAAAGATCAGGTTGCCCGAGCGGACCCAGGGCACGTAGTTCGCCACAGGGGCCATCGCTTCGGGCAGGGTGATACCAAGTTCGGCAAGGCGGGATTCGATCGACATGGGCTTCTCCGAATTGTGTGAGTGGCATCCTAAACCGGACGGACGGATGATGTAAAAGCGGATTCGACCCCCTGCGCTAGCGCATGGTTTTCAGCGCCGTCGCCCATTTCGCCAGTTCCGGCAGCATGGCATCGGCGCTTTCGATCATCGGCTTTGTCGGTTTCAGCCCGTCATCGGACAGATGTTCGAACACCATGGGCATGACCACCTGATCCGGCACCGGCATCATCTTCAGCGTGGTCAGGATCGCCTTGGCCGATTGCGTGGCGCGCAGTCCGCCGGAGATGCCGCCATAGGACACGAACCCCGCCGGCTTGTAGTTCCATTCGTTGAACAGATAGACCAGCGCGTTGTAATAGCTGGGCGGCGCGTTGAAGTCGTATTCGGGCAGCACAAAGACAAAGGCATCCGAATCGGCCACAATCTTTGACCAGGCTTTCGTGTGGTCGTGTTCGTATTCCTGCAGGCGCGGATGCTTGGGTTCATCGTATAGCGGCAGGTTGACCTGGGCCAGATCGGTCAGAACCACCTCATCAAAACCCGACGGGTTGTTCCTGGCGTGGTCAAAGAACCAATCGCCGACCGGTTTCCCCACGCGACCGGGCCGCGTCGACACGATAATCACGTTCAGTTTCATTCTTTGTCCTTCACTGAATGGCCAATGGATGCCCGGTTTGAACAGGCTTGGCAATCAAATCAGGGAAGAGACTCAGGCGACCAGCGCCTCGGCGCGTTTCAGATCAACGCTGACCAGTTGGCTGACGCCCTGCTCGACCATGGTCACGCCGAACAGCCGGTCCATGCGCGCCATCGTCACCGCATGGTGGGTGATGATCAGAAAGCGTGTATCGGTGCGGCGGGTCATCTCGTCCAGCAGGTCGCAGAACCGCGACACGTTGGCATCGTCCAGCGGGGCGTCGACCTCGTCCAGCACACAGATCGGCGCGGGGTTTGCCAGAAAGACGGCAAAGATCAGCGCCAGCGCGGTCAGGGTCTGCTCACCGCCCGATAGCAGCGACAGGGTCGACAGCTTTTTGCCCGGCGGCTGGCACATGATTTCCAGCCCGGCCTCTAGCGGGTCATCGGATTCGACCAGCACCAGCTTGGCCTCGCCGCCGCCGAACAGCGTGGTGAACAAGGTGCTGAAATTCGCGTTCACCGTGTCAAACGCGGCCAGCAGGCGTTCGCGGCCCTCGCGGTTCAGGCTGCCGATCCCTGCGCGCAGTTTGCGGATCGCCTCTTCCAGATCGTGCTTTTCGGCGGCCAGCGTGGCGTGTTCTTCCTCGATCTCGCGCTTGTCCTCATCGGCGCGCAGATTGACCGATCCAAGCGCGTCGCGCTGGCTGCGCAGCCGCGCGATCTTGTCTTCCAGCTGAGCGGCGGATGTGTCCGTTTCGGCGCAGCCCAGACTTGCCAGCAGGGCCTGCGGGCTGTCTTCGGTATCCTCGTGGATGCGCGCGCGGGCCGCGTTTTCGGTATCGCGCGCGGCCTCGGCGCGGGCCTCGCGGGCGGCGCGGTGTTCACGCGCCTCCGAGGCGAGGCGTTCGGCGTCGCGTTCGCCATGCGCCGCCTCGCGCAGCGCATGATCGGCCGCGGCCAGCGCCTCGCGCGCCTTTGCAACACGCGCCTCGGCCTGCCCCTCGCGGTCGCTCAGGGTTACGCGTTTCTGGGCCAGCACAGCCGGTTGGGCCTGCGCCTGATCCAGTTCGACCGCCGCCGCGTCGCGACGCGAGGCCAGTTCGGTCGCGCGGCTATCGGCCTGTTCCAGACGCAGCCGCCAGCCCGATTCCTCTTTGGCGATTTCCTGCAACCGCTTGATCCGCGCATTGCCTTCGCGGCGCAGTTCGTCCAGCGCGCCACGGCGCGTCATGGTTGCGATCCGCGCGGCCTCGACCCCGGTCTTGGCGTTCTCGACCGCCTCGGCCGCGGCACCGCGATCGGGCAGATCGGCCAGCGCCTTTTCCGCCTGCGACAGCCGCGCCCGCGCGTCGGTGGCGTCGGCCTGATGGCGGGTCAGTTCTGCACGGGCCGATTCCGCGCGGCTGGTGGCCAGCGACAGATCGGATTCGGCGCGTGTTGCTGCGCGGGCGGCGTCGGATAGCAGGCGCTCGGCCTCACGGCGTCCATCGCGGGCGGATTTCTCGGAACCGGCGGCCTCGGCCAGTGTGCCCTTGGCCGCGTCATGGGCCTGAACAGCCGTATCGGCGCGGGCCTGCGCGGCTTCGGCCTGCCCGGTGATCTCGGAGAGTTGGTTGACCTTTTGCAGATGCAGCGCAGCCGAGGACGACGCCTCGCCCGCCATCACCCGCATGCCGTCCCAGCGGAACAGATCGCCCTCGCGCGTGACCAGACGCTGTCCGGGGGCCAGATCGCCCTGCATCCGCGCCGCCGCATCTGCATCGCCAACCAGCCCGACCTGCGACAGACGGCGGGCCAGCGCGTCGGGGCCGTTCACATGCGGCGCCAGCGGGTCTGCCGCAGCAGGCAAGGGCTGCGGCGCATCCCAGCCGGGCAGCTGGTGCCAACCCGAGGCGCCGTCCTCGGCCAGACCTGCGCGCAGATCGTCACCAAGTGCGGCGCCGAATGCGACCTCGAACCCCTTTGCGACCTTCACCCGGTCAAGGATCGCCTTGCCGCCCGCGCCGCCGCGTTCGACCAGCCGTTTCAATGCGGCCATTTCAGCCGCCAGAGCACCGGCCTCGCCTTCGGCCTCGGCACGCGTCGCCCGAGCGTCGGATTCCACAGCCTCTGCCCTGCCTCGTGCGGTCTCGGAGGCGGCCAGGGCGGCGTCCGAGGCTTCTGCACGGTCGCGCGCGGTGGTCTGTGCCGCCTCTGCTTCGCGCAGTGCTGCATCGGCCTGCTGACCCTTTTGCGTCGCGAGGCTTGCGTTTTCCTCGGCTGCGGCGGCCGCGCGTTCGGCGCGCGTCATCATCTCGCGCAGATCAGCCGCCAGACGTTCGGCGGATTGATGCCGCGCGGCCAGTCGGGCGGATTCGTCGGTCAGTTCGGCCAGGCGCCCCTCGACCTCGCGCAGCGCCTCGGCGGCCTCATCGGCGGTTTTCGCGGCCGTTTCCAGCTTGGCGTCATGGCCCTGCCCGGCCTTTTCCAGCTCTGTCTTTTCCCAGGTCAGCCGGTCGACCACCTCGACCGCATCGCGGTTCAGCGCGGCTTCGCGATCAATGTCGCGGTCAAGCTGCGCGATCCGTGCCGTCAGCGCGTCAATCGCCTCGGCTGCGCGCGCCTCTGCCTCGTCCAGTGCCTCGCGTTCGACCACGACACGCGACAGGATCGCGGCGGCGACCTGCTCTTCCTCGCGCAGCGGCGGCAGGCCCGTCTCGGCGCGTTCGCGCAGCGCGGTTGCCTGCCGCGACGCCATCTCGGCCTCGCCCGCCGCGCGCACTGCCGCGTCCAGCGCCTGGGCTGCGGCCTCGCGCGCCTGATCGGCCTCGGCCCAGCGCCGATACAACAGCACGCCTTCTGCCTGCCGCAGCGCCGCGCCGATCTCGCGGTATTTCGCCGCCGCGCGGGCCTGACGGGCCAGTGACGCCGCCTGCGTGGCCAACTGGTCCAGCGTGTCATCGACGCGGGTCAGGTTCTGTTCGGCCCCGTTCAGCTTCAGTTCGGCCTCGTGGCGGCGCTGATAAAGGCCGCTGATGCCGGCGGCCTCTTCCAGAATGCGGCGCCGGTTCTTGGGCTTGGCGTTGATCAGTTCGCTGATCTGGCCCTGACGCACCAGCGCCGGCGAATGCGCCCCGGTCGAGGCATCCGCGAACAGCATCTGCACATCGCGGGCGCGCACATCCTTGCCGTTGATCTTGTAGGCCGAGCCGGCATCGCGGGTGATGCGGCGCACGATGTCGATCTGATCTTCCTCGTTGAAACCCGCCGGCGCCAGACGATCGCGGTTGTCGAGGGTCAGCGTCACCTCGGCATGGCCGCGCGCCGAGCGACGCGAGGTGCCGGCGAAGATCACATCCTCCATTCCCGCGCCGCGCATCGCGGTGGGGCGGTTCTCGCCCATGATCCAGCGCAGCGCCTCGAGCAGGTTCGACTTGCCGCAGCCATTGGGGCCAACCACGCCCGTCAGCCCCTCACGGATCAGCAGATCCGTAGGGTCTACGAAGCTTTTGAAGCCGTTGAGCTTGAGGCGATCGAAACGCAAATGCCTGTCCCCGAGAATCGGTCAATTGGCGGTGATTGTCCGCAGCGCATCGCGACGAGTCAACATAAACCGCAAGATATAGCGCGATACACAGGGTTATCCACAAGATGAACGGGGTCGCCACAACGCCAAATAAGGTTAGGATGGCGGGCATGATCTGGACGCTCGCGGTCATTCTTTCCTTTCAGCTGGTCGGCGAGGTTGCCTCGCGCGGGCTTGGCCTGCCCTTGCCCGGCCCGGTCATCGGGCTGCTGCTGCTGGTCGCGGCCTGCATGGTGCGTCCCGCACTGGCCGAGCGCATCCGCCCGACATCGCAGGGCCTGCTGCAGCATCTGTCGCTGTTCTTTGTGCCGGCGGGCGTCGGCGTCGTCGCGCATATGGGTCTGATCCGCGATCAGGGGCTGGCGCTGGCGCTGGCCATTGCCGGGTCCACCGTGCTGGCGATCGCGGCTGGCGCGCTGGCCTTTGTCGCCGTCGCGCGGCTGACCGGATCGACCGACCCCGAGGCCGAGAAGCGCAATGACTGACGCGGCGCTGATCTGGTCCTATCTGGAACAGGGGCCGCTGCTGTGGCTGACCGCCACCCTGATCGCCTATCTGCTGGGCGACGCCTGTTTTCGCGCAACCGGCCGCCAAAGCTGGGCCAACCCCGTGCTGATTGCAATGATCCTGCTGGGCCTGCTGCTGTGGGGAACGGATACCGATTACCAGACCTATTTCGAAGGTGCACAATTCGTGCATTTCATGCTGGGCCCGGCAACGGTCGCACTGGGGCTGCCGCTTTATGACAATCTGCCGCGCGTTCGCCGGGCAGCGCTGCCGATGCTGGCGGGGCTGCTGGCCGGTTCCACGGTGGCGGTTGTATCGGCGCTGATGATCGCGCGTGCGATGGGGATCGAAGGGTCCGTCCTGGCCTCGCTGGCGCCCAAATCGACGACCGCGCCGGTGGCCATCGGCATTGCCGAAAAGATCGGCGGCCAGCCGACCCTGACCGCGGCGATGGTGCTGATCACCGGCATTTTCGGCGCGATCATCGTGACCCCGCTGCTGAACGCGCTGCGCATTCGGGACTGGCGGGCGCGGGGCTTTTCCGTTGGTGTCGCCGCGCATGGGATCGGGACCGTCCGTGCCTTTCAGGTCAACGAAACCGCCGGCGCATTCGCGGGCATCGGGATGGGCCTCAACGCCGTTCTGACCGCCATCATCGCACCGGTGGCCCTGCGGCTTTTCGGCGGTTAACGCGGGTGGACAACCAGTGCGCGACAGGGTCGGCGGAATTTCGCCGAAACCGCGCATGGGCAAATTGCCCTAACGTCAATTCGTTAAGAGATCGTTAACTTTTCAGCCACATAACCCACGCTGCATCATCCCCGACATGCCGGTTACCCGGTCTGGCCTGATGCCTCAAAGAATGACATTCTCTCGGCATTTGGTACGATTTCAATTGTAAGAGGGGGCGGCCCGATGAACGCACCGTTCAAGCAAGCCGACAGGCTGGGTCGGCTGACGACCGTTCTTGGACCCGATGAGCTGGCGCTGCTGCGCTTTGATGGCTCGGACTATATGAACGATCTGTTCGAGTATCGCATCGAGGCGCTGGCGACGCGCGGCGATATCGATTTCGATCAACTGGTCGGCACCCATGCCAGCGTCGAGATCGAGGGCCGCGAGGGGCCGCGTGTCTTTGACGGGATCGTCACCAGGACCCGTTGGGCCGGCGTTGGCGAGAACGGGCACCGCTATGATCTGGTGTTGCGGCCATGGCTTTGGCTGGCGGGTCGCCGCAAGAACCAGAAGATCTTTCACAACAAGACGGTGGTTCAGATCCTTGAACAGGTGCTGGGCGAATATGCCTCGCTTGGTGATCCGGCCTTCGAGGTCAAGCTGACCGAAAGCTATCCGGTGCTTGAATACACGGTGCAGTTTCGCGAAAGCGATCTGGATTTCGTGCGCCGCCAGATGGAACGGCACGGCATCAGCTTTCACTTTGGCCACACCCCCGGCAACCACACGATGGTGCTGACCGATGATGTGATGTCTCATGAATCCATCGGCTCGCGCCCCTACAAAAGCTATGATGGCCATCATCAGGCCGAGGGTGAGCATTTCTGGGAATGGTCGCCGGAACGCAACCTGACCACCGGTGCCGTGCGGTTGATCGACTATAACTTCAAATCGCCCTCCGCGGCGATGGAGGTCGACCGCGTCGGCGATGCCCTGCATGCGATGGGTCAGCTGGAAAGCTATGAATATCCGGGCGATTATCTGGATGAAGAAGGTGGCCGTATCCTTGCCAAGGTGCGGATGAACCAGGAACGCGGACAAGACCGCCGCGACCGCGCAAGGGGCGACTGTCTGTCACTGGGCGCCGGCAAGGTCTTTACGCTGAGCGGTGACCCCGCGCCCGGAACCGGCGAGAATTTCCTGTGCCTCAAGGCCGATTACAGTTTCCTCAGCGAGGCTTATGGTTCGGGCGGGCAGGACAGCGACGGCTATAGCTTTACCGGCAATTACGTCCTGATGCCCGACACCGCGCCGATGACCTCGCCCAAGCGCACGCCCGCGCCGGTGGTCGAGGGCCCGCAGACGGCCGTGGTCGTGGGCGACGGAGAGATCGACTGCGACGAGTTTGGCCGCATTCTGGTCCGGTTCCACTGGGATCTTGAGGGCGCCAAGTCGATGCGCTGCCGGGTGGCACAGAACTGGGCCGGCAACGGGCTGGGCGGTGTGGTCATCCCGCGCGTCGGGATGGAGGTCGTGGTCGACTTTATCGACGGCAGCCCCGACAAGCCCATCGTGACGGGCTGCGTGGTCAATGGCAGCAACGGCAATATCTACGGCCTGCCCGCCAGCAAGACGAAAAGCGGCTTCAAGACCAAGACGCATGAGGGGTCGGGCTTTAACGAGCTGAGCTTCGAGGATGCGAACGGCGCCGAAAAGATCTTCATGCACGCCCAGAAGGACATGGAAGAATATATCAAGGACAACCAGTCCACCTATGTCGAGGGCGGTGACCGCTCGATCACCGTGCAGACCGGCGATGAAACCAAGGCGGTGCAAAGCGGCAACCTGTCCGAAACCGTGGCACTGACCCGCAGCGCGACGGCCACCAAGATCACCGAAACCGCCAATGCAGGCGATGCCGGTGAGGGCGAGATCATCTACAACGCCGACCACAACATCACGATGGACGCCGGCAAATTGATCGCCATGAAAGCCGTTGAGCTGATCAAGGCGGAATCCATGGCCAAGATGGAATTGGCTGCGACAGACCATATGACGCAGAATTCCAAGAAGATCGAAATCACCGGCACCGAAAGCATCACCCTGACGGTTGGTGAAGGCAAGATCGAGATGACCACGTCCTCGATCGTCGTGAATTTCGGTGCGACCCAGATCACGTTCGATGCCAACACGTTGAATCAGGTCGCCGGGATGATCCACCTGAACAAGGACAGCTAATGTACCACATACAGGAAGGCAGCCTGGAGCTGCCGGTCGAGTGGAAAGACCAGTCGATCAATATCTTGTCCGCCAGCCGTTCCGGCGAACCGGGCCTGTCACTGACAGTCACCCGCGACGACATCCCCTGGGGCATGAGCTTTGACGAATATGTCGCCGACCAGATGAAGCAGGTCGAAGGAACGCTGAAGGATTTCAAGATCGAGGCCCAGCACAAGATCGATGTCGGCGGCTTCCCTGCCCATCAGGTCGAGTGCCGCTGGGTGGCCAAGCAGGGTCCGATGCATCAGATCATCACCACGCTTTTGCCGGGCAAGCGGGCGCTGGTGATCACCGCCACCATGCCCAAGGAATTCAGCGCCCAGCAGCGCGATCAGGTTCAACAAGTCATCGCATCGTTCAGGCCGCGCCGAGCCTAGGGCCGGCATAAGGGAAAGCGTTTGTCATGAGTTTTTCACAGGGTGCAACTGTTGGCAGCACCGTCAGCGGTGGCTCGTTTCCCGTCGATTCTTCCGGCAGGTCGGGAACCGATCCCTACGATGCGCTGGCCGAAGAATACGCCCTGAGCGCCAGCGATCAACGCTGGGACGCCGGTCTGGAATTCATGGAACGCGAAGATGTCGGCAGAGTGCTGACAATCGGCGGGGTCCTGCTGCCGGCGGCACAGGCCGGCGGTGCGGCGTGGCTCATTGGAGGCGCGACAGCTGGTGGCGCTGGCATGGCGGCGTTGACCGTGGGCCTGCCGCTGGCCGTTGGGGCATATGGCGCCTATCGCGCCGCCAAGTTCACATCGCCTTACGGTGAGGCCGCCGGCCATTGGTTCATGCAATCAGACTTCATGGCCAGTCGGGGCTACGTGCCGCTGCCTGCACCCGGCGAAATGCCCGCACGCAAGGACCATGACATCGCGCATGTGAACAGCGGGCTGAGCCTTGGCGGCATTCTTGGCGCCGTCGTCGTTGGCGCCGTGGTCGCCGTCGCCGCCGGTGCGCTGATCGTCGCGACCGGCGGGATCGCGGCTGTTGCGATCGTGGGCGGCCTGGTAGCCGGCGGCGCCGCCGGCGGTCTCGTTGGCGGTTTCGCATCTGCGGTCGGGCAATACGGCACCAACAAGGGCAAGATCAAGGACGGCTCGCCCAACGTCTATTTCGAGAACGAACCCGTGGCACGCGTGGGCGACGAGGTTGACTGTCAGGAGCATTCCAAATCAGCAGTTGCCGAGGGCGCAGAGACCGTCTTTGCCAATAACCTGCCCATCGCCCGGATCGGGAACAAGACCACCTGCGACGGCACCATCAATGACGGCATAGACAGCATCGTCATCGACATCGACACCAGCGCCCGCAGCCTGCCAATCGATGTGGGCACGGCCAACCGGATCGTTCGATCGACCGCCATCTTTCTGGACATCGCGCCGATGCCCGGCGGCGGGCCGCGCAAGGGCGATCCTTCGACCGCGCGTGGCGGCGATTTGCCCAACAGTTGCCGCTCGGCTTGCGGCGACCCGGTGGACGTCGCGACCGGGCAGTTCATCGACCTGCGCACCGACATCCTTATCCCCGGCACCATTCCGTTGCAGCTGGATCGCTGCCATTCGCGCACATCGCAGGGCATTCAGGGCAAGGGCTGGTCGGGCACATGGGCGCAGCATCTGCGCATCGAGGGCGAAACGGTCACCTATCAGACCCCCGAAGGCAGTCTGATCGTCTTTCACACCCCCGGCGATGACGTACTCAGCTATAACCTTCGGTTCCCACAGCTAGAGCTGTTGGGCCGCCTGTCAGGCGATCTGTTCATCCATGATCGGCAAGCCCAACTGTTTTACGTCTTCGCCGATGAGGGCGGCACGGTGCGTCGGCTGGCGCGGATCGAGGATCGCAACGGCAACCGGATCCGGCTGATCTATGGGTTGGACGGCTTGCGCCGGGTCGAACATTCCGACGGGTTCGCGCTGAAAATTCACAGCGAAGGCGGGCTGATCCAGAGCGCGCTGCTGGATGCCGCCGATGCTGATGGTTGCGCCTTTTTCTGGACCTATACCGCCGATGGCAGACTGCGCGAGAGCACCTCGTCGCAGGCCGGCTATATGCGATATGATTATGACGGCGCCGGCCGCATCACTGCATGGCATGACGCCAAGGACACGCATGTCCATTACGAATACGGTCCTGACGACCGCATCGTGAAGTCCTGGACCGATAGCGGCCATATGGGCGTGCAGATCGATTATGACCTGCCACGCCAGCGCACGGTGGCCACCACGCAGGACGGCGCTGTGACGGTCTATGACTGGACCGGGGACGGCGTCGTCTGGCGCGAGACCGATCCCCTGGGGCATGTCTGGCTGACCGAATGGGATCGCGCCTTTCATATCACATCGCTGACCAACCCTCTGGGCGGGCGCGTACAGTTCGACCATGATGCCGCAGGCAATATGGTGCGGCTGGTCGATGCCGATGGTGCGACGACGCAATGGCATTACAGCCGCGACGGGCTGTTGCAGGGAACGACCGACGCGGGCGGCAACCACACCACATATCGCCGCGACGCCAGCGGCAATATCGTCGGCGCGACAGATCCGCTTGGCCAGGTCACTACACTTGGACTGGGCGACAAGGGTCAGCTGTTGCGCATCGACCTGCCCGGGAATGTCCAACAGCGCATCTACTACGATCCGCAACTACGCCCGAACCGGATGCGCGACCCCGATGGCAATGAAACCCGCATGAGCCACGATACCGAGGGGCGACTGCATTGGTTCACCGACGCAATCGGCGCGACCACGCGCTATGATGTGAGCCGGGGCGCTGAAAACCCGCGCGGCGCGATCCGCCGGGTGGAATTGCCCGACGGTGCTGTCTCGGCCGTCACTTGGGATATTGAGGGGCAGCTGTCATCGGTCACCGGCCCTACCGGCGATACGCGCCATTTCCGGTTTGGCGCGCTGGACCTGCCGACCGAGACGGTCGACGCCAAAGGCCACCGCATCCGGCTGGAGCATGACCGCGAAATGCGGCTGAGCGCCGTCATCAACGAGATGGGCGAGCGCTACGAATACAGCTATGACAAGGCGGGGCGCCTCGTCGGCGAGCGCGACTATTCCGGGCTGATCACGCGTTACAGCCATGACCCCGTTGGCCGCGTCATCCGCAAGACCGCCCCAGATGGCACGCAGACGGATTACGACTATTCCGCCGCCGGCCTTCTGCTGACAGCGCGCATCCGGCGACAGGGCGGCGACGCCGTCACCCGCTTTGCCTATGATCCGCGCGGGCTTTTGATCCGGGCCGAGAATGACGATGCGACGGTCGAATATGACTATGACTCGCTTGGCCGCGTCGTGGCCGAGCGGCTGAACGGGCGCGAGATCACCTCGGATTATTCGGTCGCGGGTCAGCGGATCGCCCGCTCTGGCGACGTGCTGCATCTGACCTCTGGCTGGACCAAGGCGGGGTTGCCGACAGATCTGAAAATCGGCGATCACGCGGCGCTATCGTTCAGCCACGATCCGCGCGGGTTCGAAACGATGCGCCAGTCGCCGGCGGGCTTTGCGCTGGCGCAGGGCCATAACATCGCGGGCTACCTTGCCGAGCAGATCGCCGGACCGCTGTCGCGCCTGCCCGAAGAGGCACATGACGGGATGCTGGGCCGCGGCCGCCCGGTCGAGATCGCGACCCGCATCGGCGCACAGATGCACCGCAGCTATGACTGGGATCTGGCTGGCCGCGCCATTGAGGTGCACGACCGCACCATGGGCCGCGCCGGCTTTGCCTATGACAATCGCGGGCAGGTCACGCGCACCCGCCGCGACACCGCCGCCGGCGACACCATCCTGTCAGAGTTCGAATACGATCCGGCGCGCAACATCATGCAGGTGATCCAGGCCGGTCACCGCGACGCCGTTGCAAGCCAGGCAGGCCGCGTCCGCAGCCGCGGCAAGGTGCTATATGAGCACGACAATTGCGGTCGGGTCATCGAAAAGCGCGTCGAAGAGCCCGGCTTTCGGCCGCGCGTCTGGCGGATGCGATGGGACGGACAGGGCCAGTTGGTCGGACTGGAAACACCAGAAGGCCAGCACTGGCGCTATCGCTATGATCCGATGGGCCGCCGCATCGCGCGCCAGACCAGCGACGGCACCGGCTACGCCTATCAATGGGAAGGCGACCTGCTGATCGCCGAGGCGCCGATGACCGCCGATGGCACGGTGGCCTGGGATCAGGCCCGCAACTGGGTCTACGAGCCGGGCAGCCTCCGCCCGATGGCCCAGATCGAAGACGAGGCGCTGCATTACATCGTCACCGACCACCTTGGCACCCCGCGCGAGATGTTCTCGGAAGACGGCAGCGCGGTGCCGTGGCGGGCCGAACTGTCGCTATGGGGCGATATTGCCGATCTGCGACGCAAAGCCGCCAATGACGACGCCCCCCCGGTCGACTGCCCGATCCGGTTCCAGGGCCAATGGTATGACGAAGAAAGCGGCCTGCATTACAACCGCTTTCGGTATTACGACCCAGAGGCAACGCAATACCTGTCACCGGACCCGATTGGACTTGCAGGGGGTGCCCGACCGCAGGGATATGTTGCCGATCCCAACGGATGGGTCGATCCGTTTGGGTTGAGGCCTTGTCCCAGACGGGAGGTGAACGGGGCTACAATTTTTGGCACAGGCCAAAAAGACAAGACGCCCGGGCATAATCAGTTTTCCGAAGTTATCGCGAACAAACTGGCGATGTCTGGTAAGTTTGAGCGGATATATATGAATCGATCCTATAATCTTGCCGAAGGACCCAACGTCTCGCGTAACCGGCCAGACGTCATGGCAGTCGACCGGAATGGCAAGGTTCATGCAATCGAGCTTGCCTCGAAGACGGATACCGGTAAGCGTTACGGATCGCTCAGAAGCAGGAACAACGATGCGATGCGAGGTTTGACCAAAACGCAGCGCGGCCTGGTCATTGTTCTCGACCATCCCTATGACGCGCGGGCCATGAAGTTTGCGCTGGATGAGTTGATAGGGACAGTTCCATGATTGTCAGCAGTTTCGTCTTTTACGGCGCGCGCCCGCAGGGTGCGGACAGCAGCATTTCGGTTGTCGAGAACCTGTTTGAGGTCGTCCATGTTAAAGGAAAGGAGGCGCTGTTTAATGTTCGGACAGCGCCAGACGATCAGGGTGAAAATCTGCAGTTGAAGGAAATGGATTGGCACGCGTTCGCGGCGGGACAACATGCGCAGAATTTTCGCTTTGTCGCGGAGTCGCAAACCATCGAACTGGTTGGCGGGGTTGATGATGGAACCGATGTCGGGTTTCCGACCACCGATCTTTCCATCACCGCAGCAGCCGAACTTGGGTTCGAAAACATCATGGCGGTCTTCCGCCAAATCACGACAGATCTGCGGCCAAAATATGGCTTCTTTTTTACAACCGACAAAGTCAATACGGCGATCTCCTACATGCTTACCAACGGTGCGGCCCTGTTTCCCGGCACTGAAAATCCCTTTGCGTTCACGTACGATTTTTCAGACTGGTCGGGCGGCCCTGACAGCTATGCAGGCTCACGGCTGAGGATGGTCTATCGGCATAATCTGCTGAATTCGCACCATATGCAGATCAACATAGACGGGCAGCGACTGGTTGAATGGATCGCTGCCGACGCCTCGCGCGGGACGGTGATCGACCTCGAAAACGAAATGTTTGTCTGGAGCGTCGCTGAGGGCCAGTTGGCAGAATTGAACGCTGCTCTGGGTCATGCGGGTGCCTTGATCTCATGGAAAACAGCAAGCGACAAAAAGAAAAAGCGCTTGCCCGGATAACTGCGCGGCGGATGGGCAGATTACAAAAAAGGCCGCCCCTTGGGGCGGCCCTTCTGTCTTGTGCGGTGTGGTGGGGGGCTGGCCCCACCGGCACCAGCCTTAGGCGATGATCTTCGAGACCACGCCGGCGCCGACGGTGCGGCCGCCTTCGCGGATGGCAAAGCGCAGGCCCTGCTCCATGGCGATCGGTGCGATCAGTTCAACTTCGAACTTCAGGTTGTCGCCGGGCATCACCATTTCCGTGCCCTCGGGCAGGTTCACGGTGCCGGTCACGTCCGTCGTGCGGAAGTAGAACTGCGGGCGGTAGTTCGCGAAGAACGGCGTGTGACGGCCACCCTCTTCCTTGGTCAGGATATAGGCTTCTGCCTCGAACTTGGTGTGCGGGTTGACCGATTTCGGCTTGCACAGCACCTGGCCACGCTCGACGCCGTCACGTTCAATACCGCGCAGCAGAACGCCGACATTGTCGCCGGCTTCCCCACGATCCAGCAGTTTGCGGAACATTTCCACGCCCGTGCAGGTGGTTTTCTTGGTGTCGCGGATGCCCACGATTTCCAGTTCGTCGCCGACGTTCACAGCGCCGCGCTCGATCCGGCCGGTCACAACCGTACCACGGCCCGAAATCGAGAACACGTCCTCGATGGGCAGCAGGAACGGCTGGTCAACGGCGCGCTCGGGCGTCGGGATATAGGCGTCGACTTCCTTGAGCAGTTCGCGGATCGAGTTCTCGCCGATTTCCGGATCACGGCCTTCCAGCGCGGCCAGAGCCGAGCCTTTGATGATCGGAATATCGTCGCCCGGATAGTCGTAGCTGGACAGCAGCTCGCGGACTTCCATTTCGACCAGTTCCAGCAGTTCTTCATCATCCACCTGGTCGACCTTGTTCAGGTAGACGACCATGTAGGGGATGCCGACCTGGCGGCCCAGCAGGATGTGCTCGCGGGTCTGCGGCATCGGGCCGTCAGCTGCGTTCACAACCAGGATCGCGCCGTCCATCTGCGCCGCACCGGTGATCATGTTCTTCACATAATCGGCGTGGCCGGGGCAGTCGACATGCGCATAGTGGCGGTCGTCGGATTCATACTCGACGTGAGCCGTCGAGATGGTGATCCCGCGGGCCTTTTCTTCCGGCGCGCCGTCGATCTGGTCATAGGCCTTGAAATCGCCGAAATATTTCGTGATCGCAGCCGTCAGCGTCGTCTTGCCATGGTCAACGTGACCAATGGTCCCGATGTTGACGTGCGGCTTGTTACGTTCAAACTTTGCCTTTGCCATGTTGGCCTCTCAAATTCGATGTTCAGGTGATGCGGGCGGGACAGTCCCGCCCGTCAAAATCAGGCATATTTCTTTTGGATCTCGTCCGAGATGTTCTGCGGCACGGCGTCGTAATGGTCGAACTGCATCGAGAACACCGCGCGGCCCGAAGACATGGAGCGCAGGTTGTTGATGTAGCCGAACATATTGGCCAGCGGCACGAATGAGTCGATGACGTTCGCGTTGCCGCGGCTGTCTTGCCCACGCACCATGCCACGACGGCTGGTCAGGTCGCCGATGATCGAACCGGTATATTCTTCCGGCGTCACAACTTCGACTTTCATGATCGGTTCCAGCAGTTTCGCACCAGCCTTGCGCAGACCTTCACGCATCCCGGCACGGGCTGCGATTTCGAAGGCCAGAACAGACGAGTCAACGTCGTGGAACGCACCGTCGATCAGCGCGACCTTGAAGTCGATCACCGGGAAGCCAGCCAGCGGACCGGAATCCATCACCGACTTGATGCCCTTTTCGACGCCCGGAATGTATTCCTTGGGCACCGCACCACCGACGATCTTGGATTCGAACGAATAACCTTCGCCCGGCTCGGTCGGCGTGATGATCAGCTTGATACGCGCAAACTGGCCGGTACCACCGGACTGTTTCTTGTGCGTATAGTCGATCTCGGCTTCGTTCGAGATGGTTTCACGATATGCCACCTGCGGCGCACCGATATTCGCCTCGACCTTGAACTCGCGCTTCATGCGGTCGACCAGGATGTCGAGGTGAAGTTCGCCCATGCCCTTCATGATCGTCTGGCCCGATTCGATATCGGTTTCGACGCGGAAGGACGGGTCTTCGGCCGCCAGGCGCTGAAGGGCGAGGCCCATCTTTTCCTGGTCGGCTTTCGACTTGGGCTCGACGGCGATCTCGATCACCGGCTCGGGGAAAGTCATGGTTTCCAGAACCACCGGCTTGGCCGGATCACACAGAGTGTCACCCGTGGTGGTTTCCTTCAGACCCGCCAGCGCGATGATGTCGCCGGCAAATGCCTCGTCCATCTCTTCGCGGTTGATCGAGTGCATAACCATCATCCGGCCAACGCGTTCGCGCTTGCCTTTGGTCGAGTTCAACATCTGGTCGCCCTTCTTGATCACGCCGGAATAGATCCGGGTGAAGGTCAGCGAACCAACGAAGGGGTCGTTCATGATCTTGAACGCCAGGCCCGAGAAGGGCTCGGTGTCGTCGGCATGACGGGCGATGTTGCGCTCTTCCGTTTCGTCATCGGGCGAGAAGCCCATATAGGCCGGAACGTCCAGCGGCGACGGCAGGAAGTCGATGACCGAGTTCAGCAGGGGCTGAACGCCCTTGTTCTTGAACGCGGAACCAGCAGTGACCGGGAAGAACGTCAGCGACAGCGTACCCTTGCGGATCAGCGAACGCAGCGTTGCCTCGTCGGGCTCATTGCCTTCGAGGTAGGCTTCCATCGCATCGTCGTCCATGTCGACGGCGAGTTCGATCATGTTGGCGCGCCATTCGTCGGCCAGATCTTTCAACTCGTCGCGGATCGGCTGACGAACCCAGCTTGCGCCAAGATCCTCGCCCTTCCAGACCCATTCTTCCATCTTGATCAGGTCGACGATGCCTTCCAGCTGATCCTCGGCGCCGATCGGGAATGCGATCGGGCAGGGAATACCACCGGTGCGTTCCTTGATCATCTTCACGCAGTTGAAGAAATCAGCGCCGATCTTGTCCATCTTGTTGACGAACACGATCCGCGGAACCTTGTAGCGGTCAGCCTGACGCCAGACGGTTTCGGTCTGCGGTTCAACACCAGCGTTGGCGTCGAGCAGACAGATCGCACCATCCAGAACCGCCAGCGAACGTTCGACTTCGATGGTGAAGTCAACGTGGCCGGGGGTGTCGATGATGTTAAAGCGGTACCTGGTATCCGATTCCGTGCTCGGGTCTTCCTGACGCTGCCAAAACGTGGTCGTCGCGGCCGACGTGATGGTGATGCCGCGCTCGGCCTCTTGTTCCATCCAGTCCATGGTCGCGGCGCCGTCATGGACTTCGCCGATCTTGTGGGATTTGCCGGTGTAGAAAAGGATACGCTCGGTCGTCGTCGTTTTCCCGGCATCAATGTGAGCCATGATGCCAAAGTTACGATAACGCTGCAGCGGATATTCGCGTGCCATTAGGGGCCTTCCTTCCGATTACCAGCGATAGTGGCTGAACGCTTTGTTGGCGTCGGCCATCTTGTGGGTATCTTCGCGCTTCTTGACGGCAGTACCGCGGCCATTGACGGCATCGGACAACTCGCCTGCAAGACGCTCTTCCATGGTGTTTTCGTTGCGTGCCTTGGCAGCAGCGATCAGCCAGCGGATTGCCAGCGCTTCGCGGCGGATCGGACGCACTTCGACGGGCACCTGATAGGTGGCACCACCGACGCGGCGCGAACGCACCTCGACCGAGGGCTTCACGTTGTCCAGGGCTTCGTGGAACACCTCGACGGGGGCGCGCTTCAGCTTGCCTTCGACGCGATCAAGCGCGTTGTAGACAATGCGCTCGGCGACGGATTTCTTACCGTCAACCATCAGGTTGTTCATGAATTTGGTCAGCACACGATCGCCAAATTTGGCGTCGGGCAGCACTTCGCGCTTTTCAGCGGCGTGACGACGGGACATCTGGGTCTCTCCTTACTTCGGACGCTTGGCGCCGTATTTCGAACGACGCTGACGACGATCTTTAACGCCCTGGGTATCCAACACACCGCGCAGGATGTGGTAACGGACACCCGGAAGGTCTTTTACACGACCGCCACGGATCAGCACGACGCTGTGTTCCTGCAGGTTGTGCTTTTCGCCCGGAATGTAGGAAATGACCTCGAAACCATTCGTCAGGCGCACTTTGGCGACCTTACGCATAGCAGAGTTCGGCTTTTTCGGCGTCGTTGTATAGACGCGCGTACAGACGCCGCGCTTTTGCGGGCATCCTTGAAGGTGCTGCGACTTCGAGCGCTGCACTTTGGGCTGCCGCGGCTTGCGGATCAGCTGTTGAATAGTCGGCATTCGGTTCCCCGTCTTGCTTCTGTCAATACTCGCCTTCCGGATGGAAGACGCCACTTCTCGACGGCACTTTACGCCCATCGCAAAATGCCAAACCGCATCCGACCCCTTGAGTGGGGAGGACGCGACTACCTTCCAGAGGATCGGGGCAAATCGGCCCGGATCATGACCACACAGGTTCTGGCGACCCAAGGCGGCCGCCTCGGGTGTGCG
Source organism: Paracoccus tegillarcae (assembly GCF_002847305.1). Lineage (NCBI taxonomy): Bacteria > Pseudomonadati > Pseudomonadota > Alphaproteobacteria > Rhodobacterales > Paracoccaceae > Paracoccus > Paracoccus tegillarcae. The sequence continues at coordinate 2,072,957 of NZ_CP025408.1, read as the reverse complement.
GCATATAGGGTGAATCACCGAGGGTGTCAACTTGGGGCGGCACACCGGCGGCCCATTCGCAAATCCCCTGCCCCGGGCTTAAGAAAAGCGGCGCGCGGCGGCATCCAGAAGGGCGTGATCCAGGCCAAAGCGGCGACGCATTCGCTGCGGCAGGGTGTCGGGATCAGCCTCCCAGGGATAACCCGCACCAAGCGAGCCCGAGTCGCCGTCATCATGCATCAGCCGCAGGAACATCAGCGGTTGCGCCACGCTGACGCCGGGCATCCAGAGCGCCAGCTTGGTATGGTTGAAATGCACCGCCGTCGCATCGCGTTCGGGGCCCAGAAAGACGGTCAGCGCCACGCCCATATTGTGGCAGATCCTCGGTGTGATCTGCAGCCCGCGCGGGGTGACCTTGACCATCAGCCCGCGCGAATGGTCCAGTGACAGCTTGCGGTCGACCTGCCACAGATCAAAGACGGGCGCGAAATCGGACCGCGCAGATTCGATGTAATCCAGCGCCACCGCATCATCATCGTCGTGGCGGAAATGCCCGACGACATCCACATCCCGGTCGATATGGTCCCGGATTGCCGTCATGCAGGCGTCGAGGTGGCGTTCCATCGGGGGGACCAGTTCAAGCCGGAATTGCGGTGTCGCTGCCACGATCTCACGCAGGCGCGACAGATGGGGTTCGGGCAGGTCCGGTCCGGTCATGATGACCAGTGTGAAATCCGGATCGGTCTGCGCCTGCCAGGCCGGCAAGGCGACGTTTTCAAACCAGAACCAGCGCCGTTCCAGCCTGTCAGCGTCGTATAGAAACGCGCGCCGTTCCTCGACGGTGGCGTGTTCCTTTTGATATCCGCGCAGGCCGACATAGGAAAACCGCATCAGCCCCAGCATCTGGATTTTCATGCTCTCTGCCTTCTCTTCAGCGCGGCCTCGCGCCAGATCGAATAGATGCCAGCCGAGACGACCAGCGCCGATCCGGCCCAGGTCCAGAGGTCCGGCATCTCGCCAAAGACCAGCAGCCCCAGCACGATTGCCCAGATAAGCGAGGTATAGCGGAACGGGGCGACATAGGAAATCTCGCCCACCCGCATCGTCGCCACGGCAGCCAGATAGCCGATGGTGATGAATGCACCAGCCAGGACCAGCAGCAGGATATGCAGCGGCTCTGGCATCTGCCACCCCTCCCAGATGCTCATCACCGCGGCGCTAAGGGTGACCGACAGCGCCGCGTAGAAGGCGATGGTCGTTGAGGTCACGGCACGGCTGAAACGGCGGGTTGCCAGATCGCGCAGCACAACCCCCGCCACCGATCCCAATGCGACCAGCGACCAGATGCCAAAGGTCCCGCTGCCCGGCCGCAGGATCATCAGCACACCGACCAGACCCACGCCGACCGCCAACAGCCGCCGCCACCCCAGGCTTTCGCCAAAGACCACCGCCGCGGCCAGCATCACCATCAGCGGCAGCGATTGCATGATCGCGGACAGATCGGCGATGGGCATCACGCGCAAGGCGTTCAGAAACAGCACCGTCGAGGCCACTTCGCCGATCGTGCGCAGGCTCAGCAGCCCGTAATCCGCCCGCGGGACGGTCAGCCGCAGCCCGCCCTTGCGCGCCGCCAGCAGCCACAGCCCGACAAGAACGACCACGCCACGAAGCGTGATCGACTGGTACAGTGGCAAATCCTGCGCCACGAATTTCATCGCGGTGTCGTTGCAGGTAAAGGCGGCCATAGCTACGCACATCAGGCCCGCACCGCGCAGGTTGTCGCCGGGGCCGAGTGGCTCGGGTGTGATCGCGGGCGGGCGCGCGCGACGTGACGGGGAAATGATAGGTGTCCGCATTGCTGCAATGGCCTTCGACGCTGTGCGATACAGCCCGACTACGCCGTGATCGAACAGAAAGAAAGCCCGTCAGCGACGCAGTTTACCACAGACCCGGCAGCGACCACCCGAAATGCAGTTTGAAGCTGTCGATCAGTTCGACCAGCGGGATGAAGGACAGAAAGACCATCGCATCGAACAGGTTGCGACGCAGCGCATTGGTGCGGAATGTCACCTCGGTCTTGCTGCGAAACAGACGCGGATCGGGAAAGAAGAAGGGCACGCGGTCTGCATAGTCGCGATATACCGCACCGAAATGGGCCTCGAGAAAGGCCGATTCCCGACGGGCAGTGATATAAAGGACGCCGCCGACAACCCCGCCCAGCAGCAGCGCAAAGCCAAAGGCGCCCAGCATCAATCCGATGCCAAAGGCCGCGACGGTCGATGCGACATAAAGCGGGTTTCGTGTCATCGAATAGGGGCCGTCCTGCATCACCTCGGCATTCTTGACGCCGCCGACATAGAGGATCGACCAGAACCGCCCCAGAACGCCGGCGATCAGCAGCAGCGTGCCGACCGTCTCGATGACCTCGTGGCCGATGCCCTCCAGCGCGATATGCGGCCGCACGAACAGGATGATCGGTACCAGCAAGAGAAAGGATACTCGAAGAATATTGATCCGTATCCGTTGATTGACTGCCTGTCGCATTGTTTGCCCTTTCGCACTGGCCCGAAGGCGCAGCGCTAAGACCTGGGCAGATAATCTGTCAAGCAAGCGAAGGCTGGTTCCCACAGTTATAAGCGCGAGCTTAGAAACAGGCAGAGCGTCAAGATCGCGCGCCCGTCGCGCCCAATGGAAAGGGCCGGACGTTTCCGCCCGGCCCCATCAACATATCCCGAAGGAAATGCTTATTCCTCGTTCGAAGTCTCTGCGAGCGACACGTCGACCACTTCTTCGACCTCGGGCGCAGCCAATGCGGCAGCGGCTTCGGCCTCGGCGCGGCGGGCGTCGATCACCTCTTGGTCACGCTCGGTCGCGATGCGGCGCACGCGAGCCGTGGCGCCACCCGTACCGGCTGGGATCAAGCGGCCAACGATGACGTTTTCCTTCAACCCGACCAGCTTGTCGCGCTTGCCCTGAACGGCAGCCTCGGTCAGCACGCGGGTCGTTTCCTGGAAGGACGCCGCCGAGATGAAGCTGCGGGTTTGCAGCGACGCCTTGGTGATGCCCAGCAGAACCGGTTCACCCGAGGCAGGCTTGCCGCCCTTGGCTTCGATCTTGGCGTTCTCTTCGTCGAACTCGTCGCGATCAACGTTTTCGCCTTTCAGCAAGGTGGTGTCCCCGCTGTCGAGGATCTCGATCTTCTGCAGCATCTGCCGCACGATCACCTCGATATGCTTGTCGTTGATCTTGACGCCCTGCAGTCGGTACACATCTTGCACTTCGTCGATCAGATAGTCGGCCAAAGCCTCGATCCCCATGATCCGCAGGATGTCGTGCGGCGCAGGGTTGCCGTCCATGATGTAGTCACCCTTCTGCACGAAGTCGCCTTCCTGCACCGGGATGTGCTTGCCTTTCGGCACCATGTATTCGACCGGATCGCGACCTTCCTCGGCGGCCTCGATGCTGATGCGGCGCTTGTTCTTGTAGTCCTTGCCAAAGCGCACATAGCCGTCGATTTCGGCGATGATGGCGTGATCCTTGGGACGACGGGCTTCGAACAGTTCGGCCACACGCGGCAGACCACCGGTGATGTCCTTGGTCCGGGCGCCTTCGCGCGGGATACGTGCCACCACGTCACCGGCCTTGATCTGCTGACCTTCTTCGATCGACAGAATCGCGTCCACCGACATCGGATAGGTCACCGGGTTGCCGTTGTCGTTGCGGATCGGCTCGCCATCTTCGCCTACGATGATGATCTCGGGCTTCAGATCGCTGCCTTTCGGCGCCGAACGCCAATCGGTCACGATCTTCTGGGTCATGCCGGTGGCATCGTCGGTCTCGTCGCGGACAGAGATGCCCGAAACCAGGTCGACAAACTTCGCGGTACCAGCCTTTTCGGCGATGATCGGCAGGGTATAGGGGTCCCATTCGAACATCTTCTGGCCACGAATGACCGCATCGCCATCCTTGAGGAACAGCTTGGAGCCATAGAACAGCTTGTGGCTGGCCACGGGTTCGCCCTGCGGGTTCTTGATGTGCAGCTGCATGTTGCGGCTCATCACGATCGGCTCGCCATTGGCGTTTTCTAGCACGTTCGGGTTCTCGAATTCGACCGTACCTTCCTGGTTGGCCGCGATGAACGACTGCTGGCCACCCTGCGCAATACCGCCGATGTGGAAAGTCCGCATCGTCAGCTGCGTGCCGGGCTCACCGATGGACTGCGCGGCAATGATGCCGACAGCTTCACCGATATTGACCAGCGTACCGCGTGCAAGGTCACGACCATAGCACATCGCGCAAACGCCATCTTCGCTTTCGCAGGTCAGAGCCGAGCGAATGCGAACCGACTGGACGCCGGCGTCTTCGATCTCGTCTGCCTTGCGCTCGTCGATCAGGTCGCCGCCGCGAACGATGATTTCATCGCCACCCGGAACCAGCACATCCTCGGCCGCAGTTCGACCCAGAACACGCTCGCCCAGAGGCGAGATGACCTCACCGTCATTGACAGCAGCCGTCGCGGTGATCGCGCGGTCGGTGCCGCAGTCATGCTCGCGCACGATGCAATCCTGTGCCACGTCGACCAGACGACGGGTCAGATAGCCCGAGTTCGCCGTCTTCAACGCGGTGTCCGACAGGCCCTTCCGGGCGCCGTGGGTCGAGTTGAAGTATTCAAGAACGGTCAGACCTTCCTTGAAGTTCGAGATGATCGGCGTCTCGATGATCTCACCCGACGGTTTGGCCATCAGGCCGCGCATGCCGCCCAGCTGTTTCATCTGGCTGACCGAACCACGAGCACCGGAGTGCGCCATCATATAGACCGAGTTCGGTTCCATTTCGGCGCCGTTCTCGTCGATTTTGGTGGCCGAGATGGTGGACATCATGGCGTCGGTGACGCGGTCGTTACATTTCGACCAGGCATCGACGACCTTGTTGTACTTCTCGCCCTGGGTGATCAGACCGTCCAGATATTGCTGTTCGAACTCTTTCACCTGATCCTGGACTTCGCCCACGATGCCCCACTTGTTGTCGGGGATCACCATGTCGTCCTTGCCAAAGCTGATGCCAGCCTTGAACGCCTCGCGGAAGCCCAGACCCATGATCTTGTCGCTGAAGATCACCGCCTCTTTCTGACCGCAATAGCGGTAGACGTTGTCGATGACATACTGCACGTCTTTCTTGCGCAGCAGCTTGTTGACCAGTTCGAAGGGCGCCTTGGCGTTCAGCGGCAGCAGCTGACCCAGCTTGATCCGACCGGGGGTCGATTCAAAACGCTGCATCACTTCGCTGCCGTTCTCGTCGATCTGCTTGATCCGCGCGATGATCTTGGCGTGCAGGTGCACCTCGCCCGAGGCAAGCGCGTGCTCGACCTCGTCCGGCGAAGCAAAGACCATGCCTTCGCCCTTCATCCCCTCACGCATCATCGACACGTAGTAGAGACCAAGGATCATATCCTGCGACGGAACGATGATCGGCGCGCCGTTGGCGGGCGACAGAACGTTGTTCGTCGACATCATCAAGACGCGCGCTTCCAACTGGGCCTCAAGGCTCAGCGGAACGTGCACGGCCATCTGGTCGCCATCAAAGTCGGCGTTGAAGGCCGAACAGACCAGCGGGTGCAGCTGAATGGCTTTACCTTCGATCAGTATCGGCTCGAAGGCCTGAATGCCCAGACGGTGCAGCGTGGGCGCACGGTTCAAGAGAACCGGATGCTCGCGGATGACCTCGTCCAGAATATCCCAGACCTCGGGGCGCTCTTTTTCGACCAGCTTTTTCGCCTGTTTGACGGTGCTGGACAGGCCCTTGGCTTCAAGACGCGAATAGATGAACGGCTTGAACAGTTCCAAGGCCATCTTCTTCGGCAGACCACACTGGTGCAGTTTCAGTTCCGGGCCGGTCACGATGACCGAACGACCCGAAAAGTCCACGCGCTTACCCAGAAGGTTCTGACGGAAGCGACCCTGCTTACCCTTCAGCATGTCCGACAGCGATTTCAGCGGGCGACGGTTGTTGCCCGTGATCACGCGGCCACGACGACCGTTGTCGAACAGCGCATCGACCGATTCCTGCAACATCCGCTTTTCGTTGCGGACGATGATGTCGGGCGCGCGCAGTTCGATCAGGCGCTTCAGACGGTTGTTCCGGTTGATCACGCGGCGATACAGATCGTTCAGATCCGAGGTCGCGAAACGGCCACCATCCAGCGGCACCAGCGGACGCAGTTCCGGCGGAATGACCGGAACCACGGTCAGCACCATCCATTCCGGGCGGTTGCCCGATTCCAGGAAGGATTCAACGATCTTCAGACGCTTGATGATCTTTTTCGGCTTCAGTTCGCCGGTGGCTTCCTTCAGCTCTTCACGCAGCTGCTCGGCGGTCGCATCAAGGTCGATATTGGCCAGCATGGTGCGGATCGCTTCGGCGCCGATATCGGCGTTGAAGGCGTCGGCGCCGTACTGGTCCTGCGCGTCCATGAACTCCTCTTCCGACATCAGCTGACCATAGGTCAGGTCCGTCAGACCGGGTTCGATCACCACGTAGTTCTCGAAATAGAGGATGCGTTCCAGATCGCGCAGCGTCATGTCCAGCATCAGACCGATGCGCGACGGCAGCGATTTCAGAAACCAGATATGCGCAACGGGTGCTGCCAGTTCGATATGGCCCATCCGTTCGCGGCGGACCTTTTGCAGCGTGACTTCGACGCCGCATTTCTCGCAGACGAGGCCGCGATATTTCATGCGCTTGTATTTGCCGCAGAGGCATTCGTAATCCTTGATCGGGCCAAAGATACGCGCGCAGAACAGGCCGTCACGCTCGGGCTTGAACGTGCGGTAGTTGATGGTTTCGGGTTTCTTCACCTCGCCAAAGGACCAGGCCAGAATTTCTTCCGGCGAGGCCAGCGAGATCTTGATTTCGTCGAACTGCCGCGGCGGAGCCAGCGGGTTCAGCGGATTGGTGGCAAGTTCCTGGTTCATTTTCAAATCCTAATGAGTGGCGCGGGAAAGAGGAGAGGTGGGGTAACACCCCACCCCACGGCGGTTGCCGTTACTCCTCTTCCTCCGCATCCAGGAGTTCCATGTTGAGGCCCAGACCCCGGACCTCCTTGACCAGCACGTTGAAGCTTTCCGGGACGCCAGCTTCGAAATTGTCTTCGCCCTTGACGATGGACTCGTACACTTTCGTCCGACCGGCAACGTCATCCGACTTGACCGTCAGCATTTCCTGCAAGGTGTAGGCGGCGCCGTAGGCTTCCAGAGCCCAGACCTCCATCTCACCCAGACGCTGACCACCGAACTGCGCCTTACCACCCAGCGGCTGCTGCGTGACCAAGCTGTACGGACCGGTCGAGCGAGCGTGCATCTTGTCATCGACAAGGTGATGCAGCTTCAGGACATATTTCATGCCAACCGTGACCGGACGGGTGAACTGTTCACCCGTACGACCGTCGAAGACGACCGACTGACCCGAGGTGTCAAAGCCCGCACGACGCAGCGCATCGTCGACATCGACCTCTTTGGCGCCGTCGAAGACAGGCGTGGCAATCGGAACACCAGAGCGCACGGTGTCAGCGTGCTCGACCAGGCGCTCGTCATCCATGCCCTCGAAGGTGTCGGAATACAGATCGTCGCCGTAACCGATCTTCATTGCCTCGCGGACCGGGGCCATGTCGCCATTGCGGCGGTAATCCTCCAGCGCCTCGTCGATCTTGATACCAAGACCGCGCGATGCCCAACCCATATGGGTTTCAAGGATCTGCCCGACGTTCATGCGCGACGGCACGCCCAGCGGGTTCAGCACCAGATCGACCGGGGTACCGTCCGCAAGGAACGGCATGTCTTCCATCGGCACGACCTTGGACACGACACCCTTGTTGCCGTGGCGACCGGCCATCTTGTCACCGGCTTGCAGCTTGCGCTTCACCGCGACAAAGACCTTGACCATCTTCATGACACCCGGCGGCAGGTCGTCGCCCTGACGGATCTTTTCGACCTTGTCCTCGAAGCGGGCCTCAAGGGCCTTCTTCTGGTTGTCATATTGCTGGTTCAGCGCCTCGACTTCCTTGGCGATGTCTTCCTCGCCAACGGCAAGCTGCCACCACATGCCACGCGACATCGTGCCCAGCAGATCCTCGTTGATCTCGGCACCGGGTTTGACGCCTTTCGGGCCTTTGACGGCCTTCTTGCCCATGATCAGCGATTTCAGACGCGCATAGATGTTGCGGTCCAGAATATGCTGTTCGTCGTCGCGGTCGCGCGCCAGGCGTTCGACTTCTTCGCGTTCGATCTGCAGCGCACGTTCGTCCTTGTCGATGCCGTGGCGGTTGAACACCCGGACCTCGACGATCGTGCCATAAGCACCCGGCGGCAGACGCAGCGAGGTGTCGCGCACATCGCTTGCCTTTTCACCAAAGATGGCGCGCAGCAGCTTTTCTTCCGGCGTCATCGGGCTTTCGCCCTTGGGCGTGATCTTACCGACCAGAATGTCGCCCGGACCCACCTCGGCACCGATATAGACGATACCTGCTTCATCCAGGTTACGCAGGGCTTCTTCGCCCACGTTCGGGATGTCACGGGTGATCTCTTCCGGCCCAAGCTTGGTGTCGCGCGCCGCCACTTCGTATTCGTCGATATGGATCGAGGTGAACACGTCGTCGCGGTGAATCCGCTCGGAAATCAGGATCGAGTCTTCGTAGTTGTAGCCATTCCACGGCATGAATGCGACGACCACGTTGCGACCGATTGCCAGTTCGCCCTGATCGGTCGAAGGACCGTCAGCGATGACCTGACCTTTGGACACACGCTCGCCCACCTTGATCAGCGGACGCTGGTTGATGGTCGAGGACTGGTTCGAGCGTTTGAACTTGCGCAGACGGTAAATGTCCACGCCGGCATCGCCCGCGCCCAGATCTTCGGTCGCGCGCACAACGATACGCTGCGCGTCGACCTGATCGATCACACCGCTGCGGCGCGCCATGATCGCAGCACCGGAATCGCGGGCCACGATGGCCTCCATCCCGGTGCCAACGAACGGAGCTTCGGCACGCAGCAGAGGCACGGCCTGACGCTGCATGTTCGAGCCCATCAGCGCGCGGTTGGCGTCGTCGTTTTCCAGGAACGGGATCAGCGCGGCAGCGATCGAGACCAGCTGTTTCGGCGACACGTCGATCAGATCAACGGCATCGACCGGGTTCAGCATGAAGTCGCCCGACTGACGGGTGCTGACCAGTTCGTTCACGAACTTGCCATCATCGTCCAGCTGCGCGTTGGCCTGCGCCACGGTGTGACGCATTTCCTCGGTCGCGGACATATAGACCACGTCGTCGGTCACCTTGCCCTCGATCACCTTGCGGTACGGGGTTTCGATGAAGCCATACTTGTTCACGCGGGCAAAGGTCGCGAGGCTGTTGATCAGACCGATGTTCTGACCTTCCGGCGTTTCAATGGGACACATCCGACCATAGTGGGTCGGGTGAACGTCGCGCACCTCGAAGCCTGCACGTTCGCGGGTCAGACCGCCCGGCCCAAGCGCCGACAGGCGGCGTTTGTGCGTCACTTCGGACAGCGGGTTGGTCTGGTCCATGAACTGCGACAGCTGCGAGGAACCAAAGAATTCCCGCACCGCAGCCGCAGCCGGCTTGGCGTTGATCAGATCCTGCGGCATAACGGTGTCGATCTCGACGCCCGACATCCGTTCGCGGATCGCACGTTCCATGCGCAGCAGACCGATGCGATACTGGTTTTCCATCAGCTCGCCCACCGAACGAACGCGGCGGTTGCCCAGATGGTCGATATCGTCGATCTCGCCCTTGCCGTCGCGCAGTTCCACCAGACCACGCACACAGGCCACGATATCTTCGGGGCGCAGGGTGCGTTGGGTGTCGGGCGCGTCCAGATTGAGGCGCATGTTCATCTTGACCCGGCCAACGGCGGACAGGTCATAACGCTCGCTGTCAAAGAACAGGCTGTTGAACAGCGTGCTTGCGGCCTCGACGGTGGGCGGCTCGCCCGGGCGCATGACCCGGTAGATATCCATCAGCGCGCCGTCGCGACCCATGTTCTTGTCGGCGGCCATGGTATTGCGGATATAGGGGCCGACGTTGACGTGGTCGATATCCAGAACCGGAATATCGGTGACGTCATTGTCCAGCAGGACTTTCAGCAAACCGCCGTTCAGTTCGCCCTCTTTGTCATATTCCGCGGTGATCTCATCGCCGGCCTCGGCATAGATCAGGCCGGTTTCCTCGTTGATGATATCGCGCGCAACAAAGCGACCGATGATGCGCTCGAACGGCACCAGCAGGTTCAGTTGCTTTTCGGAATCCAGCAATTGCTTGACCAGACGCGGCGTGACCTTTTCGCCAGCCTTGGTGATGACCTCGCCAGTGGCGGCATCGACCAGATCATAAGCCGGACGGGTGCCGCGCACACGCTCGGGGAAGAAGCGCGTGACCCAGCCCTTGCCCTTTTTCAGCTTGTAATCGACCGTGTCATAGAAGGCTTCCATGATCGCGTCCTGATCCATGCCCAGGGCATAGAGCAGCGTCGTCACCGGCAGTTTCCGGCGGCGGTCGATGCGCGCGAAAACCAGATCCTTGGCGTCGAATTCAAAGTCCAGCCAGCTGCCGCGATAGGGGATGATGCGGCAGGCGAACAGCAGCTTGCCCGAAGAATGGGTCTTGCCGCGGTCGTGGTCAAAGAACACGCCGGGCGACCGGTGCATCTGCGACACCACAACACGTTCGGTCCCGTTCACGATGAACGTACCGTTCTGCGTCATCAGGGGCATGTCGCCCATGTAGACGTCTTGTTCCTTGATGTCCTTGACGGACTTGTTGCCGCTGTTTTCGTCGATATCGAACACGATCAGACGCAGCGTCACCTTGAGCGGCGCGGCATAGGTCATGTCGCGCGCCTGACATTCGTCAACGTCGTATTTCGGCTTTTCCAGCTCGTATTTCACGAATTCCAGCGTTGCGGTTTCGTTGAAATCCTTGATCGGGAAGACTGACTGGAAAACCCCCTGGATTCCCTCGCCATCCTGATGCTGCGGCTCTGCGCCCGAGCGCAGGAACAGATCGTAGCTGGATTTCTGAACCTCGATGAGGTTCGGCATTTCAAGAACTTCGCGGATATTGCCGTAATAACGCCGGATGCGTTTTTGGCCAACATAAGCTTGCGCCATGAGGTCTGGTCACCTTTCGTCTACGCTCGCATCACAGGTCGGGGCCCCTGTGAAGCGGCATACGAATGCAGGGGTGAGGTTCCATTCGTGCCACGCGTCCCACCGCGCGGCTCCCGAACCTCGAACTTGCCCTGAAGGAAGGTCTGCCGGGCCTGACCGCCCAAACCGCCCTTCAAGACAGGTTCGGCAGGGACCGGGAAACCCCGGACCCTGCCTCAATCATGCGACCAAAAGGCCGATTACTTCAGCTCGACCTTGGCGCCAGCCGCTTCGAGCTTGGTTTTCATTTCTTCGGCTTCTGCCTTGGCAGCGCCTTCTTTGACTTTGCCGCCAGCTTCGACCAGGTCCTTGGCTTCTTTCAGGCCAAGACCGGTGATGCCGCGAACTTCTTTGATCACGTTGATCTTGTTCGGGCCGGCTTCGGTCAGAACGACGTCAAACTCGGTTTTCTCTTCAGCAGCTTCGCCAGCGTCAGCCGGGCCGGCCATCATGACAGCGCCACCAGCGGCGGGCTCGATGCCGTACTCGTCTTTCAGGATGGTTTTCAGTTCCTGGGCTTCCAGCAGGGTCAGGCCCACGATTTCTTCGGCAAGTTTTTTCAGATCAGCCATTTTTCCGTTCTCTCAATTTGTGTTCCAACGTCGGGATTTCAACCCCTCGACGGGACAAGGATGCGTCAAGCTGCCTCACGCTCTTCCAGAGTCGTGAGGATGCCCGCGATGTTCGAAGCAGGCGCGCCAATCGCACCGGCGATGTTCGAAGCAGGGGCGCCAATACAGCCAACGATCGAAGCAATAAGCTCGTCACGCGACGGCATAGCGGCCACGGCTTTCACACCGGCCAGGTCCAGCGCCGTGTCACCCATAGCACCGCCCAGGATCACGAATTTATCGTTATCCTTGGAGTACTTATCGGCGACCTTGGCAGCTGCCACAGGGTCGTCCGAATAGGCCAACACGGTCATGCCTGTCAGGTAGTCGGCGATGCTTGCGCAAGGCTTACCGTCCAGGGCGATCTTGGCGAGCTTGTTCTTGGCAACACGGACGGACCCACCTTCTTCACGCATACGCGCGCGCAGGTCCTGCATGTTCGCAACCGTCATCCCCTCGTAATGGGCAACCACTACGACGCCAGAGCTTTCAAAGATCTGGCCGAGCTCGTCGACCAACTGTTCTTTTTGTGCTCTATCCACGGTTTCACTCCAAGTTGGGGGTTTCCCCCCGGCTCTCACTTTCCCCACCCGAGGATCGGGTAGGTTCGGGTCCGTTAGGGTCAAGATCACCCGAGGCTAGCCCGGAAAAATGCTTTTCCCCATCTCAGGAAGGAAATTAAGCTGCAGGCCGATTGGCCCTTGGCACCCTCCGTCTCGGACAGGACGAGGCCGATCGTCTGGCCCCGCCATTCACCCTGCCCCGGCATGACCGGAGCAAGGCGAAATCTCTTAGTTGCCGGTCGCGTCTGCGACGTCGATCGACACGCCCGGCCCCATGGTCGAGCTGATCGAGACCTTTTTCATATAGGTCCCTTTCGCGCCCGTCGGGCGGGCCCGGCCAACCGCTTCGACGAATGCGCGCAGGTTTTCGGCCAGCTTGTCTTCGGCAAAGGAGGTCTTGCCGATACCGGCATGGACAACGCCAGCCTTCTCGGCACGGAACTGAACCTCACCGCCCTTGGCGGCTTTGACGGCATCAGCAACATCCATGGTCACCGTGCCGACCTTGGGGTTCGGCATCAGGTTGCGCGGGCCCAGCACCTTGCCCAGACGGCCGACCAGCGGCATCATGTCGGGGGTCGCGATGCAGCGATCAAAGTCGATCGTGCCGCCCTGGATGGTTTCCATCAGGTCCTCGGCACCAACGATATCGGCACCAGCCTCTTTCGCTTCGTCAGCCTTGGGGCCACGGGCGAAAACAGCGACGCGAACATCTTTACCAGTACCAGCCGGCAGGGTCACAACGCCACGGACCATCTGGTCAGCATGGCGCGGGTCGACGCCCAGATTCAGTGCGATTTCGACCGTTTCGTCGAATTTCGCCCTGGCGTTATCCTTGACCAGCTTCACGGCCTCGGCAACCGACAGGTTCGCCTTGCCTTCGAATGCGGCGCGGGCGGCAGTCTTGTTTTTCGACATCTTTGCCATGACTTACCCTTTCACCTCGATACCGATCGAGCGGGCCGAGCCCACAATGATCTTCATCGCCTGATCGACATCATTGGCCGACAGGTCAGCCATCTTGGCTTCGGCGATCTCGCGAATTTGTTTGACCGTCACGCTGCCAGCGGTCGCACGACCGGGCGCTTCCGAGCCCTTGGCGCGGTTACGCTTGCCAACGGGCTTCAGGCCTGCTGCCTGCTTGAGCAGGTAGGACGCGGGCGGCGTCTTGGTCTCAAAGGTGAACGACTTGTCCTGATAATAGGTGATCACCACCGGGACAGGCGAACCTTTGGTCATTTCCTGCGTCTTGGCGTTGAACGCCTTGCAGAATTCCATGATGTTGATGCCGCGCTGACCCAGTGCCGGGCCGACGGGCGGGGACGGGTTGGCTTCACCCGCCTTGATTTGCAGCTTCAGGCTGCCAACAATCTTCTTGGCCATCTGGCCTTCTCCTTTATCATCAGACCCCTACGGGCCGATTTAGCGGTACGGCGCACCCGTGGGTGCCACCTCCCGCGGCACAATCACGCGGTCTTCGAGACCTGCGTGAATTCCAGTTCGACCGGCGTCGGCCGGCCAAAGATCGACACGGTGACCTTGATGCGCGAGGAAACCTCGTCGACCTCTTCGACCATGCCGGAAAAACCTTCGAACGGGCCGTCGGTCACATTCACCGTCTCACCCACGTCAAAGCGGATCAGGTTGCGCGGTGCGGCCGGTTCGCCATCGCCGGTACGATGCAGAATGGTGTTCACCTCTTCGTCGCGCATCGGCATCGGCTTGCCTTGCGCGCCCAGAAAACCCGTCACACGATTGATCGAGTTGACCAGGTGATAGGTGCGATCCAGCATTTCCATGTGAACCAGAACGTAACCCGGCATGAAGCGGCGCTCCGAGGTTACCTTCTTGCCACGGCGAATCTCGATCACCTCTTCGGTGGGCACCAGAACTTCGTCGATCTCATCCTCAAGACCTTTTTCGGCCACAGCCTGACGGATCGCCTCGGCGACCTTTTTCTCGAAGTTCGACAGGACGCTGACCGAGTACCAACGTTTTGCCATGTCTCTATCGATCCTTGATCTTGGCGGGCGCAGCGCAAGGATGCACGGCTAACCCATTGAATTCAAACAGCCCGTCAAAATTGAAATCGGCGCGCATACCGAATCGATGCACGCCGCGTTCCGGGCAAGTCGGGGGGACATACCCCCCGCGGCACATGATTGCAAGCCCCGGTCAGCCGCTGATGGCGGTCAGCCCTTCGGTCAAACCAAAGCGGATCACCAGATCCACCAGGAAAAAGAACAGGCTGGTCAGTGCAGCCATGATCAGCACCATGATGGTGGTCGTGACGACTTCGCGCCGCGTGGGCCAAGTGATCTTGGCGGCCTCGGCGCGGACCTGCGCGATGAACTGTACGGGATTGGCCACGACCGGCTCCTTTGGAATGACCGGCTTGATGTAGCGAAAGCGCGGGCGGCTTTCAACCCTGCCCCTTGGCGGTCAGCAACCGGACCCCGGGCATCGCGGCAATGCGGGCGCAATCCTCGATATATAGCCGCTCGCAGGCATCATGCACGGCCTGTGGCAACACCCGCAGCCGATCAGAGGCGGTGCGTTTGGGATGCGCCCTCAGCATGGCACCGGTCTTCTGGCGCTCTGCCTGTTGGCCGGACGATTGCTGCAGCAGCGCGCGGTAGCCTGCGTCAGACAGGCCTACACGCGTTGGCGGCAGATCCGGGACCGCACGGGCCAGATCAGCACCCAGCAGGATCGTCAGCATATCCTCTCTGACAGACGCCAGATCCTCATAGCGCCAGCACACCATGCGCGCGGCACCGCTTTGGTCCATCAGCCGCGCGACCAGCTCGGACCAGCGCAGCGAAACCGGGTCAAAGTCACCCAGAAAGTCCTCGATTCGCAGCGGTCCGTCGTGGCGCAGCACCTCGCCAAAGGTCGAGGTCAGAAAATCGGCGGGCGAACGCAGCGCCAGCAGCAGCGTCACGTCGCGCGTGCCAAGCAGATCCAGCAGCCGGCTCAACCGCTGGCCAGCCCCTGGATAGACCTGACCCGCCGCCCCCAAAAACCGGCCGCCGCCCAATCGGCCCACGATCTGTTCCTCGGACAGAATCAGATTGCGGTGCTCTGCGGCCAGCCCGCGCAGGATGTCACGCACAAGCTTGCGCGCCCTAGGCTTCGCAGCAGGATCACTCAGTAGACCGCGCAGGCTTAGCGGCGGGTGCCGCAGGCGCTCGGCGTCAAGAAACACGACCTCCGATGCCAGCAGCTCTTCTTCGGCGGCCAGGATACAATCTGACAAATGGGTGGTGGCGGTCTTGTGCACTCCCAGATGAACGAACAGCCCCATTGGCCCCCCTTGCTCTGCCGATCAGACCCCGGCCAGATCAACCGTGGCGCCTATTGGATCAACACCGGGATCAACACACCAAAGATCACGGGCAACCTGCCACGCATTTTGACCCGCAGGACATAGCCGGCCAATTGCGCGGCTGCCAAGCAGAAATGATCTGACACGGGATCACACCGCCCTGCCCGAAAGACGCCGCCGGCATCGGTGCGGCGCAAGACAACTGCAAGGCTGATCTTTTCGGTCGGCCCCGCCCAAGGCAGGGTAAACGACAGGTACAGATTGTTCGGAAAGGCCTGGCAGGGGTTGGGGGACTCGAACCCACGACCCTCGGTTTTGGAGACCGATGCTCTACCAACTGAGCTAAACCCCTTCAGGCCGGGGATTGATTACGCCAGCCCCGCGCGCGACGCAAGGGTGTTCTGGCTACCTTTCTTCTTCATTCAAATATCCCCGCCGGAGGCATCTGGGGGTGCCCCGATCCCGATCCGCGCGCGCATTGCACTACTCGGCCGCCTCTCCAGCATCCTCGGCCAACAGAAACCCGCCCGACTGACGCTGCCAAAGGCGCGCGTATAATCCGTCCTGCCGCAGCAGTTCGGCGTGGGTTCCCATCTCGACGATGCGCCCGCCATCCATCACCACCAGCCGATCCATCGCAGCGATGGTCGACAGACGATGCGCGATGGCGATGACGGTCTTGCCGGCCATCAGCACATCCAGCCGCGACTGGATCGCCGCTTCGGCTTCGCTATCCAGCGCACTGGTTGCCTCGTCCAACACCAGAATCGGGGCGTCCTTCAACGCCACGCGGGCAATGGCGATGCGCTGGCGCTGGCCGCCCGACAGTTTGACGCCCCGCTCGCCCACATGCGCATCCAGACCCGTCCGCCCGCTGCTATCGGCCAGATCGGGGATGAAATCCTGCGCCTCGGCCATCCGCACCGCCTCTGCAAGCTGCGCCTCGGTCGCCTCGGGCCGACCATAAGTGATGTTCTCGCGAACCGATCTGTGCAGAAGGCTGCTATCCTGTGTCACCACACCGATCGAGGCACGCAGACTGTCCTGCGTGACCTTTGACACGTCCTGCCCGTCAATGGTGATCGCACCGCTTTCGACGTCGTGAAACCGCAGCATCAAATTGACCAGCGTCGATTTACCCGCGCCGGAACGGCCGATCAGCCCGACGCGTTCGCCTGGCCCGATATGCAGCGACAGATCGTCCAGGACAGCAAGCGGGCGGTCCGCCTCATCCGCGCCGTAACGAAAGGTGACGTGATCGAAACTGACAGCGCCGGACCCCGGCATCAAAGCCTTGGCGCCTGCGGCGTCCTGCACCGTGCGCGGCAGCGCCAGCGAGGCAATACCGTCGCGCATCGTACCAACGTTTTCAAAGAGCGCCGCGAATTCCCACATGATCCAATGCGACATGTTGTTCAGCCGCAGCGCCAAAGGCACCGCAACAGCCAGCGCGCCCACTGTGATCGCGCCGCCGGTCCACAGAACCAGCCCGACGGCCGTCACCGCAGCGACCAGCAGGACGTTGATCAGGGTCAGCAGCATGTCCTGCGTCGCAGACAGCCGCATCTGCGCATAGGCGGTCTGCAAAAAGCCGTCCATGCCATCCTTCATCCAGCGCTCTTCCCGGTCGGAATGCGAAAACAGCTTGACCGTGGCGATGTTGGTATAGCTGTCGACCACCTGCCCGGTCATGGTGCTGCGCGCCTTGGCCTGTTGTTGCGCCACCGCCCCCAACCGCGGCACGATCACCCGCAGCATCAGCCCGTAAGCCACCGCCCATGCCACAAAGGGCAATGCAAGCCGCCAGTCCTGACTGGCCGCCAGAATCAGCGCGCCAATGAAATAGACCAGCACATAGGAGGCGACGTCCATGATTTTCATCGCGACTTCGCGCACGGCCAGCGCCGTCTGCATCAGCCGCTGCGCGATGCGGCCGGCGAACTCGTCCTGAAAATAGCCGACCGACTGGCGCAGCAGATAGCGGTGCGCCTGCCAGCGGATGCGCTGCGGGAAATTGCCCAGCAATGTCTGGTGCATGACCATACTTGACAGCGCATTCAGCACCGGCAGCACCACCAGCAGCAGAGCACCCATCAGCACCAGGCGACCGCCCTCGACCGCCCAGAACTGCTCGCGCGGCGTGTCGGCCAGCCGGTTCACCAGATCACCCAGATAGCCAAAGAGCATCACCTCGATGATGGCAATCAGGCTGGAGCCCAGGGCAAGCAGCAGCAGCCAGGGCAAGGCGCCCTGCGAATAGTGCAGAAGAAAGCCCCAGAATGTCCGGGGCGGCATTTGCGGCCGATCCTGCGGATAGGGATCAAGCCGGGTCTCAAACCAGCGAAACATCGCGTCACCTG
This sequence comes from Paracoccus tegillarcae, assembly GCF_002847305.1. Classification (NCBI taxonomy): domain Bacteria; kingdom Pseudomonadati; phylum Pseudomonadota; class Alphaproteobacteria; order Rhodobacterales; family Paracoccaceae; genus Paracoccus; species Paracoccus tegillarcae. The sequence continues at coordinate 2,054,899 of NZ_CP025408.1, read as the reverse complement.
TTCAACAAAGTTGCGCCCTGCCTATGGCACAAGGGCGCGGGTTTTGACGAAAACGGGCAAGCCCGTCAAGATCGGTCGGCACTATCCCGGCGCAAGCGCCTCCAGCGCCGAGATGTCGCCTGCCGCCAGTGCCGGGATCGCAGCCTCGACGGCCTCGGCCGGCCAATCCCACCATTGCAGCCGCATCAGCACGGCGACCTGATCAGGTGCATAGCGCATCCGGAGCACGCGCCCAGGATTTCCGGCGACGACGGCATAATCTGGCACCGTCCCGCCAACCACCGCGCCGGCGCCGACGATCACCCCGCAGCCGATCCGCGCACCCGGCAGGACCGTGGCCGCATCGCCCAGCCAGACATCATGCCCGATGACGGTATCGGGCAGGCTGTCGAGCTGATCCATATACTCGCCCAGCCGTGCGTGATCAAAGATCGCGAACGGATAGGTCGAGATCCCTGCCATCGGGTGATTGGCGCTGGCTGTTATGATGCGAACCCGGTCCGCGATCTGGCAGAACCGCCCGATCCGCAGCCGTTCCGGCGCGCCTGCATATGTATAGGGCGCCAGTCGGACCGCCCAGTCATCGGGCGGCTCAAAGCTGCTGGCATAGCTGTAGTCGCCAATGTCGATATTCGGGTGATCAATGACCCGGTTCAGATGAACCAGACCGCGATTCTCGCGGCCATCGGCGAACTTCATGGGATAGGCGGCATTGGTGTCGAAGAAACGGGCAAGCATGTGGATATCCTTTCGAAACTGAGGCGACGGGCTTCAGATCGACGGGAATTCCATGACACTTACTCCTTCTGACTTCGCTGGCTTTCTAGCACGAAACGGCAAGGGGTGAAACCTTACAAATGCCGCGTCTCGGGGGCCGCGCTCCACCAGTCGTCATGCGCGCCATCGGCCCAGTGGATCGGGGCGGCGATCAATTCGGCTTCGGTCGCGTCGTCCAGTGCTGCGATGACAACCTGCACAAAGCGCCCGCCCATCTCTGCGACATCGCCTTCGGTCCATAGCCTTGTGCCGCATCGGGCGCAAAACCAGTGATGCATGTCAAAATCAGCACCCCCGGCCCGTGGCGTCTCGGCCAACGCGTCGCGCCCCTGTATCAGGCGGAACCCATTCGGGTCGGGCAGCCGCATTTCCCAATAGCGCATCTTTCGGCAGAACCGGCAATTGCAGCGCATGGTGCCAAGGGCCAGGTCGCCATCGGCCTCAAAGCCGACGGCACCGCAGAAGCAGCTGCCATGATAGGTTTTCACGATGCGGCCCCATGGAAAACGGCCTCGATATTGTTGCCATCGGGATCGCGCACGAAGGCGCCGTAATAGTTGGGATGGTATTCTGGTCGCAGACCCGGCGCGCCGTTGTCGGTCCCGCCCGCGTCAAGCGCGGCCTGATAAAAGGCATCCACAGTCGCCCGGTCAGGCGCTGCAAAGGCCACATGCACGCCCGCCGAGGCGGCATCGCCGGTCCCGACCCAGAAGAACGGATTGATGTCGCGCCCAAAGCCCAGATGCGCGCCGTGGCCGCCGGTCATTTCCTCGGTGACCTCCATGATGACGGAGATCCCAAGCGGGGACAGAGCGCGCTCGTAAAAGCCGCGCGAAGCGGAAAGATCTGAAACGGCAAAGCCGATATGGTCGATCATGGTAAAGTCCTTTCAGGTTGGCTTTACCCTGATCGCACCGCCCCCCTGACATTTTACGTCAGCATGTGGCCGCAGCCCTTCTGAAACTCGTCACGACCCAAGACCGCTGCTTCGGTCGTCATGACCGTCGCTGGCGCCCCAAGTCGGGATCTGCATCGGCAGGACCCATTCATTGCTGCGCAGCGGGTGCAGCCGGACACTGGTCAGATCCAGATCGGGGTCGATATACTGTTGATAGGGGCGACCGTTCAGCGATTTGCGGATATTGGCGCGGACCTCGACGTCATCATAGCCTTCTGCCTGCCAGCGATCCTGCAGAGCCATCGCAAAGGCGTGAATCAGGTCAGGACGGGTCATCATCTTGTTGACCTGCCGCCTGCTGAGAAACTCTTCCGGTTCCACAAACCAGACCAGATCGGGCTGGCCGCGTACCGAGACCATGAAATCGCCAAAAGCATCGCGGTCAAAGATGCGCATCCGCCAACTGAAACGATGCCCCTCGCCCGTCCAGCGGACCTCGCTGTCGAACATGGCACTACGGAACGGCAGGAAGATTTGCACCAGAAGCCACAGCGCCATCGCGCCTAGCACGGCACGGGGCATGGCGCGCGGCGCCGGACGCGGCGGGGCAATGATTGGCCCGACCGCCTGAAACCGCGACAGCGTCCAATGGGCCAGCCGCTGCGGCCAATCCGGTGCGAAGAAGATCGTGGTTGCCGCAATGGTCATCCAGGGGAAGATGCCGATGTTGAAATAGAACGCGTTAGAGATGTGGAAAAAGCAGTAGATAAAGAACATCGCCAGCCGCGTTCGCTTCCACAACAACAGCGGCGCGCCCAACACATGCAGCGCGACCACGGCCCAGCTGATCAGCGGAAAGAACCAGTCATACTGGAACAGAAACCCGAAGGGACCGGGATCGGGCGCATTGCGCAGCCAGATTTCCAAAGGTTGGCCCGCCAGCCAGTCAGGCGTCAGTTTGACCAGCCCCGCATAGATCAGCATGATCTCCATCTGCGCGCGCAGCATGAAGGGCGCGGCATACGGGACGAAATCGCTGCGAATATTGGGCCTTAGCCAGGCATCCAGTGAATAGGCCCGATGCGTCGGCATCACTGCCAACAGTGCCGCGAAAAGGATCACCAGATAAAAATGGTTCAGATACTCGCCCCGATCCAGCAGGAAGAAATAGCTGAAAATCAGCAGCAGCGCGACACTGGCGATACGATAAAACAGCCCCAGCATGACCAATGCCGCCGCCAGCCCCATGCCCAGCCATAGCCAATGGATATAAGGATCGGGCAGCGGCCTGAGCCAGGTGAAGCCGGGATAGGGAAACAGGATTTCCGGCTCGACCCAATAGCGCGAAATCCGGTCATATTTGATAAAGCGCCAGCAATCCCAGACCAGAAGCGCGCCGAACATCATGCGAAACGCTGCCAGCGACTGAATCGACACGGGCTGGGACAATCTGTTCATGGCGACCTCGCTTGGCGAATGTTAAACCAAGATTGCGGATGGTTCATGGAATAACGGTGCATCCGGCCCCGTTATTCCATGCGAAACGAAGGAACGCTGATGATCGAGATCGTCTATGATGGCGAATGCCCCTTTTGCGCGGATTTCACGCGCATGGTGGCGCTGCGCCGAACAGGCGAGGTCGATTTGATCGACGCACGCGGCACGGACCCCCGCATTGCCGAACTCGGCGCCGGGCTGGACCTGAACCGCGGCATGGTCGTGCGCCAGAACGGTGACATCTACTATGGCGCGGATGCGATGGCACTGCTGTTGATGCTGTCGCAGCCTTCGGGGGCATGGGGCATCGCGCGATGGGTCTTTGCCAACCCGGCGCGCGCAAGGCTGGCCTATCCGGTCTTGCGCACGGGCCGGGGCATGGTCCTGCGAGTGCTGGGCCGACAGCCGCTATAGTTGGCTAGACCGGCATCGCGGTGGTGTATTTCGTCTGTCGCAGCACGAAATTTGTCACCGTCCCGCGCACGATGCCCAGGGCCAGCATCCGCCGCATGATGAAATGTTCCAGTCCTTCAGGGTCGGCGGCCACGATCTTCAGCAGATAATCCGAGGTGCCGGTGATCGTCGCGCATTCGATGATCTGATCCTCGAATGCGACGAAACGGTCGAAACGCTCCAGCGATTCCTCGCGGTGATCCAGCAGTGACACCTGCACATAGGCCATCGCATGCATGCCGGCCTTGACCGGCGGCACGATCGCGACCTGCCGGGAAATATAGCCCTCGTCGATCAGCCGTTTGACCCGACGCCACGCGGGCGAGGTGGACAACCCCGCCTGATCGGCCAGTGCCTGCGTCGACAGCGTAGAGTCGCGTTGCAGCAGGTGCAGCAGCCGGCGATCAATCTCATCCAGTTCCGGCATATTATTCCCTGTATTCCAAAATTATGGAAATTTCATGCCTTACTTTCGCTTATCAGACACCTCTCAGGCAAGAATTTTTCCGCATTTCTGGTAGAATATCGGAAAGGAGGATCCCCGATGCCGAAATCAACCGAATACGAAGCCAAGACGCCGGACGCGCAGGGTTTCATCACCTATGACGCCGAAGAAAACGCCGTTTGGCACGATCTGATCACCCAGCAATTGCCTGCCGTGCGTGAAAACATGGCGCAGCCCTATCTGAAAGGGTTGGACCTGCTGGACATGCCGACCGACCGCGTGCCGCAATGTCCCGATATTTCAGCCAAGCTTGGCGATCTGACCGGCTGGCGGGTCGAGCCGGTGCCGGCGCTGATCGGCTTTGGCAAATTCTTCGGCATGCTGGCCGACCGCACCTTTCCCGCCGCCAGCTTTATCCGCAAGCGCAAGCATTTCGATTACATCGAAGAGCCCGATATCTTCCACGAGATCTTTGGCCATACGCCCCTGCTGACCGATCCGGCCTTTGCCGCGTTCAGCCAGGCCATTGGCGAGGCTGGGACCCGTTGTGAAAAGGCTGACTATAGCTGGCTGATCCGGCTGTATTGGTTCAGCATCGAATTCGGTCTGATGCGCGAGAACGGCCAACTCAAGGCGCTTGGGTCGGGGCTTGCAAGCTCGGTCACGGAGCTGCCCTGGTCGATCTCGGGTCAGCCGGAACATCGGCCCTTTGATGTGATCGACATTCTGCGCACGCCCTACCGGATCGACATTCACCAGCCGGTCTATTTCGTGATAGACAATCTGGATGACCTGTTCGCTGCAGCCAAACGCGATCTGCTGGCCGATGTGGCCAAGGCCCGCGCTTTGGGGCTGCACGAACCGAAATATCCGCCCAAGGAAGCCGCATGATGGAGGACGCCATGACAACCTGCGATCTTGCCAACAAGGAATGTGAACCCTGCAAAGGCGGTGTCGCGCCGCACAGCGCCGCAGAAGCCAAAGCGATGATGGATCAGATTGAGGGCTGGACCCTGTCGGATGACGGCACCGCGATCAGCCGCCGCTTTGAATTCAAGGGGTTTGCCAAAGCGGTCGAGATGGCCAATCTGGCCGCGTGGCTGGGCAACAAACAGGGCCATCATCCCGATATCGGCTTTGGCTGGGGCTATTGCGAGGTGACCTTCACCACGCATGAGGCCGGCGGGCTGACGGAAAATGATTTCATCTGCGCCGCGAAACTGGACGCGCTGGTCGCCTAGACGGCACGTGCGGCCGCCCGGTAAAATCCAGCGGCGCGACGGCTGATACCGACGCGCCGCTTGGAAAGGGCGGGATCAGGCCATCCCGGCCAGCTCCATCACCACAGCCCATTCCGCCTCGGTCACAGGCTGCACGGACAGCCGGCTGTTATTGACCAGTATCATATCCTTGAGGCGCGGTTCGTCCTTGGCCTCGTCCAGCGTGACCGGCCGTTTGACCGGCTCGATCGCCCTCACGTCGACGCATTCCCACCGCGCATCATCGGTGGTGCTGTCGGGATGGGCCTCGGCTGCGACCTCGACGATGCCGACGATCTCTTTGCCCTTGTTGGAATGATAGAACAGGCCGCGATCGCCCAGCTTCATCTCGCGCATGTTGTTGCGCGCCTGATAGTTCCGCACGCCGTCCCATTCCTCGCCCTTGTCGCCCTTGGCAACAAGATCATCCCAGCCAAAGACGTCTGGTTCGGATTTGAACAGCCAATAACGCATCAGCCAATCACCTTCTTCCATTCGATAATATCGACGCTGGCAAACAAACCTGCTGCCTTGTAGGGGTCCATATCCGCCCAACGCTGCGCATTTTCCAGATCATCTGCCTCCAGCACGATCAGCGATCCGCGCATCTCGCCCTCTTCGATCAGCGGACCGGCAAGGCGGACGATGCCCTCTTGGCGCAGAAAGCCCAGATGCGCGTCACGGGCATCGATGCGGGCTTGCAGCATGCCGGGCTTGTCACGGCAGATAATCGCAAAAAGGGGCATTATTCTTTCCTCAGCGGACGGTTCAAAAGTTGGTCCATCAGCTTTTCCACGGAAACCTGCGTGCTGACAAGGGCCGCGACGGCCTGAACGATGGGCATGTCGATGCCGCGCTTTTCGGCGATTGCGCCAACCGCCTGCGCCGTGGCCGCGCCCTCGACGGTTGTGCTGCGGTCGAAATCCTCGCGAGCGCCACGGCTGTGGCCAAAGCGATAGTTGCGCGACTGGTCGGACGTACAGGTCAAGGTCAGATCGCCCAGCCCCGACAGTCCGGTCAACGTCTGCGCCTCGGCCCCCAGATCGGTGGCCAGCCGGGTCATCTCGGCGAAGCCCCGCGTGATGATCGCGGCGCGCGCGCTGTCACCCTGGCCCGATCCGATGGCGGCGCCTGCGGCAATGGCGATAACGTTTTTCAGTGCGCCGCCCAGTTCGGCGCCCGTCACATCGCTGCTGAGATAAAGCCGCAAGACCGGCGTTGACAGGCAGTGCTGTAGCGCCTCGCCGCGTTCGGGATCGGTGCAGGCAAGCGTCAGCGCGGTGGGCAGCCCGCGCGCGATATCGGCGGCAAAGGATGGGCCGGTCAGCACAGCGGCGGTGGCGGCGGGGCATGCCCTGGCGATCAATTGAGAGGGGCCAGTCAGCGTGGTCAGGTCAATGCCCTTGGCGGCGCTGACCAGCGCCTTGCCGTCCAACAGCGCCGCATTCTCGGCCAGAAAGCCGCCCAGAACCTGCGCGGGCAGCGCCAGCACCAGCGTTTCGGCACGCGCGGCCTGCGCCAGATCAGTGGTTGGGGTAACTTGCGGCGGCAGGGTCACGCCGGGCAGTCGCGGGTTATTCCTGATCCGCGCCGCATCACGCCCCCACAGCGTGACAGGTCCGTTTGCGGCCAGCGACACGGCCAATGCGGTCCCGAACGCGCCCGCACCAATGACCGCGATGCTCATGCCTTTGCCCCCTTCTTGCCTGCGCCCAGCATGGGCGCTGCGCTTTGATCCAGTGGCCAGCGTGGCCGCGCGATCAGCGAAAGATCGTCCTGCTGACCCGCCCGAAACCGCTGAATGCCGGCCCATGCGATCATGGCGGCATTGTCGGTACACAGCGCCAGCGGAGGTGCCACAAAGCGCACACCAGCCTGCTGCGCAACCGTTTCCAGCGCATCGCGGATCGTTCGGTTTGCCGCAACGCCGCCCGCCACCGCCAGAACCGGGGCGGGATGCGCAGCCAGCACGCGGGCGGCCTTGCCGGCCAGCAGGTCACTGACCGCGGCCTGAAAACCGGCGCACAGATCAGCGCGATCACGTTCGTAGAGACCGCCCTGCGCCGCCACCAGCGCATCCCTTTGCCGCAGGGCAGCCGTCTTGAGGCCCGAGAACGACATATCGAAACCCGGCCGGTCCAGCAGCGGACGCGGCAGATCGAACCGGGCCGCATCGCCCTGGGCGGCCTCTGCCTCGACCGAAGGGCCGCCAGGTTGCGGCAGGCCCAGCAATCGGGCCAGCTTGTCGAAAGCCTCGCCCGGCGCATCGTCTATGGTGCCGCCCAACCGGGTAAAGTAATCAGACCCTTCGACACGCAGAAACTGGCAATGCCCGCCCGACACAAGCAGCATCACATAGGGAAAGCCGATCCCGTCAGTCAGCTGCGGCGTCAGCGCGTGGCCCGCAAGGTGATTGACCCCGACCAATGGCAGCCCGGTCCCGGCGGCAATGCCCTTGGCCAGCATCACCCCCGCCATCACGCCACCAATCAGTCCCGGCCCGGCGGTCACGGCCACCCCGTCCAATCGGGCCAGTGTCAGCCCCGCCTTTGTCAGCGCCTCTTCAACGCAAAGATCCAGTTTTTCGGCATGGGCACGCGCAGCGATCTCGGGAACGACGCCGCCGAAATCGGCGTGCAGGTTGCCTTGACCGGCAACCACCGACGACAGGATCTGTCGCCCAGCCGTGACCACCGCGGCGGCGGTGTCGTCGCAGCTGCTTTCGATGCCGAGAAAAACCAGATCGTCCATTGCTGTTGCCGTAACGCAGTCAGGAGGTTAGGCCTGTGGGTATCACCGCGACCGGAAGAATGCCAATGCCAAGCGCCGCACCGCGCGCCACCGTGCTGCTGACCCGTCCCGAGGCGGATTCGCAACGCTTTGCGGCGATGCTGCCCGACGTGCCGGTGCTGATCTCTCCGATCCTGCGAATCATCCCGGTGCCACACGATCCCACGCGTCTGGATCAGGCCGCAGGTTTCGTCTTTACCTCGTCTCATGCAGTTGCGGCGGCGGGGCCGGGTCGAGGGCGAACGGCACTGGCGGTCGGCCCGCGGACCGCCGCTGCGGCGCGCGATGCAGGCTTTGATGTGACCGAAGGGCCCGGCGATGCGCAGGGGCTGCTGCCCCTGATCGCGGCAAGTCCGGTGCCACTCATCTATCCACGTGGCCGCCATATCGCACAGATGCTGACGGTCGAGGATGTCGTGGTTTACGACCAGGAGGCCGCGCCTCTGACAGACAAAGCCCTGCAATTGCTGGCGGGTAGCACGCCGGTGATCCTGCCGCTGTTCTCGGCCCGCTCGGCCCGCCTGCTGTCGGACGCGATGCCTGCCCGGCCCAAAGCGCCCTTGCGGCTGGCCGCGATCAGCAAATCGGCGCTGGAGGGTTGGGGCCGCGAGGCGGCAGCGGTAGAACTGGCCCGGCGCCCGGATGCAGACGGTATGAAAGAGACAGTTACGCGCCTGCTTTTATGGGAACAATGATATTGCCTAGCGGGTTGAGCCTGAGACGCCGCCTGTCTAAGATCGACCCTCAAGGGTCGCCAGCATCGAAGCGACAGCGCCGAACTTCTGACGGGGATAACACGTGAAAAAGCCGGAAAATAAAACCAGCACACCGACCAGTTCAAAACCCGGCGGGACGGGCAAGAAGCCGGCGGCGAAATCGTCGACCGTCAAAAGCACGCCTGTCGACGCAGGTTCCACTGCCAAGGCAGCGGCCACGGGCGGAAATGTGAAACCCGCCGACTCGTCTATCCTGGGCGACAGCAAGGCACCGCAAGCGGCTGCTGCGAAAAAGACCGCGCAAGCCAAGGATGCCGAGACAGCACCGACGAAGCTGTCCTCGCCGCAGACCGATCGGATTGCATCGGCTGACAAGGATCAGAAAACCGAGCCCGCCAAGCAAGACAAGCCAGGCAGTACGCCGGACAAGGCGGGCAGCACGAGCGCCTCAACCACGCCCGCCGCAGCCAAACCGGCCTCTGCGACGACACCCGCCGCAAAAACGCATGCTTCAGAGAAACCGGCCTCGGGCGGACAAGCTGCACCCAGGCGATCGGGCTTCTGGCCGCTTGCCTTGGGCGGTGCGGTTGCGGCTGGTCTGGGCGCTGGCGCTGCAATCCTGTTCATGCCGCAAGAGCCGGCAGTGGACAGCGCAGCCTTGAAGCAGGAAATTCTGAGCGAGGTCCAATCAGGCAACGCGGCCCTGCGCGATGAGACGGTCGCGGCCGCGCGAACGGAAATGGCCGCCGATATCGAGGCCCTGTCTGAGCAGGCTGGTGAGGCCGGGGCCGATGCGGCCCGCCAGATCATCGCCGAAATGCCGGCCGGGGCCGATACAACGCCCGAGGTACAGGCCGCGCTGGAGGCCCAGAGCCAGCAGATCGCCGCCCTGACGGAACAGCTTTCAGCCGTGCAGGCCGGTGCCGCGCCAGTCGCCGCATCCGAAGGCGACGGCGCCGCCACGCAGCAGGCCGAACAGGCTCAGCAGACTCAACAAGAACTGACAGCACTTCGCGATGAGATCCAGCAGGCCGCAGCGGACGCGAAGGCGCAGCTTGATGCCGTAAAGGCCGAGGCCGAGCAAATGCAGCAGGCCGCTGCAAGTTCGACGCAACGGGCCGAGGCCGTCGCGGCGGTCGCCGCGCTGCAATCGGCGCTGGACAACGGCACCTCGACCGAAGCGGCGGCGCAGCAATTGCAGGACGCCGGCGTCACCCCGCCCGAAGCCGTCACCCAGGACGTCCCGACGCTTGCGGCCTTGCAGGACAGCTTTGACCCTGCCGCCCGCTCCGCCTTGCGGACAGCCTTGCGCGATGATGCCTCTGGTGCCGATAGCGGAACCCTGATCGGGAACTTTCTGCGCGCCCAGACGGGCGCACGGTCCGTTGAGCCACGAGAAGGGGGCGATCCGGACGCCGTGCTCTCGCGTGCCGATGCAGCTGTGCAGTCGGGTGATATCAACGCCGCGCTAGGCGAAGTGCAGGCCCTGCCCGACGTCGCGCGCCAAACGTCCGAAATGGCTGAGTGGATCACCGGCGCGCAGGGATTTCTTGACGCCCGCGCCGCGCTAGATGAACTCTCCGGCCAGTCAAATTAAGGGGGGCACGATGCTTCTGTCACTGCTGAAAATCCTGTTCTTCTTTGCCGTCGTGCTTGCCGTAGCCCTGGGGGCGATGCAACTGTCCGAGACGGGCGAGGCCCTGCGACTAGAGTTCAACGGCACCCAGTATGTGCTGGGACCCATGCAGGTCATCATCGGTCTGCTGGTACTGGCCGCGCTGTCCTGGATCGCGCTGAAACTGCTGGGCCTGCTGCTGGCCTTTATCCGGTTTCTTGCGGGCGACGAAACGGCCATCAACCGCTATTTCGCCCGCTCACGCGAGCGGCGCGGATACGAGGCCCTTGGCGAAGGCATGCTTGCGGTCGCAGCTGGCGAGGGCAAGCTGGCGCAGGAAAAGGCCGGCAAGGCGGCCAAGTATCTGGACAAGCCCCATGTCACCAACCTGCTGGCCGCGCAGGCCGCCGAGGTCGCGGGTGACCGCTCCACCGCCGATACCGTCTATCGCAAACTTCTCGAGGACGAGCGCACCCGCTTTGTCGGTGTGCGCGGGTTGATGCGCCAGCAGCTTGAGGCCGGAAACACGACCACCGCGCTGCAATTGGCCGAAAAAGCCTATGCGTTAAAGCCGCGCCACAAGGAAGTGCAGGACACCCTGCTGCAGTTGCAAACCCAGCAAAACGACTGGAAGGGCGCCCGCGGCGTGCTCAAGGACAAGCGCAAGCAGGGCGAACTGCCCAAGGATGTGCATATCCGCCGCGACGCCGTTCTGGCCCTGCAAGAGGCCAGCGAAGTTCTGGCGCAGGGCAATTCGATCAGCGCCCGTGAGGCTGCGATTTCCGCGAACCGCGCCTCGCCCGACCTGATCCCCGCTGCCGTGCTGGCCGCGCGCAGTTACATGGCCAAGGACGACTCGCGCCACGCCAGCCGCGTGCTCGAGAAAACCTGGTCGGTCCGCCCACATCCCGACATCGCGGCGGCCTATGCCGAGATCGCCCCGGACGAAACCTCGGCGGCTCGTCTGCGTCGTTTCGACACCCTGATCCGCAAGAAACCGGATGATCCGGAAAGCCAACTGCTCAAGGCAGAACTGTTGCTATCCGCCGAGGATTTCCCCGGCGCCCGCCGCGCGCTTGGCAATCTGGCCGAGACCCAGCCCACCGTGCGCAGCCTGTCGATCATGGCCGCGATCGAGCGTGGCGAAGGCTCTGATGACGCTGTTGTCCGGGGCTGGTTGGCGCGGGCATTGACGGCCTCTCGCGGGCCGCAATGGGTCTGCGACAAATGCCAGAACGTGATGGTCGATTGGGCGCCGGTCTGCGATAAATGCAGCGGCTTCGATACGCTCAGTTGGCGCACACCGGACGAAAAGCTGACGGCCAGCAGCATGCGATCCGGGGCCGAAATGCTGCCCCTCTTGATTGCCTCTGACAGCGCGAACAAGCGTCCTACGGTTGACGACGCTGGATCGGCGGGTGAAACGACGGCAGTGGAAATCACCGAGCCGGCAACAGCTTCAGCCGGAAATTCGAATGGCAAGGCCGCGCCCAAGGCGGACAAGCCAGGCAAGGTGGAAGTGGCCGCCGTAGCCCCGGGAATGGTGCCGCGCGAGGGCGACTTCATCGAGGTTGATCCATCCTCAACCGACACCTCGCCCGAGCCTGCCACCCCCCCGGCCAATGGCAAGACCACCTCTTCGGCTGCAACCACCGAAGATCCGAATTTCATTTTGAAACCGGACACCAAGCCCGACCCCAAGCCGGAGCCCAAACCCAAGCCGGAACCAAAATCCGCCGAAATGAAAGACGTCGAACCGACCCCCGTTCGCCCCGATGTCGAGCCGCCCGAGGACGACGATCCCAAGGCGGGACGTAAAAAAACATGAACAATGGGGGCGCGGCCGAAAATCGACCGCGCCCCCTTTTCCAGCCGACAGGAACCTGCTATCCGACGCGTCACAACCAGATGCCGGTGTAGCTCAGCTGGTAGAGCACATCATTCGTAATGATGGGGTCGGGGGTTCGAGTCCCTTCACCGGCACCACCCCAAAATGTTGTTGTTGTCCTTGGACCATAACAGTGCCGATTTGGAGCAATTAGCTGCAGATCACCTGTCAACATGGCCAATCTGGCACAGTTGCGTGTTGCTGGGGACATGATTTGTAGCTCATGGCCCTCGTGGGAGCGTCGATTTCGTTCGGATAGGTCTGACGACGCGGATGATGTAGATAGCCCTTTTTTACCCGGCGCGATGGTGTCCTATTGATGGCGAAACGAATAAGGATAGATCAGGCGAGCTCACGTTTCTGCCCTTCTCGCGCTTACGATTGCCACCGGATGCGCGGCAGGTTCTGGTGCAGTCGTCAAAGGTGCCGGGTCAGATGATCTCCTGAAGCTACGCGGAGGCCCGGGCCTCGACCAGGAGATCATCATCGGCCTGCCAGACGGAGCGCGCCTAACCCGCCAGAATTGCGTGACGAACAACGGTAAGGTCTGGTGCTGGGTCTTCCTTACTGAAAAGCCCAGTGTCTCGGGCTACGTTTCGGCGGACTATCTGGCGCATCGCTGACGGCATCGGCCCATTGCGGACGGTCGAGCCTCGCGATGCCGTACAGCGGCATTGCCCGAAGCGGTCGTTCGACTTCCCATGCGGCATTTTTCCCGTGTCGGGCAGCAGCAAGGCGGGACAATGCGCCACTTCACTGCGGCTGCGCCAAAATCAGCTGCCACGAAACGCATTCGTGAGTAAGCCTCGGCGCTGAAATTACGCTCGCGCTGCTTTCGTTGCTTTTCTTGCCGCGTTAGGCTCAGGACTCGTTCTTGTTTCATAGCCAGAAGAGGACAGTTACGGCGAGAGCGATTGCCGAAAAGAAGGTTTACGGGCATCGGTCGTAGCGGGTCTGTTGCCGCGATATTGCCGGTTGCTGGATTTTACCTGCTGAGGCAGTCTGGAAAATTTGATCGCCCCAACAGATCGCGGCCTGCGTAGGCCGCGACAAGATCAGCGCGAGCGACCCAGTTCGACAGTAAGGCAGAAAATGCAAACTATTCTTGGTGCTTCGGGACAAATCGGGAAAGAACTGGCCCGGACTTTGAACAGCGACTTTGACACCGAAATCCGGCTTGTCAGTCGAAACCCGAAAAAGGTGAATGACACCGATCATCTTCAGTCCGCCAACCTGCTTGACCCGGCAGAAACGCGACAGGCGGTCCAAGAATCCGAGATTGTCTATCTGACCGCTGGCTTGCCGCTGGACACCGAGATGTGGGTGACGCAGTGGCCGATCATAATGAAAAATGTGATCGACGCATGCGAGGCTGAAAACGCCAAGCTCGTGTTCTTCGACAACACCTATATGTACCCTCAGACCGCCGCGCCCCAGACCGAGGATACTCCGTTTCAACCGAACGGCCCCAAAGGCCGCGTCCGGGCAGAGATCGCGGACGCTCTGCTGGATGCCATAACGCGCAATCGCGTAACAGGGATGATCTGCCGGGCCCCGGAATTCTATGGCCCGGGAAAAACCCAAAGCATTACAAACTCATCCGTCATCGACCCTTTGGCGGCGGGCAAGGCGGCACGGGTTTTCCTGAGCGACGACACGCTGCGCAGCCTGATTTTTACGCCGGATGCAAGCCGGTCGATGGTATTGCTGGGCAATACCCCCGACGCCTTTGATCAGACCTGGCACCTGCCCGGCGACGATAATCGCCTGACGTATCGCGAGTTCATCGAACTTGCTGCCGACATTTTCGGCAGCAAGCCCAGCTATCGCATCCTGAAGCGCTGGCAACTTCGACTGGCAGGACTGTTCAGCAGCACTGTTCGGGATGCTGCTGAACTTCTGCCTCGCTACGGGGTGGATAATATCTTTGTTTCTGACAAGTTCAAATCGCGGTTTCCTGCATTCGAGGCAACCCCATTCCGGAAGGGGCTTTCGGTCATTCGGGATGAAAAGGCTGCTGATCACAGATAGGTCAGGGCCGGACCGATGCGGGCCAACATTTCGGCCCCCTTTGTTGACCTTTACCACCCGGCGGCAGTCGTTTCCGCCAATGGAACAGGCATGTTCAGCACGATCTGCGTATCCTTAATAACATCGAAACGCATCAGCCTGTCAGCACCCAACCCGTTCAGCATCTGCGTCAGCGGGCCGCCATGGCGTTCAAGATTGACATTTTTCGGCAGGGTTTCATGGCCCAGATTCAGCTTGTTCGAAAAGGTCGTGCTTTGCCGCCACACTCCATCGACGCGGTTGATGAGTACGGATGTGCCGATATGCGACTGCGACGGCACCTGCTGCATATGCAGCAGCGGCGCTTGCAGTGTCAGGTCGGGGGTGCCGTCGGCATTGGAAATTGACGCCTGCACATCCTTGTCGATCTGCAACTTGATCGGGGTCAGCCATTTCGGCAGGTTATAGCCATAGACCCCGCGCACCCGCGCAATGTCGGTATCGACCGGCAGGGCCAGAACATGCGCGTGATAGCGGTCGCTGGCCATGGCCTGCTGCAGCTCTAGCAGGTGAGAGCCGCGCGCGCCGGGGCAGCGGATAACCACGGCAATCGACACCTCGCCATAGGGATCGTTGTCGCAAAGCGCATAGTCAAAGAACGTCAGCGCGACCAGGCCTTTGCCGGGCAGCGGGCTGAGTGCCTGCAAAGGCTCGGGCAGAAACCGCCGGATTTGTGACAGTGGCGCCAGATACAGCAATTGAACCGTGCTGGCGCGGTAATAGAAATTCGGTGCCCAGATCGGGCCGACGCGGCTTTCGACCTGCACCTTGGGAAAGCGACGGAAAAAGTCGATATCGCCGGCCAGCGGGTCCTTGGCGACCTCGTCCAGATCGGGGTTCGAACGGAAGCGGTCGTAAAATCCGTTCGTGATCACCTTGACGTGATGGCCGCCAAATTCGACGTCGGTATACTGGTTATCGCTGTCCATATCCTGTCCTTTCGATGGAAATCAGTCTTTCAGCAGTTTCACGACCGCCCTGGCCGTCGCCTTGGCCGAGCCCGGATTCTGGCCTGTGACCAGCCGGCCATCGGTGACGGTGTAAGAAACAAAGGGCAGCAGCGCCTTGCTGTAATCGGCACCGCGATCCTTCATCTGTTGTTCGGCGTTATAGGGCATTTCTTTCGCGACACCGGCCAGCACCTCTTCGCGCCAGGAAAAACCGGTCAGGCGCCGGTTCTTGACCAAAAGTTCGCCATCGGAAAGCCGCGTGTTCAGCAGGCCGCAATAGCCGTGGCATACCGCGCCGACGATCCTTCCGCTTTCCCAGATCCAGCGGGTGATGCGCTGCAACCCCTCGCTGTCGGGGAAATCCCACATCGCCGCATGGCCACCGGTGAAATAGATGACGTCAAACGCATCCGGGTCGATCTGACTGGGGCTTGCGGTATTATCCAGCAGGGCCATCTTCGCCGGGTCGTTCAGCCACGCCTTGGCACTGGCATCAAGCAGTGGCCATTTCAGCGCGCGCCGTTCCAGCAGCGATTTTCCGCCTTTGGGGCTGACAAGGGTCTGCTCCCACCCCTGCGCCGCGAATGCGTCCCAGGCATGGGTTAGTTCCGACAGCCACAAGCCAGTCGGGTGATCGTGGTCGTCGAAATGGGCGACATTGCTGACGACATTCAGAATGCGTTTGGTCATGGATCGGTCGTTCAGGCCTGGCCGCGTTTGCGCAGCCAGTTTCGGTATCCGGTGTTCAACCGGCGGGTCCTCAGCTGATCGCGGACCATTACCCACGGCGCCCATGCGCTGAAGGTGGGTTTCTTGCCCCGCCCCATCCGCTGCAATTGCAGCTTGGTTAGCGCCATGGTCGCCACACTGGCAAGGCTGCTTTTCCATTCGACCCGCGGCACGTCGATCACATCCTCGGTTCGCTTCCAGCGGTTCGGCAGATCGGGCGCATAGGCAAGCGCCTGCGCGATACCGACCATCGCCACGCCTGCGCGGCCATCTTCGGGCGACAGCGCATCTTCGGCGGTGGCACGGCTGCGGATACCGCCCGTCACCATGATCGGCATATCGGCGACCGCCACGATGTCTCGAGCGAAATCGAGGAAATAGGCTTCACGTTTGCGGGTGCTGGCACGCTTGGCCTGCTGCTGCGGGCGACCATGCATGGCCGGGCTTTCATAGCTGCCGCCTGAAATCTCGACCAGATCCACGGCCTCATGGTTCAGCAGACGCACAACTGCCGCCGCATCTTTGGCATCGAAGCCGCCCTTCTGGAAATCGGCCGAGTTCAACTTGACCCCCACACCGAAGCCGGCGCCGACACGCGCCCGCACCGCGCGGACGATCTCGATCACGATCCGGGCGCGGTTTTCCAAACTGCCACCCCATTGATCCGTCCGCCGGTTGGTCAGCGGCGACAGGAACTGGCTGAGCAAATAGCCATGCGCCGCGTGGATCTCGACACCATCGAACCCCGCCTTTTCCGCCAGCGCGGCGGTCGTCGCGAATTGGTCGATGACGCGGTCGATGTCATGTTCGGTCATGGCGCGGGGCTTGGTGAACAGGTCGGAATACCCGCCCATCTCGACCGGCAACGCCGACGGGGCGATGGCTTCGGGATTGGTCTTTGCATAGACCTGACGGCCCGGATGATTGATCTGCATCCACAGCCGGGCGCCCCGCGCGCGCCCCGCCTCGGCCCATGCGCGAAACGGGGCCAGCGGCTGCTGCGCATCCAGCACCACACCGCCCGGTCCGGTCACGGCGTCTGCGGCGACCATGACATTGCCCGTCAGGATCATGCCCGCGCCGCCATCGCCCCATTGCCGGTAAAGACCCAGCAGCGCGGGCCCCGGCAGGTGGTTGGCGTCGGCCATATTCTCCTCCATCGAGGCTTTGGCGATGCGGTTGGGGATGGTCTGGCCGTTCGGCAGCGTCAGGGGCTGGAACAGCAGCGGTTGGGTCGATGTATCGAACATGTCTGCGATCCTTGTCTTTGGTTCGCAGCCTATATAGGGTTTGAACCTAGGTTTAAGGTCAAGGGCTCGGATCATGAAAATCGGCGAGATCGCAAAAGCCGCCGGTGTCAGCACGTCACGCATCCGGTTCTATGAACGTCAGGGGATCATTCCGCCCGCGGATCGTGGGGCCAACGGCTATCGCGACTATCCCAAAACGCTGATCACCCTGTTGCAATTCATCGAACAGGCGCAGGGGTTGGGCTTTACCCTGCGCGAAATCGGCGATGTCGAGATGCAAGGCGGCGATCACATCGTGTCCTGCACTGATGCGCTGGCGCTGCTGGCCCGCAAGCGCGAGACGGTAATCGCCCTGATCGCTGAGGCCCAGAACCGCAAACGCCGGATCGAGGCGCTGATGGCCGAACTGGAAGCCAACCGAAAGGCGCAGGCCGTCGTGGCGCAATAGGGCCGTTCGCTTCCGTGGCGTCACAGGAGGATCGCCGCGCAGGGGCTCTGGAATCCAGGCCGGGGCTGCCTACATGCCTGACCATGAAAATATGGGGAACCACAGATGAGTTACACGAAGTCTGACGACGCCGTTTCCCGCCTGACGCCGGAACAGTTCCGGGTGACCCAGCAAAACGGGACCGAGCGGCCCTTTACCGGCGAGTATGACGGTCATTTCGAGCCGGGCCTTTATGTCGATATCGTCTCGGGCGAGCCGCTGTTCGCCAGCAGCGCCAAGTTCAATTCGGGCTGCGGCTGGCCGTCGTTCTCGAAGCCCATCGTCGATGCGCATGTGAACGAGCTGCGCGATGACAGCCACGGGATGGTGCGGACCGAGGTGCGTTCCGCCCATGGCGACAGCCATCTGGGCCATGTCTTCCCCGACGGCCCACGCGATCAGGGCGGGCTGCGTTACTGCATCAACTCGGCCAGCCTGCGCTTTGTGCCGAAAGATCAGATGCAGACCGAAGGCTATGGCGATTATCTTGATCAGGTGGAGGGTTAAGCAATGAGCGAACGAGCCGTTCTGGCCGGTGGCTGTTTCTGGGGAATGCAGGATCTGATCCGGCGCTTGCCGGGTGTTCAGGTAACCCGCGTAGGCTATACCGGCGGCGATGTGGCCAATGCGACCTATCGCAACCATGGAACCCATGCCGAAGGGATCGAGATCATCTTTGACCCCGACCGCATCACCTATCGCGAGGTCCTGGAATTTTTCTTCCAGATCCACGATCCGACAACAAAGGACCGTCAGGGCAATGACCGGGGCGAAAGCTATCGCTCGGCCATCTACTATGTGGACGAGGCTCAGCATCAGACGGCACTGGACACGATTGCCGATGTCGATGCATCCGGCCTGTGGCCAGGAAAGGTCGTGACCGAGGTCGAGCCCGTCGGCGATTTCTGGGAGGCAGAGCCCGAGCATCAGGACTATCTGGAACGCATCCCCAACGGCTATACCTGCCACTTCCCGCGCCCGAATTGGGTTCTGCCCAAACGCGCGGCAGAATAACGCAAAAGAAACCGGGCCCCAATAGGTGCCCGGATCATCTCGCGATGGCGCGGATGGGTCAGACCAAACCGCGCAGTTTTTGGAAATCGTGCAGCATCGGACCCAGCTTGCCGCAATACTCCGGGTCCTTGGCGGAATATTCGTCCACGACCTCCAGCGAATAGCGGCGCAGATTTTCCAGCGCCTCGTCGTCAAGCTGGGTCAGTTCGCCGCCCATCTCATCAACGAATTGCTGTGAATAGGTCATGTCGCGATACAGGAAATGCGCGCTGGCATCGGCTGACGTCGCGCGGACGATTTCGTTGAAGATCACCTGAAGCTCGGGGCTGATCTTGCTCCATGTGTCCAGCCCGACGATCACCTCGCCGTTCAGATGGCCCACCAGATCGGGGCGGACGATGTATTTGTTCACCTCTTGCAGGTTCATCCCCCACCCAGTCGAGGTCGAGCCCCAATGCGCGCCATCGACAACCCCGGTTTGCAGGCCCTGATACAACTCCGCACCGGGGATGGACACGGGCGTCGCGCCCATCTTGACGAAGACATCGGCCGCAGGCCCGGTCGAACGCACCTTCCAGCCTTCGAAATCGGCGGTGGTGCGCAGGGGACGGTTCGAATAAAGCGCAAGTCCCGCATAGGAAACCGGCCCGGCCTGATAGACCCCCTGCGCGGCATAAGCCTCGCGGATGATGTCCAGCGCGCCCACTTCATACATGAAAGCGGCCATTTCCTCGTGCTTGTCCCACATCCCGATAAAGCCATTCAGATGGGCGGCGGCGGGGATGCGGCCGATCCAGTAGGCCGGATAGATGAAGGCGCTTTCCAGCAAACCGCGACGTACGGCATCCAATGCCTCGCCCGTGCGGACAAGCCCGTCGTTTTGAACCGGCTCGACCGTCAATTCGCCGCCGGTCGCCTCGGTTATGCGATTGCAGAACTTGACGAAAACATCCTCGTAATACCAGTTGCCGGTCGGCCAGTGGGTCTGCATCCGCCAAGTGGTCGTGCCCTGCGCGATGGCGGGCGGCGCGGCCAGTGCTGTTGCGGCGGCTGCGGCGGCGGTTCCGGTCAGGAAATGGCGGCGCGATGGCCTTGTGTGTTTATCGGTCATTCTTGATCTCCTCTCTGTTGATTGGGGGCGTCACGCGCCGGTTGTGGCCGTGATCAGTTGCGGAAAGGCAAACAGCAGCGCGCCGACAGCCAGCATCAGCAGCAGGAAGGGCAGCACTGCCCCATAGATCTGGGTGATCGGCGTCTTGGGGCTGAGCATTTTCAGATAGAACAGGTTGTAGCCGAAAGGCGGCGAGACATAGCCGATGCATAGGTTCAGCTGGAACAGGATGCAGAACCAGATCGGGTCAAAGCCAAGCTGCACGACGATCGGAAAAAAGATCGGCAGCACCAAGAGAATGATCCCCACCGGGTCCAGGAACATGCCCAGGATCAGCGTGATCAACTGCATCAGCAGGATGGTGATCCAGGGCGATGAGCTGATGCTGCTTAACACCTGCTGCATGAAGGCAGTGCCGCCGCCGCTGCCATAGATGGCGGTAAAGGCGGTTGCGCCGAAGACGATCCAGATCACCATGCCGGTGACGGATGCCGTAGTGAAGCTGACCTCTTTGATATAGGTCCAGTTCAACTCTCCGCGCAGCGCGACCGACAAGGTCACGGCGGCGGCACCGATGGCCGCCGCCTCGGTCGGGGTTGCGATGCCCTGAAAGATCGAGACCAGCACTGACAGGATGATCAGCACCGGCAGGATCACCGATTTCAGCGAGGCCAGACGTTCGCGCATGGGCGGCGTCTCACCGATGGTGGGCGCGAGATCCGGGTTCATGCGGCTGCGCAGCCAGACATGGATCATGAAGGCTGCCAGCACGATCATCCCTGCGATCATACCGCCCAGAAACAGCCGGCCGATGGATTGGCCCGTCTGCATCCCGATCAGGATCAGCGTGATCGAGGGCGGGATCAGGATACCAAGCGTACCCGACGCGCCGATCGTGCCCAGAACGAACCCGCGATCATAACCGCGCTGATCCATCGCCGGAATGCCGACCATGCCCGTGGTGATGGTCGAGGCGGCACAACTGCCCGTCATCGCCGACAGGGTTGCCGCAAAGCCCGATGTGCCCAACAGCAGCCCGCCCGGCATCCGCCCTGACCACAGGTAGAAGGCGTGATACAGGTCACTGGCGATGCGCGATTTGGCCAGGGCGACGCCGATAAAGGTGAAGAGCGGGATCGCCGAAAGCAGGATCGACCACATGCCGCTGAACGCCGCCGAAACGATGGAATACATCCCGTTCGGACCATAGATCAGATAGCCGAATATGACCGCCGTTCCGCCCATCGCGAACGACAGTGACACGCCGCAGATGATGGAGATCAAAAGCATGCCGAACATACCATAGGTCAGGATCTCAGGTGTCATGGCGCGCGGCCTCCTGTTCGGCATCTTTGGGAGAGATCAGGTAGAGGATGGACTTGACCGCCTCGTTCACGCCCTGAAGGGTGATCAGCAGGCTGCCAATGAACAGCGCCAGTTTCGGCGGCCACATCGCATGACGCAGCGCGCTGTCATCGACCTCGGCCCATTTCCAGGCATCAAGGAAAAAGCGCCAGCCTTCGATGGTCAGGACGGCGCCCCACAGGATCAGAAAGGCATAGTTGATCAGATCCAGTGCGGAATTGCGGCGCGAGGGTTCCGGCGTCAGCAGGATGTCGACGCGGACATGATCGCGTTGCACCAGCGTGTAGGCACCGATGAGGATGAAGTAAGAGCCGAAGATGCGCTGCGTATAGCCATGCGCCCAGATGGTGGGGGCATCAAAGACATAGCGCGCGACAACCTCGAAACACAGGACCGCGATGCCGATCCAGATCAGGAAGCTGACGCCTTGCCCAATGGCGATGTTCAGCCGGTCGATGGCACGGATCAAACGGCGGATCATCTTGCACCCCCGTGTGCGGACTGGTCGATGATATCCAGCGCGCGCTGTGCGAATTTGCCCGCCAGCGGCGCAAGATCTGCGGCCTCGCTGGATGCGGCATTGCCGCTGCGGGCGCGGTCGGCGATGCCGACGAAGATCGCGGCAAAGCGGAACAGGGCAAAGGCGCGGTGGAAGGTGGTCAGCGGAATATCGTTGATGGCGCAGGCCTGATATTCGGCGGCGAATTCCTCCAGCGTGGGGATGCCGGCTTCGGCCCAATCGGTGCCCAGAATGCCGCCATATTCATCGGGCGCGCTGGCCCATGGCATCACACAGAACCCCAGATCGGCCAGCGGATGGCCAAGGGTAGACAACTCCCAATCCAGCACACCGACAACGCGCGGTTCGGTCGGGTGGAACATCATGTTGCCGATACGAAAATCGCCATGGCTGATCGCCACCGCACCATCGTCGGGCGGGCAATTGTCGGCAACCCATTCGGTCAGCGTGTCCAGCGCGGGGATGCGCGTCCCGGTCGATTCCCGGCACTGGCGCGACCAGCGCGCGATCTGGCGTTCAAAGTAATTTCCGGGCTTGCCGTAATCGCCAAGGCCAATCTGATCAGGTCGCACCGCATGCAGTCGCGCCAGCGTGCGGGCCGTGTCCAGATACATCTCGCGCCGGTCAGCCGGGCTGACGCCTTCCAACGAGCAATCCGAAAAGACGCGGCCATCCAGCCAGTCCATGACATAAAAGGGGCGGCCCAACACGGTTTCGTCCTCTTCCAGCCAGCGCACATTGGGCACCGGCACATCGGTCGGACCAAGCGCGTTCATGACGCGGTATTCACGCTCGATCGCATGGGCACCGGGCAGCAAGGGGCCGGGCGGCTTGATGCGCAGGACAAAACGGTCGCCGCCGAAGATCACCTGATAGGTCGGGTTCGACTGCCCGCCCGAGATTTGAGAGACCTCCAGCCCGGACTTCCCCGACAGCTTTTCGGTCAGCCATGCTTCCAGCGCAGCAAGATCAAGATCACTGCTCATCGGTCATCTCCTTCGCCTTTTGGCGCAATGCGAATTTCTGGACCTTGCCGGTCGCGGTCTTGGGCAAGGGACCAAGGATGAATTTGCGGGGGCGTTTGAACCCGGCCAGCTGCGCGCGGCAAAACTGTTCCAGCGCCTGCGGATCGGTGTCGCAGCCGGATTTGACCTCGATAAAGGCCCAGGCCGTTTCGCCCCATTTGGGATCGGGGGCGGCGACCACGGCGGCCAGCAGGATATCGGGATGCTGGTGCAGCACGGCCTCGACTTCGAGGCTGGAGAAATTCTCGCCGCCCGAGATGATGATATCCTTGGCGCGGTCCTGAATCTGGATCTCGCCATCTGGGTGCAGAACGGCCAGATCGCCGGTGCGGAACACGCCGCTGCCCAGTGCCTCGGCCGTGGCCTCGGGGTCGCGGTAATAGCCGGCCATCAGGGTATTGCCGCACAGCGCGATCTCGCCCACGGTTTCGCCGTCGGCAGGCACGTTGACGCCCGCATCGTCCAGAACGAACACGCCGCCCGTGGTCTGATGCCGCAATCCCTGGCGGGCCAGACGTTTCGCGCGCTGCTGCAGATCGGTGCCCGATTCAAAGACCGGATCGTTCAGTGTCACCGGGCCATAGCTTTCGGTCAGGCCGTAAAGATGGACGATCTCGAAACCCAGCTCTTCCATCCGGGCGATCAGCGCGGGTGTTGGAGCCGCACCGCCGGTGCCGACCTTGACGCGCTGCCCCGCCGGATCGGTCATATGTTCCAGCAGCATATACAGAACGACCGGCGCACAGCACATATGGGTGATGCTGTGAACGGTAATCAGATCGACCATCGTCTGCGGGACGATCGCGTCCAGACAGACATGCGTCCCGCCCGCCGCCGTGACCGCCCATGTATGCGTCCAGCCGTTGCAGTGAAACATCGGCAGCGTCCAAAGATACCGGGTCCGGTCGTCGAACCCAAGCGCCACGACATTGCCAAGCGCGTTCAGATAGGCCCCACGATGGGTATAGACGACACCCTTTGGCTTGCCGGTGGTGCCCGAGGTATAATTCAGCGAAATGGCGGCGGTTTCCGTTGCGGGGGCATCGTCCAGATCGGCCTCGGCCAGACCGCCCGCGAACAGGTCCAGCCCGTCGCCTGCACCGGGCGCGGAACACAGCGCCACGGTCGGCGTCGCAGTGTTGTCCACAGCCGCCTGCGTGGAGGCATCGCCGATCAGCAGCCGGCTTTGCGCGTGATCAAGGATATACGCGATCTCATCGGCGTTCAGCCGGGTGTTTACGGTGTTCAGCACGGCGCCGATGCCCGGCACGGCGAAATGCGCGGCCAGCAGTTCGGGACGGTTGCCAAGGACCTGCGAAACGACATCGCCCCTACTGATGCCCTGCGATTTCAACCAATGGGCCATACGGCGCACCAGCGTGCCGAATTCCGTGTAGGTCAGGGTCAGGTCGCGCCAGATGACGGCGGGCTGGTCGGCATGAACCTGCAATGCGCGGCGCAGGAAATTCAGTGGTGTCAGTTGTTGATAATTCGTGGCACAGGGTGCCAGATAGGGTTCTTCGAACATCGATCCTCCTCCCTGATACGATGTGTCGGTGGGATGGTGTCAGTCGGTTGCGACCGGCCATTTCCAGAAGCTGTCGGGCGCGGCGGACAACAAGCGGTTCAGGACCATCTGGTGCACCTCGTCGGCGCCATCGACCAGCCTTGCCTGCCGGGCATAGCGATAGATCCATTCCAGCACCGTATCGGTGGAATAGCCGCGCGCGCCGTTGATCTGGATGGCGGTGTCTGCTGCCTTGTGCAGCAGGTTGGCGACGTGAATTTTCGCCATTGAGACCTCTTTGCGGGCGAAATCGCCCTGATCCAGCGTCCAAGCGGCCTTCATGACCAAAAGGCGGCCGATCTCGATCCCCATGGCCAGATCGCCCATCTTGATCTGGGTGCTTTCGCGGTCGGCCAAACGGATGCCGAAGCCCATGCGGTTATCGGCATAATCGCGCGCGATTTCGGTGCAGCGCTTGGCCAGACCCAGCCAGCGCATGCAATGGGTCAGCCGCGCCGGTCCAAGCCGCATCTGGGTCAGTTTCAGCCCCTCACCTTCGCCCAGAAGGATGCGGTCGGCGGTCAGTTCCATGCCGTCATAGACGATCTCGCAATGGCCGCCATGTTCCTCGGGGCCCATGATGGGAATGCGGCGTTCGATCCGCCAGCCGGGTTCATCGCGGTGATGCAAAAAGGCCGTCAGCCCCTTCCTCGGATCGTCCGAGGTGCGGGCCATGACGATGAAATGGCTGGCATCCTCGGCCCCGGTGATGAACCATTTCCGGCCGTTCAGGGTATATGTATCGCCGCGCTTTTCAGCGGTGGTGCGCATCATGCCGGGGTCGGATCCGCCGCCAGGCGCGGGTTCAGTCATGGCAAAGGCCGAACTGACCTGACCCGAGACGATGGGCGCCAGCCAGCGGTCCTTCTGCGCCTCGGTCGCGGCTTTTTCCAGCACCATCATATTGCCGTCATCCGGCGCCGCCGAATTGAACACCACCGGCCCAAAGATCGAGCGGTTCATTTCCTCGTAACAGACGGCCATGCCGACCTTGTTAAGACCCTGACCGCCGGTGTCTTTGCCAAGTTGCAGACACCACAGGCCCTGATCGCGCGCCTTTTCGCGCAGCGCGGTCAGCGCGGGCCGGCCGATATTGTTGTGTTCGTCCCATTGGCTGCGATCCGCCTCGACCGGCAGGATATGGGCGTCGACGAAATCGGCGATGCGGGCGCGGTAATCCTCAACCTTTGGGGAAATGGTGAATTCCATGATCGGCCCTCCTTACAGCGATGAGACCAGGTGGCCGCCATCGACGGCGATATCGGCCCCGGTGATGAAACGGCCCTGATCGGACAGCAGAAGCAGAAGCGCCCCATCCAGATCCTGCGGCTGGCCAAGCCGGCGCTGCGGCACGCGGCGGATCAGCGCCTGCCCCGGATCGGTGGCGAAGAAATCGCGGTTCAGCTCGGTCTCGATATAACCGGGGCTCAGCGCGTTGACGCGGATGCCGTGCCGCGCCCATTCCAGCGCGAGCGCGCGGGTCAGTTGCAGCACCGCGCCTTTCGAGGCCGCATAGGCCGCCACATGACCCGACACCCGCGAGCCAAGGATCGACGCGATGTTGACGATGGAACCGGGGCGCCCATCGGCCTTCATCGCGGCCGCCGTCGCGCGGGCGACGTGGAAAACGCCCTTCACATTGGTGTCGATCACCTGATCCAGCGTGTCGGCATCCAGATCCAGCGCGGCACAGGAATGCGAGACGCCGGCATTGTTGACGACCAGATCAAAGACATGATCCTGCAAGGCGTCCCCGACCGTCTGCGCCGAACTGACATCCAGCGCCAGCGGCGTCGCCTGATAACCTTCGGCGCTGAGCCCGTCGCACAGCTTTTGAACCCGGTCGATCCGCCGCGCCGCCGCAACGACATGCGCACCCTGCGCCGCTAGAACCTGCGCGAAATGCGCCCCCAACCCCGAGGACGCGCCCGTCACAAGAACACGGCGACCCCGGATGCCGGGCCATGCCGTCTGGCTGTCAATCTGGTCGGTCATCGCGTTCAATCCCCTCCTATCGAGCGCTCGCTCTATGAAAATGCCCGAATCGATCGAGGATTGTCAAGCGAGCGCTCGCTCTATAAACATGCAAATGATGAAATGGGACGCGGCGTAAACTGAGCTTTGTCCGGTGGCTCCAAACATGGGAAGGGCAGTAAAAATGCTGGAAACAAAAGGACATACCGCCGACGACCTGTGCCGTTCGATGCTGGAACGCCATGCCGATGTGATTTCGGTTCAAAAGCCCGATGTCGCGGTCAAGAAGCTGAAAATCATCATCGCCGCCGCGCTGAAGCTGTCGAATCGCAAGGGGTTTCAGGCCATGTCCCTGCGCGATCTGTCAAAGGAATCGGGCGTGTCGATGGGCGGGCTTTACGCCTATTTCGACAGCAAGACGACGCTTCTGAACATGATCCTGACCGAGGTCACCGACGCGGTCGATAATGTGCTGGGCAACCCGCCGCTTGAGGTGACGCAGGACCCCATCGCCCATCTGAAATGGTTAGTCGACGCCCATATCCGGCTGACCGAGGACATGCTGCCCTGGTTCAGCTTTGCCTTCATGGAGGCAAAGAACTTCCCGGCGAAGGAACGCGACATGGCCGTCGACAGCGAGGAATTGACCGAGTCCTTCTTTGCCAAGGTCACGGCCCGCGCGATTGCCGAAGAACGCTTTCGCCCCGGCGTCACCCCGCTTCTGCCGACGCTGATCAAGCCACTGTTGCAGGACTGGTATGTCAAACGCGCCAAATTCCGCCGCCGCGACGTGACGGTCGATACCTATATCGCGGCTGTACAGGACATGGTGCTGGCCACATGCCTGCCGCTGGATCAGTTGGACAAGACATCGAAAGGCTGACGCCTCACCATCCCTTTCAAGGAGCAACGGACCATGCCCGAACCGCAAGACCACACGATGATTTGCGTTGCGATCTCTGATCCCGGGCCGCCCTCGGTGCTAGTGCCGGAAACGCGCGATCTGCCCGAACCCGGCCCGGGTGATGTGATCATCCGGGTTGTGGCCGCGGGCGTGAACTATCCCGATGTGCTGCAACGGCAGGGGCGCTATGCCGTGCCGCCTGGGGCCAGCGATCTGCCGGGGTTGGAGGTCGCGGGAACTATCGCCGCAGTGGGTTCTGATGTGCAGCATCTGAAAGTCGGCGACGCGGTCTGCGCACTGACGCCGGGCGGCGGCTATGCCGAATATTGCCGCACCCCGGCCCAGCAATGCCTGCCCATCCCCCAAAATGTCACCATGACCGAGGCCGCCACCCTGCCCGAGGTTTACTTCACCATCTGGTTCAACCTTGCCATTCAGGGCGATCTGCTGAACGCGCGGCGTCTGCTGATCCATGGCGGCAGCGGCGGCATTGGGAGTGCCGCGATCCAGCTTGGCTCGGCCCTTGGGATTGAGGTCTTCACAACCGTATCCAACGAACAGGACCGCGCGTACTGCCGCGACCTTGGCGCCGCTGTCGTGATCAATTACCGCGAAGAGGATTTCGTCGAGGTCGTGAAACAGAGGACCGGCGGCGAGGGCGTCGATCTGGTGCTGGATATCGTCGGCGGCGACTACATCCAGCGCAATATCGACTGTCTTGCGCAGAAGGGGCGGCTGGTAAACCTGTATTACCTGCAAGGCAGCAAGGTCGGCATCGACATGATGCCGGTGCTGGTCAAGAACCTGATCCTGACCGGATCGCTTTTGCGTCCGCAGCCGTTGGAGGTGAAAGCCGAAATCGGCAAGGGGCTGATCGAAACGGTCTGGCCGCTCTTTGCCGAGGGCAGCATCAGATCGGTGGTCAGCGAGCGCTTTCCGCTGGAAGACGCAGCAGGCGCACACCAGATGATGGAATCCAGCAAGCATTCGGGCAAAATCGTGCTGGAAACAGACTATGGCAAAAGCCTGCGATAGGAGCGGCCAAGCGCCGGGGAAAAGAAGGCCGGCGAATAATTCGCCGGCCCTTGTCAGATCAGCGACGCAGCCAGGCCAGCAGATCCTTGTTGACCGTATCGGCCTCGGTCGTTGGCATGCCATGCGGGAAGCCCGGATACGAAATCAGCGTGGCGTTCGGCAGGATTTCCGCAGATTTCTTGCCCGAGATTTCGAACGGCACCACCTGATCATGCTCACCGTGAAGGACCAGCATCGGCGCCTCGATGGTTTTCATCTCGTCGCGGAAATCGGTCTGCGAGAAGGCAACGATGCCGTCGTAATGGGCCTTGGCGCTGCCCATCATACCCTGGCGCCACCAGTTCTCGATAATCGGCTCGGATGCCTCGACGCCGTCCTGATCGTAATTGTAGAACGGACCGGCCGGAACATCATGGAAGAACTGCGCGCGGTTGGCCTTGGTGTTGGCCTGGAAATCGTCGAACACCGATTTGTCGATCCCGTCCGGGTTGTCGTCAGTCTTCACCATCAAGGGCGGAACCGCGCTGATCAGAACACCGCCCGCAACCTTATCTTCGGGGTGGCGCGTGATATAGCGCACCACAACACCGCCGCCGGTCGAATGGCCGACATGGGTCGCACCCTGGATTCCCAGATGTTTGACCACAGCTGCCGTATCATCGGCATAGTGATCCATGTCGTGACCGTCCCAGACCTGCGACGACCGGCCATGGCCACGGCGGTCAGAGGCAACGACCCGGAATCCCTCGCCCAGGAAGAACATCACCTGCGCATCCCAATCATCGGCGCTCAGCGGCCAACCGTGATGGAAGAAGATGACCGGTGCGTCCTTTGGCCCCCAGTCCTTGTAGTAGATTTCAACGCCATCATCAGTCGTTACATAACCCATAGTTAAGCTCCTTGGATATATTTACCGCTCCCGAGAGTACGAGAACCCTGCCCAGCCAGACGCGTTCCGATCTTTTCTCAGAAACGGTGTCACATACCAGTACGGCACAGCAACACACGCCAAAGCCGATTCGCTTCATCGCCTGCGAATGCTAACATTCAAGCCCGATTGAGGGTCAACAAGTAATAATACCACCTGGATATCGCGGAAGATCCGCCGACGATCTGTGGCCAGAAGTGACTCATCGGGATCGACACAAGGTCAGCCATGATCAATCAGAGATAGAATCCTTACCTCGTTGTCCGCGCAGGTTATGCCCTCTGGCCGTACCGCGATGGCATCTCTGACCGCGATCAGACGCGCCTTGCCAGCGACCACCTCTTTAGCGTGATCGGCCGTTAGCTGCCTGTCCGTGCGTCACTTCGAAAAGCAGCCATTCGACTTGTCCTCAGCAAGGAAAAGACGCAATCGGAACCGCCTGGTCATTTCAAGTGTCAGAACCCTGCATGGCAAGACTTGCATCAGCCCGTTATCTCGCCCATTCAGGTCATTGTGCCCCATTCATCTGATCAGGAAGCCCTGTCGTTGGCAGCCCTCGGGTGGTCGGCGTTTTTCGACGACCAGTTGGAACCGGATGAGACAGGTCTTGCACGGATGCGTGTCGCGAAAGTCCATCGGGATAGATTGATCGCGGAGTCCGTGTTCGGTCCCGTACGGCTGAACCTTCCCAATGGCGCCAGTACGGCAGATTACGCCGTGGGCGACTGGATGCTGGTGGAGCCCGACACCCGCATGCCTGTGCGTAGACTGGACCGAAAGACGATACTGCAACGGCGCACCGAAGGCGGGCGGGCGCCGCAACTGATCGCGGCAAACGTCGACACGCTCTTCATCGTCTCGTCCTGCAATGACGACCTGAACCCCGCGCGGCTGGAGCGCTATCTGGCCCTTGCCAATGAGGCCGGGACGACCCCGGTAATTGTCCTGACCAAGGCGGATCAAGTGGCGGATGTCGCGCATTGGCGCGATCAGGTAGCCGGTCTGCAGCGCGGACTGCAGGTCGTCACGCTGAATGCAAAGGCACCGGATGCAGCACTGGCCCTGGCCCGTTGGTGCGCGGCCGGCCAGACTGTCGCCCTTGTCGGTTCCTCCGGGGTGGGGAAATCCTCGCTGCTGAATACGCTTGCCGGAAAGTCGCCGGAGGAGGCACAACTGACGGGCAGCATCCGCGTAGCCGATGGCAAGGGGCGTCACACCACGACATCCCGCTCGCTGCATCGAATTATCGGAGGCGGCCTGGCGATCGACACACCCGGCATCCGGACGCTGCACGCCAGCGACATTTCAGCCGGGCTGGATCAACTGTTCGCCGAGATCATTGAACTTGCGCCCGGGTGCCGCTTCAGGGACTGTACCCACGCCCATGAGCCAGGATGTGCGGTCCAGGCGGCCGTTGCGGCCGGAAAGCTTGACCAGGCGCGTGTTGAACGGTGGCGCAAACTTCTGGACGAGAACCGAAGCAATACCCCTGTCCAGTCGGGTCCGCGCGGGAACAAGACGACAAAAGCCCCCGGTCGACGATACTGAAGGATGCAGGCAGCAGGGACCTTGGAAGATCGACAGCGCCCGCATGCGTTCTATCGGCGCAATCCAGCCCTCCGATAGCCGCCAGTTGTCGTAAAAAATATCCAATCCAGAGAATGGCAGCGCAAAGAGATCATCCCATCCTGCATCGATTCCGGGGTGCTCTTATGTGGACAGCGCATGCTGGGCTTGTCGAACAGGCCTTCCGCGGAGATCAAGGCATTGAGCCCGGCAAGCAGTTCCCGGTCTAGCGATGCCAGCGGTTCGCCGCGACCAAGGTGGAATCACATATCTAGATCGAAGTCCGCGATGACAACAACAGGCACGCGACAGCGTTTCCGATGTCATGCTTGAGGTGAGGTCCGAAGTTCTGTTCTGGTTGGTCATGCAGTTCAAGGCAGCAGGTCTGGCGCGCAAAGGCGATAGCCGGCTGTTCCGATCAGACGACGCCGAAGCACTTCTCAAATCCTACAGCGAGTTGCGGCTGTGGGAGCGTTTGCAAATGAACCCAGACGGGTTTCTGCACTTGCAAACATCCCAATGACATCTATATACCATCCACATGGATGATAACGGATGAAGGGAGGATGCTATGTCAAACGTCGTAAACCTGCGCGGCAAACAGCCTGACACCGAAAAGATCACGATCAATCTGGGATTCGTCGATCTCGGCCGGATTGATCTGCTTGTGCAGGAAGGTTTTTATTCCAACCGGAGTGATCTGATCCGCACCGCGATCCGCAAGCAGCTCGACACCCATGACGCGGACGTTGTCCGCACGATTGAACGCCACACGATGGAGCTGGGACTGCGGGACTATTCAGCGGCGGATCTTGAGGCGCTGCGGGATGCGGGAGAGGTCTTGCACGTCAAGGTCGTGGGCCTTGCCCGTATCGCGCAGGATGTCACACCGGAGCTTGCCAGACAAACAATCGGATCAATGAACGTGCTGGGCGCACTTCACGCCAGCAAGGCGGTCAAGGAAGCCTTGGCCGACCGGATCACTTAACGCCAATCAAGGACCGAAATGATGATAAATTTGAACGCTGGCGCGCTGCGCCAGGCGATGGATGACACACGTGCGGGCAACCTGCTGGAAGCCACCGCGCTGATACAAAAAACACTTGGGCAGCATGGATTGCTGGACCAGACGGCGGCCAGCGCCCCCTGGCAGCAACGGCCCCATAAGCCGCGCACCGGGCGCCTGACCTATAGCTGCGACGCCGGGTCGCGCGCCTATGTGCTGCATGTGCCGACCGCGCCCGTGCAAGGTCTGCTGATGATGCTTCACGGATGCACGCAGACGCCGGAGGACTTCGCGGCAGGAACGAATATCGTCGACTCTGCCCTTGCCCTGGGGTGGGCCGTGGTGTTTCCCGCCCAGTCTCGCGGCGACAATGCGCAATCGTGCTGGAACTGGTTCAGCGGCGCCGACCAGCAAAGAGACCGCGGCGAACCTGCGATCCTGGCAGGGCTTGCCCGCGAACTCGCGATGAAGCACGGGGTGCCGAAAAATCGGACGTTTGTCGCGGGCCTGTCAGCCGGCGGGGCCATGGCGGTCATCCTCGGAGAAACCTATCCCGACGTCTTTTCTGGTGTCGCCGTCCACTCAGGCCTGCCTTACGGCTCTGCGCGCGGCGTGAACGAAGCATTCGCGGCAATGACGGGAAATCCGGCGCGCAGATCAGGCAAGACAAGAACCGCGGCCGTCCCGACAATCGTTTTCCATGGCACGGCCGACAGAACCGTCGTCGCAGCAAACGGGGGCCAGATCATCGCGGACAGCCTTGCCAAAGCGGAAGGTCAGCAGACACAGATCGTTCAGACGGGCTCGGCGCAGGGCAAGAGCTTCACCCAAACGGCCACTCTGGCTACGGATGGGTCGCCTCTCACAGAGCACTGGGAAATCGACGGTCTGGGCCATGCGTGGTCCGGCGGCAATCCGGCGGGATCGCATACTGATGCAAACGGCCCCAGCGCCAGCGCGGAAATTCTGCGTTTCTTCACGGACATTTCTGGCGAGGTTTGAGGTGCCCTTAAATTCGCAGACGCTGTGTCTGGTAGTTTTGGAACCAGTGAGAGGCGCGGATGTCATCGGAAAATCGATCAATGACGAGTTTAGCAGGGGCGCGGTGGCTTAAATTGTTGATCACGGCTAGCGGGTCCTCATGCGTCGCGCGGAATCGGTCGAAACGGGCTCTGAGCTAGCTCAGTCATCGTCATCGTTCCCGCCGCCGCCACCGGAGCGTCCGCGGCCCGAGCGGCCATCATCGTCATCTTCGTCATTGCTGGCGCGGCCTCGGTCGGAACGGCCATCGTCGTCGTCATCATCGTCGCTTCGCCACGAGCCAATGCGCCGCTCTTGGCGTGAAAGGCGCTGGCTGTCCTGCTTGAGCAAACGGCCGGTTCGTGTGTCATATTCCAGCTCGATCTTCTGGTTCCCGCGACGCGCATCGACCGCGATCTTGCCGTCGTCCCGTTCGATCTGAACATTGGTGAAACCCTGCCCTCGCAACTGATCGCGGATCTGGCGATCAATTGACTGAGCAGAGGCCGCACCGGCAAAGGTCAGCAGTGCCGCGGCAATGGCAATTTTCGTGAACATGGTGGTTCCCTTTCCTCAACTGGCTTGTGCAGAGGAAACGGCAAAAGGCGGCGATTTATTCCGCCGGCGATTCAGAAAAGCGGGAACGCCCTCCAGGCCTGATCAGCGATGGCGTCAGCCAGGTCGCGCATTCGCTAGTCAGTGCTCACCCAGCCGCCGGTATTTTCGCGAATGACGTTCAGCATGACCTCGATATGCGCCGCATCGTCGTTGAGGCAGGGAATATAGGTGAAGTTCTGACCGCCGGCATGTTCATAGCTTTCGCGGATCTCGCCGTTGATCTCTTCCAGCGTCTCGATGCAGTCCGAGGCAAAGGCGGGCGAGATGACGGCAATATCGGAAACGCCCCGCTGCGCCAGTTCGGCCACATGCTCGACCGTATAGGGGCGCAGCCATTCCTCGGGGCCAAAGACCGACTGGAAGGTCGTGTCGATGATACCGTCCTCCCAACCAAGTGCCTCTTGCAGCAAGCGCGACGTCTTTTGGCACTGGCAGTGATAGGGGTCGCCCTCCAACAGGTATCGCTTGGGCATCCCGTGATAGCTGGCGACCAGACGTCCCGGCTTGCGATCGCCCAGAACCCGACTCACCGACGCAGCCAGTGCTGCGATATAATCGGCACGGTCGAAATATGCGTCGCAGGTCCGGACCGAAGGCTGCCATTTCTGCTTCATCAGCGCACGGAACAACTGATCGTTGGCCGTTGCCGATGTGGCGCCTGCATATTGCGGATAAAGCGGCAAAAAGACGATCCGCCGGCAGCCCGCCTCGATCATGCGATCCAGCACATGATCGGTCGATGGATTGCCATAGCGCATGCAGAACTCGACCATGACCTGATCGCCCCATTCCTCAGATGCGCGCGCGCGCAGCGCCTTGGTCTGGTCGCGGGTGATGGTCATCAACGGGCTTTCGCCCTGTTCCTCGTTCCAGATCAACTTGTAATTCGCGCCCGATGTGAAGGGGCGCTTGGTCAGAATGACGCTTTGCAACAGGGGCTGCCATTTCCATGCAGGATAGTCGATCACCCGGCGATCCGACAGAAACTCGTTCAGATAGCGGCGCATCGACCAGTAATCATACCCGTCTGGCGTGCCCAGATTGGCAATCAGGATCCCGGTGCGGGGCGCGGTGATCGGTGGGTGGTCTGCTGGCACATTGGCGGGCAACATCTATTGTCTCTCGTCTTTCCTGGCAGTCTGCAACGCATCGGCCAGGCTTATTTGCGCCGAGCCCGGCTTAAGGGGTTTTTGCTGGTTCTCTGCAGGCGACCAGCCGGTCAGAAAAACCAGATCAAAGCTTGCTTGAATACGGGACGGATCGTCGCGGTCTGGAAATCGTTCGGCATAGATCCGCGCCGCCCGGTCGAACAGGGCACGGCGGGTTGGCTGCCGCAACCGACCCGCCAGCGCGTTGCCCTCGCCCATGGCGCGCAGCTCATGCGCCAGGTGGAACAGATCGCGGTAACTCGCGGGCAACCGCACCAGATCGGCCACGGGCAGCGCCAGACCTGCGCGCGCCACCAGTCCGCCCAGATCGCGGACCTCGCCCATCGGCAGGACGCGCGGCGACAGACCGCCGCTGACCTCTGCCTCGGCTGCGGCCAACGCCGCGCGCGCCTCGGACAGGGTGGTGTCGCCCGGGCAAACCGCAAGGAACAGGCCATCAGGCCGCAACGCCCGTGCGGATTGAATGATCTGGCCAACCGGATCGTCGGCCCAATGCAGAGCCATCGCGTGAATGACCAGATCCAGCGAACCCGGCTGCGGCAGATCCAGAACCGGGCTATCGGGCAGGATCAGCGCGTCGGGAAACGCGCCGGACCAGATTTCGGGATGACCCGTCACGACCGCGACGTCACGAAAGGTTCTGTTAACCTCGCTCAGCCTATCCTGAACCTCGCCGATAGCGATTCGATGCAGGAAATCGGTCACACCGGCACGCGCTGCACGGACTCGATTGCGCTCGAGCGCGATGCGGTCTGTCAGCACTGGTCGGTCAGGATTGGAAAGGGCGTGCATGATGATGCAACATAAAGGCCTCGGCGGGATGTTGAAAGGCGCATTGCGCATCCTTTATCCGCCGCAATGCTTGTCCTGCAGCGGCGCGGTCGCAGGCGAAGCCGGTTTGTGCAGCCCCTGCTGGACTCAGGCACAGTTCATAACCGGACACAGCT
This sequence comes from Paracoccus tegillarcae, assembly GCF_002847305.1. Lineage (NCBI taxonomy): Bacteria > Pseudomonadati > Pseudomonadota > Alphaproteobacteria > Rhodobacterales > Paracoccaceae > Paracoccus > Paracoccus tegillarcae. The sequence continues at coordinate 2,019,306 of NZ_CP025408.1, read as the reverse complement.
GCGGCCGCTGCGGCGCCCCGCTGCCGGCGGATGGCGAAGCCGACAGCCACCGGCCCGCCGATGCGCAGATGGTTTGCGACGAATGCCTGAAGATCGCACGCCCCTGGCGACACGGCAGGGCGGCTTTGGTTTATGCCGGGACCGGACGGCAACTGGTCCTGGCGCTGAAACATGCGGATCGACCCGATCTTGCCCCGACGCTTGGCGATTGGCTGGCACGGGCGGCGGCGCCACTGATCCGGCCCGGCATGATCGTCATTCCCGTCCCGGTCCATCCATGGCGGCTGCTCAAACGCAAATATAATCAGGCCGAATTGCTGTCAGCGCATCTGGCACGGACCTTTGATCTCAGCCATTGCCCAGAGATCCTGCACCGCACCCGGCACAGCGAAGGACAAGATCACAAGGGCGTGTCCGACCGCTTTGCCAATGTCGCTGGCAGCATCGCAGTCAGCCGGCGTCAGGCCTCTCGGCTTGAGGGATGCTCGGTCCTGCTGGTTGATGATGTCATGACCTCTGGTGCGACGCTGGCACAGGCAGCCGATGCCTTGCGCGCCGGCGGTTCAGGTCCGATTTCGGTGGCGGTAGTGGCAAGGGCGGTCAAGGAACACTAGATAGGAAGACAGAACCTGTCTTAACCCTATCAAGGAACACGTGACGTCATGGCCCGGATCGAGATCTACACCACACCAACCTGCCCGTTTTGCCATATGGCCAAGGCCCTGCTGCGCGAGAAAGGCGCCGATTTCAAAGAGATCGACGTCACCAGCCAGCCCGGAATGCGCGCGAAAATGACCCAACGCGCGAATGGTCGGCGGACCGTGCCGCAGATCTTTGTCAATGATCGTTTGATCGGCGGAAATGACGATCTGCAAGCGCTGGAACGCGCGGGCAAGCTGGACGCGCTGCTGGCCGAGGGATCGGATGCGCAGCTGAACCGCGCACGATAGGGCTGCGCTGTGTCGCGCCCGCCCGAACCGATGCCTGCCAGCGACCGGCTGCACGTCGCCTTGCTGCAATTGACCAGTGGTGATGACCCGGCCATGAACCTGTCGCAGACGCTGGACCTGCTGCATCAGGCAGCGGATCAGGGCGCGCAGCTGATAGCGTCACCCGAGGTAACGAATATCCTGTCGCCCTCGCGCAAGCGGCTGGCAGCGGTTCTGCGTTCAGAGGATCACGATGAAACACTGGCCGCGTTGCGCGATGCGGCGCGCCAGCGGGGCATCTGGCTGCTGGTCGGTTCGTTGGCGCTGCTGGGTGATGACGCCGCGGGCGATGACCGCTTTGTCAATCGCAGCTTTCTGATCGGGCCGGATGGCACTGTGGCCGCGCGTTACGACAAGATCCATATGTTCGATGTCGACATATCCGAGAGCGAAAGCTACCGCGAAAGCGCCGCCTATCGTCCCGGCGACAGGGCCGTTCTGGCGCAGGGTCCGCAGCCGATCGGAATGACGATTTGCTATGATCTGCGCTTTCCGCATCTGTATCGCAGCTTGGCCCATGCGGGTGCACACATTCTGTCGATCCCGGCCGCGTTCAACCCGACGACCGGCGCGGCGCATTGGGAAACACTGCTGCGCGCACGCGCCATCGAGACAGGCTGCTTTGTGCTGGCGCCCGCGCAATGCGGCACGCATCCCGCAGCGCACAGTCCTGACCGAACGGCGCGGCAAAGCCATGGGCACTCGCTCATCATCGATCCCTGGGGGAAGGTGCTGGCCGATGGCGGCACGGCGCCGGGTCTGATCACCGCCGAGCTTGACCTGAGGGCCATCGACAGGGCACGGTCCCGCATCCCGTCTCTGACCCATGACCGCGATTTCACCGCCCCATGACCACGCAACCCGCCCGGGCCGTCGAAACGGCCACCGAACAGACCAAGGATCAGTCGCCCGACCGGCTGGCCGCAAGCCTGTTCGCCGAGGTGCTGATTGCGGATCAACTGTCGCGCAACCTGATCAGCAAGGCCCTGCCCCGCGGCATGCGCATCTCGCATTTCTCGGTTCTGAACCTGCTGGCCCATATCAACGAGGAACGCACGCCGGCCGCATTGGCCGCCGCGTTTCACGTGACCCGCGGGGCCATGACGAATACGCTTTCACGTCTGGAATGGGCCGGGCATGTGCATATCCGCCCGGACTGGGACGACGCCCGGCGCAAGCTGGTCGCAATCAGCCCGGCTGGCCGCGCGGCCCGCAACGCCGCCATTGCAGCCTTCATGCCGCTGATCGGCGATGTCGTTCGCGATATCGGGCCGGACCGCGTGCGCGCCACCCTGCCGGTTTTGCGCGAATTGCGGTTGCGGCTGGAAGGCCCTGACCAGTGATCAGCCCGCATCAACACCGGTGATGATATAGTTCACCGACAGGTCGCGGTCAGACAGGCTCCAATCCCAGCGAATTGGGTTGAAAACCATTCCGCGCCGGTCGACCGCCGGCTTTCCTGCCTGCGCCATCATTGCGGCCAGTTCATCGGGGGTAATGAAACGGTTCCATTCATGCGTCCCGCGCGGCAGCCAGCGCATGATCCACTCGGCCCCGATAATCGCGGCGCCAAAGCTTTTGGCCGTGCGGTTCAGCGTTGATACGATCATCGCGCCATCGGCCCGTGTCAGCGCGGCGCAGGTGGCGATGAAATCGGCGGGGTCGACGACATGTTCGACGATCTCCAGCGCCAGCACCACGTCGAACTGCCCGCCTTCCTCGGCGATCGCCTCGGCCGTGGTCGCACGATAATCGATGTCCAGCCCCTGCTGCGCGGCATGTACCCGCGCGACCTCTATATTGCGCTCGACGGCATCGACGCCGGTGACCTCGGCACCCAGACGCGCCATCGGCTCGGTCAGAAGCCCGCCGCCGCAGCCGATATCCAGAATTCGCAACCCCTCGAAAGGACGCAAGGACCGGGCATCACGCCCGAACTGAGCCGCGATCCGGCTGGTGATGTAGTCCAATCGCACCGGGTTCAGCATATGCAGCGGCTTGAATTTTCCGTTTGGATCCCACCACTCGGCTGCCATTGCCTCGAACTTCGCCAGTTCGCTCGCATCGACGCTGCGGCCCCGGGCATTGCTACCGCTGAGGTCGGTGATATCGTCGGTCATGGTCTCTCCTTCGGCTGGCGGGATCCTTGGCTGCGATCTATACTGCGGGAATGGACAGATTGGCAGGACAAAACGGCGTGACGACGGGGCGGCTTTACCCCGATACGCGGCCATTCGACCAGCGCATGATAGATCGTGGCGACGGCCATCAGATCTATGTCGAGCAATGCGGCAATCCCGATGGGTGCCCGGTGCTGGTTCTGCATGGCGGGCCGGGCGGAGGTTGCAGCCCGTTCATGCGGCGCTTTTTCGATCCCGCCCACTACCGCGTGGTGCTGTTTGATCAACGTGGTTGCGGGCGCTCTCGCCCTACCGCAAGTGTCGAGGCGAACACGACCGCGCATCTGATCGGCGATATCGAGGCGATCCGGCAGCTGCTGAAGATCAACGACTGGACCTTGTTCGGCGGCAGTTGGGGCGCCACGCTGGCGCTGACCTACGCCCAGGCCCATCCCCAGCATGTGACGGCCATTGTGCTGCGCGGTGTGTTTCTGGGCATGCAGACCGAGCTGGACTGGTTTTATGGCGGCGGCGCGGGGCGATTCTTTCCCGATCTCTGGGCGCGCTTTCGCGAGATGATTCCACTGGCCGAGCGCGACGACATGATCGCCGCCTATCACCGGCGACTGTTCGATGACGACCCGGCGATCCAGGCGCGATTCGCGCTACCCTGGCTGATCTGGGAAAATGCGCTGGCCGGGCTGCACTCGCAGCCCTCGTCGACCGCGCCGGTCGAATATGCCCGCGCCTTTGCGCGGCTGGAAAACCATTATTTCGCCAATCGCTGCTTTCTGGACGAAGGGCAGTTGCTGCGCGACCGCCACCGAATCGAGGATATTCCCGCGATCATCGTTCAGGGTCGCTACGACATGGTCTGCCCGCCGCGCAGCGCGTGGCGGCTGTCAAAGGGATGGGACCGGTGCCGACTGACCATCGTTCCCGCCGCGGGGCACGCCCTCTCTGAAACCCCGATCGCAGCCGAACTGGTCAGAACGATGGACGAGCTGCGCGACAGCAACCTGAAAGAGACGGCCTCATCATGACCACGTTTGCCCTGTTTCTGATCTTTCTTCTGGCTTGCGGCGGCGCTGCGGCAACCGGCATCATTTTCAAGCCCGGCACGTGGTATGAAGGGCTGGTCAAGCCCAGCTTCACGCCGCCCAAATGGGCATTCCCTGTCGCATGGACGGCGATCTATGTGCTGATCGCCTGGGCCGGGGCGCGGCTGGCGCAGCATCCGGGCGCCGGTGTCGCGCTGGCGCTGTGGGCAGCGCAGATTTCGCTGAACACGCTGTGGACGCCGGTCTTTTTCGGCGCACACCGGATGGGTGCTGGCATGGCGGTCATGGCGGTGCTGTTTGCCACGGTGGCGGCGCTGCTGATTGCAGCCTTTCGCGTCGATTACTGGGCCGGGCTGATGATCGTGCCCTATATGGCATGGCTGTGTGTGGCGGCGGCGCTGAACTGGCGCGTCTGGCAAGACAATCGAGGCCGCTTGCAATCCGATCACGGCAGGCCTATATAGCCGATCAACAGCGGAGCAGGCTTCCACCCCCTGCCCGACCGAGCAAGACGACCGGGCCCGCTGAAGGCCCGTTTTTCATTTCTGGGGACACTCATGTCCAATGACCTGATCGCAAAGACCGCCATCGACCGACGCCTGGCCGAGATCATCACGCCGGTGATCGAGGACCTGGGATTTGAACTGGTGCGCCTTCGCCTGCAGGGCGGCAAGACCGCCACGTTGCAGATCATGGCCGACCGACCCGAAGGCGGGATCAACGTGGACCATTGCGCCGATATTTCGGTCGCGGTCAGCGCCACGCTGGATGTGGAAGATCCGATCGAGGACAATTACCATCTGGAAGTCAGCAGCCCCGGCATCGACCGTCCGCTGACCCGGATGAAGGATTTTGTCACGTTCGAGGGCTATGAGGTCAAGCTGGAAACAAACCAGCCGATCGACGGGCGCAAACGCTTTAAGGGCGTGCTCGCCGGGACCGAGGGCGATGAGGTTCTGGTGAACATCGAAGAGGCGGGCGAGGTGCAGACCATCGGGCTGAACTTTGACTGGCTCAGCGACGCAAAACTGGTGCTGACCGATGATCTGATCAAGGAAATGCTGCGCCAGAAAAAGGATGCGGGGGTCGAGATAGACAATCTCGACGAATCCCATTTTGACGAGATCGAAACCGACGCGGGCGACCCCGCCGAGAAGGAGTAAGTGATGGCAATCACCTCTGCCAACCAGCTGGAACTACTGCAAACCGCCGAGGCCGTGGCCCGCGAAAAGATGATCGAGCCCGAGCTGGTCATCGAAGCGATGGAAGACAGCCTCGCCCGTGCAGCCAAGTCGCGCTATGGCGCGGAGATGGACATCCGTGTGTCCATTGACCGCAAGACCGGCAATGCCACCTTCACGCGCGTTCGCACCGTGGTCGAAGAAGAAGAAGTCGAGAACTATCAGGCAGAGTTCACCTCGCAGCAGGCCAAGCCCTATTTCGAGCAGCCCAGGAACACGACCAGCTATTGGACCCGCGAAGAGGCTCAGCTGACCGATTTCGCCGGTGAGCCGCAAGTGGGCGACGTGTTCCAGGAACAGGTTCCGCCAGTCGAACTGGGCCGGATCGCCGCGCAATCGGCCAAGCAGGTGATCCTGCAGCGCGTCCGCGAGGCCGAACGTGATCGCCAGTACGAAGAATTCAAGGACCGCGCCGGCACCATCATCAACGGTATCGTCAAGCGCGAGGAATACGGCAACATCATCGTCGATGTGGGCCGTGGCGAGGCAATCCTGCGCCGCAACGAAAAGATCGGCCGCGAAAGCTATCGCCCGAACGACCGCATCCGGGCCTATGTCAAGGATGTGCGCCGCGAAACCCGTGGCCCGCAGATCTTCCTGTCGCGCACCGATCCGCAGTTCATGGCGGAACTGTTCAAGATGGAAGTGCCGGAAATCTATGACAACGTGATCGAGATCAAGGCCGTTGCCCGCGATCCCGGCTCGCGCGCGAAGATCGCCGTGATTTCCTATGACAACTCGATTGACCCGGTCGGTGCCTGCGTTGGTATGCGCGGTAGCCGCGTGCAGGCCGTCGTGGGCGAGTTGCAGGGCGAAAAGATCGACATCATTCCGTGGAACGAAGATCAGGCAACCTTCCTGGTCAACGCGCTGCAGCCGGCCGAGGTCAGCAAGGTGGTCTTTGACGAGGACTCGATCAACATCGAGGTCGTGGTCCCGGACGAGCAGCTTTCGCTTGCCATTGGCCGTCGCGGTCAGAACGTTCGCCTGGCCAGCCAGTTGACGGGTCTGGATATCGACATCCTGACCGAAGAAGAAGAATCCAAGCGCCGTCAGGCAGAATTCAACGCCCGCACACAGCTGTTCATGGACAAGCTGGATCTGGACGAATTCTTCGCCCAGTTGCTGGTCGCCGAAGGCTTTACCAACCTCGAAGAAGTCGCCTATGTCGATCAGGACGAACTTTTGACCATCGACGGCGTTGACGAAGGGACTGCAGAGGAATTGCAGGCTCGCGCCCGTGATGTGCTGGAGGCCGCAACCAAGGCCGCGCTTGATAATGCGCGCGAGTTGGGTGCCGAGGACAGCCTCATTGAATTCGAGGGCCTGACCCCCCAAATGGTCGAAGCACTGGCCAAGGATGGGGTGAAGACACTGGACGACTTTGCCACCTGTGCCGATTGGGAACTGGCCGGCGGCTGGACGACGGTCGACGGTCAGCGCGTCAAGGATGACGGCTTGCTGGAACCCTTCGACGTCTCGCTGGAGGAAGCGCAGACCATGGTGATGACCGCCCGCGTCATGCTGGGCTGGGTCGATCCGACCGAGCTGGAAGGGCCGGCCGAAGATGCCGAAGACGCTGGCGAAACCGCACAGGAGGCCGGGGCTTAACGCCTCGGGTTCCGGATTATGACCCGCGGGGGCCGTACCAAGGACCGCGATGCGCCAGGCGAACGGCGCTGCATCGTCACGGGCGAGGTGCAACCCAAACGGGGTCTTGTCCGTTTCGTTGCAGGGCCCGACGGCGTGATCGTGCCCGACTTGGCCGAGAAATTGCCGGGCCGTGGGGTCTGGGTCTCGGCCGATCGCGCGGCCATCGAAAAGGCCGCGCAAAAGGGGCTGTTTGCACGCGGGTTGAAAGCGCCGGTCAAGGCACCCGAAAACCTGGCCGATCAGGTCGAGGACGGGCTGGCGCGACGGGTCGTGGAACTGGTGTCGCTGTCGCGCAAGGCAGGCGATACGGTCGGCGGCTTCGAGAAGGTCAAGGCCGCGCTGGCGGCGGGCAGGGTCAAGGTTCTGCTGCAGGCCAGCGATGGCTCTGACCGGGGAAAAGGAAAGCTGTGGACGCCCGAGGGAGCCCGCTGGTTTGGCTGCCTGACGGCGTCAGAATTGGGTTTGTCCTTCGGTCGCGATCATGTCATACACGGCGCGCTTGCGCCGGGTGGGCTGACCGACAGGATTATTATTGATGCGAGCAGGCTAACCGGTCTGCGCGAGCATGACGGCGGATCCGCCGCCGGAAAGGATTTGGACGCGAGATGAGCGATAAAGACGGTAAGAAGACATTGGGCCTCGGCGGGGGTCGTGCAGGTCAGGTCAAGCAAAGCTTTAGCCATGGCCGCACGAAAAGCGTGCTCGTCGAAACCAAGCGCAAGCGCGTTGTGGTGCCCAAACCCGGTACGCCCGAAAAATCGGCAGGCACCTCGCCCGCCGTTGCAAAGGCGGCTGCCAGCGCTTCGAAACGTCCCGCCGGTATCTCGGATGCCGAGATGGAGCGCCGGCTGAAGGCTCTTGCCGCAGCGAAATCGCGCGAGGTCGAAGAAGCCGCCGCACGCGAAGCTGAGGAAAAGGCACGCGAAGCAGATCGCGAACGCCGCCGCGCCGAGGCCGAAGCCAAGGAACGCGAGGATCGCGAGCGCGAAGAGGCGCTGAAAGCCAAGGCCGACGAAGAGGCCCGCCGCAAAAGCGAAGCCCAACTGCGCGAGCAGAAAAAAGCCGAAACGCATAAACCCGCCGGCGACAAGACCGCCGCGCCGACCGATCAGGCCGCGATCGAGGCTGCTGCCTCGCGCGCAGAAGCCAAGGGCGTGTCGACCTCGGGTCCGCGCAAATCGGATCGTGACCGTTCGGATCGCGGCGCGGACCGTGGCGCTGATGCGCGCAACCGCAACGAACGCGACAACCGTCGTAGCGGCAAACTGTCGCTGAACGAAGCCCTTGCCGGTGGCGAAGGCGGCCGTCAGCGCAGCATGGCTGCGATGAAGCGCAAACAGGAACGCGCCAAGCAAAAGGCCATGGGCCAGTCGGTTCGTGCCGAAAAGCAGTTTCGCGATGTTCGCCTGCCCGAAACCATCGTGGTGCAGGAGCTGGCCAACCGTATGGCCGAGCGCGCCGCAGACGTGGTCAAGTCGCTGATGAACATGGGCATGATGGTCAATATGAACCAGCCCATCGACGCCGACACCGCCGAGTTGGTGATCGAGGAATTCGGCCACAAGGCCGTTCGTGTCAGCGACGCCGATGTCGAGCAGTCGATCAAGACGGTCGAGGACAAGGACGAAGACCGTCAGTCGCGTCCGCCGATCATCACCATCATGGGCCATGTCGACCACGGCAAGACCAGCCTGCTGGATGCAATCCGCAAGGCTAACGTTGTGTCGGGCGAGGCCGGTGGCATCACCCAGCATATCGGTGCCTATCAGGTGACGACTGACAGCGGTGCTGTGCTGACCTTCCTTGATACGCCGGGCCACGCCGCCTTTACCAGCATGCGCGCACGCGGTGCGAACGTGACCGATATCGTGGTTCTCGTTGTCGCCGCCGATGACGCAGTGATGCCGCAGACGGTCGAGGCAATCAACCACGCCAAGGCCGCCAAGGTGCCGATGATCGTGGCGATCAACAAGATCGACAAGCCGTCGGCCAACGCGCAGAAAGTGCGGACCGACCTGCTGCAACACGAGGTGATCGTGGAACAGCTGTCGGGCGATGTGCAGGATGTCGAAGTCTCTGCCGTTACCGGCAAGGGCCTGGATCAATTGCTGGAAGCCATCGCGCTGCAGGCCGAGATCCTGGAACTCAAGGCCAACCCCGACCGCGCCGCACAGGGCGCCGTGATCGAGGCTCAGCTGGATGTTGGCCGCGGTCCCGTGGCCACCGTGCTGGTTCAGAACGGTACGCTGCGCCAGGGCGATATCTTCGTCGTCGGTGAACAGTGGGGCAAGGTCCGGGCCCTGATCGATGACACGGGCGAGCGTGTTGCAGAGGCTGGTCCTTCGGTTCCGGTCGAAGTGCTGGGCCTGAACGGCACCCCCGAGGCCGGCGACGTTCTGAACGTGGTCGAGACCGAGGCGCAGGCGCGCGAGATCGCCGATTACCGCGAACAGGCGGCCAAGGACAAACGCGCCGCCGCAGGTGCTGCCATCACGCTGGATCAGATGCTGGCCAAGGCCAAGGCTGATCAAAGCGTCGCCGAATTGCCCGTTGTGGTGAAGGCGGACGTGCAAGGCTCGGCCGAGGCGATTGTTCAGGCGCTGGAAAAGGTCGGCAACGACGAGGTTCGCGTTCGCGTGCTGCATTACGGCGTCGGTGCCATCACCGAATCCGACATCACGCTGGCCGAAGCGTCCAGAACGCCGGTTATCGGCTTCAACGTCCGCGCCAACTCGCCGGCACGCAATGCTGCGAACCAAAAGGGCGTCGAGATCCGGTACTACTCGATCATCTACGATCTTGTGGACGACATCAAAGCCGCCGCGTCGGGTCTGCTGTCCGCCGAAGTGCGCGAGACCTTTATCGGCTATGCCGAAATCCGCGAGGTCTTCAAGGTCACGGGCGTCGGCAAGGTCGCAGGTTGTCTGGTCACCGAAGGCGTTGCCCGCCGCAGCGCCGGTGTGCGCCTGCTGCGCGACAACGTGGTGATCCATGAAGGCACGCTGAAGACGCTCAAGCGTTTCAAGGACGAGGTCAAGGAAGTGCAGTCCGGTCAGGAATGCGGCATGGCATTCGAGAACTATGACGACATCCGTCCGAGCGATGTGATCGAGATCTTTGAACGCGAAGAGGTCGAACGCCAGCTATAGGCGCGACGACCCCTTATCCCAAAGAGAAAGGGCGCCCCCCCCCGGGCGCCCTTTCTGTTTTCATCATCTTATCAAAAAAAGCGTTGTCAGGCCTCTACCGGCATAATGGGCGCGCCCACCGGTTTGCCGGTATAAGTCTTTTCACCAACCCGAACGACAATCGTGCCGTCAGTGCCGGTGCTTTCGAACAACCCCTGAACCGATATGGAGCTTCCGATGGTAATCGTGCGAATCATGTCCAACCGTTCTGTTCAATTTACGGTAGATTCAGAATGACCCGATTCGATTAAAAAAAGAACAACTTTTATACAAGCGTTCAAAAAAATGTCAGATTTCCCGCCGGGTTATACCAATGTCGCTTTCACAGCCACGATCTGATCTGTGCGATCAAGGGAATATCGGCCGGCGGCATGGCGTAATCGGTCAGCTTTTCTGCCCTGACCCAGCTTAGCGTCTGCCCCTCGCGCGGCTGCACGATGCCATTCCATTTGCGGCAGGCAAACAGCGGCATCAGCAGATGAAAATCGTCATAACCGTGGCTGGCAAAGGCCATGGGCGCAAGACAACTGTGCCAGGTCTCGATCCCCAACTCTTCGTGCAACTCACGTATCAACGCGGCCTCGGGGGTTTCGCCGGGCTCGATCTTGCCGCCCGGAAACTCCCACAGACCGGCCATCGACTTGCCCTCGGGGCGCTGTGCCAAAAGCACGCGCCCGTCGGGGTCGATCAGCAGGACCGCCGCCACCAGAACGATCTTCACCAGTGCGCCTCCGGCAGCATCATCACGACCGATAATCCGCGTTGATGTCGATATAGCGGTGAGTCAGATCACAGGTCCACATGGTCTGCGCGACCGGCCCCAGGCCCAGATCAACGCTGATGACCAGGTCCTGCCGCTTCATGTAGATACTGGCCTTGGTCTCATCGTAATCGGGATCGCGCCAGCCGTCGCGGGCCAGCACCATATCGCCGAAACGGATGGTCAGCTTGTCGCGGTCAGCACGCGCGCCCGATTTGCCCACGGCCATGACGATACGACCCCAGTTGGCGTCCTCGCCGGCGATGGCCGTCTTGACCAGTGGCGAATTGGCGATGGCGCTGGCGACCAGACGCGCATCCTGCGCGGTCTCGGCGCCGGTGACACGGACCTCGACGAATTTGGTCGCCCCTTCTCCGTCGCGGACAACCTGCTTGGCCAGATCCAGCATGACCGAGGCCAGCGACTCGGTAAAGACCCGCCCCGCCGCCGAATCGGCATTGGTGATCGGCGCCGCGTCCGAGCGGCCCGTCGCGGCCAGGATCAGCGCGTCCGACGTCGAGGTATCGCTGTCGACCGTGATCGAATTGAAGGTGTTGTCAACCAGACCGGCCAGCATCTGCTGCAACAGTTCGGGCGCAATTTTGGCGTCGGTAAAGATATAGACCAGCATCGTCGCCATATCCGGGGCGACCATGCCTGAACCCTTGGCAAAACCGGCAATGCGAATGGTGCCGCCCTCGCCCTTGATCTCGGCGCTGGCACCCTTGGCAAAGGTGTCGGTCGTCATGATCGCATGGGCAGCACCTGACACCCCTGCAGGGTCCAGCGCGCCGGCCAGTTGGTCAATCACCGCAGTAATGCGCTCGGCCGGTAGCGGCTCGCCGATCACGCCGGTCGAGGATGACAGCACGCGTTCAGCCGGCACACCCAGTTTCTTGGCAACCGCACCGGTCACATCATCCACCGCGCGCTGGCCAAGCGCCCCGGTAAAGGCATTGGCATTGCCCGAGTTGACAACGATCGCGGCCCCACGCTCGGTATTCTGCGCGCCGGCCAGCTTGGCCTGACAATCCAGCACACTGGCCGCCCGCGTCGCAGAGCGCGTGAACACGCCCGCCAGCGACGACCCGGGTGCAAGACGCATCAGCGTGACGTCGGTGCGTCCCTGATATTTGACCCCGGCAGAGGTGCTGGCGAATTCCACCCCGTCGATGACAGGAAGGTCGGGAAACCGCGCCGGCGCCAATGGCGAGACATGCCGCGCCGCCGCAGTTTTTATCTCGGCCATTTCAGCCTCGATCTTTTTGATCTTCATGGACTTTCGCGCCTTCTTCTGGTCCTTGTCCTTGTTCTTCTTTTTCTTCTTCTTGTCCTTGGCCATGGTCCACCTCGTCAGCGTTCTGTCCGATCAGATCATCAGCCCAATTTACTGGGCGTCAAGCAGTTCGACATCGTCCAGCAGGGCCGCATCCAGCCCCTCGGTCTTTTCGATCTCGGCTTCGCCGACCAGCTTTTCGATCTGGGCCTCAACCCGATCACGGCGCACCTGAGTGACCAGTTGCTCTTTGACTTCGGCCAGTTCGGGGGCCTCGACCTGACGGCTGTCGTTCAGCATGATCACATGCCAGCCGAAATCGGTCTTTACAGGATCCGAGATCTGGCCTTTTTCCATTTCCTTCACGACGTCGGCAAAGGGGCCAACCATCTGATCGGCGGTAAACCAGCCCAGATCACCCTTGTTCGGGCCGCTTGGTCCGGTCGAGCGTTCCTCGGCCAGCGTGCCGAAATCGGCGCCGCCATCCAGTTCGGTCTTGATTTCCTTGGCCGCTTCTTCGGTTTCAACCAGAATATGGGCTGCGGAATATTCCGTCGCAGGCTCGACCTCACCGAAATAGGTGTCATAGGCGGCCTGAATTTCCTCGTCCGTGGGCTCGGGTTCTGCCACCTCTTCCAGCGCGGCAGAGGCCAGATAGGCGCGGCTTTGCAGTTCCAGATTGGCACGGTCGCCTGCAGTCATCGCCTCTTCCTTGACCGAGGCCACGGCGCTCTGGCGTACCAGTTGGTCCAGCATGGACTGCCAGGTCGCGTCATCGGCTGTGGGCGCCTGGCCCTGCGCCGCCATGCTTTGCCGCATGATGATCATCTCGCCCAGTGTGATCTCGGTGCCGTTCACCGTGGCGACGACGGTATCGGCATCCTGTGCCATGGCCGGGGCCAGCGGCAGGGCAAGCGCGAACAATGCGGTCGTGATGGTACGTTTCAACATAAGAAATCCTTTGTCGGACAGGCCGTTCCCGCCCTTGTGAGGGTCGGGCGGCGTTGACAGTCAGGCGGGTCGCGCATACATCCGGCGCAACCAAGAAAGGCGCGCCCGCCACTTTTCGTTCCGGCCCCTGATACGGCATGGCGGAGGGTGCGGGCAAGTGGCCCACCGGCCACGCGCTTTCCCAAAGCTGTGAAGGTAACATGATCGGCAATCTGGCAAAGATGGTCTTTGGCACGTCCAACGACCGCAAAGTGAAGTCCGCTCGGCCCCTGGTGGCGCGTATCAACGCGCTGGAAGACGAGGCCAAGGCCCGCAGCGACGAACAACTGATCGAGGTGACGCGCGCGCTTCAGGCGCGTGCTCAGGCAGGCGAGTCGCTGGATGCGCTGCTGCCCGAGGCCTTTGCCAACTGTCGCGAGGGTGCCCGACGGGCCCTTGGCCTGCGCGCCTTTGATGTGCAGCTGATGGGCGGGATCTTCCTGCATCAGGGCAATATCGCCGAAATGAAGACCGGCGAGGGCAAGACCCTGGTCGCGACCTTCCCGGCCTATCTGAACGCGCTGACCGGCAAACCCGTGCATGTGGTCACCGTGAACGACTATCTGGCCAAGCGTGACGCCGAATGGATGGGCAAGGTCTTTGCGCAACTGGGCATGACCAGCGGCGCGGTTTACCCCTTCCAGCCAGAGGCCGAAAAGCGCGAGGCCTATCAGGCCGACGTGACCTATTCGACCAATAACGAACTGGGCTTTGACTACCTGCGCGACAACATGAAGGGCAGCATTGCCGAGATGGTCCAGCGCGGCCATTTCTTTGCCATCGTGGACGAGGTCGACAGTATCCTGATCGACGAGGCCCGGACCCCGCTGATCATCTCGGGTCCGTCGCAGGACCGCAGCGACCTTTATCGCACGGTCGACGCCTTCATCCCGCAGCTTGCCGACGAAGATTTCAAGCTGGACGAAAAGACCCGCAACGCCACCTTTACCGAAGAGGGCAACGAAAAGCTGGAACAGCTTTTGTCGGCGGCGGGGATCCTGCCCGAGGGTCAGACGCTGTATGACCCCGAGTCGACGACCATCGTGCACCACGCCAACCAGGCGCTGCGCGCGCACAAGCTGTTCCACAAGGATCAGCAATACATGATCCGCGACGGCGAAGTTGCGCTGATCGACGAATTCACCGGCCGGATGATGAAGGGCCGCCGCCTGTCCGACGGCTTGCATCAGGCCATCGAGGCCAAGGAAGGCGTCGACATCCAGCCGGAAAACGTGACGCTGGCCTCGGTCACCTTCCAGAACTATTTCCGCCTGTATGACAAGCTGTCGGGCATGACCGGCACCGCCGCCACCGAGGCCGAGGAATTCGCCGAGATCTACAAGCTGGGCGTGGTCGAAATGCCGACCAACCGTCCGATTGCGCGGGAAGACGAGCATGACCGCGTCTATCGCACCGCGGCCGAGAAATATGCCGCCGTGATCGAGGCGATCCGCGAAGCCAATGTCAAGGATCAGCCGATCCTCGTCGGCACGACCAGTATCGAGAAATCGGAAATGCTGGCGCAGATGCTGACAGAGGCCGGAATTCCGCATAATGTGCTGAACGCACGCCAGCACGAAGCCGAGGCGCAGATCGTGGCTGACGCGGGCAAGCCCGGCACCGTGACCATCGCCACCAACATGGCTGGTCGCGGCACCGACATTCAGCTTGGCGGCAATGTCGATATGAAGGTGATGGAGGCGCTGGCCGCCGATCCCGAAGCCAATCCCGACGATTTGCGCGCCCGGATCGAGGCCGAACACGCCGCCGACAAGGAAAAGGTGCTGGCCGCCGGGGGGCTGTTCGTTCTGGCCACCGAACGTCATGAAAGCCGCCGCATCGACAACCAGTTGCGCGGTCGCTCGGGCCGGCAGGGCGATCCGGGGCGGTCGCTGTTCTTCCTGTCGCTGGAAGACGACCTGATGCGCATCTTTGGCTCTGAGCGGCTGGATTCGGTGCTGTCCAAGCTGGGCATGAAGGACGGCGAAGCCATCGTTCACCCATGGGTCAACAAGTCGCTGGAACGTGCGCAGGCGAAGGTCGAGGGTCGCAACTTTGACATTCGCAAACAGCTGCTGAAATTCGACGATGTGATGAACGACCAGCGCAAGGCGATCTTTTCGCAGCGCCGCGAGATCATGGAATCGGGTGAGGTCGAGGAAATCGCGGCCGACATGCGTCACCAACTGATCGACGATCTGGTTGACGATTTCATGCCGCCGCGCACCTATTCCGACCAGTGGGATTCCGAAGGCCTGACCGCTGCCGCCCGCGAAAAGCTGAACATGAGCCTGCCGATCGCCGAATGGACGGATGAAGAAGGCGTCGACCAGGAGGTCATGGCCGAACGGATCGAAGCGGCAACCGACAAGTACATGACCGAAAAGGCCGAGGCCTTTGGCCCCGAAAACATGCGCCAGATCGAAAAGCAGGTGCTGTTGCAGATGATCGACGCAAAATGGCGCGAGCATCTGGTGACACTGGAGCATCTGCGCTCGGTCGTCGGCTTTCGCGGCTATGCCCAGCGTGATCCGCTGTCGGAATACAAGACCGAGGCCTTCCAGCTGTTCGAAACGCTACTGGACGGGCTGCGCGGGGATGTCACCCAACGGCTGGCCCAGATCCGTCCGCTGACCGACGACGAGCGTCAGGACATGATGCGCCAGATGACCGAACAGCGAAAAGAGCGCCAGGAACATCTGACGATGGAGCATGGCGGCGACAGCCAATCGGAAGAGGATGCAGCCAAAAGCACGCCTTTGATCGAGGGCTTTGACGAGAATGATCCCGCGACCTGGGGCAATCCGGGCCGCAATGATTCCTGCCCCTGCGGATCTGGTAAGAAATTCAAACATTGCCACGGTGTGCTTTAGGCGCAGCGTCCGTCGAGCTAGCGTCCCGCGATCGTGTTCACCGCCGTCGGGCCGGGACACGCCCGGCCGCGAACGGCGGCGAAGGGGGCTGCGCCCCCTGCCCCGGCCTTGCCGTTCGCCGGTTCAGATATGCCCGATTTCCGCCAGATAACCTGTCAGCAGCCGGGCATATTCCTCGGGCGCCTCGACGCAGGGCAAATGGCCCGCGCCCTCGATGATCTCTAATCTGGCACCCTTGATCCGGCCGGTCAGATCCCGCATCGCATCGGGCGGGGTCGAGCCGTCAAGGCTGCCGCCGATGCACAGCACCGGGCGGTCGACCGCCGACAGCGCCTCGCGATAATCCGCCTCGGCAATGGCCTGACAACAGGCCAGATAACCCGCCTGATCCTGTCGTTCCAACATCAGACGCCATGCCTCACATTCGGCCAAGGCGCGAAAGTTCGGCGAAAACCAGCGCTGCATGGTCGGTTCGGCGATGGTGGCGATGCCGCCTTCGCGGATGGCCGCGATGCGGTCGGTCCAGATCGAGCTGTCGCCGATCTTGGCCGCCGTGTTCGACAGCACCAACCCGCCCAGCTTGTCACCATGGCGCAGGGCCAGCGACTGACCGATCAGCCCGCCGATGGACAGCCCCACAAAGACCGGACGCGCCACACCAAGCGCGTCCATCATCGCCGCGACATCGTCTGCCAGATCCTCGATGCTGATCGCGCCTGTCGTCTGCGACAACCCGTGACCGCGCTTGTCGGCCCTGATGACCCGCAGCCCTTTTGGCAAATGGGGCAGCATCGCATCCCACAGCCGCAGGTCGGTTCCCAGTGAATTGGCAAAGACCACCGCAGGCGCATCGCGCGGCCCCTCATCGGCGATATGCAGCCGGACATGGCCCAGATCAAGAACGTCAACCATCAGTAAGGCAGCCCCACATAGTTTTCGGCAAAAGCGCGTTGCTGCGCATCGTTGTCACGCAGGAAGGCAATATCGGCCTGCTGCATCTTGAGGTCAAACGGATCCTGATGCGGATAACGGTGCAACAGGCTGCTGAACCACCAGCTGAACCGCTCGGCTTTCCAGACGCGCAAGAGCGCCCGTTCGGAATAGCGGTCGATGCCCTCGCTGTCACTCTCTTCATAGAACTGGCGCAGCGCATTATAGAGATAATGCACATCGCTGGCCGCAGTGTTCAGCCCCTTGGCGCCCGTCGGCGGCACGATATGGGCGGCGTCGCCGCATAAGAACAACCGCCCCCAGCGCATTGGCTCGGTCACGAAGGATCGCAACGGCGCAATGGATTTCTCGATCGTCGGGCCGGTCACCAGGCTGTCAGCGGCCTCGGCGGGAATGCGGCGCTTGAGTTCCGCCCAAAAGGCCGTGTCGGTCCAGTCCTCGGGGTGATCTGACAACGCACACTGGATGTAATAGCGCGACAGGTTCTCGTTTCGCATCGAACACAGGGCAAAGCCGCGCGGGGAATTTGCATAGATCAGTTCGTGATGGACCGGCGGCGTGCGCGACAGCACACCCAGCCAGCCAAAGGGGTAGGTTTTCTCGTATTCCTGCCGTGCGCCAAGCGGGATGGTCTGACGGCTGACGCCATGAAACCCATCGCAACCCGCGATAAAATCGCAATCGATCCGATGCTCGGCGCCGTCCTGCTGGTAGGTGACACAGGGCTTGTCGCCATCCGCATCATGGATGACGACGTGATCGACATCGAATTCAGTGCGCAGACTGGCGGCTTCGCGCGCATCATAGAGGTCGCGCGTCACCTCGGTCTGGCCATAGACAATCACCGGCGTCCCGGTCAGCGCCTTGAAATCGATGTGAAACAGCTCTCCGTCAAAACCGATCTGGGTCCCGTCATGGATCAGCCCCTCGGCATGCAGGCGGTCAGCCACGCCGGCTTCTTCCATCAACCCGACCAGCCCGGTTTCCAGCACGCCCGCGCGCACACGACCGAGCACATAGTCGCGTGTCTTGCGCTCTAGCACCACGGCATCGATGCCGCGTCGATGCAATAACTGACCCAGCAGCAGGCCCGATGGCCCGCCCCCGATTATCACGATCTGATGGCGCATTGCATTCCCCCCGCGCATCCAACGTTAGCCAAGCACCCCGCGGGCGTAAACGGGATTGTGCAGCTTGACCCCGCGCGACCCTTGATTGCACAACAGGCCAACGCAACATGGGGGCCGTCATGACCAAAGCCGACCTGATGGGGGCATTGACCGGCGATGCTGGCGTCACCGCGCTGTTCACAGACGAGGCCTGGATCGCCCGTATCGCCGAGGTCGAGGCCGCGCTGTCACTGGCCGCCGGCACCGCCGGGGCGGTCGCGACGGATCTGGCCGGCGAGGCTGCGGCCTTTGTCCTGGCGTTCAGACCAGACATGGCAGCACTGCAGGCAAGGATGCCGCAAGACGGCCTGCCAATCCCCGAATATGTGCGGCAATTGAAGGAAGCGGCCGATCCCAGGCTGCACCCCGCCTTGCACACAGGCGCGACCAGTCAGGACATACTGGACACCGCGCTGTTGCTGGCGCTGGCGCGGCTGAATGATCGCTTTGACGGCGAGGTGACGGCGCTTGCAACGGCGCTGGACGATCTGAACGCGCGGCAGGGCGATCAGCCGCTCATGGGCCGCACGAGGATGCAGGCAGCGCTGCCGATCACCGTCAGAGATCGCGTGTCAGCCTGGGGCGCGCCCCTGCCCAGGCACAAGGATCGTCTTGCGCAACTGCGGCCGCGCCTCGAGGTGGTGCAATATGGCGGTGCCGTCGGGCTGCGTGGCGGCCCGGACAATCGTGCAGGGGGCGATGCCATCGCCGATGCGCTGGCCGACCGGCTTGGCCTGCACCGCGCGCCTGCGCCCTGGCACAGCGCGCGCGACGGGTTGGCCGAATATGCAGGCTGGCTGTCGCTGGTCACCGGCGCCACCGGCAAGATCGGACAGGACATCGCGCTGATGGCACAGATGAGCGAGGTCACGCTGTCGGGCGGCGGCAGCAGTTCGGCCATGCCGCACAAACAAAACCCGGTGGCGGCAGAGACGCTGGTAACGCTGGCCCGCGACAATGCCGGGCAGCTTGCGCTGATGCATCAGGCGCTGCTTCATGAACAGGAACGATCGGGCGCTGCATGGGTGCTGGAATGGCTGACCCTGCCACGAATGCTGTCGGCAACCGCGCGGTCTCTGTCGCTATGCACCGATCTGATCGGGCGGGTTGAGCGAATGGGTGAAGGCTAGGGATCGGATTGCCGGACCGAAGCTGTCACCACACGCGCGTTTCACGAGATGGCTGTTTAGGGGGACGAAGTGGGCTTTCGCTGAGGCGGCGTGAATGGCTGCTTCGGCCACTAGATTATCCGCTGATCCAGCTCTGTCGGGTCTTCGACATCGACGTGCCAGAAAGCTGTAGCCTCATCAGGGAGCTGCCCCAGCACTCTTTCGAAATCCCTGTTGTCGGTGCAGCGTCGGATTGCCCAAGCTGTCGCTTCGATGGCATTGTCCGGCGTCAGGTTGTGGTTCACGCGGACTTGCTTGGCCTCGTCGGTAAGCGCCTGCCGGTCCGCAAATGGAATTGGCGGTTGAGAAACATCCCAATCCTTCACAAAAATCGCGCGGAGAACAGCAGGAAGAACGCTTGCGAAGGCTAGGCCTTGGTGCGCTGTCAAGCGGCGTCTAAATACCTGCAAGACAGCATCCACTGCGGTGTAGGCCATATTGTCGGATTCAAGAGACATGCGCTCTTTCACATCAGCGAGAAAGGCGCGCCACTCTTTTGAAGCGTGGCGGTAAGTCCACGGCATCGGCATTTTCGTTATCGCCTCCACACATTCAGTCGTTGCCAATTTTAACCAAAAGACGGTCGAGGCGTCGAGACGAACCCTACTCCAGCAGCAGACATTCAAGCGTCTCGCAGCATCCGGCACTCTGGCCTCCAAGCTGTCATCCAACCCCACTCAAACCGGCAGCGCGGTCGTCCTGAACACCGTGCGCAGGGCGAATGAAGAATGCATCTGCGCCACGCCCGGCAGCTTGGCCAGGTATTGTCGGTGGATGCGGGCGAAATCCTCGGTGTCGCTGGCGACGACTTTCAGCAGGTAATCCGCCGCGCCCGACATCAGGTGGCATTCCAGCACGTCGGGGATGACGCGCACGGCCTTTTCAAAGGCATCGAGCACCTCATCCGCCTGACCTGAAAGGGTGATTTCGACGAAAACCATGGTTGGCCTGCCCACACGCTTGCGATCCAGCAGCGCGACGTAATCGCGAATGATGCCGTCATCCTCCAGCCGCCTGACGCGGCGATGGCAGGCGCTGGCGGACAGGTTCACCTTGGCGGCCAGATCGGCATTGCTGATTCGTCCGTCCCGCTGAAGCAGGTCCAGAATGCGGCGGTCGATTGCGTCGATATCATCCATTCGCAAGATTTCTGCGATCCGAGCACAAATTGAAAGCGTATTCTTCGAATATAGCCCAACGAGCAAACTCGGATTCGTCGGATATTCCACCCCGCCCGTGACAAACTGACCGCAATGATAAAACAGCGGAGATACAAATGCTTGTGGGCTGCCCCAAGGAAATCAAACCTCAGGAATTTCGCGTCGGGCTGACCCCGGCCGCCGCGGCTGAGGTCATCGCCCATGGTCACAAGGTGCTGGTCCAGACCGGTGCCGGCATCGGTTCGGGTTTCCCGGACAACGATTACACAGACATCGGCGCGCAGATCGCGCCGGATGCAGACTCGGTCTTTGACGACGCCGACATGATCGTAAAGGTCAAGGAACCTCAGGCGGCTGAACGCAAGATGCTGCGGCAAGGGCAAGTGCTGTTCACCTATCTGCACCTCGCGCCCGATCCCGATCAGACCCGCGATCTGCTGCATAGCGGTGTTACCGCCATTGCCTATGAAACGGTGACGGATCGCGCGGGTGGGTTGCCTTTGTTGGCGCCGATGTCAGAGGTGGCGGGCAAGCTGGCCCCTCAGGTCGGGGCCTGGACGTTGCAAAAGGCCAATGGCGGGCGCGGCGTGTTGATGGGCGGCGTGCCCGGCGTCGGGCCCGCGCGCGTGGTGGTGATTGGCGGCGGAGTTGTGGGCACGCATGCTGCAAAAGTCGCGGCAGGCATGGGCGCGGATGTGACCGTGCTGGACCGTTCTCTGCCCAGGATGCGCTATCTGGATGATGTCTTCGGCGGCACGTTCAAGACGCAATTCGCCAGCGGTACGAACATCGCCGAACAGATCGCGCAGGCCGATATGGTCGTGGGCGCCGTTCTGATCCCCGGTGCGGCTGCGCCAAAGCTGATCACCAAGGCGCAACTGTCAACGATGAAGCCCGCCGCGGTTCTGGTGGATGTCGCAATCGATCAGGGCGGCTGTTTCGAGACCTCGCGCGCCACAACGCATCAGGATCCGATCTACGACGTGGATGGGATCATGCATTACTGCGTCGCCAATATGCCCGGCGCGGTCGCGCGCACCTCGACCATTGCGCTTGGCAATGCAACGCTGCCCTTCCTGTTGGCGCTGGCCGACAAGGGATGGCGTCAGGCGATCGTCGACGATCCGCATCTGCGCGCGGGCCTGTCGACGCATGAGGGCATCCTGACCAGCCCGCCCGTGGGCGAGGCGCTGAACCTTGAGGCGACAACCCCGGATGAGTTTCTGGCAGCCTGATGAACGGCAAATGCCGTGGCTGGCCGCATGAGGCCAGCCACGGCAGAAGATAGCGCACGGCGCCTGTGAAGGGCGCCTTGCATTATCGCGATTTCTATTCTTTCGGCAGAACGAACTCTACCCGCCGGTTCTGCGCACGCCCGTCGGGGTTATCTGCCCCGTCGATTTCATTGGGCGCAACGGGTTCGGCTTCGCCCCGCCCGACAGGGTCAAGGCGGCTTTGTGCGACATCACTGTTCGCCAGAAAGCCAGCCACCGCCTCGGCGCGTTGTTCGGAAAGGCGCTGGTTGTAGTCATCCGACCCCTTCGAGTCGGTATGACCCACCACCTGCACCGTGCCGCCGGGATTTCCGACCAGCATCGTCGCGATTTGCGCCAGTGTGTCACGCGCCGGATCGGTCAGATCGGCACTGTCGAATGCGAACAGCACGTCACTGGTGACGGACAGAACGATGCTGTCGTCGGTCTCGCGCATGGCAATATTGCCGCCACTGCCATCGACCATATCCTGCACATCGCCTGACATGTCGCTAACTGCGGATTGCATGTCCTGCACGGTCAGGATCAGATCGCGGATATCGGCGCCTTGCAGGTCGCGGCTGAATTGCGTCAGATCAACATCGGCATCCTGCGCGACCGCGCCGCCGGCCAGGCCAAGGCAAAGCAGCAAGGCTAAAAAGCACTGATTGGACCGCATCCCCCGAACCTATTGCGCAGGCACAGTGAAGGGTCCGATCGGCTCGAGCGCTGGCATATACAGGGTGATATCCTGTCCCGCCGGCGGGTTCGGAAAAACACCATACCAGATCCCAAGCGTTTCGCCCGACCCTGAGGCAGTCAGGCGTGGCGGCGCCAGAGGGGTATCCTGCGAATCCCGAACAAGCATGTATTTCTTGTCGCCGGAAACCAGATAGATCTGCTCGTAATTGCTGTTGGACATGCCGGCATATATTGTCGCTGAACCTACCTTTTGCCCTGCGTTTGTCGGACGAAGCGTCATCTTGACGGTCAGGCGCTCGCCATCCACGCTTAGCCCGTCGACGTCAGCAACGACCTCGCCCTTTTCGTGGCGGCCAGAGCCGTAAATCTGCCCGTCTGCCGGTTGGTCGGCGGCGGTCTGTTCGGCCTCTTGCGCATGCGCATATTGCACACTCAATCCGGCAGGTATCATCAGGCCCAGGGCAATTGCCCGCAAAGTCATCGTCGTGCTCATCACTAAATCACCTTTTATCGAATTCTGGCTCTGCCTCAACTTAGAGGTCATTGCCGGCTCGTCTACCCAACGCACAACCTTCACGGCCAGTTTCCGCCGACAAGAAATACCCCGATGCCCGGTACCAGCTGTCGCGTGCGGATCGCAAAGCTGGACGCATGGTAGGCGGAATGATGAAACCACCGGCCAACGAAAAACGGCGCGCCCTGCGGGACGCGCCGTGCAATTTCAACTGGGGTCGCCTGATCAGACGGCTTTGGCAGCCAACAGATCGCGGATCTGGGCCAGCAGTTCTTCCTGCGACGGGCCTGCGGCTTCTTCGGCGACTTCTTCTTTCTTGGCTGCAGCATCCTTGACGCGGTTCACGCCCTTGACCAGCAGGAATACCACCCATGCGATGATCAGGAAATTCAGCACCGCCATGAAGAACGAGCCATAGGCAAAAACCGCAGCCCCGGCTTCGCGCGCGGCGGCCAGGCTGGTGCCTTCGGCAACATCGCCGGACAGAACAATATATTTGCTTGAAAAATCGATACCACCGGTGATCAGTCCCAGGATCGGGTTGATCAGGTCGTCAACCAGCGACGAGACGATGGCGGTGAATGCAGCACCGATAATGATACCAACGGCCATGTCCATGACATTGCCCTTGGCGATGAAGTCTTTGAATTCTTGAATCACGTGTTTACCTCGTAAATCGTTTAGCGACCTGTTCGCACGAGCGCGGCAAATAGCACAGAAATCCCGTTTCACAACAAATATTAGGTGGATTGATGGCCGCAAAGACGGATTTCGGGGCAGTAAAACAACCTTTGCCGAGGTGCCGTTGCGTCACTTCTGCAAATGCCTTGGCGGGGAAAAGGGATCAGTCGTCCTGACCCAATCGGGGCGAGGCGCGATCCAGCGCCAGATCGGCATCCGAAAAGGTGATCGGCAGGCGCGTGCCGGGAATACCCTCGGGTTCGATCTTCATCTTGCGCGCAATGATCTGGGGATCGGCAAAGACATCGGCCATATCGTTGATCGGACCGGCAGGCACGCCCTTGGCCTCTAGCGCGACCAGCAGATCGTCGCGTGTCCAGACACGCGTGACCGTGGAAAGCTGGGCTGTCAGCGCATCGCGATTGGCAATGCGGTCGGCATTCGTGGCGTAATCTGGTGCGGTGCCCAGTGCAGGCAGGCCCAGAACGTCACAAAGCCTGCGAAACTGGGCGTCATTGCCGGTTGCAATGATGATCCAGCCATCGGCGCAATCAAACACCGCATAGGGCACCAGGTTTGGGTGCTCATTTCCGGTCCGCCCCGGTGCTGTGCCGGTGGCCAGATAGTTCATCGCCTGATTGGCCATGATTGACGTCGCCACATCGAACAAGGCCATGTCGATATGCTGGCCCCGTCCGGTTGTTTGCCGCTGATGCAGAGCGGCCAACACGCCGACAGCCGCGTAAATGCCGGTAAAGATATCGGCGACGGCGACGCCGACCCGTTGCGGCTGCCCGTCCCTGGGGCCGGTCACGCTCATCAGTCCGGACATGCCCTGAATGATATAATCGTAGCCGGCGCGATGGGCATAGGGGCCGGTCTGGCCAAAGCCGGTCACGCTGCAATAGATCAGGCGCGGGTTCAGCAACTTGAGCTGGGCGTAATCCAACCCGTATTTCGCCAGGCCGCCGACCTTGAAGTTTTCGATCACCACATCCGCATCCGCGATCAGATCACGGACCTTCTGCTGGCCCTCCGGCGTGCGGAAATCGGCGGTGACTGACGATTTGCCGCGATTGGTCGCGTGGAAATAGGCGGCACAGCGCTCGCCGTCGCGATCAATGAAGGGCGGTCCCCAACGGCGCGTATCATCGCCCTCCGGTGCCTCGACCTTGATCACGGTCGCACCCAGATCGGCAAGGATCTGACCGGCCCATGGGCCGGCCAGAATGCGGGCAAGTTCGACGACTTTCAGGCCCGCAAGCGGTGTCATTCAGCGGCAGCCAGCTTGTCGTCGATGACGGCTTTCAGATCGTCCCATGGCTGGTTCGAGACCTTTTCGCCGCCGATGATGAAGGTCGGCGTCGCGTCGATCTCATCCGCGGTTGCGTTCTGCTGGAAGGTGGCAACCAGTTGCTCGACCGAGGCGGTATCGTTCCAGCACGCGGTCATCTGATCTTCGGTCATGCCGGCCTTGAGGCCGATCTTGCGCAGGTTTGCGGCGATCTCGTCACCTGAATCACCTGCCAGCCAGTCCTTTTGCTCGTCAAACAGCATGTCCGAGACGGCATAGTATTTGTCGTCACCGCCGCAGCGCGCCAACACACCTGCCCACAGGCCGACCGCATCGAAATAGACATCGCGCTGGATAAAGCGGACCTTGCCGGTATCGATATATTCGGTCTTGAGCTTGGACCAGCTCTGCTCGTGGAAATTCGCGCAATGTCCGCAGGTAAAGCTGGCATATTCATAGATGGTCAGCGGCGCATCCTCGGCACCCAGCGGGATGTCTGCCAGAACCTCGACGGCGGGCGCCTCGGCGGCGGTTTCTGCGGTTTCTTCGGCAGGTGCCTCGGACGTGGTCTGTGCCATGGCGGGCACGGCCATCAGCAGGGCAAGCGCAGTCAATGTGGTACGGAAGGTCATGGAAAATCCTTTCAGCGTTTTCGCGTCTGTTTGTCGGTATGATTCAGGGTAAGCTGGCGCATTGCCTCGGCCAGCGTGGGATCGTCAAAGCGGCTGCCCACGCGGCCCGCCTGCTGCAGATCGGCAGGGTCGGGCGCCGGCTTGGCAACTGTTTTTTGTGCGAAACGGGCCTGCCCTTCAGCAAAGCCCTCTGGCGCGGTCTGGGTCAACAGGATGCGCTGGATGGCGTTATAGCCATAGCAGACATTCACCTTTTCGCGCAGCTGCGGCAGTTGCATCTCGATCATCGGGGCAGCCGGGCCGGTGGTCAGCAGCGTCAGCGTGGCACCAAAGCCACCACGCGAATGGCTGATCTTGACCGGCCGGGTCATGGCGGCCAATTGTTCGCCCACGATCTCGGGCCAGTGGGTCAGCAGACGCGTCACGGCAAAGCCGCGCCCCTCAGAGACGCTTTGCACCCGCGCCGCCACCAGTTTGGCAGCGGGCTCGAACCCGCGCTTGCGGCGGGACGGTGGGCTGGCTCTGTCTTTCGTCTGTGCCATCAGCGTCCGATTGGTTATCACTGCCTTATGCTTAATGGCGCCGGGTCACGGATGAAAGCGGAACGCACTGAAACAAGCCTGAATTATGCGTGACGAGGCGGTGATCGCCCCGCTGCTGCTGGATTGGTATGACCGGCACGGCCGGGTCTTGCCATGGCGTGTGCCGCCGGGTGGTGGGGTCGCGGACCCCTATCGCGTCTGGCTGTCCGAGATCATGTTGCAGCAAACCACAGTGGCGGCGGTAAAGGCTTATTTCGAGCGATTCACCGCCCGTTGGCCAACGGTACGGGATCTGGCGGCTGCCGATGATGCCGAGGTCATGGGCGAGTGGGCCGGGCTGGGATATTATGCCCGCGCGCGCAATCTGCTGGCCTGCGCGCGACAGGCCAGCGCGGCGGGCGGTTTTCCCACCACGCGCGACGGCCTGCAGGCTCTGCCCGGCATCGGCCCCTATACCGCAGCGGCGATCGCGGCCATCGCTTTTGATCACCCCGAAACCGTGGTTGACGGCAATGTCGAACGCGTGGTGGCGCGGCTGTTTGCAGTGACCGAGCCGATGCCCGGCTCCAAGCCGCGCCTGCGCGACCTGGCTGCGACTCTGACGCCCCAGCACCGGCCCGGCGATTTCGCGCAAGCGATGATGGATCTGGGTGCCACCATTTGCACCCCGCGCAGCCCGGCCTGCGGGATCTGTCCGCTGATCGACGATTGTGCGGCGCGCGCCCAAGGTCTTGCCGCGGAACTGCCCCGCCGCGCGCCCAAAGCGCCCAAACCCACACGGACGGGCATCGCCTGGGTTGGCATCGCAGGCGATCACCTGCTGGTCGAAAGGCGCCCAGACAAAGGGTTGCTGGGCGGTACATTGGCCTTTCCCTCGACCGGATGGGATGGCAGCGACCTGCCGCCCCCCGCAGCGGCAACGTGGCAGGATGTGGGTCAGGTTCGCCATGTCTTCACCCATTTCAATCTGATCCTGACGGTCAGGGCGGCCCAGTTGGACAGCGCCCCGGATCGCGGCGATCTGCGGCCCTTGCGCGATTTTCAACGCGCCGAGCTGTCGGGCCTGATGCGCAAGGTCTGGGATATGGCGCGGGACGCAACCTCGGGATAAAGTGCCGCCCATGAGGCCTGATACCACCCCCAATCTGCCCGCCGCCCTGCCCTTTTGGTTGTCCCTTGGGCTGGTGCCGCTGGCCGCACTGGCAACCGTCAACGGTGGCTGGTGGTGGCTGACCTTGCCCGGATATGCGTGGTATCTGACGACCGGGCTGGATGCGGTTCTGGGCAATGAGGATCGCAATCCCGACACCGAGGCACCGGCATCCGCGCTGTTCTGGCATCGCGCCGTCACCCTGATCTGGCCGCCGCTGCAACTGGCGGTGATCTTCGGCGCGATCTGGTATGTCACGCGCGTCGCGGACCATTCAGGCTGGACGATGGCCGGGCTGTTCTTTGGCATCGGGGTTTTGTCGGGCACCATCGGCATGGTCTATGCACATGAGCTGCTGCACCAAAAGGACGCCACCGAACGTTGGCTGGCCGACCTGCTGCTGGCCTCGGTTCTCTATTCGCATTTCCGCACCGAGCATCTGCTGGTGCATCATAGCTGGGTCTCGACCCCACGCGACGCTGTGTCGGCGCGCTATAATGAAGGCTTTCACCGCTTTTTCTGGCGCGTGCTGCGCGACGGGCCGACCAGTGCCTTTCGCGCGGAACGCAACCTGCTGGCCCGTGCCGGGCGCCCGACCACCGACCGCCGCAACCCGTTCTGGCGCTACGCTGCGCTGCAAACCGCGATGCTGGTTCTGGCCTTGATGCTTGGCGGCTGGCTGGGGCTGGTGTTGTTCCTATGGCAGGCAGCCGTTGCGATCTGGCAGTTAGAGCTGACCAATTATGTCGAACATTACGGACTGAGCCGTAAATACCTGGGCCAGGGCCGCTATGAACATATCAGGCCCCGTCACTCGTGGAATGCCGCGCACAAGGCCACGAATTGGCTGCTGATCAACCTGCAGCGCCACTCGGACCATCACTACAAGCCCGACCGGCGATACCCCCTGCTGCAAACCTATTCCGAGGATGAGGCCCCGCAATTGCCGCTTGGCTATCCGGCGATGACTTTCCTTGCGATGATCCCGCCGCTTTGGCGACGCCGCATGAACCCGCGCGTGCGCGCCTGGAGGCGACAATTCTATCCAGAGATAACCGATTGGGGACCCTATAACCGCGGTGACCTGCCGATGCCGCGCAACGCGCTGTGACCGTCAGCCCTGCGGCAATGCGCCGATGATCCTGTCCAGCAGCAACGCACCGTAATCGGCATTTCCATGGGCGAAATCGGTCGACCCGTGCATCACGTCAAACCCCGGCGACAACCGAGGTGCACCGCGCATGAACGCGGCCGAGGTATAGGCGTCATCGACGATCACGGAATCGGGCCAGAAGGGCAGAATGGCGTCGTTGCGCAGCGCGTGACGGGCGGCGCGCTGAAACATCCGGCGCGCGTGTCCCGCATCACCGCGCGCCACCATCATGGAATAATCTTCATAGGTCTTCAGATCGGCCCCGCATTCATCCGAGGGCAGCGGCTCGGGCATCATCACGATAGGCTTGCCCATAGGCTTGAGTTTGCGCATCAACCGGGTGGAAAAGATCCGCTCGGTACGGATTTCAAGGGTTTTCCGCATCAGCGACCGCCCGATCAACTGGCAGTCGTCATCGCCCGCCAAAACCGATGGAAAACCCATGCAACGGTGGCCGTCGAACAGCTGAGCCAGCGGCACCCAGCCAAAGCCCCCAACGATCGCAAGGGCGTCATAGGTCGTCAGGTCAACCTCTCTGACAAAGCTGAAGTCCTGCATTTCCCTGGCGGTCTTGGCGTCCATCGGGTGCAACACCGTGCCACGCAGCTCTAACTGGTTGATATTGCCACCGCGCACGGCAAGAAACGCGACGTCGTAGTCGGGCCAGCTTTCGGGACTGGCGGCATAGGCCATGCGCGGTGCCGCTGCATGGGAATTGCCGATGACCAGCAAGCGGCGCGGCTTCAACGCATTCATTTGCCAAAGGCCTCAAGCAGGGCCTCTTCGCAGATGACGTCATCGGGATCGGATAGCGCATCTTCAGGCGGAGCGTCCTTGGTCACCAGCCCATGCGCCGACAGGAACGCGCCCATTGCCGTGGCGACACCCCGCGCCGTTACCTGTCGCAGCCCCTGTGCGAAAAAGGCGCCGTGAGCCGCAGGATTGGTGACGATCTCATAGGATGGGAAGTAATCGACGTCCGCATGGGCATCGGCGAAATCGCCGGCGGCCGCGCGTAAAACTGCCTTGGACCATTGCGTCGCGGGCAGCACATGCCCCCCTGTTGCCGTCGCAGCCAGAGGCACAGGCGAAACTGTCAGCACGAACCGCATCTGCGGGTTCAGATCCTGCAACCGTGCCCGCATTTCAGCCAGATCCTGCATGACCTCGGGATAGCGGAAGTTCACGAATTCATGTCGCGCGGGATCGTATTCGCCGGCAATGACGCCGGGACAGCTGGGATAGACCCGCCCGGTGTCGCGGCAGCGCCAGGCCTCGGTCAGGCCAAGCGTGAACACGAACACATCCGCCTGCCGCAGCATCGCACCCACGCGCGCCAGATGCCTGTTGCGGATCGCCAGAACCTCTTCGATGCTGTCCAGCCCCTGCGGGTCCAGTCCAGGCCGAAACGCGTCGTGAAAGCGGTTCTTGCGCGTCCAGACATGAGCCGGATCGGGGATCCCGGCACCGATTTCGTCCAGCAACTGCACCATCTGCCGCGCCGTGTAGATATTGCCGTAGCGCCCGGAATACAGATCGAAACCGTGCTTGCGCGCGATATCGGGGGCCAACCCAAAAGGCGCGGGCTCGGCATCCAGCACGTCCAGTCCGGCGCGGCGCAGCGCCTGCCCGACATGCTGTGCAAAGCAACTGCCCGCCGTCGCCACCGTGGCATCAGCGGGCAGTGGGAATTTCGGGCGATAGATATCCGACACCGCCTCGGCCGCCGTTTCGGCCACCGCAGCGCGCCAGAAGGCCATCGCAGGAAGATTGGAATAGGGATGCGTCATGCGAAAGATCTAGGCACGAGATGTCGGCAAAGAAAAGGCCCCGCCATGCGGACATGGCGGGGCAAGTCGGTTCCTACCCTGGCGGCATGCCGGGCGGAACGCTGGCGAAACTGGTGGGATGGTCAGTTGGGGCGCTGGCCCTCGTCCATCTCGGCGCGGATCTGCTGGCGCAGGATGTCGATCGGGATCATCTTGCCCTCGCGGCGGAAATGCCAATAGGTCCAGCCATTGCAAGAGGGCGCACCCTCCAGCGCGGCACCGACCTGATGGATGCTGCCCTTGACGTCATTGCCGATCAGGCTGCCATCGGCGCGCACCTTGGCCTTGTGGCGGTTGCCGATGGAAAACAGTTCCTCACCCGGACGCAGCATCCCGCGCTCGATCACCTGACCGAACGGCACGCGCGGTTCGGCGCGTTTGGGTTTGATCGTGGCAATCGCCTCGGCGTCGAATTTACGAATGCGCGACAGGCGTTTCTCGGCGACGGTGCGGTAGGCCTCTTCGCGCTCGATCCCGATGAAATCGCGGCCAAGCGCCTTGGCGACCGCGCCGGTGGTGCCGGTGCCAAAGAACGGGTCCAGCACGACGTCGCCCGGATTGGTGGTGCCGACCAGCACGCGGTGCAACAGCGCCTCGGGCTTTTGGGTCGGGTGGGCCTTGTCGCCGGCCGCATCCTTGAGGCGTTCGCCGCCATTGCAGATCGGGATTACCCAATCACTGCGCATCTGGATGCCTTCGTTCAGCGATTTCAGCGCCTCATAGTTGAATGTATATTTGCTGTACTCGGACTTGCTGGCCCAGATCATCGTCTCGTGCGCGTTGGTCAAACGCTTGCCACGGAAATTCGGCATCGGGTTTGATTTGCGCCAGATCACGTCATTCATGATCCAGAAGCCCTGATTTTGCAGCTCGGCGCCGACGCGGAAGATGTTGTGATAGCTGCCGATCACCCAGATCGCGCCATGCGGTTTCAGCAGGCGGCGCGCTGCGGCCAGCCAGTCACGGGTGAATGCGTCATAGACGGCAAAGGTCGAGAACTGGTCCCAGTGATCGTCAACGGCATCAACCTTGGAGTTGTCGGGACGGTGCAGATCGCCCTTGAGCTGCAGGTTATAGGGTGGATCGGCAAAGATCAGATCGACGCTGCCTTCGGGCAGTGAATTCATGATCTCGATGCAGTCACCTGCAAGGATCTGGTTCAGCGGAAGAGGTCGCGCCGCATTGGCACGTTTGTCTTTGATCGTCGTCATCGCTCTGCCCATAATCTGCCAGCTTGGTGCCGGTCTGTATGGGTTGAATGATGAGTCAGCGGGGATTCGCCGTCAATTTCTTTTTTGAATCAATCACTTGCGATTTCATCTCGACACAAGATATTGTGGACGGGCTTAAAGCTGCGTCTATGATGTGGGGTGACCCCGATATCTAGCAGCGCCTTTTTATGGGCGGGCGTCGGATAGCCTGCATTCGCCTCCCAGCCATATCCGGGGTATTGTTGCGCCAAATCCTCCATGATGCGATCGCGCAACACCTTGGCGACGATAGAGGCCGCCGCAATCGTCAGACAACGGGCGTCGCCCTTGAGCACCGGCTCGGACGGCACGGCCAGATCGCGCGGCACACGATTGCCGTCGACCAGCACATGACAGGGGGCCGCGCGCAGCCCCGCCACCGCACGGCACATCGCCAGATGCGACGCGTGATAGATGTTCATCCGGTCGATTTCGTCGACGTCCACATGGGCAACCGACCAGTCGCAATTTGCCATCACCCACACAGCCAGAGCCTCGCGCCGGGCGGCGTTCAGTTTCTTTGAATCGTTCAGCCCTTCGGGGATATTCTCCGGATCCAGCACCACCGCAGCCGCCGTCACCGGCCCTGCCAACGGGCCGCGTCCGACCTCGTCCACACCAGCGACGTGGCGCGCACCGCGGGCAATTGCCGCGGCCTCAAAGCTGAAATCAGGCCCGGTCATGCGGTGATGGTCACCGGGGCGATGGCGACCTCTTCCAGATTGACGCCTGTCCCTTCGCGATCCACGACCAGAAAATCGCCTGCACGGTCCAGCGGCGTCAGCACCCCGTGCCAGATGCCCGCGCGCAGGTTCACGCCCATCCCCGCCGGCACGAGAAAGGCCAGCGGTTCGCCGGGCTTGCCCCCGTCGTCCGTTGCGACGACCGACAGCCAGGGGTCGGGGCCAAGCGGCATGAACGCCTGCGAGCCAAGCGGATGGCGCTCCAGCAGCGCGCAGTCATATGGCAGGCTGACGGGCTCTGACCGAAAGATCGAGATGATCGCCTCGCCGCCGCCGCGTTCGACCGTGGCCAGCGCATGATGGCGACCGCAGCGGCCGGCATTGATCATCTTGTCTGCCCGCTCGCGCGGTGTCAGCAACTCGCCAAACGGGGCAAAGGCTTCGGCGGTGATGGGGGTCGCGGTGATCGTGGTCATCTTATCTTCCTGCTGTGGCCAACCCGTCCAGGATATGGCCCAAAAAGGCGCGCCGCGCGGCGGGATTGGCCAGACGCACAACTTCGGCCCGCGCAGCCGCCGACATCTGCTTGCAACGTTCGGGGTTGGCGCGGGCCCAGGCCAGCTTGTCCTCTAGATCGAGGCAATGCAACTGCACGGGAATATAGTGCTGCCACGGCTTGAAGCGGCCCAGATAATATACCTCCCATCCGTCCTCCTCTTTCAGCAGCACCGACTGGCTGTTGATCGCGCCGATGAAATTCGAGCCGTGGTCATAGCCGGCCAGCGTCAATTGATAACGGAAACGCTGGAAATAGTCCGCCCCGACGCGCGGCCTTGTGAACGGCGCCAGCAGTGGATGGCTGGCCAGATCGCGATAGCGCCAGGCGATGACCAGACCGATGTCAAAATCCGGGTGATCCATCCAGCGCCGTATAAAGGCAAAGCGTGGCACATCGCACAGCCGCTCGAACGCCGCCATCTGCGCCGCATGATCATCACCCGCATCGCGCAACTGGTCCAATATCTGATGCGAGGGCTGCCGTCCGAACTGGTCGTGGGGCACCGCCGAGCCAGAGATATGGCCGCGCCAGACCAGCCGGTCCTGCTTGGCGTCAAAGGGGATATGATCGCCGCATTCCGCCTGCGGCTGGCCCGGCGCGCCGATCTCATGCAGTCCTGGCAAGGGCCACAGCACCACGTTTCGCGCAGCTTCGCGGCGGTTATAACAAAGCACCGGCACACCTAGCGACGGACCGTCTGGCAGTCCCATCCGGCGGGCATCCTGCATGTCGATCCGCACCGGATCGCTGCGGCCAAGGCGCAGGATATCGTTGATGACACCTTCTGCGCGGGCGCGTTTGAAATCGGGATTGGGTTGAAGCATCGCAACCAGACCGCCGCCGCCAGGCGGTGTCCCGATGGCATAGGGCAGCGCCCGGCCGTCGCGGTTCACGACGCTTTCATCACCATCCCAGACGCAGTACAGCCCCGAAACGCCGTTCAGCGTCCCACCTTCGGGCGCGACACCCTTGAGGCAATAGGCGGCGATATCCTCGGCAAGTTCTGGATCGTCCGATGGCGGCATTGCGCGGGGCCGGTCCATTGTCGCGGCCAGTTGTTGCTCAAGGGACTGTTTGAGCCCTGGCACCCAGCCCTGCGCCTTGGGTCGCTGATCCAGCGGGGTAGGCAGCACCTGGTCCAGCCGCTGGCAAAACTGGGCGGGGGTCTCGCGGTCGATATCCACGCGGATCAGGCGGGGATCACTGCCAAAATACGCCTCGACCGCCGCCAGATGGTCCAGCCAGTCGCGCCGCCAGATGCGCAGCAGCGCCTCTTCGGGTTGGTCAAGATGGTGGGCATAGCAGCGCGCAATCACGCCACCATCGCGGGTCATGCGATCCAGCATCCAGCCATCGGGATCACGCGTGGTCAGAATGAACCTGGCCTGCGGAAACTGCTGATCAAGAAAGGCGAATGCGCGCCAAGCCTCGAGTGGCGGACGCCAGAAACTGTCGACGCGGTGCAACCCCGTGAACAAGGTTATGCCGGAATGGTCCTGCAGGGGACGACTGCCCTGCGCATGCGCCATCAGGATATCTGCGGCCAGCGCCCCCTTTTCGTGACCCAGCACCTGATAACCGTTCTGGCGAAAGATCTGGGCCAGCCGCTCCTCGCCGCACCAGTCGGGACTGATGTGAAAGAACTGCCCGGCTGCGATCATGTGGCGCCGGGTTCAAGCTGTGGGATGCGTGGCAGCAGGATGGTCAGGCAGCCCAGAACCGGCAGCGCCGAACACAGCAGAAAGACAAAGCGGATGCTGGTCGCATCGGCCAGAACGCCCAGCACCGCAGCCGCGATGCCGCCCATCCCGAAGGCAAAGCCAAAGAACAGCCCGGCAATCGTTCCGGTGCGCCCCGGCACCAGTTCCTGCGCAAAGACGATAATGGCGGGGAAGGCCGAGGCCAGGATCAATCCGATGACAACACACAGCACACCGGTGGCCACCAAACCCACATGCGGCAGAAGCAGGGTAAAGGGCAGCACGCCGAGGATCGAAAACCAGATCACCCGCAATGTGCCAATGCGATCCCCAACGATGCCGCCCAGCATCACCCCGGCGGCCATCCCGGCCAGAAAAAGAAACAGGATCATCTGTGCACCCTGCGCACCGAGGCCAAAGCGATCGATGACAAAGAAGGTAAGATAGCTGTTCATGCTGGCACCATAGATATTCTTGGTGAAGACCAGAATGGCCAGCACGATGATCGCGCGCGTGACGACCGGTCGCGGCAGACGCAGCTTCTTATCGGCAATGGTCGTATTCGCGCGGCGCCGGCCCTCGGCCCAGTCACCGATGCGCCACAGCATTGCCAAACCAAGGGCCGCGGCAACCGCAAACCAGGCCACCGCGGGCCGGCCAAGCGGCACCACCACAAAGGCAGCCAGCAGCGGGCCCATCGACTGCCCGAAATTGCCGCCCAGCTGAAACAGTGACTGCGCAGTGCCAAAGCGCCCGCCGGATGCAATCCGCGCAACGCGCGAGCTTTCGGGATGGAACACGGCCGAACCGATCCCGATCAGCATGGCCCCTGCCAGCAACATTCCATATTGCTGCGCCGTACCCAGCAACACGACCCCGACCATGGTCGAGGCCATTCCCAGCGGCAATGAACGCGGCTGGGGATGACGGTCCGTTACCGCACCCACGACGGGCTGCAAAAGCGACGCGGTAATCTGAAAGCCTGCGGTCAGCAGCCCGATCTGCGCGTAGCTTAGCGAAAACTCTGCCTGCAGCAGCGGATAGATCGATGCCAGCGTCGACTGCATCACGTCGTTGATCAGGTGACACAGACTGATCGAACACAGCACCAGCCAAGCGGTCCCACTGGCCTTCCGGCCTTGTTGCCCTTGTGTGACACTCATCGAAGATCCGCCAAAACTGCGTATAGTCGGGGATTCTCTACCAGCAGTGCTTCTGCATGGAAATCGCGTTTTGGCTGCGCCTGTCCATAGGTACATATTTACAATAACTAAACAAATTGGTTCGATCCGCGTAGCCGCGCGGTCCGTTTCCGTGCAGAAGGCACCCACGTGACACTAATAAAGCGCGGATATGACGAGAGAACTTTCAACCATAAGTCGCTTACCCGAAAGCGCCGCCGCGCGCCTGCGCGGCACCCAAGCCCCGCCTTCGGGGCACCGTGGCAACACCTGGCAGGCCATTCGCGACCAGATCCTTGGACGTATCCGTTCGGGTGAATGGCCGCCTGGCAGCCTGGTGCCTGCCGAAATGCAATTGGCGGTCGACTGGGGCTGCGCAAGGGCGACGGTCAACCGCGCCATGCGCGACCTTGCCGAAAGCGGTATCGTCGAACGCCGCCGCCGGCTTGGCACGCGGGTCAACCAAAGGCTGAGTCTCGGCGCCAGCCGCGAAATTTCGCCGCTGCGCAGCGAAATCCGCGCTACCGGCGCCGAATATGGCTACAAGTTGCTGCAGCTTGATCACGAGGGCGCCGACCATGAAACCGCACGGATCCTGAAACTGCGCGATGGCGACCCGGTCAGCCATGTCAGCGCGCTGTATCTGGCCGATAGGGCGGTCTACTGCGCCGAAGAGACCTGGCTGAACCGCGAGCGGATGACCGGGCTGAAGGACTCGGATCTGGTCAAAAGCTCGGCTGGCGAATTTCTTGCCCATAACGCCCAAGCGACTCGCTTTCGGGTGGCGATTCTGGCGGCGTGCGTCAGCGCCCCTTGCGCCGAGGCGATGGGTGTCACGCCCGGCACAGTGCTACTGACGATCGAGCGGACAGAATGGGCCGACGCCATTCCGCTGGCCTTTTCGCGCCAATATTTCCCCGTGGGTCATCGCATGGTCTATGACGAACAGAACTGACCGGGGCGCATTAGCTTAATTGCGGCCCGGAAACGGGGGACGAGCGCGAAGAACGGCCCGTTGACCAAAAATTTATAACATGACCACTGGCGCAACGGTGCGGAAAGGCGGATGTTGATTTTTCGCCAAGACCGGAGATTTACATGCCCCTGCGCCGCGCCCCCATTTTCGCGACTCTTTGCCTCAGCCTTCTGCCCGCCCTGCTTGCCAGCACCGCCATTGCGCAACAACAGGCCGCCGACAGCTTTTCGGCAGCCCAGATAGACGGCGCAACCTATACGGCAGGCGATCTCGCGTCCGGGCGATCAGCGCTGACTGCCAAAATCCAGATTCTGCTGGACCGCTCGGGGACCTCACCGGGGGTGATTGACGGCTACAAGGGCGGGATGAGCGAAAGCGCCATCAGGGCCTTTGAACGGCGTGCCGGTCTGCCCGTGGACGGCATCATGGATCCGAGTGTCTGGAACTTGCTGCAACCCTATGCAGCGACCCCCGTCACGCAGGACTATACGATCACGCAGGCCGATGCCGAGGGTCTGGTCGACGCGATCCCGGTCGACTACGCGGAAAAGGCCCAGATGAGCACGCTGGCCTATACCAGCGTCGCCGAAAAACTGGGCGAACGGTTTCACATGGATGACAAGTTCATCGCCTTTCTGAACCCCGGCGTTGCACTTGTGCCCGGTTCAACGATCAAGGTCACCGCCCCATCCAAGCCGATCAAGGCCGAGGTCACGCGCATCATCATCGACAAGGCAACCCGCCGCGTTGCCGGATATGACGCCAACGGCGATATGGTTGTCGATTATCCCGCGACGGTCGGCTCGGATGCGACGCCATCGCCGTCGGGCAACCACACGGTCGTGACCATCGCCTTTGATCCGAACTACACCTATAACCCCAAGGTCAATTTCAAGCAGGGCGAGAACGACAAGGTGTTGACGATCCCGCCGGGACCGAATGGTCCCGTGGGCAACGTCTGGATCGATCTGTCCAAGCCGACCTATGGCATTCACGGCACCCCGACGCCATCGCGGCTGTTCGTCAATCAGTCCAATGGCTGCGTCAGGTTGACCAATTGGGACGCGCGCGAATTGGCGAACATGGTCAAGCCCGGCGTCACCACGGTCGAGTTTCTGCAACCCGGAACAACCATCGCCGAAGTGACCGGCGCGACATCACCCGAAACACCAGAGGCCGTCGCCAGCACGGCTGCTGCCACGGCGGTCACGGCTGAACCCGCGACGACAGCAACGCCGACCACCTCGCCGGCGACGGATACGGCAGCCACGGTGGCAGAGCCTCTGCCCGCCAATGACGCAACGACGCCCGCAGTGACGACCACGACGCTGCCCGCCCCGGCGACCTCTGACTTGCCAGCGGCGGCGACCGCGCCACTGCCCGATGCGGTTCACGAAGACACGACTGAATCAGAGGCCCGGACCCTGAGCACCCCAGAAGAGGATCAGGCGATCTCGGATGCGTTGTCCGATGCCTTGTCGAATGCCCTGTCGGACAGCGCGCCGCTGCCCTTGCCCGAGGCCGGTCAGGAATGATCCGCCTCGCCGCGCTGGTTGCCGCACTGATGCTGCCCATGGGCGGCGCATGGGCGCAATCTGAAACGGCAGAGGCGACGCGCCCGCCCGAAAAGCCGGCAGTAACCGAGGGCAAGCGCCCGCCCGTGGCGGATGACAGCGAACCGCTCGGCGGCGAGCGCCCGGCGGATCGACCCAGCCTGCAGGAACAGGACGACACCGCGCCTGCCCAGGCGGCCTCCGATGGCCTGCCTGACGATGGCGGTCCCGTTGCAGCCCCCTCAAACCCTGACCCGGCTGAACCCGAAGAACCCGAAGAACCTGCGGGGCCGCCAGTTCACCAGACGCTGCGCGAAAGCGATTTCGACTATTCGGCCTGTCTGTTGGCACTACATGATCTGGGCACGGTCTATGAGGAATTGCCCGCGATCACCGACACAGACCAGCGCGATTGCGGCATCTCCCGCCCACTCCGGGTGACACATATCCTGCCCGGCGTGACACTGGCCGGCGGCGCAAACATGCGCTGCGACACGGCACGTGCGCTTGGTTTCTGGCTGCGCGATTTCGTTCGCCCTGCAGCCGGTCGCATGCCCGGCGCGCCATCGCTGTCGGGCCTGCAGATGGGAACCACCTATGATTGCCGTGGCCGGATCGGCACTGGCGGCGAGGCCAAACTTTCCGAACATGCCTATGGAAACGCCATCGACATCGCCAGTTTCACGTTCCGCGACGCCGAGCCGATCCCGGTGGCGCCGCGCGAGGATAGTGGCGATCTGATCGAGTCCTTTCAGCGCGCGGTGCGCGGCGCCGCTTGCCTGTATTTCTCGACGGTTCTGGGCCCCGGCAGCAATGCCGCCCATGACGACCACCTGCATCTGGACGTGGCCGCCCGCAATGGCGGCTGGCGCCTGTGTCAGTGATCCCGGTGCTGCGCCTCAGCGCCGGTGCTTTTCCATATCCAGATAGGTGGGATCAAAGCGCGCCAACCGGCTAAGCCCGGGCCAATCCAGAATTTCGACCTCGCTGCCGGTCCAGCGCAAATAGCCCCGATCGCGCAGATCGCGGACCGCACGGTTGATATGGATCGGCGAATAGCCAAGAATTTCAGCCAGTTCGCGTTGCAGCAGCGGCAAGTAGAAGCGATGCGATTGGGCCGCCCCTACCGCGTTCAGCCTGACATAAATCTCGCAAATCAGATGCGCCAGATGCGCACTCGACCGCAGCGAGGCGGCAGCGACCAGCCACTGCCGGTGGATCGCCGCGTCGATCAGCGTGGCCATCCACAAGAGCCGGGTCAGATGCGGAAAGCTTTCCGTGATGTCGATCAGTTCGTCATGATCGATAAACTCGATCTCGGTCGGACCAAGCGACACGACAGAATGCTCCAGCCCGGCCAGAACAAAGCCGTGCAGGTCGACAAAATCGCCGGGCACATGCACGGCGGTGATCACGCGTTCGTCGGGGCGTCCGACCAGTCGATGCGAGCGCGCTGACATGCCTTGCAGCATCATGCAACTGCGGCGCGCAATCCGCTCTGCGGGCACGATCACCTCTCCGGGCGCAAAACTGACATGGTCGGTCTTGATGGACCTAAGTCGCGAAAGATCTTCTTCGCCAATCTCATCACGCCGCTGCAGATAGCGGATGAAATATTCGGTTATCGCCATGCGCCTTCCCTTTTGAAACCGGCGGACAGTTGCAATTCTCGTCACCCGCCGCAATGGTCAGCCCGACGGGGCTAACAATGATTAACCGCTATCGCGCCAGAGAGTTGCACAGACATGCTCACGAACGCGCCAACCCGCCCCGCCCCGCAACTGTCAATGCCTCGCCCAAAGCCGAAAAGCTGTCCGCGACGCTATCGCGACGTAGCGTAATGAAATCGTCCAGACGTGGATAAAGCTTTACCGCTTCGTCCAGCTTTGGGTCGGTGCCGGGCGAATAGAGGCCGGCACGGATCATCAATTCGGACTCGGCATATGCCCCCAAGGCTGCCCGTGCATGCGCAATCTGCCGGTTCTCCTTGACGCTGGCAGCCGCCGGCAGGGAACGCGAAACGGATCGCACCACGTCGATGGCTGGAAATCGTCCACGTTCGGCAATCGCGCGGTCCAGCACGACATGCCCGTCCAGAACGCCGCGCAGGATATCCGCGATGGGTTCCTCCATATCGGAACCCGCGACCAGTACGCTGAAAATACCCGTGATGTCGCCCGCACCGTCAGGACCGGGCCCCGCACGTTCCGCCAGCGCCATGATCATATTGGCGGTCGATGGCGGAAAGCCGCGATCACTGGCGCTTTCGCCAGCAGATAGCGCGATCTCGCGATGCGCCTCGGCAAAACGGGTGATCGAGTCCGCAAGGAACAGCACATGGCGACCCTGATCGCGAAAATGCTCGGCCACCGACATGGCGGCCCAGGCACAGCGTCGGCGCATCAGGGGCGATTGATCAGAGGTGGCCGTTACGATGATCGCGCGCTTCATTCCGTCGGGACCCAGGGTTTCTTCGACGAACTCGCGCAATTCGCGCCCTCGCTCGCCGATCATGGCGATGACAACGACATCCGCCTCGATCCCGCGCGCCAGTGACGACAGCAGGGTCGACTTGCCCACACCCGAACCCGCGAACAGCCCCATCCGCTGCCCGCGCACCAGCGGCAACATCGTGTCCAGCACCGCCAGCCCGGTCTTCAGCCTCGCGCCCAGCCGCTTGCGCCCGGCCGCAGACGGCGCGGTGGCACGATAGCTGCGCGGCTCTGACCCTCGCGGCAGGGGCCGCCCGTCCAGCGGTTGCCCCAGCGGATCCACGATCCGCCCGATCCAGGCGTCACAGGGCGCAATCGCCGGCGCACCAATCAACTGCGCCTCGGCACCGATGGAAAGCCCTTCGATACTGCCCTCTGCCAGGACTGTAGTCTGGCGCTGCGACAGCGCAACGACCTCGCCCGCGATCTGCCGCTGATCCAGCTTCAACGAGATGCGGTCACCGACCGAGGCCCGGCCACCCAACCCCGACAGCCCCACCACGCCCGCGCGAATGGCAGAGACGCGGCCATAGTGGGTGACAAAGCTGCCCTGCCCCATCCGCGCGACAATCGATTCAATTTTATTCACTTCGACTTTCTCCAGGTTGGCGCCGTCTGGCCTCGCTGAAACGGTTTCTAAACCTATTGGGGTTAAGACCGGGTTATCGGAACAGAGGAGAAACCTCGGTGTTTGAACGAATAGAACTGGTCCAGATGGCTCGCGCCATGACCGATCACGCAGCGCAGCGGCAAAAGGTTGTCGCGCGCAATATCGCCAATGCAGATACGCCGGGCTTCGCGGCACGCGATGTGACGCCGTTCGGCGAATCCTATCGCGGCGGCCAGGGTGACAACGGGCTGCGCGGCACCAATCCCCGGCACCTGACGACGCCGTTCTGGTCCTCTGGCACCGCGCGCGTCACTGTCGATGACGCACAGCCCTCGCCAAACGGCAACAGCGTCTCGATCGAGGCTGAGATGATCAAGACGGCAGAGCTGCGGGGCCAGCATGAGCTGTCCGTCGGCATCTATCGCTCGGCGCTCGACATCATGCGGACCAGCATTGGCCGGCGGGCCTAAGGTGATCTCATGACAGAAACGATCTCTGCTCTGCGCCTGGCCGCATCCGGGATGAAGGCACAGGCCGACCGGCTGCGCCATGTTTCGGAAAATATCGCCAATGTCGATACGCCGGGCTATCGGCGCAAACTGGTCAGCTTTGAACAGGTCGCTGATTTCGGGCGCCCGACCGGCGAGGTCGCGGCCTCGCGGGCGATCCTGGATCGCACCAAGCTGCCGCAGATCTTCGACCCCGCGCATCCGATGGCCGACCAGAATGGCTATTACGAGGGCTCGAACGTGGATCTGGTCATCGAGATGGCCGATTCGCGCGAAGCCAGCCGCAGCTATGAGGCCAATCTTCGCATGTTCGAGCAGAGCCGTCAGATGACGTCGACGCTGCTCGATATTCTTCGCCGCTGAAAGGATTTCAGATGATTACCCCCACTCAGGCCAGTCAGGCCTATACCGCAGCCCGCAACGCCATCGCCCCGCTTGACGGCGCCACGCAGGCGCCGACCAACGGCCCCGATTTCGCCGGCATGGTGCATGATTTTCGCGGCGTCATGGAACAGGCGGACACCGTTGGGACCGGCGCCATGACCGGGCAGGTCGAGACGCATCAACTGGTGCAATCGCTGGCCGAGACGGAACTGGCGCTGCAAACCGTGGTCGCCATCCGCGACAAGGTGGTCGAGGCCTATCAGGAAATCCTGCGGATGCCTGTCTGAGGCCATATCATGAACGAACTGATCCTTTTCGATATGATGCGTCAGGCCCTGCTGGTCGCGGTACGCATCTCGGCCCCGATGCTGGCTGTCGCACTGGTTGCGGGGGTGGTAATCGGGCTGTTTCAGGCCCTGACCTCGGTTCAGGAAATGACCATCACCTTTGTGCCCAAGGTCGGGCTGATGCTGGCCGTTTTCTGGGTCACGATGAGCTTCATGACCACCGCGCTTTCCGATTTCTATGTCGGACAGATCATCCCCCTGATTGCCGGAGGCTGAGCCGATGGATAACGGCATCTACGCGGCCCTGACGCGGCAATCCGGGCTGATGCGCGAAATGCGCGTCGTCGCCAACAACATCGCCAACGCCAATACCACAGGTTTTCGCCGTGAAGGCGTGATCTTTGCCGAGCATCTGACCCGGCTGAATCGTCAGGGCGAGGGATTGTCGATGGCCGATGCGCGCGGCCGTTTGCTCGATTTGCGCCAGGCCGTTCTGACGCAGACAAACGGCACCTTTGATATGGCCATCGAAGGCGAAGGTTTCTTTATGGTCGAGACACCCGAGGGCAACCGATTGACGCGCGCTGGCGCCTTTATCCCCTCGGCAGAGGGCGAATTGATGACCGCCGATGGCCACCGTGTGCTGGATGAGGGCGAGGCCCCTATCCTGGTTCCCGCCGGGGCCAGCAATCTGGCAATCGGCGCCGATGGCACCATGTCCGCCAATGGCACACCGTTCGCCCGCGTCGGCGTGTTCGTGGCGCCCGAAGACGCCGACCTGACCCATGAAGGAGGCACCGTCTTTGCCTATCAGGGCGAAATTCAGCCTGCCGAACAACCCAGCGTCCGACAAGGATTTCTGGAAGAATCCAATGTCGATCCGGTTTTCGAAATCAGCCGCATGATCGAGGTCCAACGCGCCTATGAAATGGGCCAGTCCTTTCTGGACCGCGAAGATCAGCGCATCCGATCAACCATCACCGCCATGACCCGCTGAAAGGCCACACCATGAGAGCTTTGCAAATCGCCGCCACCGGCATGAGCGCGCAACAGACCCGCGTCGAGGTGATCTCGAACAACCTCGCCAACATGTCGACCACCGGCTACAACGCGCGCCGCGCGGAATTCGCCGATCTTCATTATCAGCAGGCCACGCGCCCCGGCAGCGTCACCGCCTCGGATGGCACGGTCATCCCTGCAGGTGTGCAACTGGGCCTTGGCGTTCGGCCAACCGCAGTCTCGGTCACCCTGCAACAGGGATCGCTGACGGCGACGGGCGGCGATCTGGACGTCGCCATCGAAGGCGATGGATATCTAGAGATCGTGCTGCCGTCGGGCATCTCTGCCTATACCCGCGATGGCGGGCTGAAGCGGTCGGCAGACGGTCTGATCGTCACCTCGGACGGCCATGCCGTCGCCCCCGAGGTCGTCATCCCCGACGACGCCCATTCGATCAGCATCAATGCGGCAGGCGAGGTCTATGGCTATTTCACCGGACAGACAGAACCGGAAATTCTGGGTCAGTTCACGCTGGCGAATTTCACCAATGACAAGGGGCTGGAGGCGATCGGCTCTAACCTGTTCCTCGAAACCGTTGCGTCCGGCGCGCCGGCCATCGCGACGCCGGGCCAGGACGGGCTGGGTACATTGCGCCAAGGCTATCTGGAAGAAAGCTCTGTCGATGCCGTTCGCGAAATCACCGATCTGATCAAGGCGCAGCGCGGCTATGAGTTGAACGCCAAGGTCATCACCGCCGCCGACCAGATGATGAGCGCTACGGCGCAGGTGCGCTGATGATGCGCCAGTTATTTCTGATTTTCGCGCTGATCGCCGGGCCGCTTGTCGCCCATGCGGCCCCGATCAGTGCCAGCCGCACCCTGCCCGCGGGCACGGTGATCACACCCGGCGATCTGGTCCTGGCACCCGACAGCGATGTG
The DNA here is from genome assembly GCF_002847305.1 of Paracoccus tegillarcae. NCBI lineage: Bacteria > Pseudomonadati > Pseudomonadota > Alphaproteobacteria > Rhodobacterales > Paracoccaceae > Paracoccus > Paracoccus tegillarcae. Next base: position 1,974,835 of record NZ_CP025408.1, on the reverse strand, counting down.
GCTCAGGCCGAAGCGCTGATTGGCCTGCAGACCCGCATCACGATCTATTCCGGTCGACCGATCAACACCGTGCAACTGCGGGCGCATCGGCTGATATCGCGCAATCAGGTCGTTCCCCTGATCTTCAGCCAGGGCACGCTGAGCATCGAGACCAGCGGCCGCGCCTTGGCCGAAGGTGCGGCGGGCGATGTGATCCCTGTGATGAATCTCGGCTCACGTCAGACCGTCAGCGCCTTGATCAACGCCGACGGCACTTTGCGAATCTCGCGCTAAGGAAAGAACTTCCATGAAAACCGCTTCAATCCTTCTTCTTCTGCTGGCTCTGTCGGCATGTAGCCGCGCGGCAAATGTCGGGCGCGCTCCCGAAATCACCCCCGTGCGACAAAGTGCAGAATTCGTCGCCATGACCGAACCGCCGCTGGTCATGCCTGTCACGTCGGGCCGGCCCGAGGCAGCCGCGTCGCTTTGGTCAGGGCAGGCGGCCTCGTTGGTGGCTGATCGGCGGGCAACGGCACGCGGCGACATTCTGACAGTGGTGATCGAGATCGACGACCGCGCCGAGATCTCGAACAGTTCCGAACGCTCGCGCCGCGCCGGCGACAAGGTCGGCATTCCGTCCTTTGCCGGGCTGCCGCAGCGGATCGATCCGCGCTTGCCCGAAGGCGCCAGCATGGCCGATCTGGTCGATGCCAAGTCCAGTACGAACTATTCTGGCGAGGGCAACATTTCGCGTCGCGACAAACTGACTCTGCGTGTCGCAGCAACCGTTCTTGATACCCTGCCAAACGGCGTTCTCCATATCGAGGGCAGCCAGGAAGTCCGGGTGAATTTCGAGTTGCGCGAACTGACGGTCAGCGGCTTTGTGCGCCCCTCGGATGTCAGCGCCCGCAACGAGATCGCGTATGACCGCATCGCAGGCGCGCGCGTGTCATATGGCGGACGTGGCCAGATCACCGATGTGCAGCAGCCCCGTTATGGCCAGCAAATCGCCGATATCATTCTGCCCTACTAAGGAGACATGATCGTGATCAAGAAACTCCTGATCTGGATGATCCCGCTGATCGCATTGGTCGCGGGGACGGCCACCGGCAGCCTCATGGCCCCAGAGAAGCCCGCCGCCGAGAGCGATACCGAAAGCCACTCCGACGCCGAGGGCGGCAAAGTGGCGGGTCTTGCAGAGGCTGAAAAGGACGACCACGGCGGCGATAACGCCAGTGCGCATGACGGGACAGCCGCATGGTTCAGCTTTCCCAACCAGTTCTTCGTGCCCATCGTTCGGCGCGGAGAGGTTGATCGGATCATGGTACTGACCCTGACCATCGAAACCAGTGAGGCCGCAAAGCCCGGCATCGAGGCGCAGGAACACAGGCTGCGTGACGCATTGCTGCGCAGTCTGATCGTGCATGCAAACACAGGTGGCTTTAGTGGAAACTATACCGCCGATGCAAAGCTGGAAAAGTTGCGCGCATCGCTGAAGGCGGCAGCCGTCAGGGTGGCGGGGGCAGATGCGCATGATGTTCTGATCGAGGATCTGGCCCTGACCGATGGATGATCGCAGTTCTGCACCATCACTGCACAGTCCAGTCAATCGGCAGTTGGCAGACGCCAATCGGACGGCAAATCACGGGCGGCGACAGGGAGACGTGCTATCGGGGCTGTGAAAACGCATCAACGCGATCCCGTCCCGGACTGATTGCCAATCATGGCGGAAACAGGCTAGGGACGGCATCATTCCTGACGTCATGGCCATGCCCGATCATCCGCCCGTTACCATCCTTCTGGCCAGTTTCAACGGCGGCAAGCACCTCGCCGCCCAGTTGGACAGTATTGTCGCGCAGGACCTGACCGACTGGCGGTTGATCATATCCGATGATGGCTCTGTTGATGACAGCCGGGTAATCTGCAGCGCCTTTCGTGATCGAATGGGGTCGGATCGGGTCAGGCTGATCGACGGGCCCGGTCGCGGGGCCACGCAAAATTTCCTGCATCTGATCGGGGCTGCACCCGCGGGCGCAGCAATCGCGTTTTCGGATCAGGACGATGTCTGGCTGCCGCACAAGATGTCGCGGGCGATGTCGCACCTGTCAGGCCAAGTGTCACCGACGCTTTATTGCGCACGGACATTGATCTGCGATGCGGAGCTGGAAAACCGCAAGCCATCGCGACTGTTTGCCCGCCCGCATGGTTGGCGAAATGCGCTGGTGCAGGCTTGTACGCCTGGCAATACCAGCGTTCTGAACCCACAAGCTGCGACATTGCTCAAGCAAGGGCTGACAGAGGCTTTGGCGCGTGATCTGCCAGCCCATGACTGGTGGAGCTATCAGTTGGTCACCGGCGCCGGCGGGACGATCCTCTTTGATGCCGAGCCGGGCCTGCTGTATCGCCAGCACGACCATAATGTCATGGGCCGAAATGATACCCCGCGCGGCAGATTGCGTCGCATGACGATGCTGATGCAGGGCGAATATGGCGGCTGGCTGGCGACACATGCCGATGCGCTCGCGGCGCTGTCACATCTGCTGACATCCGAGAACCGCGCGATCCTGCAACGGTTTGCGGCGATGCTGCAGGATTCAGGGCCGGCGGCGCTGCGCAAGTTGCACAGGCTTGGCCTTTACCGGCAAACGCGGGACGGGGATCTGGCCCTTAAGGCGGCGGCGTTGACGGGGCGGCTGCGACGCCCGTCCTGAGGGGTCAGTTGCGGCTGGTATCGGCGTGTTCGGCTAGCAACCGCTGCAGATAGGCCCCATATTCGTTCTTGGCGAACATCTCGGCGCGGAGGGCAAGCTGCTGCGCGTCGATCCACCCCTTGTCAAAGGCGATTTCCTCGGGGCAGCCGGTCTGCAAACCCTGACGGCGTTCCAGCGTGCGCACCAGATTACCCGCGTCCAGAAGGCTGCCATGGGTGCCGGTATCCAGCCACGCATAACCGCGGCCCATCCGCTCGACCACCAATTGCCCATCGGCCAGATAGCTTTCCAGCAGCGTCGTGATTTCCAGTTCACCCCGGTCCGACGGTGTAATCGACGCGGCCCGGTCCGGCGCTGTCCCATCCAGGAAATACAGCCCCGTCACCGCGTAGTTCGACGCAGGAACGCTTGGCTTTTCAATGATCGACCTGACCTGCCCATCCGGACCGAAATCGACAACACCGTAGCGTTCAGGATCGACGACGCGATAGCCAAAGACCGTGCCGCCCACCGTGTTGGCGTCCGCATTGACCAGCGCTTCGCTGAGGCCATGACCGAAAAAGATATTGTCGCCCAGCACCATGGCCGAGGGTGCGCCGTCCAGAAAGTCGCGCGTCAGCAGATATGCCTGCGCCAGACCGTCGGGGCTGGGCTGGATGATCCATTCGAACTGCAGCCCCCATTGCGATCCGTCCCCCAGCAGACGCTGGAACTGGGCCTGATCGTCGGGCGTGGTGATGATGGCAATCTCGCGGATGCCGGCCAGCATCAGAACCGAGATCGGATAAAAGATCATCGGTTTGTCATAGATGGGCAGCAGTTGTTTCGACACGCCCATGGTGATCGGATACAGCCGCGTGCCAGAGCCGCCTGCCAGAATGATGCCCTTGCGCTTGGTCATGAACTTTCCTTCACATTGGTCAGAACCTGTGCCAGCCCGGCGCGCCAATCGGGGCGCGCGATGCCAAAGTCCTTGCTGATCCGGCTGCAATCCAGCCGTGAATTCAGTGGTCGTCTGGCCGGGGTCGGATAGTCGCTGCTGGGAATATCGACGACCTCGCAGTTCAGCCCGCGCTGATCAAATATCTCACGCGCGAAATCGGCCCAGCTTGCATCCGGTGCGCCGGCAAAGTGATAGAGCCCGCCCTTGGCCGGATCAGCGATCATCTGACCGGCCATAACCAGCAAAGCCGCGGCGATATCGCGCGCAGGCGTCGGCCCGCCGATCTGGTCGGCAACGATGGTCAGGTGGTCACGCTCGGCGCCGAGCCGCAGCATCGTTTTTACGAAATTCGCGCCATGCGACGAAAACACCCAGGATGTGCGCATGATCGCCCATTGCCCACCGGCAGCTTCGACGCCTTGTTCGCCGGCCAGCTTGGTCGCGCCGTAGACGCCAAGCGGCGCGGTTGGCGCGTCGGTATCGCGGGGCAGATCGCCAGATCCGTCAAAGACATAATCGGTCGAGACATGCAGGAAGGGCACGCCCTTGGTCGCGGCAGCCTGGGCCATTGCGGCGGGTGCCTCGGCATTGACCAGCCGGGCGGTGTCGGCATCTGTTTCGGCCTTGTCGACTGCAGTGTAGGCTGCGGCGTTGATCACCGCGCGGCAGTCGGTCTGCGCGATGATCCGGCCACAGGCTGCCGGATCGGTCAGATCTGCCTGATCGCGGCCCATGAAGATCGCACCCGGCGCAAGCCGCGCCAGTTCCTGTGCGACCTGGCCCGTCCGGCCAAAGACCAGCAACCCATCCATCAGCCGCCCCCCAGCCGCGTGCCAACGCCGTCACGCGACAACAGCGGCTGCCACCAGTCCCGGTTGGCCAGATACCATTCGACCGTGCGGCGCAGCCCCTCTTCGACCGTGACCGAGGGCCGCCAGCCCAACTCATCGCGGATCCGCGTCGGGTCGATGGCGTATCGGCGGTCATGGCCGGGGCGATCGGTGACGAAGGTGATCAGCCGGTCATGGGGTGCGCCAGCGGGGTTTAACTCGTCCATATGGGCGCAGATCAGCCGTACAAGATCGATATTCGTGGCCTCGTTCTCGCCCCCGATATTATAGCTGCGTCCGGTTTCGCCCTTCTGCGCAACCAGCAAAAGCGCGTCGGCGTGATCTTCTACATAAAGCCAGTCGCGGACATTGCCGCCGTCGCCGTAAACCGGGATCTGCTCGCCCGCGAGCGCCTTGAGGATGACCACGGGCACCAGCTTTTCGGGAAAGTGGTAGGGGCCATAATTGTTCGAGCAATTGGTCAGCACCACCGGCAGACCGTAGGTTTCGTGCCATGCGCGGACCAGATGATCAGAGCCCGCCTTGCTGGCCGAATAGGGGCTGCGCGGATCATAGGGCGTGTCTTCGGTGAATTGCCCGGTGTCACCCAGCGAACCAAAGACCTCGTCGGTCGAGATATGATGGAAACGAAATCCCTCTGGCTTGCCACGGGCAATCCAGTTCGCGCGCGCGGCCTCTAACAGGTTGTAGGTACCCAGAATGTTCGTCTCGATAAAGGCTCCGGGCCCGTCAATTGAACGATCCACGTGGCTTTCGGCGGCCAGATGCATGACCACGTCGGGGTTATGTGTCGCCAGCACCCGGTCCAACTGCTCGCGGTCGCGGATATCGGCCTGTTCAAAGCTGTAGAGATTGCTGTCTGACACAGCGGCCACATTGGCCAGATTGGCGGCATAGGTCAGCGCGTCCAGATTGACGACCTCGTGCCCACGTTCCACAGCCAGCCGCACTACCGCAGAGCCGATAAACCCGGCCCCGCCGGTGATCAGGATCTTCATCAGTATTCCCCGAATTCAAAGGGCGATTGCCAATCGGCAAAGGCGGGTGCGCTGCGGTCCTTGTCAGACAGGACCGGATCACTTACCGCCCATTCGACCCCAACCGAATCCCAGTGGACACCGCTGTCACTGTCCCGGTCATAGTGATCGGTGCATTTATAGACGACCTCGGTATCCGGCTCCAGCGTGACAAAACCATGCAGGAATCCGGCAGGCACCCAGAGTTGGCGGCCGTTTTCAAAGGACAGTTCCGTGCCGAACCAGCGGCCAAAGGTCGGGCTGCCACGCCGTGCGTCCACGGCCACGTCGAACAGACTGCCCCTGCCGCAGCGCACCAGCTTGCCCTGCGCGTGGGGCGGCGCTTGGTAATGCAGACCGCGCAGCGTGCACTGTTTGCGCGACAGGGAATGGTTATCCTGCACGAATTCCGGCAGATCAACGCCTGCCTCTCTCAGGGTTTTGCGATTCCAGCTTTCCGAAAAGAAACCCCGGTCATCGCCATGGCGAGCCGGGGTCACGATCAATGCGCCGGAAAGGCCGGTCTGTTCGATCTGCATCAAGTTCACCCGATAATTTCGCCCCAGATATACGGCGGGCGGCGGGTGCTGTCACCCCAGAGCAGCGGTCTAGCCCGCAACAGCGTTAAGGATCAGAAAGATTACCGCCGACAGGATGGCCGCGGCGGGCACCGTCACGATCCAGGCCGCAATGATCGTCATGAAATGCGACCGGCGCACCAGCTTGCGGCGGCGGCGCTCATCAGGGGCAATCTCGGGCTTGTCGATGGACTGACGGGCCTTGCGCATCCGCCGCGCACTGTCCCATTCGCGGAAAAAGCCGACACCAAAGACACCACCGACCGCAATATGGGTCGAGCTGACCGGCAGCCCCAGCCAGCTTGCCACGATGACCGTCATCGCCGCCGACAGCGCCACGCAATAGGCGCGCATCGGGTTCAGCTTGGTAATCTGGTTGCCCACCATACGGATCAGCTTGGGTCCAAACAGGAACAGGCCGAAGGAAATGCCGAAGGCGCCGATCAGCATCACCCAGAACGGAATGCCCACCGCACCCTCATGACTGCCCGACTGCGCGGCATGGACGATGGCGGCAAGCGGTCCGACCGCATTGGCAACGTCATTGGCACCATGGGCAAAGCTAAGCAGCGCAGCCGATACGATCAGCGGAATGCCAAACAGCACCTTGAGCGACTTGTTGCGGTTGCTCAGGCCCTTTGATTGGCGACGCACGACCGGGATCATGATCGCCCAGACAAGCAAACCGATCAGGGCACCGATCATCAGCGCCTGCCCCATGGACAGATTGACCAGTTGCTTCAGCCCCTTCAGCGCCAGATAGGTCGAGAACACGCCGCCCATGATGCCGACCAAGACCGGCACCCAGACGCGGGCGGCGGCAATCTTGTCGTCGCGGTAGATGATGCGTGCCTTGATGAACCACAGAAAACCTGCCGCGATCAGACCGCCCAGCAGCGGCGAAATCACCCAGCTTGCCGCAATCGCGCCCATCGTGGGCCAGTTCACGACCGCAAAGCCCGCCGCCGCGATCCCCGCACCCATCACGCCACCGACAACCGAATGCGTGGTCGAGACCGGTGCACCGACCCAGGTCGCCAGATTGACCCACAAAGCCGAGGACAACAGCGCCGCCATCATCGCCCACATGAATGTTGCATTCGACGCCATCGCTTCGGGGGCAACGATGCCCTTGGCGATCGTCGAGACCACATCGCCGCCAGCGATCAGCGCGCCCGCGCTTTCGAACACGATGGCGATGGTGATGGCACCGCCCATGGTCAGCGCATTCGCGCCAACCGCCGGTCCCATATTGTTGGCGACATCATTCGCGCCGATATTGATGGCCATATAGGCGCCAAAGGCCGCTGCCATGACGACGATCAGGCCATTGCCGGTCTGTCCAAAAAACACAGCCGCCAGCAAACCGGCCAGAACGATAAAGACAAAGGCAATGCCCGGCGCAATGATCGAACGCCCGGCATAGGCGGTCGATCGTTCCAGCGTGGAAAAGCGCCCGAGGTCGCGGTCCAGCGTGTCAAGGTGCCGCGCGTCTTCGTCGCTGCGGTTCGCTTCGTTCGTATCCGTGCGGGTCATGTCACTCTCCTGTTTCAACGCAAACGCCGCACGCGTCACCTTATTCCATTGTTCCCGCGCCTCGGCGCGGTGCCATCTTTTCCATGCGTTTGCGCGCTGTGCCTTTTGCGACATTTTCGTGACGAATGTCTAGCAGCGGCACCGGGAGGTTCATCGAATGTCGGGGGTAAAGCCTGCCCTGTGCCACGCGCAGGCCGGTTGGCTGGCCCGTCAGGACGCAGCGGGCAAAGAAAAACCCCCGCTGCCTTATCGGTCAGCGGGGGTTCGGTCTGTTTGGGTCGCCTGGTCGTTTGGTCGCATCTTACAGCGTGCCCACGACCGTATCGATATCGGCGCGGCACATGCCGATGTCTTCCAGCTGACGCTCGGACAGTTGGTTCAGCGCCTTGCGAGTCTCGCGGCGAACGCTCCATGCCTGAAAGCGGGTCCGCAGTTCGGCAAAGAGGCCATCAAGGGCGACGCCGTTATTCGTGGCAATAGCAGTCATCTTGTCATTCCTTCCAGGTGATGCCCGGCTGGTCCGGGCCGCTCCCATGCAGCAAAGATAGATGCTGCACCCGCAGCAAACCAGAGGCGGAAGAGGCAATGCCGCCCTGCACCAGACGCATAACCATATGGCAAATATATATTTTAAAATACTGCGTTGCAGCGTTACCGCAAACGGTCGTTCTATACAAAACGCCTGTTTTCGCTATGCTTTCCAGTCACCCAAAGATGCCTGCCATAGGGTCAAGGCGGCCACGGCTGCCGTATCTGCGCGCAGGATGCGCGGGCCTAAGCTGATGGAATTGACGTATGGGCAGGCCCGTAGCCGGTCACGTTCGGCCTGCGAAAACCCGCCTTCCGGCCCGATCAACACCGCCCAGGGGCCCTGCGGCAAGCCGGCCATCGAGTCGAATGGCCCGGCCGCGGCCTCGTCTGCCCAAAGGATGCGGCGCGAGGCATCCCAGCCATCCAGCAGGCGGGCCAATGGTGCCAGATCATCGACCGTCGGGACAAAGGTACCGCCGCATTGTTCGGCGGCCTCGACGGCATGCGCTTGCAAACGGTCCTGACGGATACGTTCGGAATTGGTGAAATCGGTCTGCACCGGCAAGATGCGCGATACGCCCATTTCGGCGGCTTTTTCGACGATAAAGTCGGTCCGTGCCTTCTTGATCGGCGCGAACAGCAGCCACAGATCCGGCGGATTGCGCTGCGGCGCGGTCTGATCCAGCGCCAGCAATTCGCCGCCGCGCTTGCCAGCCTGAACGATCCGGGCCGCCCATTCACCATCATGACCGTTGAAAACGGCGATCTCATCGCCCTGACGCATCCGCATGACGCCAGACAGGTAATGCGCCTGCGCCGCCGCTAGCGGGACGGGTTGTCCCGCAGCCAACGGGTGATCTATGAACAGTCGAACCTTCGCCATAACGGGCCGACGCTATGCAAAGCCAAACGGAAACGCCAGCCTCTGTCGCCGATGCGCCGGCGGGAAATTGGGTCGACCTTTACGCACCTTCGGCCTGGCGGCCCTGGCTGCGCCTGTCCCGCGCCGACCGGCCTATCGGAACATGGCTGCTGTTGCTGCCCTGCTGGTGGGGGATCGGGCTGGCGATGATGGCCGACGGGCCGCGCTGGTTCGATCTGTGGATCGCGGTCGCCAGCACCCTCGGCGCGTTTCTGATGCGCGGGGCGGGCTGCACCTGGAATGACATCACCGACCGCGACATTGACGGCAGCGTGGCGCGCACGCGGTCGCGGCCCATTCCGTCGGGGCAAGTAACCGTCAGGGGCGCGCTGATCTGGATGGGCGTGCAGGCGGGGATCAGCTTTCTGATCCTGCTGACCCTGGGCTGGGTGGCGATTCTGTTGGGCATCGCCTCTATCGTGCTGGTCGCCATCTATCCCTTTGCCAAACGCTTTACCTGGTGGCCGCAGATCTTTTTGGGTCTGGCGTTCAACTGGGGCGTCCTTCTGGCCTATGCGGCCCATACCGGCCGCGTCGATGCCGCCCCCATCGCAGCTTATCTGGGCGGCATTGCCTGGACGATCTTTTACGACACCATCTATGCCCATCAGGATGTCGAGGATGACGCCCTGATCGGCGTGAAATCCACCGCGCGGCTTTTTGGCGATCACAGCCCACTAGTGCTGCTTTGGTTTGGCGGACTGGCCGTGGTGATGCTGGCTCTCGCAATCGTGCTGACGGGTGACGGCCTGGTCATGGGGCTGATCGGTCTGGCCGGTTTTACAGCGCATTTGCTGTGGCAATGGTGGCGCCTTGATCCAAAAGACAGTTCCGGCTGCCTCACGCTGTTCCGATCGAACCGGGATGCGGGGCTGATTCTTGCGCTGTTTCTTGCCGTCGCCGGACTGGTCTGATTGCGAAAGGCCAATCCGCCCGCTAGATCAAGTGGACCCGATAGCAGACTGAAGCCCATTATATGACCGATGATCCGCACAAGCGCTCGACCGCATTTGCTACCATTGTGGTTCTGGCTGGTGCGGGCGGTCTTTGCTGGATGGCGGCGACCGCGACCGCGCGCTTTATCGAGGAACGCTCATTGCAGGATGTCAGCGTCGCGCTGGATACCGGCGGGTATGAATGGGCCGATGTGGCAACCAACGGCCTGCAAGTGCAGCTGTCCGGCACCGCACCAAGCGAGGTCCAGCGGTTCCGCGCCATGACGCAGGTGGCTGCTGTCGTCGATCCAAGCCGGATCATCGACGAGATGCAGGTGGCCACGCCCGATGCGATCACGCCGCCGGATTTCAGCGTTGAATTGCTGCGCAATGACGAAGGAATTTCGCTGATCGGGCTGGTCCCGGCAGAGACCGACCGACTGGCCGTGGTGCGCAACCTGCAAAGCGAAACCGCAGCCCCGCAGGTCGTCGATCTGCTGGAGGCCGCCGATTTCCCGACCCCCGACGGCTGGTCCGAGGCGCTGGAATTCGGCCTGCGCGCAGCACAGATTGCGCGACACGCCAAGATTTCCGTCGCGCCGGGCCTGATAACGATCAACGCCATCACCGACAGCGCCGCCGAAAAGGCACGGCTGGAAACGGCGCTGCGCCGGACCAAGCCTGCCGATCTGGTGCTGGTCAGCGAAATCTCGGCCCCGCGCCCGGTAATCGCCCCCTTTACGCTGCGCTTTGTGATCGACGAGGAAGGCGTGCGTTTCGACGCCTGTGCTGCCGATACCGACGTGGGCCGCGACCGCATTCTGGCGGCTGCCCGCACTGCCGGCCTGCAAGGGCCGACCGGCTGCACCATCGGCCTTGGCTCGCCGTCGCCGGATTGGTCCAACGCGGCGGTCCAGGCGATCTCGACTGTGGCAGGTCTGGGCGCCGGCGCGGTCACTCTGTCGGATGCCGATATCGCCCTCTTCGCCCCGGCCAGCGTCGAGCGCGACATCTTTGACGCAGCTGTCGGTCAGTTGGAACAGGACCTGCCGGCTGTATTTTCCCTGCAGGCCGAGTTGGAACAACCCGCCGATGCCGATGCGGGGCCGGTCGAATTCATCGCCAGCGTGGCGCCGGATCAAACGCTGTACATGCGCGGACGGATCACTGACCAACGCATGCGCGAAGCTGTCGACAGTTTCGCGGGCTCGCGCTTTGATCAGGTCGAAAGCACATTGCGCACCGATGACAGCGTCCCCGGCGGCTGGACCGTTCGCGTCATCGCGGCGCTGGAGGCTGTGGCGACACTGCGCAACGGGGCGGTCACGGTAACGCCTGAACTGGTTCGGATCACCGGCACATCGGGCAATCGCAACGCCTCGGAACAGGCGGCATCGACGCTGTCGCAGCGGCTTGGCGCCGGCGCGCAATATGAACTGGCGATCCGCTATGATGAACGGCTGGACCCACTGCTGGGCCTGCCGAGTGGCGACGAATGCGTGGCGCAGTTGAACACGATCATGTCCGAATCGGCCATCGGATTCGAGCCGAACAAATCGGTCATCGCCGGCGACCCGGCTGAAACCCTGGGGCGCCTGTCCGAAGCCATGGACAACTGCACCGTTTTCCAGATCGAGCTGAGCGGGCACACCGATTCGCAAGGCTCGGAAGGCTTCAACGCCGACCTGTCGCGGGCCCGCGCCCAAGCCGTGCTGACCGCCATGGTCGAGGCCGACATTGACGGCACCAACCTGACCGCGCGCGGCTATGGCGAAAGCCAGCCTGTTGCCTCGAACGAGACCGAAGAGGGCCGAGAGGCAAATCGCCGCATCGAATTCCGCCTGCTGTCGGACGCGCCGGTGCGCCGCGAGGCGCTGCCCGAGCCCGTCGTCGTCTCTGGCGTGACAGAGGAGGAACAGGCGACAACCCACGTGGACCACGAGGCCGAGGGCGAAAACCCAGACGAAGCACCACAGCAGGTGGCCGTTGACGATAGCGACCCCGCGTCCGACGCAGCCATTGCAGAGGCTGACAGCCAAACAGACGGTGCTGCGGACGGTAATGAAGCAACGGGCATCGGCGGGCCTGATATCACGATGCCTGCCGGTCCGTACGTGCATTCCCCCGCCGTGGTTGGCGTTGCCGAGGCGGTGGTGAGCCAGTCTCAGACCGGGCTGGACGCCGATGAGGAAAACGTTAGGCTGCCGGTGATGACCCCGGACGAGGATACGCCCCGCCCCGAACCGCGACCCGCCGGGGCTGACGAAGGCGCAGAGTAGAACCTAGCGATGAACCGCACCGAATTCATAACCGTCACGGCCATCATCCTGTTCACCGCCTTCGTTCTGGGCTGGTTCGCCAGTTGGTTGATCCATCGCCTGACCCGCCCCACCCGCGGCGATATGGGCGAGCTTGACCGCATGGCCCAGCAATTGCACGAAGCCGAGGAACAACGCGACGAAGCCATTGCCCGGCTGGAAGAGCGCGAGGCAGAATTGCGGTCCAAACTGGTCGGCACCGAGGCGGAACTGCGCGCAGCCATGGACGGCCTGCGCGACAGCCGCGCAGAGATCGAAGAACTGCGCGAATATATAGAGTTGAAACTGGCCCGAAACCGCGTGCAACCCAGCCGCTGATTGAAGACTGCATGCTCGGGAAAAGCACAAGAAAACCGCTTGACCCCACGCGGCGGTCGTCCTAAATCCCCCGGACTTGTGGCGGAGTAGCTCAGCTGGTTAGAGCAGCGGAATCATAATCCGCGTGTCGGGGGTTCAAGTCCCTCCTCCGCTACCATTTATCCAATTTATTGTTTATTACGCTGACTTTTTGTTGGCTTCACTCCTATACCCGCCTACCGATCCGCCAACATTTTAGGCGCTTGGTTGCGATGGTTTGCGACAGCCTCACAGGGATTGATCAGTCCGCGCAGTCCGACGAGACTTAGGCGATTTCGCCTCTAGCAAGATGTCTAAGTCTGCTTATGTGCTCCAACCGCAGGCGAGACGTCAGGCGCCTTGACGTCGAATACCTTCGTCCGGTGCCATTCCAAGAAGACCCGATGCTTGCCGGTCAGATCGACAGGCCGATCAGAATGCAGGCGCGCACGCGCCTGCTCGCTGAGATTCTCCGAAGAGACAGGGATGCCGTGGACCTGTCACGTATTTGTGCCGCTCCGAGTGCTCGTTTAAGCCACCTTCCGTTCAAAAGCGACCGGGCTTTTCCAGCCCAGTGCTGAGTGCCGTCGACGCGGATTGTAGAACCCATTGATGTATTCGAAGATCGCCATCTCAGCGTGCCGCCGGGTTACCCATGACCGCCGCCAGATCAGCTCGGCCTTGATGGTTTTGAAGAATGTCTCGACGGCCGCATTGTCATAACAATTACCTTTGCCGCTCATCGAGACTTTGAAGCCATGCTGGCGCAGGATCTTCTGGTAGTCATGCGAACAGTATTGGCTGCCCCTGTCGCTGTGGAAGATGCAGCCTTTGGGTGGCGACCTGAAGGCAATCGCCATCTTCAAGGCCCGGATCGCCAGATCGCGCTTCATCCGGTTGCTGACAGCCCAGCCGATCACGCGGCGGGAGTGCAGGTCCAGGATGACTGCCAGATATAGCCAGCCCTCGCGGGTCCAGATGTAGCTGATGTCGCCCGCCCATTTCTGGTTGGGCCCGGCTGCACTAAAGTCGCGATCCAGCAGGTTCGGGGCGATGTTGAACGTATGGGCGCTGTCGGTCGTGGCTTTGAACTTACGCGTTCTTTCAACGATGATCCTGTTTTCGCGCATCAGGCGACCGACGCGTCGATGCCCGACATCGACACCAACCTCTTTCAGCTCCTCTGTCATCCTCGGCCGACCATAGCTGCCCAAGCTCAGACGCGACTGTTCCTTGATATGCGCCAGAACGACCATGTCCATGCGCTGCCTGTGGCTGGCTGGGCGGCTGCGGAAGGCCCGTAATCCACGCGGGCTGACATTCATCACCTGGCAAAGCCGGTCGATCGGGAAGGCCCCGCGCTGTTCTTCGATGAACCTGAACCTCACGGCTTTTGGCCCGCGAAGAACTGGGTGGCTTTTTTTAGGATGTCCCTCTCCTCCTTGAGGATACGGTTCTCGCGCCGAAGCCGTTCGTTCTCACGCGCCAGCTCGCGATCTTCGGCTGAGACTACGTCCGTGTCCCGGTGTGCGTTCACCCACTTATTGAGGGTCGACAAGCCGACCCCAAGATCATCCGCAACTTGACGCCGCGAAAGCCCGCTGGTCAGCGCAATCCGCACTGCATCCTTGCGAAATTCATCCGTCCTGACTGTGCCCATGGTTCATCTCCTTTGCTGCACATTACGTGGTCAAAGGAGCGGCACCAAACCGCGACAGGTCCAGATCGCCGACCACAAGATCACACGACTGGACGAGCTGATGCCCTGGCGTTACGCTGCTCAGGCAGCGTAACTGACTGAACCGAAACAGCGCCAGAGCGCCTTCACCGGACGGTCACGAACGATTGCTGGGTTTCGCGCCAGCGATTTTTTGACGATTGCTTCTTGTTTCACACAACGCCGCGCAGACTTGGTGAGTGATGCGCGCTCACCACCGCCTCTACCGCGCGGCGCAAAAGCTGGTTTGTGTCCCAGAGCAAATCGACTAGATAGTCATAGTCAGGGCCGGATTCCTTCGGCAGAGGCACGAACCGTGCGTCCCTCCGCACGAGGCGTTTTCATTATCGATCAAGCCACGGGTTCAAGAACTTTGCGTTCAGTGAAGAGCCAAGTCGCGCGCTTTAAACAGCATATTACACAACTGACCCGAGGACGATCAGTCGGATTTCAGCGTCGGCAAGCCCATCGCGATCTTGCCACCATGGGCGGTTTTGTCACCAATGCGCATGACGCCGCGCCCGTTGATCTTCACCAAACTGGAGCCCTTCACCATCGGATCGGGCAATGGAGGCGACCCAGGACAGCCGCACTGCCCACCCTCGACGGCAAGTGGGATGCCGTTGAACCGGACGAGGGATTGACCGGGGTTCATCACCGGCCCACCGCCGTGGATCGGACAGGTGTGTGCATGGCCGACAAGTGCGATGGGGCGGGCCATGTTACCAACCTTCCCTAATATCAAAAGACCAGCTCTTGATTTGGATGAAGCGAGCCTCAAGCGCTTGCCTGACAAGAAGAAGGCCCGTCGAAATATCACTGGGTGGAAAATCTACCCGATACTTGATGAGGTTTTGGTCCGCGTGGATTTCGACGCCATAGGGGACAAGAGAATCCTCGAACCAAGCTTCCGGCGATACTTCCGGCTCAAATGCGGAACCCGCCAAGCTCCGATCAAAATCGAGCAGCATCGCCTCAGCAAATTCACGATTTTTCGTGTCAAGCGGCTTCAGGGGCGCCATATCGACATCGAAAAAATAATCTGACGGCACCTGTGGCCAAACACGCCCAAGTCCCGCCGAGAGATCGAAATCTGGTGCGAGTAGCTCGGTCATCACATCGCGTGCTATCGCATTAGTCTTCTCAAGGTCTTCATAGAGACCGGCCAGCGATGCGCCGGCTACCAAATGCGACTGGATCTCGATCGTGGTGATAAATGGGTCATCGTCCATTCTTCCGACAAAGGTTGAAGAATCGATCAGATTAAGAAGCGATGCAAACTGCCATTGTCCAGTCATCAGGTCGGCAGACAGACGAATTGATATCTGGTTTTTGGCGCTGGCCTCGATAGAGAATGCGCGCTCCAATCCGGTAGCAGCAGAAAGAAGCCGCAAAAAGGCCTCGGGCAGTTCCCGAATGATATTATCGCGGATCAGTTCATCCGCTGTGTAATCGCGGGCTGTCGTTATGACTAGCAGGCTATCTCGCTTTCTCGAGCCCTTCAGGTCTACGGGGGTACCAAGATCACGCATCAGGAAAACCTCTCAAACCAACGCCGGTCATAGAACCGTCGTGCCCAATCGTTGTTGAGTTCATTAAGCGCCTCGTCGCCAACGTGTCCAAAAACGTCCTGTGTGCGCCAAGTAGAAGAAGGGTAGTTCCCGTCATGAGGGCGTAATCGCTCACCCAACTCAAAATAGAGTGGAAGCAGTTCATCATCCACGCCCTTTTCGCCCGTGATTGGGCGGGGGCCAAGCTGAAAGATAACATTCTCATTGCCGACTTGCCATGTGATTTCGGGGCTAAGGCCCTTCGTGATCTTGTCTACGCCACCTAGCGCGCTCAGAACTGGCTCCCCAACAAGAGTTAGCCAGTTGATACCGTTTAGCCAGAACTCTTTAAACTCATGGTCTTCTGCTCCTCGCCAAACTCGATTTCCTGGAAGGCAGATGTCTAGTACAGGAAACTTTTTCGCAACGGGTTTTAGGGTCCAATCCCCTTCATAGGGCCAGTCGAGCGTATCGGATATGCACATACCATATCCTGCGATTGCTGTAACGATGGGCAGGGCCAGCAGTGCCTGTTTCAGCGCTTCGATATCCAGATGCCCAGCCTCGAAATCCGGCACCGGGATATAGGCGTCCAGTTGAACGGCGTCCGTGACATTTAGAAAAAACTTTGTAGGTCCGATGTCATAACGATCCTCGCCATTGAAACCGTGCTGAAAATCAAATCCCACAAAGCGCCATTCGCTGATTTCATCGGCGGGATCATCCACCGACAGAACCTTTGATCTGAGGTGATGAAAGGGCTGCCAATCCCCGTCCTTGATGCTTTTCCTGCGGCGAGGCTTCACACCCGCCGTTTCGACCATCAGCAGACGCTCGGCATCGCGTCGCAAGATCGGCTCGAAAACAGAAAAAAGCTTCTGGTATTCATTCAGATACTGGAACGGATGCCCTTGCCGCCAGAATGATTTCAGGCTCAGCCGGAATGCTGGCGTTGAAAATCTATTTAGTTGAAAATGCCCATCGGACGGGTCACCATTAAAGACGTTGTCTTTATACCATTTGCCCATCGGTTAAACTCCGGTGCGCGGAACAAAGGATGGGCCGTTACAGCCGCAAGCGTTTGAGTTTATGGCCTTTGCGCGCGCACGCGCACCAGAATCATCGAGATTCTTATTGTACATTTCTTGCTGTCCCGGTTGCCAGTCATCTCCATCAAACTTGAAATCATAGATATCCTGCAGCTGTCCATTCTCTCCCATCACCGCAACGTCGGGGCGGATTGAGTAAACATCGCCGCTGAACTGCGCCCTAGCCTGCTTGATCTGCTGGTAGATGTCTACTCCGGTTGAGGCCAGATCGTATACGTCGTAAGCGGTTGAAATAACGTTCAATACCGGAACGAGTTTCAGCCATGAACGAGCGGCGGCCTTGCCGACTTTGGTCGCAACGGCCTTGGCGGCCTGCTTTTCGATCTGGCGGATCACATTGTCCAGATGTCGCTCGATCGTTTCCTTCGCAACCTTGGCGCGGTTCCAGCTTTTCAGTGCATTATCATAGCGAACATAGCGATGCTTGTTCACAGCCGCCGTCGATTTTGGGTAGCGCTTGTTCACAGCCCGCTGGAGATCGGGCGAATTCTTGGCCTTCCCCTCCGCTACGCTGCTCGCGGTCTTTCCCTTATGTTTACCTTCGCACATTTCCTTGCGTGTTTCACACAAGATCTTGCACATGGCGACGTAAATAGGATCGCTTCGATTGTCACCCCGGACGTTCGCATTCCCATTGCCGCATTTCGCGTCACAGGTCGCACAAGCCGTTGTTCCCATACCTACCAAACCTTAACATTTTCACAAGCAAGCCTCGCATAGTGAATGCGCGAGGCCGGTGCTTGGTTTCTGTTCATTAACTCGTATAGTGCTTCTGCGAATTCCGGCCGCTTTTCAAATACCTGTCCGTACTTGAGATCAAGCGAAATTAGGTCCCAAATGTCTTTCATCTCTTCGAGGCCATAAAACAGGGCACGATCAAATGCCGCCAGAACCTGACGCCGCCTTTCCTTGGAAGTTCCTACGTCAACTGACTTTCCAGAAAAATCCTCGACCGCCTTTCTCCGAAGGCAGCCTTCCCTGTAGTGCTCAATAGCTTCCATAGTCTCTGGCGATATACGCCAGATCCCATCGATGGCACGTGGCAGGCGCTCGGGGCGAGGCGCCATGAGATAAGCGTGGGAACAGGACCAAACATGATCTGCCGCAGCAACGATGGCGCTCGCTGGCCCAAACATCCGAGCCACATCCTGCAGGCAGGCTGAGGGCATGAACTGCGCAACGACATTTGCATCGGCATGACGCAGGAGCGCAGGCTCGAAATCATTGGCTGTCGCCAGCCGGTCAGCTTCCGCCAGTGCAGCTCGTGGCAGATAGACCAGGTTAATTCGCCGGAGGTGCCTATAGAGCGCCACCGCTCCGTCTGGGCACTGCCAGAACACGGCTGCGGGGCGGCCGGCGATAAGTGCCATGAGGGCGGGGATAGTGTCCTTTGGCGCGCGGCCGGCGACTTTCTCCGGGCGTTCGTCCAGCCAGACCATGTGCGGGGCGGTGATGATCTGTTCGGGGTTGTTCTCGCCGCGGTCCAGGTAAAGAGGGCGGCTGACGAAATCGCCCAACAGCAATTCCTGCGGCAGGTTGTCGAATTGTGCGCCGTCGAGCACCGCGAAGACCGGCGCGGATTTTTGATCAAGGGCCAGCAGAGCCTCTTCAAGAGAAGTGGGGACCTGAGGTTCCACTTTCGGCTCTGTACGTACGGGTTGGCTCGTCGCATCCAGCGACCAGGGATCGTCCTGCTGCATCCCCTACCTCACGAAGGGCGTTGCGGATTTGGCCATGGCGCGCAGGCATTTGCTGCCTTCGCCGGGGCCGCCGGATTTGAAGTCGATGGCGTTGCCCTCGATCAGCACTTTCAGGCCGCGGATGCGGACGCCGGATTTGTTGATCTCGACATAGCCGCCGGGGGCGGACAGCAGCAGCGTGTCGTCGGCCTTGATCTCCCAGACCTTCGAGCTGCCTTCGAACTTTTCCTCGGACGAGATCTGATAGAGCTTGCCCGAGGAATGCGACGCGCGCTGGCCGGTATGGGTGGTATATTCCTCGCCGACATCGACGGTCTTGGTCTTGCCGACCTGCAGGCGCTGCTCGACGCCGACCTTGGTGAACTCCTTCTGCCCGACCATGGTATTGCGCACCGCGCCGACCATGGTGTTCTTGAACAGCCCGATCTGCTCGGTCCGCGCCAGGCCGATCGTGTCGGCCTGGAATTTCTCGACCAGCGTGTTCATCACACCCGACACCGGCATGATCGCCGACAGCACGGACCCGAGCGCCGTGCCGGTGCCGACCTGCTGGGCCCCCGCAACCGCGCGGTTCTGCCCCGCCCCGTCAAAGGCCGAAATCAGCGGGCTCGATGCCATCTCGCCGCCCACGGTCGCGGCCACGACGCCGCCCAGAAAGGCCGGGATCGACGGATCACCAGCCTCTTCGGCCACATTCAGTGCGTCCTTGGTTGCCTGACCGGCAATCCCCGCCAGCGCCGCGAACAGCCCCATCTTGCCGCCGCCGACGGTCAGGTTCATCGAGCCGCCGATACGCTCCTGATGATTGCTGCCGATCTCGATGGATTTGTTGCTGCCGACGCTTTCGATCTGATCATTGTCGACCCGCTTCATGCGGTTGTTCAGGACCTTCAGCGTCTGGTCCTTCTGCGCGTGCAGCGCGATATTCTCCTGCCCGACCTCGTCCTCAAAGCTCAACTCGTTGAAGCCTTCGCCCTTGTGGGTCTTGGATCGCCACACGGCCTTGGTCTTATGCGCGGGCAGCGGGTATGGCGCATCGTTCTTGCCGTTGAAGACATTACCCACCACGACCGGCTTGTCGGGATCGCCTTCCAGGAACTCGACCAGCACCTCCATGCCGATGCGGGGAATGACCATGCCACCCCAGCCGGCGCCGGCCCAGTTCTGGCTGACCCTGCAGCGCATCGAATAGGCGTTCGCCAGGTCCCAGTGGAACCGCACCAGGATGCGACCGTATTCGTCGCAGTCGATCTCGCCCTCGCCGACGACCGTGGCCGTCTGTGGGCCCTGCACGATGGCCAGCGGCGTGCGCTTCGGCGGCGCCATCGGCGCGGTGTCGGGCATCAGCGTGTAGCTGCCGGTGAAGCTGTATCCGTCGCTGCCTTGCCCGCCTGAACCGTAGGCCTCACTGACGAAATGGTGGCTGGCCGAGAGGCACAGGAAACTTTCGCCGTGACCCGGCACCTTGTCGCCCGACAGCACCATCCGCATGCCCGCGCCAAGGCTGACACAATCGCCCACCGCCCGGTTGCGCCGATCGGCGCCGCGTTCCTGTTCTGTCCGCAGACCCACCACCAGCCGGCCCACATCCTGCGCCAGATAATCGCCCGGATAGTCGAAACTTTCGATCTGACCCTGCGCGTGCTGGGCGTCACCCAGACGGTCGACTTCCATCGACTGGGTCGGTTTCTTGAAGTTATAGTCGACCAACCGCACCGCGCCGGTGGCGATATTGCGTTCCGGCGCCCAGTCCCAGAAATGCTCCTGTTCATACTGGTGATGGCCGTCATAGCGCTTGAACGGGCGCGGGCCGATGGCCTCATGCGCCAGAACGTCATCGGTCAGCACCAGCGTATGGCTGCCCATGGCGTGACGGAAATGGAAGCTGATCCCGTGCCGCTCCATCTGTCGGCGCGCGAAGTCCAGATCGGATTCGCGGTATTGCACCGTGTATTCAAGGGTCGGATAATCCTTCGACAGGCTGATCTCCAGCGCCGGATCGCCCAGGGACGCGTAATCGGACAGCAGTTCCTGAATGATTTGCACGACGGTTTTGTTATGGAAAATCCGCTGGTTCCGCCGCCGCCCGGCCAGCCAGAACCACGGCCGCAGCGTCAGGTCATAGCGATGCCCGTTCTCGCCCACGCCGGCCCATCTGGCCGAAGTGACGATCCCGTCAAAGGGCCGCATCTGGTCATGGGCTTCAATCTCGACCGTGGCATGAGTGCCGACAAGCGCATCGAAATCCAGATCGTCGCGCGTGGCCAGAGCTTCGACGCGGTATTCGAAGAGGTCATTCAGGTGGTCGCTGCCATCGAAACGCAGCAGCACCAGAACGTCCGGCCCGAGCTCCGTGGTCAACCGACCCAGACGCTCGGCCTGTTTGAAAGGAGCGTTCAACGATCAGCCTCCAAATTCAATACACTACTCATCAATCGCTCGCTGATAGCATATCGCCAAAACAACGGCCAGTGACAGCTGGCTGATGAGCCAGTACCGATAAGAATATAGGCGTGCCGCCACAGAGATTGGCCATGCTGTCGGTTTCATTACCTTATCTGCTTTAAGCTATTGGCGAGTTGAGCCGTTGCGCTTCGCATCGCTCTCGCCTCTTCGATCAATCCGGCAACATCGCGTTCAGCGATCATCACCGCCGACAACCCGCGCTTTCCGTAGAGATCGCGATCATAGGTTTGGTCTTTGCTGTTCCACTCAAGATCCAAGGCAACCTTGCCGTTCAGAAAGTCGATCCGGTGGCCGTCGAGATAGCCCTCTCGAACGTATTCATCGAGAAGCTCATCGCGTTTGGCGTGGTGTAGTTGAACGTGAAGATCGGCAGAAATACGGGTTTCCTGCCAGTTGTCATCGAACAGCGTGTCGACGTATTTGGCGATTGGCCCCTTACTGCCCCCCAGCAATCGTTCGTGACCGTCCGGTGAAGGCGCTCTGGCGCTGTTTCGGTTCAGTCAGTTACGCTGCCTGAGCAGCGTAACGCCAGGGCATCAGCTCGTCCAGTCGTGTGATCTTGTGGTCGGCGATCTTGGCGAGGACCCATGTGAGCCAGGCTTGGGGGTCCACCTTGTTGAGCTTGGAGGTCTCGATGAGGGTAAAGGCGATGGCCATGGCTTTGCCGCCGCCCTCGGATCCAGAGAACATTCAGTTTTTGCGCCCGATGGCCACTGGCTTCACGGCCCGCTCAGTGGTGTTGTTATCCAATTCCAAGTGGCCGTTGCTCAGATAGGGGCGCGCCTTTGGCATTCGTCCCAAGGCGTGGCGGATCGCCTTTGCCAGGGGCGACTTGCCCGAAATTTTGGGCAATTGCGCGTGGAGCCAGTTTTCCAGTTCGTCAAAGATCGGCTTTGCCCTGGCATGGCGCACGGCGGCGCGGTCTTCGGGGGCCATGCCCCTGATCTCCTTCTCGATGGCATAAAGTTGGGCAATCCGCAGGATGGCCTGCTCGGCAGTGGCGCTACCCTGTGACGCGAAGACATCCACGAACTTACGCCTGACATGGGCCATACAGGCCATCTCATCCGCCTTGTCCTCGCCAAACACGCCGTTGAAGCCGGAATAGCCGTCCGCATGGACCCAGCCCTTGTAGCCCGAGAGATGGAAGACGGGATGTTCCCCTTTGCGGTCCACCGTGAACTGGTACCACGCGCAAGGCGGCGATTGCCCGGACCAGGCACGCTCATCCCGGACATAGGTCCAGATCCGCGCGGTCTTGGTTTTTTTGTTGCCAGGAGCAAGCATCTTCACGGGCGTATCGTCTGCAAAGAGGGCTGCGCCCTGACGCACGGTCCGACCAATCGCGTCGGCAAGGGGCTCAAGCAGAGCCGTGGACCGGCCAACCCAGTCGGCCATGGTGGAGCGATCCAGATCAACGCCCTCACGGGCAAAGATCTGGCTCAGCCGGTACAGTGGAAGATGGTCGCCGTATTTGCTGACCAGAACATGGGCCAACAAGCCAGGCCCCGGCCGTCCGCGCTCAATGGGTCGCGAGGGCAGTGGGGCCCGCACAATCGCCTCGCAACACGAGCAGGCCTTGCGTGGCCGAATAATCCGCTTCACCTTGAAGCGACCGGGCACATACTCCAACTCTTCAGTCACGTCCTCGCCCAAGGTGCGCAGAGCGCCCCCACACTGACCGCAATCATCGCCGGGCGACAGCTCCTCGTCTTCCCTGTCCAGATGATCCGGCAATGGCTTGCGGCTGTGCTTGCGCTTCGGCTTGCAATCAGCCTCCTCCTGCGGCGACGTGGGCTCTTTGGCCTGCGCCTCAGCCGCTTCAACGATCTCGGCATCTTCGTGCAGGTCGAAGTTGAGCTGATCCAGAACTTCCGACTTGGAGCCGAAGCGATGGCGGTTGGCCCCGTGCAGCTGGTGCTGAAGCTGTTCGACCTTGAGGCTCAGAGCCTTGACCTCATCGGCTAAAAGGCGGTTCACAGCCCTCAACTCGGCAGGGTCTTCCGGGGTGATATCGAGGTCCGTCAGCATCCCAAACTGTATACCCGATCAAGAGCGCAAGGTGAATCCCGTAAAGCGCGCAAACATCAATAATTGTTGACCTATCCGACGCTCAGAGGCTGCCATGTCTTCTGCGGCATGCGCCAGTCGATCCCTTCCAGCAGCATCGATAATTGCGCCGCTGTCACGCTGACTTTGCCGTCCTTTGCAGCAGGCCAGACAAACCGACCTTTCTCCAGACGCTTGCTGAATAGGCAGGCCCCTTGGCTGTCCCACCAGATAATCTTGAGCAAATCGCCGCGCCGCCCCCGGAACACAAAAAGGTGGCCGGAATAGGGCTCAAGCTCCAGAACTTTCTCGGCTTGTGCCGCCAGCGTATTGAAGCCCCGGCGCATGTCCGTCACTCCGGCGGCCAACCACACCCGCGTGTTGCTCGGCACAGGGATCACGGCATCAGACCTTCCACCAGCGCCAGCACTGACGACAGCGCCGTCGTACCTTCCACCAATATCCGCCGCCCATCCGACAGCGTAATATCCACCCGATGAGCAGACAGCGGCGCGTCCGGGGCAAGGGCTGCAATCTGGGGACCCGGTGCGAACGGCGCGTCTTCAATCGCAACCGGAAGGAAGCCCGATGCCTCGATCTCGCCCATATCCTGATCGGGTGCGAACCGGGGGTCGCGCAGCCAGTTGTGGATCAGGTTCGCGTTCATCGCATAGCGACGCGCAACCTGCGCCACCGAAACACCCCCTGCTTTGGTCTGCAAACAGATCGACCGCTTCTCGTCGTCCGACCAGAACCGCTTCTTGCTCCCCTTCTTCGTCCCCATAATGCGCCTCAGAATGTCCATTACCAAAATGGACATTATCAGCGCGCACCACACATCGTCAGAGCAGGTTCAGCGGACGCTCACGCTGCTCCCGACTAAAAGGAACACCTATTGTAAGACCCCATGAAGACAAATCGTGGCGCGTGCAAGCCTAGCCAGGATTATGCTTTTGGCCCTATTTTTCGCGCTCTCGTTGCCAACGTATCGAAACTTGGCGAGGTGTGATTCTGCCGGTTTCGTGGACAGCAAGTTAAGGCAGCACGTCGACCGGAAGCAGCCTTGAGCAAACTTGGCGCGGCTCAGACCGTCGCCGTGCTCGGGGATGATGCAAGTGACGCCGCGCTGATATGTGCCACCAATAGTGCCTGTGCCGCCGCCTCGGCGCGCTCGCACCCCGCGCTCCCGACCTTCTCCAATTCGGCACGCGTGGCCGCGTTGATTTCGCGGGCGCGCGTCGGTGTCAGGTCCCGGTCGACGTTGCTCTCGGTCTCGGAGATCTCTATATTGATTCTGGACGGGCTCGCGGCCCTCGCACCGACTTCCAATATCGGAGAGCTGGGCCGCGACCCGGCAACGTTCATTTCAGATTGGTCGCCCATCCTTTGGAACAACGCGCCTTCGCTGTTGTCCCGAGACAGATCATAGTGGAATTTGCCGTGGTGCATTTCGCGAACGGTAACAACCGCATGCTTGCGCCTGCCATCCAACACCACCCGGGCGGCGATCTTGTGATATGCCTTCCCATGATCTTCTCCTCGCTCGCAGCATCATGAGCCGCTGTTGCGCGGAGAATCCACTTATTCCGGCTGTTCAGTTTTCCGCAACGACGTCTCAAGTAGATCGTCAAGTTCAGCCCAACAGCGGGCTTTGATCCCAGGCTACAGAACTCGTTCCTTATCCCTCCTCTTTTGCCACCGCCGCCGTTGGGCGGCCGCAATACGCGCTTTGCCTTCGGCCGTTCTCGGTCCTGTTGAGAGGCCGCCATGAAGCCGACATCGCTGCTTGCCGGGTTCGCTCTGTAGGCGACAAGGCGTGCCGGCTCGTGTCATTGCTTTGCACGGTCGCTGCGCTATACTAGCCAAGGTTATTCTGCGGATCGCCATTGCATCGGAGACGATCTTCATTTGGTGTCGCGAGACGCTTCCGAGAAAGTGCAGACGGACGAACCCCAGACCGGGGCGCGAAGAGCGAAGGCGGTGCGCATCTTCTGAATTGAGATATTCAGAGATCCTCTCAAGGATGGTCGAACGCCCGTCCAAAGCGGGCTTCCCTTCCCAGTAGCTGATGGTCTGGCGCGAAACTCCGATCCGCCGCGCAAGCGCTGCCTGCGACAGCCCCACTCTTCGGCGAAGGGCAGTGAGTTCTGTTCCGGTCATGCTTCAGATCCAGCTCTTACGCGCGCGGTCCACTCATCGGCCCAATCAGTGCCAATGATGCGCGGTGTTTGGATATTTACCTCCAGCCCGACATATTTGGGATTAGTACGCAGCTTATTCGCCAGAATCGCCCCGGCGCGCAGGCCGCGGAAATTGGCGTCACTGTCGACGAAAATTGCAACCTCATCAGCGCCAGCAGGGGGGAACCACTTTTCCATCATCGTGGCGTTGAGAGCCGCCCAGACAGGCATGTCAAACATAGCCGAAGCGCTCATGGCCGTCTCGATACCCTCGGCAACACCGATTGCACCGTGACCGGGCCACTCCGACAGCATCACGCACGCGCCGTCCGGCAGGCTGCCCGGCATCATCTTGCGCGGGCTGGCCATCTCGGCTTTGCCGCTGCCGTCAGGCTTGAGGAACGTCCGGTGCATGCTGCAATACCGCTGCCGCCCCTTCGGGTCCGTGATACCATGGATGCCGACAAGCGCCACCATGCACGGCCTTACGCCCCCTTCACCGTCCTTCATCGCATCGGAAAACCGAAGCGCGGCGGGATATGTCGGCTGATCCAATCGGCGGGTTGTCAGGTATTTGTCTGCCGCGTCACCCTTGGCGATCGGCTGCGTTGATGAATAGGTAGCGCGCAGCATGTTGCGGCGTTCGTCGCCGGTCATTTCCCGGCGCTGGGATCCGCTTTCCGGCTTCAGGTTCCCAAGCAGCCCGTCGATCTTCGGGGCGATCTCCGAAAACGACATGCCGGTGTATTCCATCGCCAGCTTCATGCCGTCACCGGCACCGCACTGGCCGCAGATATACGTGCCTCTGCCGTCTTGATTGTCCCAGCGGAACCGATCATTTCCGCCGCAGATAGGGCATGGGCCATGCTGATCCTTGAGGAATGTCTCAGCCATCCCCAAAGCCATGAGGATGCCCCGCCACTTGCCCTTCGCTGCGTTCGATGTCTTTTCGTGGAACATGCTCACGCCCCCTTCCGCTTCGCGTAGGCGATGCGCCTGCTTTTTTCGTAGTTGAGGAACGCTTGGTCTGCGGGCGTGGCTATGTCGGACAGCCCGCGCGGCCACACCTGGAACTTGCCGCGATACAGGTTCGCAGCCCATCCCTGCTTGTAGCCACGCTGACCGGCCATCCACAGCGCCATGCTGTAGAAGAGCTGCTTCTCGGCTTTGGTAGCCTGTTCGTTCTTCGCCTTCGCTGAAGTCAGTTCGATCAGTTCGCCGTCAACCGTCTCGACGCCTGCAATCGGCTTGCGCTTGTGTCCACAGTAGGGACATTTCAGGCCCTTATGCAGAGCGGCGCAGTTGGCGCATTCCTTCGGCAGTTTCTCTTTGCGTTCGCTCACCTGCTTTTGTCCCGGCGGGGTCTTGTCCAATTCGTCGCGACGGATATCGGTTACAAGGCCAAGGCGCAGCGAATTGCCCGCGTGATCCAGAACAAGCAGATCCTCGGTCCCCTCATTGACGCGCAGGCCCCTGCCGATCTTCTGGACGTGCAGCATGATGCTCTTAGTTGGCGCGGCGTCGATGATGCACGACACGGGCCAGTCAACGCCGGTGGTCAGCGTCCGCACAGAACAGGCAATCTTCACATCACCGGCCACGAACCGACGCTTGATCAATTCCCGTTCCACGCTGTCCGTGTAGGCATCGCAATATGCCGTCGCCACTCCAGCGCACTGGAATGCCTCAGCCAGTTGCTTTGCGTGGGCGCAGTTGACCCCGAACAGCAGCGTTGGGCGGTTCTCACCCTTAGCCAGCCACGTCTCGACAACCGACGCCATCAGCGCCTTGCCTTCCATGACCTCTGCCGTCTGGGCTTCGTTGTAATCCCCGGCGACGGTCTTGACCGCCGACAGATCGGGAATGTCCGGCGCGAAAACCCGGAACTGCGAAAGATACCCTTGGTCGATCAGGTCGCTGATGGTGCAGGGCGTCACCATGTCCTGCCACAGCAGCCCCATGCCCTTCGACCATGGCGTTGCCGACAGCCCGACGAAGAACACGTCCGGTCGATCGACCATCAATTCCTCGATCACCTTTGCCCTAAGGTGGCATTCATCCACGATGACCATGGCAGCCTGCGGAATGTCGCGACGGGCGAGGGTCTGGACAGATGCGACCTGGACCTTAGCCAGACGGTCAGTCCGGGGATGGTTCGCCTGCATCACGCCGATGTCGGTGATGCCCTGTCCTTCAAACGCCTCAACGGTCTGATCAATCAGCGAGACAGAAGGGGCCGTGAAGATCACCGAATTGCTCTTGGCTTGGGCCTTCTCGATGATATTCGATGCGATAACTGTCTTACCGGCACCGGTAGGCATCTGGCAGACGACGCTCTGGTGTCCCTGTGCGAGAGATTGGCGGATCATCTGCACCGCTTTGACCTGATGTGAACGAAGTTCCTTCCTCTTGGCACAGGCTTCTTCGAAAAGTAGGTCACGCATGACGGGCACCTTTCACAATGCGCAGTGCCGGGACCGTCTTTTCCCCTGTAGTGTAAATAACCCTTTCGTCGGAACGTTGCTTCCGCCCGGTCTCGTTTTCAGTGCCGGTAGTGTGGTTCCGCCCGGTGCCGGAACGCAGGTTCCGCCCACTTTTGTTCTTGGGTTCCCCAAACAGGCTATATTGGTTCGCTGCCTGACCCGTTGCACAGAACCGTTCATTGGCCGTCACAAGCCCGACATGTTCAAGCGCACGGATAGCATTGCGGGCGGATCGGTCGCTCACGCCGCACTTGTTGCCGATAGTCAGCATGGACGGACAGCACAGCCCGGTCTTGTCGTTGTGGTGGTAGGCCAGAACGAACAGGGCGCAGCGCTGGACAGCGGAAATATCTACCGTCTGGGCCGCAGTCATTGCCCAATTCATCGCGCGAATGCTCATTCGGAGCCTCCGCCGGACTGCGCATGACGGCCGGTGAAGGAGAAGAGGGACGCACCTTCATGGCGGTTCGTGAACGTTTTCATCTTATGCTCTCGGCATTGTGCCACGAGACGGGACGCGCTATCGTTAGGGCAGTCATCATGCCAGACAGCGTGAAACCCCGCCTCGGCGGGGTTTTTCTTAGGCAGCTTGGGATTTCGAAGCGTCCCACGCCTCGATTTCCGACAACTTCCAGCGGGTGCAGCCGGGCGAAAGTTTTACCGGCTGGGGGAAGGTCGGATCGATCTTCGCCCAGCGCCACAGCGTCGAGCGGTGGACGCTATACCGGACAGAAAGCTGGTAATCGGAATAATAAGTCTCGGCCATTGCGATGAACTCCAACGGGTTGCGTTAGGGTTCATCTTGGCGCGCCCTAGTTGAGACACGGGCGGGCCATGTCACAACTATTTTCGGTGGTGGCGGTACAAAAGTCGGCGATTTGCTTCGAAACTGGTACCGAAACCAGCTTTAAAAGCGGATCGCGCGGCTGCACTTGGGTTCAGCCTTTGGCTAAGTTTCTCGTACATGAACTCCAGCTTCGCGTCGGTCTCCGGGGTCGTTGTGCCCCGCGTCATGTCTCCACCCATATTCGAAGCACGCAGGGTCGCCGCACCGCGTTTAGCGTCCTTCTCGATTGCCTTTCCTGCCGCAGCTCGCCCCAATACCCCAGCGTTAAATGCCCTAGCGGCTATTTCGGCGAAACACTCCAGCAGCCACCTCTGTTCCTCTTCTGATGTCGCGTCTTCAGCCGGCGCGGTTGCCATCATCTGGGACAAGTTGCGAACCTCAGCCAGCAACCGAAGCGCCTCGGCTGCATAGGAGCGCCGAGACATACTTGCGGTGCCCGTTGTAACCTCCGAGGCGTCCGTCAGGGGCTCAAGAAGGACCCTCACTTGACGATCGGTTTCGGCCCAATCGACCGATGCCTCTGGAGGGTCGCCGTCCACGCGGCATTCGATTTCCGGCAGGGTCGTCGCCAAGTACTGTCGAAACTCATCGGCATCCTCCCATTTTTCCTGAAACGCCGGTGCGTCCGGATCTTTAGACCCGGGCGGGCGCAAAGTTTCCTCTCGGCATTCGGTGCCATTTTCCAAAGTCACCTTCGGCAGATCGTTCAGCACCTTATCGCGAATTGAGCGAAGATCGCTTTCATCGGCAAAATGACGCCAGAAAGTGTCGAACTCGCCTATTGCACGTCTGCACTCTCGTTTGCATCTATCCAAGTCGGCCGATTGCTTCGCCCTCCACTCGGCCTCTCTGGCGGCAAGAGCTGCATCGACAGCCTCATCATAGATGCTCAGCCAATGAGCTTTGTGGGTCATCCAGAAATCCTAACCACCTTTACGCAGGGCCGGTCTTTTCCGGTCAGAAAATCTGCCCATGCCGTCATCATGGCACGCCTCTTTTCGATCATGTCTCCACGCCTGTACGCTCGTTCGGTCTCGTCGCCGACCTGGTGCGCTAGGGCGATTTCCAGCAGCTCGCGTGGATAGTCAGTGCACTCGGCTCCCCAATCCCTGAACATGCTGCGGGCGGTGCCATGTGGGACAGCAGGGCGCTTCGAGCGGGCGTCGACATACCCGATGCCGTCCTCTTTCGCCTTTGCTTCGTGGATGCGTTTCATCGTTGCGCTGATCGCCGCATCAGACAGCATCCCGCCACGGGCGGCAGGGAAGACGAGCGGGTTGCCCTCCAGCCGAGGCAGCGCCTTCAGCAATGCAACCGCTTGAGCGGTCAACGGCACCCGATGTTCCCGATCCATCTTCATGCGGTCGGCGGGGATGACCCAGAGACCCTTGTCGAGATCGATTTCGAACCAAACCGCGCCACGAACTTCTGCCGAGCGGCTTGCACACAGCACAGCAAATTCCAGCGCGCGTGTCCCGATGCCCGACCGCGAACGCACGTCAGCCATCCACGCCGCCGCATCATCCAGAGACACGGCGGGATGATTTCCGCGCTTTGCCACTTTCTCCGGCTTGGGCAGGTCTTCCTTCAAGTTGCCCTTCCATGTCGCAGGATTATCGCCGGTCCTGTGGCCGTTAACGGTCGCCCATGAAAGGATGTTTTCCACCCGGCCGCGCAAACGCCGCGCCGTCTCAGTCTTTGTGGTCCAGATCGGCGACAGAACCCGAAGAATGTCTTGGCGCTCAATGTCCGACACCAGTATTTCGCCGATTGCCGGGATTGCGTACATCTCGACACTCGATCGCCATATCTGACGGTGACGCTCGCTGCCGAATTCTTCCATCCGCGCGGCGCAATATCGATCCAGCGCATCGGCAAATGTCAGGCTGCGTCGTTGGGCCGTCGCCAGCGCAGCTTGCTTGGCTTTTCGATCCTCGACGGGATCAATTCCCTGCCTGATCTGATCAAGGGTGTTGCGCGCCCGCTCACGCGCTCCGGCGAGGGTGATGGATGCGCCGCCCAAGCCAATCTCGCGGCGCTTGGCTCCGATACGCGTCCGCAGCACCCAAGTTCGCCCGCCGTTCGTCGTGAGCTGCAACAACAGACCGGCCACGCCGCCGACGGCGAACGATACAGGCCGCGCTACACCGCCAGGATGCTTTAGGCGCTTCACTTCCAGCGCAGACAATTCCTTCGCAACTCGCGGCATTTTTGTATCCTCATACCTACCCGCCCATAAGTCATCACATTTCGTGCGACAAGATGCAACAGATTGCGGGTTGATTCCGTAGAACATCGCCACAACGAACTGATATTTAGATGATTAATAT
Organism: Paracoccus tegillarcae; assembly: GCF_002847305.1. Lineage (NCBI taxonomy): Bacteria > Pseudomonadati > Pseudomonadota > Alphaproteobacteria > Rhodobacterales > Paracoccaceae > Paracoccus > Paracoccus tegillarcae. The sequence continues at coordinate 1,943,748 of NZ_CP025408.1, read as the reverse complement.
GAAGGGGTGCGACTTCTCGCAACGCTACTGCGGCAGTCTCCTCCGCTACCAAGTTTTCCCGATTTGTCGCATCCGGTCCCATGAATCGCAGGCATGCGATCCGCCTTGTTGCGCTGTCGATCATCATGTCTGCGGCACATTGGGGAAAGAGCCGGCTGTCCACGCAGCGCGCGCGGCCTCAAGCCGGTCCGCGCATGGCCGAACGCTCACACGCGCCACGAGCCCGCCCGGCAGGCTACCACATGCTCTTGGCGGCGCGCGCGGGCCAGGTGGCGTCGTAATCTGCGCCGCCGACCTCGCCGTCGGTCATGCCCGACAAGATCTGCCCGGGCTTGGCCAGGCCCTGACTATCATCTGCCCCCGACCACAGACCTGCACGCAACACGGCGCGGGCGCATTGAAAATAGACCTCGCTGATCTGCACCACGATTACGGTGCGGGGCAGTTTGCCCTGCCGCGCGAAACCCTGTCGCAAATCGGTGTCGTCGGTCAGCCGGGCCGAGCCGTTCACGCGGATCACCGTGTTCGATCCCCGGACCAGAAACATCAGGCTGACGCGCGGGTCGCGGGCTATATTGCGAAGGGAATCGATCCGTTCGTTGCCCTGCCAATCGGGCATCGCAAGGTGCGCATCGTCGATGATCTGCACCACAGGGCCGTCGTCGCCGCGCGGGCTGCCATCGGTGCCCTCGGGGCCAACCGTGGTCAGCACGCAAAAGCGCGACGCCCTGAGGAAACCGGCGTAATCCGCAGTCAGCCGATCCGCCACTTTCCGCATCGCAGCCGGTTGCGGTGTGCCGTAGATCGCCGCCAGATCGTCTTCGCCCAGCCATTTCATCCCGTGAACCCCGCTTCGGCCATCAGCCTGTCAGAATTGGTCTCGATCACCTCTTGTAGATGAGGGATCAGTCGGTTGCTCGGCAGATCGGCGGGCACGGCAGGCAGGAATTCGATCACCGCACGACCAGGGCGGATGCCCCAGCCCTTGCGGGGCCAGAAGAGGCCGGTATTCACGGCCACCGGAATCACCGGCAAACCAGTGGCTGCGCGGATCGTTGCGACACCATGTTTGTAGGGTTTTTTCTGCCCGGGCCGGGTACGCGTGCCCTCGGGATAAATGATCAACTGGCCAAGCGCATTGCGCTGCATGCGTTCCTTGATCTGCGCCGAAATCGCCTTCATCGCGTCCTTGCCGCGCGAACGGTCGATGGGAATGCAGCCAACCTTGTAGGCGTACCAGCCCATGATCGGCACGCGCATGACCTCGCGTTTCATGATAAATGCGCGGTCGGGCAAAGCATAAGCCAGCGACAGGATATCCCAGAAACACTGATGCTTGGAGGCGACGATACAATCGCCCGTGGGCGGGGTGCCGCGAACCTCGGTCACGATGCCCAGATGAAACCGCGCCGCCCAGATCAGATAGCGCAGCCAGACTGTCGCCACATGCTTGGCGCCATCCCTGCCCCGACGCAGCACCACGAAAATCCCCCAGGCGCCATAAACCAGCGTGGCCAGTGCGATATGCACATAAAACAGCACATTCTGGACATATTGCCAGAGGGTCAGCTTGCCGGGTACGGGGCTGTCCGCCCGGCTCATCTGATCTGCCCCAACATGCTCAGCGCCGCCCAACGCGTCGCCAGGAAACCGACCCCTGCGGCAACCAGCGGGATCAGCAGCGCCCAGAGCCAGTGCCACCCCTGAAAGCCAAGGCCGGTCAAAAACTGGCCGCTGTCATCCATGTTCGGCAGCGCAATGATGGCCAACAGCCCCAGCAACGTGCCCACCGATGCGCCAATCGCCGCCCGCCGGGTAAAGCGCCGAACAAAGGCCGTGGCGATGGTGATGTCGCGCGCGCCGATCAGCCGCAGGACCCGGATCACCTGCCCATTGGCCGCCAGCGCCGCCTTGGCCGCCAGCGTGATCATCGCCGCCGAGGCCGCCGCGATCAGCAGCAGGGAAAACACCCCCATGGCCTGCAACCGGCTGGCAGCAGACACCAGCGGGCGGCGCCACTCGGTATGATCGTCCAGAACGGCACCCGGCACCTCGCCTTCAAGGCGCAGGCGCAAGCCGTCAGCGTCGAAATCACGTGCATCGGCGATGGGCAGCTCGATCAATCGCGGCACCGGCAAGGCGTCGACCGGCACATCCGGGCCGAACCAGGGGGTCAGCAGATCCGCAACCTCATCAGCCTCCAACAGATGCGGATCGCCCACACCGGGCGTGGCGCGCAGGATCTGCATCACGGCATCGGCCTGTGCGTCGATTTCGGCCGACGGCGCCGAAACGCGGACGGTCACGGTCTGGGCCAGCGAATCGGACCAGCGATCGGCCAGCCGTCCGGTGGCCAAGGACAGGGCCAAGGCGAAAACCGCCAGAAAGGCCATCGCGCCCGCGGCAAACAGCGTCAGATGCGCGGTAAAGCCTGTAGGCGGCACGATCCGGTCGCCAGACGCGCCCTCGCCAGCCTTGGCCAGACTGGTCAAAAGGCTGCGCAAATCGACGCCGCGTACAGAGCGGCTGTTCAGTTTCGGCAGTTTCACAGATCCGCCCCCGCCAAATGCAGCCCGCCATTGGCAATCCGCAAGACACGCGCCGCAACCTGCGCCTTGGTGGCCCGGATCAGGTTCAGGTCATGGGTCGCGACCAGCACGGTCTTGCCCGATTTGTTCAGCTCGATCAGCAATTGCATCAGCCGCATCGACATATCCCAGTCCAGATTTCCCGTCGGCTCATCCGCCAGCACAAGATCGGGCGACAGAATCACCGCACGCGCCAGCGCAACGCGCTGACGTTCGCCACCCGACAGCGAAGCCGGCATCGCACGCGCCTGCTGCGCCAGCCCGACCCAACCCAACAGGTCGCGCATCGCCGCCATGTTCACCGGCTCGCCGGAAATGGTCATCGGCAGGGCGACGTTCTCGGCCACCGGCAGATGGTCCAGAAATTGCGGGTCCTGATGGACCACCCCGACCTTGCGCCGCAGCGCCGCGATACCGTCACGGCTCAGGCCGCGCATATCCTTGCCCAGGGCGGACATTTGCCCCTCTGTCGGCAAGAGATCGGCATAGCAAAGCCGCATGAAGGTGGTCTTACCGGCGCCCGACGGCCCGGTCAGGAAATGGAACGACCCCGGCTGCAGGCTTAGCGTCATGCCCGATAACAGCGGCGCGCCTCCCTGATAGCCAAAGCCGGTATCCTGCATCTCGATCACAAGGCACCCCCTTCTGCGCCCGGCGGCTTGGAAGCCGGGCTGTGGCTTGATAGAACAGCGTAGCGCCGAATGCGAGGGGTTGGGATGGGCGAATTACGGCTGAAATGCCCGGAATGTGGCACCGAATACCGGCTGGCCGAGGGCGCGATCCCGGCGGCAGGGCGGAATGTCGAGTGCTCGTCCTGTGGTCACGTGTGGTTGCAGCCGGGAAATGCACCTGCGCCGGCCACCAAAGCGCCGCAAGCAACACCGGAATCGGCACCAAAAACGCCGGCAGCTTCGCAGCCGCAACCGCAGCTGAACCGCCCGCTACCAGCCTCGGTCCTGTCGGTGCTGCAGGAAGAGGCCGAACTGTCCCGCCGGCAACGTGGCGGCGAGGTGGCGCCACCTGCCGCACCGCCGAAACAGCCGCCCGGCGAGCCCGCCGAGGACTGGCCCGCCACCACCGTCACCGACGGGGCCTCTGTCGGTGCCAGCATGACGCTGCCGCTGGCTACGGACAGGCCACAAACCGGTCCGGCGCCGTCACGCCACATAAACGCCAAACCAAGCCGCCCGGCTCAGGCCGCGCCCGCCCATCAGACGATGGAAGAAACCGTCACGCGCACCACACCGCACCGCGCCGATCCGCCCCCCGAGCCACAGAAGGAGGCCGCCGATCTTTCGTCGATCGCCCGGCCCATCGATGATCACGGTTCTTCGGCTTATCGGCGTGGCCTGCGCTGGTCGATCGCCATCGCGGCGGCATTGCTGCTGGTCTATCTGGCCGCGCCACGCCTTGCCGATCAAGGCGCGCCCGGCGCCAAACTGATGGAGTGGCGCATCGCGGTTGATGATGGCCGAAACTGGCTGCATCAGCGCCTTTTTGCACCGCAAACCGAGACTGACTGACCTCAGAACCGGTCCAGCAAGCGCCCCAGATAATCGCGCTCGTCCTCGGGCCGGGTCCGCTCGCCGCTGCGCCGCCGGATCTCATCCTGCAGGTCGCGCGCGCGCGCGGCCGGATCGACGCCCTCGGCCAGCGGGTCGCCATCGGTGATGGTGTTGCCATTGCCTGACAATTGCCGGCCCAGCGGGTCGCGGTCAGCGCGGCGGTCATAGGGCAGCCCTTGTTGCTGACCATCGCGCATTGCCCCGCCCGGCTGATCGCCCTGCTGACCCTCTTGTCCCTGCTGCTGGCCCTCTGCGCGACGCTCGCCCTCGCCCAGCATATCGCCCAGCGCACGCATCCCCTCGCGCATCGACTGGATCGCATCGGCCTGACGATCCATCGCGCCGGGCATATCGCCATCGCGCAGAGCCTGTTCAGCCTGTTCCATGGCGCGCCCGGCCTCATCCAGATTGCGACGGGCCGCGTCGCCGCGTTCAGATCCCTGACCGGGCATCAGGCCCTGCTGCTGACCCAATTGTTCGCGCAATTCCTGCTGACGCTGCGCCAGTTCTTCGTTGCCCTGCTGGCCGCCCTGACTGAATTGTTCCTGCATCTCGCGGAACGCCTCGTCCGACAGGCCTTGCTGCTCGCGCAGCGTATCGGCCAGCCGGTTCATCGACTGGTTACCCTGCTCGCCCGACTGACCCTGACCTTGCCCCTGACCCTGTGACTGGGTGACCTGCATGTTTTCCATCATGCGGTTGAACTGTTCCAGCAATTGCTGGGCCTCGGCCATCCGGCCCTCGTTCATCAGGCGCTGGATCTCATCCATCATCTGCTGGATCTGATCGCCGGTGATGACCTGGCCCTGCTGTTGATTGTCGGTAAAGCGATCTGCCGGGTCGGGTTGGCCCTGCTCGGCCAGCATGCGCATATATTCATCGGTCGCGGATTTCAGCTCATCCATCAGGCGTTGGATCTCATCAGGGCTGGCGCCGTTGCGGATCGCTTCGGACAGTTTTTCCTGCGCCTGCTTCATCCGCTCCAATGCGTCGGCCAGCCCGCCATCTTCCAACTCGATCGCAGCCAGCCAAAGCGCCTCGGCCAGCTTGTCGCGATCCTCGGGCGACAGGGTCGTCGTTTCCAGCACGCCGACGCTGGCGCGCAATTGCAGATACAGGATTTCATCGACGAACCCGTCGGGCTGCCAGGTCACCGCGCGCAGGATCTCGGCGCTGCGGCCGGCATTCTCGCGCGACCACAGCAGATCGCGCCGCATTTCGATCAACGCGGCAGCCAGCGGGTCAAAGAAACGCCGCCCCGGCAGAACGGTCTGCATCGGGGCCGATTGCCCCTGCTGATCGATCCCGTCCAGCGCACTCAAGGTCACCGTGACCGGCAGATTGGCCCAGGGGTGCCGCGCCAGATCCTGCACAAGCTGCCCCTGAACCTCTTGCCGTGCGCCACCGGGCAGCGGCAGTTCCAGCGCCACGGCCTCTCGCGGCTCGGGCGCCACGGCCAGACCGAAACGGCGGTCGACCGCCTGCAGATCCAGCGCAATCCCGGCCTCTGCCGACACCACACCATGATCGTCCTCGGCAAAGAAATCCTGCACCAAGCGGCCATCGGCACGCCGCGTCGGCGCATCGCCAGGGCGAATGAGCGGCGCGGCATCCGGCAGAACGATGATGTCAAAGTGCCGCCCCATCACCTCGACCGCGCCTGATTGCATCGCGGTAAAGGCGGGCGCCTGCGGGTCCTCGCCTGGATCCGTCCCAACCGTCTGCGTGACCGTTGCATCTTCGCCATAAAGGCGAAAACTGACGGCGCTGCCCTTGGGCAGTTCAAGCACCTCGCCCTCGGGCAGAGCATTCAGATAAATCGTCGGGCGTCGCGTATAGGCCGGCGGCTCGGCCCAGCCTTCCCAGCTCGGGCCGGTCGCCACGGCATCACCGCGCTCGATCTGAGGACGCAAGGTCGCGGCCACCGCCGACAGCCCATCACCCAGATTTCCCGCGCCGCCAAAGATCAAGGCCATGGCCAGCGCCACCATCGCCGCCAGACGCAGCGCAAAGGGATCGCGCCGGGTCAGCCCGGCATCGGGCGCCACCGCCCGCGCCGCCGCAGCCCGCGAACGCATCTGTGCCTGATGCGCCTGCCACAGCGCGCCCTCATCTCCCAGCGCCGCGTGATCACGCAGCGCCGACAACGGACGCCCCGGCAGTTTCTCGTCAACGCGCGTCAGTGCGGCGCCCGAACCGACACGCGAAAACCGCAAACCGCCCCAGACCGCCGCCGCGATCACCACCAACAAAGATGCGCCGACGGCCCAGGGCAGCACCATATTCGGCAGCGCCGCCACCAGCCCCAGCCAGAAACACGCAAAGATCACCGCCAGCAGCGCCGCCAGCGGCCAAAAGGCGCGGGCCACCTGCTCCCACACCATACCGGCATGGGTCAGGCGGATCGCCCGTTCTTCTTCATGAAAATATCCCGCGGGGGTCCGGGGGCGCGAAGCCCCCGGTTCTGCCTCGCCCCGGCTGAACCGCGTTAGAACCATTCCGGTATGGTATCGCGCGACAGGATTTCCTCAATGCTTGGCCTTGCCCGAATGACGGCAAATTGATCGCCGTCGACCAGAACTTCGGGCACCAGAGGCCGTGTGTTGTACTCGGACGCCATCACCGCGCCGTAGGCCCCCGCCGATCGGAACGCGACCAGATCACCGGCCAGCATCGCCGGCAGTTGGGTCCCCTTCTGAAAGGTATCGCCTGTCTCGCAGACCGGCCCGACCACGTCATAGGGCAGGACATCGACCCCCACGGCAGGCTCGTTCACCGGCACGATGTCGTGATGCGCGCCATACATCGCAGGCCGCAGCAGGTCGTTCATCGCGGCATCGAGGATCAGGAAATCCCGCCCCTCGCCCTGTTTCACATAAATGACCGAGGCCAGCAGCACACCGGCATTGCCGACGATGTTGCGGCCCGGTTCGATTTCGATTTCACAGCCCAGATCACCCACGGCATCACGGATCACCTGCCCGTATTCGATGGGCAAGGGCGGCGCGCTATTGTCGCGGCGATAGGGAATGCCCAATCCTCCGCCCATATCCAAACGGGTGATTTCATGGCCATCGGCGCGCAGCGCGCGGGTCAGATCGGCCATCTTGGCATAGGCTTGGGCATATGGGTCCAGATCGGTCAACTGGCTGCCGATATGCATGTCGATGCCGGTCACACGGATCCCGGGCAGCTTTGCCGCCTCGGCGTAAACCTCGCGCGCCCGCGCGATCGGAATGCCGAATTTATTCTCGGACTTGCCGGTTGCGATCTTTTCATGCGTCTTGGCGTCGACATCGGGGTTCACCCTGATCGCAATCGGCGCCTCGGCCCCCATGCTGTCGGCCAGTTGTGACAAGGCCCGCAACTCGGGCTCGGATTCGACATTGAATTGCCGGATACCGCCTTCCAGCGCCTGCCGCATCTCGGCCACTGTCTTTCCGACGCCGGAAAACACGATCCGCTCGCCCGGCACGCCTGCCGCCTTGGCACGCGCATATTCCCCGCCCGAGACGACATCCATGCCCGCGCCCATATCCGCCATCAACCGCAGGATCGCCAGATTGGAATTGGCCTTCACCGCATAGCAGATCATATGATCGGTCCAGTCCAGCGCCTGCTGGAACAGCCCGAAATGCCGGCGCAACGTGGCGGCCGAATAGATATAGACCGGCGTGCCTGCCGCCGCCGCGATCCGCGACAGAGCCACCTCTTCGGCATGCAGATGACCCTGCTGATAGTTGAAATGATCCATCTACAGCGAGGCCTGCACACCGAAACGCGCGTCGCCGGTGACACTGACCCCTACCTGCTGCTCAAGCCGGGGCGAGGGCCGTTCGGGCGGGCCATCAACGCCGCAAGCCGTGACCAACAGCGCTGCAATAATCGCGATTACCTTCATGCCAGCGCCTCTTTCCCCAATACGTCATTCCAACGCGCAATCTGCGCACGCACCTGATCCGGTGCAGTTCCGCCATAGCTTTGCCGCGACGCGACCGAATTGTGAACACCCAGCACCGAATAGACCGACTGGTTGATCGCCGAATTGACCGATTGCATCTCGGCCAGCGACAATTCGTCCAGATCGCAGCCCTTCTTTTCCGCCATTGCGACCAGCGCACCGGTGGCGTGATGGGCGTCGCGGAACGGCAGACCTGCCTCGCGCACCAGCCAATCGGCCAGATCGGTCGCGGTCGAGAAGCCGGACGAGGCCGCAGCCTGCAGATTGGCACGGTTGGCGGTCAGATCCGACAGCATCCCGGTCATCGCGGCCAGGGCCAGCATCAGGTGATCGGCGGCGTCAAAGACCTGCTCCTTGTCTTCCTGCATGTCCTTGGAATAGGCCAGCGGCAGCCCCTTCATTACCGTGAACAGCGCCACATTCGCGCCCAGAATCCGACCGATCTTGGCGCGGATCAATTCGGCGGCGTCCGGGTTGCGCTTTTGCGGCATAATCGACGACCCGGTTGACCATTTGTCCGACATCGACACGAACCGAAACTGCGCCGACGACCAGATCACCAGTTCCTCGGCCAGCCGCGACAGGTGAACGGCGCAGATTGACGAGGCCGACAGGAACTCCAGCGCAAAATCACGGTCGCTGACGGCATCCAGCGAATTGGCCATGGGCCGGTCGAAATCCAGCGCCTTCGCCGTCGCCTCGCGGTCCAGCGGATAACCGGTGCCAGCCAGCGCAGCAGCACCCAGGGGCGATTCGTTCATCCGCCGCCGCGCATCCTGAAAGCGCGACAGATCGCGGCCAAACATCTCGACATAGGCCATCATGTGATGCCCCCAGGTCACCGGCTGCGCGGTTTGCAGGTGGGTAAAGCCCGGCATCACCCAATCAGCGCCTGCCTCTGCCTGCGTCAAAGCAGCCCCGATCAGCGCACGCAGCCCGCCGATCGCCGCATCGCATTGATCGCGCACCCACAGCCGGAAATCGGTGGCCACCTGATCGTTGCGCGACCGGCCGGTGTGCAGGCGGCCCGCCGGTTCGCCGATGATCTCTTTCAGCCGCGCCTCGACATTCATGTGAATGTCTTCAAGTGCCGGTGAAAACGGGAAATTTCCGCCCTCGATCTCTGACAAGACCGTGAGAAGGCCTTCCCGGATCGCTGTCGCATCGTTATCGCTGATGATGCCTTGCGCGGCCAACATGGCAGCGTGGGCCCGGCTGCCCCGGATGTCCTGGGCATAGAGCCGCTTGTCATAGCCGATCGAGGCGTTGATCTGTTCCATGATCGCGTCTGGACCGGCGGCAAAGCGCCCGCCCCACATGCTGTTGGCGGTCTTGGTCTGGTCGGTCATTTGCGATCCTGTGGAGGTCATATGCTGCGTTCGCTTCTGCTTTATACGGCGCTGGTTTTCGGTGCAAATGCGGGTTTCGCCGGTCAGATCGACTTTGAGGCCGCTCAGGCGAACGGGCTGCCCAAGCTGATAGAGACCGAGGCGACCGATCTGCCCGATACGGTTTTCCTGGATGCGGACGACAACGAGGTGACGCTGGCCGATTACGAAGGCACCGCCTTGCTGGTGAATTTCTGGGCCACATGGTGCGCCCCCTGCCGCGAGGAAATGCCGGCGCTGGATGAATTGCAGGCCGAACTGGGCGGCGATGACTTTCAGGTCCTGACCGTTGCGACGGGTCGCAATTCACGCGAGGCGATCGACAAGTTCTACGACGAAACCGGCATCGAAAACCTGCCGGTGCTGACCGATGCCAAGCAGAAACTGTCGCGCGATATGGGCGTGATGGGCCTGCCGGTCACCGTGCTGATTTCACCCGAGGGAAAAGAGGTCGCGCGGCTTCTGGGCGATGCCGACTGGGCGTCAGATGCGGCCAAGCAGGTCGTGCGCGAACTTACAGCCCCTTGACCTCTGCATGGCGCGGGCAGGTGGTCATGTGATCGTTCACCAGCCCGCAGGCCTGCATGAAGGCATAGGCGATCACCGGCCCGCAGAAATTGAAGCCCCGCTTTTTCAGCGATTTAGACATGGCCGTCGATTCGGCTGTTGATACCGGCACGTCACCCATCGAGCCGGGCGCATTCTGGATCACCTCACCGCCGGTGAAGGACCAGATATAGGGCGTGAACCCTTCTGACTGCTCGATCTCAAGGAACCGCTGCGCGCCTTTGACGGTCGATGTGATCTTGCCGCGGTGACGGATGATACCGGGGTTTTGCAGCGCCTTTTCGATGCGCGCGTCATCCCAGGCGGCCACGCGCTCGGGGTCGAAACCCTCAAATTCTTCGCGGAAATTGTCGCGTTTGCGCAGGATCGTGATCCAGCTCAGGCCGGCCTGAAATCCGTCCAGCACCAGCTTTTCCCACAGCGCACGCGGATCGCGTTCGGGCACGCCCCATTCGGTGTCGTGATAGGCAACATAGGTCGGATCGGTCCCGCACCAGGGGCAGCGCTCGTTCATCACGGATTAACCTGTTTTCGACAAAGCATGAGTGATTCACCGGAAATTAGAACAATATGCGAATAGTGCAACGACGCAGACACAGGAGGCCAAGACGTGAGCGGGGGCAATTCGTCGAAATCCGGTTCGCCGCTGGATTTCGCCATCAATCGACAAAGCCGGATCACCATTCCGGCTGTGCAGGCAGCCGTGGCCAAGGGCAACGCCCTTCTGGCCTATCAGCCGGTGGTGCAATCGAAACGAACGGGCAAACCTGCCTTTTACGAAGGGCTGATCCGAATCGTCGATGATTCGGGGCGGATCGTACCGCTCGAGGACTTCATGCCGATTGCCGAAACCACCGAACTGGGGCGGCAGATCGACTGTTTGTCGTTGCAACTGGGCCTGACGGCACTGACCGAAGATCCGTCCCTGCGCCTGTCGATCAATATGTCGGCGCGCTCGATCGGCTATCCGAACTGGATCCATATTCTCCGCGCGGGCCTGTCCGACGCGCCCGACGTTGCCGAACGCCTGATATTGGAGATCACCGAAAGTTCGGCGATGGAGTTGCCAGACGACGTCAGCCATTTCATGCGCGAAGTGCAGAACATGGGCGTCAGCCTGGCATTGGACGATTTTGGTGCGGGTTACACCTCGTTCCGCTATCTGCGCGATTTCTGCTTTGACATGATCAAGATCGACGGCCAGTTCGTCCGCGAAATATCCAGCCATCCCGACAATCAGGTCCTTACGCGTGCGCTGCAATCAATCGCCACGCATTTCGACATGTTCACCGTGGCAGAGCAGGTCGAGACCGCTGACGACGCAGCCTTCCTGATCGACATCGGCATCGACTGCCTTCAGGGCTATTATTTCGGCGCGCCGACCATCGCGCCGCCGTGGAAAAGCCCTCCGGCAAAGGCGCAGCAGTAACGTTAACAGAATGGCCTGCTGAATGACCCTCGCCAACCGGGCGTGATGACGGGGGCGTAGGCGCCGGACGCCCGCAGCGCCCAAAGACGCCGCCGCAAGCCGCCGAACCGGGATCATTTGTCGCGGCTTCGTGGGCGGCACCCGGCCATTATTGGCCAACCGCCGCACGATATTCGACCTGTCCGCTGAAATCAGGAACCCTGCTGCTCTTGACGCCACGTCGCGAACCCGCATCCTATGCACGAATGCCAGCCGGGGGCTGGCACGAATGGATAGAACAAGGAACCTCACATGTCGAAAGCTGTCATCGTTTCCGCTGCCCGCACCCCCGTGGGCAGCTTCATGGGGTCCTTTGCCAATGTTCCGGCACATGATCTGGGCACGGCCGTTCTGAAGGCGGTGGTCGAGCGCGCGGGCGTTGACCCGGCAGAGGTCAGCGAGACGATCCTGGGCCAGGTCTTGACCGCCGCTCAGGGCCAGAACCCGGCGCGTCAGGCGCATATCAACGCCGGATTGCCCAAGGAAGCCGCCGCCTGGGGTCTGAACCAGGTCTGCGGCTCGGGACTGCGGGCCATCGCGCTGGCCGCACAGCAGATCGGTATGGGCGATGCGGATATCGTCATCGCAGGCGGTCAGGAAAGCATGTCGCTGTCGCCGCATGCCAGCTATCTGCGCGCCGGCCAGAAGATGGGCGACATGCAGTCCATCGACACGATGATCCGTGACGGCCTGTGGGATGCCTTCAACAATTACCACATGGGCCAGACGGCCGAGAACGTCGCCGAAAAATGGCAAATCAGCCGCGAGGCGCAGGACGAATTCGCCGTCTCAAGCCAGAACAAGGCCGAGGCTGCGCAAAAGGCCGGCAAGTTCGACGACGAGATCGTCGCCTATACCGTCAAGACCCGTAAAGGCGACACTGTCGTCGACAAGGATGAATATATCCGCCACGGCGCGACGATGGAGGCGATGCAAAAGCTGCGCCCTGCCTTTACCCGCGATGGCACGGTGACGGCCGCCAATGCATCGGGCCTGAACGACGGCGCCGCCGCCGTGATGGTGATGTCCGAGGAAGAGGCAAACAAGCGCGGGCTGAAGCCGCTGGCGCGGATCGCCTCTTACGCCACGGCGGGGCTGGACCCGGCGATCATGGGCGTTGGCCCGATCTATGCCAGCCGCAAGGCGCTGGAAAAAGCCGGCTGGACCGCCGACGATCTTGATCTGATCGAGGCAAACGAAGCCTTCGCCGCGCAGGCGCTGGCGGTGAACAAGGAAATGGGCTGGAACCCCGAAATCGTGAACGTCAACGGCGGTGCGATTGCCATCGGCCATCCGATCGGTGCCTCGGGCGCGCGCATCCTGAACACGCTTTTGTTCGAGATGGGCCGCCGCGACGCCAAGAAAGGCCTGGCGACGCTGTGCATCGGCGGAGGCATGGGCGTCGCCTTGTGCCTGGAACGCGACTGACCGACCGGCCGGAAAATCCTGTGCGCAATGATCTTGCGCACAGGGCGCCGCTTGGATAACAAGATTTCGACGCAATCGACAAGCGAGGGGGAGACATGTCGAAAGTTGCACTGGTTACCGGAGGCTCGCGCGGAATTGGCGCCGCAATTTCCAAGGCGCTGAAAGATGCGGGCTATACCGTTGCCGCGAACTACGCCGGCAATGACGAGGCGGCCACCGCCTTTACCGAAGAGACCGGCATCAAGACCTATAAGTGGTCGGTGGCGGATTATGACGGCTGCGCCGCTGGCGTGAAACAGGTCGAAGAGGAACTGGGGCCCGTCGCCGTGCTGGTCAACAATGCCGGCATCACCCGCGATGCGATGTTCCACAAGATGACGCCCCAGCAGTGGAAAGAGGTCATCGACACCAATCTGACCGGATTGTTCAACATGACCCATTCGGTTTGGGGCGGGATGCGCGATCGTAAATTCGGCCGCGTGGTCAATATCAGTTCTGTCAATGGTCAAAAGGGCCAAGCCGGTCAGGCCAACTATTCCGCCGCCAAGGCGGGCGATATCGGCTTTACCCGCGCGCTGGCACAAGAGGGCGCGCGCGCAGGCATCACCGTCAACGCCATTGCGCCGGGTTATATTGGCACCGAAATGGTTCGCGCGATCGACGAAAAGGTCCTGAACGAACGGATCATCCCGCAAATCCCGGTCGGCCGCCTTGGCGAACCCGAAGAGATCGCGCGGGCCGTCGTATTCCTGGCCGCGGATGATGCAGGCTTTGTCACCGGCTCGACGATCTCGGCCAACGGCGCACAGTTCTTTAGCTAGGCACTCGTCGGCACAGATCGCTAAAATGCCTGATACTCAAGAAAACGGCCCGCGGTGATCGCGGGCCGTTCTGCATTTGAAACGTGTTACAGATCGTCAGGACAGACGGGTGATTTCTTCTTTCAGGCGAAGCTTCTCGCGCTTCATTGTGGCGATATCCAGATCGTCCGTTCCGGGACTTCTCTGAGCTTTTTCAACCGCCTCGGACAATACGTTGTGTTTTTTGCGCAATTCCTCGACGTGAGAAGCAACCGACATTTCGTTCTCCCTATTTGTCTCGCGAAACAGGTTTAGTGCAGCACAGATTTCCGATTCTGTCATCAAACTTTCGCACTACCCAAGGTTGATTCGCCGGCCAGCGCGCAGAATGTCGGCGGATTGCTGCGACAGGTCCTCGCCATCGCGCAGATGTGACGGCGCCTGATGCGTGATCAGCGGCGCCAGCAGCCGCAACGGCGTCCGCGCGCCCTTGCGTGCGGTGACAATGACCCGCCCGGCCTCGCGACCGGGACGCGCGGCGATCGGCAGCACCACGATTGCACCCGCCCGCGCGCCCAAACCGGCCAGGATTGCATCCAGCCGGTCGGCGCGATGGATCAGCGTCACCCGCCCGTCAGGACGCAACCGCCGCAACGCCGCATCGACCCACAGGCTCAGCGCGGTCTGTTCGTGCCGCGCCTCGGTCCGCCCGTCATCGGATGCACAGGTGCCGTTCAGGAAATAGGGCGGATTGGCGATGACATGGTCATAGCTTTCCGCCCGCAACTCGGCCGGCATCGCCGCCAGATCGCCCGTGATCACCCGCATCGCGATGCCGTTGGCTTGTGCGTTCTGCCGCGCAAGATCGGCATAATTCGCCTGCCGCTCCAGTCCGGTCAGACGCAGATCCGGCACCCGCCAGCCCAGACACAGGCTCGCAACACCCGCGCCGCATCCCAGTTCCAGCACCGATTGCCCGCGCTCTGCCGAACAGGCCGCCGCCAGCATCACCGCATCGGCGCCCGAGCGATAGCCACGCACGGGCTGCGCAATCAGAAGCCGGCCATCCAGAAAACCGTCCTGCGTCAGATCACTCATCCAGCCCGGCATCGCGCAGAATGGCAGTGGCAATGAAATGATCACGGTCAGCGACCATCAGCCGCTGCGGCAAAATCCCGATGGATCCCTCGAGCACACTCATGTGCTGATCAAAGGCAAAGGCGCGCACGCCCTGATCATCCAACAGGTCGATGGCGCGTGTCATGCGCAGCGGATCGGTGGTGCGGAACAGTTCTTTCATGGTGGCGCGACGATATGCAGCGGTTGCGCAGATGTCGATGGCGTGGCAATTGCATGTCACGAAAAAGGGACTGTCGATGAACATGACCAATAGCGCATCCACCCCACTGGACCGCCTGGCGGTGCAAATCGCGCCCGAGTTGGAACAGGTCAGCACCCTGATCCGGCAGCGCATGGCCAGCCGCCACGCGCCCCGCATCCCAGAGGTAACGGCACATCTGGTCGAGGCGGGCGGCAAACGGCTGCGGCCAATGCTGACGCTGTCTGCGGCGCGGATGCTGGGCTATCAGGGCGACGATCACGTCAAGCTGGCGGCGACGGTCGAGTTCATTCACACGGCAACGCTGCTGCATGATGATGTGGTCGATGAAAGCCGCCAGAGACGCGGCCGGCCCACCGCCAACCTGCTTTGGGACAACAAATCCAGCGTTCTGGTCGGCGATTATCTGTTCGCCCGCAGCTTTCAGTTGATGACCGAAACCGGCAGCCTGAGGGTGCTGGACATTCTGGCCAATGCCAGCGCCACCATCGCCGAGGGCGAGGTGCTGCAACTAACCGCAGCGCAGGATCTGCGCACGGATGAAGACATCTATCTGCAGGTGGTCCGCGGCAAGACGGCGGCGCTGTTTTCCGCCGCGACCGAGGTTGGCGGCGTCATCGCCGGCGCGCCCGAGGATCAGGTCCGCGCGCTGTTCGATTATGGCGACGCGCTTGGCATCGCCTTTCAGATTGTCGACGATCTGCTGGATTACGGCGGCGTCACCGCGACCATCGGCAAGAATACCGGAGATGATTTCCGCGAACGCAAGCTGACCCTGCCGGTGATCAAGGCGATAGCGGCAGGCGATGCGACCGAACGCGCCTTCTGGACCCGCACCATCGAAGCGGGTGATCAGCGCGACGGCGATCTGGAACAGGCGCTGGCCATCATGGCCCGTCATGGCGCGATGCAGGCCGCCCGCGCCGATGCGCTGGACTGGGTCGGCCGGGCCAAGGCCGCACTTGCCACGCTGCCAGCCAATCCGATCCGCGATTTGCTGGACGAATTGGCCGATTTCGTCGTCGCCCGCGTCGCCTGAGCCATCCCCAAACTCATTAAAAGGACGGGGCGCCCCATCGGACGCCCCGCCGCGTTGGTTTCTGCCTGTGTTGCGCGTTATTTGGCGATGACGAAGTCCGGATAGGCCTCCATCCCCATTTCGCTGATATCCAGCCCGGTGATCTCTGCCTCCTGACTGACGCGAATGCCCATCGTCGCCTTCAGAACCAGCCACAAGGCGTAGCTGACGATAAAGACGAAACCACCAATGGCGATCACGCCCAGGGCCTGCACGCTGTAGCTGGCATCGGGGTTCGAGGCCGGCACGATCATCGTGCCCCAGACACCCGCGACCAGATGCACCGGAATGGCGCCGACCACATCGTCGATCTTCCAGCGGTCCAGCATCGGCACGACCAGCACGGCGATGGCACCACCAACGCCGCCGATCAGAACCGCGCCCAGGATCGAGGGCATCAGCGGTTCGGCGGTGATCGCAACCAGACCGGCCAAGGCGCCGTTCAGCACCATGGTCAGGTCGATCTTGCCGTACATCAGCTGCGTCGTGATGATCGCGGCGATTGCACCGGCGGATGCCGCCATATTGGTGTTGACGAAGATGCGGCCCACATCGGCTGCGTCATTCACGCTGCCCAATGCCAGTTGCGATGCGCCGTTAAACCCGAACCAGCCCAACCACAGGATGAACGTGCCCAGGGTCGCCAGTGCAAGGTTCGAACCCGGCATCGGCTGCATCCGCCCATCGGCCCGGTACTTGCCGTGACGTGCACCCAGAACGATGGCACCGGCCAGCGCGGCAAAACCGCCCGTCGCATGCACCAGCGTCGAGCCTGCGAAATCGGAGAACCCGCGCGCATCCAGCCAGCCTGCGCCCCATTCCCAGCTGGCTTCGATGGGATAGATAAATCCGGTCAGGATGACGGTGAAGATCATGAACGGCCACAGCTTGATCCGCTCGGCAAGCGTACCCGACACGATCGAGGCGGTGGTGGCGCAGAACATCAGCTGAAAGAAGAAATCCGAACCCGCGGAATAGCCGTCGGCTGCATTTCCCGCGCCTGCAGGGTCGATGGCTTTGGGCGAGAACAACTGGCCGACGACGCCGGGAATGGTCCAGCCATCGACCGGATACATCAGGTTATAGCCGACCAGCCAGTACATCAGGCCGGCAATCGAAAACAGCGAGATGTTCTTGAACAGCTGCGTGGTCACGTTCTTGGACCGGACCAGCCCGGCCTCCAGCATGGCAAAGCCCGCTGCCATCCACATGACCAGAAAGCCGCCGATCAGGAACAGCAGCGTGTTGAAGATATAGACCACGTCGGGGCTGATGGCGGCGGCTGCCGCTTCGGCCCCGGCGGCATCTTGCGCCAGCGCCGGGCCAGCCAGCGCAAGCAATGCTGCGATTAGGGGAAGGGAGAATTTTCTCATGTGTCTGTCACCTGTTTCGTCCGCCGCAGCCCCGTGAGCGAGGGCCGCTTACCCTGCCTTGATCGACATCTGGCGCGGCATTGCACAAGCGCAGGGCGCCATGCCGCAGCGCAGAACCCGGCAGCGATCAAAAAACAGGCGACCCTCAGGTTGATTGCCCAATTCGCGGGCAGATCACGCATTGGTGGGGTCAATTCCCTCGGCGCGATTCTTGTTGTATGCTGCATCGCAATCAGGCCGGACAAATCGGCCGGGCAGGAACGCAGGCATGAAAAAACCGACCGGCACACCCAAACGCACGGGCAGCAGCCCCGTTGCTGAAAAGCGCAGCTTTTCGGACCCGACACCGCCCAAGAAAGCGGCGCGGCGCAAGCCTGCGCCGAAAAAGCGTGGCAATGTCGTAACCCGCGGCATCACCGGCTTTGTCAGCCTTGTCTGGCGGGTGATCTGGGGCACGACATGGCGCCTTGCCTTTGTCATGGCCCTGATCGTGGGCGCTGCAACCTTTTATTATTACAGCGGTTTGCCCGAGGCCTCGGCACTGTTTGATGCGCGCGCGCGCGGATCGGTCACCATGCTGGACCGCGATGGACGCGTCTTTGCCTGGCGCGGCGAAACCTTTGGCACCGTCAGCGCAGACAAGATCGCACCGGTCCTGAAAGAGGCCGTGATCGCGACCGAGGACAAGCGCTTTTACAGCCATCTGGGCGTCGACCCGCGCGGCATCGCCAGCGCCATCCGAATCAACATGTCCGAAGGCCGTGGCCCGCTTGAAGGGCATGGCGGCTCGACCATCACGCAGCAGGTCGCCAAACTGCTTTGTCTGGGCGACACGTTCGACCCGATCCGGTGGGAAGACGAAGCCGCATACGAGGCCGATTGCCGCGTTGGCAGCCTGTGGCGCAAGGTCAAAGAGGTGCCCTTCTCGCTGGCACTGGAGGCCAAATATTCCAAGAATGACGTTCTCAACATCTATATGAACCGCTCGTATCTGGGCGGTGGCGCGCGCGGCTTTGAGGCCGCCAGCCAGCGTTACTTCAACAAGCCCGCCAGCGATGTGAACGCAGCCGAGGCTGCCATGCTGGCCGGTCTGCTCAAGGCCCCCAGCTATTACGCGCCGACCTCGAACCTTGAACGCTCGCAGGATCGGGCCGGGGTGATTCTGGGCCTGATGCACGAGCAGGGCTTTATCGATGACGCTCAATTTGCCGATGCCAAGGCCAACCCGGCAGCGCTGAGCCGTGCGGCAGCCGCGCGGGCTGGCGGTTACTTCGCCGATTGGGTGATGGAATCGGGTCCCGGCTTCCTGACCTCCGAGACGACCGAAGACGTCACCATCAAGACCACCTTCGATCAGCGCATCCAGCGCGCCGCCGAACGGGCCATGGCCTCGGTGATCGACGAAAAGGTCAAGGCGGGCAGCAAGGCCGAAGCCGCCATCGTCGTCATGAGCGCCGATGGCGCAGTGCGGGCCATGATCGGCGGGCGCGACAGCGTCGTGAACGGCGTGTTCAACCGCGCCACGCAGGCGAAACGCCAGCCGGGTTCGTCCTTCAAGCCCTTCGTCTTTGCGGCAGCCTTGGAACTGGGCTATCGCCCCGACGATGTCGTGCTGGACGGTCCGCTGACCATCAATATTCGCGGCTCTGGCCCCTGGACGCCCAAGAACTATACCCGCAACTATCGCGGCAATGTGACGCTGACGCAGGCGCTGTCCAGTTCGCTGAACACAGCAACCATCCGCCTGCAGGAATCGGCTGGCCGCGATCTGGTGCGCCAGGTCGCCGAAGATTTCGGCTTTGCCAGCAACATGACCAACGGCCCGTCTCTGGGGCTGGGTGCCTCGGAAAGCACCTTGCTGGAAATGACCGGCGCTTATGCCGGCATTCGCAACGGCGGCACCGCGGTGCATCCCTATGGCCTGGTCGAGTTGCGCATCGCCGGCGATGATCAGGCGCTGATGGGTCAGGCCGGCGGCATGGGTGAACGTGTGATCAGCCAGCGCGCGGCAGGTCAGCTGATCTACATGATGGAAAACGTCATCACGAATGGCACCGGCAAGCGTGCACAATTGCCCGGGCGCGAGGCCGCGGGCAAGACCGGCACCACCTCGTCCTATCGCGATGCCTGGTTCATCGGCTTTACCGAGCAATACGTGACCGGCGTCTGGATGGGTTATGACGACAACACACCGCTGACCGGGGTTACGGGCGGCGGATTGCCCGCCGAGATCTGGCAAGAGGTGATGGTGCAGATCCATGACGGGCTGCCGGCACTGCCGCTGCCCACTGTTGCGCCTGACGCAGGTGGCGGGGCGGCCGGGCAAAGCCTGCTCAGCGGCGCTGCGACCAATGATCCGCTGGCAGCAGCACTGGCAGAGGCGATGGGTGAAACCCAGCCCCGCCAGCCGGCGCCGCAGGGCACTGCGCCCCGCACGCCCGGCAACAGCGTCAGCGCGGGCGACCCCGCACCGACCCCCGCGCAGGGCCAGGGTGACGATGCGCTCAGCCAGGCTTTGAACGGCATTCTGGGCGGCAACTGACGAAAAAGGGGGGCTGACCCGGCCCCCCTTTGCCGCGCTGCTGCGGCCTCATTGAAAAGATGATCTCTCCCGGCGGGCGACGCCGCCGCAGTATCAGCCGGACTGTTTCAGGTCGGCGATCAACGCAGCGACATCACCATTGCGCCGGGCCAGCATCGCACCGATCTCGGTCCGCTCGGTCGCGAGCATGTTCACGCCCTCGATGATGATATTGAAGTAAAGGTCGCGACCCGATTTGTCCGAGACATGCCATTCCACCTGCATCGGCGCGCGGCCGTTCAGATAGGCAACAGAGGTCACCGCGACAAAGCTTTTCAGCGGGCGGGCCCCGGTAACTTCGATCTTCGAGCCGATGAATTCATGAAACCGCTTGCCATATTTGCGCCCGATATAGCCCTGAAACGCCTGCCGGTATGCGCCGAATTCAGCCGCGCTGACCTGGCGGGCGGCCGGGCCCAGGGCCGAGCGCGCGATGATATCGACATCGGCATAACGCGCAAAGATGGCCTCGAATTGCTGGTACATCTGCGCCGGCGCCTGGCCGGAATTGATGACCGCATAGACCTCGGCCAGCGATTTTTCGATCAGCGCACTGGCCTGATTGGTATCCAGCGCGAACGCCGCGACCGGCCGCAAGGCCAGCGCCAGCACCCCACCCCCGGCCAGCGCGATAAAGCCGCGCCTATCAATCCTCATAGGGGTCGATGATACCGTCGTCGCTGGCCGCGCTGTCTTCATATGGGTCGATGACATAGGGATCATCCGTTCCCCCCTCTTGTCCAAGTTCATGATGGCGGTGCATCAGATAGATCAACCGCGCCTGCGCGTAACTATCGGCACTTTCATACAGAACGCTATCCACAGTGTCGCCAAAACGCGAGCGTTCACCGGCTTTTGAGATCAGCCGGATCGCCGTCGCACCGTTCCGCTGATCGCGGTTGAGCCAATTGTCCAGTGGATCAATCGCCATATCGACCACACGCCCGACCGCCCTGCGGCTGGTCGATGGCCCCAGAACCGGCAGCTCCAGATAGGGTCCCTCGGGCAGGCCCCAGACATACAGCGTCTCTCCGAAATCGGTATCGATCTCGGTCAGCGCAAACTCTGCCCCCGCCGGATCGTGCATCCCGCCAAGGCCAAGCGTGGAATTTACGACAAAGCGCAGCCCGTTGCGCATGGCCGGTTCAGGGCGGCCCTGCAGGATATGGTTCAGCACCTTGCCCGGCAGCGACAGGTTGCCGCCGATATTGGCCACGATATCCAGCGGCCCGCCCGTCTCTGCGCCAGCATCGGGCTGATCGCCACCGTCCATCGCCCGCGTCAACGGACGGACAAGATTGGTGTCCAACCCCTTGTTGAAGGCGTGGATCTGTCGGTTCGTGCTTTCGAACGGGTCGTTGACGGTCTGCGCGGGACGGTCGCCTTGCGCAGTGCAGGCCCCCAGCAGCAAAAGGACAAGCGGCACATGGATGCGTCGTGACAATTCGGTTCCTCGCGATGCGCCTGCAATACCTCGTCTGCGATACGCAGCACCAAGGCGAAACAGCCTGTTCTATTTGTCTTAACTCGCATAAAACCGTTCCTGTGGCAGGGCAAGCGCAGGCAAGGCGGATCGGTCAAGGTCCGCCGATGTCTTGACAGGCGCTTAGGAGGCCCCGGTTAAACAGGACGGACGGCAGTATGGCACGAGCGCCCGATACGCAACGCGGCAAGGCAGAGCTTCGATCGGCGCGGTCGGAAGGCTGGCGACTGTTTATCGCGGTGGGTCTGTTTTCGGCGGTGGTCAACATCCTGATGCTGACCGGCCCGCTGTTCATGCTGCAGGTCTATGACCGCGTCCTGGCCTCGCGTTCCTACGAGACGCTGACGGCGCTGTTCGTGCTGGTCACGTTCCTGTTCCTGCTGATGGGTGTGCTGGATGTCGCGCGCAACCGGGTGATGACCCGCGTCGCCGCGCGGTTCCAGAACCGGCTCGAGCCGCGCGTCTTTACCGCCGCCCTGACCGAGGGCAACGCCTCGGGCAACGACATCGCCATGCGCGGCGGGATGCGCGATCTGGAGGCCGTGCACCGGTTCCTGTCCTCGCCCGTCGTTCTGGCGCTGTTCGATCTGCCATGGGCGCCGATCTTTCTGGGCGCGGTCTTCATCTTCCACCCGCTTTTGGGCGTCGTTGCCACGGCCGGTGGCGCGTTGCTGGTGCTGGCGACGCTGTTGAACCGCTGGTTCAGCCGCGCACCGCTGCAGCAATCCGCCGTCGCGACGCAAAAAGCCGACCGAATGAACGAGCTTTACCGCGACGAGGGCGAATTGATCGGCTCGCTCGGGATGCGCGGCGCAGCCTTTGACCGCTGGCAAAAGGCGCGTGCCGAGGCGACGCAACACGGCGTGCAGGGTGCCGACCGCGCCTCGACCTTTACCGTGTTTTCGCGGACCTTCCGCCTGTTCTTGCAAAGCGCGATGCTGGCTGCCGGTGCGTGGCTGGTGCTGCAACAGCAACTGACGCCCGGCGCCATGATCGCCAGTTCGATCCTGATGGGCCGCGCGCTGGCGCCCATCGATCAGGTGGTCGGCGGCTGGCCCATCGTGCAGCGCGCACAGGACGGTTGGGCACGGCTGGCCGAATTGCTGTCGCGCCAGCCGCCCGTGCCCGATCGGACGCCGCTGCCGCGCCCGCGCGCGCAGCTTGACGTGCGCAACCTGTCGGTCATTCCACCCGGGCAGAACCAGCCGACCTTGCGCGGCATCAGCTTTTCGCTGCCGCCCGGCAAGGCGCTTGGTGTCATCGGGCCTTCGGGCGCGGGCAAGACCACACTGGCCCGCGCGATCATCGGTGCATGGCCGCTTGGGGCAGGCTCGATCCGGTTGGGCGGCGCGACGCTGGACCAGTATGACCCCGATGTGCTGGGCAACCTGATCGGCTATCTGCCCCAGCAGGTGACGCTGTTTGACGGCACCATCGCCGACAATATTGCCCGGATGAACCCCAATCCCGATCCGCAGCGCGTCGTCGCCGCCGCCAAGGCCGCCGCCGCGCATCAGATGATTCTGGATCTGCCGCAGGGCTATGACACACCGATCAGTCAGGCCGGCGGGCGCCTGTCGGGCGGCCAGATCCAGCGCGTCGGACTGGCCCGCGCGCTGTATCCGCAGCCGGCCCTGTTCGTTCTGGATGAGCCGAATTCCAATCTGGACAATCAGGGCTCTGAGGCGCTGAACCAGGCCATCCGCAGCATCAAGGCGCGCGGTGGCTCGGTCATGATAATGGCGCACCGACCCGCTGCCATCAGCGAATGCGAATTGCTGCTGGTGTTGGATCAGGGCTCGCGCCGCGCCTTCGGCCCGCGCGACGACGTACTGAAATCCATGGTCAAGAACGCCGAAAACATCCGCCAGTCGCAAAGCGCCGGCAAAAGCGGGGGCATCACATGAGCGACGAAGATCAGGGCAATATCGGCAAGCCGCTGGCGCGTATCCAGCCGGTGCAACAATCCGTCCCGCAGGCTGTTCCGCCTGCCGACGATCCCGGCCCCGCCCCGCCGCCGCCCAAGGCGACCGCGCCCGACAGGACCGAACTGGCACGGCGCTGGCCGGTGCGCGGCGCGGTGATACTTGGGCTTGCCGGTATCCTGCTGCTGTTTGGCGGCTTTGGCAGCTGGGCCATGCTGACCCGCATCGCCGGTGCCGTTGTCGCCCCCGGTCAGGTCGAGGTCGAACAGCATCGTCAGGTCGTCCAGCACCCCGACGGCGGTGTGATCGAGGAAATCATGGTGGCCGAGGGCGATAGCGTCGAGGCCGGAGATACCCTGGTCCGGCTGGACGGCTCACTGTTGATGACCGAACTGACCATCGTCGAGGGTCAGTATTTCGAAATCCTCGCCCGCCGCGGTCGGCTGGAGGCCGAACGCGCCGATGTCGAGGAAATCATCTTTCCCGCCGAGTTGGTCGAACAGACCAGCCAGCATGCCGATCTGACGCAACTGATGGACGGTCAGCGCAGCCTGTTCACCGCCCGCCGCGACACCATCCGCCAGTCTCTGGATCAGCTCAGCAAGCAATCCGAACAGATGGGCCAGCAGATCGCCGGGATCGACGCGCAGTTCGATGCCCTGGGCAAACAACGAGAGTTCATTCAGGAAGAACTGGGCGATCAGCGCTCCCTGCTGGAAAAGGGGCTGGCGCAGGCGACCCGCGTTCTGGCGCTGGAACGCGAGGCCGCACGCCTTGACGGCCAGTTGGGCGAGATGCAGGCCTCGCGCGCGCAGGCCGAAACGCGCCAGACCGAGATCGGCATCGAACAGTTGCGCCTGAGTGCCGAGCGCCGCGAAAGCGCCGAGACAGAGTTGCGCGACCTTGGCTATCGCGAATTGGAACTGGCCGAACGCCGCCGCGCGCTGAGCGAACAGATCAACCGTCTGGACATTCGCTCGCCCGTGTCGGGCATCGTTCACCAGTTGCAGTTCACCACGCCACGTTCGGTCATCAGAGCCGCAGATCCGGTGATGTACATCATCCCGCAGGATCGCCCGCTGATCATCGGCGCGCGCATTGCCACGATCAATGTCGATGAGGTTCAGGCAGGACAGGACGTCATGCTGCGGTTTTCCTCGTTCTCGTCGCGCACCACGCCCGAGATCGACGGCGAGTTGCTGCGCGTGTCGGCCGATGCGCTGATCGACGAGGCGACCCAGGCACCCTATTACCGCGCCGAGGTCACGATCCCGCCCGATCAGCTGGAAAAGCTGCAGGGCCTGGCGCTGATCCCCGGAATGCCGGTCGAGGTCTATATCCAGACCGGCGAACGCAGCCCGATGGCCTATCTCATGAAACCGCTGGCGGATTACTTTAACCGCGCCTTCCGCGAAAGCTGATCCGGGCCCTCCTGTTCGGCTTGCCATCGCCCGCGCGATCACGCAACCTGCCGAAAATTTGAGGAGGCCCCCATGTTAAGAGCCCTTGCACGCCCCGCCACCCGCCTGATGGAACGGTGGCTGCCCGATGCATTCATCTTTGTCATTGTCCTGACCCTGGTCGCCGCTCTGGCTGCCATCCTGACACAAGGCACCAACCCCATCGCACTGGTCCAGATGTGGGGCGACGGCTTCTGGTCGCTGCTGCAATTCGCCATGCAGATGCTGCTGGTGCTGGTGACCGGCTTTATTCTGGCCTCTTCCCCGCCGGTGCGGGCGCTTTTGGAAAAGATGGCCGGGCTGGCCAGCTCTCGCGGGTCCGCCATCATTCTGGTGACCGTCGTGTCGCTGGCGGCAAGCTGGATCAACTGGGGCTTTGGTCTGGTCGTGGGCGCGATCTTCGCCAAGGAACTGGCCCGGCAGATCAAGGTCGATTACCGGCTGCTGGTCGCCTCGGCCTATTCGGGCTTTGTCATCTGGCACGGCGGGCTCTCGGGCTCTATCCCGCTGACCATCGCCACGCCTGACCACTTTACCGCCGATCAGATCGGCGTCATCCCGACATCCGAGACGATCTTTTCGGTCTGGAACCTGATCATCGTCGCGGCGGTCTTTGTGGTCCTGCCACTGGTCAACCGCGCCATGCTGCCGCTGGAATCCGAACAGGTGCTGGTCGATCCGGCGAAACTGGGCGACAGCAACGCCCTGCCCCCGCTTGGCCCCGACGCCACCCCGGCCGAGCGGCTGGAAAACAGCCCCATCCTGATGTGGGCGGTTGGCATTCCGGGCCTGATCTGGCTGGCCCAGTATTTCATCGGCGGCGGCGGCATCAACCTGAACGTCGTGAACTTCCTGTTCCTGTTTCTGGGCATCCTCTGCCACGGCACCCCCCGCAGCCTGCTGGCGTCGCTGGACGAGGCCGTTCGCGGCGGCGCAGGCATCGTGATCCAGTTCCCGTTCTATGCCGGCATCATGGCGATCATGACCGGCAGCGGGCTGGCAGCCAGCATGTCGGAATTCTTCGTCTCGATCTCGACCGCACAGACCCTGCCATTCTGGAGCTTTATCAGCGCCGGCATCGTCAACGTCTTTGTCCCCTCGGGCGGCGGCCAATGGGCGGTGCAGGCCCCGGTGATGCTGCCCGCAGCCGAGGCCCTGGGCGCGGACATCCCGCGCGTTGTCATGGGCGTGGCCTGGGGCGATGCCTGGACCAACCTGTTGCAGCCCTTCTGGGCATTGCCGATGCTGGGCATCGCGGGCCTCAAGCCGCGCGACATCATGGGCTTCTGCGTGGTTCTGCTGGTGATCATCGGCGTCCTGGTCGGCAGCCTGCTCTTGCTGCTCTGACCCGGCGGACCAATCCGGAACAGGTAAGCTCTGGCAATCCTGTTCCGGGTGCATATGTTCACCTCGACGCAACCAACGGAAAGGACAGATCATGTCCCTGCGCATCAACGATACCGCCCCCGATTTCACCGCGAAATCGACCGAAGGCGAGATCAGCTTTCACGACTGGGTAGGCGACGGCTATGCCATCATCTTCAGCCATCCGCGCGACTTTACCCCGGTCTGCACCACCGAATTCGGTGCCGTGGCACAGCTTGCCTCTGAATTCGAGGCCCGCAACACCAAGGTTCTGGGTGTCTCGGTCGACAGTGTCGACGATCACCTGAAATGGAAGAATGACATCGCCCAGTTCGCCGGCGCGCCTGCGAATTTCGCGATCATCGACGACAGCGATCTGGCCGTCGCCAAGGCCTATGACATGCTGCCCGCCGAGCACTATCTGCCCTCCGAAGGCCGCACGCCCGCCGATTCGGCCACCGTGCGCAGCGTCTTTATCATCGGACCGGACAAAAAGGTCCGGCTGACCATGACCTACCCGATGTCGATCGGCCGCAACTTTGCCGAAATCGTCCGGGCGCTGGACGCGGTCATCAAGACCGATGGTGCGCCGCTGGCAACCCCCGCCAACTGGGTGCCCGGTCAGGACGTGATCGTCGCGCTGTCTCTGGATGACGCCGCAGCCGAAGAAAAATACGGCGCATTGGACAAGAAACTGCCCTATCTGCGCTTTGCAAAAGACCCGGCCTGAGCCGGGCCAGATCACCCCGGCCCGGAACAACACCGGGCCGGGATCTTGCTAGTGTTTATTCTGATGCGCGCGCGTCAACATAGCCGGC
This sequence comes from Paracoccus tegillarcae, assembly GCF_002847305.1. Classification (NCBI taxonomy): domain Bacteria; kingdom Pseudomonadati; phylum Pseudomonadota; class Alphaproteobacteria; order Rhodobacterales; family Paracoccaceae; genus Paracoccus; species Paracoccus tegillarcae. The sequence goes on along the minus strand of NZ_CP025408.1, from coordinate 1,916,561 downwards.
GCTGTCCATCGTCAGCGGCTCATCCCCCGGCTGCATCCCGTTCATCGACAGAATATAGGCCGTCACATCGGCATATTGTTCAGGCGACAGAGTCCCTGCCTGCGACGGCGGCATGGTCATGGACTTGGTCAGCAATTCAACCGCCTCCTTGTTATGCCAGTTACGCTGAAACACCTGCCCGTTTACCGGCGGGCCATAGTTCGCCGAGGCAAAATCGGCACCGTGGCAGGCCGCGCAATAGGTCATGGCGACCTGCTTGCCGGCCTCTGCCTGTTCGGCGGTATAGCTGACAGCCGGCCCTTCGAGTTCGCCCAGTTCAACCGGCGCAGCCGCTGCCTGATCGCTGCCATCCGCCGCACCATCCGATGCGCCGCCATCCGCGGGAACATCGGCATTTTCGCCGGTATAGGTATAGGCCAGAATCGCGCCGGGATTGGTCATCTCGGTAACGACGCCGCCCTCATTACCCTCGATCACTCCGCCGCTGTCCACGGCGACATAGATCGTCAGCCCGTCATCGGACACTTCGGTATCACGAATGCGGTTTTCACCGTCGAACAGACGCTCGAACGGCTGCTGCACCATCCGGCCATCCTTGCTGACAGCCGCACGGTAGACCGAACCGCGTTTCAGCGTCGCTATCAGCACCGAATCCTGCCAGCCCGGAATCGCGTCGCTGGCATAGTATTCAATGTTCGAAGGCGCGACGGTGGGCCAGCACACATAGTCGATGCCGGCGCATTCCGTCTCGGCAAAGTTCCAGTCACTGGGCACGGTGAACATGGTTGCCGCCGGCGCGTGATAGTTTTCCGGCACCGGCCATTCGCTTTCGGGCGTGGTCGGCACGCTCGGCGCGATCTCCAGATCCGAGAATGTCAGATCCGCGCAATCCGGCGCCTCTGACCAGCGCGCCTCGACATAGGCCTTGTCGTCGATATAGCCCGCGATATTCGGCCAGCCATAATTGCCGCCGGCCTCCAGGATATTGACCTCATCATCGGTCTTGGGGCCATGCTCGCTGGCGTAAAGCGTGCCATCGGGGCCGAAATCAATGCCCTGCATATTGCGGTGGCCATAGGTGTAGACATGGCTGCGCACGCCGTCGATCTCGGGGTTGTCCTCGGGGATCGTGCCGTCCAGCGCCATCCGCAGCGATTTGCCCTGATAGGCGATCCAGTCCTCTGCCCCGACCTCATCGGCGGTGGGCAGACGCTGCGCCAGAATCGGGCGGCACCAGTTCGCCAACTGGTTATTCCCGCCGTCACCGATGGTGTAATACAGCATCCCGTCGGGCCCGATCTTGATGCGCCCCGAGTTGTGGTCGTTCGAGGCCGGCAGCCCGGTGATCACATCGGTCTCATTCTCCAACTGGCCGCTTTCGGCGTTCCAGTCGAACCGCACGATCTTGGTGCGCAGATGCAGATAGGGGCTTTCCGGATCGGTCACCAGCGGGTTGCTGTAATCGGGGTCGTCATAGGTATAGGCGGTGAAAATCTGATCGGTGCCATTGCCGAAATCGGGATGCAGCGCCAGACCCATCAGCCCGTCCTGTCCGCCCGGAACGGCGGCATTGGTCAGTTCGGCGACGGTCTCGAGCGTGCCATCCTCGGGGTTGATGCGGTTGATTTTCAGCCCGCTGCGCTCTGTCACCCACAGCCAGCCATCGGGGGCCAGCGCGATTTCCCATGGATTGTCCAGTCCCGACACAATCTCGCGCATCTCAAAGATCTCGGGCGCGGTCTGGACATTGGCGGGGGTCTGCTGCGCGAACGCGGGTCCTGCGGCGCAAACAAGGGCGGCGGTTGTCATCAGTCGAAATGTCATGGCTGGTCCCTCCTCACGGATCACTCAACTCAAGGCTGCAGATCACGGAAAAGTTCCTGCCTCGCGAGGCGGGATCGGCATATCCGCCGTGTCACGCAGACAAACGACCGAGATCATCGGATCGGCCTCAGGCAACGTGACCGCCTGCGCCAGAAAATCGGTCCGCTCGAATTGCCAGTCATCTACGTTGTGAAAGACATAGGGCGTCTGAACATTGCGATACGATGCGTTATCGGCTGATCGTGCACAGGACCTGGCCCATCGTCGCAAACGAGCGTTCAACCATTCAGCGCGCTGTTAAAAAGGGAAACCTGCCCGGCAGCTATCCCCGCCGCCGCGACCTTGCAAAAAGAAAGGCCGCGAACATGTCGCGGCCTTCCCTGAATACCAAAGACCGAACGGATTTATTCCGAGCCAGCCTCTTCCTTGGCTTCGGTGACTTCTTCACCGGTTTCCTGATCGACCATCTTCATGCCAAGGCGCACCTTGCCACGGTCGTCAAAGCCCAGCAGCTTAACCTTGACCTCCTGGCCCTCTTTCAGCGCCTCGGAGGGGTGACCCAACCGCTTGTTGGCGATCTGGCTGACATGGACCAGCCCGTCACGCTTGCCGAAGAAGTTCACAAAGGCACCGAAATCAACCAGCTTCACCACCTTGCCGGTGTAGATCTGGCCTTCTTCCGGCTCGGCGACGATCGAGTGGATCATCTCGTATGCCTTCTTGATCGAATCGCCGTTGGCGCTGGCGATCTTGATGATGCCATCGTCATTGATATCGACCTTGGCACCCGAGACTTCCACGATCTCGCGGATGACCTTGCCGCCCGAACCGATCACTTCACGGATCTTGTCGGTCGGGATCTGCATGGTCTCGATGCGCGGCGCATGGGCGCTGAATTCACGGCGACCTTCGGTCAGTGCCTTGCCCATCTCTTCCAGAATGTGCAGCCGGCCATCTTTCGCCTGCGCAAGCGCCTGCTCCATGATTTCCGGCGTGATGCCGGCAACCTTGATGTCCATCTGCAGGCTGGTGATGCCGTTTTCGGTACCAGCCACCTTGAAGTCCATGTCACCCAGGTGATCTTCGTCACCCAGAATGTCGGTCAGAACGGCGTATTTGCCGTCATCTTCAAGGATCAGACCCATGGCGACACCGGCAACCGGCGCCTTCAGCGGCACACCCGCATCCATCATCGACAGCGAACCGCCGCAGACCGAAGCCATGCTGGACGAACCGTTCGATTCCGTGATCTCGGACACGACGCGGATGGTATAGGGAAAGTCGGTCGCAGCAGGCAGAACGGCCTGCAACGCACGCCATGCCAGCTTGCCATGACCGATTTCACGACGACCCGGAGGGCCAAAGCGGCCAACCTCGCCGACCGAATACGGCGGGAAGTTATAGTGCAGCAGAAAGTTGGAACGGAAATTGCCATGCAGCGCGTCGATGATCTGCTCATCGTCACCGGTGCCCAGCGTGGTCACAACCAGACCCTGCGTTTCACCACGGGTGAACAGCGCCGAACCGTGCGTGCGCGGCAAGAAGCCCACTTCGCAGTCGATCGCGCGAACGGTCTTGGTGTCGCGGCCGTCGATGCGTGCGCCACCATTGATGATGTCACCGCGCAGGATGCCCGATTCCAGCTTTTTCAGCGCCGAACCCAGATTTGCGTCGGCCAGTTCGTCTTCCGACAGGCCATCCTTGATCTTGGTCTTGGTCGCGGCAACAGCGTCCTGACGGTCGCTCTTGTCCTTGATCGCATAGGCGGCGCGCATATCGGCCTCGCCCAGCGATTTCACCTTGTCATACAGCGCACCGTATTCCGGCGGCTGGTAATCAAACGGTTCTTTTGCGGCGTCTTCGGCAAAGTCGATGATCAGGTCGATCACCGGCTGCATCTGCTCGTGGCCGAATTTGACGGCACCCAGCATTTCAGCCTCGGACAGCTCGTATGCTTCCGATTCCACCATCATCACGGCGTCCTTGGTGCCGGCGACGATCAGATCCAGGCGCTGCTCGGGGTTGTTGCGCAGCTGGTCCATATCCGCAACTTCGGGGTTCAGCACATAGTCGCCATCGGCAAAGCCGACACGCGCCGCAGCAATCGGGCCCATGAACGGAACGCCCGAAATGGTCAGCGCAGCCGACGCGGCGATCATCGCCACGATGTCGGGGTCATTGACCAGATCGTGCGACAGCACGGTGCAGATCACCAGAACTTCGTTCTTGAAGCCCTTGACGAACAGCGGGCGGATCGGACGGTCGATCAGGCGCGAGGTCAGCGTCTCTTTTTCGGTCGGACGGCCTTCGCGCTTGAAGAAGCCACCGGGGATCTTGCCGGCGGCATAGGTTTTTTCGTTGTAATGCACGGTCAGCGGAAAGAAATCCTGACCGGGCTTGGGCTCGCGCGCATAGGTCACGTTGGCCATGACGCTGGTCTCGCCAAGCGTGGCAATGACGCTGCCATCAGCCTGGCGGGCAACCTTGCCCGTTTCCAGTGTCAGCGTTTCTTCGCCCCACTGGATTGATTTTCTTACTTCTTCAAACATCTTGTTTCCTCTTGGCGCGGGCCAGCCCTCTGGCCGCGCCGTTCAAATGGCGGCCCCATTGCCGCCGTACCCCGATCCTTATGCGTCGCCCCGGGGCCGAACGATACGTCTCAGATTGGGGGCGTTTACAGGAAATGGAAGGTGTTGGGAAGTGGGCGTAAAAAGGTCGCCAGCCAGCCCCGCCTCTGGGCCATCCAGACATTTCAGACCAATCGGCAGGGCGCAGCAGAACCCACGAAAGGGGCATTTCCCTTTGCCCCAATTTTGCGGCAAACAGACACTGCAAGATGATTGACCCGAAAAGATAGCGCGATGACCAAAATCAGATGGATACTGAACCGGCTGCGGCGGACCCTTATGGTGCATGTGGCCTCCTATGCGGTGATGGGGCTGATCGTGGCGGCGCTGGCGTCACTGGCGACGAACTATCTGCCTTGGGCGCTGCCTTTCGAGATCAGCACCGATGCCATCGACAGCCTGCTGACGATCATCGCCACCAGCATGCTGACCATCACCACCTTTTCCCTCGGCGCGCTGACCTCGGCCTATAGTTCGGCCACCTCGAACGGCACGGCGCGGGCCACCGGCCTGCTGACCGAGGACGAGATCGTCCAGTCATCGCTGGCCACCTTTGTCGGGTCTTTCCTCTTCAGCATCGTGGGGCTGATCGCGCTCAAGGTCAGCTTCTACGGACCGCAGGGACGCGCGCTGTTGTTCATCGTGACGCTGGTCGTCATTGCGATGATCGTCGTCGCACTGCTGCGCCTGATCAACCAGCTGACCAAGTTGGGCCGCGTTGCCGATACCATCTCGCGGATCGAGAACACCGCGAAAGAGGCCATGGAAAATCGCCTGCAATACCCGTTCCTCGGCGGCAAATCCCTGCCCGATGTCGCCCATCAGGCCCGCAGGGGTCTGCCTGTTCGCGCCAGCACCGTCGGCTATGTCCAGTTCATCACGATCAAGCTGCTTGCCGATATTTGCGAACAGGAATCGCTGCAGATCGATGTTCTGGTTCTGCCGGGCAGCTTTGTCTACGAGGATTCTCTGCTGGCCCATATCCACAGCCAGGGCGACGTGTTGCCCGAGGGGATCGAACATCTGGTCCATAATGCGTTTGAATTCGGCCCCAATCGCAGCTTTGATCAGGACCCCCGATTTGGGTTGATCGCCCTGACCGAGGTGGCGCTGCGCGCCCTCTCGCCCGCGGTGAATGACCCGGGCACCGCGATTGACGTGATCGGACGGCAGACGCGGCTGCTCAGCTATTGGGGCGAGGCCTGGGCCGAGGCCGAGAAGAAAGAGCCCGAATACCCCAATGTCAGCGTGCTGCCGCTGATCTATGAGGACATGTACGAGGACGCGTTCAACCTGATCGCCCGCGACGGCGCGGCGCAGATCGACGTGATGTCGCGCCTGCTGAAATCGCTGACCGCGCTGACGCGGATCGGGCCGATGGCCTCACGGCGGGCGGCGCAGCATCAGCTTGATCTGGCCTATGAGCGGTCGCTCGAAGCGCTGTCGACCGAGGCGGAAAAGGGGCGGCTGAAAAGCATTTATAAGCGCGCCATCGAGGATGCTGCGGCCTGAACCAGACACAAACGCCCGCGCCTTGCGGCACGGGCGTATTCTTTCCCGAAAGACGGGCGCTTAGCGGCGGATGCCCAGACGCTTGATCAGGTCCTGGTAACGGGCCTCATCATTGCGCTTGAGATAGTCCAGCAGCTTACGACGCTGCGCGACCATCATCAGCAACCCACGGCGGCTGTGGTTGTCTTTCTTGTGCGTCTTGAAATGCTCGGTCAGCGTGGAAATACGCGAGGTCAGGATCGCGACCTGAACTTCGGGCGAGCCGGTGTCGCCTTCTTTCGTCGCAAAGTCCTTCATGACCTTGTTCTTTTCTTCAACCGTAATCGACATCGGGGTCTCCTTTTCAGATCAAAGGGTTATGGCGCAGGCCGGGATGTCGTCCAGCACAGGCCCATGGAGCACCCGCCAGAATCGCTCTGGCGGATGGGCGCGTATAGGGGGAATTGCGCGAAAAGGAAAGAGGCGCGACGCGACTATCCGACAGACGACCAGCAGCAGCGTTCGGCATAAACCTGCGGCGGCGTGTCGTTGCGCGAAGCGCGCTCGCTGCCCACCGCACTATAGTTCTTCATCCGGCGCAGCGCACGACGCAGGTGCAATCCGTGCCAGGAAATCTTGACTGTCGTGGACATCAGCGGCAGTACATCGCGCCATTTCCGCTGCATATGGCGATATCCATCCCGATAATCATCGCCCAGCATCTTTGCGAAACGGTCGTTATGGATCAGCGGCAAGGGCACATTATAGGCGCCCTTCCCTGCCGCCAGCACGGTTTGAACGATATCCAGCCCGTGAAAATGGAAATGCGGCAGTTCTTCATCAAAGCGCAGCCCGGTATCGGCCCGGAAAACAATCAGCAACTCATCCGCGGCCTGAATAGGCTGGGGCGCGGCTGTGACGCCGCCCAGCACGCGCGAAAAGGCGGATGACCAGACGGGGCCCCAATGCCGCCCATCCGGCCCGATTCCGGACGCGGCGATCACGGCCCAGTCCGGGTCATGGGCCTCGACCTCGGCGATACGGCGCATCAGCAGCCGGTCCCAGCCGTCAGGCAAATAGACATCGTGATGGACAAGGATACAGATATCCGTCGGATGCCGCTCAAGCAGTCTGTTATAGCCGATGGTGGCCGACGGCGCGTCCATCTCGACATCCAACTGCAAACGACCAGATGCAATGACTGGCGAGGCCCTCAGATTCAGATCCAGAATCTCGCGATCGTTGCTGAGGCAGCAGACCGTCAAGCCATCCAAACCTAAATCGATATCGCTCATCTATTCCGCCTGATCTTCCCTCTCTTATTAATAATAGCAGGCCCGATTTTAATCAATTCATACGATCTGGGTTCAGACTTGGGGATGGTTGACCAGCACATTCACCCCGTCGGCGTTCACGGCCCCGACCAGTCGTGCAACGGGCTGCCCGTCAACCTGCAGCAGCAGGCTGCCGTCATCATCCTCGATCAATTCGATCTGCGCATCTTCAGCGCGATCCGCTGACAAGGATATTTCCAGTTGATCCTCTGCGCCATCAAAGCCCGAGATGACAGGCAGCGCGCCCTCGCCCTCACGCAAGACATACAGATCCGCCCCCTCCTGCCCCTCGGCAAAGTCGCCCGCGCCCGGCATCAGCGTGTCATCGCCCTCGCCGCCATGCAGCCAGGCCGTTTCGGAACCGTCATTGCCAATCAGCAGATCGTCGCCCTCACCGCCGCTCAAATCGTCGTCGCCGTCACCGGCGATCAGCGTGTCGTCACCGGCATTGCCGTCGATCCAGTCGCGCCCGGCGCCGCCCATCATGCTGTCATTGCCATCGCCGCCCTGCATGGTGTCGTCGCCGTCGCCGCCCAGAATGGTATCGTCGCCACCCTGACCGGCCAGCGAGTCATTGCCCGCGCCGCCATCCAGCAGATCATTGCCGCCGGGACCGTAATCCGATTCGCCCTGCAGCCAGTCATCGCCGTCGCCGCCCTCCAGCGTATCGTCGCCCTGACCGCCGCGCAGATCATCGTCGCCGCGAAAGCCCTGCAGCAGATCATCGCCGTCATAACCCATCAGCGCATCAAAGCCGTCAGTGCCGACCAACACCTGATCCAGATCGGATGCATCGGTGGTCGTCGCCTCATCGATGACCGGCTCGGCGTTCTCGTCAATCACATCATCTGTTTCATCTGGCACGGCGGATTCATCTGGCACGGCGGGATCAACGGGCAGGTCGGGCCCGGCCTCATCGGCGACACCCGCCTCCGGCTCGTCAGGCTCATGATCGCCCATGTCCTGATCCTCGCCGGGCTGCTCGTCCGGACCGCCGACAGGCAGGTCATCATCGTCATCATGTGACGTCGCGCCCGCGATGCTCATATCGACGGCAACACCGACCATGAGCAGGCTCATCAGCCCTGCTATCATCAACATCTCAACACCTCTTGGAACAGGCAAACTGGTACCTGCTCAACAATATGCCAGCCAGTGCAGCTTCTCAAAGCACTTGATTAATAAAAGGTTAACAATACCAATCCGCTGGCGATCTGGCATAAGAAACATACAAGGGGTGGCGCGGATGCCCCGCCTTGGTCAGACCCAGATGCAGCATCGGTCGCCGCAGCCCCCGCAATGCCGCCCGCACCTGTTCGGCGCGCCCCAGATGATCGCCGTGAACGCCCCAGGCACATAGCACCCGATCCGCACGCAACGCCGCTGCGCGAATCGCATCGTCGTTCAGCGGTCCGACCGGATCAGCGGCCCGCCGAAGATCCTCAGGGCGCGTCGCGCGATAGGCGAACAGGTTGACCACGCCCAAGCCGTCAAAGCCCAATGCCCGCGCCCGGCGTTCACAGCGCTCGATGGTCGGGTCATTGGCCATTTCCGTGGCAGTCGAGGGGTTCAGCATCACATATAGCAGCGCCGGCCCGCTGCCCCAGCGCCGAGACAGGCCATAGCGATACTGACCGCAGGGCGAATAGGCCGCCCAGGATCGCTTGCCGTCAGCACGGTGTCGGCGGATCTCAAAACTATCCGAGGTCATGTCTGCCCTCTGCCATGAAAAAACCCGCCGGCGAGGGCGGGTCATTTCGTCTTGCGGGTGCTCCGCGCCTCAGCCCTGACGGGCCTTGAAGCGACGGTTGGTCTTGTTGATCACGTAGATCCGGCCCTTGCGACGCACCACTTGGCAGTCGCGGTGCCGGTTCTTCAGCGACCGGAGCGAATTGACAACCTTCATAGGTCTTCTCCTGCTGTCAGCGCCGCGACGGCGCCTGAAAACGAAATGCCCCCGGCCTTCCGGGGGCGCGAACAATGGTGGGCGGTACTGGGATCGAACCAGTGGCCACTACGATGTCAACGTAGTGCTCTACCGCTGAGCTAACCGCCCTTACCCTCGTGATTCTGCCTGTCCCTGTTGAGAAAACAGGCCGAAATCCCGCCGGTCCGCGTGTCTATATAGCGACTATCCAAAGGGTTCAAGTGCTATTGGAACAGATTGGGAAAGCCTTATAAAGAAGTCACAGACAGGCAAGAAAGCGGATCTTACGGGAATGACCGACACTGCCCCGGCATTCATTCTGACCCGGCCCCGACACTGGGCCAATGGGGTGATCTTTGCATCGCCGCATTCGGGCTGCATCTATCCTGACTGGTTCCTCGCATCGTCGCGCCTGCCCCTGAATCTGCTGCGCTCGTCCGAGGATGCGTTCATCGACCGGCTGATCGCCTGCGCGCCCGATTTCGGTGCCGTCGCACTCAGCGCCTGTTATCCGCGCGCGCTGGTCGACCTCAATCGCGGCACCGAAGAGATTGACCCGCTGGTCGTCACCGGCGCCCCGCGCGCGCCGCAAAACCAGCGCACCATGGCCGGGCTGGGCGTCATTCCCCGCGTCGTGTCGCAGGGCCGCACGATCCACAAAAAGCCGATCACCCGGTCCGAGGCCGACCGCCGCCTTGCCGCCTATTGGCACCCCTATCACGACGCCCTGTCGTCGCTGATCACCGAGGCGCATCGCCGCTTTGGCCAGGCGGTGCTGATCGACATGCACTCGATGCCCCGTGACGCGCTCGGCAACCTGTCCCGGCCACGCCCGGATATCGTGCTGGGCAACCGGCACGGAAAATCGGCCTCGGCCCATGTCAGCGACGCCGTCACCAGCGCCTGCGAGGACGAGGGCTGGCAGCTCCGTCGCAACTCGCCCTTTTCAGGCGCCTATATCGCCTCGACCTACGGTGCGCCCGCGCGCAATATCCATGTCGTGCAGCTGGAAATCGACCGCAGCCTCTACATGGACGAGGCGACCCTGACCCCGCTGCCGGAATTCGACGATGTCGCCGCGCGGATCAGCCGCATTGTCCGCAGACTTTCGGTGCTGGATTGCGCCGGCCGCCCACCCCGTTCGGTCGCCGCCGAATAGGCTTCGCGTCACCCGTAATCAGTTTTCAGGAAACACCCATGCAAGACACGCTTCTCGACCTTCTGGGCCAGAACATCTTCTACATCATCCTTGCGGTCGTCATCTTTCTGGCGATCACCTCGGCCATCCGCATCGTGCCGCAATCGGAAAAATACGTGGTCGAACGCTTCGGCCGCCTGCGTTCGGTGCTGGGACCGGGGATCAACATCATCACCCCGTTCATCGACCGGGTGGCGCATAAGATCTCGGTGCTGGAACGCCAGTTGCCGACCAACAGCCAGGACGCGATTACCGCCGACAACGTGCTGGTGCAGGTCGAAAGCAGCGTCTTTTACCGGATCATCGAACCCGAAAAAACCGTCTACCGCATCCGCGATGTCGATGCCGCCATCGCCACCACCGTCGCCGGCATCGTCCGCTCCGAGATCGGCACCATGGAACTGGATCAGGTCCAGTCCAACCGTGCCAGCCTGATCGAACGGATCCGCGATTCGCTGGCCAATATCGTCGATGACTGGGGCATCGAGGTCACGCGCGCCGAGATCCTCGACGTCAATCTGGACGAGGCCACCCGCGCCGCAATGCTGCAACAGCTCAACGCCGAACGTGCGCGGCGCGCACAGGTGACCGAGGCCGAGGGCAGGCGCCGCGCCGTCGAACTGGCCGCCGATGGCGACCTTTACGCCGCCGAACAGCAGGCCAAGGCCCGCCGCATTCTGGCCGAGGCCGAGGCATATGCCACATCGGCCATTGCCGAAGCCATCGCCAAGGGCGGGCTCGAGGCCGCGCAATATCAGGTGGCCCTCAAACAGGTCGAGGCCCTGACCGCCGTCGGCAATAGCGAGGGCAGTCAGACCGTGATCGTCCCGGCGGCGGCGGTTGACGCCTTCGGCGATGCGTTCCGCCTGCTGACGGGGTCGCGCAAATGATCTGGGACAACGGCTGGATCTGGCTCATCGCCGCGCTGCTGCTGGCCCTGCTGGAATTGCTGCTGCCCGGCTGGATCTTCATGGGCATCGCGCTGGCCACCGCGATCATGGGCGTCGTCATCCTTGCTGACCTCTGGTCGGCGGGGCTGCCGCTGGCACTGGTCGTCACCGCGCTCTTGTCGGGCGTGATCTGGCTGATCCTTCGCCGCGCCGTGGGCGTGCGCGAGGGGCAGGTGCGCATCTGGGACCGCGACATCAACGACGATGAATGACGCCGCACCTGGCCTCGATTTCATCGGGACCAAGCTGCTGCTGACCCATGACGGCGCGCTTTTGACCTGCCTGCGCGACGATTTCGACCACATCCCCTTTCCGGCGCATTGGGATCTGCCGGGCGGCGGGCGCGAGGCCGGTGAAACCCCGATGCAATGCGGGCTGCGCGAACTGGCCGAGGAATTCGGCATCGAACTGCCGCCCGAACGGCTGACGGCGCGCGCCTTTCCCTCGGCACAATCTCCCGGTCGCACCGCATGGCTGCTGCACGGCACTATTCTCGCACAGGAAATCGCCGCGATCCGGTTTGGCGACGAGGGTCAGGAATGGCGGATGATGCCGGTTGCCGGCTTTCTGGCCCATCCCCGCGCGGTGCCGCATTTCAAGAACTGGATCAACGCGGTTCTCTCTAACAATTATCAAATCGGCGACACGCAACCCTGACCTCGCGCCGCTTGTTGTCCCGCCACGATATCCCAACAGGTCCAACAGGAGGATCACCCGTGAAAACCCTAGCTGACGCCTTCAGCCACACGCTGAAAGACATCTATTACGCCGAGAACGCCATTCTGAAGGCCGGCCCAAAGGTCGCCAAGGCGGTGAAAACGGCAGAGCTGAAAAAGGCCATCGAAGGCCATATGGACGAGACCAGGCAGCAGGTTGACCTGCTCAAGGACGTGTTCAAGGTCATCGGGGAAAAGCCCGAGGGCGAGAAATGCGATGCCATCGAGGGCCTGATCAAGGAATGCGAAGGCGTCATCGACGAAGCCGAAGGCGTGGCACTGGAGGCCGCGGTCGTGGGCTGCCTGCAGGCGATCGAGCATTACGAGATCGCCCGCTATGGCACGCTGCGCGAATGGGCCAAGGAACTGGGCCACAAGGACGCTGCCGACATTCTGGGCCGTATCCTGGACATGGAAAAGGCGGCGAACAACAAGCTGACCGGCCTTGCCGTGACTGACGTGAACACCTGATCCTGGTGTCGGTGCCGCGGCCTAGCGCTGCGGCACCATCATCCGCTGCAAGGGCTGCATCGCATCGCCCTTTGTCATCCAGCTGACGGCAATCGCGATGCTGGCCACCACCTCCAGCCAAAAGACCGGGCGTATCCCCTGCAATTGCTGGCGCAGCCCGGTGAATTGCAAAAGCCCGATCACGATCACCGCCGTCAGGATGGTCCAGCCGCAGATGCGATAGATACGGTTGGCCGCCTGCTTGGCCGGATCGCTTGCATCGCCCCGCGTGAACAGCACCAGCGCGATCACCGCCATGGCGATGAAAAACACCGCTGCCGCCAGAAAATGCACGACGCTGATGATGCCCTCGCCAAAGATGCACTGGGTCAGCGTGCAGGTAACCGGCAGCGCCTCGGTCACCGGCGCGCCCGCTTCCGCAAAGACCGCCGCCGATGCGGTCGGCATCAGCGCCACCCCTGCCGCGCCCAGCGAGGCGATGCGCGACAGCAGCCGGTCGCTGAGCATCTCGCCCGGATTGGCGCGATAGCCCTCATAGGTCCACAGAAACACCGCCAGCGCGCAAAGCGTGCCGACGAAAATCTCTCGCATGGGGGAATAGTAATAGGCCGACATGCTGCCCAGAATGCCATCGGCGCTGAATAGCCCATATGCGACCAGCGAAAACGGCAGGAACAATCCCAACACCCCGATAGCGCGCCGGACCGAGCGAAAGGAAACGACCAGATCGTTGTTGGCCTTTTGCCGCACCCCCGAGATGTCCTGTTCCATCGCCGCCCCTCTTTTTTGCAAGAGTTGCAGCCTGCATCTCTTACCGTCAACAACAGATGACCACAGCGCCCGCCGGTGTTGCTGCGGTCAGCCGTTGGGCGTGGTTGCCTGCGGCGAGGCCATCTCGGCCAGAATGGATTCGGCAGCCGCGCGGGGGCTTTGGGCCTGCCAGACCGGGCGGCCCACGACGATATGATCGGCCCCCGCCGCGATGGCGCTGGCAGGGGTTTCGACCCGCTTCTGATCGCCCGGATCGGCGCCCGCTGGCCGCACTCCGGGGGTCACGATCAGGCCTGCATTCGGCAAGGCGCGGATCGCGCTGGCCTCGCGCGGGGAACAGATGATCCCGTCCGCGCCCGCGTCAAAGGCACGCGCGGCGCGTTCGACCGTAATGTCGTGAATATCGCCGGGTTGGATCATCCCCGCATCCAGATCGGCGCGATCCAGAGAGGTCAGAATGGTGACGCCCAGAATCCTGAGGCCGGTCCCCGCCGCCCCCTCTTTTGCGGCACGCACCACATGCGGATCGCCGTGCACCGTCAGAAAATCCAGATCGAACTGCGTCAGACCGCGCACCGCCGCCTCGACCGTCGCACCGATATCGAACAGCTTCATATCCAGGAAAATGCGTTTTCCGTGCTCTGCCTTCAGCTCATTTGCCAGCGCCAGCCCGCCGCCGGTCAGCATGCCCAGCCCGATCTTGTAAAAGCTGACGGCATCGCCCAGCTTGCCCGCCAGCTCCAACCCAGAAATCGCATCAGGCACATCCAGTGCCACGATCAGCCGGTCATCCATTGAAGCCTCCGAACTTTCGTTGAACCGAGGCGTTATACACCCGTTCGACTGTCTTGAAAGCCCGAAAGTCCGTGCCCATTTTGCCACATAAGGACCCGAACCGAGCCGTGCCGACAGGGCGGCTCATCAACGGGGGCTAACCATAAGGAGAATGACCGATGGACATGGAAAAGTTCACGGAACGGTCGCGTGGCTTTCTGCAGGCGGCCCAGACTATCGCGATCCGCGAAGAAAATCAGCGGGTTATGCCAGAGCATTTGCTAAAGGCCCTGATGGATGACGATCAGGGATTTGCAACCAATCTGATCAACAAATCCGGCGGCGACGCCAAGGCCGTGCGCCAGGCCGTCGATCAGGCCGTGGCCAAGCTGCCCAGAGTCTCGGGCGGTCAGGGGCAGGTCTATGTCGATCCCTCGATGGTGCGCGTGCTGGACGAGGCCGAGCAACTGGCCAAGAAGGCCGGCGACAGCTTTGTGCCCGCCGAACGCATCCTGACCGCGCTGGCCATCGCCAATACCAACGCCAAGGACGCGCTGACGGCCGGCAAGGTCAACGCACAGGCGCTGAACGCCGCGATCAACGATATCCGCAAGGGCCGCACCGCCGATACGGCAGGCGCCGAGGACGGCTATGAGGCGCTGTCGAAATACGCCCGCGACCTGACCGCGGCTGCCGAAGAAGGCAAGATCGACCCGATCATCGGCCGCGATGAGGAAATCCGCCGCGCCATGCAGGTTCTGTCGCGCCGCACCAAGAACAACCCGGTGCTGATCGGTGAACCCGGCGTCGGCAAGACCGCCATCGCCGAAGGTCTGGCGCTGCGCATCATCGACGGCGACGTGCCCGAATCCCTGCGCAACAAAAAGCTGATGTCGCTGGACATGGGCGCGCTGATCGCCGGCGCGAAATATCGCGGCGAGTTCGAGGAGCGGCTGAAATCCATCCTCAAGGAAATCGAGGCCGCCGCTGGCGAAATCATCCTGTTCATCGACGAATTGCACGTGCTGGTCGGCGCGGGCAAGACCGATGGCGCGATGGACGCCGCCAACCTGATCAAGCCCGCGCTTGCCCGCGGAGAGTTGCACTGCGTCGGCGCCACCACGCTGGACGAATACCGCAAGTATATCGAAAAGGACGCGGCCCTCGCCCGTCGTTTCCAGCCGGTGATGATCGAGGAACCGACCGTCGAGGATACGATCAGCATCCTGCGCGGCATCAAGGAAAAATACGAACTGCACCACGGCGTGCGCATTTCCGATGCGGCTCTGGTGGCGGCGGCAGAACTGTCGAACCGCTATATCACCGACCGTTTCCTGCCCGACAAGGCCATCGACCTCGTGGACGAAGCCGCCAGCCGCTTGCGGATGGAGGTCGACAGCAAACCCGAGGAACTGGACCAGCTCGACCGCCAGATCCTGCAAATGCAGATCGAAGCCGAGGCGTTGAAGAAAGAAGACGACGCGGCCTCGAAAGACCGGCTGGAACGGCTGGAAAAAGACCTGTCCGACCTGCAGGAACGCAGCCACGAGATGACCGCCCGCTGGCAGGCCGAACGCGACAAGCTGGAAGGCGCGCGGGGCTTCAAGGAACAGCTTGACCGCGCCCGCGCCGAACTGGATCAGGCCAAGCGCGAAGGCAATCTGGGCCGCGCGGGCGAGCTGTCCTATGGCATCATCCCTGCTCTCGAAAAGCAGATCGCGGAAACCGAAAGCGATGACACCACCGATGGCGTCATGGTCGAAGAGGCCGTGCGCCCCGAACAGATCGCAGAGGTCGTGGAACGCTGGACCGGCATCCCGACCAGCAAGATGCTGGAAGGCGAACGTGACAAGCTGCTGAAGATGGAGGAAATCCTCGGCCAGCGCGTCATCGGCCAAAGCGAGGCCGTCACCGCGATCTCGAAATCGGTACGCCGCGCACGCGCCGGACTGAACGACGAAAACCGCCCGCTTGGCAGCTTTCTGTTCCTCGGCCCCACCGGGGTCGGCAAGACCGAACTGACCAAGGCCATCGCCGAATACATGTTCGACGACGAAGGCGCGATGATCCGCATCGACATGTCGGAATACATGGAAAAACACTCGGTCGCCCGCCTGATCGGCGCGCCTCCGGGCTATGTCGGCTATGACGAAGGCGGTGCCCTGACCGAAGCCGTGCGTCGCAGGCCCTATTCGGTGATCCTGTTCGATGAGGTCGAAAAGGCGCACCCGGATGTCTTCAACGTGCTGTTGCAGGTGCTGGATGACGGTCAGTTGACCGACGGACAGGGCCGCAAGGTCGATTTCAAGAACACGCTGATCGTTCTGACCTCGAACCTAGGCTCGCAAGCACTGTCCACCCTGCCCGATGGGGCCGATAGCGGCGACGCGCGCCACAACGTGATGGAGGCCGTGCGGGCCCATTTCCGCCCGGAATTCCTGAACCGCCTGGACGAGATCATCATCTTCCGCCGCCTGACACGCGAAAACATGGACGGCATCGTCAGGATCCAGCTTTGGCTGCTGGAACAGCGCCTTGCACAACGCAAGATCACGCTGGAACTGGACGACAAGGCGATGGAGTGGCTGGGCAACGAAGGCTATGACCCGGTCTACGGCGCCCGCCCGCTGAAACGCGTGATCCAGCGCGCCTTGCAGGACCCGCTGGCCGAAATGCTGCTGGCAGGCGAGGTGCTGGACGGCCAGACCGTATCCGTCAGCGCAGGCGATGACGGGCTGATCGTGGGCGACCACATCGGCACCGCCGGTCCCAAGCTGGGCGCGGTCGGCGAAGGGCCAAAGCCCGAGCAGCTGCACTAAGAAACAGACAGCCCCGCCAGCAATGGCGGGGCTTTCTGGTGATTGGACAGTAACCGTGGTCATTGCAACTGCACGGGACAAAGCACGCTTTCGCAGCGACTGTGGCATCATCAGTTCCTGGGGCCGTTCAAAAACGGTGGTTTTTGGCAGCTTCAAGCTGATCACTACTGGCGTGGAAAGCCTACGCTTGACGGCGCATGAATTCTGCAAAAAGCGGAACTGAAAAGTCAAGAAAACCGTGCTCAGTACTATAAATCATCCCTTTGGAGATGGTTTTTGCACGCACTGGGCCAAGCGAAGACAGTTTTTTACCCAAAGCCTTCGCGATATCGCTCATGGCATAAGGGCCATTCCCAAGTGAGGCCATGACCGTTACAAACTCTGTTTCCTTTGGCGTCAGTCTATCTAGGCGCACTCGGAAGAAGCCGTCGTCGAGTGATGTGAGGGTTTCGGTATAGGCATTGTCTACATCATGTTTAGTGATTTCCGAACCTTCGGCATTGTCCCAGGCCTTAGATGACCACTCCTGCAGAAAAAAAGGATAGCCTTGTGTTTTGGTCACTATCTGTGTGAGGGCATCAGGTGAGATAGCGGCATTTTCCTCGACGATAGGCTTTTCCACCGCTTGTCTTGCGGATGCTGGGTCGAGCGCACCAACACCTGGATATAGGAAGAGTCTTTCAGAGTAGGATTTGGCCTCACCGGCAAGGCGGGCAATCTGTGGAAGACCTCCGCCAACCATAATCACGGGCAGACCTTCTTGTGACATTCGATGAATTGATACGATGAGAGCGGATAGGTCTGCTTCAGAAAGATATTGCACCTCGTCGATCAGTAGCACCCAACCCCTGCCCCCAGCTTTTGCTGCTTTCCCGATAGCTGTGAAAAGGTCTGGGAGATCGAACTGAATGTCGCCACTATCGGCAAGCCCAGGTTGGGGTTCGACGCCAATTTCCGCGCCAGCCACCTCGATCTTGAATATCGACGCGAAGCCGCGAAGGGCTCTGAGGCCACGATGTGCAAGTTGCTTTGTAGCTTCGATTGATGATAGTGCGCGTAAAACCTTACGCATTTCTGGATAGAGAAGTCGCGCGAGGCTTTGGTGTTCAGGGGCCTCGATTTTTGAGATGAAATAGCCCTGCTTTTCTGCAATGCGACCAATCTCATTCAGTAAGACTGTCTTGCCTGTTCCTCGCAATCCAAGAAGCATCATGGATCTCGGATTGCGCCCCAGCAAGGCGCGGCCACATGCGATCTTAGCGTCTTCCAAGATGTCATCACGCCCTGCCAACTCAGGAGGCCTGCTTCCTGCTCCGGGGGCGAATGGATTGCGGTAGGGGTCCATCCTAATACTCCAAATTATAGGCAACTCTAACTAGATATAACCGTATATAACTTTAAAATCTATACTTGCCTATACATTCTTAGACACTAGGTTGACAGGGAACGGGTCCGCACGATCTAAAAACGCTCCTTTTTTGAACAGGGGCAAGTCGCTCCGATTGACCGTGCCACGAACGCCATTCAAAACCTGTATGGTTGTTGAAGGTTTTCGGCACTCTCGTGATAGCAGTCATCCGTGCGTCACATCGGTCAAGGTGGGCTCAGAGCAGGCGCGCGTCAGATGCGGCAAGCACAGCTGGCAGAGCGGCGCAACGCCTCCCTGCGCAATCCGCCCCCATTCGCTAACACATCCCTAACCGCAGGTGCGCAGCCTGTGTACAGGTTGTGTACGCCCTGTGCACGCGCGGTGTACGTGCTGTGCGGCATGAAACCCAGTAAACGCTGGCATTTTCGCGGGCCAGGGTGTTGCACTGTTGCGCCCCCACCGCACGCTTGGTGCGCCGCTCAAAGCTTAACGGCACGCCAATGCTCTGCGCAGCGGGCGCGACGTCACTCTTGCGGGCCGGCATCTGCCACCGCATAGTTGCCGCGAACGTCAAGGGAGAGACCGCCATGCTGCCACCCATCCTGCAAAACCTGCGTATCCCGGTCGTGGGATCGCCCATGTTCATCGTCTCGAACCCTGATCTGGTGATCGCGCAATGCAAGGCCGGCATCGTCGGCAGTTTTCCGGCGCTGAACGCCCGCGAAAAGGATGGCGAACCGATCATGCTCGAGGCATGGCTGACCCGCATCACCGAAGAGCTGGACCGCCACAATCAGGCCAATCCCGACCAGCCCGCCGCGCCCTTCGCCGTCAACCAGATCGTCCATCGCAGCAACGCGCGGCTCGAACGCGATATCGAGATTTGCCACCGCTACAAGGTACCGATCTGGATCACCTCGCTTGGCGCACGCAAGGAAGTAAACGACGCGGCCCATGACTGCGGCGGCATCTCGCTGCACGACATCATCAACAACAAGTTCGCCCGAAAGGCCATCGAGAAAGGCGCCAACGGCCTGATCGCCGTGGCTGCCGGCGCTGGCGGCCATGCCGGCCCGCAATCGCCCTTTGCATTGATCCAGGAGATCCGCGAATGGTTCGACGGCCCGCTGCTGCTGTCAGGCGCGATTGCCACCGGCGATGCGGTGCTGGCGGCGCAGGCGATGGGGGCCGATCTGGCCTATATCGGCAGCCCGTTCATCGCCACGACCGAGGCAAACGCCCAGCCCGAATACAAGCAGATGATCGTCGAGTCCGGGGCGATGGATATCGTCACATCATCGCTGTTCACTGGCGTTTCGGGCAACTACCTCGCTCCGTCGATCCGCAATGCAGGGCTGGACCCAGAGGCGCTGGAACGCGCCGATGCCAGCAGCATGGATTTCGGCCAAGGCGCGTCCAAGCCCAAAGCCTGGAGCACGATCTGGGGCTGCGGACAAGGCATCGGCGCGGTGAGCGAGGTCTTGCCAGCGGCCGAACTGGTGGACCGTCTGGCCAACGAATACGCCGCCGCTCGGCAGCGTTTGGCGCTTTAACCAGCACGCCATTGCAGACATGCGAAAGCCCGCCAGACGATCTGGCGGGCTTTTCGTTTGCGGGTGGCGACAGCTTAGCTGTTGGCGGCGATTGCCGGCTCAACGGGTTCGCCCGTAACGGTCACGATGCCGCCGGTGCGGGCAAAGCTGTAATTCGTTTCCGGCAGGCCCGGCAGCGAAAAGGTGACATCATCGCCGTTTTGCAGCGACATGGTCAGGCGGTTGGGTGCGTAAGGCGCATCATCCGTGACATAGGCGGCATAAACCGTCACCGCGCCGTCCTCGCCATCAACGAAATAGACGCTCATATCGGCCTCTTCGTTCTGAATGGTCGCGCCGGCCAGCGGAACGGTCAGGGTTGCGGTTTCTGCCATGACGGCTGCGGGTGCGAGGGCGGTCAGCAGGGCGGCGGTTGCAAGTTTGACGGACATTTCGGTTCTCCCTTAGATGTGTGTTGCTGTGTGTCTTGATGACTAGACAATGGGCTCTTGGCGTGAATAATAAAAATCGATTGACGATATAGTCAGGATAACCTGTATGGATATACGTCGCGCCGATCTGGGATTGCTGGTGTCGCTGGACGCGCTGTTGGCCGAACGCAGCGTCACCGCCGCCGCGCGACGTCTGGGGATCAGCCAGCCGGCGCTATCTGCGCAACTGGCACGGCTGCGCGACCTGATGGGCGACGATATTCTGGTCGGCAACGCGCATGGCATGGTGGCGACGCCCCGCGCGCAGGCGGTGCAGGCCCCGCTGCATGCGCTGTTGCAGGACATGTCCGAGCTGATCTTTTCCGAAGTGGCCTTTGATCCGGCAGCCAGCAATCGTCATTTCCACCTCGCAACCACGGATCTGTCTCTTGCTGTTGTCCTGCCCCCGATCCTGCACGCCATGTCTGAACTTGCACCGAACCTGCGGCTGACCACTGGCGCCCTGAACCACGACACGATGACGGACGATTCCGAGGCCGGAACGCTGGATATCGCGATCACCGCGGCGCCCAGAATGCCGTCGTCGTTCCAGACCACACGGCTGCTTCAGGGCCCAAACTGCGTCGCCTGGCGGCAGGGGCATCCGGATCTGACCGACGGACAGATCACGCTGGACGATTTCTGCCGCCTGCCGCAACTGATCGTCTCGCCGGTCGAAGGCAGCCTGCACGGTCCGGTCGATCAGTTGTTGGCGCGGCTGAACCGGCGGCGACAGGTCAACGCCTCGATCACAAGCTATGGCCTGGCACCCGCGCTGCTGCGGTCATCCAACTTCATCGCCGTCGTGCCGGAAATCAGCCTGCATCTGGATGGCAAGGGTTTGACCTGGGCCGCCCTGCCGTTCGAACAGGTGCCGCCGGTCATCAATATCGGCTGGCATCCACGATATCGCAACGACCGGGCGCATCGCTGGCTGCGCGACATCATCATCGACACATGCCGCAACCTCGAACGACAGGCCGGACTGGATCAGCCTGCCTGACCCTGCAGAACCGCCGCCGCGTCTGCCCAACCATGCGCCGTCAAGGCCCGCAGCCCCTCTTGCCGCCCTGCCCGCGCAAGAAACGCGTCAACCTGCCAGTCATGGCGGCGCAATGCAGCGATATGGTCAGCGCCTAACCCGGCCTGTTCCGCCCCGGCAACGACCAATGCGAGATACCAATCGAACGGCAGCAGATCGGGCTCGGGATGCGAGGCGACATAGCTGGCGACACGCAGCGCCGTCCCTGCTGCGTCGATCGCAAGATCATCGAGGCGATCATACCCGAAGCCGGCACCCTCGGCCCGGTCAAGGGCCGCCAGATCGCCATCCTCGATCCGATACAGCACCCCCGGCACCTGCGTTGCCGTATCCTCGATCAGCGTGGCCTTGCCCGATCCATCCCGTCCATGCTTCCAGAACTCGACCCGCCAGCCGGGTGCCGCCGCCCTGCCGAACACCTGCGCCGAGGGACAACGTGCCACCAGCCGGGCAGGCAGCATGTTCGATCCATAGGCAAAGTAGTAAAAGCTCACCTCTGCACCGTGATCCCGATCCAGGGCTGCAGCACGCCGCGATAGCTGCCACCGGGATATTCCTGAACCGTATCGACCCGCAGCCCCGCCGCGCCATAGGTTGCACGCAGCCAATCCACGTCGGGATAATTGAAGAAACGACCGAATTCATCGCGCCCCTCGGCAAGGCCGGCCTTATAGCTGGCGAAATGCCATCCTCCGGGCCGCAACGCCGTATGGATCCGCGTCAGAATACCGGACAAGGCCTCGCGTGGGACATGCAGCAGGCTGGCATTGGCAAAGATGCCGTCATAGGCCGACCGCGCGTCGATCTCATCAAAACCCATCACCCGGACGGGCAGGCCTGTCCGCGCCTCGGCCTGCTTGGCCATAGCCGGACTTGCGTCGACCAGCGTGACCTGCAGCCCTGCCGCAATCATCTCGATTGCATCGCGCCCGCCGCCGCACCCCAATTCCAGAACCCGGGCACCCTCAGCCAGGCGCGCAACAAAGCCGATCAAATGGCGCGACGGGCCTTGCAACCCGCCCGCCACGTATTCCGGCGCATTCTGATCATAAAAGCGCAGCGTCTGCCGATCCCGTTCAACCGGCATCACGGGCCGTCACGCGTGGTCCAGCAGCGCCTCGCCACCCGACACGGTGCAGACACCGGGCGAATCCTCGATCTGGATCACCTCGACGGCACCGTCACTGACGATCATCGCGCAGCGCTGACACCGGCCATAAAAACCGGCGGGCGGCGCATCGAAATTCAACCCCATCGCGGCAGTCACGCTGCCATCCGCATCGGCCAGCACCTCGATCCCCGCTTTGTCAGCGCCGGTTTCCCTGGCCCAGGCTGTTGCGACAAAAGGATCATTCACGGTCAGGCAAACAATCCGGTCCACGCCCTTGGCACGAAACTGATCAGCGGTGCGGATAAAACTGGGCATATGCGCGGTTGTACAGGTGCCGGTATAGGCACCGGGCAAACCAAAAATCACCACCCGGCCCTTGGCCAGATCGGCCATGTCCACGGCTGCGGGGCCACCCTCGCCCAGATGCAGCAATTTACCATCGGGCAGCTTGTCACCAGCTTTGATCGTCATCGCGTCCTCCACGAATTGCAACGGATTCGCCGCGACTATAGGGTGCGCCCCGGACACACGCCAGCCAGAGAGAAACATGCCCATCCCCACCGCCAAAACAGGTCAGATCACCGCCCGCGGCACGCCACGGGCATCATGATCATCTTCGGTGTAGAAATATCCTCGGGGGGTGCGGGGGGCAGACAGCCCCCCGCCCGTCGCGGGACGCAAACACGGCGGTGGCCATGAGGATCGTCGGCGGCAGCCTGCGCGGGCTGAAACTGGCTGATGTCGGTGAGGGCGACACGGCAGCCCATCTGCGCCCAACCACGGATCGGGTGCGCGAGGCGATCTTCAACCTGCTGATCAACGGCACCCATGGCAATCCGATCCCGGATGCGCGTGTGCTGGACCTGTTTGCCGGCACCGGCGCGCTTGGTCTCGAGGCGCTGTCGCGGGGCGCCGCGCGCGTGGCCTTTGTCGATGACGGCGGTGCGGCCCGTGGGCTGATCCGCACCAATATCGAAAAGGCCCGCGCCATGGGTGTCACCGATATCTGGCGGCGCGATGCGACCAGGCTCGGCCCGAACCGCAGCGCGCCATATGGGCTGATCTTCCTCGACCCACCCTATGCGCAGGGCCTGGCCGAACGCGCCCTTGCATCGGCGCTCGAGGGCGGCTGGATCGCGCCAGACGCCATGATCGTCTGCGAGGAATCACGGGCACCCGTCATCCCCGCCCCGCTGACCCAGATCGACCAGCGCCGCTATGGCGACAGCATCGTCACGCTGGCCCGAATGCCGTCATCGTGACGAGGCTTGATCGCTGATCCGCTTGCTTTGACAGGCAATTTTGTTGTCATGAGCCCGCAATAACAGCACGATAAAAGCACGAGGGAAAACATGACCCGCAAGACCATTCGCGTCGCCGCACTCAGCCCGATTCTCTTCGCGCTGGCCTTTGGTGCCTATGCGCAGGACAGCAACCATGAGGGCCATGACATGGCCACGATGCAGGGCGATTCATCGGCAGCCTATGCCGAGGCGATGACCCAGATGCACGAAGACATGATGATCGAGCCGACCGGCGATGCAGATGCCGATTTCGTCCTTGGCATGATCCCCCATCACGAGGGTGCCGTCGCCATGGCCCAAATCGTTCTTGAGCACGGTAAAGACCCCGAGATCCGCGCGCTGGCCGAAGAGGTGATCGCGGCACAAGAAGCCGAAATCGCGATGATGAAACAATGGCTGGTCGATAACGGCCACGCGACCGAGTAAGCGCCCGTCACGCGACCGATGCGGCGAACTGGCTGGTCCTGGGAACGAAATCCAGTCCGGCAATATCAACCGCCTGCCCCGTTCGCGCCGACAGTTGCGCGGCCATGCCCATCGCGGCCGCCCACCAGCCATCCTGCAGGGTCACCTCGACCGGGGCCTGACCCTGCAGCGCCTGGACAAAGCGCCGATGCTGCCAATAGGTCGCACCATTATGATCACCCGCCGCCAGCAAGGCCGGATCGACGGGGATCTCGATCAGTTGCGGGCCTTTGGGATGGCGCGGGCTGGCGATGACCTGCGCCACCGGCGGCGGCCCCAGATCGGCGGGCCAGAACCGTGAGGGGCCGGGCACATGGGCCTCTATCATGCCATCCGCGCCGATCACCGACACCTGTTCCTGATAGCGCGCGCCCTCGGCGAACATGCACAATTCCAGCATGGCGCGGGCGCCACGCGCGAAATCGACGATCACATAACCATTGTCCCAGATATCGGGCGGACGCCCGTTGATACGCTCGTCCAGATGGTTCACGGCCTGCCCGGCGCTGGCCATCACCCGCACCGGATCATCGCGCAGGATCAGTCGCATCAGGTCAAAGAAATGGCAGCATTTCTCGACCATTGTGCCACCGCTGCGGGTGTTGAACCGGTTCCAGTTGCCGACCTTGTCCAGAAATGGAAAACGGTGTTCGCGGATGGTGAGCATCCTGATGCCACCCGTCACCGCATCTGCCTCGGCGATCAGCCGGGCAATGGGCGGCATATAGCGATATTCCATCGCCACCCAGACCGGCGCGGGATAATCGGCCAGTGCCGCCAGCCGTGCGGCCTGATCGGGCGCCGTGAACAATGGCTTTTCCACCAGCAACGGCAGCGGGCGCCGGGTCGCGATCACCTCTATCTGTGGCAGGTGCAGGTCGTTCGGACTGGCGATCAGCAGCGCATCAATGGGCTGATCCAGCAAATCCGATACCGACGCACAGCGACGCGCATCGGGCAACAGGTTTGCGGCCCTGGCCGCCATCGCCGCATCGGGTTCGACATAAGCGGCCACCATAGCGCCGGGCAACAGGGCGATGTTGCGAATATGCTCTTGCCCCATCATGCCGCACCCGATGATGCCGTATCTGATCATGCCAACCTCGCCACATAGCGGGCGATGCCCGGATCGAACCAATTGCGCGAGATCTCGGCCACACGCCCGTCATCGGCGATGGACAGGCGCAGCACCTGCGGGGCCGGCGCGCCGGCCGACATCCCGAATGTTGCCGGCGTCCAGTCAGGAAGGACCTCCTGCCCGACCCGATCCTCGGCGCGGATGATGTTCAGGCCCAGATGCCGCCGATAGTGCAGATACAGCGATTCCGACAAGGTGCCCCGATCCAGCCGATCCGCGTAGGATGCACACAGCCAGATTTCCTCGACGCTGGCCGGCTGTCCCGAAAGCCGACGCAACCTGCGAATGCGATGGGCGTCGGGTCCGTCGCCGAATGCTGGCAGATCCGCCGGCTTGGCGCATCGTTCCAGTGACAGCAGTTCGGCCGTCGGCAATCCGCCGCCCTCGATCAGTTCCAGCCGGAACAGCGCATAAACGCCGACCGCGCGGCCATGGGCCCGGACATAGTTGCCGGACCCATGTTTGCGGATCAGCAGCCCGCGCGTTTCCAGCTCGGCCAGCGCCTTGCGCAGCGTGCCAACGGCAACACCCTGATCCGCCGCCATCTCGCGTTCCGGCGGCAGTCTGTGACCATCCTTCAGCCGGCCCGACGCGATATCGCGCCCGAAGGTCTCGGCCAGTCGCAGATAGGCAGGAAGCGGGGCGGATTGCGGCATGATCTCTCGAATTGATATATTATTGATTTACCCGATCACCGAAGGTAAGCAAGGAAAAAGCGCAGGAGGGCGCCGATGACCATCGTTCCCGTCACCTCGGCAGATCTGGATGCCAGCGAAGTCTCTTGGTTCGCCGCACTTTGTTCTGATGATTACCGCCAATTGGGGGTGCCCGACGGCGATCTGCGTTCCTCGTGGAAACACTGCTCAAGCATTGTCCAGCGCGCCGAGGATCTGGGGTTCCGCAATGTGCTGTGCCCCTCATCCTATCAGGTCGGGCAGGACACGCTGAGCTTCGTCGCCGGCTGCGCGCCGATCACCGAGCGGATCAATCTGCTGGCCGCGATCCGCATGGGCGAGGTGCAGCCGATCATGCTGGCCCGCGCCATCGCCACGCTGGACCATATGCTGGAGGGGCGATTGACGCTGAACGTCATCAGCAGTGATTTCGCCGGCCAAAAGGAAGACAGCGCCTATCGCTATCGCCGCAGCCACGAGGTCGTGCAGATCCTGCGTCAGGCCTGGACACAGGACGAGATCAACCATCAGGGCGAGATCTATCAGTTCCAGAATGTCCCCACGGAGCCTGCCCGGCCCTATCAGCAAAACGGCGGGCCACTGCTGTATTTCGGCGGCTACTCGCCCGACGCGCTGGAACTGTGCGGGGCGCAATGCGACGTCTATCTGATGTGGCCAGAACCCAAGGACCAGATCGCCGAACGGATGCGCGCGGTGAATGCGCGCGCCGCCGCACATGGCCGAACGCTGGATTACGGGCTGCGCGTCCATATGATCGTGCGCGACACCGAGGCCGAAGCGCGGGAATATGCAGACCATCTGGTGGCCAAGCTTGATGACGAATATGGCCGGTTGATCCGCGAACGCGCCCATGATGCCAGCAGCCTTGGCGTTTCGCATCAGGCCCGCGCGCGGGAACTGGCCGATCAGTTCGGCTATGTCGAGCCGCATCTGTGGACGGGCATCGGGCGGGCGCGATCTGGCTGCGGGGCGGCGCTGGTCGGATCAGCCGATCAGATCCTGTCCGAGATCGAGGAATACCGCCGCATGGGCATCCGTGCCTTCATCTTCTCGGGCTATCCGCATATGGACGAGGCTGAACATTTCGGCCGGCTGGTCATGCCACATCTGAAAACCTGCTCACTGCCCCATGCATATGGCCGCGTGCCGGCAGGCATGCCCGCCACGCCACTGGGAACCGGAGAACGCCGCTGATGGAACGGGTCAAGATCGCGGATGGGCTGGATGTCAGCCGCATCGTTTATGGCATGTGGCGCTTGGGCGACGATGCCGACACCTCGCCCGCACATGTACAGCGCAAGATCGAAACCTGTCAGGAACAGGGCATCACCACGCTGGACCACGCAGATATCTACGGCGACTATGCAGGCGAGGCGCTGCTGGGAGCGGCCTTTCGCGCATCGCCGGGATTGCGCGATCGCTGCGAAGTGGTGACGAAATGCGACATCGTCGCCCCGATCGGGCGTAACGCGGATGCCGGGGTCAAACACTACGACACCTCGCCCGCCTATATCACCGCCGCCGTCGAACGCAGCCTTGGCGATCTGGCAACCGACCGGATCGACCTGCTTCTGCTGCATCGCCCCGATCCGTTGATGGATGCCGATGCGACCGGCGCGGCCCTGGACGGGTTGGTGGACAGCGGCAAGGTGCGATCTGTCGGCGTGTCGAATTTTCGGCCCTGGGATGTCGATCTGCTGCAAAGCCGGATGACGCAACGCCTGGCCGTCAATCAGATAGAGTTGAACCTGTCCGCGCACGACGCCTTTGCCAATGGCGATCTGGCTTATCTGCAGCGCCAGCGAATGACCGTGATGGCCTGGTCCCCCCTTGGTGGTGGCAGCCTGATGGCCGCCGCACAACCGCGCCTGACCGAGCGGCTGCGCGAACTGGCCGAGCGTCATGGCGTCGATCCGGCGGCCATTGCCGTGGCATGGCTGTTGGCGCATCCGGCGGGGATCATCCCGGTCATGGGCACCAATCGGATCGAACGGATCGCACGCCTGTCAGACGCGCTGCGGATCACGCTGGACCGCAAGGATTGGTTCTGGCTTTACGAGGCCGCACTGGGCCACGAGGTTCCCTGAAGGTTACTGCCTGAGGCCGTCTTCTCCGAACCAATGCGCATCAGCGGCATCATGGGTCAGCGATAGTGTCTCGCCGCGTTCAGGCTGTATCTGACCCGGCAGCATTGCCAGTATCTGCTCGCCCTTGTCGGTGCGGGCGTGGATCAGCGTTTCCGCGCCCAGATTTTCAGCCATCTCGACCGTGACCGTCATGCCGCCTTCACCAAGGCGCAGATGCTGGGGGCGGATGCCCATGGTGCGGCCATCGGGCGCCGTCAGAAAGTTCATCCTGGGCGCACCGATAAAGCCCGCGACAAAGCGGTTGGCAGGCGCGTTGAACAGGTTCAGCGGCGTGTCGACCTGCTCCACCACACCGCCGCGCAGCACGACGATGCGGTCGGCCAGCGTCATGGCCTCGATCTGGTCATGGGTGACATAGATCATCGTCTTGCCCAAGCGGCCATGCAGCGCGGCCAGCTCGGCCCGCATGGTGCCCCGCAATTCCGCGTCCAGATTGGACAGCGGCTCATCCAGCAGGAACGCCGTTGGTTCGCGGACAATTGCACGGCCAATGGCGACCCGCTGGCGCTGACCGCCGGACAGTTGGCCGGGGCGGCGATCCAGCAGCGCCTCGATTTCCAGCATGCGGGCCGAGTCCTCGATGCGGGCGGTAATCTCGGGCTTTGGCATGCTGGTGTTTTCCAGCCCGAACGCCATGTTCTGGCGCACCGACATATGCGGATAAAGGGCGTAGGATTGAAACACCATTGCCAGCCCACGATCCGCAGCCGACCGCCGCGTCACATCCTGCCCGTCGATCATCACGCTGCCCGATGTCGGTTGGTCCAGCCCCGAGATCAGCCGCAGCAAGGTCGATTTCCCGCAACCTGAGGGGCCAACGAAAACGACCAGTTCACCCTCGGGAATGGTCAGCGAGATGTCCTTGATCACCTCGACCGTGCCGAATGATTTGACGATGTTCTGCAGCTCGATCTGACCCATTATTTCAGTCCCGTTCCGGCAATGCCTGCGGTGATAAAGCGCTGAAGAAAGACGAAGACCAGCACGACCGGAATCATCGCAACCACGGTCATCGCAAGGATAAAGTGCCACTGGACGTTCAGCTCGCCCGCATAGGTGTTCAGCCCGATCTGCAATGTGTAAAGTTCCTTGCGCGACAGCACGACAAGCGGCCACAGAAAATCATTCCACCGCCACACGACCGAAAAGATCGCCAGCACCGCCAAGGCCGGCGCAGCCAGCGGCAGGACTATGCGCCAATAGATCTGCCACTCGCTTGCGTGATCCATCCGCGCCGCGTCCAGTAACTCGTCGGGGATGGTCAGCATGTATTGGCGCAGCAGGAACACCCCTGTCGGCGTGGCAACCGTGGGCAGGATCACCCCCCAGAGGCTGTTCAGCAGCCCGGTCGCCGAGACCACCGAATAGAGCGGCACAAGGATCACCGACAGCGGCACCATCAGCGTGGCGATGATCAGCAGCATCACCGCATTTCGGCCACGGAAATCATATTTCGACAGGGCAAACGCCGCCATCGAGTTGGTCAGCAGCGTGATCAGCGTGGCCATGAGGGTCACAAAGACCGAGTTGCGCAGATAGAGCAGAAAGTCGAATTGCAGGAAAGGCTGGGTATAGTTTTCCAGCGCAAAGCGAACCTCGCGAATGGGCGTGCGCTCTGAGATATTGACGCGGAGCACCTCGTCCTCGGGCGCGTCGGGATCGACCATCTGCGCAACGATGCCCACGCGGCGCAGTTCCGCCATGGTCTTTTCGCTGCCATCTTCCAGCGTCACGGTGAACAGTGGTTTTTCGGCACCATCCACCTGAACGGTCTGCTGCGTATAGGGCAACAGGGTGGGCGGAAACTCGGCCAGTCCGGCGGGTGTCTTGAAGCTGGACAGAACCAGCCACAGCGCCGGGCCGAACATCAGGATCGTGCCGCCGATCAACCAGATCCAGGTGGCGATATCGGTCCAGTGCCAACCGCGGCCATCACCGGTTTTCCCGCGTCTCGCGACCAGCCAGCGCATCAGCGTTTCCCCGCCCGTTGGCTCAGCCATAGCTGGATCAGCGTCAGCACGACCAGAACCCCCGCCATCAGGATAGAGGCCGCAGCCGCAAGCCCCGGATTGCGCAGCAGATTGGCGAAACCGACCTCGTAAATATATTGCGTGATAAACATGGTCGAGGTGCCCGGCCCGCCGCCTGTCAACACATAGGCCTCGTCAAAGATCTGAACGGCACGGATCAGCGCCAGCACCAGAACGACCAGCAGATTGGGCATCAGCAGCGGCAGGGTGATGCGGTAAAAGACGCGAAACGGCGGGGTGCCGTCCATTTCGGCCGCCTCATAAAGATCGCGCGGGATCGCCTGCAAACCGGCCAGCAGGATCAGCGTATAGAACCCCATATGCGCCCAGACACTGACGCCCACTGCGGCGACGAAGGCCCAGAATCGTTCGGTGAGCCAGTTGACCGGCTCTAGCCCCAGTTCGACCATGCCCAGATTGGCCAGGCCCTGACGTTGCAGGATCCATTTCCAGATCAGGCCGACAACAACCGGGCTCAGCAGAACCGGAAAGAAGAAAACGGCGCGCCAGAATGCCTTGGCGGGGATGGCGCGGTTCAGGATCAGTGCGGTGATCATCGCCACCAGAATGATCGAGCCGACCTGAAAGATGACAAAGCGCGCGGTGTTCCAGACGGCGGTCCAGAACATGTCGTCGCGGCAGCTCAGCGGGTCCAGATAGCTGCCGCAATCCAGCAAGCGCTGATAGTGGTCGGACCCGATATAGGGGCGGTCCGCCAGAAAGAACTCGACCCCGCCGGTGGTCGAATAAAGCGCGTTCATGACCAGCGGGACAAGGACGAAAACGGTGAAGATCGCCATATTGGGCAGCAGGAACAGGGCGATCATGCCGCCCTGTCCGGTCAAGCGTTGCCAGGCGCGCAGCGGCACATCGGCCATCCGCGCCAGCCAGCGAAGGGGCGCCATCACCCAGTATGAGACGCCCCGCTGCATCACTGACCTGCGTCCGCCGCGGCGACTTGCTCGGCTATGTCGTTATCGATGCGGGCAAAGATATCGGCCACCGGCATTTCGCCAGCCATGGCCTGGCTGATCCGGCTGACCATCCCGCCATAAACGGCATTGGCATAGCGCCATGCCGGGATCGCATTGGCTTCGGGCAGCAGATCGCCGGTTGCCGCGACAAACACCTCCAGGGCCGCCTTGGCGTTCGCGTCATCGGTCTGGAAATCCAGATCGCCGGCTTTGATCACGCCCTGATGCGCGGGCAGGAACAGCGTGCGTTCGGTAAATTCCTTCACCACCTCGGTGCTGGCCAGGTAATCCATGACTTTGCCAACATCCTCGGGGTTCTGGGTGTTCTTGTTGGCGACCAACGCCGCGCCACCCGGCAGACCCGAACATCCCGCCGCACCGCAAGGCGATCCGGTCGCGACCCAATCAAACCCGTCGCCGATCTTGGTTGTCAGGTTCGCCACCTGCCACGAGCCCGAATAGTAAAAGGCGATATTGGCGTTGATGAACTCATCCGCACCAGCGCGATAGGTCGTACCGGCCGCACTGACCCAGACATCCTTCATGTGCTGGCCGCTTTCCGTCCAGCCGACCAGTTGGGTGATGAACTCCTGCGCCGCCGCATCCAGCGGGGCGGGCTTGCCATCTTCGCCCTTCAATTGCGCACCATAGGAAATCATCGGCCCGGTGATCCGGTGGCCCGAACGGTCGATGACAAAGGCCGCCGGCAATTGCTGGCTTTCCTGCACCTCGGTCGAGGCATTGACCCAGTCCTCCCAGGTCGCGCCCTCGCCCGGCATCTCGACACCGGCCTGTTCAAACAGCGTCTTGTTGGCAAAGCCGCCGACCAGCGTCAGCTGGGTCATGAAACCCGGAATGATCTCGGTGTCATCGGGGCGCATCCAGTCGAACTGGTCACCGAAATTCTCGTTCCAATAGGCCGGATCTTCGATATAGGGCGTCAGGTCCAGCCAATGATCGGCCTGTTCCTTGAGGTTGGTGACCCGCGCGATATCGGGGCCCTCGCCAGCGGCCAGCTGGATCGGCAACTGTTCCTGAATGACCTGATAGGCCACATTGTCCAGTGTCACGTTAATATCGGGGTTCTGCTCTGAGAAACGGTCAAGCAGATCCTGCATGACCTCGCCCTCGATCCCGTCGGAATACCACATGATGCGCACGTCGCCCGCCTGCGCCGAAGCCGCAATGGCCAGCGCGGACGCAGTCGCCGCGATGCTGAGTATCTTTTGCATTTGTCGTCTCTCCTCCCTGGTTTCCCCCGCGGCTCAACGGCTACGAGGTGATCGTTCTTTGACCCTCCACAGTCCATTGGGACGGGTCAAGTTTGCGTCCTTCTGCCTCCACCGTTCCGTCGGGGCAGAAGATGACGCTGCCGTAATCCGGATCCGTCACCAGAATGCGGCCATCCGGCTTTTCGATCAATGACAGCTTGCCAAAACGATCGCGCAACCCGTCCAGATCGTCTGCCCCTTCGGTCAGGCGGACGATCCAGCGGCCATCGCGACCCTCCAGCCGCAATTCATTGCCCGCACTTGGCCCTTCGCTCACGCGCGACAGAGGACCCGAGGCGACCAGCAACAGCCCTGCGCCCTGCGCCGTAGCCATCGCGACGTTGTCTTCGACCCGCGCGGCGTCGAACATGCTTTCTGGAAACCACGCATGGGTCAGATCGGGCTGCGGCGCCAC
The DNA here is from genome assembly GCF_002847305.1 of Paracoccus tegillarcae. Lineage (NCBI taxonomy): Bacteria > Pseudomonadati > Pseudomonadota > Alphaproteobacteria > Rhodobacterales > Paracoccaceae > Paracoccus > Paracoccus tegillarcae. The sequence goes on along the minus strand of NZ_CP025408.1, from coordinate 1,883,675 downwards.
GCCGTCGAACAGCACGACTGCCAGCCCACGATATTGCTGCACGCGCGGGACGCTGGCCGAGCCGCCCCAATAGGACGGCCTGCCATAGCCCGACTGGATCAACTCGCCCGGCTGGTTGATCCAGACCTGCGCCTGCGGGTTGCGACCGATGCGGGCATGGATCAGCGTTTCCTGATAACCCCAGTCACCCCAACGGTAATGCGCGGCCGATCCCATCGCCGTATCGCGCGTTTTCCAGTGATAAAGCTGCGCAAAACGCCCCTCGCCCTGGCTAAAGCACCATTCCTGCCCGCCGTCCCGATCCCACAGCGCGCGGTCACTCAGATCCGGCAGTTCCAGACTGTGATCGCGCAGGCACAACGCCAGTTGCGGCAGGCAATGGAAACGCGCGCCGAAATGGCCCTGCCCCCAAAGCATCCGCCCGATGGCCGACAGTTCCAGCGTCGCCCCGGCGCGCAGCGTATGTTCATAGCTGCGCCCCTGCGCGGCGGTCAGCACGCCCTGATGCGCGCTATTGGCCACCAGTTCGATCAGCCGCGCCACCGCCTTGCCTGCCCGGTCCCGGATATCGGCATCGGATGCCAGCGCGAACAAGGCGCACAGCCCCTTGAGGTCGATGGGAAAATAGGGCGCGCTGTTGAACTCGGCCATCTCGCAGGCCTCGAAATGATCCAGCCAGGCGCGCACCCGTTCGGCACCGACGGCGGATTGCGCATGACCATCACGCCCGGACCGACGGAAGGTCGCGTCAGGCAGGATATGACCGGCCAGATAGGCGGCGGTATGAAACAGCAGCGCGTGGTTTTCGCTGAAATACCACTGCACATCATTGCCCGGCTCATCCATCCAATAGCGATAGGCAAGGATCGTGTCGTCGATCTGGGCCAGCGTTTCGGGCTGCACCCGGTCAGCAAAGCGCATCCGCGACCACAGCAGCGGCACCAGCGCGAAATCGGCGCAATCCCAGCAATCCTTGATGGTCGGCAGGACGCGCAGGATCATGTCATCAGCCGGACGCCCCGTCGCCAGTCGTGCCAGTGCGCAGACCGTATCGGGCTCGGCCTTGTCAGCAACAGCCTCCAGCGCCTCGGCCACGCGGTCGGCCTGCGCCGCAGGTGCCGGACCATCGGGATGTGCGATCTCGACGCCCAGGGTGCGGGTGGCGGCAAAGCCGTCGCGGGTCAGCGTGATACGGAAATGGCGGAAGTCGGCGGGGAAGTCGGTGACATGACCCAGCACCAGCCGCGTTTGATCCGCCGTTATAGGATAGCGTCGGTCCATTCGTTCGTGCGACATAAAGTCGCCCTCGATCACCACGGCGGCAGAGCCCTCTGCGCCCAAGGGCGAGGGCAGGACCAGCACCACCTCGCCATCATCATAGGCGGGGCGGTCGAAATGCATCTGTTCCAGTAGCGTCTCGACCGAACGAACCGTCGCATCGGGTGCGTCAAACGGCAGACCGGCCGTGGCGGTTGGGCCATCCAGCCAGTCCAGCCGGAACAGGAACCGCGTGTCACGCTCGGCCAGATCGTCAAAGAAGACAGTGATCTCGTTCTGGCCTGCGCGCAGATCGACCTCGAACTCGGCACCGCCGTTGTAGTTGCGCAGATAGGGCGCCATCCAGCCGGCCTCTGTCCCGTTCACAAACAGGATCGCGCCACCGCAGGTCGTAAGCCGCAACCGCGCGGGACCGGCATCATCCGCGAGGATCACCGTCCGCGCCCAGGCCGCCAGCCGCGTGGGCCGAAACCAGAAGCCCGACAGATCCAGCATGTCCTGACCAAAGGGCAGCGCGTTTACGGCCCATTTCGCCACACCACGCTGATCGGGCCGCTTGTCGCGGTACTGCGCCGCGAATTCGGTGCGGCAGGGATATTCATGCGGGATGAAGTTCTTGTCCTTGGTCAGGAAAAAGAACGGATCCATTTCGCCAAGCAGGGGCGCGTCGGCCACATCATAGCGGTCCACGACCACGTCCGAGACCTGCCAATATCGCAGCGCATCGCCGGGGTTGAGTGTCATCGCAGCGCACTCACAGGCAGAGGGTCAACGTCTTCATAGGCCTGATTTTCGCCGGTCATCCCCCAGACAAAGCCATAACGCCCGGTGCCCGCGCCCATATGGATCGACCAGGCGGGCGACAGCACCACATCGCCGTTCTGCACAACCAGATGGCGGGTGTTGTCGGGCCGGCCCATGAAGTGAAAGACACGATCTTCGGGCGCCAGATCAAAATAGCAATAGGCCTCCATCCGCCGTTCATGCAGATGCGGGGGCTGGGTATTCCAGACCTGTCCTTCCGGCAAATCAGTGATCCCCATCAGCAGCAGACAAGACGGGGCGACCTGCGGATGGATATACATGCGCAACTGCCGGAAATTGCCGCGCTCACGCTGGCCGAACTCTATCGGCTTCGATTCCGCACGGGTGATCGCACGGGTCGGATGATCGGCCCCGGCAGGAACCGAGTTCAGATAGAGGCGCGCAGGCTGCCGCGGATCATCGCTGCCCAACCGGACGGCCTTGGCACCGCGCCCGATATACAGGCAATCACGGTTGGCCAGCGCAAAGCGGGTGCCGTCCACCTCGACCCAGCCAGAACCGCCCAGATTGGCAGTGCCGCCCTCTCGCGCGTCGAAGAAATGCGGCGTGCCGACATCGGCGCCATCACCGAATTCCAGCGGCGTATCGGTGGGCATGGCGGCACCGACGATCATTCGGTCCAGATGGGTATAGGTCATGCGCAACTGGCCGGGTTGAAACAGCCCCTCGACCATGAATTCGGCCCGCAGCCGGTCGGTTTTCATGCCGTCGATATCGCCAGGCGAAGCCCCGTAACGCATATCCATCATTCGCCCTCTTTCAACGCCTCGACCAGCGCCAGAATGGCCAAAGACTGGCCATAACCTGTCGGCTGGATCGGAATGTCGCGGTAAAACTGCAAGTCGTGGCCCATCCGCGTGCCGTAGCTGACGCCACTGACCACCCCATCCGGCCCGATCTGGCCCAACACATAATCCACCGCGCGATGGCCCGCCTGCCGTGCCTCTTCGCCCAGCAGGCCCAAGCGTGCACCCTTCATCAGACCATAGGCGATGCCCGCCGTGGCGCTGGTTTCGGGGTAGCTGTCCGGATCGTCCAGCAGCGTGCGCCAGGCGCCATCGGCGGTTTGCAGCGGAAGCAGCGCGGCCACCTGATCGCGCAACAGGTCGCGCAGCAGCGCGGCTGATGCAGCCGGCACGTCGGCCAGATCGAACAGGTCCAGCAGGCAGGCGGTGATCCAGGCATTGCCGCGCGCCCACCGCGCACGGGCAAAGTTGTGCCGACCCTCGAATGTCCAGCCATGAAACCATAGGCCGGTTTCGCGATCCGACAGGAACTGCGCGTGGACCAGAAACTGCCGCACGGCCTCGTCCACCAGATCCTTGCGACCGGCACTTTGGCCGTAGGAGGCCAGGAACAGAGCCACCATGAACAGCGTATCGTCCCACAACTCGCCCGTGTTCACCTTGTCCGAGACGTCATGCTGGATACCACCAAACGGCGTGCGCGGCGCGTCGGTCATCACCCGTGCAGCCCAATCCTGCAGCACCTCGCCGTAACGCGGATCACGGGTTTCGCGCCACAGGATCGACAGGGCCAGCATCGGTGCGGTGGTATTGACGTTCATTTCGGGCAGGCCCCGCGTCAGCGCGCGGTCATACCAGCCGGTCAAGGTCTGGCCCAACTCGTTGTCCTGCCCCCGCGCCAGCCATAGCTGCGTCAGCCCATACAGCCCGACACCTTGCGGCCATTCCCAACCGTCAAAACTGATGTAATCGCCCGGCGTACCGTCCAGGTTCGGCTCGTCATAGCTGCCATCATGGCGCAGGTTTTCAAACCCCGCCACCAGCCGCGTCAACGCGCTTTCGATATCAGACCTCGCCCCCATCGAATCAGCATGTCCGCTGGAAATACGATTGCACAATATGAAAATTTTTTGCAGCCTGACCCTATGAGACCCGATGGCAAGCGTGTGCAAATCTCTCGCAGGGTGCGGCTGAAGGACATCGCGGAGCGCTGCGGCGTCTCGACCGCCACCGTGTCACGGGCGCTGTCGGGACGCGGTTATGTCGATGCCGCGCTGACGGACACGATCCGCAAGATGGCCGTGCGCCTGAACTATCCCCTGCCGTCATCGCAGGCCGGGCGACGGGTTCTATTGGCGGCATCCGGGCCTGCCCTGCTGGATTTCGCCCGCAGTCAGTTCACCCTGCATGTGCTGGAGGGGATAGGCGAACGCTGCCAGACCCTGGGCATGCAAGTCGAAACGCGCCCGGTTTCCTCGCTGGCCGATGAGGCCGCATTGCTGGCCGAGGCGCAGGATGACAGCATCGCCGGCGTGCTGATGCTGACCATCGACGATGACGCCATGCTGGCGCTGGCGCGCGAGTTTGAAAAGCCGGTCGTGTTGGTCAACGGCGACGACCCCGATATGCGGCTGTCCTCGGTCACGCCCTGCAACAGATCCGCCGCCGCGCTGGCAACGCAGCACCTGCGCGAGTTGGGGCACAGGCGCATTGCGCTGCTGACCTGTTCCGGCCGACGCACGATTGCCCGCAGACAAGAGGGCTGGCGCGACGCGATGGGCGAGGATGCAGATGCGGCGCTGGTGATCGAGGTCACCGACTGGCGCGCCGATCTGGCCACCGACGCCGTGGCCACCCGCCTGACCCATCAGCCCGACTTTACCGCCATCCTGGCGACGGGCGACGCGCTTGCCATCGGGGCCTATCAGGCGCTGGCCAATGCCGGGCTGTCCGTGCCGGGCGACGTTTCGGTGATCTCGATCGACGGGCTGCCTCAGACCGCGCTGCTTAGCCCCGCGCTGACGGTAATGGCCATTCCCATGCGCGACATCGGTGCGGTCGCGCTGGACCTGCTGTCGGGCGCTGCCGCCAACCCCGCAGCGCCGCGCCGCCGGGTCGAACTGGCTTGCGATCTGATCGGCCGGGGCTCTGATGCGGCACCGGCACGACGATGACACAGTCATTTAGAGCGTGCCGAAACTGGTCTTGAGCTCATCGACCGCTGCCGGGGATAGCAGACGCATATTCATGCCGCGCAACGCGACCAGCAGCTTGGCCGTTTCCTCCAACTCTTCGGCGGCGGCGACGGCTGACATCAGGTCTTTGCCGCTGACCACCGGCCCATGATTGGCCAGCAGCACGGCGGCGTGTTCGCCGTTCAGTGCGCGGATCATATCGCCGGTCCTGGGATCACCGGGCCGGACATAGGGCAGCATCACCACCCGCCCCACGCGCATGACCACATAGGGCGTCAGCGGCGGGATGCAGTCATCGGGATCGGTATCGGTCAGGCAAGACAGCGCCGTGGCCCATGTCGAATGCAGATGCACCACAGCGCCCGCCTGCGGCCGGGTGGCGTAAAAGGCCTGATGCAGGAACACTTCCTTGGTGGGCTTGTCGCCCCTGACATGCTGGCCCTCCTGATCAATCTTGGCGATGCGGTCTGCCTGCAGATCACCCAGACGCACATTGGTCGGCGTCATCAGCATGCCATCGGGCAGCCGGACCGAGACATTCCCGGCAGTGCCAACCGAAAAACCCCGCTCGAACAGCGACCGGCACAGGTCGACCATCTGATCGCGTGCGGCGCGCTCGTTATCGGTCATAGCGGCCCCTCCATCATGCGCAGCGCCTTGGCAAAGAAATCGGGCGCACCGAAATTGCCGGATTTCAGCGCCAGCAGCACCGGCTGGTCCTTGTTCAGGCTCAGGATCGGGACGCCAGGGTCGATTTCCGGGCCGATCCGCATGGCGTCGACACGCAGCGCCTGCGTGACGGCCTGCGCCACCGCGCCCGAGGTCTCGCCCCCTGCCACCACGATCCGCCGATAGCCCTGCGCAATCAGTTCACGCGCGGTATCGGCAAACAGCGCGTCCAGCGATGCGGCCACCTGTTCGCGCCCAAAGCGGCGCTGCATTTCGGTCACCTGCTCCGGTGCGCCGGACGAATAGACCAGCGGCGCGCGCGCCGCATTGGCGGTGATAAAGGCGACCAGATCGGCGGCGGTCACGCGACCCTCCATCACCGCAGGCACATCAATGGCAAGGCCGGGATGATCCGCCAGATGCTGATCGACCTGACCGCGCGTGGCACCCGAGCATGACCCCGCAAGGATCGCGCCCGGACCACTGACAGGTTGAACCGGCCCCGCGCCGCCTTTGGCCTTGCCTGCCCGAATGAAATTGCCCGGCAGCCCAAGGGCTATGCCCGAGCCGCCCGTCAGCAGCGGAACGCCGTCCAGAGCCAGGCCGATCTGCATCAGATCCGCGTCCGAGATCGCATCGACGACGGCGAATGTCTGACCCTCGGCGGCGATCCGGTCCAGCGCGTCACGGATCGCGACAGAACCAGCCGCAACCGTCGGCCAGGCGACCAGACCGATTTCACCCGCACTTTGCCGCGCCAGAACACGGCGCAGGTCCGGGTCGGTCATCGGGGTCAGTGGGTGGTTCTGCATGCCGCTTTCGCTGAGCAGCCGGTCAAAGACGAACAGGTGCCCCTGATAAACCGTTCGGCCCGCGGTGGGAAAAGCCGGGCAGACGACTACGCCAGCGACGTCCAGCGCAGCGGCCAGCGCGTCCGCCACGGGGCCGATATTGCCTTCATCGGTCGAATCGAAGGTCGAGCAATATTTAAAGATGATCTGCTCGCATCCCTGCGCCAGCAACCAGTTCAGCGCCACCAGAGAATCCGCCACCGCCTCGGCCGCTTGGGCGGATCGGCTTTTCAATGAGATCACACCGGCCTCGATCGCCGGATCTGCCGGTGTGGTGGGCACGCCCGGATATTGCGCCGTACGCAGCCCGCCCGCTGGCGGCACGCCCTTGGCAAGCGTATTGGCGATATCGCTGCCGCCGGTGAAATCGTCGGCAATCACCCCGATCAACATGGCCTGCCCCCACTGCTCGTCGCGCCTATCGTCAGCTTCGACCGACGAGGCGTCACTGTAAAGCCCGGCGCCGCCACTTGGCGGGGCCGGGCCCAAATGAAAAGGCCCCCTCCGACATCGGAAGGGGCCTTGTCTCAGTTGTCAGGGATCAGGCTGCCGGAGGCGTTTTCTGCTGGCCGGCCAAAGGCGGGGCCTGGTCCGATGCCGCAGCTTGCGGGACGTCGCCCATGATGCCCTCGATGCCATTTTCCATCGAAATGCCCAGATCTTCGCCCAGCTTTTTCAGTGCCGGCAATTGGACGGCCATGCCCATGATCGAATCCAGCGCCTGATTGACCGGCGGCTTGTCGCCATTGGCCGCCGCACCGCCACCGATGCCGCCGCCCAGACCGGTGACCTGATGAATGCGGATCGAATCGATCTTTTCCACTGGCTTCATCGCATGGGACAGGATCTCGGGCATTGCCTCCAGCTTGGCCATCGCGATCTTCATTGCGATGATGCTCTCGCTCAGCGTGTTTTCTGCGTCGGTGATGGCGCGCTTACCCTCGGCCTCGGCCAGCATGTCTTTCTTTTTGGCCTCGGCGCGAATGGTGATCGCATCGGCATCGGCCTGCGCTTCTTCGCGGCGCGCCTCGGCGCGGTCCTGTGCCGCGTCCTTTTCGGCCTGTGCGGACAGACGAATGCGCGTCGCCTCGCGTTCCGCCTCTTGCGCGGCGTGGATCAGAACGATCTGCTTCTGTCGCTCGGCCTCGGCCACCTGCTTGGCGGTCACAACCGCTTCGGTCGCCTTGGTCGCCTCGGCGCGGGCCAGATCGGCCGAGGCGCGGGCGCGGCTTTCCTCTTCGGATTTCTGCGCGATGATGATCTGGCGATCCTGATCGGCGACCTCCAGTTCGCGTTCCTTGTTGATCTCGGCCTCGCGCAGTTTGCGTTCGCGGTCGATTTCGGCGGAACGGATGGACTCTTCGCGGGCGATCCGCGAGCGCTCTGTCTCGCGCATCGAATCCTCGCGACGGGCGGCGACCTCGGATTGCTGTGCGGCCTTCAGCGTCTCGATCTGTTGTGACTGTTCGATACGGGCCTGTTCCTCGTCCCGTTCAATCAGCAGCTTTTGACGTTGCGCGGTCATGGCCGCACGACGCACCTCGACCTCGGCTTCGGCGTCGATATTGGCGCGCTCTTTCTTGGACACGGCGATGACCTCGGCCAGTCGCCGCATACCCACCGCGTTAAAGGCGTTGTTTTCGTCCAGCGCCTCGAAGGGCGTCTGATCCAGCGCGGTCAGCGAAACGGCTTCCAGCGACAGACCGTTCTTCAGCAGATCCTCGGAAACCGTGTTTTGCACCTCTTGCACAAAGTCCGCACGGTTTTCGTGCAACTCGTCCATGGTCATCTGCGCAGCCACGGCGCGCAGACCGTCGATCAGCTTGCCCTCGATCATCTCGCGCAGCTGGTCGATGTCAAAAGTGCGCGCGCCAAGCGTTTGCGCTGCCCGTGCAATGCCTTCGTCGGTGGGCTGGACCGAGACATAGAACTCGACCCCCACATCGACCCGCATCCGGTCCTTGGTGATCAGCGCGGCCTCGTCACTGCGCTGCACCTCGAGGCGCAGGGTCTTCATGTTGACGGGGCTGACCTCGTGCAGCAAAGGCACAACGATCGTGCCGCCATCCATGATGACCTTCTTGCCGCCGGCACCGGTCCGCACCAGGCTGACCTCGCGCGTGGCGCGGCGATACAGTCGTGCCAGGACCAAGCCGGTCAGCACCAGAAAGGCGATAAAACCGCCGACAATGACAGATAGTGTGACAATATCCATTAATCAGTTCCTCAACTCAAAGCGATTATTGTGAAAGCGATACCAGCAGGTATCCGGTTTCCCGCCGCAAACGCAGGACCAGCACCTCGGTCCCCTGCGGCAGTGTTTCGTCATCCTGCAGCGGTTCCGCACGCAGGTAGTGATTGTTGCCGTATCTGTCCGTGACGCGCACCTCTGCCGGCCGGCCACGCGCCGCTGTGCCCTGTGTGATCAAGCCGATGCGGCGGCCCAGATGGCGTTCGGACAGCGATTGGGTCTCGGTCTTGGGCAGGATGCGGGCGAACCCCGCGCCGAAACGGCCCGCGAACACCAATGCCAGAACAGCCGCGGGAACGACGACGATCACCGCCGGCAAGGGCCGATCAAGGACGCCCTGTGCCACGCTTTGGATCAGATAGCCCGAGGCACCAAATCCCAGCAAAACCGCCGCCAGCCAGATCAGCGCCGGCATCTTGCCAAAGCCCAGCCAGCCCGCAATGCCACCCGCACTGGCCGCGCCATCCGGCGTTGCGCCATCGGGGCTGTCAAATTCGGCGACCTCCAGATCGGCGGCGTCGATATCAAGCCCGTCGAAATCGATTTCCAGATCGGCGACATCTATATCGGGCGCGCCAATGTCCGGACCTTCGATCCCCTCGCCACCTGCGCCCAGCAAACTGCCACCCACAAAGGCAAAGACCAGTTCCAGCAGCAACAGGCCGAACAACATCGCGAATGCGATCGTAAAGGGCAGGTATGGGGAGGTCAAAAACGTATCAAACATGGCCATCTTCACCTGTATACTATTGTATACAACACTTAGGTGCTCGCGGGAATTTTACAATAATTGGCCGCGACTTTTCGCCGCGAAAATAGCGTTCCGAGGCCTCAGGGAAACCACAAAACGCCATTTATCGCCATCTCGTGACAAGTTTGCACGCTGATCCCGGGCCCCGCTACCCAAATGCGGCCCAAAGCGGCCTTGCGAACAGAACCCCAAAGCCAGCCAGCGCAAACAGCGCCGTGCGCAGCGGCCGTCGTTCAGCGATCAAGGCATGCGAAATCAACGCGGCCCCGACCGCGATCTCGGCTGCTGCCAGCAGCGCCCGGACCGGCGTGGTGGCAAGTGCGATCACCTCGGGATTGGCGATCATGCCCAGAGGGATCAGATACAACCCGACCCCCAAGGCCATGGCCGTCAGCGCCACCTTGACCCAGTTTTCACCCACCATTCCGGCGGCAATAAAGACAGCGCCGGCGACCGGCGGTGTGATCGTGGACAACAGCGCGAACCAGAACACAAACAGATGCGCCTGCAGCGGCTCTAGCCCCAATTGCACCAGCGCCGGGCCCGCGACCGAGACGCAGATGACATAGGCAGCGGTGGTCGGCACCTCCATCCCCAGAACCAGACAGGCCAGCGCCGTCAGCAGCAGGGATGGCCACAGCATGCCGCCCGAGGCCGACAGGATCAGCGAGGTGATCTTGACCCCCAGCCCCGTCACCGCCAGCACACCGATGATGATCGAGGCGCACAGAATGATCGCCGCGATCATCGCGACCTGACGGGCCGATGAGATAAGCGCGTCTTGCATCCGCCCGGCGGCGCGGCGCGCGTCAAAGCGGAAATCTGCGCCGAACAGCAACAAGACGGTCGCCGCAATGATCGCAAGGCAGGCGGCGAATTGCGGGGTGTAGCCAAGACCGAACATGGCCACCATCAAGATGGTGAAGGGAACCAGAAAGAAGCCCGAGGTGATCATCACAGTGCGAGCCTCGGGCCGGTCATCGGACGCGATGCCGCGCAGGTCAAACCGTCGGGCATAGGCGTCGATGCCGATCCAGACGACCAGAAAATACAGAATGGCGGGCAGCGTGGCGGCCAGAACGATGCCGGTATAGGGTACGCCGGTCAACTCGACCATGACAAAGGCCCCCGCCCCCATCAGCGGTGGCATGATCTGCCCACCGGACGACGCAACGGCCTCGACCGCGCCCGCGATCCGCTTGGGGTAGCCCAGCTTGACCATCGCCGGCATCGTCACCGCCCCGGTCGAGGCCACATTGGCAGAGGCCGAGCCCGAGATCGACCCGAACAGGGCCGAGGCCAGCACACTCACCTTGGCCGCCCCGCCCCGCAAACGGCCTGCAGCAGCGGCGGCCAGGTTCATGAAGCCCTGCCCGGCCTCACCCGCATTCAGTACCGCGCCAAAGATGACAAAGATCGCCACCACCCCCACCGACACGCCGGTCAGCGTGCCCCAGATGCCGCCTTCGGCCAGCGTCAGCGTGCCCATCAGGCTGGGCAAGGGCAACGGTGCATGGCCAAATTCGCCCGGAATATGCTGACCCCAGAACGCATAGGCCAGGGCCAGCGCGGCCACGATGGGCAAGGGCCAGCCGATCGCACGGCGTGCCGCCTCTAACACGGTCAGCAACAACACTATGCCGACGCCGTACTGGAACGGCGTTTCGACAAACCCATACTGATCGGCCAGCATATCGGCGTTCCAGGCGATCCAGCAGGCGGCGGCAATCCCAAGCCCGCCCAACAGCCAACCGGTGAAGCGTTGAACGGCGGGCTGCGGGCCGGTGAAGAAAAAGATCCAGGGCAGGATCAGCGCCATATGCAGTGGCCGGGCGATCAGGTTCGGCGTCAGGCCGTAAAAGATCAGCCCCAGATGAAAGGCGACCAGCAGTGCTGCGGCGATAAGCGCCAGGATCGTGGGTCGGCCCGCCTCGGTCATGTGGCGGAGACAATCGAGGGATAATAACCACACCCGCCCGGCGCGGTTGCGCGGGTGGACGCAGCCAGGGCAAGCCACCCGCCAGAATGATCAACTGCCATCATCCCTGGCAGGTCCCTTGCCCCGTCTTGCACCTTATCCGCCCGTCGCAATGCCGGCTTCGTCGTAGTAGCGCCTGGCACCTGGATGCAGCGCACCGATTTCGGCCACCTGATCGGGGCTGACGCCTGCCCACCATGCGGCGGTTTCGGCCAGCTTTTCCCGGGTTTCCCAGAAGTCCTGGGTCAGTTGATAGGCGGTTTCTTCGTCCATCGCGGTGGTGGTAAAGGCCACGACCGGCAGGCCCGTGGTCACGATATCCTCGGTCTGGCCCGGATAGGTCTCTGCCGGGATCTCGACCCGCGCCTGACCGGTCTGTTCGACCTGCTCATCGCTCAGCGACAAGATACGAACGCCGGTGCCGGCTGCGGCCTCGATGATATTGGGTGCGGGCCAGCTGCTGGCCGAGACAAAGGCGTCGATCTGGCCATTCTTCAGGGCATCGCCGGCATTCGACAGTTCCGCATCTGCAATCGTCACCTTGTCCATCAGACCGAACAGATCCAGATATTTCTCACCCTCGGTCGCGCTGAAGGTGCCTTTGCCCAAAAGCACGCTCTTGCCTTCCAGCTCGGACATCTCGCGCCCGCCCTCGGTGCCAGCAACGACGAAATGCATGGTCAGCGAAGGGATTGGAAACAGCGCCCGGATCTCGGCAAATTTGGGATCGCCCTTGCCGTCAAAGGGTCCGGCGCCCTCTTGTGCGCTACCCACCAGCGAGGGCGGCGAGGTAAAGATGTAATCACCGCCACGTGCCCGTACCTCCATCACATTCTGAACCGAGCCCTGGCTTTCCTCGACGGTCAGGATCAACTCCCCGTCGGATGCAGCTTTCACGGCTTCGGCCAACTCGACCCCCATCTGATAATACGAGGTGCCGGTCTTGGCTGATTTGAAGGTCAGCTGCGTCTCTGCCTGCGCAGGTAGCGCGGTCGCGGCAAGGGCCAGAGCGGCGGCGGCCAGGCGAGGTCGGAAAGTCATGATATCCTCCGGGTTGGTCTTTCTGGGTTGATGCCACTGTCGCCGCACAGGACGGGCTGCGCAACCTCTCAGCCGTCCGGCGTCAGCTCGAAATAGGCAATGTCGGCGGCGGCGAAGCCACCGCCTTCGGTGATCTCGTCGCGGACATCGGGCAAGATCGTAGCGCTTGCCGCACCGGCAGCGGCAGCGGTGGGGCCGACCAGCGAGCCCCGGCTGACCAGCGCCACGATCAATTGCGGCGCAGCCTCGGTCAGATCCTGCAGGGCAAGGCCAAAACCAAAGGTGAAGCTGCCATCGGCCTGCGGCTGCAGTCGCGACGACAGATCATGAACCCCGCCATCGGCCGCGACCAGAAACAACCAGATCGTGCGCCCCTGCGCCTCGCGCAGACGCCCCACGACCGTACCCCCCTCGGGCAATCTTTCGGAATCCAATGACAAGACCGGGGGGGCTTCGGACCGGCCCTGAAGGGCACGAACAAAGTCGACCGCCGGGCATTGCCCTGCTGCAATGCGGCGCGTGATCACCGCAGGCCGCGCGTCAAAGCGGGACTGATAGGCGTTCAACAGCGGATCAAAGTCGATCTGCCGGTCCGACAACGCCATCAGCTTGCCGGAATCCATACCCGAGGAAACGCGCTGAACCTGAGCGCAGGCGCCCAGATCGAAATTCGCCAGAAACCCCTCGCGCGTGCCCAGATCTCGGGGCGGCAAGACCCGACCGTCGCCCTCTGCCACCTGAGCGGCCGTCTCGACCGGGGTTTCCGGCGGCGCGGCATCATCACCGCGCAGCATCGCCCAGACACCCACCGCCAGCAGCAGCGCAAGCGCCGCGCCGCCGGCATAATAGGGCAGCCATTTCGCGCGCGTCGGTCGTTGCGGCGTCGCGACTTCGGCCTCTGCTGGCGCCACGACCGGACCGAAAGGGCTGTCCGACGTAAGCTCGATCCCATGGGCAGACACCGCACCAGACAGCGACCCGGTCACCAGCCGCCCGGTCTTCTCATCCTTCTGACCCCAAAGCGGCATCCGATAGCGCACCGGAATGCGGGTCGGGTCCGCCGCCATTTCGGCCACTTCGTTCATCGAGGCTGGCCGGGCCTTCGGGTCAGGCTCAAGCATATATTGCAGCAGAGGATAGATCTCGTGCGGCAGGCCAGACAGATCGGGTATGTCGCGCCGGGCATCAACAGCCTCGACCGCGGACGAGCCCATATCCAGCGCCTTGCCGCGCAGAATGGCGGCCATCATCAGCGCCATGCCATAGATATCCGCCGCCGGACCGATCTCGCCGCCGTAGTGACCCAACTGCTCGGGCGACACATATTTGAACTTGCCGGCAAAGCGCCCGGCCAGGGTGCCTTCGCCAAAGTCGACGGCACGGGCAATGCCAAAGTCGATCAGCACCGCATCCTCGATCCGATTGGCGCGCAGCATCACATTGTCAGGCGACAGGTCGCGGTGCGTCACCCCGCGCGAATGCGCCTTGCCCAGCCCATGCGCGAGCCGCTGGATCAGATGCAGCGCCGGGTCGGGCGTGATCGGGCCAAAGCTGTCGACCTGATCCCACAGCGTATTGCCGTCGATATATTCCATGATCAGGCAATATCGACCAAGGCCCTGATCCAGCACAAAGTTATGGTATCTGACGATGGCGCTGTCGTTCAGCTGCCCGAGAATCCGGGCCTCGCGCTTGAACAGTTGGATGATGCCGTCATCGCTGGCCAGGCTGGGCAGCACGATCTTCAGCGCCACAGGATCGCCGGTAAAGACGTTCTCGGCCTTGTAGACCTCGCCCATACCGCCCGCGGATAACATCCGCTGGATGCGGTAATTGTTGTTGATCAGAACGCCCGGTTCGACAACGCGATCCGCCAGAACGCCCTGCGTCGGCGCGGCATTATCGGGAATCGACGCATCGCCTCGGCGCACCGGCGCGCCACGGGGCTGCGGCGGTGACGAAGAGGATGGCAGCGGTGTAGGAGTTGGCGTCGGGCGGTCGGACAATTGCGTGCGATCATCAGCCGTCAGACCGGCCGGCTTGATTGCCGTCTGATCCTTCTTATCGCCGGTGTTGTCGCGCTCGCTGCTCAACCCTTGTCCACCTCATCGCTGCGCGGCAGGCATCGTACCACGATGGCCGTGACATTGTCGCGCGCACCCCGGTTCAGCGTCTCGTCAACCAACCTGTCGACCATCTGTTGCGAGCCCATGCTCGTATCGGCCAGAACCGCTGCCAGTTCCTCATCCAGCATATGTTCGGTCAGCCCGTCGCTGCACAAAAGGAACACGTCGCCATCGCGCACACTGCCGGTGACAGCCTCGTAATTCGGGCCGTCATGGATGCCGATTGCGCGGGTGATGACGTTCTTGCGCGGCCAGTTTCGCGCCTCTTCCTCGGTGATCGCGCCAGCGGCCAGCAACTCTTGCGCCTCGCTGTGGTCGATGGTCAGGCGTGACAGGCGCCCATTGCGCATCAGATAGATGCGGCTGTCGCCGGCCCACATGCAGACAAAGCCCGCCTCATAGATCAGCAACGTCACGACGGTCGCGCCGATGGTCACATGACCCATTTCCGCCGAATGCGCGAGAATGCGATTATGCGCCCGATCCAGCCGTTCGGACACGCGCGCACGCTGGTCCTGCGACGAGACCGGCACGCCGACGCTTTCGATTTCGTCGGTGATGATGGCGCTGGCCACGTCGCCGGCCTGATGCCCGCCCATGCCGTCGGCAACAACCCAGACGCCGGCCAATGGCAGCGTCAGATAGCTGTCCTCATTATGTTCGCGCAGCCGGCCGGTATCGCTGTCGGCCCCCGTCTCGAACAAGAACAGATCGTTATCGCCCGGCATCCCCACCCTCACTATCCGCATTTATTCCAGGGCTTTCTGCCCGTGCTTTCGTTGCTGTCAGCATATCGGCCTGCACCCCCGCAAGCAGCCATGCCATTTCACCCGGTTGCGGCAAGCCGTCACAGGCCAGCACCGCACTTGCCCGATTCTCGCCCGCGGCAACCCACCAATAGCTGCGCGCGCCGACAGCGCGAACGCGATCCGTCACGTCAAGCTGGGTCAGCAGCTCGGCAACATCCAGCGCCGGATTGGCCGCCCAGAATGTCGCCGATACGGCGGCATCGACCGGCCCCGCAGCATTGGCTTGTCCAGTACGCGCGGCCAGTCGCCCGCGCAAATCCTCGGCCGATGGCAGATCCGCGGCCAGTTCCATTTCGACCGCGCGATAAAAGCCCTGATCGGATTCCAGCATCGGTGGCGAGCCTGCCGTCTCGGCAACGGCGATCAGCGGGAACCGCCGACCCACCTTGTCGTGGCTGGCCCGCGCAACACCGCGCAGATGCGCGCCGCCCCAGATCGCGCCCCCAATCCAGAACCGGATCGGCAGCGCCGTATCCCAGGCAGCGTCCCATCCATCGCCCATCCAGTCGCGCGTGGCCGACAGCAATTCGGTCCACCAGGGCACCATGTGGCTTTCCGCCAGAGCGGGCAGTCCGGCGGATATGAAATCGCCGAAACCGGGATGCTTGCCATAGATGCCGGGTGATGCCATCGCCTTTCCTGTCGCCGCTCTCTATTCCAGGCTTTGCGGGCATTCGAACTGCCGCAACTCGCTCATGGTAAAGGGGTTCTTCACCGCGTTGATGGTGAAATCATAGGTGATCGAACGCCCGCCCACCACAAAAGTCGCGCGCAGGGTATCGCCGCTCTGGCTGGCCGAACTGGCGGCATCCAGAAACTGCATGATCGTCCAGGCACTGCCCTCAAAGCGCAACTGCGACTGCCCGTTCAGCGCGGGGCTGAGCTGCAGCACGGTGGCCTTGCCGGTGCCGGGCCAGGTGATCGTCTGCGGCAATGACCCGACCACC
Source organism: Paracoccus tegillarcae (assembly GCF_002847305.1). Taxonomy (NCBI): domain Bacteria; kingdom Pseudomonadati; phylum Pseudomonadota; class Alphaproteobacteria; order Rhodobacterales; family Paracoccaceae; genus Paracoccus; species Paracoccus tegillarcae. Next base: position 1,867,208 of record NZ_CP025408.1, on the reverse strand, counting down.
GTGGGAACGATCGCGTCATTGATCGACAGCATCGCGCTTTCCACCGTCGGATGGGCATCGACCTGAGCCACGGTGATATCGACGCTTGGCGCTGTGCCGCCGCCGGCGAAAAATGCCTGACGGATGACCTCGGCACGCTGGAACTGGGCCAGCGCGGCGGTCGACATGCGACCGGCCAAAGGCTTGTCCTGACGATAGCGCAGACCATCAGAGCTGCGCTCGACATAGGGTTCGAGATACTCGGTGAAATATTTTTCCATATCGCCGCCCGGACCGAAGAAGCGGGCGAAGTTGTCGATGGACAGGCTGCGCGCCGAGTTTCCGAAGGGATAGGCCGAGGTGATATTCTCGCGGCAGAAAAAGGTGATCCGGTCAGACAGCGCACGGTTCATCTGCTCCAGGCTGGCATCGGTTGCATCCTCCTGGAAATCGGCCTCGGCCTCATTGACCAGACCTGCAAGCTGATCGGGCAACTGGCTGTTATATTGCGTCAGACTGTTCAGAAGCGACGGCAGCACCGCCGCTGACTGATCGGGGCTTTGCTCGGCCAGGCGCAGGTTCTGCCAGACGGCACCCAAATTGCCCAGCAGGGTGTCGACCGGGCGTTTTCCGACCTCGCCCCGCAGCAATTCGTGCCAATTCTCGAAATCCTCGGCAATCAGTTCGATGGGGCGGATCGCGCTTTCTGTCTGGCCGCTGCCACCGCCGCCACCGATATTGGCCTGCTCTTTGGCATTATTGGCGGCCGCATCCAGCAAGATACGCTGAACGCCCGTGGACCGGCTGCGGATCCTGTTGGCAAAGGCGCCGCCGACCTGGCCGCCCACATCGGCTGCCGCATCCTCGCCACCCTCACCACCGATCGCAGCGGCGGACTCGTCGTCCATGCCTTCGAATTCCATGGTCAGCCGGGTTTCTCTGTCGACCGACTTGACCAGTGCCAGGATCGGCGAGGCGCTGGCCGACACGGCGGCCTCCAGCACCTGATAGCGCGGCTTGTCAGCCGACAGGTTGGTCAACGACAGATTGTTAAGGACGCCATCCCAGGCTGACTTGAAGTCGCGGCGATACCGTTCCATCAGATCCCGATCCAAGCGGTTCAGGCGTTCTTCTATCTCGGCCACCTGAGCCATATCGCCCAACACCCACTGATCGTCGCGCAGCTTTTGGCCGACCTCTTCCAGGCCGGGGAAGAAATACGACCAGAAGCCCTCATAAGTGTACATCGCCGGCACGACCATCTGCGACAGTTCCGTGCCATCGCGGGTGGCAAAGACGATATCGCCATTGGGGTCGGTTGCCCCGATCAGGGTCCATTCCGGCAACCCCGAGGCCGCGACACCGTCCTGCAGGATCGCATAGGCCTGTTCGTCGACCGGCAATTGCGCAATCGCCTGACGCGCTGAATCAACCGTGGTCTGATCAATGTCGACCAGCAACTCTCGGTCATTGTCCAGCACCAGCATCGAGGCCAGATGCTGGCCCAGTTGTTCGCGCATGTCGATCCCGGCGAGGTCGGTATAAAGCTCGCGCCAGCGCTGATCGAACCAGGTCTTGATGGCGTCGTCATCACTCTTTTCGCCCTGCCCGCCCAGCAACAGATAGACCTTGAGCGCACGATAGATTTCGGTGGTTTCACCGTCGCGGATGATCTGCGGTATCCGCTGTTCCAGATCCAGCACCATGCGCGGCCGCAGCATCCGCTCCAACGCATCTGAATAGGCGTCCTCGGCTGCGGCATCCACCCGGTCACGCTGCGACAGGCCGAAGCGTTCCGTATAGCCGCTTGGGCCCAGACCGGCGGGGATGCCGCGCAGATCGTTCAGCAGCGGCAGAACAGGGGTCAGGTCAGGATCGCTGATGACCTGTCGCTGCAATTCCTGCGACACGGCGTTTGCATAGGCCACCGTTTCCGCCTCAGCCGTGTTCACCAGCCGGTTGTTGCGCCAATAGCTGACGCCGAATGCCGTCAGCCCGGCCAGCGTCACCGCCGCGATCGCGCCAAACGCCAGTCCGCGCAGGATCATCGACCTGCGCACGGCCTTTTCATCCAGACTGACCCAGCCCTGTTCGGCAAAGATCACCCGACGCATCAGGTCGTGGATGAAATAGCTTTTGCCCTTGCCCGACATGAAATCGGGCTGGAAGGTCACGTCACCGCCGGCCTTGTTCATGGCACCCAGCACCTGATCGATGGGTGTGCCCTCTTGCGTGCCCGAGGTGAAATAAAAGCCGCGCAGAATGGCGTTGGTCTTATACCGCGTCGGCTCGAACACACGGCGCATGAAATCACTGACATTGTCACGCAGCAGCGCCATCTGGCCGGGCAGGCCAAAGATGGCGATGCGCGAAATGCCGTCAGGTTCCTCACTGAGGCGGTCGATGACCTCATCGGACAGGCGCGACACCAGCTTGTCGAATTCGGCCGGGACCGCCTCGACCGTGATCGCCTTGCGGTCCTCGGTCGGGAAGGTCACGCCCCAGACCAGCTTGCGCCGGCTCAGGCTGAAGCTGGCGAAATACTCGCGGAAACCCGCAATCAGGTCGGCCTTGGTGAACATCACATAGACCGGGAAATCGACCTTGAGCACCTGATGCACCTCGGCCAGACGGGCGCGCACCGTTTCGGCGTGCTGGGCCAGCGTGGCCGGGTCCTCGGTCATCATGTCCTCGACCGAGAAGGACAGGATCACGCCGTTGATCGGCTGGTTGGGCCGCGATTTCTTCAACAGTTCAAGGAACGCATCCCAACTGGCCTTGTCGCCCTCGGCGTCGCTGTCCTGCGTCGTATAGCGCCCGGCAGTGTCGATCAGAACCGCGTCTTCGGCGAACCAGAAATCCGCGTAGCGCGTGCCGCCGAACCCTGACACCGCCTCTGACTGAGACAGCGGGAACTCGATCCCCGAATTGGCCAGCGCCGTTGTCTTGCCCGCGCCGGGCGGGCCGATGATCACATACCAGGGCAGGTCGTAAAGATAGGACGCGCCGCCCGATTTCTTGAGCGTGGCCAGGGCGGTTTCCATCCGCTCGGCCAGTTCCTTGCCGTCACCCTTGGGCAGTTCGGGGACCAGTGCGGCCTCGATCTCACGGGCGGCGCGGACCCGCCTGCGCCAACGGATGAACCAGACCAGGAAAAAGATGCCCCAGACAATGCCGATCACCGTCAGGCGGAACCAGACCGTGCTGCCCATGCCCCAACCCGTCATCGGCAGACCGATCCAGACGGCCACGGCAAACAGGATCAGACCCAGAATGGTCAGCGGTATCCGCAGCCATGGCTGGTTGCGAACGCGAAGGCGGGGCATGGGGATGCCAAGGATCCTCAATACGTGCCCTCCTGTGCCAGCATCACCTCGACCCGGCGGTTCTGCGCCTGTCCGTCCGGGGTGGTGTTGTCCGCAACCGGATCGGCCTCGCCGCGTCCCTCGACGGTGACCCGCGTGGCGTCATCGATATTGGTCGCCAGCATGTCACGCACCGATTCCGCACGGGCCAGCGACAGTTCTTCGTTGGTCTTGAAGCGACCGCGCCCCGACATCGGAACGTTGTCGGTATAGCCCTGGATCAGCACCGGCCCGCCTTCTTCGTTCAGGATCGTTGCGATGCGTTCGGCCATCGGCTGGAACGCCTCGATCACGTCAAATGCGCCGCTGTCGAACAGCAACTGATTGCCGACGCGGACATAGATATAATCGCCCTTTTCGCCCACACTGACCGTGCCCTCGGCGATTTCGGGACCAAAGGCTTCGCGGATACGATCCAGCTGTTCCTGACTGGCGACATAGACCGGTCCGGGTGTCCGTTCGATGGCGATGGTCGCGTTGCCCGGATGCAGCGCCCGCAGCGCTTCGGCGGCCTGCGCGCCATCGCGGTTGATCAGCGTGGAAAACGTGGCATAAGCGCCCAGCAGCAAAATGGCAGCGCCGCCCAGGATTGCCGGAACCGATATGGCGGCAAAGCGGCGCCCCTTGCCCTGCACCACAGGCGCCCAGGTGACAGATATATCCTCGTCCGGGCGCGGCGTGACGCGGCGCAGGGTTTCATAGATCGCATTGCGGATGCGGGACAACTCGACCCCGCCATTGGGCATGGTGCGATACTGGCCCTCGAAGCCAAGATTGAGGCAGGTCAGGATAAGGCCCAACAGGTTGTAATACTGCCCCGGGGCCTGCATCGCCTTTTCGGTTTCCTGAAAGAACCCGACACCCGAATCGCGCTTGCCAAAGAACCGCGCGACCATCGAATATTGCAGCCAGTCGCCGCGATCAGCGCCGGGCAGGTTCTGCACGATATCGTCCGCTGTACCCGACAGCACGTATTTCGACACCGCCGCCTCATGCGGGTTCACGCCCGAGGACAGCATGTTGCGTTCGAACTGGTCGATCTCGCGGGTGACGTGATCCATCAGCGGCGCGGCCTGCATCTCGACCAGGCCGGTGCGCAGCCGCCCCAGCAGGATCAAAAGCGGCGCGGAGGCTGCAAGGATCGGATTGGTAGAGGCGCCTTTGCCCAGACCCTTGACCTGCAATGCCTGCTGCAAGGGGATCTTTGGTCCCTGCATCGGCGCGGCGGCGGGCCGGTCACGCGGGATATCGGGGAAAAAGCCGCGATCGCCGCCGCCTGCCGCGCTGCCGATATTGCCGTAAGCCGGCGCCTGACCGGGCCATCCCTGCTGCGGCGGCTGCTGGCCGCCGTGTTGATAGGGTTGCTGGCCATGTTGATAGGGCTGTTGCTGCTGACCGGGCTGATAGGGCTGCTGCGGCCCGCCGATCCAGGTGTTTCCGCTTTCCGGTCGTTGCGGCGTCCAGCCTTGCTGCGGCGGCGCGGCAGGGGGCGAGTTGCGGCTATAATCCCAGCCCTGCTGGTCGGCAGGTCGCTGTCCAAACGGAGAGCCCGATTCAGGGTGACCGCCACCATGTCCCTGCCGTCCCGGCGGGGGCACAGGCGTTGACCCGCCAATTACCGTGCGATCCTCGTCGCCGGAGGCAGCGCCCCGGGGCGGGTTGCCCTGGACGAACGGGCTGTCCGAGGCCGGCGCGCGGGTCTGATCCTTGCCACCCTGCGGCTTGCCCTGCCCCGCACCGGGCAGCGGCCCGCCAAAGACCGTCTTTTCGTCGTCATCGCGCCCGCCTGCCATTACGCTTTCTCCGGAATGGCCCACAGCTCCAGCTTAAGCTCGGGCCAGTCACCGGCGAAATGCATGCCGATGGCCGGGGCAGTTGAGAATTCACGCCACAGGGGCACGTTCTTTTCCAGCCGGAAATAGACATTCGAGGACAACACGCGGATCTGCCGCGGCGGGTTGGGCAGATGCTGCAACGGAATGCCGGGCAGGTTGTTGTTGACGATGTCGTTCATGCGGGTGTTCGGGCCAACCTTGCACAGTTCCGGGAACTGGGTCTGGACCTGCCCCTGCGGTTTGGCGCTTTCGACTTCGACGACAAAGGTCGCCTCGCGGAACAGATTGCGGTCGTCGACCTGCGCGATATAGCTGTTCTGGCGCACCTGACGCAGCTTCAGCCGGATCGCACGACCAATGTCGCGGCTCAGCAGGCGTTGGATGTCCTGCACGACCGGACCGAAACTGACCTTGGGATCGGCATGATCATAGGCTTCGTATTGCGGGGCCAGACGGGTGGCGTTGTCAAAGGTCGCCAATTCGCAGGCCAGCCCGACCAGTTGTTCATACAAGCGCTCGGGGTGGACGGCGTGCATCGAATTGAGGTGACGCAGCACACCAATCTGGCGGTTGAGGCACATCAGCATCAGGTAATCCGAGGCCTGCATCCCGCCGCCAGCCGAGGGATCGCTGGCATAGCGCGCCAAGGTTTCCAGTCGCGCCTCGATCCAGCCGATCACGCGTGTCAGCCAGCCGGCAACCTGCGGATGCGCCGACAGGATCAGCGAGGGTGGCGGGATCGTATCGTCAAAGGTGACCACCCCGTCGCGCACTTCGGTGATCCGCGCCAGACGCAGGTTCTGATATCCCGGACGGGCGGTTTTGCGCACAACCAGTTCCAAGCGCGGCACGGCCAGTTCCAGCACCTGCTCGATCCGGGCGCTGCTGGCGCTGTCGCCCACCGTCTCGGCGACCACGCCCCAACGCGTCGTCGCACTGCCTTCGTCCAAGGGCGAGGCGTCACGGGTATTGGGCGAAACGTCAGGCAGGGTCAGCCAGACAAAGCTGCCCGCCGCATCGTCCGGAACCTCGATTGCCGTCGGCAAAGGGCCGGTGCCGGGTGCGTCAAACGGGGTGCCGTCGGGCATGATGCCAGTCGCAGCCCTGAGCCCGATCCGCCCCTGCTGGGCCATGTCGCGGTCGATCTGCATCTCGGACAAGCCCCAAGGATAGGGCGTGATGACCGAGGTCCGCGAACGGACCAGGTTTTCGAGATAGCGGTCGGCCTGCTGCAGATGCTGGGGCTGTAGAAACAACCCCTCTTTCCAGGCGACCTTGCTGAACCAGGACATGGATTTCCCCGTTTTCGTTATAGCGCCGGGCGCGGCAGACAATCCGCGACCCGGCCTGCGTGGTCAAGACCCCAAACCACGCCCTGCTTAGAACTGAAGGCGGATCTGCGCTGTCACACCATAGCTGTCCAGCACGTCGCCCGTCCGCCCATCGACCCTGACCGAGGCGTTGAACTGCCGTGGTTTGCCAGCGCTGCCGGCTTCGAGCACCTTGGAATAGTTCACACCAAAGCTGAGTTCACCATAGGTGCCGAGGTTGCTGGAGGTCAGGCCGTCTTCCCGCTCGGTCGTGCCGTCACTGTCGCGCATGACGAACACCGAGGCCGTTTCGGGCGCAAAGTCCTTATAGATCGTCGCGGTGCCATAGGTGTTGATGATCGACTTGCGCTCTTGGTTGACAAAGGTCTTGGACACGGTGCCGCCGATAAAGCCGACACGGTTCTTGCTGTCCTCGATCCGCAACTCGGACCCGTCCTCGAAGTAGATCGGGTCAACCGACAGGTTCGAGAAGGCGAAACCGGCAGTCGGAACCAGCAGCCAGCCCTCGCGCGGCAGCGTATAGGCATAGCTGACGGCACCGCTGATCGTGGTCGCGTTGCTGTCAAAGCCAGAGTCGCGCAGTTGCAGACCCAGATTGTCGGCCCCGACCGGCTGGTTGTCGATGGTAAAGCTGGTCCGTTCGCGCCGCATCTGCAGGTCAAGGAACCAGCGATCACGGCTGGCCGTCGCATAGACGCCGCCGTAGAGCTGGCGGAAATCACCGTTATTGATGCTGCCCAGAACGTCGGTCAGTTGCGAAGGATCGGTCGGGTCGTTGACATAGACCGGCTGCGTGGTGGTTCCGTCGTTGACGCCGCCCATCACACCCATGGCGACGTTCCATCCGCTGACGCTGCCCTCGAAACAGGCCAGATCGCCGCCGAATTGCAGACCGCGATAGCTGGCTTCGATCGAACTTGCGATCGAGAAGTCACCAGACGAGGTCTGACCCGTCGCACTGGCGCGACCTGCTAGCGCCCGCGCCCAGGCCCCGGCGCCACAAGGCTTTTCGCCCGCGCCGCCGGCAAGCCCCGGAACAAAGGGGCTGGAAGGCCGGTTGACGACCGAGCCGATCAGGCTTTGTGTCAGCGCCAGGTTGCCCGACAGAGCACCCAGGGCAGGGTTGATCGCGTCGGTCATATAAAGGTCGCCCGAAGCGCCGTCCTGAATGACCGAGTAGATGACCCGTTCGCTGGCGGCCGGTAGGCCTTCGGCTGAATAGGTAAAGCTGTTGGCACTGCCCTGGCTGCCATCGACATCAAAGACAAGAATGCGCTTGGACGCGTCGGTTGCGCCACCCGCGACAGTTTCGTCATCAAAGCTGAGCAGGATCGACCCGGTGACCGCACCGCCGCGCACAACGACCAGATCGGATGCGCCAGCACCACCATTGGCATTCATATCGAGGTTCAGGGCATAGGTCCCCGCACCGCTGACCGAACCATTGATCGTCAGCACGTCCGTCGCAACGCCGTTATCGGCCATATTGACGGTGCCATCATTGGTCATCGACCCGTTCAACGCGAAACTACCGCCAACATCAAAGCTGCCTTGGTTCGTCAGGCTTCCGATCTGCCCGCCATCAATACCAACAAGGCTGCCATCGTTTTCGATCAGGCCGCTCATATTACCAGCGACCGTCAATTCGTTCTCGGCGCGGTTGATATAGCGACCGACTTGCAGGGTATCTTCTTCCTGCACCGCGAAATCGTTGAATGAGTCGAAAATACCCGTGACGACCAGTTCATGGGGCCTGCTTGCATGAGAAATCTCAAGCGTGCTGCCCTCGGCATAAGTCAGGTTGCCGTCGATCTCGCCCACGAGGAACGCGGTGCCCTGATTGTTCAGATCGCCTTGCAGGCGGTTTTCCAGCCTGAAGAGGCCCCGGTTCACAACGTCGCCGTTCAGCTGCCCGGCGACGCGGACGGTTGCGCCTGCTTCGTTGGTCAGCCCGCCGCCGGCGGTCATCGTCGTCGCCGCGTTGACAATCAAGGTCGTCGGGGCGCCTGGCGCCTGCTGCATCGAACCCGGCGCAGGGGTGCCCGGGGTCAGAGGCTGCGGCCGGTTCACCACGGCGCCGACGACCACCAGATCGCCGGTCGTTTCCAGCCGGGCGCCTTCATTGATCAGCGTGCCGGTAATGCGACCTGACATGCCAGCCGGACCGCGGTTCAGCACCGATCCGTCAATGGTTCCGTTCAAACGCGCGCTGGTTTCATTTTGCAGGTTACCCGTCAGCCTCGAGCCTGACGCCATGACCAATTGCTCGCTGGAATCGTTCAGCAGCGTCCCGCCGACCACCACATTGCCATCAATGGCAAGCCGACCATCGCCTGTGTTGCGCAGGTTGTTGTCCACACGCAGGGTGCGGTCATTCGCCACAACCAGCGCCCCGCCGCTATTGACGACAGCACCAACGCGAAGGTTGCCGGTAAGATCAATCCGGTCGCTGGCCACACTCGTGTCGCCGTCATTGGTCAGCATGCCGAGGATCCGGCCCGAAAGCCCGGCTGTCCCGCTATTGGCTACATCGCCGGTCACCGTGCCACTCACCTGAGCGCTGCCATTGTTCTGCAAGTTGCCCTGCAAACCGCTGCGCAGCGCCATGGTGCCGCCGTTGACGACATTGGCCGCGACAACCGTGCCGTTGGCGACCACATCGCCGCCGCTCTGGTTGGTGAACGAACCCGCCACGGCAAGCTCTGTGCCAGCGGCTGTCAGCAGGCTGCCGCCGTTGTCCAGATTTCCGCCGATTGCCAGATCACCTACGACATTGGCAATATCAGTCGTCGTGCCGGGTGCATCCGCCGTTTCAAGGTCGCCCGTGATGGTGCCCGACAGTTCGGCAATGCCTTCGTTGTAAAGATTACCGTCGATCACGCCGGTCGAGGTCAGTTCTGCCCCGGCCATATTGCTGACGTCGCCCTCGATCGTGCCGGCATTGGCCAGCGTGCCCGCATTGTTGGTAAAGCTGCCAGTCTGGACGCGGCTGCCCTCTTCGATGACGAAGACATCGTTGTTCTCGACCGTCGCGACGTTCAGCAGCTCTCCGCCCCGCGAGACGTCAAACAGCCCGTTGTTCACAATCGCATTGTCGCCGTCGCCGGTCACCGTTGCCCAGACCCGCACGGTGCCCGCGCTTTCCAGATCGTCGGTGAGAGTGGTGTCGCTGCTATAGATGATGCGGCCGTTATTGCTGACGTCGCCTAGAATGACGACGCTGCCTTCTAGCGTGCCGTCGTTGACGAAGTTCTCGGTGGCGATCCGGATCTCACTGAAATCACCGGCGCTGATGATTCCGTCATTGGTAAAGACACCATCGACAGTCAGCGTAGAAATGCCGCCGGTCTGCGTGACCAGCGCATCCTCAAAGTTGTTGAAGTCGCCTTCAACGAAGGTATCAAGGTCGACCGTGAATGTGCCGTAGTTGTTGACCTCACCGACAATATAGCCGCTCGTGCTCAGGATATCAGCGCCCGCTTCGTTCGTGACAACACCCGCGATCTTGCCGCCATCCAGATTCAGGTCCGCGCCCGCCTGGTTCAGCATATCCGCATCCAGCGCGCCGGTCACATTTACCGTCCCGCCAGTTGCGTTCGTTACGCCACCCGCCACGACAACATAGTCAGTGCCGTCCGACGAAGGATCGCCACCCGTAACGTTGACGACCCCGGAATTGGTCACGGCGCCGTCGACATTGGCAACGGTCCAGAGGTTCAGCACACCCGCATCAGCGGGCGCGGGGCTATTGTCGTTATTCACGATATCGCCAGTGATGTTACCGCCAATGTTGGCGACGCCGTTATTGGTCAGATCGCCATCCAGGGTGCCGGTCGACGTGACCGCCACGACGCCGCCCTGGTCGTTCTGCACGCCGAACGCAGCCGCCGGGTCGGTATTCTCAAGCGTCCCGTTCACGGTCAGTCTTGCGCCGCTGCCATTGTTCACGGTTGCTGCCGCAAGACCAAGCGTCGCCGATGTCTGAATATTTGTCGTGCCCTGATTGATCAGGTCTGCGGCAGTTGTATCTCCGGCAATATGCACAACGGCATCGGCGCCATTGGTTTGGATGTCCTGACCGACACTGCCGGACAAATACAATTGGCCAGCTTCGTTCGAGACCGCGTTGCCTCCAATCGCACCCGTCACCCTCGCAGTGCCAAAGTTCCGCAAGCTGTTGGCCACGTTTCCGGTCAGGATCAGATCGCCGCGGTTGACGACGTCCCAGTACGCCAATGCTCCGGCAGTTCCCACATCCCCGGTGATCGTGGCGTTGCCGTCTTCGTCATTGATAAGCCTGCCCATATCGCCGGTCAGCTCAAGAATACCGCCAGAGTTGTTGACCGTTCCCGCGACATTGCCCGTCAGATGCAGCTCGCCGGAATTGATGACCACCCCGGGATGATCTGTGCTTGCCGTCACATTGCCGATAATATCAGCGTAAGCACCCTCTTGGTTGACCAATTGGCCCCGAATCTCGGCCACGTTGGTCTCGCTGCCGAAACTGGCGGTACCGCGGTTTACAAAGCGATTTTGCATGACAACGGAACCGCCACTATCGTCGTTGCCAAGAATGATATTGTTGTTGACCACCGTGCCGGTGACCGTCACGCCATCCAGAGTCGCCGTGCCATCGGGCGTCACGGTCAGGGCTCCGTCGATTTGCCCGCTCAGATAGCTGGCATTAAGCCCGGTAGCGCCATCCGAACCGGAAATATACACGTTCGCAGCAGTCAAGACCCGACCTGGACGCAGGTCCAGCTTGCCCAAGGCCCGAACATCGCCCGTCGAGGTCAGATCACCCTCGATTACGCGCAGTTCACCGCCCTCTTCAATTCTAAGGGTCAGTCCATCAGGGCCACCTACCCTCACCGGCGTGTCCAGTCCCAGTGTCGGCACGCCGATCCGTGTCAGCCCATCCGCGACCACCAAAGCGCCGACAATGTTATGTCTCAGGTTGGTCGCGCCAAACGTTGTCACAGTACCGGTGACCGCCTGATTCACCTCAAGCAAAGCGCCCGCTTCGTTGGTGATATCCACGGTTCTGGCCTGGTTGATGAGCAACGCGCCAGCCGTACTTCTGTTGATCAAATGATCGAACGTGATCCCTGTAATTTGCGAAACCAGCACAGAACCGCTGCGATCGTTCACAACCGCGCCATCGACGGTCAGGCTCGTGCCGCCGTAAAATGTACCATTTCCGGTGAAGATCAGATCGCCGGTGACTTCGCCGGTCCCGATCAGTGTGCCACCAGAGGAAAGGTCACCATCGACCACCCCGCCCGTTCCCAGATTGACCGCACCTGTGCTGGTCAGGTTGGCCGTTGTAACGGTGATGCCATCGCTCAGAACCAGTTCGCCATCGGTGCCTACGGCAAGCAGCCCGCCGCCGGACGTGGCCCCGAAATCAAGCGCGCCTGTGACCGTCGTTGTTCCGTCGGCAACTGTAAAGGACCCATTGACCGTGTCCTCGATCTGGGCATCTGCATTTGCTGTAACCGCGCCGATCAGTGTGCCGGCGCTGGTAAAGATGCCAGCGTTATGCGTGATCGTCGTAGCGCCCAGTTCCGCGCCTTCGGAAACCCGCACCGAGCCGCCGTTGTTCTGCAGTTCCGCCAGGTTGGTCAGACTGCCTGCGTCAATATTCAGACTCGCCGCAACACCCGCATCTTCGGTATTGATAAAGTCTTGCTGGTTGCCGTCGACTGCATCTGATGCATTCGTGACAGACGCCGTCGCGCCGGCGCGATTGGTAAATGTGCCACCCAGTTGAGGCGCATATGCAAGGTCAAACTCGGCTTCGTTGTCAATCGCCCCCGACAGCACAACATTGCCAGTAAAGACCGAGCCATCACGAACGACGATCCGTGTTGCCTCGACTGTCAGTGTGCTGTCGGCAGCATCGCCGGCCAGCGTCCCGTGGTTATCCAGCGTGCCATTGACCGTCAGTGTGCGGTCGCCACCATCGGCCAGAATCGTACCATCGGCATAGTTATATGCAACAATCGCAGAGGCAGACGTCGTGGCGATACCGACATTCTCGGCGAGATTAAGGTCGCCGCCGTTGTAGAGCGCGCCCGAATAGGTCCCGGCGCGCAGCGACAGCGTCCCATAGTTGTTTATCGCCCAGAGCGCCCGTGACTGAGCGCCGCCAAAGGTCGCACTTCCACCCTCATTCACCCACAGCTCGCGCACGTTGCCGTTGACGACTGCATCCGTTCTATTGATGTCCAGTCGACCTATGATCGACCCCGACGTGCCAAATGAGATCGTGCCGGTGTCGTTGATCGAAACGTCACCTCTGATAGTGCCGCCCACGATCAGATCGCCGCTGGACACCACGTCAATGCTATCCTCCAGAACCTCCAGTTCACGATCGACCCGAACAAGCAGCGTGCCAGCAACGCTGACAGCCGCTTCCGAACCCGACGCACCGGGATCGATGACGGTATCGACGTCCAGATTGAGCCGCGAACCGGAAAGGACAGTCAGCGTAGAGGCTTCAACCGCTGAGTCGCCGTCAATCGCGTTAAACTCGAAGGTGCCGTCTTCGATGACGATGTCATTCGGATCGACGGTGTCAATAATCCCGATTTCGATAAGCGTGTCAGTGGTCGAAAGGAAATGGACGTCGTCACCGCTGCGAAAGCGATCATTGCCCGGAATGAACTCGCCGGTGTCTTCATCCCGTTCGATCCAGTTATCGTGTGAGTTCGAATCTGCCCAAACACCGCCGGTCTGCGGTTCGGGCGAATCCTCCGGCCCTTCGTAGTTGTAATATACGGTGTCAGCGTATGCCTGCGCGAGGGGCATACAGAACAGCAGCGTCGCGCCAATCAGCGCGGTGGTCTGCTTGAAGCGCGAAACACCGGGCAACTGGACAGCCGGCAAGCTGTTCCGATCGGAAACACTGAAACTCATACTACTCGTCCTTGGCTTCGGGGGCATGAAGCTTGCTAATCACAGCTACATAAAAAGCAAATCAAATCTGTCTTGGCCAGCCCAAAACAGGCTGAAGAGCCATGAAATATGCGCATTCCGCCATGATTTTTCGCAACCTGTGCTTTGCGCCGCAAAAAGCCGTGGCGATCCATGCGGTGCGCGATGAATTTTCGGTTCACGACACAAACGCGCGAGGCCCGCTTGCGCCGCGGCTCTGCAGAAGGCAGTTTCCGCGCATCCTTTCCGGAGCTCTTGATGCGCGCCCTGACCCTGACCGCTGCCCTTGCCGTCCTGCCAGCCATGTCGCTGGCCGATATGCCCGATGGCATCTCGCACTTCACCCTGCCCAACGGGCTGGAAACCGTGGTAATCGAAGATCATCGCGCGCCGGTCGTGGTGCAGATGGTCTGGTATCGGATCGGCGCGGCGGATGAGCAGCCGGGCAAGTCCGGCATCGCGCACTATCTCGAGCATCTGATGTTCAAGGGCACCGACAAGCTGGCGCCCGGTGAGTTGTCAAAGACGGTGATTGCCAATGGCGGCAAGGACAATGCCTTCACCTCTTACGATTACACCGCCTATTTCCAGCGCATCGCCGCCGACCGGCTGCCCCTGATCATGGAGATGGAGGCAGACCGGATGGCCAATCTCAAGATTGGCCCCGATGACTGGCAGGCCGAACGCGAGGTCGTCCTGGAAGAGCGCGCGCAACGCACCGACAGCGAGCCTAGCGCCCTCTTCGCCGAGGAACGCAATGCCGTGCAGTTCTATAACCACCCTTACGGTCGACCTGTTATCGGCTGGCGGGCAGAGATGATGGGCCTGACGCGCGAGGATGCGATTGACTGGTATGACAGCCACTACGCGCCCAACAACGCGATCCTGATTCTCGCGGGCGATGTGACACCCGAACGTGCCCGCGAACTGGCCGATGAATTCTATGGCCCGATCCCGGCCAAGGAAGACCTTGCCGAACGCAGCCGCCCGCAGGAGCCCGAACAGGCCTCGCCCCGCAGGATGCAGCGGGTCGATGCGCGTGTGCCGCAACCGATCATGGTGCGCACCGCCATCGCGACCGAGCGCAATCGCGGCGACCAGAAAAGCGCAGCCGCGCTGACCGTTCTGGCCGAGTTGCTGGGCGGGTCGATGCAGACCTCGGTTCTGGGCCGCAAACTGGCATTGCCCGGCAAGGCGCTGTGGGTCGGTGCCGGCTATGACGGTCTGGCCGTCGATCCGACGACCTTCGTGCTGTCGATGGCGCCCGCGGACGATCTGTTACCCGAAGAGGCCGAGGCCCTGCTGGATCAGGTTCTGGCAGATTTCCTTGAAGAAGGCCCCGATCCCGACGATCTGGAACGCGTCAAGACCGGCATTCGCGCCTCCAGAATCTATGCACAGGATTCCGCGCATGGCCGGGCCTATGACTATGGTCAGGGCCTGTCGACCGGGCTGAGCATCGAGGACGTGAATGACTGGCCCGATATTCTGGCTGATGTGACCGCCGAGGATGTGATGGCCGCAGCCCGCGACGTGCTGGACAGCGATGCCAGCGTCACCGGGTGGCTGCTGCCAGAACAGCCCGCACCCGAAAACCGCCAAAAGGAGTCGCAGGAATGATCCGCGCCACTTTCGCACTGATGCTGACGTTATTGGCGGTGCCGGCCCATGCCGTCGATATTCAGCAGGTCACCTCGCCCGGTGGGATCGAGGCCTGGCTGGTCGAAGATCATTCGATCCCCTTCATCGCCATGACCCTCGAATTCGAAGGCGGCGCCTCGCTGGATGCACCCGACAAGCGCGGCGCCGTCAATCTGATGACCTCGACCATCGAAGAGGGCGCGGGCAAGATGCGGGCCGAGGAATTCGCCGCGACGCTAGAGACCCTTGGCGCTTCGACCAGCTTCAACGCGGGCAATGACGAAGTCACGATCAGCTTTCGCGCGCTAAGCGAAAACCTGGATGCTTCGGCCGATCTGCTGGCCATGGCATTAGCGCAGCCGCGTTTTGACGACGATGCAATCGAACGTGTGCGCGCGCAGGTGCAGGCTGTGATCAGGTCGGGGGATTCCGATCCTCAGACGATTGCCGCCAAGGAACTGGCTCGTCAGGCATGGGGCGACCACCCCTATGGCAGTTCGCTCAACGGGACGGCTCAATCGGTCGGCAAACTGACGCGCCAGGATCTGGTGAGCGCCAAGAACCGCGTCCTGGCCCGCGACCGCGTCCATATCGGCGTCGCCGGCGACATCACCCCCGAAGAGCTGGAGCCGCTGCTGGACAAGATCCTCGGTGGCCTGCCGGAAACCGGCACGGCACCTCTGCCCGAAGCGGTTGATCTGCAACTGACCGGCGGTCTGACCGTGGTCGATTGGGACAGCCCGCAGACGATCATTGCCTTTGCTGGTCCCGGTTTGCCGCTGGAAGATCCCGATTACTTCGCCGCGACCGTCACCAACCACATTATGGGTGGTGGCGGGTTTTCCTCGCGCATGATGGACGAGATCCGTGAAAAGCGTGGCCTGACCTATGGTGTGCGCACAGGGTTGGCGACCGGGCTTTACGGACAGACCTGGACCGGCGGCATGGCCAGCGCCAATGACAAGGTGGCAGAGGGCGTGGACCTGATCCGGCAGGAATGGGCGCGCATGGCCGAGGGCGTGACCGAGCAGGAACTGAACGACGCCAAGACCTACCTGACCGGAGAATATTCTCTGCGCTTCGACGGCAACAGGGCGATCGCCAGCATTCTTGCGGGTATGCAACTGATCGGCCTGCCCGCCGATTACGTCAACACCCGCAACGATCAGGTCGAGGCCGTCACTGCCGAACATGTGCAACGTGTCGCGCAACGCCTGTTGGACACCGACAATCTGCGCTTTGTGCTGGTCGGGCGGCCCGAGGGTGTCGAGGGTGAAGGCGCCGATGCCGCCGAGGATGCCGCGGTTCAGAGCAACTAAACCGGCGCACGACCGTCGGTCACTGGCAGCATTGCCTAAGAAAATGGGCCGGGGATAAACCCCGGCCCGTCGTCTGCTTTTTTCAATCTTCGAAAAGCTATCGCCTGCGGTGAGTGCTTATTCGACGCGAACAGCCCCCGAGCCGCCCAGGGCAGCACCAGCGACGGCGCCCACAGGGCCCCCGACAACAGCGCCGGTCGCCGCGCCGGTCGTTGCACGGGTGGCAGTGTTGGGACCGCAAGCCGCAAGGGCCAGAGTTCCGCTCAAGATCAAAATGGTCAATTTCCCGGTCATATCAATTCCCCCTAAATCTGTTTGCCTTCTTCAACCAACAGTCGAGTCAGCCTTCTGGTTTCCAATTGATGGCAAAACAGCATGAATTTCTTTCCGGCCTCTGGCGGCAATGCTATATCTGGGGGCATGAATAGCCATGCCCCCAATATCCGCCCTGTTATCCGACAGTTGGACGAAACCGCTGCGAATCGCATTGCAGCGGGTGAAGTGGTCGAGCGGCCGGCCTCGGCGGTGAAGGAACTGATCGAAAACGCTCTGGACGCGGGCGCCGCCCGCATTGACATCACCGTTGCAGATGGCGGCAAGAGCCTGATCCGCGTGTCAGATGACGGCTGCGGCATGACGGCCGATGACCTGCCTCTGGCGCTGGCACGCCACGCCACCAGCAAGATCGATGGCAGTGACCTGCTGAACATTCGCAGCTTTGGCTTTCGCGGCGAGGCGCTGCCCAGCCTTGGCGCGGTGGGACGGCTAACCATCACATCGCGTGTCGCTGGTGGCGACGGCGCGGCGATTTCGGTTGCCGGCGGGCGAATTGACCCGGTCCGACCGGCAGCGGGCAATCACGGCACCGTGGTCGAACTGCGCGATCTGTTCTTTGCCACCCCTGCGCGACTGAAATTCATGCGCACCGACAGGGCCGAGGCGCAGGCCATCGCCGATGTGGTCAAGCGACTGGCAATGGCCGAGCCCTATGTCGGCTTCAGCCTGTCGGACGGCGATCGCACGGTCTTTCGCGCCGATGCGGAACAGGGTGAGTTGTTCGGCGCCATGCAAGCCCGGCTGGCGCGCATCATGGGACGTGACTTCATCGACAATTCGGTGCCGCTGGACGCCACGCGGGACGAGATCACCCTGACCGGTTTTGCCGCCCTGCCGACCTATTCGCGCGGCGCGGCGGTCGCGCAGCATATCTTTGTCAATGGTCGCCCGGTGCGCGACAAGCTGCTGACCGGGGCATTGCGGGCGGGATATATGGACGTGCTTGCCAGTGGCCGCCACCCCGCCGCCGTCCTGTTTCTGACCTGCGATCCTCAACTGGTCGACGTGAACGTTCATCCCGCCAAATCCGAGGTCCGGTTCCGCGATCCGGGCATTGCGCGCGGCCTGGTCGTCAGCGCGCTGCGCCATGCGCTGGCGGGTGCCGGGCATCGCGCCTCGTCCACGGTTGGCGCGGCGACGCTTGGTGCGTTTCAGCCAGAAAGCACCGCCACGCCGCACGTCTATCAGATGGATTATCGGCCCAGTGCCGGGGCAATGCGTGCCAACTATGAGGCGCAAGCGCCGGTCTTTGACAGCCCCGGCTTTGCAGAGACGCCATCGGCCCGGATGGAGATGCCCGCGCCCATGGCAGAACTGGCCGGGCCCACCAGCGCACCGCTTGGTGCCGCGCGCGCGCAGATCCACGAAAACTACATCGTCGCGCAGACCGACGACGGACTGGTCATCGTCGACCAGCACGCCGCGCATGAACGGCTGGTCTATGAGCGGCTAAAGGCGCAGGCCGAGGCCAACGGCATCACCAGCCAGGCCCTGCTGATCCCCGAGATCGTCGACCTGTCCGAGGCCGACGCCGCAAGCATCCTGTCGATTGCCGATGATCTGGCCAGCCTGGGCCTGGTGATCGAACCCTTTGGCGGCGGCAGCATTGCCGTGCGAGAGGCCCCGGCGATGCTGACCAAACTGAATGCCGCCGCGCTGATCCGCGACATTCTGGACGATCTGGCCGATCAGGGTACATCGGACCGCCTGCGCGCAAGGATCGACGCGGTGCTGTCGTCGATGGCGTGTCATGGTTCTGTCCGGTCCGGTCGCCGCATGACCGCCGAGGAAATGAACGCCCTGCTGCGCGAAATGGAACGCACGCCGAAATCCGGCCAGTGCAACCACGGCCGCCCCACATGGGTCAAATTGCCACTGTCGGATATCGAGCGCTTGTTCGGGCGCAAGGATTGACGGCATCATGGGGTCGAACCTCAGAGGCCGCCATGCTGGAAATCACGTCCGACAAGATCGCCTATGTCATCATCCGCGCCCGCGAATATGACAGCAATATCGATGCCTGGGTCGGTAGCGGTCAGCGCCGGCAATATGGCGCAAGGACCGAACTGCATGAGTTCATCGAAGGTCTGAATGAGGACGAACAGGCCAGCCTTGTCGCCGTGATGTGGATCGGTCGCGACAGCTTTGACGCCGATGATCGGGCCGAGGCCATCGCCACGGCGCGCGAAGAAAAAACCACGCCCACCGAAGATTACCTGATGGGGGAGCCCCGTCTGGGTGATCTTCTCGAGGCCGGGATGGAGGCGCTAGGTCTGTCGCCCGTGGATGCCGAGGATGATCTGCAAAAGCCCGTCTGACCCTCGCGCCGTGTCAGTCGGGCAGGGTCGCCGCGCGGAAATGCGCCTCGATATTGCCGAGCATACCGTTCATGTGATTGTCCAGATGACGTCGAATATCGGCCTCGTCGCGCCGCGACAACGCATCGATAATGCCAGCATGATCGCCAAGCGTCCGGTTCGCATCATCCCGCCGCCGCGCCGACATAAATCGGATCCGCCAAAGCCGGCGCAGGTATTCGCTGTGGGTCCGGGCCAGCGCCGCGTTATGGCTGGCAGCAACGATGGCCGAATGCATCGCCATATCCAGACCAAAGACATCGACCTTGTCCGCGCTGAAATATAGTTGCTCGACCTGCTGGGCCATATCCCGGATATGGCTGATTTCCGCGTCAGTGGCGTTGCGACATGCCAGTTCACCCGACATCAGTTCCAGCATCCGCATGACGGCAATCTCGTCGCGCACCTCGTCCATCGTGGGTGCCGCGACGATCGGACTGCGCAGCGGACGCAATGTCACCAGCCCCTCTTTTGCCAGGATACGAACGGCTTCACGCAGCGGCGTTCGGCTGATGCCCAACCTGTCGGCGTTGTCGCGTTCCTTGATCGTCGTGCCGGGGGGCAGATCGCCGTTCAGGATCTCTCGTCGCAACTGGTCGGCGATGGTGACGGGAATGGTGCGGTCGATCTGGCTAAGATCCTGGTCGTCCTGGTCGTCCGCACTCATCTGTCATTCCTTGTCTGGGCGGTCAGTTTACCGGCGTAGGCGGCGTCTGCCCATCCAGCCCTGCGCGCAGGTTTTGCCTTTGCAAAGCCCCCATCGCGGCGCGTGTCTCGACCGTCGCCGAGCCGATATGCGGCAGGGGGAACATATTGTCCAGCTTGGATAATCTCGGGTCGACCTTGGGCTCGCCCCGGAACACGTCCAGTGCTGCGGCGCGGATGGTGCCGTCGCTCAGCGCCTCGATCAGCGCCTCTTCATCGATGACGCTGCCGCGGGCGATGTTCACGACTACCCCGTCCGACCCCAAAGCGGCCAGAACCTCGGCGCTGACAAAGCCTTCGGTCTCGGGGCCACCGACGATGGCGATGACGATGTCATCGACCGCCCGCGCCAGATCAACCGGATCGGCGTGATAGGTCCAGCCCGGCGTGTCCTTCTGGCTGCGCGACTGATAGTGAATCTCGGTTTTGAAGGCCGCAAGGCGGTCGGCGATCTCGCGACCGATCCGGCCCATGCCCAGCACGCCGATCTTGCGACCCGACATCTTGCGCGCCAAGGGCAGTGCCCCCTTGGCCGCCCAATCGCCGCTGCGCACGGCCTTTGCGCCGGCCTCAAAGTCGCGCACCTGCGCGATCAGCATGCCCACAGCCAGATCGGCCACGTCATCATTCAGCACATTGGGCGTGTTCGTGACGGTGATGCCGCGCTGACTGGCGGCCGCCACGTCGATCGCATCATATCCCACGCCGAAATTGGCGATCACCTTGAGGTTCGGCAGCTTATCCATTTGCTCACCATCAAAGGGCGCATGGCCTTGATAGGCGACGCCGCGCACCTGTTCGCGCGCCTCGGGCGACAACTCGTCCAGCGCATCCAGACCAGACACGATCTTTGCGCTGAAATCCTGTTCCAAAGCCTGCGCATCCGCGCCTGTATATCCGCCAATTGCCAGCGTATCGGTCATGCTTTTTCCTTTACACCGAGGCCGTGATGCCCCCGTCCACAAAAATTGTCGTTCCGTTCACATAGCTGCAGGCATCCGACGACAGAAAGATCGCCGCGCCCACCAGTTCGGGCAAATCGCCCCACCGCCCCGCCGGCGCGCGCTTGCACAGCCAGTCATTGAACGCCTCATCTGCCTTTAGCGCGGCGTTCAGTGGCGTGTCGAAATAGCCCGGCGCAATGGCGTTGCAGTTCAGCCCGTGTTTCGCCCAATCGGTCGCCATGCCCTTGGTCAGGTTGGCCACCGCACCCTTGGTCGCCGTGTAGGGCGCGATGCCGGGCCGGGCCAGCGCGGTCTGCACGCTGGCAATGTTGATGATCTTGCCGGCCTTGCGCGGGATCATGTGCAGCGCAACCGCCTGGCTGACGTGAAACACGCTGGCGATATTGGTCTGCAACAGTTTTTCAAAGGCATCTGCCGGGAATTCCTCCAGCGGTGCGCGGTGCTGCATCCCGGCATTGTTGATCAGGATGTCGATGGCGCCGTGATCGACCTCGAATCCATCCACCGCCGCGCGAACCGCATCGTGATCGGTCACGTCAAAGGACAGGGTCTCGACCTCCAGCCCATCCTGACGCAGCAGGTCGGCGGTTTCGTCCAGCTTATCTGGGTTGCGCCCGTTCAGAACGATGCGCGCACCAGCGGCCCCCAACCCCTGTGCCAGCGCCAATCCGATGCCTTGCGAAGATCCGGTGATCAGCGCGCAGCGTCCGGTCAGGTCGAACAGTGAGAGGCTCATCCTAGCCCCGCCCGATAAAGGGCATCTTGGTCGCCATGACGGTCAGGAACTGGATATTCGTCCCATCCGGCTGGTTCGCCATATACCAGACCGCGTCCGCGACCTGTTGGGCGTCCATCACCGGTTCGACCTTGTTCGAGCCATCCGCCTGCGGCACGCCGCGCGTCATGCGTTCGGCCATCGAGGTCAGCGCGTTGCCGATATCGACCTGACCGCAGGCGATATCGAAGGGCCGCCCATCCAGCGAAAGGCAGCGCGTCATTCCCGTGACCGCATGCTTGCTGGCGGTATATGCGATTGAGCCCGGGCGCGGCACATGCGCCGAGATCGAGCCGTTATTGATGATCCGCCCGCCTTGCGGGTCTTGCGACCGCATCACCCGGAAGGCGGCGCGGGCGCAGTTGAACATGCCGTTAAGGTTCACGTCGATGACCAGCTTGAAATCATCCGGCGCAATCTCGTCCGGTGTGGCGGCGGGGATATTGGTGCCGGCATTGTTGAACAATGCGTCCACCCGGCCCCACTTGCCGATGAACATGTCAAAGGCGGCATCCACCGCATCGGCCTGAGTCACGTCGCAGGGCAGTGACAGCGCATTGGCATCGCCGCCTGCCGTTTCGTTCAACTGATCCTCGCGCCGGCCGATCAGGCCCACGCGCCAACCCTGTTTCAGGAAATGCTGCGCCGTGACGCGGCCAATGCCGCTGCTGGCACCGGTGATGATGATCGTCTGCTGATCGGCCATGGTCGCCCTCTTGGGTTAGTGGTTGTCGCGCGGCAGATCCTTGACCACGCGGTGATAAGCGGTCGCCAGCTCAAGACAGCCGCCATCGGCAAGCTGGCCGACATTCTTGCGATAGATCTCCTGCCAGGGCGTCTGGTTGACCAGCTCTGGCGGCGTCCATGCGTCGCGACGGGCTTGCCAGTCGGCCTCATCGACCAGCGCATTCATGGTCCGCGCGTTCAGGTCAAGCCGCACCATATCGCCGGTTTCCAGCAGCGCCAGACCGCCACCCACCACGGATTCGGGGCTGGCATTCAGGATCGACGGACTTTCGGACGTTCCCGATTGCCGTCCGTCGCCCACGGTTGGCATGTGGTTGATGCCCTGTCTGATCAGCGCGTCAGGCGGCTGCATGTTCACCACCTCGGCGCTGCCGGGATAGCCGACGCAGCCGACATTGCGGATGAACAGGATGCAGTTCTCGTCGATGTTCAGGGCCGGGTCGTTGATCCGGTCGTGGTAATCCTCGGGGCCCTCAAAGACGATGGCGCGGGCCTCGTGGACGTTTTCAGCGCCCGGATGTGACAGGAAGCGCTGACGGAAATCGGGCGAGATCACGCTGGTCTTCATCAACGCCGAATCGAACAGGTTGCCCGACAGCACGAGGAAGCCCGCATTCTGACGCATCGGGTCAGCGACGGTGCGGATCACGTCCGGGTCGCGGCTGTCCCAGCCATTCAGGTTCTCACCCATGGTTTTGCCGGTGGCGGTCATCGCGTCCTCGCGGATCAGCCCTGCGTTCTTCAACTCGCCCATCACGGCAGGCACGCCGCCGGCGCGGAAAAAGCTTTCCCCCAGATATTCGCCCGCCGGCTGCATGTTCAAAAGCAGTGGCACTTCGAAGCCGACGGTTTCCCAGTCCTTCACATTCAGTTCCACACCGGCATGGCGGGCAACGGCCTGCAAATGCGGCGGGGCGTTGGTTGATCCGCCAATGGCCGCGTTGACGACAATGGCGTTCTCGAAGGCCTCGCGCGTCAGGATGTCAGATGGTTTCAGATCGTCCAGCACCATCTGCACGATGCGCCTGCCGGTCTCATAGGCCATGCCCATGCGTTCGCGGAAGGGCGCGGGAATGGCCGAATTGCCGGTCAGCGACATGCCAAGCGCCTCTGCCATTGCGTTCATCGTGCTGGCCGTGCCCATGGTGTTGCAATGGCCAAGGCTGGGCGCCGAGGCACAGACCCGGCTGATGAATTCGTCATAATCGATCTTGCCCTCGACCAGCAGCCGGCGGCTTTCCCAGACAATCGTGCCCGAGCCCGCCCGCTTGCCCTTCCACCAGCCGTCCAGCATCGGGCCGCCATTCAGCGCAATCGCCGGTATATCGACCGTGGCCGCGCCCATCAGCATGGCGGGCGTGGTCTTGTCGCAGCCGGTGGTCAGCACGACACCGTCCAGCGGATAGCCGTGCAGCACCTCGACCAGCGACAGATAGGCAAGGTTGCGGTCCAGCGCGGCGGTGGGACGCTTGCCGGTTTCCTGGATCGGGTGCACCGGGAATTCCATCGGAATGCCGCCACCGTCGCGGATGCCGGCCTTGATGCGGTCCATCAGAAAGACGTGGATCTTGTTGCAGGGCGCGATATCGCTGCCGGTTTGGGCGATGCCGATCACAGGGCGCTCGCCCTGCAATTCCTCGCGCGTGTATTCCTGGTTTTGATAGCGTTCCAGATACAGCGCAGTCATGCCCGGATTGTTCGGATTGTCGAACCACTCCTGACTACGGAAACGTTTATTGGCGCGTGTGTCCGACATGCTTCCCTCCACCATACGGCGATTTACCGTGACCCTGAATTTTGGTATACCATCTCTGCGGGGTCTGTAAAGCGCAAGCCCGCGCTATAGCAGAACCGCAGTCACCTAGGGAGAGAAATCATGAGTCAATCGTCTTTCGGGCGGGGTCTGACCCGCCGCCAATCCCTATCTGCCATCGGCCTTGGCAGCGCGGCGCTGGTCGTCGGCGCCGCCCATGCGCAGGATGTCGCAGCACCGGCCGAGCCCTATTCGACCGTGACCGATCCACGCCGAAGCTTTGGCCCGGATGCAGAACCCAACGTCTATTTCTGGGACCCTGATGTCATTGCCGTCGATGACGCTTTCAACGGGCTTGCCCAGCCCAACGCCCCGATCAAGCGGCTATGGACCGGCGCGCTATGGGCCGAGGGACCGGCCTGGAACAGCGTCGGCAAATTCCTTGTCTGGTCCGATATTCCCAGCAACCACCAACTGCGCTGGCTGGAAGATGATGGCCATGTCAGCGTGTTTCGCGCGCCGTCCAACAACTCGAACGGCAACAGCTTTGACAGGCAGGGCCGGCAATTGACCTGCGAACACCTGACCCGCCGGGTCGTGCGCTATGAACTTGACGGATCGGTCACCATCCTTGCCGACCGTTTCGAAGGCCAGCGGTTTAATTCGCCCAATGATGTGGTGGAACACGAAGATGGCAGCATCTGGTTCACGGATCCGCCCTATGGCGGGCAGTTGTACGAAGGTGCACCGGACGCCGCCGGCGGGCCATCGAACCCGGACGGGCTGATCGACAACACCCTGGGCCAGCCCCCCGAAATCGGCGAGGCGGTCCGCGAGATGGGCCACGGCGTTTACCGGATCGGCACCGACGGCACCGTTACCCGAATGATCGAAGAGGCGCAGGTGCAGAACCCGAACGGACTGTGTTTGTCGCCCGATGGCAGCCGGCTTTACGTGGCCAGCACCGGCAAAGGACCCGGCGACACCGGAGAGGGTGGACAGGGCGAGGTCTTTGCCTTTGACATCGCCGCTGACGGCACCGCCTCGAACGGCACGGTGTTTACCGACTGCATGGTTGACGGGGTGAAATGCGGGCCCGACGGGCTGCGCTGCGATGTCTATGGCAACCTGTGGGCCTCCAGCAATGCGGGCCGGGCCGTCGGATATAGCGGCGTGACCTGCTGGTCGCCCGAAGGCGCCTTGCTGGGCCGCATTCGCCTGCCCGAGGTCTGCGGCAATGTCTGTTTCGGCGGGCCCAAGCGGAACATCCTGTTCATGGCGGCCAGCCAGTCGCTGTATGCGGTGCCGACCGCCACGCAAGGCGCCGGCCCCGCCTGACCCATGGGCGGGCGGGGCTGTTGATCAGCCCTTGCCCGCCGTGACCAGTTCTTCCATGTCCAGCCCGTTCAACTGCGCCATGATATCGGCAAGCTGCGGCACGTAATCGCCGCCATGCCCTGTTGCCTCGGCCGTGGCAAAGCTGTTGCGCATCGCCGCACCCATGGGATTGGCGATCCCGGACTGCATCGCCATCGCCGCGCAATAGCGCAGATCCTTGGCGGCATTGGTGATGGTGAACTTGTGCGCCTCGCGGTCCCGGCCCACCGCTGCCGACATGAAGGTATCGAAAAAGCCGTTCGACATGCGGCTGGAGCCGATGACCTTTTGGACGGTTTGCGGGCTGATCCCCGCAGCACCCGCCGTCACCAGCGCCTCGGCGAACAGCGCGGCATAGCCCATCGAAATGAAGTTCATGATCAGCTTCATCTTATGGGCCGATCCGACCGGCCCGATATGGTTGATGTTGCCCGCCCAGCAATCGATCACCGGCAGCACCTGCTGAAATGTCTCCTCATCACAGCCGACCATGGCGTCCAGCGTGCCTTCTTCCGCCTCTTTCGGTGTACGACCCAAAGGCGCATCGACCATCTTCGCACCCTTGGCGGACAGTTCTTCGGCCAGCGCAATGGTCGAGTTCGGATCGGCCGTCGTCGCGTCGATCACGATCAGCCCCTCATGCGCGCCAGCCAGAATGCCGTCCGGGCCACGCATAACGCCCTCGACGCTGACCGAATTGGGCAGGCACAGATGGATGATGTCCACCTCGGACGCCATCTGCTTTGGCGAGGCGGCCTCGGTCGCGCCCTGGCCCAGCAGATCCTCGACCGGCTGGCGATTGCGGTTGCCGATGACCTGCATCGGGTGGCCCTGCTTGATCAGGTTCCTGGCCATGCCGTGGCCCATATAGCCCACGCCGATAAAACCGATCCTTGCTTTCTCTGCCATCATCTTCCTCCCGGACTTGCTGTCGGAAAAATGGTATACCATAATCGCCGCCAGACAAGTGGGGGATATCATGGCGAAACTGAATTTGCCTCAGGACGGGCTGTTTGTGGGGCGCATCTGGCGGCCAGAGATCGGACCGGCGCTGGTCCTGGTGCGCGACGGCAAGGTCATCGACGTGACCACGCCCAAGGTGCCGACAATGCGCGACCTGCTGGAACTGGACGACCCCGCCGGATGGCTGGCCACAGTCACGGGCGAACCTGTCTGCGATCTGGCCGCGCTGGAACAGCCCACGGATGATGCGGACGCGCTGCGCCTGTTATCGCCGGCCGACCTGCAGGCGATCAAGGCCAGCGGCGTGACCTTTGCCGAATCGATGGTCGAGCGGGTGATCGAGGAACAGGCCGCCGGCGACCCCGACGCCGCCGCCGAGATCCGCAGCCGGATCGGCGCAAGGGTGGGCGATAATCTCAAGGGCATCGTGCCGGGGTCCGAACGCGCGGCAGAGGTCAAGCGGATCCTGCAAGAGGAAGGGCTGTGGTCGCAATATCTGGAGGTCGGGATCGGCCCGGATGCCGAGGTGTTCACCAAATGTCAGCCGATGGCCTCGGTTGGCTGGGGCGCGCGCGTTGGCCTGCATCCGATCAGCCGCTGGAACAATCCCGAACCCGAGATCGTGCTGGCCGTCGACAGTCAGGGCCGCATCAAGGGCGCAACGCTTGGCAACGACGTGAACCTGCGCGATATCGAGGGGCGCTCGGCGCTGCTGCTGGGCAAGGCCAAGGACAACAATGCCAGCGCCGCGATCGGCCCGTTCATCCGGCTGTTCGATGACGGCTATACGCTGGATGACGTGCGGCAGGCGGAACTGACACTGAAGGTCGAGGGCACGGACGGCTTCGTGCTGGACGGGCGCTCGTCGATGTCAAAGATCAGCCGTGACCCCAGTGATCTTGTCGGTCAGACGCTTGGTCGCCACCACCAATACCCCGACGGCTTCATGCTGTATCTGGGCACGCTGTTTGCACCGACACAGGACCGGGACGCGCCGGGCCAGGGCTTTACCCATCATCCCGGCGACAGCGTCAGCATCAGCGAGCCCAAACTTGGCAGTCTGGTCAATACGGTGGCCCTGTCGACCGAATGCCCCGAATGGCGCTTTGGCACCGCTGCGCTGATGCGAAACCTTGCGACGCGCGGGATGCTGCACATGCCTTGATTTCCCCAGTCGCGCCGATAATGTATACATAAGAGCGCAAGACCGGGGGGAGTCTCAGTGAATATCCTGATTATCGGAGCGGCCGGCATGGTCGGCCGCAAACTGGCGCAGCATCTGCTGACGACCGGCAAGCTGGGCAACGAGGCCGTGGATCAGATCACGGCCTTTGACGTGATTCCCGCTGATTTGCAAGCCACCGCTGACGGTCCGTCGCTGGATATCCGCGCGGGCGACATTGCAGATCGCGCCACGGTAGAGGCGCAGGTCGCTGAACGGCCCGACGTGATCTTTCACCTCGCGGCTATCGTCTCGGGCGAGGCCGAGGCGGATTTCGACAAGGGCTACAGCATCAATATGGATGGCACGCGCCATCTGTTCGAAGCCATCCGCGCCCTGCCCGATTATCACCCGCGCGTGGTCTATACCTCATCCATCGCCGTCTTTGGCACACCATTCGAAGAGCCCATCACCGACACATTCATCACCGCGCCGCTGACCAGTTATGGCGCACAGAAGATGATCGGGGAATTGCTGTTGAACGACTATTCCCGCCGCGGCATCTTTGACGGCATCGGCATCCGCTTGCCCACCATCGTCGTGCGGCCGGGCAAACCGAACAAGGCGGCCTCGGGCTTTTTCTCGGGCATCATCCGTGAACCGCTGGCAGGCATACCCGCCGTGCTGCCGGTCGATGACGATGTGCGCCACTGGGTCGCCAGCCCCGATTCCGCACTTGGCTATCTGCTGCATGCGGCAACGATGGATCTGGCCCCGGTCGGCCCGCGCCGCTGCCTGACCATGCCGGGCCTGTCGGTAACCATCGCCGATATGCTGGCCGCGCTGGAAGAGGTGGCGGGACCGGAAACCGCAGCACTGGTCAAGCGCGAACCCGACGCCACCATCCGCGCCATCGTTGCTGGCTGGCCGCGCGATTTCAACGCCGCGCGCGCAACCGAGCTGGGCTTTACCACCGACGCGAGTTTCCAGGACATCATCCGCGCCCATATCCGCGACACCGGCCATGGCGCGGCCTAGGATCGCCCCACCACCGACCGCAGCCGTCCGGCCTGCGCGACCCAGACCCAGCCTGTCGGGTATCGCCGCCATGCCGGCGCGCGACCGGGCCTATCACGACCTGCGCTATCGCATTCTGACGGGGCGGCTGGCGCCGGGCACCACCCTGCTGGAAACCGAACTGGCGGCGCTGCTGTCGCTGTCTCGCACTCCGGTTCGCGAGGCCACGATCCGGCTGGCCGAAGAGGGCCTGATCTCGATCCGGCCCCGCCATGGCATCACCGTGCTCAACCTGACGCTCAGCGACGTGCGCGATATTCTCGATGTGCTTTCGGCATTGGAAATTCGCGCGGTCGAACTGGTCGCTTTACGCGGTCTGTCTGACGCGGAACATGACGGCCTGCTGCAACTGCTGGACCGGATGGAGCGCCTGACCGAGGCGGGCGATATCGCGCAATGGTCCAATCTGGATGACGATTTTCATTCCTCGATCGCGGCCCTGTGCGGCAATGCCCGCCTGCTGCGTACGCTGGACGAATATTGGGGTCAGCAATATCGCCCCCGCATGATGATCGTGCCGCTGCGCCCCAAGCCCACACAATCGAATATCGAACACCGGCGCATCGTTCAGGCCCTCGCAGATCGCGACGCCGAGGCCGCGCGAGAGGCGCAGCAAAAGCACCGTGCCCGCGCCGACCGCCAGCAGCTTGATCTGTTGCGGGGCCGCATGGCCGATAGCGGTCTGGGCGCATAGGCTCTTTTCCATCGCGCCCGCCCCGCCTAGATAGGCCAGATGATCGATTATGACGCATTAGCGGCCCGCATCAGGGCCCTGACCGAGGGCGAGACCGACGAGGTCGCGCTGATGGCCACGCTGGCCTGCGAAATCCACCAATCCGATGACCGTTTCGACTGGACCGGATTTTACCGCGTTGTCGCGCCCGAATTGCTGAAGATCGGACCCTATCAAGGCGGTCACGGCTGTCTGGTCATTCCGTTCTCTCGCGGGGTCTGCGGTGCCGCCGCACGCACCGGTGCGGTGCAAATGGTCGCGGATGTCGATGCCTTTCCGGGCCACATCGCCTGTGCCAGCAGCACCCGGTCGGAAATCGTGCTGCCGGTCCGGGGCAAGGATGGGCGGCTGATCGGTGTGCTGGACATCGACAGCAATCTGCCCGACGCTTTCACCACAGAAGATGCGGACAGGCTGGGGGGCATTCTGGGTGACACATTCGGCGAAATCTGAGGTCCGGGGCGCCTGCCTGTGCGGTGAGGTTCGGTTTTCCGGGCAACCCGGCAGTTCCGATGTGACCGCCTGCCACTGCGGCCAGTGCCGAAAGTGGTCGGGCCATGTCTGGGCCTCGTTTCACCTCGAACAGCCCAGGATCGCCGGCCCGGTGCGCTGGTTCGCCTCTTCATCCGAGGCTGAGCGCGGTTTTTGCAGCAATTGTGGATCGGTTCTGTTCTGGCGGCCGCTTGGCCGCGATACCGTCTCGTTCTCGCCCGGTGCGCTGGACAATCCGACCGGGCTGGCGCTGACCGGCCATATCTTTGTCGCCGACAAGGGCGACTATTATCAGATCGCGGATGGACTGCCGCAACGCCCGCAATAAGATGCCCGCCATACGATCCTGAAACCAAGGACAAGTGCGACAAACCATGATCTGGGACACGATCGCCAATATCCCGCTGCCGCAGTTGATGGCCTTTATCGCCGGCGGCCTGGTGCTGAATTTCGCGCCGGGGCAAGACGTGTTCTTTTCCAGCGCCTGCGGCATACAGGGTGGACCGCGCGCGGGTGCACTGGCGGGATTTGGTGTCGGGCTGGGCGTGCTGTTTCATCTGACGCTGGCAACTGTCGGGCTGGGCGCCATCGTCGCCGCCCATCCCGAGGCTTTGCGTGCGATCAAATATATCGGCGCGGCCTATCTGCTGTGGCTGGCATGGAAAAGCTGGGCCGCGGGGCCGGTCGAGCCCGAGGCGCGCGGCTCGCGCAGGCCTTGGAACATCATCCGGCGCGGCGCCTTGTCGAACATCCTGAACCCAAAGCCGGTGCTGTTTTTGCTGGCGTTCCTGCCGCAATTCACCAGCCCGGCCTATGGCCCGATCTGGCAGCAGATCCTGGGGCTGGGCCTGATCTTTGCCTTCACGGGCACGCTGGTCACCATGGGTTACGGCATCGTTGCGGGCTATGCCGGGCAGATGCTGGGACGCCGGCTCGGGCTGGTCAACAAGATCGCGGCTGTGATGTTTGCCGCGCTGGCGGTGCGTCTGGTGGTCAAGTGAACCAGAGCTACGATCCGCCCACCGACCCGCTTGATGTGATCCATGCCGACCATGAAATTCTGGTGGTGAACAAGCCCGCTGGTCTGCTGTCGGTGCCCGGAAAAGGCCCGGACAAGGCCGATTGCCTGATCGAGCGCCTGCGCGGAGCCTTTCCGACGATCCTGCTGGTGCATCGGCTGGATCAGGACACGTCCGGCGTGATGATCTTTGGCCTGACGCCCCATGCGCAGCGCAAGCTGTCCAAGCAGTTCGAGGATCGAAAGACCAGGAAAATCTATGTCGCCCGCGTCGCCGGACGGCTGGAACCCAAGACCGGAACGGTCGATCTGCCGCTGATCGTGGACTGGCCCAACCGCCCGCGCCAGATGGTCGATCACCAGCAGGGCAAGCCCGCGCAGACCGATTGGCGGGTGATGAAAGCCAATGATCAGGAAAGCCGCGTGCGGCTGTTTCCACTGACCGGGCGCACGCATCAGTTGCGGGTGCATATGGCCGAGATCGGGCACGCGATCCTTGGCGATCCGTTATATGCGACGGGCGCGGCGGCGGATCATCCGCGGCTGATGCTGCATGCCGAAAGCTTGCGGGTGAAACATCCTGACAGCGGCGTGGCGGTTAATTTCAGCGCAACGGCACCGTTTTAGGGGCGATCCGTTTTGCGCCAGCAATTGCTGGGATTTTCGTCGCACAATCAGTGCACAGCGCGGGCACAGGCTGTACACAGGGCGTACACAGGTTGCGCGCGTTGCGTGGCTTGAGAATAGACGATTGCATATCTGCCAACCCAACCCTGACGCCCAGACAGGATGGATAGAGTTAGGCAAGCCCCATCGCGCTGCACAAGTGGCGGCATCGCGCTTACTCTGGCCCATCCCCAGCCCGGCTATTGCAACACCACGTCGCGGGCGGTCAGGCGGTTGGTTGCGTCCTTTATCGGGGCCGCTGCGAGGGTGCCGTGCTGGACGATGGTGACGTCAACGCCGCGGTTGCGGGCGGCAAGCGCGGTTTTCTGGACGCAATGGTTGAAATCCAGCCCGACGATCCGGATTTGGCCGACGCCGAACTCGCGCAAAAGGGCGTCCAGTTCGGCTGTGTCGAACGCATCCTGCACCCGCTTTATCAGGACATGGTCGGCCAGCCCGGCAAACGGCGCTGCAAGCTCTGTGCCTGCGGTGCCTGCGATGGCCTGGCCTTTCATGAACAATCTGGCGACCATTCTGGTGGCAGGGATGGACCATTCCTGACGCAATGCGATGATGGGAAAACCTTTCGTTTTTGCGGTTTCGACCTCATCGAGGATAACGGTTCTGGCGGCCGTTTTCGCGGCTTCGGCATACGGGCCGTGATCCCAGAACACCTGTTGCAGGTCGATGAGGATGAGGGCTGTTCCGGTGCGGTCACCGATTGGTTGCCCGGTGCTGATCGCGCCGATGCGCCTGATGCCCGCCATCAGCCAAAGGATAAAGACGAGCGCTGCGACCCCGAGCACAAAGAGAAATGCTGTCATGGTTTGCGGCCCTTTTCCTTCAGCTTTGAAGTCACCGACAGAACCACGTTCAACGCCGTCGCGACCTCTTGTTCTGACAGCTCTGCACCGATGGTCTGCATGATGGCCATTTCGCGCGTGATGGCGTCGTCGATCAGCTGGCCGCCGGTTTCCGTCAGGGTCAGCAGGGGCGATCGCTTGTGCCGGGGGTTCGGGCGCTGTTCGGTGAAACCCGATGCCAGCGTCTCGTTGACCATCAGCTGCACATATTGACGATTGATTTCGAGTTTGGCGGCGATATCCGGCACGGACAGATCACCCTCGGCGCGCAGGATCTCGAGGACCGCGCGCATCCGGACGGTCAGGTCCGTTCCGGTCAGGCCGTCTTCTACGCATGCCTCGGCGGCCTGCATCAGCGGGCGGGACATCCAGACAAGCTTGTAGAGATTGTGAGTCTTCATGATGACAACATGGATGCCATTATGACATCTATGTTGTCAATTAGAGATTTTTCAGGGAAGGCGCACCCCGGCCAGACAGGCCAGCCGGGGCCTGGGAAGGGAGGCGTGATCAGCCTTCGCCGTTCGGATACCAGTTGGCGATGATCACGTTGCTGCCGGAATCGCCGGCCTCGACCAGGCGTTTGAATTCCTCGATATCGCTGCCCTTGTGGTGGTAGGGGTAGACGTTCGCGGGTTTGAACGCGGCGACCCCTTGGGCGGCCTGTTCGACCGTCATGGTAAAGGGCAGGTTCATCGGCAGGAAGGCGACCTCGATATCGGTCAGCGCGGCCAATTCCGGCGTGTTTTCGGTATCGCCGGCGATATAGATGCGTTTGCCGCCGATGGTCAGGACATAGCCGTTGTCGCGCCCTTCGGGGTGATATTGCAGCCGGTCTTCGGTGAGGTTGTAGGCGGGGATCGCCTCGATCCCGATATCGCCCTGCATCGCCTGACCGCCGTTTTCCATGGCGGTGGCACGCGCCATCAATGCCTCGGGCAGCATGGCGTGCACGGCGGGGTTGGTGATGATCGGCACCTCGGTCCCGATGCCCTCCAGCGTGGCCGCGTCATAGTGGTCGCCATGCTCATGGGTGATCATGATCAGGCCCGGCGCGGGCAGGTTTGCGTATTTCCCGGCACCGCCGACGGGATCGACATAGATCACCTGTGCGGGCGTCTGGATCACCATCGAGGCGTGGTCAACGGGATGAATGACCACATCACCGCCCTCGACGGCGTAGCTGTTGGCATCCTGCGCGAGGCTGAGCCGAGGCAGGGCAAAGACGGTCATGGCGGCGGCACCCAGTTTCAGGCTGGAACGGCGGTTCAGTTGCATCGTCTTTTCTCCTGTCTGGTCATCTGTTCATTGCGGGCTCAACGCGGGGCCGGCAGGCAGGTTCCGACGCCTCTGTCTTGTGGCAGGGCGCGTGCTGGCCTAAATATCGCGGGTGTCTGAGAGGAAAAACGCATGACGCAGCTATGGGTCCGGGCGGAAAGCCGCGCCAATGAAGACCGGGTTGGCATCACGCCTGAGGGTGTGGCCGCGCTGATCGGGGACGGGATGGAGGTGACCGTCGAGGACAGCGCGAATCGCGTCATTCCGACCGAGGATTACCGCAAGGCGGGCGCGACGATCGCGCCGGCGGGCAGTTGGGTCGATGCCCCCGATGAGGCGATCATCTTTGGCCTGAAAGAGCTGCCCGACGATGGCACGCCGCTGCGCCATCGCCACATCATGTTCGGTCATGCCTTCAAGGGTCAGGCGGCGGGCAAGCTGCTGCTGAAGCGCTTCAAGGCGGGCGGCGGGGCGCTGTATGATCTGGAATATCTGCTGGACGACAACGGCCGGCGGCTGGCGGCCTTTGGTTATTGGGCGGGTTTTGCAGGTGCTGCGGTATCGCTGAAGGCCTGGGCGGCGCAGCAGCGCGGCGGCATCTGCGGCGCGGTCCATGCCTGGCCGGACAAGCAGGCCATGACCGACGATCTGCGCGCCGCGCTGGACGGGACCGGGCATCCCCGCCCCGCCTCTATCGTGATCGGCGCGGCCGGGCGCGTCGGCACCGGCGCCTGCGATCTGCTGTCGCAGATGGGCTGCGCGGTGACCAGATGGGACATGGCCGAGACAGCGAGCGGCGGGCCGTTTCCCGAATTGCTGATGCACGGCGTCTTTATCAACGCGATCCTGGCCAATGAAGGCTGCCCGGTCTTTATCCCCGCCGATGCGACCAATCCGGGCCGCTATCTGACGGTGATCGGCGATGTGGCCTGCGATCCGACCAGCGCGTTTTCCCCGATCAAGGTCTATGACCGGACCACCACCTGGGCCGAGCCGGTTCTGCGCGTGGCCGAGAATCCGGCGCTGGACGTGATGGCCATCGACAACCTGCCCTCGATGCTGCCACGCGAAAGCAGCGCCGATTACGCGGGGCAACTGCTGCCGGTCCTGCACCAGCTTGACCAGATCGAGCACGGCCCCTGGGGTCGGGCGCATGTGCTGTTTGACGAACATATTCGAGGGTTGTGAGATGACGATACACTGGATTGGCACTGGACTGTCATCGATCCCCGGATTGCGTCGGCTGATCCGCGATGGCCGCCCTGTCACCGTCTGGAACCGCACCTTGGCCAAGGCGCAAGAGGCAGTGGGCGATCTGAGCAATGACATCCGCGCCTATAGCCCCGATGCGCTGGCCGCCGTGCTGGCCAAGGGCGATGTGGTGGTATCCATGCTGCCCGCCGATCAGCATCCGGCGCTGGCGCAGATGGCCATCTCGAAGGGCGCGCATTTCATCAGTTCCAGCTATATCTCGCCCGAGATGGCGGCGCTGGACGAGGCCGCGCGGTCGGCTGGAGTGGCGCTGGTCAATGAGGTCGGTCTGGACCCCGGCATCGATCACCTGATGGCGCATGATCTGGTGGGCGACTACCGGCAGAAGGCCAAGGCCGGCGATGTGATCAGCTTTACCTCTTATTGCGGCGGCGTTCCGAAACATATCAACACCTTCCGCTACAAGTTCAGTTGGTCGCCGCTTGGTGTGCTCAGGGCGCTGCGGTCACCGTCGAAATCCATTCGCGACGGCGAGGTCCGCGATGTCGAGCGCCCCTGGCACGCCATCGAAACCTATGACGCGCCCCTGCCCACGCCCGAGCGGTTCGAGATCTATCCCAACCGCGATTCGCTGCCCTTCGTGGCGCAATACGGGCTGGACCCGGATTGGAAGGTCGATGAATTCGTGCGCGGCACGATCCGGCTGAAAGGGTGGAAGGACGCCTGGACGCCAACCTTTGAAGAGATCAACGCGCTGGAAGGCGAGGCCGGCGAAGAGCGGCTGCGTGAGATCGCCGATCAGCTATGGCGCAACAATTCCTATACCAAGAACGAGGCCGACCGCGTGGTCTTGTTCGTGGCGCTGCGGGCCGAGCGTGGCGACAAGACGGTCTGGCACAAGGAATGGGTCATGGATGCGCATGGCGACCGTGCGGGTTCGGCCATGGCCAAGCTGGTGTCGATCCCGGTCGCGCTAGCCGTCGAGGCGGTCGAGGCCGGTCAGATCGGCCCCGGCGTCCATGCGGCCCCCGATGATCCCGAACTGGTCGCGGGCTGGCTGGTCGAGATCGGGCAGATCGCGCAGCATCTGTCCAAGTTGAACCATCTGAAAACCGCGAAAAGCAAGATCAGCCTCTGACGCGGGCCGGCCTGACGCACAGCACACGCGCAGTTTGGTTGGAGGCCTCTGCGCGTCGTGGCATAACGGCTGCCAACACGCCAGGAAGGGATTACTCATGTACCGTCGCGCCTCTGTCTTTGCCGCAATCATCTGCCTCGGCGGGCCTGCCAGCGCGCAGGATTTCAACGCCACCCCGCCCAATGCCACCGATCAGACCCCGGCATTCGAACAGCAAACCCGCGCGCCGATCCTGGAGGACGGGTTTTCGCTGGAGACCACGGCAGTGGCCGAGGGGCTGGAGCATCCCTGGGGCATGGCGGAATTGCCCGATGGCAGCTGGCTGGTGACCGAACGGCCCGGGCGGATGCGGCTCTGGCGGCCAGGTAGCGGGCTGTCCGAGCCGATCGAGGGGCTGCCTGATGTGGATGGCCGTGGCCAGGGCGGGCTGCTGGATGTGGTTGTGGGCGATGATTTTGCCGAAACCCGGCAGCTTTGGTTCAGCTTTTCGCAGGACCGCCCGCTATGGCGCAGCATCGTGCAGGACCAGCGCCGCGACCGCGCCAACCGCACCGCCGTCGGCACGGGCATCCTGTCCGAGGACGGCACCAGCATCGAAGACATGCGGGTGATCTTTGAGCAGGAACCCTTTATCCACAGCCAATCGCATTTCGGATCTCGGCTGGTGCTGGATGGGCAGGGCGCGCTGTTCGTGACCACCGGCGACCGTGCCTCGCCGGAAACAGAGGCCATGGTGCAACTGGTCGACAATCATATCGGCAAGGTGGTGCGCATCGCGCTGGATGGCGGCCCGGCCGAGGGCAATCCCGTGATCGAGGGCGGGCTGCCTGAAATCTGGTCGATCGGGCATCGCAACCTGCAATCAGCCGCACTTGGACCCGATGGCGCGCTGTGGACGGTCGAGCACGGGCCGCGAGGCGGGGACGAGTTGAACCGCCCCGAGGCCGGCAAGAATTACGGCTGGCCCGTCATCAGCTATGGGATCAATTACAGCGGCGAACCGCTTGCGGGGGCCGGCACCGAGCAGGACGGGATGGAGCAGCCGGTCTATTACTGGGACCCGGTGATCGCGCCGAGCGGGATGGCGTTCTATGACGGCGAGATGTTCCCCGAATGGCAGGGCGATGCGCTGATCGGCGGGTTGGCCGCGATGACGCTGGTACGCCTGCACCTGACCGACGGACAGGTGACCGGCGAGGCGCGCTATCTGCAGGATATGGCCCGCATCCGCGACGTCGAGGTGGCCAGCGACGGCGCGATCATGCTGCTGACCGATGACCCCGAGGGGCAGTTGCTGCGGGTGACGCGCGGCGAATAGCCCGCGCGTCAGACCCGGCGCGAGACGGCCGCGCGGTCGATCTGGCGCAACCACAGGCCGGCGGCGATGATGATGCCGCCGCCCACGATGACCGAAAGCCCCGGCACCGCGCCAAAGATCAGATAGCCGGTGATGCTGACGAAGATCA
The DNA here is from genome assembly GCF_002847305.1 of Paracoccus tegillarcae. Classification (NCBI taxonomy): domain Bacteria; kingdom Pseudomonadati; phylum Pseudomonadota; class Alphaproteobacteria; order Rhodobacterales; family Paracoccaceae; genus Paracoccus; species Paracoccus tegillarcae. Next base: position 1,829,716 of record NZ_CP025408.1, on the reverse strand, counting down.
GTTGCAGATAGATCACCGGCGCCAGCACGGATGCCGCCGCCAGACGATGCGCCCTGACCACCAGCGTATGCGCCGCCAGCGCGACCGGGCCGATGAACAGAAGGACGCTCCATTCCACGGCGTCGTGCGGCCAGGACCACTGGGTCAGCGCCACGGGCAGCAGCACCAGTGAGGCGACGGATGTGCTCCAGAGTTGTTGTGTGACCTGCGCCTCGTTCGCAAGCCGGCGCGTCAGGATGAAATAAAGCGAGGTCGCCGTCATCGCGCAGACGGAAATCAGCATCGCCGGCTGGAACCCGTCGCCCCATGGCTGCATCACCACCAGCACGCCGGAAAAGCCCAGCAACACCGCGGCCATCCGCCTGGCGGTGATCTTTTCGCCCAGGAGCGGCACGGCCAGCAGCGTCGTCATGACCGGCCCCGCGAACATGATCGACACCACCGTCGACAGCGGCAGATAGGTCAGTGCGATGAAGTTCAGCACCGTCGAGAACATCAGACAGATCGAGCGCAAGAGCTGCAGTTTGGGATTTACCGAGCGGAATGCGCCAAGCCCATCGCGCGGCAGGGCAACCGCAACGATCATCACCAGCGCGCCGAAATAGCGCACAAAGGCGACCATCAGCGCGGGCAGCCCGGCAAGGATCAGCCATTTGGCCGAGGTATCGACAACCGCAAACAGCGCAACCGCGCAGGTGAATGTCAGCAGCCCCGAAACGTGATCCGATTGCTCACCCGCGCCCCGAAAGCGCCGGGCAAGGATCTCTGCGCTGGTGGGCATGAATTACATCACCGCGCCGATCTGCCAGGGCACGAATTCATAGTCGCCCAGCCCCTGCACCTCGGATTTGGACTTTTCGCCCGACGCGATGCGCAGCAGCAGTTCATAGATCTCGCGGCCGACCTCTTCGACGGTTGCCTCGCCGCTGAGGATGCGGCCCGCATTCACGTCCATATCCTCGGTCATGCGGCCGTACATTTCGCTGTTGGTCGCGATCTTGATCGAGGGTGAGGGCTTGGCGCCAAAGGCCGAGCCGCGCCCGGTGGTAAAGGCTACCAGATTGCAGCCAGAGGCGATCTGGCCGGTGACCGAGGCCGGATCATAGCCGGGGCTGTCCATGAAGGTGAAGCCCTTGGCGGTCACCGGCTCGGCGTATTTATAGACGCCGTTCAGCGGCGTGGTGCCGCCCTTGGCCTGCGCGCCCAGGGATTTTTCCAGGATCGTGGTCAGGCCGCCCTTTTTGTTGCCGGGGCTGGGATTGTTGTCGAGGCTGCCCTTGTTGCGGGCGGTGTAATCCTCCCACCAGCTGATCAGGCCCAACAGCTTTTCGCCCACCTCGGGGCTGGCTGCGCGGCGGGTCAGCAGGTGTTCGGCGCCGTAGATCTCGGGCGTTTCGGCCAGCACGCCGGTTGCCCCCTGCCCGGCCAGCAGATCGCAGGCATAGCCAAGCGCCGGGTTGGCGGTGATCCCCGACCAGGCATCCGAGCCGCCGCATTGCAAGGCCACCATCAGATCGGATGCGGGGCATTCCTCGCGCGTGGCGGCATTGACCAGCGGCAGCATTGCCTCGACCTTCTTGATGCCCAGTTCGACGGTCTTGCGCAGGCCGCCCACGTCCTGAATGTTCATCGACTGGAACAGCGGGCCGGGGGTCAGGCCATAGGCCTCGATCAGCCAGTCGATCTGGTTCATCTCGCAGCCCAGACCGGCCATCAGCACCGCGCCCACATTGGGGTTGCGGGCATAGCCCCACATGACGCGCTGCAGGGCCTCGAAGCCCTCGCCGTCGCCGGCCATACCGCAGCCGGTGCCGTGCACGAAGGCGGTGACGCCATCGACATTGGGATAATCGACCAGCTTGTCATCGGTGAAATGCGCCGCGATCTTGCGCGCCGCCGTGGCCGAACAGTTCACCGAGGTCAGGATCGCGATGTAGTTGCGCGTCCCCACCCCGCCGGTGGCGCGGCGATAGCCCATGAAGGTGTCCAGCCTGGCCGGCACCGCCGCCGGGCGCAGGTTGGCGCCGAATTCATGGTCGTGGCTGAGATTGCGAAACTCGACGTTATGATCGTGCACATGGTCGCCCTTGGCGATATCCACTGACGCCCAGCCGATGATCTGGGCGTATTTCGCGACCTCGGCCCCCCTGGAAATATCGGCCAGTGCGATCTTGTGGCCGCGCGGGATGGCGGCATTAGCCCCCTGTTCCCCCTTGGCCAGGGCACCAGTTACAGTTCCCACATTGTCGGTGGGGTCGAGGATCACGATCCGGGTCATTTCAGTCAGCTCACAAAAGCAGGGATACGATATTGGGCCAGAGCAGCGGGATGGACAGCGCCAGAAGCTGCAGCATGATGAAGGGCAGGAAGCCCTTGAAGATGTCGGTCAGCGAGATGTCGGGCGGAGCCACCGATTTCAGGTAGAACGCAGCCGGGCCGAAGGGCGGCGACAGGAAGCTGACCTGCATGTTCATACAGAACACGACGCCGAACCAGATCGCCAGATGCTCGGGTGCGATGTTCCCGAAAAAGCCGATCTGTTCGATGGGCAGCTGGTTGATGATCGGCAGAAAGACCGGGATCACCAGCAACACGATGCCAACCCAGTCCATGAACATGCCGAGGATCAGAAAGATCAGCATCATGATCAGGATCACGAACATCGGGTGCATTTCAGCGCCGATGATGGTGCTGGCGATATAGTTCGGACCGCCGATGATCGTATAGGCCCCGGCCAGCGCCGTAGCGCCGATGGTCACCCACAGGATGGTGCCGGTGGCCTTGAGCGTGCGCTTGAGCGATTCAGACAGCAGATCGACCGTCATTTCGCCGCGGATCGTGGCAATGACGGCAACCGCGATGGCGCCCATGCCGGCGGCCTCGGTGATGCCGGTCACGCCGCCATAGATCGAGCCCAGCACAACGCCGATCACGATCAGCGGTGCGACCATGCCCTTGCCCATGCTCCAGGACACGCGCAGCCGCTCGCGTCCGCAGACCAGCAGGATAAAGGCGATCGCCGCGATGGAAATGCCGCCCAGCCAGAGCAGATGCGATGGCGTGCCCAGTGCGATGGGATCGACGCCGGCGACCTCGGAATTGCGGCCGGTGAGGGTAAAGAACCCCGCACGCAGCGCCAGCGCGCCCGTGGCACCCGCCAGCAGCGTCAGCAGGAAGGTGCCGAACAACAGGGTCTTTTCCGAGCCTTCCGGCTCTCCGGGTGTCGGGGGCGGCAGGGGTGCGTCCTCGGGATGCATGCGCACGCGGATGATGATGTAGAGAATGTAGAAGCTGGCCAGAATAAAGCCCGGCACAAAGCTGGCGGTGAACAGTGCCTTGATGGACGTCTCGGTGATCATGCCATACATGATCAGCACGATGGAGGGCGGGATCATCGTCCCCAGCGAACCGGACGCACAGATCGTACCGATGGCCAGGTTGCGGTTATAGCCCAGCCTCAGCATCTGGGGCAGCGCGATCAGGCCCAGCAGCACGACCTCGCCGCCGATGATGCCCGACATGGCGGCCATGATCACGGCCATGATCGAGGTCACCACCGCAATGCCGCCACGGGTCCGGTTGAGCCAGATGTTCAGCGAGTTGTACATCTCGGCGGCGATGCCCGAGCGTTCGAGCAGGTTCGCCATGAAGATGAATAACGGCACGGATATCAGGACGTAGTCGGTGAGGATGCCATAGATTCGCTGCCCGATGATGTTCAGCGGGCCGCTGCCGAAATCCGACAGCAGCAATTCGGGCCCGAACTTCATGAACAGGACGGCGACGCCCAGCACTCCCGATGCAAGGCCAAGCGGCATCCCGATAATCAGCAAGAAGAACAGTGCTGCGAGCAGGATCATCGAAATCGTTGAAATATCCATGGATCAGCTCCTTTTCGACTGATCGAACTGGTGTTGAGCGGATTCGATCATCTCTTCGATCTCGCTTTCATCGACGACGCCGTGGCTTTCAGGGCCACGCGACCAGTCAACGATCAGGTTCGCAATCGCCTGCACCGCGACCATGAACGCGGTAAAGATCACCATGATTTTCATCGTGGCCGGCAAGGGCGGGTCAAAGGCGGTGCCGAATGTCTCCCACCGCATGAATTTCTCGGACGCCTCGGTCCAGCCGCCCCAGAAAATGAAAAAGGCAAAAAGGAAAATCAGCGTCGTGGACAGCACATCGCAGCCGCGCTGCAACCAGCGTGGCATCTGGTCGTAAACCAGAAAGATCGAGATGTGGCTGCGTTGCTGCATCGCATAGACGCCGGCCAGCAGATAGATGAAGCCGGCCAGCCAGAGCGACATTTCATTGGCCCAAAGCGTTGGCTTTTCAAAGACATAGCGCGCGACGACCTCGAAGAACATGACGCCCACAACGCCCAGCAGCAGCAGCATGGTCACGCGGCAGAGGAACAGAGCGAATTTGTCGAACTTGCTGCGCAGTTCGATCTCGCCCTTGGTCGAGCGCGCAGAGGCGACGCCCATGACCAGCGCCACGATGGCAACCAGCGCGAAGAGGTAGTCGATCAGCCCCGCCGTCTGGTATTTCGAGTTCAGGTTGTCATTGGCCTTGCCCATCGCGACGATGAATCGCGGGAAGTACCAGATCACCCAGATCATGGCCCCCGTGAAGATCAGCGGCCACAGCATGTCTTTTGCAAATCGGATCGGGGGTTGCATCGGCACGTCCTCTCACTGGGCAAGGAACGCGCGGCCCCGCATGAACGGGGCCGCGCTGGACTGTCGTCTTATTCGGAAATCAGGTCGATTTCCTTCATGTAGGCGATGTGGCTGTCGACCAGTGCCTTGGTTTCCGGCGTCCGGGCCGCCCATTCCTGCCAGACCTCTTGCGCGGCCTGACGGAAGGAGTTGCGGTCCTCTTCGGACCAGTCAGCGATGGTCACGCCTTCCTCTTGCAGCTTGGGCAGCGCCTCTTCGTTGGCGGCCTGGCTGACCTCTGCCGATTTGGCACCCAGATCGTCCATGGCTTTTTGCACAACGGCCCGCTGTTCGTCGGTCAGGCTGTCCCATTTGGCCTTGTTGCAGGCCAGGTGGTCAGCCGGCATCGAGTGAAAGCCCGGATAGGTGGCGTTCTTGGCGATGTCATAGAGACCCATGCCGGCATTGTTGGCCAGGCTGGACGCATCCGCGCCGTCGATGATGCCGGTTTCAAGGGCGGTAAACACCTCGGTAAAGTCCATCACCACGGGGCTGGAGCCCAGCTTGGCGAAGATTTCGGTTTCCATGCCCGGAGGCGAACGGAATTTGAAATCCGCGAGATCGTCGATGCCATTGAGCGGCGTGGTCGAAGCCAGCGATTCCGGGCCATACATCCACCAGCCGATGAACTGTATGCCATAGGTGTTATAGAGGTTTTGCACCAGTTCCAGATTGCCGGGCTGCGCCAGCCAGTCAAACTGCTGCTGCGGGTTGTCGTAGCCGCCCATGATGTCGCCGACGAACTGGAACGCGGGGTTCTTGCCGATCTGATAGGCGCCGCCGGTCATGTCGCAATCGACGATGCCGTTGGCAGCGGCGTCGAAGGTTTCGACCGTTTTCACGACCGAGGACGAATAAAACATCTCGATGGTCAGGTCGCCATTCGAATCGGCGGCCACTTGTTCGACGAATTCCTGGGCCAGTTTGCCCGAGGTGGTTTCAGGCGCGTAATGGGTTTGAATACGCAGACTTTCGGCGGCAGCCGGCAGTGCCAGCGCCATTGCGGCAGCACCGCAGAACAGGGTTGTTTTCAGTTTCATTCAGATTCCTCCTCCTCTGTAGTCCGGGACTATTAAGTCATTATGTCATTTTGGTATACCATTTTCTTGCAGGCATCGGCAAAAACAGCCCCGGCAGCGCGCGAGCAGCAAATTGCAGGCCAAAAATTGGGCAGCGCGCTGCGTTTTCGACGACGGAACGAGGAAATCGGGCCCAAATGGCCGCAGTCTTGATTGGCAAAGCTTCATTCGCCCTCCCCCGCTCAACCTTAAGGATAGGCGCAAAACTTCTGTTGGGGCAATGGTGCTGTGTTCAGGCGCCCAGATAGCGGCGCAGACCGGGCGGCGGATTGTCCAGCAAGGGGCCGGTGGCCACCGGCGGGTTGGCGCGGCCGTTTTCGATGACGATGGTCTGCGGCGCAAAGCGGCGCGCGTCGTCGGGATCGTGGGTCACCATCAGGACCGTGGCCCCGGTCTGGCCCGCGATCTGGGCCAGCAGGTCGAGCATCTCGTCCTTGAGGGCCGGACCAAGCGCGCTGAACGCCTCGTCCAGCAACAGGATCGGGCGGGCGCGCAGCAACACGCGGGCCAGCGCGACGCGGCTTTGCTGGCCGCCCGACAGACGGGCCGGTTTGCGATCCGCCATGCCGGTCAGGCCCACGCGTTCCAGCGCCTGCGCGACCTGCCGGTGCTGATCGCCGCTGAGCCGCAGGTCCGGCCTGAGCCCCAGCCCGATATTCTGCGCCACGGTCAGATGCGGAAACAAGTTCTGGTCCTGAAACAGCACCGAGACAGGCCGCTGGCCGGGCGCAAGCGGCCTCAGATCGCGGCCTTCCCACAGCACCTGACCCCGGTCAGGCGGCAGGAAGCCGGAGACCAGCGACAGCAGCGTAGATTTGCCCGAACCGGACGCGCCGATCACCGCCACGCGGGCGCCCTGATCGACGCTCAGGTCAGCGGACAGGCTGAAATCGCCCAGGGTGACGGAAAGATCGCGAAACTCAAGCAAGGCGGCCCCCTCGGTCGAACAGCCAGAACAGGGCAAAGCTGATCACCATCAGCAGCACCGCGCAAGCCGAGGCATCGGCGATGCGGTAGGAATTCATCAACTGGTACAGCTTTAGCGGCAAGGTCGGCTGGTCGCTGGCGAAAAGGGTGATGACGCCCAGATCGCCCATCGCCAGCGCCGCCGCCAGACCGCCGGAAAAGCCAAGCGGTCGCGCCAGACGCGGCAGCGTCAGCAATCGCAGCCGCGCCCAGCCTTGCAGATCCAGAGAGGCCGCCAGCCGACCGTAATCCGCCTGCAGGCTGCGCGCCGCCGGGATCAGCGCGCGCAACACGAATGGCAGCGCCATCACCGCATTGATCGCCACCGTCACCGGCAACGCGATCTGCTGCGGCGTGACCCATGCGCGCAAGATGAGGTAAAGCCCGGTGCCCAGCACCAGAGGCGAGGCAATGATCGGCAGCATGCCCGCGACCTCGACCCAACGGCCCGCCCCGCGCGCAATCGTCAGCGCCAGCGTCAGCCCAAGCGCCAGCGCCAGCGCCGCCGAGATCAACGCCATGATGACCGAGCGCAGGGCCGCCGCCCAGACCGACGCATCGAGCGCCGCAATGCGCGGGATGCCGTCGGCCATGACGCTGAGCATCGGCCAAAGCAGAAACACCGTCGCCAGCCCGATCGCCAGCACATCCACGACGCGGCCCCAGCCGCGCGGCCCGCGCCACGACGCAGCCGCGTCCATGCCTGCACCAAAGGCCGAAGGGATCGTCACGCGGCTGGCCAGCGCCATCGCGCAAAGACACAGCGCCACCTGCACCAGCCCCAGTGTCGCCGCGCGGCCCATATCGAAATCAAAGCGGAAAGCCTGATAGATCGCCAGTTCGACCGTGGCGGCCTTTGGCCCGCCACCCAAAGCCAGCGCGACGGTAAACGAGGTCAGGCAGACCAGAAACACCGCCAGCCACACACCGGGCAGCACCGCGCGCAGCATCGGGCGTTCCAGATGCCGCGCGATGTCGCCGGGTGCAAAACCCAGACTGGCCGCCAGCCGAAACCGCTCGGACGGGATCGCCTGCCAGCCTTGCAGGATCAGGCGCACCGACAGCGGCAGGTTAAAGAACACATGCGCCAGAATGACGCCCTGCCAGCCATAGATGCTGATCTCGGGCAGGCCAAAGGCCCTGAGCCCGTCGTTCAGAAAGCCGTTGCGCCCGAAAACCGAGATCAGCCCCATGATCGCCACGATCACCGGCAGGATGAACGGCGCGCCCAACAGCGTGACCAGCACCGCGCGGCCCGGAAAATCGCGCCGCGCCAGCGCGCGGGCGACGGGCACCGCCAGCAGCGCCGACAGGCTGGCGGAAACGACCGCCTGCCAGACGGTGAACCACACCGCCTGCCAATCCCAACGCCCCAGCCCCGACAGCCCGCCCGCATAGACGGCAACGGCGGTCAGCGTGCCAAGGATCAGCGCAGCCAGCAGGGCAGCCGTGACCGCCCCGCCGATGCCGGATCTTAACGGGAAAACGCCGTCAGCCATTCATCCAGCGCCGGTTTGCGCAGGCTTTCCGCCTCGTCTTCACTGTAGAACAGTGTCTTTTCGGGCCGCGGCAGATCGCGCATGACCTCGGGCCAGTCGGCCTCGGCCAGTTTGGCCGGCAGCGACCAGTTGGCCAGCGGGATCGTCGACTGGAATTCGGGCGTCAGCACCCAGTCCATGAAGGACTGCGCCAGTCCCGGCTGATCGGTGCCCTTTAGCTGCGCCGTCAGCTCGGCCATGAAATAATGCCCCTCGGGAAAGATGGCGGCGTGTTTGGTCAGGTCATCCTCGGCGGCGATATGGTAGGCGGGCGAGGTGGTGTAGGACAGCACCATATCGGCCTCTCCATCGGTGAACATGCCGTAGGATTCAGACCAGCCCTTGGTCACGGTCAGCACCTTGGGCGCCAGCTTTGCCCAGGCCTCGGGCGCGTCGTCGCCATAGATCCCCTGCACCCAGAGCAGCAAGGCCAGCCCCGAAATCGACGAGCGCGGGTCCTGGATGACGATTTTGAGATCATCGGGCGCGTCCAGCAATTCAGCGAAACTGGCGGGCGGATTTTCCAGCCGCGTGTCGTCATAGACGAATGCGGTCTCGCCCCAGTTATAGGGCAGGAAGGTGTCATCGGTCCATTCGACCGGCAGCGACAGATCATCGGTCAGCTGACCATGCGGCGCAAAGAGGCCAGAGGCCCGCGCCCGTGCGGTCACATCGGTGTTGAGGCCAAAGACGATATCGGCCTCGGTCGCCTCGCCCTCGATCAGGATGCGCGGCAGGATATCGCCGGTCACGAATTGCAGATCGCAGTCGCAAAAGGCCTCGAACCCCTCTTCGATCTTTGGGCCCGGGCCCCATTCGCTGACGATATAATCGCCGGCATAGACGGTCAGCACCGGCTGGTCCTGTGCGATGGCGGGGCTTGCAGCCAGCAATGCGGCGGCCAGAATACGGGTGTTCATCCGTGTCCTCCTTTGGTTCAGGTTCCGAAAGAAAGGATCACGACAACCTTCCCTCCGCCGGTTTTTAGGCCGGATCAGGTTCAACGGGTCCGCTATTGCGTCTCAGCCCTGAACGGGCACCCCGAGGTAGGCTTGAATGTAGTGGTTCCCCAGCCGTACGCAAGTCGCTAGAAACAGCCCGAAGCACAGGCAAGGGTACGCATGTCCGATCAGCCCACACCAATGATGGCGCAATATCTGGCGATCCGGGAGGCCAATCCCGGCGCGCTGCTGTTCTATCGCATGGGTGATTTCTACGAGATGTTCTTTGACGATGCCGTCGCTGCCGCCGCCGCGCTGGACATTGCGCTGACCAAACGCGGCACGCATGAGGGGCAGCCGATTCCGATGTGCGGCGTGCCGTTTCATGCGGCCGAAAGCTATCTGCTGACGCTGATCCGCAAGGGGTTTCGCGTGGCCATCGCCGAGCAGATGGAGGACCCGGCCGAGGCCAAGAAGCGCGGTTCCAAATCCGTTGTTGCCCGCGATGTGGTGCGGCTGGTCACGCCCGGCACCCTGACCGAAGAGGCGCTGCTGGAGGCGCGGCGCCACAACTTTCTGGCCGCTTTCGCGCAGGTTCGCGATCAGGCGGCGCTGGCCTGGGTCGATATCTCGACCGGCGCGTTTCAGGTGATGGACTGCCCGATGTCGCGTCTGGCACCCGAACTGGCCCGTCTTGCGCCGCGCGAATTGCTGGCGGTTGACGGATCGGGGCTGGACGATCTGGCAGGTGATGCGGGTGCCGCGCTGACCGGACTGCCGCCCGGCGCCTTTGACAGCGCATCGGGCACGCGGCGGCTATGTGCCTTGTTCAAGGTCGAGACGCTGGACGGCTTTGGCGCTTTCAGCCGGGCTGAACTGTCGGCCATGGGCGCGATCGTCGATTATCTGGAACTGACGCAAAAGGGGAACCTGCCCCTGCTGCGCCCGCCGGTTCGCGAGCGGGCCAGCGGCGCAATGCAGATCGACGCGGCAACGCGGCGCAATCTGGAACTGACGCAGGCGCTGTCGGGCGGGCGCGAAGGCAGCCTGCTGACGGCCATCGACCGCACGGTGACGGCGGCGGGCGCGCGGTTGCTAGAACGTCGCATCAGCGCGCCGTCGCGTGATCTGGCGCTGATCCATGCGCGGCAAGAGGCCGTCGCGCAACTGGTCGAGGACGCCCGTCTGTCCGCCGATCTGCGGGCGGCACTGGCACTTGCGCCCGACATGGATCGCGCGCTGTCGCGTCTGGCGCTGGACCGGGGCGGGCCGCGCGATCTGGCAGCGATCCGGGCGGGGCTGAGCCAGGGCGCAGAGATCGCCACGCGGTTCCCGGCGGATGCGGCGCAGGTGCTGCGTCAGGCCGTGCGGGATCTGACGGGTCATGACGCGCTGATCCAGTTGCTGGACGATGCCTTGGTGGCCGAGCCGCCCCTGCTGACCCGCGACGGCGGCTTTGTCGCGCCGGACTATGACGAGGATCTGGACGAGACCCGTCGCCTGCGCGACGAGGGCCGGGGCGTCATCGCCAGGATGCAATCGGATTATGCGGCGCTGGCCGGCGTGCAAAGCCTCAAGATCAAGCACAACAATGTGCTGGGCTATTTCATCGAGACCACGACCACGCATGCCGAAAAGATGATGGCGCCACCGCTGAGCGAGACCTTTATTCACCGGCAGACCACGGCCAACCAGATCCGCTTTACCACCGTCGAGCTGTCAGAGCTGGAAACCCGCATCCTGAACGCACGCGACCGCGCCTTGCAGATCGAGCGTGCGGTCTTTGAGCGGCTGCGCGAGGCTGTGCTGGAACGCGCGCCGCAGATCGGACAGGCCGCCCGCGCGCTGGCTGAGATCGACCTTGCCGCCGGTTTCGCCGATATCGCGTCGGGCGAAAGCTGGACCCGGCCCCGCGTCGATGACAGCCGCGCCTTCGTCATCGAGGGCGGCCGGCATCCGGTCGTCGAACGCGCGCTGAAACGCAAGGCCGAGGCGTTTGTCGCCAATGATTGTGACCTGACCAGCGGCGACACGCCTGCGATCTGGCTGCTGACCGGGCCGAACATGGCCGGTAAATCGACGTTTCTGCGCCAGAACGCCCTTATCGCGGTGCTGGCGCAAGCCGGTGCGTTCGTGCCGGCCCGCCGCGCCCATATCGGCATGGTCAGCCAGCTTTTCAGCCGCGTCGGTGCGGCTGACGATCTGGCGCGGGGCCGGTCGACCTTTATGGTCGAGATGGTCGAGACCGCCGCGATCCTCAACCAGGCCGATGACCACGCGCTGGTGATTCTGGACGAAATCGGACGTGGCACCGCGACCTGGGATGGCCTCAGCATCGCCTGGGCGGTGATGGAGCATCTGCACGCGGCCAACCGTTGTCGCGCTCTGTTTGCCACGCACTACCACGAAATGACGGCCCTGACCGCCAAGCTGGACGGCGTCGAAAACGCCACCGTCACGGTGCGCGAATGGGAAGGCGAGGTGATCTTTCTGCACGAGGTCCGCAAGGGTGCCGCCGATCGCAGCTATGGGGTGCAGGTGGCGCGGTTGGCCGGCCTGCCTGCATCTGTCGTCGAGCGCGCGCGCGAGGTGCTGGACGCGCTGGAATCGGGCGAGCGCGAGGGGGCCACACGTCCCGCCGCCCTGATCGATGACCTGCCCTTGTTCCGCGCGATTCCCCCGGCGCCCGCTGCCGCCACGCCCAAAGACAACCCTGTGGACCTGCGGATGAAGGATATCCACCCCGATACGCTGAGCCCGCGCGAGGCGCTGGACCTGATCTATGAACTCAAATCCCTGACCGGAGACACCGCATGAGCTATAACACCTTTGGCCGCGAATTCCGGTTCACCACCTGGGGCGAAAGCCACGGCCCTGCCCTCGGCGCGACCGTCGATGGCGTGCCGCCCGGCGTAAAGCTGGACGAGGCCTATATCCAGCAGTTCATGGACCGCCGCCGCCCCGGCACCAGCAAGCACACCACGCAGCGCAAGGAAGCAGACGCGGTGCGCATTCTGTCGGGCGTATTCGAGGGGCTGACGACCGGCACACCCATCCAGTTGATGATCGAAAACACCGATCAGCGCAGCAAGGATTACGGCGATATTGCGCGTGCGTTTCGCCCCGGCCATGCCGATATCACCTATCAGATGAAATACGGCCATCGCGATTATCGCGGGGGCGGGCGATCATCTGCGCGGGAAACGGCGGCGCGGGTTGCCGCAGGCGGTGTGGCGCAGGCGGTGCTGGCGCAGTTGCTGCCTGACCTGAAGATCACCGGTTACATGGTGCAGATGGGCGCGCTGCATCTGAACCGCGAGGCGTTTGACGCGGGCGCGATCAACGACAATCCGTTCTTTCTGCCCGATGCGACGGCGGTGCAGGACTGGTCCGATTATCTGGACGGCATCCGCAAGGATCAGAACAGCGTCGGCGCTGCCATCGAGGTTCTGGTGCAGGGCTGCCCTGCGGGTCTGGGCGCGCCGGTCTATGCCAAGCTGGACACCGATCTGGCGGCTGCGATGATGTCGATCAATGCCGTCAAGGGCGTCGAGATTGGCGAAGGCATGGGGGCCGCCGCAATGACCGGCACCGATAACGCCGACGAGATCCGCATGGGCAATCAGGGGCCGTATTTCCTGTCAAACCATGCCGGCGGCATATTGGGCGGGATCAGCAGCGGGCAGGATATCGTGGTGCGGTTTTCGATCAAGCCGACCAGTTCGATCACCACCCCACGCCGCGCGATCAACGACAAGGGCGAAGAGATCGAGTTGATCACCAAGGGCCGCCACGACCCCTGCGTGGGCATCCGTGCGGTGCCGGTGGCCGAGGCGATGGCGGCATGTGTGATTCTGGATCACCTGCTGATGGATCGCGCGCAGACCGGCGGCGTGCGCGGCCAGATCGGCTAGACGATCCGCGCGTCCAGCACCGGCAACCCGTCGATTTCCGCATGCAGGCTGTCGCCGCGTGTTACCGCACCGACGCCCGCCGGTGTGCCGGTCATGATCAGATCGCCGGGCATCAGCGTATAAAGGCTGGACAGAAAGGCCACGATCTCGGCCTCGGAAAAGATCATCTGTTCCAGCGCGCCGTCCTGACGGACCGCGCCATTGACCGACAGGCGAATGCCCGGCCCGGCGGCGGCGCTGGACAGGGGCGCGATGATTGCCGAATGGTCGAAATCCTTGGCGGCATCCCAAGGACGGCGCTTGTCCTTGGCCTCGCCCTGCAGATCACGGCGGGTCATGTCCAGACCGACGGCGCGCCCGACAATGGCGGCGGCGGCCTGTTCGGGCGACGCATCGTCAAGCTCGGTGCCGATGGCCAGCACCAGTTCAACCTCGTGATGCAAATCCTCGGTGCCGGGCGGATAAGGAACATCGCCCGGTGCTGTCAGCGCATGGGCGGATTTGGTGAAGAAGAACGGCTTTTCCCGGTCGACCTCATTGCCCATCTCGGCGGCGTGGTCGGCATAGTTCCGCCCGATGCAGAAAATGCGGCGCACCGGAAAATCGGCACCATCAAGGGTCAGCGCGGGTTGAGAGATCGCATGGGTCATGATTGTTCCGCCAGAAATTGTTCCACTTCGGCCAGCTTGGGGATCGCATCGCCCGCACCGCGTCGCGTCACCTTCAGCGCCGCCGCAGCCGCCGCCAGACGCAGCGCCGAGGGGATATCCTCGTCCCGGTCCAGGCTGGCAACGAAATAGCCGGCAAAGCAATCGCCGGCGCCCGTCGTATCGACCACATCAACCGCAAAGGCGGGCACCTGAAAATGCCGGTCATCGCGCAAATCGCGATATTCGGCCCCTTCGGCGCCGCGCGTGATCAGCATGCCCTCGACATCCGGATCACCGCCCAGAAGATCGGTCAGCTGCGCGGCCTCGCCCTCGTTCACGGCGATGATCGAGATATGGGGCAGAACGGCGCGCAGGGCGTCGATGTCGAAGGGCGCCGCCGAATAGACGACGCGAACCGAGCGCTTGGCCGCGATCTGTGCCAGTTCGACCTGCAGGTTGGTCTCGTTCTGCATCAACAGGAAATCGCCGCCCTTCATGCGGGCGATGGCCGATTTGAACTGGTCCAGCTGCAAGGTGCGGTTGGCGCCGCCATGGATGACGATCGAATTCTCGCCCTCGTCATCCAGCAGAATGATCGCATGGCCGGTGGCCTGATCGTGGTGCCGAACGATATGCGTGGTATCGACACCAGAGGCGGTCAGGCGGCCGACAACCCAGTCATCGGCGCGGGCGGCTGCACCCAGATGCACCACCGACGCGCCGGCGCGGGCAGCCGCCAGCGACTGGTTGGCGCCCTTGCCGCCCAAACCCTTGTGAAACCCGGTTGCCGCCAGCGTCTCGCCCGGCCTTGGCATATGGCGCAGACGGTAAGCCTTGTCGATATTGATCGAGCCCAGGTTCCAGATGGTCATGTGATCCTGCCTCCGTTTCGACAATCTGGCACAGGGAAGAAGCCAGGCCAGAAAAACGAAACGCGCCCTGCGAGGGGCGCGTTCCCGGTGTCACGTCAAGCCTGAGCGCAACACGCTATGATCCGCGCCTTAGTGCTTGCCCTTGTGGGGCGCCCAAAGCCGCTTGTTGGTGTAGAACAGCAGAGCCGACAGCACGATCAGGAACAGGACCGAAACCAGTCCGACCTGCTTGCGCGCCATCATCTTGGGCTCGGCGGTCCACATCAGAAAGGCCGACACGTCGCGCGACATCTGATCGACGGTCGCGGGGGTTCCGTCCTCATAGGTGACCAGATCGTCCGACAGGGGCGGCGGCATCCCGATATAGCCGCCGGGGAAGGCGGTGTTTTCGTAAAGCACCGTCCCGGCCTGTTCCATATCTTCGCCGGTATAGCCTGCAAGAACGGCGTGGATATATTCCGGTCCGCCGATGCCGTTGATCAGCTGGCTAATCCCGGTGCCGTAGGGGCCATGGAAGCCCGCGCGCGCCTTGGCCATGAGCGACAGATCCGGCCCCATGCCGTCGCCGGTCACGGTGGGGAAATGGTCGGTGGGCAGACGGTCGCGATCTTCGCCCAGTTCGGGGTCGAAGATTTGGGTCAGATCGACCGCATAGGCGCGAACCTGATCCTCGGGCAGCGCAGGGCCGCCTTCATTGGACAGGGTGCGAATCGGCACCTGCTTCATGCCGTGGCAGGCGGCGCAGACCTCGGTATAGACCTGCAGGCCACGCTGAAGCTGGAACTGATCAAAGGTGCCGAACGGGCCTTCGAAACTGAAGGCGATGTCTTCGATATGACCGGCGCCGTGATCAGCAGCGGCTTCGTGATCGCCGTCTTCGGCGTGCTCTTCGTCGGCGGCGTGTTCGTCGGCCCCATCAGCCTCGGCTGTGGTTTCGCCTTCTGCGGCGTCAGCCTCGGGTGCCTCGGCCGTATCCGCGGCGGCTTCGTCGCCCGCAGCCGCGTCCTGTTCGGCGTCGGTGGTCTCGACAGCCGCCTCATCAGCGGCCGGTGCAGCCTCGTCCTGCGCGGTTTCTTCGGCCTCGGTCTGATCAGCGGATTCGTCTGCCGGCACTTCTGCGGCAGCTTCTTCACCGGCAACCGTTTCCTCAGGCGCAACATCTGCGGCCGTGTCTTCGGCTGCGGGTTCCTCTTCGGCCTCGGCTGCGGGCTCTGCGGCAGGTTCTTCCGCCGCCGCATCTTCGGCTGCAGGTTCTTCGGTCGCAGGTTCCGCTGCTTCGGCCTCAGGCTCTGCGGCATCCGCGGCAGGTTCTGCGGCCTCGGCCTCGGGTTCCGCGGCTTCCACTTCTACGGCGTCAGCCGCCGGTTCTGCGGTAACGGCCTCGGTGGCGTCTGTCGCAGGCTCTGCGGCATCGGCTTCAGGTGCCGCATCGGCGGCAGGTGCGTCGGCCTCGCCTGTGCCTTCCGGCACCACGACGGGCACTTCGGGCTGCTCGGTCGTCTGCGCATCCTGCGCCAACGCAAAGCCGGCGGTGCCGATCAGCAGGGCCGAAACGGCCGAGAGCGTCTTGGTTCTCAGAGTCATTCTCGGCTCTCCTTACTCGGCGGGGTGGGCATCAGCCCGGTAGTGTTCGTTGAAGTCCTGCTCGATGGTCTGTGGCATCGGCTCGGGCTTTTCGGTCACACCCAGCAGCGGCAGGATGATCAGGAAATAGCCAAACCAATAGGCCGATCCAGCCAGCGCGATGTAGGGATAGATCCCCTCGGCAGGCATGGCGCCCACCCACATCAGCACGACGAAATCGACGGCCAGAAGCCAGAACCACCACTTGAATTGCGGGCGGTAACGGCCCGAGCGCACGCGGCTGGTATCCAGCCAGGGCACCAGCACCATCACGATGATGGCGCCGAACATGGCCAGCACGCCGAAGAACTTGGCGTCGATGATGCCAAAGCTGAGCCATTCGACCAGCATCACCACCCAGACATCGGCGGTAAAGGCGCGCAGGATCGCGTAGAAGGGCAAGAAGTACCATTCCGGCACAATATGTGCGGGCGTCGCCAGCGGGTTCGCCTCGATATAGTTATCGGGGTGGCCCAGATAGTTCGGCATGAAGCCCACGACCGCGAAGAACACCACCAGAATGACGGCCAGCGCAAAGACGTCCTTTATGACGAAATAGGGCCAGAAGGGCAGCGTGTCTTTCTCGGCTTCTTCCTTGCTGGTGCGGCGCACCTCGATGCCGGTCGGGTTGTTGTTGCCGGTGGTGTGGAAGGCCCAGATATGGACGATCACCAGCCCGGCGATCACGAAGGGCAGCAGGTAGTGCAGCGAGAAAAAGCGGTTCAGCGTGGCGTTGTCCACAGCCGGGCCGCCCAGCAGCCAGGTCTGGATCGGTTCGCCGATGCCGGGGATCGCGCCGAACAGGCCGGTGATCACCGTGGCGCCCCAGAACGACATCTGGCCCCAGGGCAGCACATAGCCCATGAACGCAGTGGCCATCATCGCCAGATAGATCAGCATGCCGATGATCCAGGTGACCTCGCGCGGGGCCTTGTAGCTGCCGTAATAGAGGCCGCGGAAAATGTGCATGTAGACGGCAAGGAAGAACAGCGAGGCGCCATTTGCGTGCAGGTAACGCAGCATATAGCCGCCATTCACGTTGCGCATGATATGTTCGACGCTGGCGAAGGCCATGTCGACCTGCGGCGTGTAATGCATCGCCAGCACGATGCCGGTCGCGATCTGCAGCACCAGGCAGAAGGCAAGAACGATGCCCCAGATCCACATCCAGTTCAGGTTCTTGGGAGTGGGGATCATCAGCGTGTCGTAAAGGATGCCCACCACCGGCAAACGGCGGTTGAGCCACTTTTCAAAGCCTGACTTGGGCTCGTAGTGGTCGTGCGGAATTCCGGCCATAGCGTGCCCTCCTCAGCCCAGTTGAATGGTGGTTTCGTTCAGGAACACCGCCACCGGGATATGCATGTTCTGCGGCGCGGGGCCGCGGCGGATACGTCCGGCAGTGTCGTAGTGGCTACCGTGACAGGGGCAAAACCAGCCACCGAAGTCGCCAGCGCCCTCGCCGATGGGCACGCAGCCCAGATGGGTGCAGACACCGATCTGGACCAGCCATTCGCCGGCTTCGTCCAGGGTGCGATTCTCGTCTGTCGCGGGTTCGCCCGGCAGGTTGGCGTTCTCGGCGTTCTGGTCGATCAGATCGCCCAGATCGACGGCGCGGCCTGCCTCGATCTCTTCGGGTGTGCGGCGGCGGATGAACACGGGCTTGCCCAACCATTTCACCGTCAGCTGCGTGCCGACAGAAAGGGTGCTTACATCGACCTGGATCGACGACAGCGCCTGAACGTCTGCAGACGGGTTCATCTGGTTGACGAGGGTCCAGCCAGCGGCCCCTGCGGCCACCACACCGGTCCCGGCCGTGGCATAATAGAGGAAGTCCCTCCGGGTGCCTGCGTGATCATCTACGTTGGACACGGGTTTTTCTCCAGTTCGGGCCTTATGCTTGGCGGTGCGACAATCCGGCCGCATAGTTTGCAGCCATTTGCCGGGGCGTTGTAGCGATCAAATCCGCGTCAGTCCAGCGGGTTCGCCTGCGTCCTGCGTGGCAAAAGTCGGGCACCGTTGGAAATTTGTCGCGCCCGCTGTGAACTGCCCCAACCCTGCAAGCCCAATGAGACAAAGCCAGAGGCCCTGCCCGCGCATTCAATGAAATTGTGATGTGGGTCAAATGGGTGGCATGCGGGCCGCGCGAATCGCCGCCGCGCGCCGTCAGATCAGGCCTTCGCTGCGAAAGCTGATTTCACATGATTTGCCGATGACGATGTGATCGTGCAGCGTGATCGACAGGCTGTCGGCGGCGCGCGCGATCTGGTGGGTCATCGCAATGTCTGCCTCGGACGGGGTCGGATCGCCCGAGGGGTGATTGTGCACAAGGATGATGGCCGAGGCGTTCAGTTCCAACGCCCGGCGCATGATCTCGCGGGGATAGACCGGCACATGATCGACCGTGCCCTGCGCCTGCTTTTCATCGGTGATCAGGCAGTTTTTGCGGTCAAGGAACAGCACGTGGAACTGTTCCGTCTCGGCATGGGCCATGGTGGTGTGGCAATAATCCAAAAGCGCCTGCCATCCCGACATAACCGGGCGGTTCAGAACGCGTGCGCGCGCCAGCCGCTGCGCCGATGCCTCGACAATCTTCAATTCGGTGATCACGGCCGGACCAACGCCCGGAACCTGCCCCAACCGCGCGGTAGAGGCCGAGATGACGCGGTTGAAATCCCCAAACATGTCCAGCAACCGCTGCGCCAGCGGTTGCGGGTCCAGACGGGGCATGGCGCGAAACAGGATCAGTTCCAGAAGTTCGTCATCCGATACTGCCGCAGCACCACATTGCAAAAGGCGATTTCGCAGGCGGAAACGATGATCAGCCGGGCAAGAGGGCGACGATTTGTCGCGGTTCGGTGCTTGCGCCCGATCAGGTTCCTGGCCCTGAACCGGCCCGACATCATCAGGCGCCAGCGCAAAAAGCGGCAAGGGTGCTTCGGCAAAGGCGTGTGTCAGGTCCATGCCGGAATATTTGCACCAGACGCGTCAAAATTCGGTTAATCGCGGTTCCCTCTGTCCAGGAAAAGACGTTCAATGCCGCCGATATGTAGGAGGTTTGACATGGCACGAGTGGATTTCGAGACGCTGGCCGGCTGCATAGAGCAGGCCTTCCTTGGGGCGGGCCTGTCACCTGAAAAGGCGCGCCTCTGTGCCCGCGTGCACGCCGAATCAAGCCGCGATGGGGTGCCCTCGCATGGGCTGAACCGGGTTTCGCGCTTTGTCGAATATCTGAACACGGGCTGGATCGACGCAGAGGCCGAACCTGCGCTGGTCCGCAGTGTCGGGCCGATCGAGATCTGGGACGGGCAGCGGGGGCCGGGCGTTCTGAACGCGCTGTCCGCGACCGACCGCGCCATCGAAATCGCCGCCGATCAGGGTTGCGGCATCGTCGCCCTGCGCAACACGACGCATTGGATGCGCGGCGGCGCCTATGGCTGGCGCGCAGCCGAGGCCGGGCGGGCGCTGATCGCCTGGACCAACACGGAATCGGTCATGCCAGCCTGGGGCGGCACCGATGCGAGGGTGGGCAACAATCCTCTGGTCATCGCGGTGCCGGGCGCCGGCGGCACCCCGGTGGTGCTGGATATGGCGATGTCGCAATATTCCTATGGCAAGCTTGAGGTAACGCGGCAGGCGGGGCGGCAATTGCCCTATCCCGGCGGCTTTGACGAGACGGGCGAGTTGACCAGCGACCCCGCCGCCATCGAGGCGACCCGACGTATCCTGCCCACCGGTATGTGGAAGGGCTCGGGCCTGGCGATTCTGCTGGATGTGCTGGCGGCGATCCTGTCCGAAGGGCTGGCCACCGATGGCATCGACAAGGTGGGTGCAGGCAGCTGCACCGGCTGTTCGCAGATCTTCATCGCCTTCGATCCCGAGCGATTGGGCAGCGCCGCGCATCTGCAAGAGGTGATCGCCGGGATGAGCGCGCATCTGGCCAGTTCAACCCCGGCAGAGGCCGGGCGTGGCGTCACCTATCCGGGGCAGAATACGATGCGCACGCGCGGGGAGAACCTGCTGGACGGGGTGCCGGTGGATGACGGGGTCTGGGCCGAGGTTCAGGCGCTGGCGGGGGTCAAGGCACAGGGATGACCGCCCGCAGGCGGCGCATCATTGCCGCGTCATGTCGTCCCAGAAGCCCTTGACCTTCTTGAAGAAGTTATCCGATTGCGGGCTGTTGTCGGCCTTTACGCTATCGAATTCGCGCAGCAGTTCCTTTTGCCGCGCGGTCAGGTTGACCGGCGTCTCGACGACCAGTTCGATCAGCATGTCGCCCGGTTCGCCATGAGCGCCAGCGCCGTGACGCAGCGGCGGCATGCCCTTGCTGCGCAGGCGCATCTGACGCCCCGACTGACTGCCCGCTGGAACCTTGACGCGTGAACGGCCGCCGTCGATTGTCGGCACCTCGACCTCGCCGCCGAGGGTGGCGGTGGTCATGCTGACCGGCACCTGACAGGCCAGCACCTTGCCGTCGCGCAGAAAGATCGCGTGTTCCTGCACCTCGATGAAGATGTAGAGATCACCCGCCGGCCCGCCGCGCATCCCGGCCTCGCCCTCGCCAGCCAGGCGGATGCGGGTGCCGGTTTCGACGCCCGCAGGGATATTCACGGAAAGCGCGCGTTCGCGTTCGATCCGGCCAGCCCCCGCGCAGGATTTACAGGGGTTCTTGACGATCTGACCCTGACCGCCACAGGTCGGGCAGGTCCGCTCGACCGTGAAAAAGCCTTGCTGCGCACGGACCTTGCCCATGCCCGAACAGGTCGGACAGGTCGCCGGTTCGGTCGCGCCCTCGGCGCCGGTGCCGTTGCATTCCTCGCAGGCGACCGATCCGGGCACCGAGATCTTTTTCAGCAGGCCCTCATAGGCCTCTTCCAGCGTGACGCGCAGGTTATAGCGCAGGTCCTGCCCGCGTTGCGCGCGGCTGCGGCCACCGCCGCCGCCACGGCGGCCCATCATGTCGCCAAAGAGATCGTCGAACACATCTGCGAATGCCGAGCCGAAATCGCCCGATTGCTGCCCGCGCCCGCCACCAAAGCCGCCATTCTCGAAGGCGGCATGGCCAAAGCGGTCATAGGCGGCCTTGCGCTGGCCATCCTTGAGGCAGTCATAGGCCTCGTTCACTTCCTTGAAGCGGGCCTCGCAGGTGTTGTCGTCCTGATTGCGGTCGGGGTGCAGTTCTTTCGCCTTTTGGCGGTAGGCTTTCTTGATCTCGTCGCCCGAAGCGCCGCGAGCCACACCCAGAACTTCGTAATAATCGCGTTTTGCCATGTAGTTTCCAGTTCGGGACCCTCACGGAAAAGGCCGGCCCGCGCAGTGGCGGACCGGCCGGTGGGGTGTGTCTTGCTTACTTGCGCTTGCTGTCGTCAAGATCTTCGAAATCGGCGTCGACGATGTCGTCATCGACGTCGCGCGGGCCATCCGGATCGGCCTCGGCCTCGGCCGAGCCACCCTCGTCTGCCTGCGCCTTGTAGATCGCCTCGCCCAGCTTCATGGACGCGTCCATGACGTTCTGGATCCCGCCCTTGATCTTGCCGGCATCCTCGGACTTGATCGATTCCTCCAGCGCGCCGATGGCCAGTTCGATCGCCTCGACGGTCGAGCCGTCGACCTTGTCGCCGTGCTCTTCCAGCGACTTCTTGGTCGTGTGGATCAGGCTTTCGGCCTGGTTCTTGGCTTCGATCAGTTCGCGACGATCCTTGTCGGCATCGGCGTTGTCTTCGGCATCCTTGACCATCCGCTCGATATCCTCGTCGGACAAGCCGCCCGAGGCCTGGATGGTGATGTTCTGTTCCTTGCCGGTGCCCTTGTCCTTGGCGGATACCGACACGATGCCGTTGGCATCGATGTCAAAGGTCACCTCGATCTGCGGCAGACCGCGCGGAGCGGGCGGAATGTCCTCGAGGTTGAACTGACCCAGCATCTTATTGTCGGCAGCCATTTCACGCTCGCCCTGGAAAACCCGGATCGTCACAGCGTTCTGGTTATCCTCGGCGGTCGAGAAGATCTGGCCCTTCTTGGTCGGAATGGTCGTGTTGCGGTCGATCAGACGGGTGAACACGCCACCCAGCGTTTCGATGCCCAGCGACAGCGGGGTCACGTCCAGCAGAACCACGTCTTTCACGTCGCCTTGCAGAACGCCGCCCTGAACGGCTGCGCCAAGTGCCACGACCTCGTCAGGGTTCACGCCCTTATGGGGTTCCTTGCCGAAGAATTTGGTGACCTCTTCCATCACCATCGGCATACGCGTCTGACCACCGACCAGGATCACTTCGTCGATCTCGGCCTTGCTGACGCCGGCATCTTTCAGCGCGTCCTGACAGGGCTTCATCGTCTTCTTGACCAGATCGCCGACCAGGCTGTCCAGCTTGGCGCGGGTCAGTTTGACAACCATGTGCAGCGGCACGCCGCTTTCCTTGTCCATCGAGATGAACGGCTGGTTGATTTCGGTCTGGGTCGAGGATGACAGTTCGATCTTGGCCTTTTCAGCCGCCTCTTTCAGGCGCTGCAGGGCCATCTTGTCCTTGGTCAGGTCGACGCCATGCTCTTTTTTGAATTCGTCAGCCAGATAGTTGACGATGCGCATGTCGAAATCTTCGCCACCCAGGAAGGTGTCGCCGTTCGTGGATTTCACCTCGAACAGACCGTCGTCGATTTCCAGAATGGTGATGTCGAACGTACCGCCGCCAAGGTCATAGACCGCGATGGTTTTCGATTCTTTCTTGTCCAGACCATAGGCCAGCGCAGCGGCAGTCGGCTCGTTGATGATGCGCAGCACTTCGAGGCCAGCGATCTTGCCGGCATCCTTGGTGGCCTGACGCTGTGCGTCGTTGAAATAGGCGGGGACGGTGATGACGGCTTGCGTCACCTCTTCGCCAAGATAGCTCTCGGCGGTTTCCTTCATCTTGCCGAGGATCATCGCGCTGATCTGCGAAGGCGAATATTTCTCGCCGCGCGCCTCGACCCAGGCATCGCCATTGCCGCCATCGACAATGTCATAGGGGACCAGTTTCTTGTCCTTCTCGACCTCGGGGTCGGTCAGGCGGCGGCCGATCAGGCGCTTGACGGCAAAGATGGTGTTGGTGGGGTTGGTCACGGCCTGGCGTTTGGCGGGCTGGCCAACGAGGCGTTCACCTTCGGTAAAGGCAACAATCGAGGGCGTCGTGCGCGTACCTTCGCTGTTTTCAACGACCTTAGGCTGACTGCCATCCATGATCGCGATGCAGCTGTTGGTGGTGCCGAGGTCAATCCCGATGACTTTAGACATACATTCTACCTTTCTTGCGGCGATATTCTGGGCCTCAGGTCCGTTATGGCCCCCAAGGCCCGATCCCAAAGATGCCCGACCCCTCTTGTCCTTGGGCCGGCCTTCGATGGTCTATATAGGAAGCCATTTCCGGCCCGCAAGCGGGCGCCGCAAGGCAATTTGGGGGAAAAATATCGAATTGCGCCCATTCTGGGGTCAGCCGTCGGTCCTTTGCCAACGGCAGCGCGGGCGTGTCAGGCCAATACAGAGGTCGGGTAAACCGCTGGCCGGTGTCGAACGCCCTCAGATCGCGTCAGGCAATCTTGACCCGACCGTCAAGCACATCCGCCTCGAATCCGGACCTTGAGCCACAGGACACTCGAAAATCGGATGAGCTGATTTGTCGATCTTCGATCTGGCCGGGCCGACCGCCGCAGCCGCAAAAGGCTTGCGAGACGATCAATGCAGCCTGTTTCTAGCGCTCTCTCACTTCCATCAATTCCCAATTGCTGAGACCTTTGACGAAACGATAGGGCGTGGCGTTCTTTGCCGGTTTGACCACTCCGACGAGTTGCTCGCAAATTGCGCTCATCACACCAAAATGCCCTACGAACAAAATCCGCTCGTCTGGCTGGCTGGTTAGCCAGTGGGTGACTGCGTCCATTGTACGTTTGCACACGTCCTCCCATGGCTCGGCGTCGGGCGCGAGGTTTTTGCTTGAGGCTATGTTCAGGCCGGTTTTTGCATCCGATACAATGTCATTGACCGGACGCCCTTCAAGGCTGCCAAAGCCACGTTCAATGAGATTTTGGTCATTCGTTACCGGCACACCAAGTGCCTCTGACACGACATCTGCGGTCTGGCGTGCTCGCAACAAAGGGCTGCTGACAATGAAGCCGATATTCTCTGCCGAAAGAAGCCCGGCGCTCGCGTGGGCTTGCTTCATTCCTGTTGCGTCAAGCGGCCTGTCCGAACGCCCTTGAAGCAAGCCAAGCGCGTTCCAGTCCGTTTGTCCGTGGCGCAGAAAGAGAAACTCTTTTGAGGGTTGGGTGCTGTCGCTCATAAATCGGCTTATCAGGAAAAATCACCCTGATTTCAATAGGCCAACCGCGACAGCCGTGCAGCCTCAGGGACCTTCACAGCCCTGGATCAGCCCTCCGCCGACGCATTGGTCGGTGCCGGCGCCGCCCGAAACGATGTTTTGCCCCGCGCCTGCATCAACCGTGTCGTCGCCGGGTCCGGCAGTGATGACGTCGTTGCCGGCGCCGCCATCGATACAGTCATTGCCGCCAGCGCCCAGAATCACATCGTCCCCGCCCAGCCCGAAGATCGTATCGTCGCCGGCGGTGCCGGTCAGGATATCGGCACTCTCTGTGCCCAGGATCGTGGGCGCGCCACTGCACCCGATCCGGACCACCGCAAAAGCGCCGTCATCACGATAGTCGATGCCAAAGACCAGCCCCGGCGACAGTTCCGGCCATGTGATGGTGTTGAACTGACCGCTATGCGCCGCATAGGTCACCAGCGGGATTTCATCGCCCGCCGCCGGCACATAGCCCGGCGCAAGCCGCAGGGTCAGATCGCCGCCCAGGGTTGCGGTGCCATCGACGATCACCAGATCGCCCTGCCCCGGCTGGCCGGTGGCATCCAGTTCCAACTGGGCAGACAGCTCCAGCACCAGATCACCTGTAAAGCGGCCCAGCCCATCAACAACCAGACGCCCGCCCAATCGGGTGTGACCATGGACTTCGGCCACTGGTGCGGTGCCCCTGAGATGCAGCAGATGCGCGGCGTTCTGGGTAAAGCTTTGCTGCCAGCCATCCGCGAATGTGATCGAGCGGCCGGGCCCGACCTCGATCCGCGCGCTGAGCCGGTCGGCCAGAATAGCGTCGATGACCAGATCGCCCTCTACGGCACGCAGCAAGGCATCGGGCATGTGCAGGAAATCCTGCCCGTCAAGATCCACCACCGGCGGCGAGGTCGTGACCGAACCCGGCGCCGGATTGTCGGTGACGATCCGCAGCGTCCCGCCACGGGCGATGATCATCGCCTCGGAATCCAGCCTGTCGGCGATTTCAACCCGGCCATGCCCGTCGATGCCGCCTTCGTTTTCCAGGCGCGCGACGCGGGCTGATCCGCCGCGCATCTGCAACCGCCCCCCGCGTTCGATCATCATCTCGGCGCTGACCGCCCAAGCGTCAGGTCGAACGCGCAGGCTGGTATCCTGCATCGGGACCACCACGTCGCCCTGCTGGGGTGGCTGCGGTCGCGGGCGCAAGGGGCCGGTTTCGCTGAATGCGCCGGCGATGGTCGTCAGGCCGCGCACGGCCAGCCGCCCCTGTTCGACCACGACCCGGTCGCTATCGGCGATATAGAGGCTGTCGATCCCCGCATCCTGACGCACCCGCAACCGGGTGATCTGCGAATTCGCGGCCTGCCGGACCACAAAGACCGGATCATCGGGTCCGGGCACACGGCCCCCCAACCAGGTTTGCGGCTGATCCAGAAAGCCCTGGCGCCGCAGATAGCTGCGTGGCAGCCGGATATCCTGCCAGCCCGCGGCCGTTGCCAGAGCGCCGATTTCGGCCAGACCGGGTCGCACGCGCCGCCATGGCAAGATTCCCGTCCACATCAGTGCCTGATGCTCGACACATTCATGCAGGCGAATGCCGGGAGAGGTGCTGGGCCCGGTGCTGTTGTTGTCCTCGGGGTCTTGGCCAGCCGGTGTGGGAAGGCGACAACTGGCGATCCCGCCCAACGCGAGGTGCTGACAATCCTGCGCGCGGCCGGCATTGCTGAAACCGAGCAGCGCTACCCCTGCCGCACCCGCGACATAGCCCGGCACCGCGATTTGCAGGTCATCGGAGGTACAGACCGGGTCAGGCTCTGCCGAGATGATGTCGCGGTCAAAGCCAAGAATATGGCCGATCTCGTGCAACGCTGCGGTAAGGAGGTCAGATCTGATGTCGGTATTCATGCCGTTATAGGCGACCTCGAATATCTCTATCGGGTCACCGACAATGGCGTCCAGATTCTCGTCCTCGCGCATGGTGCGCAGTAGTTTGGGGCGCATCGGATATTCCTCGTCCAGATCGGGCGTGGGGTCGAAGAAATAGCTTTCATCGGCGGGGATTCGGATCCGGCCTTCGGTCGGAAGACCCTGAGCGTCCAAGGATAGGGCATTGGCGTCCGGCAGGCTGCTTACCTCGGGTGATAGCCAGCCATAGCGGATCAGAATGTCCTGATCGTCGCGAATGATCGAGGACCAGTGATCTGCCGCCGCCCGCATGATCCGCGCAAGATCGGCGTCGCGACCACAGTGCAACAACGGATCTGAGGCGGGAACACAAGGATCAATCGCGCCGGGGATATTCGGGTCGTAAACCAACTCGATATTCAGCGCCGGGGCTGCGGTCGGGATCAGCGTACCGACCAGCACTGCCGCAGCCATTAGCCCTTGGGACATGAAACGCATATCGGCACTCCGCCACAGACGCCGCTGCGCCCAATTGCCGTGGTCATGCGAGCGGCGTTAATTTAATATTTGATTTACTTATTTTAATTAAAATAACATTATTTTAATTTAATATCAAATTAATTAAATAAATATAATGTAATATTAATATCTTTCAGCCTTGACTGAATGCAGACAATTTCAACCCGAAGCCGATGGACACGGCCCCGGTGAAGGCCTGAAAACCGCGTTGAAAGCCCGAACTGCGCGCCCCAAGGTGGGAACGGTTTTGGCGATCAGCAGACCGTTTGGACCGGGCGACATGACCAACATTGCCGCGACGCCGGTAAATGTCAGGATTTGGGTCAGGTCCATTCGGCGGCATCCCTTTGAGAAATAGCGACCCGTTTAGAGGGCGGTGGCGCTCTGTTGCACAAATCAGGTGATGGCCGTGGTTCCCTTTTCCTTCGACATGCGGCGGAAAGGTATCGGCGCGACCACGCAAACTGCTGCCTTGGCTAGCGAAAAGCCACCCTCCGACCAAAGAAAAAGCCCCGCCAACTCAAGGCTGGCGGAGCAGTCATGCCACTTTGGCAGTGAGCGTATGCCTTGCGGTCTCAGCCGCTGGAGGCCTCATCTGCCGGGGCCTCTTCGGCGGGATCAGCCGCGGCCGAACTTGCCGCAGTCGGGATCCGGAACGTCCAGACCATGCCGCCCTGGTTCAGATAGTTGACCTTGCTGGCAACTTCGCCGCCCCACAGAGGCACGGCGCCACCCCAGCCCGAGACGATCGAGACATATTGCTGCCCGTCCATGTCCCAGGTCACAGGCTGACCGACGATGCCCGAGCCGGTCTGGAACGACCACAGCTCTTCGCCGGTTTCGTCATCCAGCGCCAGGAACTTGCCTTCGGGTGTGCCGAAGAAGACCAGACCGCCGGCGGTGGTCATCACGCCGCTCCACAGAGGGGCTTCGTTCTTGTATTCCCACTTCCATTCGCCGGTCATCGGATCGACGGCCTTCAGCGAGCCGATATGGTCCTCGTACATCGGCTTGATGGTAAAGCCCGAACCCAGATAGGCCGCGCCCTGCTTGTAGGCGACAGGCTCGTTCCAGATATCCATACCCCATTCGTTCGACGGCACATAGAACAGCCCGGTATTCTGGCTATAGGCCATGGGCATCCAGTTCTTGCCACCCAGGAAGCCGGGTGCCGAGAACACGGTTTCGCCTTTTTGACCCTCGGTCGCAGCGGAAGGATCGCCGGGACGGTTGTCCTCGTTGAAGATCGGGCGTCCGGTCTCGTCGATACCGCTGGCCCAGGTGATGTCCTTGACGAAGGGCCATGCATTCATGAACGCGCCATCTTCGCGGTTCAGCACATAGAAAAAGCCGTTCCGGTCAGCGGTGGCGAATTTCTTGGCGCCTTCGGAATCGGTGAAGGCAACGACTTCGTTCACGCCGTCATAATCCCAGCCTTCGCGCGGCGTCGACTGAAAGTGCCACTTGATCTCGCCGGTTTTCGGGTCGATGCCAAGGCGCGAGGCGGCATAGAGGTTGTCGCCGGTATTGCCTTCGGTCGGCGCCCCTGCATCGCGCAGATGGCTGTTCCACGGCGCCGGGTTGCCGGTGCCAAAGACCAGCGTATCGGTGTCAGCGTCATAAGAGCCGCCCAACCAGGTCGCCCCGCCGCCGGTTTTCCACATATCGCCCGGCCAGGTCGCGTTCAGCGTGCCGGTCATGGTGCTGTCTTCGCCGTTCAGCGTGCCCATGTGACCTTCGATCACCGGGCGGGTCCAGACCATCTCGCCGGTGTCGGCATTGCGGGCCTGCACTTCGCCAACGACGCCAAATTCGCCGCCGGAATTGCCGGTGATGACCATGCCGTCCACGATCAGCGGCGCGGCGGTATAGCTGTAGCCCGCCTTGTAATCCGCGATCTGGTCACGCCAGACCACGTCGCCGGTTTTCAGGTCCAGCGCGACGATGCGCGCGTCCAGAGTGCCGAAAAAGATCTTGTCGCCATAGATCGCCGCACCGCGGTTGACCACATCGCAGCAGGGCAGGATGCCTTCGGGCAGGCGGGCGTCATATTGCCACAACTCGTCGCCGGTGTTCACGTCGATGGCGTAAAGCCGCGAGTAAGAGCCGGTGACATACATGATGCCGTCATAGATCAGCGGTTGCGCTTCTTGTCCGCGCTGCTTTTCGCCGCCCATCGAAAAGGCCCATGCGGGCACCAGTTGGCTGACGTTTTCCTTGTTGATCTGATCCAATGGGCTAAAGCGCTGCAGATCGCGCCCCATGCCATTGGTCAGCACCGTCTGGGTGACAGTCTGATCGCTTGCCAGATCCTCTTCTGTGACCTGTGCCACGGCGGGCAGTGTCATCATGATCGCCGCAATTGCGGTCGCGCCAAGTAACTTCATCGGTTCCTCCCTCAGGGTGGGCGCTTAACGCGCACGCAACTCCGAGTTAACGACCCGGCGGAAAACCGATCAATTCTCGTATCGTAGTAAGACTTAGGTATGAGATACAATCCGGTCGTGATTCGCAGTACGCCCCATGCGTGATCAAACCTGCGGACGCCGCTTGGGGCGCCGTTCAGCCATCACGATTTGCAGTCGGCTTGGGGGTGATCAGAACATCGGCCCGTAACGCCAGTTATCGGCATCCGGGGTCACCTCGTCGGGGTCATAGCCTGCGTTGCGCAGCCGGATTGCTGGCTCTACGCCTGCTGTGGCAGCCTCATCAACCAGCGCGCGGCCCGCAGCCTCGTCGCGCGCGACGCCATAGCCTCGGATCAGATCCAGCCCATAGTTGAACTTGCCGACAGGATCGCCCGCCTCGGCGGCGCGGCGGCTCCATTCTGCGGCGGAATCGGGATCATAGGGGCCGGCAAGACCATTATTGTCCAACTGGCTCATCCAGGTCATCGCGGCGGTGTAGCCGGCATCGGCACAGGCACCAAAGGTATCGCGCGCGCTGCCATGATCGCCCCTCTTGGTCATCAGATAGCCCGAGGCGCAGGTCATCATGTCCAGCCTGCCCTCGCGGGCGTTGTTGGCCATCCGATCCAGGCTCAGTTCGTCGGGATTGAGCGTGCCGCCGTCATCCTCGATCGCTTGCCCATAGACGGGCAGCGCCAGTAGGATGGCGATGCAGGTGGCGGCCCTGATGATGCGGTTCAGCATGTCCTCCTCCTGCCGGTCAGGCTAGGCCGTGCGGCGCGGTCTGCCCATCCGGACCATGGTCGTAACATCCCCCCTAGACCTAAGTCGAATTCCGGCAGGCCATGTCACACGGCTAGGCTGACCGTCATGCGCATGCTGCTGGTCCTGATCTTCGCTCTTGGGCTGATGGCCCTGCCCGCCCACAAGGCGGCTGCAGAAGATCTTGCGCCCAGCCCGCGCGAACGGATCGAGGCACTGATCAGCCCACCGATGGAACTGGGCAAGGCACTGACCGAAACCGGCGTTTACCAACTGTTGAATTCGGGCGGCGCACTGGCCGGGTACGTGTTCGAGACCGGGCCTCTGGCGCCGCTGCCCGGCTTTTCCGGCGCGCCGATCAATGCGCTGGTCACGCTGGATCTGAACGGACGGTTTCTGGATGTGAAACTGCTGGACCATAACGAGCCGATTTTCGTCTCGGGGCTGGGTCAGGCACCGTTCCATGCGTTTTTCGAACAATATCCCGGCCTTTCGATCGCGGACCCTATGGTCGTGGGCAATGCCTATGGCCGCGGCGGGGCGGGCAGTGATCTGGTCTATCTGGACGGGGTGACCAAGGCCACGGCCAGCGTGCGGATCGCACATGAAAGCGTGCTGGCCGCCGCTCTGCAAGTTGCGCGGGAACGGATGCAGGGCGTGGCCAGCGGCCCGCCCGCCGCACCCGATCCCGACCATGACGAAGCGCTTTCCTGGGATGATCTGGTCGCGCAGGGGCTGGTGGCGCATCAGCGCGTCAGCAATGCCGAGGTCGATCAGCTGTTTGCCGGCACGATCTGGGCGGATGATGACCCGGAGGCCGCCGCCGAACCCGACGCGCCCTATCTTGACCTCTGGCTGGTCGATATCGGCCCGCCCGCGATTGCCCGCGCCCTGCTGAACGACGCCACCCTGCGCGAGCTGCAGGCGTTTCAACAGATCTCTCCGGATGATGAGCCGTTTCTGGTCATTGATACCGGCCGCCATGGGTTGGTCTCGGAGGATTTCGTACGCAATACCGCGCCGGATCGTCTGACCGCCGAGCAGGGCGGGTTGCCGGTTGCGTTGCGCGACGCTGATCTGCTGGTCGGCCTGTCGGATCAGGTGCCCGCCGCGCTGCATGACGGTGCCGCGATGATCCTGCGCACCGACCGGCGGCTTGGCTTTAACCCCGTTCAGGAATGGGCATTGCAGGTGCAGGTGGTGCGCGAACACGGGATGTTCCAGCCGGAACTGGGCAGCCAGCATATCGCAGTCGACTATGCCTCTGACCCGCGCTTCTTTCTGACGCCAGAGGTTATCCAGACCCTGCCGCCGTGGCGCGAGGCGCTGCAGAACCGCCAGACCGACATGATCCTGCTGGCCGTGGGTTTGGGCGTCCTGCTGCCCCTGTTGCTGCTGCGGCAAAGCTGGCTGGCAGGATTGGCCGCCTTTACACCGATCCGGCTGACCATTCTGGCCATCGTGGTGGGTTTCATCGGCTGGTGGGGACAGGGGCAATTGTCCATCGTCACACCGCTTGGCGTGGGACGTGCGCTGATCGACGGGCGCAGTCTCAGCTTTCTGCTGTATGATCCGTTCTCGCTGCTGATCTGGGCGGCGGCGATTCTGGGTTTTGTGCTGTGGGGGCGCGGCTTGTTTTGCGGCTGGCTATGCCCGTTCGGCGCGCTGCAGGAATTTGCCCACCATATCGGCCGCGCGCTGCGGCTGCCCCGGATCGAACCTTCGGCCCGGTGGGATGCCCGGCTCAAGAGGGTGAAATACGTAGCGCTGGCCGGGCTGGTGGCGACCATGCTGATTTCGCCCGGTCATCTGGACAAGGCCGTCGAGATAGAGCCCTTCAAGACCGCGATCACCACCTTCTTTATCCGCGACTGGTATTATGTCGCCTATGCCGCGTTCTGGCTGGTGCTGGGGCTGGTGACCTTCAAGGGGTTCTGTCGCTACCTGTGCCCGCTAGGCGCGTTCATGGCAATCGGCGGCTTGCTGCGCGGGCGCGACTGGATCGCGCGGCGGGCGGAATGTGGCACGCCCTGTCAGCTGTGCCGGGTGCGCTGCAACTATTCGGCCATCAAAAAGACCGGGCAGATCGACTATTCTGAATGTTTCCAATGTCTGGACTGCGTGACCATCCATGACGATCCAAAGCAATGCGTGCCGCTGGTGCTGAGCAATCGTCGCGCCCTGCGCCTGCCCGAGGCAGCACAATGAGCGTCCGTCTGACCCGCCGCCGCTTTCTGGCTATCAGTGCCTGCGCCGTCGCCGCAAGCCCGGCGCAGGCAGCCAGTTGGCAGGGCATTGTCATGGGCGCCGATGCGCGCATCACCCTGCGCGGCAACCCGGCTGAAACAGAACCGGCACTGCGCGCAGCCTTGCAACAGTTGCGCCGGATTGAGGCGCTGTTCAGCCTCTATCGCGCCGACTCAGCCCTGTCGCGGCTGAACAGGGATGGCGTTCTTGAACGGCCCGATGCGGATTTCACCGCGCTTTTGCGCCTTTGCTCGCAGGTCCACACCCTCACGGGCGGGCGGTTCGATCCGACGGTTCAGCCGCTTTGGCAGGCGCTGGCAAGCGGCACGGATCCGGCACCTGCGCGCGCAGCGATTGGCTGGGACCGGGTGGTGATCGGACCCAGGGCAATCCGGCTAGGCCGCGGCCAGGCGCTGACACTGAACGGCATCGCGCAGGGCTTTGCGGCGGATGCGGTGCGCGACACGCTGGCCCAGCACGGGCTGACGCAGGCGCTGGTCGATATGGGCGAATTCGCGGCACTTGGCGGACCGTGGCGCGTGGGCGTCGGCGACCCGGATCTGGGCGTCGTGCTGACGCGGGCGTTGTCGGGCAACGCGGTCGCCACCTCGTCGCCCGGCGCCATGGCGCTTGGGCCGGCGGGCCATATCCTGAACCCGCTGGATGCAGCCCCGCCCCAATGGTCGACGATCAGTGTCGAGGCCGACCGCGCGGCGCTGGCCGATGGGCTGTCCACCGCGCTGTGTTTTGCAGATCGCAGCGCGTTTGCTGACATATTGCGCCGCGCCCGACCTGCGGCTACGCGCATCACCGCCATCGCCCCGAATGGCGATATCGTCACGGAGCTGCCATGACCCGCCCCCCGCATGACACGCAACCGTGGCGCGGCGCCTCGCAATCGCGCTATGCTGGCTTCATGCAGCCAAAAGCCACATACCCCGATTCGAAAAGTGACGGCGAGCGACGCCGGATCGAAACCGCCCTGATCGTCGAGGATCACCCTCTGTTCAGCGACGCCATCTCGATCACCTTGCGGATGGTGCAGGGCATTACCGATGTCACCGCCACCGAAACGCTGAACGAGGCCGTCGAGCGGCTGGAAAACGGATCGCCGCCCGACATCATCCTGCTGGATCTGAACCTGCCCGATGTAGACGGTCTTGATGGGTTGATCCGCGTGCGCCGGGCAGCGCCCACCGCTTTGGTGCTGATCGTGTCCTCGGTCACCGATCCGCGCATCATTGCGGCGGCGATCAATGCAGGTGCGGCGGGGTTTGTCCCCAAGCACAGCCAGCGCCATGTCTATCAGTCGGCCTTTGACGCCATCTCGCGGGGTCAGACCTTTCTGCCCGAGGGCACAATTCTGCCGCGCGCCACGGACAGCACGCCGGGCAATTCCGCAAGCGACCGGGTGAACAGCCTGACCGCGCAGCAGGCCCGCATTCTGGCGCTGATCTGCGAAGGCAAGTTCAACAAGCAGATCGCGCATGAGCTGTCGATTGCGGAAACCACGGTCAAGGCGCATGTCACCTCGATCATGCGCAAGCTGGGCGTTCACAGCCGCACTCAGGCCGTGCTGGTCGCGCAAGAGGCGCGCATCGGCAGCCTTGGTTCGTTCGAGCCGTGACCGACCGCCCCGAGCGGTTGACGCGCGTCGCAAGACTGGACGCGCATTGCGCTGATATCGGCGGGGCGTTGCGCCAGGCAATGGGCGACGATCTGGCCCTGCTGGCGCTGTTCGTCACGCCACGTGCCGATTTTGCGGCGGTTTGCGCCGCGGCCAGTCAGGCGGTTCCGGATGCCGAGGTCATCGCATGTACCACCGCGGGCGAGATCGCCGGCGGCTATGTCGAGGATCAGATCGTTGCGATCGGTCTGCCCTATACGCATTTCCGCACCTCTGTCGTGACCATTCCCGATCTGGGCGCGATGGACCCCAGCCTGCAGGTCCGCGAAATGATCCTGGCGCGCCAGATGACCGCCGAGGACGGACCCGATTTCCGGCACGAGTTCGCCTTTCTCATGGTTGACGGGTTGACCATGCGCGAAGACGCCCTGATGCGCATGGTGGCGCAGGGCCTTGGGCCGGTGCCGCTGTTCGGCGGTTCCGCTGCGGACGGCTTGCGGTTCGAGCGCTGCCTGATCGGGCGCGGCGGGCATGTGATGACCAATGCCGCCGTCATCGCCTTTGTGCGCACCGACTGCCCGATCAAGGTGTTTAGCTTTGATCACCTTGAGGCAGGCGACCGCCGCATGGTCGTGACGCGCGCAGACCGCGACCGCCGGATCGTCCAGCGCATCAATGATGAACCTGCCGCGCGCGAATATGCCCGCATTCTGGGCAAGGACCCCGATCAGCTGACGACGCTCAGTTTCTCGGCGCATCCGCTGGTCGTGCGCGTCGGCGGGGCATTCTATGTGCGTTCGATCCAGCGGATCACCGAGGATGGCGATCTGGTCTTTTATTCGGCCATCGACGAAGGCGTGGTGCTGACGGTGGCCCAGAACCGCGACATTGCCCAGACGCTGGAACAGGATCTGCAGGCGATTGCGGGTGCAGGCGATCTGGACCGCATCCTGATGTGCGATTGCATCTTGCGCCGGCAAGAGGCCGAACAGACCCAGTTGACCCGCCAGATGTCCGACAGCCTGCGCCGCCATGATGTCGTCGGCTTCTCGACCTATGGTGAACAATATGGCGCGATGCATGTGAACATGACCATGACCGGCGTCGCTTTTTATCACCCGCATCGATCCGGCGCGCGATGACCAATCACCTGCTGGACCCCGCCGACCCGCCTGAACGGCAACTGACCAAGCTGGGCGCGATCTGCAAGGCGCTGATGAACCGGGTCGAGGCACAGACAGATGCCGATGGTGCCGCCTATGCGCAGTTCGAACGAGCCGTGGTGCTGGAAGAAGAGGTCCGCCGGCGGACCTCGGAACTGGAAACCGCCCTGCGCCTGCTGAACGAAAGCAACGAGCGGCTGTCGGATGCCAACACCCAGATCGAGCGCGAGCGCCGCGATGTGGAAAGCGCGCTGGAAACGGTGCAAGAAGGCTTTGCCCTTTTTGATCAGGACGACCAGCTCAAGCTGTTCAATACGCGGTTCTGCTGGGGTCTGCGCGACATTCGCGAGCGGTTGCAACTGGGCATGGGCTTTGCCGATTACATCAGGCTGGCCAGCGAAAGCGCCCATCTGCGGCTGTCCGAGGGCACCTCGCGCGACGATTGGCGCAGGGCGCGGATGGGCAGCCACGGCCAGCCCCATGCCAACCTGACCATTGGCCTGACCGGCGATCACTGGTTGCAGATCAGCGAGCACCGCACCGCCAATGGCGGCACCGCGATCATCCAGACCGACGTGACCGATCTGATCCGGGCCGAGCGTGCGGCGCGCGAAAACCTGCTGGACAACCAGTCACAGGTGATCAGCGCCGCGCTGGATCATCTGGCGCAGGGGGTGGCCGTCTTTGACCGCGACGCGCGGTTGGTTCTGTGGAACTCGCAGTTTCGCATCCTGACCCGCCTGCCGCCCTCGGCGTTTCGCATCGGCTCGGATTTCGAACGCGTGGTGGAGCAGTTGCAGCAGTTGTTCGTGATGCCGGATACAGCAACACGCAACCGCATCAGCGATTGGGTTCGCGACCAGCGCCTGCGGACCGCGCCGGTGTTTCTGGAACTGCCGGGCAGGCAGGGTGGCACGCTGGAAACCTTTATGCAGAACCTGCCCGATGACGGTTTTATCATCAGTATGACCGACATCACCCGCGAGCGCGAAAGCCTTGCCGATCTGGAACGGGTCAATCAGTCGCTGGAACAGCGCGTGCGCATTCGCACGGCGGAACTGCAGCAGGCACTGCGCGGGGCCGAGCGTGCGAATGCCGCCAAGAACAGGTTTGTCGCCGCCGCCAGCCATGACCTGCTGCAGCCCCTGTCCGCCGCCAAGCTTTATCTGACCGGCGCCAAGGAGGGGCCGCATGGCGACACAATCGCCAAGGCCGAACAGGCCCTGCAGAATGTCGAGGACATCATCGAGGCGCTGCTGGATATCTCTCGTCTGGACAGCGAGGAAGAGCCGCTGGATCGCTATCCTTTCCCGCTTATCGACATCCTGCGCCCGGTTGCCAGCGCCTTGGCCCCCCTGGCCGAGGCCAAGGGGCTGGATCTGCGCATCCTGCCCAGCAATGTCCACGTCGTCAGCGATGCGGCCTTCCTGCGGCGGATCCTGCAGAACCTGATCTCGAATGCGATCCGCTATACCGAAACCGGCCGGGTGCTGATCGGCACGCGCCGGCGTGGCAGCACCGTCCGGCTGGAAGTCTGGGATACCGGCCCCGGCATCCGAGAGGCAGACCAGCGCGTGATCTTCGAGGAATTCCGCCGTCTGAACCGCCGTGCCAGCGCCAGCGAAGGCATGGGGCTGGGACTGGCCATCGTAGAGCGCGCCTGCGCGCGGCTGGACCATCCGCTGGAACTGCAATCTGTTCAGGGGCGCGGCAGTGTCTTCAAGGTGACCGTCCCTCTGGCCGGCTCACAGCCGGCGGGTTATGCCAGTACCACCCCCCACCCCATTGCGGATGGCGAAGAGCTGATCCTGCCTGATGACGGGCTGATCGTGTTGCTGGTCGATGATGACGACCAGTTGCGCGAAGCATTGGTTGCGCTGCTGGATGGCTGGGGCGTCAGCGTGCTGCAGGCCGGGTCTTACGCAGAGGCGCTGACCCTGCTGGACGAGGCCGGGATCGTGCCCGATGCGTTGCTGCTGGATTATCAGCTTGGCGAGGGTGAAACCGGTCTGGACCTCGCGCGCGAGATCGAGGCCCGCTATGGCCGCCGTCCCGGTCGCATCATTTCGGCCGACCGCTCACCCGCTCTGGTCGAGGCCTGTCTGGCCGAGGGGCTGGCATTGCTGCAAAAACCGTTGGATATGGCGCAACTGCGCGGATTTCTGGCCGCCGTCGTCCCGTCAGGCGGTTAGGCCCGCTATCTGTCAGGCGGTTGATGGGTCAGGCCATAGCTTTCAAAAATCGCGGCGATGCGTCCGTCTTGCAGCCCGGCGGCGATGGCATCATCCACCGTATAGGCCAGCGGACGATAGGCGAAATGCTCGCCCGTTCCCAAGGTCCAGCGCGACTTTGCCAGACCGGGCAAGGGCGGCTGGTGCAGCGAAATACCGGCATCCGGGCCCGCCTGAGCGATGCCGTATTCCAGTTGCGCGCGCGGCCCCATCGCCGCCATTACCTCGCCATCCGCCAGCGCCTGCATCGCCTCGGCCATGGTTGGATAGCGCCGCACCCCGGCAGCCGTCTGGCCGCCCGCAAAGCCGCTGAGGTAGAAATCAGAGATCGAATCGTTCTCGACCGCGACCGTGTCGAAACGGAAATAGGCGGGCACCGGACCGCCATCGGGATAGTCGCTATCGGCATAAGCGATGGCGATGCTTTCTTCGGCATACTGGCCGTTAAAGACCACCTGCTCGACCCGGCAGGCAAAATGGCTGTCATAGGGGACGCGCATCATCACATTGACGACGGGCGCGTTCAGCGCCGAGCCTTGCCAGATGTTCAGCCGCAGGTCCGTTTCCAGATTCTCGCCGGCCATCACAAAGGTAAAACGCGCATCGACGCCGATGCTGTCGGCGATCAGGCGGGCGATCTCGACATCGACACCCGTCGGCGTGTCGCCGTCTTGCCAGGAATAGGGCGGAAAATCGTCGTAGACGGCAAAGGTCATAAAGCCGCGCTCGACAATCGTATCAAGATCCTGTCCGACGATATCGCGGCTGGCATTCTGCGGCTTGGGCTGCGGAATATAATCGGCGCAAGGGTCTTGTTTGGCGGTGCTCGGCGCGCCCGCCGGGGCGTTGGTCACGGCAAAGGGCGACAGCCCGCCATCACTTGCAGCATCCGCCGGCTGCTGTGCCTTTACAGGGTCAGCGGCACCGGCCCCCAGAACGGCCAGAAGGGCGCAAAGCGCCCCCCCTTTTGCCCAGATTCCGGCTGTTGATCGCATCAGTGGGCGACCGACAGCCCGACGGTCAGGATCTCGGCGGCCTGATCGTAGGCCTCGGGCTTTGCCGCAAGCACCCGGCCCGCATGGGTGGCGATATTGTCGGAAACCGGGGCGCCCGACATGGTCTCGATCTGGCCGCCGATCTCGGTCAGCCGGCTGGCAATCGCGGCACTATCGGCCGATCCGCCATCGGCCGCCGCCTGCAAGGTGTCGCGGATCTCACCCAGTTCGGACGAGACCTCACCCAGCTGGTCGCCGTCAGGCCGGGTCTCGACATAGGTGCGAATCGCCCAGCCTGCCTCTTGGCCCAGAACCTCGCCAAAGGCGGGCATCTTGGTCACGCCGCCCTGCGTGTAACCCTGAATAAAACGCTCGATATACCATTCATCGCCGTATTCCTCGGCCTCGAGAAAGCGCAGGTCAGGCGCGAGCCCGCCTGAAATCGCCTCCAGCCCATGACAGCGCGCGCAGTTCTGGACATAGCCCGATGCGCCGATCTCTACGGCCTTGGCCCAGGCCTCTTCGCCCGCAGTCTCGGCCCGGTAGGGGTTTTCTGTCAGCACCTCGCCTTCGGCCAGTTCGGGCAGGCCCGAAACATCCACTGCCTGCGGAGCCACATCACCATGGGCCAGCGCAACCGTCGGCACCATCAGCGCGGCACAAACAGCCGCAGCCAGCGCCACGCGGTCGCTCGTCTTCACAAATCCGGACATGACACACTCCTCCTCAGGATGTCGTTGCCCTGATCTAACGATCCGTGGGCGAACACGGCTATTCGACATTGGTCGCGACGACCGGCAAGGCGGCCCTGCGGCATTGGACCATGGTCGAATTGGGGCGCACCCTTGGCGGTTCTAAGCTGGGCCATAAGGGAGAGTTCGATGCAGGCATTGCAATCCAAGGTACAAACATCACTGCGTCGTCTTTCGGCTGCCGCGGTGATCGGTTCGGCAATGACGGGGCCGCTTTGGGCGGAGACGCTGCCCGTTCCGATCGGCTGGCTGAAGGTGGAACAACCCGCCCCGCCGGTGCTGTCCAATCTGGCGACAAAGGCCGACGATCTGGGCGTGGCCGGCGCGCGCTTGGGGCTTGCCGACAACGCCACCACCGGCAGTTTCATGGGCCATGACTATAAGCTGACCGAAACGCTGGTCCCCGAGGGCGAAGATCCCCTGGCCGCCGCGCGGGCCGCCTTGGCCGATACACCCCTGCTGCTGATCGATGCCCCCGCCGATATCATCGTGCAGATCGCGGATCTGCCCGAAGCCCGGAGCGCGGTTCTGTTCAACACAGCGCGGGGTGAGGATCGCTTGCGCCAGCAGGATTGCCGCGCCAACCTGCTGCATACCGCGCCATCGGACGCGATGCTCAGCGATGCGCTGATGCAGTTCATCTCGGCGCGGCGCTGGTCGCGACTGGCATTGATACAGGGCGGTCATCCCGGCGACGCGGAATTCGCGGCGGCGCTGGACGCCTCGGCCACGAAGTTCGGGCAAAAGATCGAGGCGCGAAAAACCTGGGAATTCGACGCCGACATGCGCCGAAATGCCAGCGCCGAGGTGCCGCTGTTCACGCAGGATCTGGGTGAGTATGACCTGTTGCTGCTGGCTGATACGCTGGACGATTTCGACCGCTATATCCCCTATAATACATGGCTGCCCCGCCCGACCGCCGGAACCGAGGGCATCGTGGCGACCGCATGGTCCCCGGTGGTCGAGCAATGGGGCGCGGCACAGTTGCAAGGCCGCTTCGACGAATTGGCCGGTCGCGACATGCAGGCGCAGGATTACGCGGCATGGGCCGCCGTGCGCAGCATTGGCGAGGCCGTGACCCGTAGCGGCGTGGCCGATCCGTCCGCCCTGCGCGATTTCCTGCTATCGGACGATTTCGAACTGGCAGGCTTCAAAGGCCGGCAGCAAAGCTTTCGGGACTGGGACGGACAAATGCGCCAGCCCATCCCCCTGGTTCATGATCGCGCGGTCGTCGCACAAGCCCCGTTAGAGGGCTTCATGCATCAGCAGACCGAACTGGACACGATGGGCGCCGATCGCCCCGAAACGACCTGCACTGCCTTTGCCAATTGATCTGACAGGAAATCCGATGTCGCTTTATCGCCTTACCCTTGCCTCGACCTGCCTGACCCTTCTGGCGGCCACCGCCCCGATGGCCGCCGAAATCTGGGTGACGAATGAAAAGGACAACACCATCAGCGTGATCGACGTCGACAGCATGGAGGTCACCCGCACCATCCCCACCGGCGAGCGCCCTCGCGGCATCATTTTCAGTCACGATCACAGCGTCGTCTATATCTGCGCCTCCGACAGCGACACCGTGCAGGTGATGGACCCCGACACAGGTGAGATTCTGCACGACCTGCCCTCGGGCGAGGATCCCGAACAATTCGTGCTGCATCCCGATAACCGGCACCTCTATATCGCCAACGAGGACGACGCGATCACAACTGTCGTCGACACCGAAACCCACGAAGTCGTGGCCCAGATCAATGTCGGGATCGAGCCCGAAGGCATGGCTGTCAGCCCCGATGGCAAGATCGCGATCACGACCAGTGAAACCACGAATATGGCGCATTGGATCGACACGGAAACGCAGCAGCTGTTCGCCAATACACTGGTCGACAGCCGCCCGCGCCATGCCGAGTTCACCAGCGATGGCAGCCAGCTTTGGGTCAGTTCGGAAATCGGTGGCACGATCACGATATTTGACACCGAAACGCAGGCCGAACTGGGCAAGGTGCGTTTTGATATGCCCAATATCCACCCCGACAAGATCCAGCCCGTCGGCTTCAAGTTCGACGAAGCCAACGAATTCGCATGGGTCGCGCTTGGTCCGGCGAATCATGTCGCTGTGGTGAATATGGCCACGTTGGAGGTCGAGGATTACATTCTGGTTGGCCGCCGCGTCTGGCACATGGCCTTTTCGCCCGACAATTCGCAGCTGTTCACGACC
The DNA here is from genome assembly GCF_002847305.1 of Paracoccus tegillarcae. NCBI lineage: Bacteria > Pseudomonadati > Pseudomonadota > Alphaproteobacteria > Rhodobacterales > Paracoccaceae > Paracoccus > Paracoccus tegillarcae. The sequence goes on along the minus strand of NZ_CP025408.1, from coordinate 1,788,270 downwards.
AATGGCGTATCGGGCGACGTGACGGTAATCGACGTGGCCGCGCGCAACCCGATCAAGACGATCAAGGTCGGCCGCTTTCCCTGGGGCGCGGCAATGCGGCCCTGATAACGGCCGCCTCTGCCTGGTTCACTCTTCGATACGCGGCGGTGCGCTTGGCGTTTGCGCCCCGGCACGACGCCAGCGCAGCAGTTCTGCCGTCGGGTCAAGCATCATCGGACGATAGGCCCGCATGTAAACGCTGGTCTGTGCAAGCGTCTCTAGCAACCTGCGCGAATTGGCAGAGCGCCAGGCCCGGTCAGCCACGGCCAGTTCGCTGCGGATCCCCGGCTGCACGCCGTAGCGCGACGAATAGTTGACCAAACCGCCATCTGCAGCCGCAATGCCATTATCGGCCAGCCGCTGCGGATTGCCGCCCAAAGCACCAACCGCATCGCCAAAGGGCGTCGGGTCGGTGATGTTGGCACCACCCGGCGACGGCGCCGGCAGCACGTTCAGATCAGCCGGCATCGACAATGGCTTGGTCGGCAGAATCGCGAATTCGTCAGGGCCATCCTGCCCGGACTGGATATTCATCAATTGCGGATTGTTGCTGCAGCCAGCAACTGCCAGCCCGACCGCGATCATTGTTGTCAGCGCAAATGCCCGCATTCCGGCCTGCCCCCTTTTCGTTCGGCCCGTTCTAGCGTGAATTCCGAGGCTCGTCACGGGTCTTGTCGACCTTGTTGTCCGCAGGCGCAAAGATCAGCCCGATCGCTGCTGCAAAGATCGCGATATCGGCCACGTTGAAGCTGTAGGGATTCTGCCAGTTCGGCAGCGACATGTTCAGAAAATCCGCCACCGCGCCATAATAGATCCGGTCGATCACATTGCCGATGGCGCCGCCGATCAGCAGCCCGCCCGAGATCCGCGCCATCCGACCTGCACCCGAACGGGCCAGCCAGATCCAGACCCACAGACAGACGGCGACGGCCACACCGATCAGCAGCCAGCGCATGAAGTCCTGCTCGCTGGACATCAGGCCGAAGTTCACGCCTTGATTCCACGCCATGCGCAGGTTCAGCCAGGGCGGCAGCACGTCGATGGCGCGCACGCGGTCCAGCTCCAGGACATGCACGACCCAGTATTTCAGCACCTGATCGACAAGGATGATGGCCAGCGCGACCCAGGCCGTCAGCCGCATCGCCGATGGTTCGCGGCCCGTCGTGCTGCGCGGCTCGACCTTGGACACACGGGGCTTGGGCTGCGGCTTGGGTTTGGCCTCTTTGCGCACCGGAGGGGGGGCTTTGCGATCTGCCATGGTTCAGTGCCGGAAATGACGTTGGCCGGTAAAGACCATGGCCAGACCCAGACGGTCGGCGGCCTCGATCACCTCGGCGTCGCGCATCGAGCCGCCGGGCTGGATCACCGCCTTGGCGCCGGCATCGGCCAAGGCCTCGATCCCGTCAGCAAAGGGAAAGAACGCATCCGACGCGACCGCCGAGCCGACGGTCAGCGGCAGTGGCAGTTGCAGCGCCTCAGCCATGTCCTCGGATTTGCGACGCCCGATCCGGGTGCTGTCCACGCGGCTCATCTGACCCGCGCCAATACCCACCGTGGCCAGATCCTTGGCATAAACGATGGCGTTGGATTTCACATGTTTGGCGACCGTCCAGGCAAACATCAGATCGGCCATTTCACCGTCCGAGGGCTGACGCTGGCTGACCACCTTCAGCGCATCCGCGCCGACATGGCCATTATCGCGACCCTGCGCCAGAAAGCCGCCCGCCACTTGCCGGAAGGTCATGCCGATGGACAACGGATCGGGCAAGCCGCCGGTGGTCAGCAGGCGCAGGTTCTTCTTGGTGGCAAAGACGCGTTTGGCATCCTCATCCGCATCGGGCGCGATGACCACCTCGGTAAAGATCTTGACGATTTCCTCGGCCGTCGCGCCATCCAGCGGCTGGTTCAGCGCCACAATGCCGCCAAAGGCCGATGTGCGGTCACAGTCGAAAGCGCGTCGATAGGCCTCGATGGCCGTCTCGCCGCGCGCCACGCCGCAGGGGTTGGCATGTTTGATGATCGCGCAGGCAGGGCCGCTTGCCGGGTCGAATTCGGCGACCAGTTCAAACGCAGCATCGGTATCGTTGATGTTGTTGTAAGACAGCTCCTTGCCCTGCCACTGGCGCGCGGTGGACACACCCGGACGCGCCTCGCCCGTGGTATAGAAGGCCGCGGCCTGATGCGGGTTTTCGCCATAGCGCAGCCCTTGCGCCAGCGTGCCGGCAAAGGCGCGGCGACGCGGGGTTTCCTCGCCAATGGCGCCTGCCATCCAGTTCGACACCGCCGCATCATAAGCCGCCGTGCGGGCATAGGCGGTCTGCGCCAGCCGTTGCCGGAACGGCAGGCCGGTGCGGTCGTCATGCTCATTCAACTCGGCCAGCAGCGCGTCGTAATCCTGCACATCGACGATCACATTGACAAAGCCGTGGTTCTTGGCCGCCGCCCGGATCATCGCAGGCCCGCCGATGTCGATATTCTCGATGCATTCGGCATAGTCGCCGCCCTTGGCCACCGTTTCCTCAAAGGGATAAAGGTTCACCACCAGCAGGTCGATCGGGCCAATGCCATGGGCCTCCATCGCGGCCAGATGCTCTTCATTGTCGCGCAGCGCCAGCAGGCCGCCATGCACCGCCGGGTGCAGGGTTTTCACGCGACCGTCCATCATTTCGGGAAAACCGGTCACGTCGGCGACATCCACAACCGTCAGCCCTGCCTCGCGCATGGCGCGGGCCGATCCACCGGTGGACAGGATCTCGATCCCCCGGCTTTCCAGCTTGCGGGCGAAATCAATCAACCCGGTCTTGTCAGAAACGGAAATCAGCGCGCGTCGCATCGGGATCAGGTCGGTCATGTGGGTCCTCGGACGTGGTTTGGCGGTCAGTTACCGCCCCTGCAGGCCAAGGTCCAGCGCCTAGGCCGTTTTCCGCAATGCCGCGATGAAGAACCCGTCCATGCCGCCGCGATCCGCCCAGTAATCAGGCCGCAACCGCAAGCCGCCCTGCGGGGTGATCCAATCGGGTTCGATCCCCGGAAAATCGGGCCGGATCACCGTCATGCCCGGGTGCCGCGTCAGGGCAGCGGTCAGTTGATCCTCACCCTCAGAGGGCAACAGCGAACAAGTCGCATAGACCAGCCGCCCGCCAACCGGCAGCATCTGGACGGTGCGGTCGATCATCTCGGCCTGCAATGACGTCAATTCGCCCACCCCGCGCCCGTCACGAACCAGCGGCAGGTCGGGATGGCGGCGAATGGTGCCGGTGGCCGTGCAGGGCGCATCCAGCAGCACCGCATCGGGCGGCGTGGCGGGTTGCCACTCCAGTACATCGGCCACCACCAGATCCGCGCTCAGCCCGCAGCGCGCAAGGTTCTCGGCCACCCGCGCCATCCGCTGCTCGCTGATATCCACCGCCGTGACCTGCGCGCCAGCCGCCGCAAGTTGCAGCGTCTTGCCACCGGGCGCGGCACACAGATCCACAACCCGCTCACCCGGCTGCGCGTCCAGCAGACGCGCCGCCAGCGCGGCGGCGGCATCCTGCACCCACCAAGCGCCGGCCTCATAGCCCGGCAGCGCCGACAGCTGCGGCGTCCCCGCCAGTCGCACCGATCCGGTCGGCAGCAGTTCACCCTCGACCGCTGCGCCGGATTTCAACGTCAGATCCAGCGGCGCGCCCGCCTGATGCGCGGCCTCGATGGCCGCGACGGTGTCGGCGCCATAGGTCGAGACCAGCGGCGAGCGCAGCCATTTCGGCAGGCGCTGCACGGGCAGTTCGGACCAATCCGTAACCGTTGAGACCTTGCGCAGCACCGCGTTCACCAGCCCGGCCGAGGCCTGCGCCTTCTTGCCCATCCCACGCACCAGATCGACGGCGGCATTGACGACGCCATGCGGCGCCTCGCCCAGTTCCAGCAGTTCGACGGTCGATAGACGCAGCAGATCCTCGATATCAGGACGCGGACGGCGCTGCATGAACCGGCGCAGGACCGCATCGGCCCGGTTGCGATGGCGCAGCGTCACCAGAGCCAGTCGACCGGCCCTTGCGCGATCTGCCTGCGCCAGATGTCCCAGCCGCGCGGCCTGATCCGAAAGCGACCGCCCTTCGCGCATCTCTGCCAGCAGCATCAGCGCCCCCTTGCGCGCGCCATCCTGAACCTTTGCCAAATCGACTTCCTTCGCCTAAACCAAAGTCAGACACATAGGCGCAATGAAGGTCCAAGACCATGACCGAAAAGCAAGACATCCCCGATGCCGCGCAACGCGCGCTGGCCGAAGCAGACGAACGCCGCCGCAAATCGGCAAGCCAGCCGCCGCTGCCCAAGGAATATGGCGGCCGCGACGGGGCCGAGGCGGTGCGCTATGGCGATTACGAAAAGAACGGCCTCGCGGTGGACTTCTGATGGATTGGCTGACCGCGTCAGCGGCAGAGCAGGGTCGCGCGATCATGGCAGGCCTGCTTGACCCGGTCGATCAGACGCAGGCCTATCTGGCGGCCATCGAGGCCAATCCCTACGCCAAACGGATCTTTGCCCGGGTCACACCCGACCGCGCCAAGGCCGAGGCAATTGCCGCCCATGACCGCGCCAAGGCCGAGATGCGGCGCAGTCTGCTGGACGGCGTGGCGATCAGCTGGAAGGACAATATCGACAGCGCCCGCATCGCGACCGAGGGCGGATCGCGCCTGCTCAAGGGCCGCAAGCCTGCGCATGACGCAGTGACGCTGGCCAATGCCACCGCGACCGGCACTGTCTGTCTGGGCAAGACACATCTGACCGAACTGGCATTTTCCGGGCTGGGCCTGAACCCCATGACCGCGACCCCACCCAATGCGCTGGATGCAGGACTTGCCCCCGGCGGGTCCAGCAGCGGCAGTGCGGTGTCGGTTGCATTGGGTCTGGCAGCGGCGACGATCGGGTCGGATACCGGCGGCTCGATCCGCGTGCCTTCGGCCTGGAACGGGCTGGTGGGCTTCAAGCCAAGCCATGGCGCGACCAGCGGCACCGGGGTTGTGCCGCTGTGCCGCAAGTTCGACGTCGTTGGACCGCTTGCCCGCACGGTCGAGGATTGCGCGCTGCTGTTCGCTGCCCTGCGTGGCGACCGGCCCGTCGATCTGACCGAGGTGTCCGCAAACGGTCTGCGGCTGATGGTGCTGGAGGGCGTACCCTTCGACGACGCACAAGAAGGCCCGGTCAGCGCGTTTGAAGATGCCGTGACCCGTTTGGCTGCCGCAGGCGCGGTCATTTCGCGGGCATCGCCTGATTGCGTGGCGCGCGCCATGGCGCTGTCGCCCCTGCTCTTTGCGCCCGAGGCTTACGGCATCTGGCGCGATCAGATCGAAGCTGCGCCAGAGGTCATGCACCCGCCGATCCTGGAGCGGTTCCGCGGCGGGGCCGAGGTCAGCGCCCCCGATTATGTTTCGGCTTGGGAGGCCCTGGTGCGGTTGCGTCAGGAATGGCACGCGCTTGTCGCGGGCTATGACGCCGTGATCCTGCCAACGGTCGCGATCCTGCCGCCGGATGTGGAACGGCTGAACAGCGATCACGACTACTTCGTGACCTCGAACCTGCTGACCCTGCGCAATACCCGCATCGGCAATCTGCTGGACCTGCCTTCGGCGACCATTCCGACCGGACAACCGGGCTGCGGCTTTATGGCGATGGGCGCGACAGGCGATGATCGGCGATTGCTGAGGGTGGCCACCGCGATCGAGGCGGCTTTGGGATAGCGGCGGCGGGTGATGCAGCCGAACCAAAAAGCCACAACATCGTGCCGCGAACAGCCGTTTGGCTGGACGCAGGCGGGCGATCACGCTAATCTGATGACAATGCGGGGCAAAAGATCCCGGAAGTGAGGCAGTAATGGCGATCCCCGAGCGGTTTTCGAACCTCCCGGATTATGCGTTTCCGCGCCTGCGGAAGCTGTTGTCGGGTGTCCAGCCCGGCGGCGAGCCGATGGTGATGACCATTGGCGAGCCGCGCCATGCCATGCCTGATTTTGTCGCAAGCGTCATGGCCGAGAATATTGGCGAATTCGCGAAATACCCCACCAATGAAGGCACTGTAGGCCTGCTAGAGGCGATTGGCGGCTGGATCGCGCGGCGTTATGGCGTCGAGGTGACGCCGGACCAGATCATGGCGCTGAACGGCACGCGCGAGGGGCTGTTCAACGCCGCGCTGGCGCTGTGCCCCGAAACCAAGAACGCACAGCGTCCGGCCGTGCTGATGCCGAACCCGTTTTATCAGGTCTATGCGGTGGCGGCCGCGGCGGTGCAGGCTGACCCGGTCTATGTTGCCGCAACCACGGATACCGGCAACCTGCCCGATTACGCGGCGCTGCCCACCGATCTGCTGGATCGCACGGCCATTGCCTATATCTGCTCGCCCGCCAATCCGCAGGGCGCGATTGCAAGCAGCGACTATCTGGAACAGTTGCTGCTGCTGGCCGACAAGCATGATTTTCTGGTCTTTGCCGACGAATGCTATTCCGAGATCTACCGCGATGCGCCGCCACCAGGTGCGCTGGCCGTGGCGACCAGGTTGGGCCTGGCAGACCGCGTGCTGATCTTTAATTCGCTCAGCAAACGTTCCAATCTGCCCGGCCTTCGATCGGGGTTTGTGGCGGGCAGCGCGGCCAATATCGCGCAGATCCGGAAATTGCGCAGCTTTGCCGGCGCGCCGCTGTCGCTGCCGGCGCAACATATCAGCCAGGCCGCCTGGCAAGACGAGGACCACGTCGCCGCAAGTCTGGCGCTCTATCAGGAAAAATACGCCGTAGCCGACCGGGTGCTTGGCAATGTACCGGGCTATCGTGGCCCCGAAGGCGGGTTTTTCCTGTGGCTGCCGGTCGAGGATGGCGAGGCCGCGGCGATGACACTGTGGCGCGAGGCGGGCATTCAGGTGCTGCCGGGCAGCTACCTGTCACGCGAGGTCAACGGACAAAACCCGGGCGCGGGGTTCATTCGCGTCGCACTGGTCGCAACGGCGGACGAAACCGAAGCGGCGCTGAAACGGCTGAAAGCCGTCATCTATGACAAGAACAAGAACGAGTAACGGCGAGGGATAAGGGCATGGCAAGCTGGCAGGCGAAACACCGCGATCCGCTGTTCGATCAGACGACGCAGGCGGCACTGGAACGGCGCGGCAAGGAATTGCTGGGTGCCGGGCTGGTGACGATTGGCATCGTTCTGGCGATGATGCTGATCAGTTGGTCGGCGGACGATCCCAGCTTTCTGTCCGCCACCGATCAGCCGGCTGAAAACCTGCTGGGAACCTTTGGCGCCTATGTCGCCTCGCCGCTGATGATGATTGCGGGTTACGGCTCGTGGGTGCTGGTCGTCGGTGCGGTCGTCTGGGGCCTGCGGCTGATGCTGCATCAGGGCGAAGAACGGATCATGCGCGCGATCTTTCTGCCAATCGCCGTGGCGCTGTGGTCGATCTATGCAACCTCGATGGTGCCGCCCGCCGATTGGGCGCAGAATTACGGTCTGGGCGGGCATTTCGGCGACATGGTAATGGGCGCGGTCCTGACCGTCCTGCCATTCAGCCCTCATATCGGCATCAAGCTGGTCGCCTTGCTGGTTGCTGCTGGCGCGCTGGCCTTTACCGGCTTTGTGCTGGGCATTGACCGGACCGAGATGCGGGCCATGTGGCGGCGCTTTGTGATCGGGCTGGTAACGGCCTATGACATGGCGATGCGGTTGGCCGGGCGCGGCGCTGTCGCCTCTGCCAGGGCGGCGCAGAAACTGCGCGAGAAACGCGCGCAATCGCGCGACGGCACCGTCGCCGCGCAGCCCGAGCACCAGGCAGAACCCCGCGCGCCCGGTTTGCTGGCCCGTTTGCGCGGCCAACCTGCGACCGAACAGGGCGATGACCTGACCGAAGACTGGCCCGAGCCGGAACTGGTCGACCGCAGCGCAGATTACGATGGCGATGCGCCCTCGGCCGAAGAGGTCAATCACCGCATCACCGACGCGATCCAGTCCCGCGCCAGCCGGCCCTCGGTTCTGGCGGCGGTTGCGGCGCGTCTGGCACGCGAGGATGGCGGGCAGAACGCTGCCGCGCAGGCAGAGCCCGTCGAAGCGGCAGAGGCCTATCCCTTTGGCGCGGACAATGCGCGCGTTGTCGTGCCGCCCAAGTCAAAACCCACCGCTCCGTCGCGTCAGGCACAGGCCGAGGCACAACCCTCGTTGCGCTTTGACGAAACCAGTTCGGGCTATGAAAAGCCGCCGCTTGCCCTGCTGACCGCCGCAGTCGCCAGCGAACGCCTGCAACTGAGCCAAGAGGCGCTGCAGGAAAACGCGCGGATGCTGGAGGCCGTGCTGGACGATTATGGCGTAAAGGGCCAGATCACCGAGGTTCGCCCCGGCCCGGTCGTCACGCTGTACGAATTGGAACCCGCGCCGGGCCTGAAAGCCAGCCGTGTGATCGGTTTGGCTGATGATATCGCGCGGTCCATGTCGGCGCTGTCGGCGCGCGTCAGCACCGTTCCGGGCCGCACCGTGATCGGCATCGAACTGCCCAACCAGCGCCGCGAAAAGGTGGTGCTGCGCGAAATCCTGTCGGCCCGCCAGTTCGGCGACGGCACGCATCCGCTGCCGCTGGCACTGGGCAAGGATATCGGCGGCGAACCCATCGTCGCGAACCTTGCCAAGATGCCGCATTTGCTGATCGCCGGGACAACCGGCTCGGGTAAATCCGTGGCCATCAACACCATGATCCTGTCGCTTCTCTACAAGCTGACGCCGGACGAATGCCGGATGATCATGATCGACCCCAAGATGCTGGAACTGTCGGTCTATGACGGCATCCCGCATCTGCTATCCCCCGTCGTCACCGACCCAAAGAAGGCCGTCGTCGCGCTGAAATGGGTCGTCAGCGAGATGGAGGAACGCTATCGCAAGATGTCCAAGATGGGCGTGCGCAACATCGAGGGCTATAACAGCCGCGTCCGCGAGGCGCTGTCGAAGGACGAAATGTTCAAGCGCACCGTTCAGACCGGCTTTGACGAGGATACCGGCGAACCCATCTTCGAGACCGAGGAATTCCAGCCCGAGACCTTCCCCTATATCGTCGTCGTCGTCGACGAGATGGCCGACCTGATGATGGTCGCCGGCAAGGAAATCGAGGCCTGCATTCAGCGTCTGGCACAGATGGCGCGGGCATCGGGCATTCACCTGATCATGGCCACGCAGCGCCCCTCGGTCGATGTCATCACCGGCACGATCAAGGCCAACTTCCCCACCCGGATCAGTTTTCAGGTCACCTCGAAAATCGACAGCCGGACCATTCTGGGTGAACAGGGCGCCGAGCAATTGCTGGGTCAGGGCGACATGCTTTACATGGGCGCGGGCAGTCGCGTCAGCCGCGTGCACGGCCCGTTCGTCAGCGACGAAGAGGTCGAAGAGATCGTCAACCACCTGAAATCCTTTGGCCCGCCCAGCTACAAGTCGGGCGTAGTCGAAGGGCCCGAGGACGAGGTCGCATCCGATATCGACGCGGTGCTGGGTCTTGGCAGCGGTGATGGCGGCGACGATCAGCTTTACGATCAGGCGGTGATGATCGTGGCCAAGGATCGCAAATGCTCGACCAGCTACATCCAGCGCAAACTGTCCATCGGCTATAACAAGGCCGCGCGGATCGTCGAGCAGATGGAAGATCAGGGCGTGGTCAGCAGCGCGAACCATGTCGGCAAGCGCGAAGTTCTGGTCCCCGAGATCTGACCACCCCCAGGCTTGATCATTCAAACGCCCTGACCGGCATGTGTTGACCGGTCAGGGCGCGATGTTTTTCAGCGATTGCCGCAATGCCCTGCGTTCAGGTGATCACATCGGGCGCGTCGCGGCCTGTCCGTTTGCGAATGCCGGCGATCTGGTCAGCCGCCGCAATCACCGAGGCCAGCGCCGCCTGCGCGTCCTGCGCCAGCGCATCCGGATCGGTCTCCAGCCGCTCCAGATAGACCCGCAGCGTCGCGCCCTCGGTGCCGGTGCCCGACAGGCGATACATCACCCGCCCGCCCGAGGCGAAGGCGACACGGATGCCCTGCCCGCTCGAGCGCGAGCCATCCACCGGATCGTCATAGGCGAACTCGTCCGCCGTCTCGACCGTCAGCGGGCCAAAGCTTTGTCCCGGCAGACTGCCGAAACTGGCGCGCAGATCATCCATCAACTGGTTGGCGGCAGCGGTATCGACGGCCTCATAATCATGGCGCGAATAGTAGTTGCGGCCATAGCGTGCCCAGTGATCGGTCATCACCTGCATCACCGATTTGTCTGTCGCGGCCAGAATGTTCAGCCATAGCAACACGGCCCAAAGCCCGTCCTTTTCGCGCACATGGTCCGATCCGGTGCCGGCGCTTTCCTCGCCGCAGATCGTGGCGCGGCCGGCATCCAGCAAATTGCCGAAGAACTTCCATCCGGTCGGAGTGGCGTAGCAGTCGATACCCTTGGCCGCAGCGACACGATCGGCAGCCTCGGACGTGGGCATAGAGCGCGCGATCCCTGCCAGACCCTTGGCATAACCCGGCGCCAGATGCGCCAGATCAGCCAACACCGCCAAACTGTCCGAGGGGCTGACATAGCAGTTTGCGCCGACGATCATGTTGCGGTCGCCATCCCCATCCGAGGCCGCGCCGAAATCCGGCCCGTCCTCGGCATACATGTGATCCATCAGATCCTTGGCCCAGATCGGGTTCGGATCGGGATGCCCACCGCCGAAATCGGGCAAGGGCGTGCCGTTCACAACCGTTCCCTTGGGCGCGCCCAGTCGGTTTTCCAGTATCTCGGTCGCATAGGGTCCGGTGACGGCGTGCATTGCGTCAAACCGCATCCGGAAGCCGCCGGCGAACAGCGCGCGCAGGGCGTCGAAATCAAACAGCTCTTCCATCAGGGCCGCGTAATCGGTGACCGGATCGACGATCTCGACCTGCATATCGCCAAGTGTGGTCGATGCGATTTGGTCCAGATCGACATCCTGCGCGTCCAGAATGCGGTAGCTGTCGATGTCCTTGGTCCGGGCAAAGATACGGTCCGTGACGCCCTCATTCGCAGGGCCGCCATTGGGGCCGTTATACTTCAGACCGAAATCCTCGTCGGGGCCGCCGGGGTTATGGCTGGCCGACAGGATCAGCCCGCCATCGGTGCCGCGCTTGCGGATCAGATGAGAGGCCGCCGGCGTGGACAAGATCCCCCCCTGCCCCACGATGCAGCCCGACGCGCCATTGGCGGCGGCCATGCGCAAGATCACCTGAATGGCGCGGTCGTTGAAATAACGGCCGTCGCCGCCTATGATCAGAACCTTGCCCTGAACACCGCCGATCCCGTCAAAGATCGCCTGAACATAGTTCTCAAGGTAATGCGGCTGCATGAAGACGCGGGTCTTTTTGCGCAGCCCGCTGGTGCCGGGCTTTTGCCCCTCGATCGGGGTGGTCTCGACGATATGCGGGGTCATTCCAAGCCTGCCTTTCCCGTTTTGGCCACTGGTTTGGGCCGGGGTTTCGTCTTTTCAATCAGGTCGAACACGGCAACCGAGCTGTCGGCAATAGCGGTTTTCGCCCCAGCTGCCGCCAGCGACACCTCTTGCGCCGTGTCAAAACAGCGCCGCCAGACATGGCCATCTGGCGCGTCGGGCAGCATGACGGTCTGAGCGGGGCCTGCGTTGAACAGCACATAGATCACCCCAAGGCGCGGTTCATAAGCCGGGGTGCCGCGCGCCATGCGGATTTCCATTCCCAGAAACTTCAGTTCAGGGTTGGCCCAGTCATCCACGGTCATCGGCTGGCCATCGGCGCGCCGCCAGAACAGGTCGGGCTTGCCATCGACCGAGCGCGGCAGCGAATGCAGAAACCAGCGCTGGCGCAGGATCGGGTTGGCCTTGCGAAACGCGATGATGCGTTGGCAGAACGCCATGAAATCTGCGTCGGCGTCCTTCCAGTTGACCCAACCGATGGGGTTGTCCTGCGCATAGGCGTTGTTGTTGCCGTCCTGCGAGTTCCCCAATTCGTCCCCCGCCAGAATCATCGGCGTGCCCTGGCTTAGCATCAAGGTGGCCATCAGATTGCGGCGGCGACGGGCGCGGCGGGCAATCACCTCGGCATCGTCCGTGGGCCCTTCGACACCGCAGTTGTCCGAGAAATTATGATCATGGCCATCGCGATTGTCTTCGCCATTGGCCTCATTGTGCTTGCTGTGATAGCTGACCGTGTCCATCAGCGTGAACCCGTCATGCGAGGTCAGAAAATTGACCGAGCTTGTCGCCCGCCGCCCGTCATGGTCGAACCGCACGGACGAACCTGCCACGCGGCTGGACAGTTTCGGCATCATCCCGCTGTCGCCCCGCCAGAACCGACGAACCTGATCGCGATAGCGGTCGTTCCATTCCGAAAACGGCGCGGGAAAGGCGCCCAGCTGATAGCCGCCGGGGCCGACATCCCAGGGCTCTGCGATCAGCTTGACCTTGTTCAGCACCGGGTCTTGCCGCACCGCGCGCAGGAACGGCGCGTCGCGGTTAAAGCTGCCGCTGGTGCGCGCAAGGGTCGAGGCCAGGTCGAACCGGAACCCGTCAACGCGCATCACCTGCACCCAATAGCGCAGCGAATCCATCACCAGCCGCAGGGTGAAGGGATGATCCATGTTCAGCGAATTTCCGCAGCCGGTATCGTCTTGATAATAGCGCCGGTTGTCGGCCAGCCGGTAATAGCTGGCATTGTCAAAGCCCTTGAAACACATCGTCGGGCCCATCTGGTCGCCCTCGGCCGTGTGGTTGTAGACCACGTCCAGCAGCACCTCGATCCCGGCTGAATGAAACCGCGCGACCATCTGCTGAAACTCGGCGATATCGCCGCCCGAAAGATAGCGCGGATCGGGGGCGAAGAAGCCATAACTCATGTAGCCCCAGTAGTTTCTCAGCCCGCGGTCGACCAGAAAGCGGTCATCGACAAAGGCCTGCACCGGCAAGAGTTCGATCGCCGTGATGCCAAGCTTGGTCAGGTGATCAAGGATCGGATCAGAGGCCATGCCCAGAAACTTGCCCGCATGCGGCACATCGCGCCGTTCAGCCGTCAGCCCTTTGACATGGGCCTCGTAGATGACCGTCTCATTCCAGGGATGGCCCAGCGCGCCGCCCGCCGCGCCCCAGGTAAAGGCCGGATCAACCACCACGCTGCGCGGCATGAAAGGCGCGCTGTCACGCTTGTCAAAGCTCAGATCACCCTCGGCGCTGCCAATCGTATAGCCGTAAAGCGCATCGTCCCAGACAGGCGCGCCGGTCAGTTGCTTGGCATAGGGGTCGATCAGCAGCTTGTGCGGGTTAAAGCGGTGGCCGTTCTGCGGATCGTAGGGGCCGTGCACGCGAAAGCCATATTGCTGGCCCGGCTGCATCCCCGAGATATAGCTGTGCCAGATATGGCCGTCACGCTCCAGCAGATCCAGAATGACGCTTTCCTGACCGTCCTGATCGAACAGACAAAGCGACACCTTGGTCGCGTGCTGCGAGAAGACGGCGAAATTGACGCCCTCTCCGTCAAAGGTTGCGCCCAGAGGATAGGGGCGTCCGGCAGTCAGGTAAAAGCGGTTCGTCATCGCGCGGCCAGCAAGCTTTCATACAGTTCGGCATAACGGGCGGCCGATTGGTCCCACCCGACAGGCTGGCTCATCGCATTCCGCTGCATCTTCGTCCAGCGGTCAGGGTCGGCGTAAAGGTCGCACAGGCGGTTCAGCGCATCGGCCAGTGCCGCCGCCGTGACCGGATGGAACTGGATCCCGGTGGCCACCTGATGGGCCATGCTGGCCGGATTGGCGGCAACGACCGTATCGGCCAGCCCCCCCGTCAGCGCCACCAGCGGGATCGCGCCATAGCGCAGCCCGTAAAGCTGCGTCAGGCCGCAGGGCTCGAACCGAGAGGGCACCAGGATCGCATCGCCACCGGCCATCATCCGGTGCGACAGGGCCTCGTCATAGCCGATGCGCACACCCACATCAGGACCCGCGGCACGTTGAAAGGCAGCCTCCAGTCCCTTGTCGCCCGACCCCAGCAGCGCCAATTGCCCGCCGCGATCCAAAAGCGTGGGCAGCGCCTCGATCAGCAGATCCAGCCCTTTCTGTTCGGTCAGGCGCGACACCACCACGCAAAGCGGGCCGTCGGCCTGCCGCAAACCGAATTCCTTGCGCAGTGCGGCCTTGTTCGACGCCTTGCCGCGCGCGGCCTTGTAGGGCGTGATCGCGGGATCGGTGGCGGGCGACCAGACCTGTTCGTCAATTCCGTTCAGAATCCCGGTAAAGCTGTCGCGGCGTGCGCGCATCACGCCTTCCAGCCCCATGCCGAATTCAGCCGTCATCAGTTCGGCGGCATAGGTCGGCGAAACCGTTGTCAGCCAATCGGCAAAGACCAGCCCCGCCTTGAGCGCGGATATCTGCCCCCAATATTCCATGCCGTCCGGCGTAAAATCGACGGGCGCGATTTTCAGCGCGCCCATCTTCCATGCCGGTGCGAGGCCCTGAAAGGCGATGTTGTGGACGGTGATGATCGTTTTGACTCGATCCGCAGCGGGCGAGCGGGCGATGTAATAGGGCGCCAGTCCCGCCTGCCAGTCGTGACAATGGACGATATCAGGCTGCCAGCCCTCGATCGCGCCATTGGCGATCTCGGACGCGACCCAGCTTAGCGCGGCAAAGCGTTCGGGATTGTCGGGCCAGTCGGTGCCGGCATCCGCCAGATATGGTCCGCCACCGCGTTCGAACAGATGCGGCGCATCCAGCACCAGCAGATCCAGCCCACCGGCCTTGCCCGCCAGCAGATCGGCATGGCCGCCAAAGCAATCCTGAAATTGCGCCACGGGCTGCGCATCCTCCAGCATCCGCATCGCCTGAGGATAGCCCGGCATCAGCGTGCGCATCGTCACGCCAAAGGGCGCAAGCGCGGCAGGCAAGGCGCCCGCCACATCGGCCAGCCCGCCAGTCTTGATGACCGGCGCGACCTCGGATGCGACGGACAGGACTTGCGTCACTGCGCGGCCTCCCATTTCGCGATCATGTCCTTGGTGATCAGCGTCGTGCCTTTTTCCGAGACGCGGAAATATTTTTCATCCTCTTGCGGGTCTTCGCCCACCACCAGCCCGGCCGGGATATGCACGCCACGGTCGATCACGCATTTCGTCAGCCGTGCCGAGCGGTTGACCACCACATGCGGCAGCACCACCGCATGATCCAGAACCGCGTAGGAATTCGTGTGGACCTGCGTGAACAACAGCGAATTGCGCACCTCGGTGCCCGAGATGATGCAACCGCCCGATACCATGGATGAGATCGCCACCCCGCGTCGGTCTTTTTCATCATGGATGAACTTGGCCGGCGGCACGCTTTCGGAATAGGTCCAGATCGGCCAGTTATGGTCCCACAAATCCAGCGTCGGGGTGAAATTGGTCAGATCGATATTCGCCTCCCAGAAGGCGTCGATGGTGCCAACGTCGCGCCAATAGGATTCGGCCCCATCCGCGCGCACGCAGGACTCATCGAAACGGTGCGCGACCGCCTTGCCGTTCTTGACGATGTCGGGGATCAGATCATGGCCGAAGTCATGGCTGGAATTGGTGTCCTCGGCGTCTTTTTGCAGCAGGTCACGCAGGAATTTCCAGTCGAAGACATAGATCCCCATCGAGGCCAGCGCCTTGTTGGGATCTTCTGGCGTGGAAGGCGGGTCGGCGGGCTTTTCCAGAAACGAGGTGACGCGGCTGTCCCCATCCACCGCCATGACGCCAAAGGCCGAAGCCTCTTCGCGCGGAACCGTCAGGCACCCAACCGTCACATCCGCGCCCGACTGGACGTGCTGACGGATCATCATCTCGTAATCCATCTTGTAGATGTGATCCCCGGCGAGGATGACGATATAGTCGATGCCATAGCTGTCGACGATATCGATGTTCTGGGTCACCGCATCCGCCGTGCCGCGATACCACATCTCTTCGTCCATCCGCTGCGAGGCGGGCAGGATATCCATGAATTCGTTGCGCTCGGCGCGGAAAAAGCTCCAGCCGCGCTGACAGTGGCGGATCAGGCTGTGGGCCTTGTATTGCGTGGCCACGGCCATCTTGCGGATGCCGGAATTCATCGCGTTGGACAGCGCAAAGTCGATGATGCGTGTCTTGCCGCCGAAATAGACCGCGGGCTTTACCCGGCGGTCGGTCAATTCCTTCAGACGCGAGCCACGCCCCCCGGCCAGCACGAACGCCATCGAGCGCTGTGCAAGTCTTCTGTCGTCGATCATCGTCGGGTCCCCCTCTTCCCGTATCATCGCGATAAAACCGCGCTTACTGATCCAATCGCAAAATCACCACCGACAGGGGGGGCAAACGAATTTCGGCCGATTGGGCCTGCCCATCCCATTCCTGCGGCGTGCTTTGCACCCCATCCGCATTCACCCGATTGCCACCACCATAGGTTTCGGCATCGGTATTGATCACCTCGCTCCAATGGCCGGGCATTGGCAGGCCGACGCGATAGCGCGAGCGTTCGACCGGGGTGAAGTTGCACACCACCACCACCGGCGCATCGCCCGCTTCGCCCAGACGGCTGAATGCGATGGTCGAGTTTTCCGGGTTATTGGCGATCCAGCGAAAGCCCGATGGATCGCAGTCGCGCCGATACAGCGCAGGCGTGTCGCGATACAGATGGTTCAGATCACGCACCAGCGACTGCACGCCGCGTTGATAGCCACCGTGCAGCGCGTCCCAGTCCAGCGATTGATCGTGGTTCCATTCCTGCCATTGGCCGAACTCGCAGCCCATGAACAGCAGCTTTTTGCCCGGATGGCCCCACATGAATCCGTAATAGGCCCGCAGGTTGGCGAATTTTTCCCACTCATTGCCGGGCATCTTGGCGATCATGCTGCCCTTGCCGTGCACGACCTCGTCATGGCTGATCGGCAGAATGAAATTCTCTGAGAACGAATAATCGATCGGGAAGGTCATCAGGTGATGATCAAAGGACCGATAGATCGGATCTTTCTCGATATAGCGCAGGGTGTCGTTCATCCACCCCATGTTCCATTTGAACCCAAAGCCCAGCCCGCCCGCATCGACAGGCGTGGTCACGCCCGGAAACGCGGTCGATTCCTCGGCCACGGTCATGATGCCCTCGACATGACCATAGGCCTGGATGTTCATGTCGCGCACGAAATCGATGGCTTCGTAATTCTCGCGCCCGCCATCCTTGTTGGGCACCCAGGCGCCGTCATCGCGGGAATAATCGCGATACAGCATCGAGGCGACGGCATCCACGCGCAGGCCGTCCAGGTGATATTCCTCCAGCCAGTAAACCGCGTTGGCCACAAGATAATTGCGGACCTCGGTGCGGCCGTAGTTATAGATCAGGGTGTTCCAGTCCTGATGAAACCCCTCACGCGGGTCGGAATGTTCGTACAGATGCGTGCCGTCAAAGGTCGCCAGCCCATGCGCGTCGGACGGGAAATGCCCCGGCACCCAGTCCATCAACACGCCCAGACCGGCCTGATGCGCGGCCTCGACCAGATCGCGGAACTCGTGCGGCGGCCCGAAACGGATCGTCGGCGCGTACATGCCCACCGGCTGATAACCCCATGATCCGTCAAAGGGAAATTCGCTGACCGGCATGAATTCCAGATGGGTAAAGCCCATCCATTTGGCGTAATCGACCAGTTCGACCGCCAGTTCCTTATAGCTGAGCGGCCGGTTGCCCTCGGTCCGGCGCCAGGAACCCAGATGGACCTCGTAGACGGAAATCGGCTGGTCGCGGCGATTGCGCTCGGCACGCGCCGCCATCCAATCGTCATCTTTCCAGCCATAGCCCGAGATGTCGCGGACCACCGACGCCGTCGCCGGCGGATGCTGCGCGCCAAAGCCGACCGGGTCAGCCTTGGAAAACGGCGCGCCCTGCTGCGGTGCGATCTCGTATTTGTACAGCGTTCCCTCACCCAGACCGGGGATGAACAATTCCCAGACGCCGGTTTGGCCGACGCGGCGCATCGGGTGGCGGCGGCCGTCCCACTGGTTGAAATCACCGGTGACAGAGACCCGCACGGCATTCGGCGCCCAAACGGCGAAATGCGTGCCGTCAGCGCCCTCGTGGTTGCGGACATGGGCACCCAGCACCTGCCACAGACGGTTATGCGTGCCCTCGCCGATCAGGTATTGGTCGATCTCGCCCAGCACGGGACCAAAGCGATAGGGATCGTCGAATTCCCAGCTTTCCCCGTCTGAAAAAGCTGCGGTCAGCCGATAGGGCGATTTCGACGCGGGCACGGGCCCACCAAACACCGCGCCCTCGATGCGCGGCAGGTCCACGGTCTTGCGGCCAACACGGGCGGTCAGCGAAACCGCGTCGGGCACGATCGCGGTCAGCCATGCCTTGCGCCCCTGCTTGTGGGGTCCCAGCACATCAAACGGGGCGTCGTGGCGCGCCTCCAGCAAGCGCGTCACATCCTGCTGCGACAGATGCGGAGGAAGTTCGGCTGTCGTCATCTGGCTTGCTCCTGATGCAAAGGTCTCGGCGGGCCGCTGGTGCTAGTTGGACTGCGTGCGGCCGATCACGAAACCGTTCGCCTGCAGATTGACACGTCCCGCCGTCAGAGTCGCCCCCTGCGTTAACAGACCCGTGATCTTCTGCGGCAGATCCACATCCACGGGCTTGTCCGACAGGTTGAACAGGCAGAGCACCGTCTTGCCGCGCGTGTAGCCCAGAACCGGTTCGGGCAGGTCGAGAAAGCGGATATCGCCAAGGCGCAGATCAGGCTCTGACTTTCGCAGCGCCAGCATCTGGCGGTAAAAGGCCAGCACGCTGTCATCGCGCCCCTCCTGGGTCGATACGGCGCGCGCCTGCTGCGGCGCCTTGACCGGCAGCCAGGTCTGGTTGGCCTTGGAAAAGCCGCCATTCGCAGCCTTGTCATCCCAGACCATCGGCGTGCGGCACCCATCGCGGCCCTTGTAATCGGGCCAAAACGCGATGCCGTCGGGGTCGGTCAGTTCCTCGAAACTCAGCTCGGTGTCGACCAGCCCCAGTTCTTCGCCCTGATACAGGCAGACAGAGCCCTCGAAGCTCAGCAGCATCGCGGCGGCCTGACGCGCCAGGTCGTCCTGATCAGCCGCATGTTCCAGCCAGCGACCCACATGGCGCGGCACGTCATGGTTCGAGAACGCCCAGCATGGCCAGCCCTCGGGCGCACCGTTGAAGAACCGCTGGATGCGGCTGCGGAAATGTTCGGCGCTGAAATTCGGGCCCAGCATTTCGAAGGAATAGGCCATGTGCAGCCGCTTGCCGCTGGTATATTCGCCCATCAACTCGATCGACAAATGCGTGTCGCCGACCTCGCCCACCGTCGTGCGCGCGTCATATTCGTCCAGCAGCGCCCGCATCCGTTCCAGAAAACCGATATTCTCGGGCTGGTTCTTGGAAAACAGGCAGAACTGCATGTCGAATGGCTTCAACGCGGTCTGCGCCCAGGGAAGATAATTCGCCGGATTGTCGCGCAGCAGCTTGTCATGGACGTAGAAGTTGACCGTATCCAGACGGAAGCCGTCGACACCGCGATCCAGCCAGAACCGCATCGTATCGAGCAGATAATCCTGAACCTCGGGATTGTGGAAATTCCAGTCCGGCTGCTCTTTCAGGAAGTTGTGGAAATAATACTGACGGCGGCGCGAATCCCAGGTCCAGGCGGCACCGCCAAAGATCGACTGCCAGTTATTGGGCGGCGTGCCGTCATGGTTGGGATCGGCCCAGACATACCAATCCGCCTTGGGATTGTCCCGCGAACTGCGCGATTCCGTGAAATATTCATGCTGGTCGGAACTGTGCGACAGGACCTGGTCGATGATGACTTTCAGGCCCAGCTTGTGGGCCTTGTCGACCAGCGCATCGAATTCGTCCAGCGTGCCGAAGCTGGGGTCGATATCGGTATAATCCGACACATCGTACCCCATATCCTTCATCGGCGAGGTAAAGACAGGCGACAGCCAGATCGCGTCCACCCCAAGCGAGGCCACATAGTCCAGCCGCTTGATGATGCCCGCCAGATCACCGATGCCGTCGTCATTCGCATCCATGAAAGAGCGCGGATAGATCTGATAGGTCACAGAGCCGCGCCACCAATCCTGCTGATCTGTTTTCCCGGCCATGGTTACCCCTCAGATTTCTCAACGAATCGCGTATGTTTGCCCTAACATTCTCGCCAGAGAGTGGCCAATCCCGCGCGAGTTGCAAGTAGCAAATGCCCAAATGGCGAGGAAATGCCCTGACAGCCGGCCTATGCGGGCTTTTCTGCCTCACGCAGTTCGGCGCCAAAACCGATGCGATAGGGTTGCTGTTCGGCGACGGGGGGGACGGCTATCAGCAGGAAGTTCAGCTGCGAGACGTGCTGGACGACGGCCACCTTCTTGTCACCGTCCAAGAGGCCGTAAAACTCGATCACGTTGGGATTCTTGAAGCCCATCCCGCGCACATGCAGGGGCTTTACGCCGCCGAAATTGGCCAGTTGGATGCCAAGTTCGTGGTGATCGGGCAGGTTTTCCTGAAAGTTCTTCACACGGGCCAGAAGGTGTTTGAACACATGCTCGGCCGCGTGCAGCGCCGCCTCATCCGCCGCGTCCTCGGTCGGCCAGAGATCGGGGGCAAGGGCGGGGACGGCAAAGCTGGCGGGCGCGGCGATGCTGGGTGCACCAGCAAATGCTGGGCCTGCGGTCGGTTCAGAGGTCTGGGGCGCGGTGGCGGGCCGGGACGCGACCTTGGGCGTGGGCGCTGTGGGCTGCGCCTCGGACGCGACCGGTTTCCTGAGCTTTGGCTCGGTTCTGGGTTTCTTCGACTTGAACATGTCGTCTGCCTGTCACTGTTTTGGTCAGCATGGCCGGAAATGGCGCCGAGGTGAAGGCGGGGTGTTGCGCGCGCCGGTCACAGATGCGCGCGGTGACTGTTGCACGGGTTTTGCGGCACCCTGCGAAAGGCCCAGCAAATGCTGGATTTCGGCCTGCACAGAGCGTGCACCACATGCGCACAGCGCGTACACAGGGCGTACACAGCTTGCGAACGGTGGGTGTTGCGCGCGGTCGGTTGGGTGTGGGTGCGGCGCGTGTCTTGGGTTGCCGGGGTGCAGGTGGCGAAGAGGCATCTGTCCAGGAAACGGTCGGACGTTGCCCGACCCGCGCTTCGAAACTTGATTTGGTTGGATTTTGGCCGTCGGTGCACCGTCATATGTACCGTTGTCGCGGCCTCCATAACGCACAAAGCCCCGCCAGAGGCAGGGCTTTGGGACGTGACAATATCTAGGCTACCCAAGTCTTGTCATCGACTGGCGGGCAGCCTGCCTAGTGATCTAGGTCTTAAAGCCCGAACTTCGGGATACTTGTTTGATATAGTACACCATAAGTGAATTTACAACTAACATGGCGGGGCGTTGCGTCAAAACTTTAGTCCAAGCCCTGCTGCGACAGCTTTTCTAACACCGACTAGATCTTCTGGCGAAATGGCGGGCGTCGACCACTTTCTTCGACCAAGCTTGAAACCGTTCAGCCTCCAAAGTGCGATGTTCATTACGAGATCACATTTTGCCCAACATGCCAGATCATCTTGGGAATCCGGATGATAATTCTTCGACAATCGAAAAACATAAGGTAAGTCCTGCCGCGGCGGCGTCAAGCTAACCGGGACGACTGCGACCAGACCGGACCGAAACGGCAACTTTGGAGAAATAACAATCACCGGCCGAACCTTGCAGATTTCAGGTGCTTTCAAATCACTAAAATCCGCAACAAGCATCTGCCCAGCGCGCGGGTGGAAGTTTATCGCCATTTAGCGCGACAACCCACCCGACAAACTCGGCACATCGCCGGCTGCAAAGCCGTAGTGCCGCAGCCAGCGCAGGTCGGCCTCGAAGAAGGCGCGCAGGTCCGGGATGCCGTATTTCAGCATCGCCAGACGGTCGATGCCCATGCCAAAGGCAAAGCCCTGCCATTCGTCGGGATCGACGCCGGCGGAGCGCAGCACATGGGGGTGGACCATGCCGGAGCCCAGAATTTCCATCCAGCTATCGCCTTCGCCGATCTTCAACTGGCCGCCCTCCCAAGAGCAGCGGATATCGACCTCGGCAGAGGGCTCGGTGAAGGGGAAATGCGAGGCGCGAAAGCGCAGTTCGACCGAGGGCACCTCGAAAAAGGCGCGACAGAATTCCTCGAGCGTCCATTTCAACTGCGCCATGGAAATGTCGCGGTCGATGGCCAGCCCCTCCAACTGGTGGAACATCGGCGTGTGGGTCTGGTCCATGTCCATGCGGTAGACACGGCCCGGCGCGATGACGCGGATCGGCGCGCCCTGGTTCTGCATGGCGCGGATCTGGACCGGGCTGGTATGTGTGCGCAGCACATGCGGCGGGCGGTCATCGCCCGGCTCGCGGTGCATGAAAAACGTGTCATGTTCCTGCCGCGCGGGGTGTTCGGGCGCGATGTTCAGCGCGTCGAAATTATACCAGTCGCTTTCGACCTGCGGCCCTTCGGCCACGGCAAAGCCCATATCGGCAAAGATCGCCGTGACCTCGTCCATCACCTGCGAAATCGGGTGGATGGTGCCCGCGGGGCGCGGGCGGCCCGGCAGGGTCACGTCCAGCCATTCGCCAGCAAGGCGGGCATCCAGCGCGGCATCTTCCAGCGCCAGTTTGCGGGCGCGCAGGGCGGCGTCCAGTTCATCGCGCAATTCGTTCAGCGCCTTGCCGGTGGTCTGGCGCTGTTCGGGCGTCATCTTGCCCAATTCGCGCATTTTCAGGCTGATTTCGCCCTTTTTGCCAAGGGCGGCGAGGCGCACCTCTTCGATCGCGGCCGGATCGGCGGCGGCGTTGATGCGGTCAAGCCATTGCTGGCGCAGCGGGGTCAGGTCGTCCATCGGGTGCCTCGGCGTATTTATCGCGTCTGCGTTAGCATCTGCGCGGCCAAGGGGGAAGGCTTAGACCGCCTTGCACCGGCTTCGCGCGCGCGGACAGCGTCTGTCGGCTGGCGATGCGCAGGGCTTGGCGTTCGATCTGGTTGGGGGTGGTTGTCGCGGGTCAGTCGACGATGTCGCCGCTTTCGTTCAGGATCATCGCGCCGTCTTCCTTGTAGAGCGGACCGGGCGGCAGTTGATCCAGCAGCGGCAGCACGGTTTCCGACGGACGGCACAGCCGCACCCCTTTGGGCGAGGCGACGATGGGGCGGTTGACCAGGACGGGGTGTTTCAGCATCGCGTCCAGAATGGTGTCGTCGCTGATGCCGTCGTCGGTCAGGCCCAGTTCAACCGCTGGCGATTTGCTGGTGCGCAGCGCCTGTCGCGGGGTCAGATCGGCGGCGGCGAACAGGGCCAGCAGTTGCGGGCGGGTCCAGCCGGTTGTCAGATAGTCGATCACGATGGGCTCGGCGCCGGATTTGCGGATGATCTGCAACACGTTGCGCGAGGTGCCGCAGTCGGGGTTGTGGTGAATGACGATCATGTCGGAGCCTCGGGAAAGCGGTTTCGGGTGCGATTGGCAAAGGCCACCAGCGACAGCATGACCGGCACCTCGACCAGCACGCCGACCACGGTGGCCAGCGCCGCGCCGGAATGCAGGCCAAAGAGGCTGATGGCGACGGCGACGGCCAGTTCGAAGAAATTCGACGTGCCGATCAGCGCGCAGGGCGCGGCGATGCGATGGGGGACTTTCAGCGCATGGGCGGCCCCGTAGGCAATGGCGAAGATGCCGTAGGACTGGATCAGGATCGGCACGGCGATCATCGCGATGACCAGTGGCCGGTCCAGAATGACCTGCCCCTGCAAGGCAAACAGGATGGCCACGGTCGCCAGCAGACCGATGATCGAGAAGGGCTTGATGCGGGCGGCAAACGCGGCTGTATCGCCGCCAAGGATGCGCCGGGTGATCTGGCCGGCGATCAGTGGCAGCACCACATAGAGCACCGTCGCAAGGATCAGCGTGCGCCAGGGCACCTCGATCTCGGTCACGCCCAGCAGCAGGGCCACGATGGGCGCGAAGGCGACGATCATGATCAGGTCGTTCACCGAGACCTGCACCAGCGTATAGGTTTCATCCCCGCGGGTCAGTTGCGACCAGACGAACACCATCGCCGTGCAGGGTGCCGCGCCCAGCAGGATCAGCCCGGCGGTATATTGCGCGGCGTCCTGCGGCGATATCCACGGGGCAAAGACGTAATCGAAGAACAGCACCGCCAGAAACGCCATGGTGAAGGGCTTGATCAGCCAGTTGACCGCCAGCGTCACCAGCAGACCGCGCGGCTGCCGTGCCACCTGCGCGACGGCGCCGAAATCGACGCCGATCATCATCGGGTAGACCATCGCCCAGATCAGCACCGCGACCACCAGGTTGATCGAGGCGACCTCGGCCCCGGCGATGGCCTGCACCAGCCCGGGCGCGGCCGTGCCGATGGCTATGCCGCCGATCATCGCGATCAGCACCCAGAGGGAAAGCCAACGTTCGAACGTGCCAAGTCCGCTGCCATCGAGGGTGGCTGTATCGGTCATAGGGGCCTCATGAAGCTGTGGTGGGTTCGGGCTGCTTGCCGATGTCATCCACCTTGGCCTGCAACGCGGCGCGGTCGAGCGAGGCGATGGGCAGGCTGGTAAAGGCCGACATGCGGGCTGCCAGTATCTTGTGCGTGGCGTCGAAGGCTGCGGCCTGCTGCGCCTCGGTGCCGCTGGCGGCGGCTGGATCGGGCATGCCCCAATGCGCGGTGATCGGATTGCCGGGCCAGACCGGGCAGACCTCGCCGGCGGCATTGTCGCAAACGGTGAAGACGAAATCCATGCGGGCGGCGTCGGGGCCGTCGAATTCATCCCAGCTTTTCGAGCGGATATCGCCTGGGTCATGAGCCAGCCGCCCGAGCAGCTGCAAGGTTCGCGGATGTGGTTGCCCCGAGGGCTGAGAGCCCGCCGAATAGGCCCGGAACCGACCCGAGGGGTCGGCGTTCAGAACGGCCTCTGCGATCAGGGAGCGGGCCGAGTTGGCGGTGCAGAGGAACAGCACGTTGAAGGGTTCATCGGGCATCCTCGACTGCTGCCACCGGGCTGAATCGAACGCGGTGATCAGGGAATTGATCGCAGGACGGCATTTGTCCGGGCTGCCGCCACAGCAATCGCTGAGCAGATAATCCACCAGATGCCGCATCGTGGTCAGGTCGGCGAAATAGCGGATCCGGCGACCCTCGCGCCGCCTGGCCACCAATCCGGCGTTGGAAAGGATCGACAAATTGGTCGACAGGGTGTTGTCGCGCACGTCCAGCGTCTGGGCAATCTCGCCCGCCGTCATGCCGTCACCACCGGAGCGGACCAGCAGGCGAAACACATCCAGACGGGTTGCCTGGCTGAGCGATGCAAAACAGTCGAGCGCGTCTTTTGATTCCATATTTCTGGAATAATGGAAATATCGGGATATGGAAAGCCCGGTGCCGTCACTTGGCGGCGCTGGAAAGGGATGCGGGCTAGTCGGTTTCGCCCAGAGCACGGGCGCGGGCGACCGATGCGTCCAGACCGGCCCGCAGGTCTTGCGCGATGGATGATCCTTGCAGGCTTTGCAGTCCGGCAGCCGTGGTGCCGGCATAGTCGATCATCTCTTGCACATGCTCGTCCGGGCTTTTCGCGTCCTCGGCCATGATGATGCCCGCGCCCAGAAAAAGCTGGCGCACGGCGCGATCGGCGATGGGGGGCGGGATGCCGTGCTGCGTGGCGTAGCCGGCCACGAGCTGCGCAAACAGGGCAACAAAGCCCGGCACCGGCCCGGTCATCGCAGTGAAGAGGTCGATCTGATCTTCCTGCGCGATCCGGTCGGTCAGCCCGCATGGGGTGAACAGCGCGGTGACGCGGGCCTCATCCCTTGCGGTCAAGGCGGCGGTGCCGAACCATGGGGAATAGGCCAGACCGCGTTCGGCGGCCGGACTGCTCATGGCGCGGACCACGCGCGCCGCGCCGGTCAGCCGGGTGATCCGCTGAACCGTGATCCCCGCCATCACCGACACGACCAGACGGTCACTCGCGCGGATTCGCAGATCGTCTGCATGTTCCGGGGGAACGGCCAGAAGGATCAGATCACAGGCGCTGGCCAGTTGCTGATTATCGGTGGTGACGGTCACGTGCGGATGGTCGTCGAACCCCGCCCGACTGCCGCTGCGGTTCGAGATCCACAGCCGCGACGCGGGCCAGTCGCCCTGTCGCAGCAGCGCGCGGGCGATGGCGCCGCCCAGCATGCCGGACCCGCCGATGATGCCAATGGAAAAACTGCCCGTCATCATGTTGCCCCCGCATGTCAGCCACCCGGAGGCAGCCTGTCAGCCGAGCTTCAGCCGCGCGCCGAATTCGGCAAAGACCTGATCATACACCGCCCGTTTGAACGGCACGATGCCGGCGGTCAGTTCGCCCGCATCCATCCAGCACCATTCGCTGAATTCGGGATGATCGGTGTCGATATGCACATCCGCATCGCGCCCGTTAAAGCGCAGCAGGAACCATTTCTGCTTTTGTCCGCCGAACTTGCCCTTCCAGACCTTGCCCAGCAATTCGGGCGGCAGGTCATAGGTCACCCAATCGGCGGTTTCAGCCTCGACCGTCACCATATCGGCATTGATGCCGGTTTCCTCGATCAACTCGCGCAGCGCAGCATCGCGCGGGGTTTCGCCCTCGTCGATGCCGCCCTGCGGCATCTGCCACGCGCCCGGCTGATCGGCGGGCCGATCAAGCCGCTGGCCGGCAAAGACCCGACCGTCGGCATTGACCAGCACGATGCCCGCACAGGGGCGATAGGGCAGACCGCCCGGCCCGGATGCCGCATCGCTCATTCGGTGGCTGCACCCTCGTTTCCGTCGGTCGTGCCCGAGCCTTCGCCGGTCACTGCCGGCGTATCGGCGGGCACCACGTCATCGGCGCGGAAACTGACCGCTGACAGGCCCTTGAGGATATCGACCGCATAGGCCAGCTGATAATCCTCTTCGCGCAGATTGGCGGTTGCCTCGACCTCGGCGGCCTCTTCCTCGATCTGCTTGCGCTCTTCCTCGCTGATCGAGTCGTTGTTCAACGCGCCGCGCAGATCCGCCTCGGAGCGCGAAAAGTTCGACTGGCTCATCGGCTCGTCCTCGGCGTCGGGATCGACCGGCGGCGGGGCGGGCTGGGCCACGATGATGTCGGGATTGATGCCAAGCGACTGGATCGACCGGCCCGACGGCGTGTAATACCGCGCCGTGGTAAGGCGGATGGCGCTGTCAGAGGTGACGGGCATCACCGTCTGGACCGAGCCCTTGCCAAAGGATTTCTCGCCCACGACGATGGCGCGGCGGTGATCCTGCAACGCGCCGGTCACAATCTCGGAGGCGCTGGCCGAACCGCCATTGATCAGAACGACCATAGGCTTGCCCTGCGCCAGATCGCCGGCTTCGGCATTCCAGCGTTCGCTTTCCTCGGGGATGCGGCCCCGCGTGCTGACGATCTCGCCCGCGTCAAGGAAGGCATCCGAGACGCTGATGGCCTGGTTCAGCAAGCCGCCGGGGTTGTTGCGCAGGTCCAGCACAAAGCCGGTCACCCGGTCGATCCCGCCGGCCTCTTCCACAGCCTTGGTCAACTCGCTTTCCAGCGTGTCATAGGTCTCGTCATTGAAGGTCGAGACGCGCAGGACGACCGAATGGCCCTCGATCCGGGTGCGCACGACCGTCAGCTTGATGGTGTCGCGCGACATGGTCAGATCGAACGGTTCGGGGGCGCCTTCGCGCAGGATGGTGATGGTGATTTCCGAACCGACCGGGCCGCGCATCCTGTCGACGGCGTCGTCCAGCGTCAGGCCCATCAGGCTTTCGCCATCGACATGGGTGATGAAATCGCCCGGTTGCACGCCTGCCTCGCTGGCCGGGGTGTCGTCGATCGGCGAGACGACCTTGACGATGCCGTCTTCCTGACTGACCTCGATCCCCAGCCCGCCAAAGCTGCCGCGGGTCTGGGTCTGCATGTCTTCGTAATCATTGGCCGACAGGAAACCCGAATGCGGGTCAAGCGAGGTCAACATGCCGTTGATCGCTGCCTCGATCAGCTCTTTTTCGTCGGGTGCCTCGACATAGTCAGAGCGCACGCGTTCGAAGATATTGCCGAACAATTCCAACTGCTCATAGATCGATGCATTGCTTTCGGCCTCTTGCGCGATCAGCGGGCCGGCGACCTGGGTGGTCACAATTGCGCCTGCAAGGACGCCGCCCAACCCTGCCAACAGATAATGCTTCATTCCGGTCCTTGCCTCTATTCCTGCGTCTCGACGACCGGGTTCATCACGAACCATCCGGTCGGATCAAGCGTCTCTCCGCCGTGCCTCAACTCGACATACAGCGTTTCACTGCGTCCTGCACCCCCGCCACGCGACGCATCGGCCACAAATTGCGCGCCAAATTCGGCTGCCCGCGCCTCGGAGCCCCCCATCAGGCCCACAGGTTCGCGCGCGGCCAGAACATCTCCGACCTCACCAAACACCTGATCAAGCCCAGCGAAAACCAGTAGATAGCCCCGTGCGGGCTCAACGATCATCACATTGCCGTAATCAAGCAGCGGACCGCGATAGCGAATCGTGGCCGGCCAGGGCGTCAGCACCAGGGCGGCGGGCGCGGTTGCGATGACGATGCCGGGGCGTTCGACGCCTGCCGCGTCCTCTTCGTTGTAATAGCGCACGACCTCGCCGGTGACCGGCAGGGGCAAGCTGCCCTGCGCGCCCTCGAAGTCCTCCATCGGGGGGCCGACATCGCCCTGCATGCCGGCGATGCCGCTGGCAAAGTCATCGAGGCTGGTGGCGGATTGTTGCAGGTTTTGCAGTTCTTCGGGGTCATCGCCAAACCGGACCGGCATGGTCGAGCGGTCGGTCACGGCGCTGGTCAAGAGCCGCCGGGCCTCTTGCACCGAGGCCAGCCCGTCGCCCAGCATCGCCGCGGCATTGGCCTGCAATTCGCGGACCTCTGCGATTTCGTCCAGATCGACCTGCAGCTTTTCGGCCTCGGCGCGCAGACCCGGCGTCACCGCCGACAGGATCATCCCCGCCCGCGCTGTGGCCGTCGCGCCCGATGGGTGCAGCAACAGCGCCGTTTCGGGCGAGCGTTCCATGGCCATCATCACGCCCAGCACATCCGACAGGCTGTCGCGCTGCGATTCAAAGCGCGCGCGCAGCTCGGCCTCGCGCAGGGCCGCCTGACGCAGACCCTCGCGCAGCGCCGCCTGCCCTTGCTCGTAGCCGCTGACGACCTCGGACAGGGCCGTCACCTGATCGTCGGCGGTCAGCGCGGCAGACAGTTTCTCGACCGAGGTGCGCAACTGGGCGGCGGCTGCCTCGGCCATATCGCGCGCTTCGTCCGCCGTCTGGGCGGTGGCCGATCCAAAGCCCGACACGACCAGCGCGACGGCCAGCAGAGCACATGCGAGGGTGTGTTTCATGCGGGAACAATCAGGCTTTCGCCGGTCATTTCCGAGGGCTGTTCCAGCCCCATCAGGGCCAGCACGGTCGGCGCGACATCGGCCAACCGGCCATTGCGCAGCGTGGCGCCGCCCGGGCCGCCATAGACGATCACCGGGACCGCGTTCACCGTATGCGCCGTATGCGGCCCGCCGGTTGCCGGATCGATCATGGTTTCGCAATTGCCATGATCGGCAATCACCACAGCCGCGCCGCCGGCGGCCTGCAGGGCCTGCAGCATCCGGCCCAGACCCGTATCCACGGCCTCGCAGGCCCGCATCGCGGCGGACAGGATGCCGGTATGGCCGACCATGTCGGGATTGGCGAAGTTCACCACCACCAGATCGTAGCCCGCGCCGATCACCTCGACCAGTTTATCGCTGACCTCTTCGGCGGCCATTTCCGGCGCCATGTCATAGGTCGCGACCTTGGGGCTGGAGGGCATATGCCGGTCCTCGCCCTCTTCGGGTGCTTCTTTGCCGCCATTGAGGAAAAAGGTGACATGCGGGTATTTCTCGGTCTCGGCAAGACGGAACTGGCGCAGGCCCTTGCTGGCGACCCAGGCGCCAAGCGTGTTCACCACCTGCTTCTTGGGATAGGCCGAGGTCATGAAGTCATTGTGCCGCGTCGAATAGTCGACCATGCCCAGCAACGCCGCCCATTGCGGTCTTTCGCCGGTGTCGAAGGCGTCAAAATCGGACGCGCCGATCGCCATCAGGATTTCGCGCGCGCGGTCGGCGCGAAAGTTCAGACAAAAGAACCCGTCGCCATCCATGGCGCCGTTATAGCCGTCGATGACGAAGGGCTGGATGAACTCGTCCGTCTCGCCGCGCTGATAGGCCGCCTCGACCGCGTGGTCGGCGGCGGGCGCATCCGTGCCCTGCCCGCGCACCATGGCGTCATAGGCGCGGCTGACACGGTCCCAGCGGTTGTCGCGATCCATCGCGAAATAGCGGCCGATGACGGTGCCGATCCGCGCGCCTTCGGGCAGATTGCCCTGCAATTCGGTGATAAAGCCCAGGGCGGATTTCGGCGGCACGTCGCGGCCATCGGTGATTGCGTGGATCACCACCGGCACGCCGGCCTCGGCCACCGCGTTGGCTGCCGCCAGAACGTGCTGGATATGGCCATGCACCCCGCCATCCGAGACGATGCCCATCAGATGCGCGGTGCCGCCGCTGTCCTTGAGCGCCGAGATAAAGCCGCCAAGCGTTTCATTGCCGAAAAAGCTGCGATCCTCGATCGCCAGGTCGATCTGACCCAGATCCATCGCCACCACGCGGCCCGCGCCGATATTGGTATGGCCGACCTCGGAATTGCCCATCTGACCAGAGGGCAGGCCCACATCTGGGCCAAAGGTGGTCAGCGTTGCATGGGGACAATCGCGCATCAGCCCGTCGAAATTCGGCGTATTCGCCTGATCCGGGGCGCTTTGATCGGGTCGATCCGAGATGCCCCAGCCATCCAGAATGCACAGCACCACAGGTTTCGTCATCGCTGCCTCACGCGTTTTCGCCTCAATACGCGCCGCCGCGACCTTGGGCAACCACAGGGTCGCTGATGGCGCGGTGTTTCAGCCCCCGACCGAGCGGGTGCCGCCGCCGCGGCTGGCGGCTGTTTGCCCAAATCCACCGCGCTGGGCCACCTGTGCACGGGTCATCGGCGGCTGGCCCATGGTCGTGGGTCCCTTGTTGAAGGCCGCGGGCTGGACCTTGCCGGTGCCGCTGTTCGTTGCCAGACGGGTATCGCCCGAGGGTGTGGCAAAGCCGCCATTTGCCGTGCGCGACAACGGCTGGCTCATGACGCCGCGATTGCTGCCCGACAGGGCCGACCCCAGCAGATAGCCCATCATCAGGGGCATGAAGATCGACCCGCCGCCGCCCGATTCCTGCGCCGCCGGATCGCCGCCGCAATTGCCAGCGCCGTGTTCGGCCTCGCACACTTCCAGGCTTTCATAGCGTGGCGCGGTTTCCAGATGATCCTGTTGCGCCTGGGCAAACGCGGTCTGGCAATCCTCGGCGGTGAAGAACAGGCTGCCCTGATCCGCCGCAGCGACGCAGGATGCCTCGTCCGGGAATGCGCTGGCATCTGTTTCTTCGGATTTGCAGCCGGCCAGCCCGAATGCGGCCGCGCCAAGAATGGCAAGCGAGACGTTGCGGGACCGTTTACGCATGGCGAACCTCCTGATGACGGAACCGATATAGGAAAACTCGCCATGCATTGTCACCCTGCAAATGCTCACATCTTCGAACATGCGGGCGCGGATCGGGGCAAATCCATCGGCAATCCGGCGTGGTCAGCCGGCAGAACCGTCAGCAGCCAAATTCCTTCTGCCAAAGCGTGGTTCATGCTATAGTCCTGACATCAATCAATTATTCTTGCGCGGAGGTCCGCATGACGAAGTTTGTCGTCGCCCTGATGTTTTGCCTGTTTGCGGTCGGTGCACAGGCGCAGACCTGCACAGCGGTAAAATTCAACCCGGGCGAGTCCGGTGCCTATGTTCAGGGAAATCTTCCGCCGGAAAGCCTCGATTGCTATACGCTGGCGGTTCGACCGGGGCAGAATGTCTTTATCGAAGTGGTCGTCGGGGGCGAAAATGTCGCCATAACCGTCGTCGATGTCGCTGATGCCCGGAGGAGATTCGATTTCGCGGCACCGTCCAGCTCTGTCGAATTTCGCGTGTTCCAGATGTTCCGCTCGGCCAGAGCCGAGGACTACGCGATACTTGTTCAGGTGGAGTGAGGGGCCTGCCCGCAAGCGCGGGGCAGACAGGCCAGGGCCGGGCCTGTTAACCCCGGATATAATGCGGCTTGAAGCGTGACAGGTCCTGCGTGATCCGCGCCTGATCTTCGCGAATGCCCATGCCGCAGCAGGTTTCGCCGACGATCCAGGCGCCGATGATGGGGCGGAAACCGTCCATGATCGGCAAGGGCCAGTATTCCTGCACGATCATCGGCTGGTCGTCATATTCGCGATTGGGCGCGGTTTCGGTCACGCGCCCGCCCTCGACGATGGTGACAGATGCCCCCTCGCGCGAGAAGATCGGCTTTTTCACATAGCCCCGCGCGAGCCGGTCTGCGACCGCATCGAAACCGTCGGCGCGCGCGGCGCCACCGCCTGACAGCGCATCGGAAACATCGTCCCAGAAAAACGCGGGCAGCAGGTTGGGGTGGCCCGGCGCAATCTGCCAGAGCACCGGCAGGATCGCCTTGTTCGAGACCAGCGCCTTCCAGGCCGGCTCGATCATGCGCACCCCCGAGGGCTGGACATGCGCCGCGAATTCGTCGCGGAACAGATCCTCCCATGGATACAGCTTGAACAGGGTGCCGATCACCCTGTCCTCATTATCGGCAAACTGGCCCTCATTGGTCAGGCCGATGCTTTCCAGATCGGTGTAATGCGCGCCCAGACCCGCCTCGCGCGCGGCCCATGCCATGGCCTCGACCGTCGCGTAATCTTCGGGCATGTCCTTCATGGCGGCGAAATGGACATGCGCGCCCGGTTCCGCGATCTGGCGCCAGCGTTCGATCAGCGCCTCGTGGATGCCGTTGAACTGATCGTCGCCCGCATCCAGAACGCCGGCTTCGATCTGCTGTTCCAGCCACAGCCACTGAAAGGACGCGCTTTCATAAAGCGAGGTCGGCGTGTCCGCATTGTATTCCAGCAGCACAGCCGGGGCGGCACCGTCATAGCCAAGGTCCATCCGGCCATACAGTTCGGGTTCGCCGTGGCGCCAGCTTTCGGCGACAAGATCCCAACGCGCATGCGGGATGCCCATTCGCGCCATCAGATCTTCGTCGGCCACGATCCGGTCGACCGCCTCGCGGCACAGGGCGTGCAACTCGGTCGCGGGATCCTCGATCTTGTCTTCGATCTCGGCCAATGAGAACTCATAGGCCGAGCTTTCGTCCCAATAGGGCGCGCCATGCATATCGGCAAAGGTAAAGCCCAGCCGTTCAGCTTCGTCGCGCCAGTTCGGACGCGGCGCAATGGCGCGCTTTTCCATCAGTTGTCGTCGTCTTCGTCGTCGTCTTCCGCATCCGGCAGGTTGAAGAAGGTGTCGGCATCCAGATCGCGCTGCGGCTTTTCGTCTTCGTCCTTGGTCAGGCTGAAGTTCTCCAGCCCGGCAATGGCGGTGGGCAAGCGCGGCTCGTCGCTCATGGTCAGCGAGGTTTCGGTCGAGACCAGCTTGCGGCGCTCGTCATCCGACATCACGCCACCATCGGCCGATTTCTTCTTGGCGGCCTTTTGCACGGCGGCATCCAGTTCGGTCTGCTTGGCCAGCCCCAGTGCGACGGGGTCGATGGGCTGGATATTGCCGATATTCCAATGCGTCCGGTCGCGGATCGCCTGAATCGTCGGCTTGGTGGTGCCCACGAGCTTGGAAATCTGCGCATCGGCCAGTTCCGGGTGGAACTTGACCAGCCACAGGATCGCGGCAGGACGATCCTGACGCTTGGACAGCGGCGTGTAACGCGGACCGCGGCGCTTTTCCTCGCCATCGGCGGCGGGGTTGTGCTTGAGCTTGAGGACATAGGCCGGATCGGCCTCGCCCCTGGTGATCTGCTCGGCGTCCAGCTGGTTCGAGGCAATGGGGTCGAACCCCTTCACGCCGGTTGCCACATCGCCATCAGCGATGCCCTGCACCTCAAGCTCGTGCAGACCGCAGAAATCGCCGATCTGCTTGAAGCTCAGCGTCGTGTTGTCGACCAGCCAAACGGCGGTGGCCTTGGCCATCAGCGGCTTGTTCATGGCTCTCTCCTTTTCGCGTCACGGGTCCCGAATGAACATGGCTTTCCAGCCGGGGAAAACGGCTATCTGGCGGCTGCCATTCCACGTTTTCGGGGGGAATTCGCCGCATATATAGGGCGTCAACGCGTCGGGGAAAAGTGGAATCTGCACCCGAAACGCGGGGGACGCTGGTCATCGACGGCGCGCTTTGCGATGGTGCCGGGGTCAAAGGCTGCAAAGCGGGTACGGAATGCGGGCAATCGGGGCAATGCTGGTCGGGCTGACCATGGCGGCAGGCGCAGCGCGGGCCGAGCCGGTTGCGGGGCAGTTCGACTATTATGTGCTGGCGCTCAGCTGGTCGCCGGCCTGGTGCAGTGCCACAGGCGACGCACGCGATTCGGAACAATGCGATTCGGGTCAGGGGATCGATTTCATCGTCCACGGATTGTGGCCGCAATATGAGCGCGGCTGGCCGCAGGATTGCACGACCGCTGAACGCGATCCGTCGCGCCGCGAAAGTCAGGCGATGGCCGATGTCATGGGAACCGGCGGGCTGGCCTGGTATCAATGGCAGAAACACGGGCGCTGTTCGGGCCTGTCCGCGCAGGGCTATTATCAGGCGGTGCGCGATGCAGCAGCCGTGGCCCCGGTGCCGCAGGTCTTTGACGATCTGCCGCGCGATATCAGGGTGCCGCCCGCGGTGATCGAGGACGCCTTTATCGAGGCCACCCCGGAGCTGACCCGCGACGGCATCACCGTGACCTGCAAGGGCCGCGATCTGGCCGAGGTGCGCATCTGCCTGACCCGCGATCTGGCGCCGCGCGACTGCGCCCCCGATGTGCGGCGCGATTGCAGCCGGGCACAGGTCTTGATGGAAAAAGTTCGCTGAAACGACGGGAGGTCGGAATGGGCAATGCGGATATCGGGTTGATCGGGCTGGGCACGATGGGCCAGGCGCTGGCGCTGAACATCGCCGAAAAGGGCTTTGACATCGCTGTCTTCAACCGCACCACGGCGGTGACGCAGGATTTTGCCGCCGAGGCCGGTGATCTGGCCGCACGGATCACGCCGACCGAAAGCCTGGAGGATCTGATAGCGGCGCTGAAAACCCCGCGGATGATCCTGCTGATGGTGCCGGCGGGCAAAGTGGTGGATCAGCAGATAGAGGCATTGCTGCCCCTGCTGTCGCCCGACGATCTGCTGATCGACGCCGGCAATTCCGATTTCCACGACACCAACCGCCGAAATGCCGAACTGCCGGTGCAGTTTCTGGGCATCGGCGTTTCGGGCGGCGAAGAGGGCGCGCGGCACGGCCCCTCGATCATGGGCGGTGGCAGCCGCGCGAACTGGAACCGGGCCGCACCGATCCTGACCGCGATCGCCGCCGATTATCAGGGCCAGCCCTGCGCCGACTGGATGGGCGAGGCGGGGGCGGGTCACTTTGTCAAGACCGTGCATAACGGCATCGAATATGCGGATATGCAGCTGATCGCCGAGGTCTACGGGGTGATGCGCGACGGGCTGGGCATGGACGCGGCGGCCATCGCGCAAGTGTTTGAGCGATGGAATGACGGCGCGCTCAAATCCTATCTGGTCGAGATCACCGCCAAGGTCGCCGCCGCAGAGGACAGCGCCACCGGCGGGCCGGTGCTGGACGTCATTGCCGATATCGCCGGGCAAAAGGGCACCGGCCGCTGGACCGCCATCGAGGCGCAGCATCTGGGCGCGCCCATTCCCGTCATCGACGCCGCCGTGACCGCGCGCAATATCTCGGCGCTGAAGGACCGGCGCACTGACCTGCAGGAAATCTTTGGGCCGGGGCCGCAGCCGATCGCCGGCCAGCCCGATATGGACCTGCTGGAACAGGCGCTGACCTGCGGCAAGATCCTTTGCTACGATCAGGGCTTTGGCATGATCGCCGCCGCCAGCCGGGACTTTGGCTGGTCGCTGAACAGCGCTGCCATCGCGCGGGTCTGGCGGGCCGGCTGCATCATCCGGTCGGCCATGCTGGATGATATGGCCGGGGCGTTGGAGGATCAGCCGGGCCGTCCGCTGATGGCCGCGCCATTTTTCGTAGATTGGCTGACCAAAACACAGGACGCATTGCGCCGGGTCGTGTCGCTGGCCGTTCTGCACGGCATCGCGGTGCCGGCGCATTCGGCGGCGCTGGCCTATTTCGACGCGATGCGCACCGAACGCGGCACCGCGAACATGCTACAGGGCCAACGCGACTATTTCGGTCGCCACGGCTTTGTGCGTCTGGATGACGGCTCCGAGGATCAGCACGGGCCATGGGCGGGCTAAGGACGAGCGCCGGGTCTGTGGGTCATGTGCCAAGGTTTTGAGAATCTGGTCGCTTTGTCAGGGTCGCTTGGAGCCCAATTTGCCAGATTTCTGGTTCACAGCGAAAGGCTGCTATCGCGACATTGCCAGCAACGTTCAACAACCGCTTGAGTTAGGAGCGGAGTTTGTGGAAACATTAATCGAGGTGCTTAGCGCGTGTCCCAAACCAGGGTTTTAGACGTCCATTTGACGCATGATAAATTTCTAAAATTAGGAAGTGCGATGACCGAAATTGATCCAGATCTCGTTAAGTGTTTCAACCTTTTGGCAAGCTCTTCGTCATTCGTCATACGTCTTGATGTAAAATCGCAAAAAGGCACTGTCTCTAACCCGTCTTCAGTACCGGAAAACGACGGTGACTACTTGGTCCACGGAACTACTAAGCTGGCTTCCGGTACAGAGCTTGAATCAGTTTTTTGCGTCGATACTGACAGCGGAGGAGACCTTGCAGCGGTGTATTGGCAAACCAAAAAGGGCTGGATGAATAGCCAAGATGCACGTCTCCCGGCAGTCCTCGGTGTGGAGCGCCACGAGATATTCCCCTTCGGCTGGAAGTTCTCGGTCCCGTTGGAAAACGATACTTTTCACCCAGCCAAGCTATAGTGAGTTTACGGGAAAGAAAAACAAGAGGTCATCGGCCATCAAACGCCAACACAACCCTCTCCGGTCAACTTAGAAGGTAAAGCGTAGCCGATGCGCCGATATTCTCAAAGCCGCCATTGGGGTAACCGCAGAGAAATCGCGCTTTGTCCGCAATGCGGACGCTGGTCGCCGAGATGCGTTGCACAGGGCGACCAGTCAGCCCGCCCTGATCAGCCGCCTGCGACCTGCATCACGATCTTGCCGATATGCTGGCTGCTTTCCATGCGCTGATGCGCCTTGGCGGCCTGTTCCAACGGGAATTCGCTGTCGATCATCACCTTGACCTTGCCCGCCTCGATCAGCGGCCAGACGTGGCGGCGCAGTTCATCGGCGATGCGGGCCTTGGCGATATCGCTTTGCGGTCGCAGCGTTGCGCCGGTGACGGTCAGCCGGCGGGTCATGATCTGGGCAAAGTTCAGTTCCACCTTTGGGCCTTCGAGAAAGGCGATCTGGACCAGCCGCCCGTCATCGGCCAGCGACTTGATGTTGCGCGGAATATAGCTGCCGCCAACCATGTCGATGATCAGGTCCGCGCCGCCCTGCCCCTGCAGCGCCTCGACGAAATCCTGACTGCGATAATTGATCGCGGTCGCGCCCAGCTTTTCGATCTCGGCGCATTTTTCATCCGATCCGGCGGTGGCGAATACCCGCGCCCCAAGCGCCACGGCAATCTGGATGGCCATGACACCGATGCCCGATGTGCCGCCGTGGATCAGGAACTGCTCACCCGATTTCAGGCCGCCGCGCATGACCATGGTCGACCAGACGGTAAAGGCGGTTTCCGGCAGGCAGGCCGCCTCGCGCAGGGACAGCCCCTTGGGGATCGGCAGCGCGTGATCGGCATTGCAGGTGACATATTCGGCGTAGCCGCCGCCGGGCAGCAGCGCCGTCACCTTGTCGCCCTTTTTCCAGCGCGTCACACCGGCGCCCAGGCCCACCACCGTGCCCGATGCCTCGAGCCCCGGCAGATCCGATGCACCCGCCGGCGGGCGATAGGCCCCCTTGCGTTGCAGGACATCGGGGCGGTTCACGCCGGCCCAGTCCACTTTGATCAGGATCTGATCGTTCTGCGGCACCGGCACAGCGCGGCGTTTGGGTTGCAGGACATCGGCCTCACCATGTTCGGTGATCTCGATGGCGGTCATATCGTCTGGGGTCATTTGTCCTCGCTGGTCTTTCCGGGCAGGTCACGGGGTTCGGGCGCGCGCATCCAACCGGTGGCCAGATCGACCATGGCTGCGACGCCCGGCACCTTGCGGGCCTGCGCCTTGATCTTTTCGAAGCTCATAACATCCTCGATACGGCGGTCAATGAAGGCGCGGGTCGCGGCCTTGTCCTCCGAATCGTCGCCCAGCCAGTAGAGCACGGCGGAACCGTAAACCGCCGACAGCGTGGCGCGCTTGGAATACCAGTTCACATCGCGCGAGCTGTCGCCCAAGCCGTTCCAGATCGTATCGGCTGTTTCCCAGATCAGCCTGGCGCCCAGCCCGGCATGCTGCGGCAAGGACAGCAGCGTCGCGCCTGCGCGCACCATATCGGGCTGGACCAGCGCCAGCCGTTGCCAGACCGCCTGCGCGACCTTTTCGCCATAGCGGCCCTCGGGCGGGGTCTTTTCGAACCACTCGCGCAGCGCGGCATCGCCCTTGCGGTGATAGGCCGCCGCGAGGCTGGCACCACCTTGCGGGAAATGCACGCGCACCATCGCGCGGCTGATTCCCAACTCATCGGCTGCTGCATTCAGCGCGGCGTCGTTCATGCCGTCAAAGGGCACATGCGCCAGCGCCGCATCCAACAATCTATCCCGTTCGTTTTCCATCGCCACCTCAACACATGCTGGACAAAGCAGGCCCCCGCTGATATTGGGGCGCTTCCTGCAATTATGACAACTCTAACCTAGGAAGGTGGTGACAACCACATGCAGGTCAACGTTCGCGACAACAACGTCGAACAGGCGCTTCGTGCTCTGAAGAAAAAACTTCAGCGCGAGGGTGTTTTCCGTGAAATGAAGCTTCGGCAACATTTCGAGAAACCGTCGGTCAAGAAAGCCCGTGAAAAGGCAGAGGCCGTACGTCGTGCCCGCAAGCTGGCCCGTAAAAAGGCACAGCGCGAAGGCGCGCTGTAAAAGCCCAAGCGAAGGCGTCGCAAGACGCGCGAACCGCAAAGGTTCAGAAAACCCCCGTTGCCGCTGGCAGCGGGGGTTTTCTTTGGCATGTGAGTTCGTGCCCGCGCGCCCGGATCCGCACCGGTGTTGGTGAAATCCTGCGCACTGATTCGCTCGCCCGCCTGCGCGGCCAGCCGATCAGCCAGGTCCCAAGCCCGGTCGTGCAGCCCTAGTTCCGGACCGGCTCGCCATCCAGTCGCACCTGACCACCGCCCGCCTGCCATTCTTCGGCGGTGGTGGGGCCGGTGGAGTTCAGCGTGATGCCAGCCGCGACGCCAATCATCGCGATCACCAGAAAGGCGGAATACATCGCTTTCATTTGCGGGCCCTCTTCAACTGCGCCGCGCCGCCGTTTCGGGCGGAGGCGGGATATATTCATGCGCATCGCGGCCCGTGGCTTCTTCATACCAAAGGTCGTGGTGCTCGCGGGCCCATTGCACCTCTACGTCGCCCGAGCCCATCGCATCGAACGCGCCCTCCATACCGACGGTGCCGATATAGATATGGCCGAGGATGATGGCGATGTAGAGAAAGGCGACGATCGCGTGCCAGGCCTGTGCCAACTGCATCTCGTGCTGAGGCGACATGTTCACGATCAAGGGCTCGCCCAGGAACAGCTGCGGCAGCCGGGTCCAGTTCAGGAACTCGAAGGTGTGGCTGAACAGCTGGAACTGCATCGGGAACATCAGCGACAGCCCCGATAGCGAGATCGAGATGCCCAAGAGGATCACCGACCAGAACACGATCTTTTGGCCGGCGTTGAACTTGCGCGCGTGGACGTGGCTATCCTTTGAGAACATGCCGCCGCCCTTGGCGATCCAGGCCAGGTCCGTGCGACTGGGCAGGTTTTGCGCCACCCACATCACGAAGATCAGGACGATACCCAGCATGAAGGCCCAGGAGACGTTGTTATGCACCCATTTGCTGGCAATCGCGATGGGGGAATAGGCCTGATGGCCGAAAAGCGGGATCAGGAAGGTTCGCCCGAACAGCACCAGAAGCCCGGTGATGCCCAGCAGGATAAAGCTGCCGGCCGTCAGCCAGTGGCCAAAGCGTTCGACAAAGGCAAAGCGTTCGATGGTAAAGCCGGTCTTGTGACCCTGAATGCGGATACGGCCCCGGATCAGGAAGAACGCCAGCAGCGCAATCAGCGTGCCCAGCAACAGCCATCCACCCCAGGTCAGCAGCGGGCCCTGGCGAAATGTCAGCCAGGTCATGCCGCCGTCCTGGATCAGGACATCGGTGGCC
This sequence comes from Paracoccus tegillarcae, assembly GCF_002847305.1. Classification (NCBI taxonomy): domain Bacteria; kingdom Pseudomonadati; phylum Pseudomonadota; class Alphaproteobacteria; order Rhodobacterales; family Paracoccaceae; genus Paracoccus; species Paracoccus tegillarcae. The sequence goes on along the minus strand of NZ_CP025408.1, from coordinate 1,747,661 downwards.
GGACCACGAACCTGCGTGTCGATCAGGGCAGTGTTTTCTCGCACCGCGTTCCACATGGCCTGGTCGTTATGCGGCGCTGATAGCTCGCCCGACGGGCCGACCGTGGTGCCCAATTCGGCACTGGCCGCAGAGCGCGGACCGCCACCGGTCATCATCTGGCCCAGTTGTTCCAGCCCGCCGGCCTGCGCCGGCGTTTCGCGGTTCAGAACATCGGCCAGCGTATCGGCGCCCTCGGGGCCTGCGGCGGCGTTGTCCAGTTGCTGCGGCTGCGGGGCGTCGCCCACATCCTCGCGCAGGCGCGTCACGCCCTCGATCTGGCCCGGGCTGGGTTGGATGATCTGCTGTTCCGCCGCGGGCGGACGGACCGAGGATGAGGGTGCCTCGACCGGCTCCATCACGGTGGGGTTGTCGATGTCGCGACCGTAATCGCCCGGATTGACCATGGTCTGCGCACCAGCCGGCAGGCAAAGCCCCGCCATCAGCAGGGCGGCAGCGGCGAGGCGTTGGATGGGATGGGCCATTTCGGCCTCCTTTCTCGCGCTCAGTTGCTGGCCGGGGCTGGCTGTTGCGTTACCGCAGGCGCCTGCTGCTGGCTGCCAGAGGCGGGCTGCTGCTGCGCCGGTTGATCGGCTGGCGGTTTCGTCCATTCGGGCGCGTCGGGTTCGGGCGCATCTGGCAGACCTGCCGTCGCGGAATCGGCATAGGCCGTATCCCAACCCCAGGCCGTGGTGCCAAAGCCGCGCGTGATGACGCGCTCGCGATAGATGTCGCTGATCGCGTCACCATCACCAGCCAGCAGAGCCTTGGTCGAGCACATCTCGGCGCAGATCGGCAGCTTGCCCTCGGCGATCCGGTTGCGGCCGTATTTCTGGAATTCGGCCTCGGAATTGTCGGGCTCTGGTCCGCCGGCGCAGAAGGTGCATTTGTCCATCTTGCCGCGCGATCCGAAATTGTCGGCCTTGGGATATTGCGGCGCGCCGAAGGGGCAGGCGTAGAAGCAATAACCACAGCCGATGCACAGGTCCTTGCTGTGCAGCACGATCCCGTCGGGCGTCTGGTAGAAGCAATCGACCGGGCAGACCGCCATGCAGGGCGCGTCCGAACAATGCATGCAGGCAACCGAGATCGAGCGTTCGCCCGGCTTGCCGTCATTGATCGTCACGACCCGGCGGCGGTTGATGCCCCAGGGGACCTCGTGTTCGTTCTTGCAGGCGGTTACGCAGGCGTTGCATTCGATGCAGCGTTCGGCGTCACACAGAAATTTTGCTCTTGCCATCTGTCTGTTCTCCTTACGCTGCCGTGATCTTGCAGAGGGTGGCTTTGGTTTCCTGCATCTGCGTCACGGAATCATAGCCATAGGTCTGCGCGGTATTGGTGGATTCGCCCAAGACGATCGGGTCCGCGCCCTCGGGGTACTTGCTTCGCAGGTCCTTGCCCTCGAAGAAGCCGCCGAAGTGGAAGGGCATGAAGGCCACGCCCGCGCCCACCCGCTCGGTGATCATCGCCTTGACGCGCACCTTGCCGCCCTCGGGGCCCTCGACCCAGACCTGCTGGCCATCGCGAATGCCGCGATCTCCGGCATCCTTCGGATTGACCTCGATGAACATTTCCTGCTGCAACTCGGCCAGCCAGGGGTTCGAGCGCGTCTCTTCCCCGCCGCCCTCGTATTCGACCAGGCGGCCGGATGTCAGGATGATCGGGAAATCACTGGAGAAATCGTTCTTCTGGATCGATTCATACAGCGTCGGCAGGCGATAAAAGACCCGGTCGGCATAGGTGGGATAATCCGCCACCAGATCGCGGCGGTTGGTATAAAGCGGCTCGCGGTGAACCGGGACCGGATCGGGGAAGGTCCAGACGTTGCAGCGCGCCTTGGCGTTCCCGAAGGGCGCGCATTCATGCAGGATGGCGACCCGCTGGATGCCGCCCGACAGGTCGGTCTTCCAGTTGATCGTGCTGGCGCGGGCGTCATAATCGCCCGGCACCGCCATGCCCTCGGCCTCGCCGACCTCTTCCCAGTTGCCCTGCATGTCCTCGATGCCGGCCACCTGACCGATCAGATAGCGTTCATGTTCGGTCAGATCGGTATGCCAGCCCAGCTGCACCAGCATTTCATAGGTGAATTCGGGATAGCCGTCCTGGATCTCGGAGTTTTTCGAATAGACCCCCTCGGCCAGAAGGTTCTCGCCCTCGCGTTCCACACCAAAGCGGGCGCGGAAGGTCAGGCCGCCCTGACTGACAGGGATCGACATGTCGTAAAGGTTTGCGGTGCCCGGATGTTTCAATTCGGGCGTGCCCCAGCATGGCCATGGCATGCCGTAGAACTCGCCGTCACAGGGGCCGCCCTCGGCCCGCAGGCTGGTCTTGTTGAAGGTATGCTGGTTTTCCATATGCAGCCGCATCCGTTCGGGCGACTGGCCGGTATAGCCGATGGTCCACATGCCGCGGTTGAATTCGCGGGTGATGTCCTCGACCACGGGCTCATCGCCCTCGACCGCGATATTGCGCAGCAGCCGGTCGGAAAAGCCGAACTTGTCGGCAAACAGCTTCATGATCGTGTGGTCCGGCTTGGATTCGAACAGCGGTGCGACGACCTCTTCGCGCCATTGCAGCGAACGGTTCGATGCCGTGACCGAGCCGCGCGTCTCGAACTGGGTCGCGGCGGGCAGCAGATAGACACCATCGGTCCGGTCCGACAGAATTGCCGAGACGGTCGGATAGGGGTCGATCACGACCAGCATTTCCAGCTTTTCCATCGCCGTCTTCATTTCCGTCATGCGGGTCTGGCTGTTGGGGGCGTGTCCCCACAGAACCATCGCCTTGACGTTGTGGGGCTGGTCGATGTTGTCCGCATCCTCGAGCACGCCGTCAATCCAGCGGCTGACGGGAATGCCGTTCTCGTTCATCAGGGGCTTGTCCTTGCCCTCGGCGTCCTTGACGACGACAAAGCGCGATTTGAGCCAGTCCAGATCCTCGCCCCAGACCCGCGACCAATGCGCCCATGCGCCGTCTGCCAGGCCGTAATAACCGGGCGTGTCATGCGACAGCACGCCCAGATCGGTCGCGCCCTGCACGTTGTCATGGCCGCGGAAGATATTGGTGCCGCCACCCGATACGCCCATGTTCCCCAGCGCAAGCTGCAGGATGCAATAGGCGCGGGTGTTGTTGTTGCCGTTCGTGTGCTGGGTGCCGCCCATGCACCAGATCAGCGTGCCGGGGCGGTTCTCGGCCATCAGCCGCGCGACGCGCTCTAGCTGCGTGCCGGGCACGCCGGTGACGCGTTCGCATTCGGCCGGATCCCAGTTGGCGACCTCTGCGCGGATCTGGTCCATGCCCCAGACACGGGTGCGGATGAATTCCTCATCCTCCCAGCCATTCTCGAAGATATGCCACAGGATACCCCAGACCAGCGCCACGTCGCTGCCCGGACGAAAGCGGACATATTCATCGGCATGGGCGGCTGTGCGGGTAAAGCGCGGGTCGCAGACGATCAGCGGCGCGCGGTTTTCCTCTTTGCCCTTCAGCACATGCTGCAGCGACACCGGATGCGCCTCGGCGGGGTTGCCGCCGATGATCAGGATCGCCTTGGATTTGTGAATGTCGTTATAGCTGTTCGTCATGGCGCCGTAGCCCCAGGTGTTGGCAACACCCGCAACCGTGGTCGAGTGACAGATCCGCGCCTGGTGATCGACGTTGTTCGTGCCCCAATAGGCCGCGAACTTGCGGAACAGATAGGCCTGTTCGTTGGAATGCTTGGCGCTGCCCAGCCAATAGACGCTGTCAGGGCCGCTTTCCTCGCGGATCGACAGCATCTGATCGCCGATCTCGTTGATCGCATCTTCCCAGCTGAGGCGGGTCCATTCGCCGCCGACCAGCTTCATCGGGTATTTCAGCCGCCGCTCGCCATGGGCATGTTCGCGCACCGAGGCCCCTTTGGCGCAATGGGCGCCCAGGTTGAAGGGGCTGTCAAATGCCGGTTCCTGCCCGATCCAGACCCCGTCCTGCACCTCGGCCAGCACCGTGCACCCGACCGAGCAATGCGTGCAGACCGACTTGATCGTCTTGATCTCGCCACCCGCTGCAGCCGCCTCTTGTGCGGTCGCAGGACGCACCGTGCCAGCCATGCCGCCAAGCGCCGCGATCCCGCCGACCGCCAGACCCGAGCGTTGCAAAAAGTTGCGCCGGTTCATCTGCGTGTCGCCCATGGCGGTCACGAATGCGGGGGCGTCCTGGCGGCGCGCTGCGCCGGTGGTCTTGCGTTTCAGCATTGGTCTTGTCCTTGCTCTGGCCGGCGGCGCGGCGTGGCTGGGATAGGGTCTTAAAAGCGGGCGAGATCGTAATAGGTACGGGTATGGGCGGTGTCCTGCATGCACGCGTCGCCGCGTTCAGACAGCCTCACCTGCGGCGCGGCCTGCGCCTGATCGGGCGTCAGCGCGGCTGCGGCAATGGCCGCCGGCGCGGCGCTGCCGGCGAGCTTGAGGAAGTCGCGGCGATTGGCTGGTTTGGGCTGGCGTTTGGCATCGCTGCTCATGTGGCTTGCTCCTTCATTTCGGCGATCCGCTCAGGCGAAAGGCCTCTTTCTCGATATCAACGAATAGCCGTCCGATCTGGCCGATAGGGGCATAAAGCACCGATCCTTTCGCCGCTTCAAGATCGGCGAAGAAATGGCCAGCCCAGGGGCTGATATGGCGGGCAAAGAAATCGCGCTGGGGGGCCAGAGCGGCAGGCGGGCCAAAGCGGCCACCGATCAGCCCGGCCATCATCTCGAACAGGCTGGCGATATTGTCTTCGGGCTCGAACACATCATCTGCGCGGCTCATCCCCAGATGCGCCATGTCGCGGCGCAACTGGGCCAGCGGCTTTTCGTTCAGAAAGCCGGTCAGGTAGACGCTGGCATAGGGCAACAGCTCGCCCCGGCCCAGACCCACGAACAGCGCGTTGAATTCACGCACCGCCGATTTTTCGCCGGTATGGGCGGCAATCGCGGCCAGCGCATCGATACCGCGACCGATAGGGGTCTCATCGCCCTTGAGCGCAGCCGCACTGATCAACTGCGCGGCCGAGGGCGGCCGCGCCAGAAAACCGGCGAGGAAGGCATAGAAATCCGCCCGCATCTGTTCGTCGGGATCGATCATCTGGGCTGTCGCATCAACGCTCATGCCGGGGCCTCGGTGAATTGGAATTGCATGTGACGCGCGGCGGGCATGTCGGGCTGTGGCTGTGCCTCGAACGCTGTTGGCGCCACTGCCGCGATCTCGGGCGGGGGCGCCGCGACCTGCGGCTGCGCGGTCACGCGCGGCGCGGTCGGGCGGCGCACGGTCGAGGACTCGGCGGGCAGCACAGGGGGCGTCTCAAGGGACGGTTCGGATGCGGGCAGCACATCCTGGTCATCGGTCATCGCGATCAGTTTTTCAGCCTCGGCGCGCGCCCGATCAATCATGCCGCGACCGACCTGATAGGCGGTGCGCATCCCCGGCTTGACGGTGGCCGCATCGGTGAAATCATCGTCGTGATCGACCAGCCCGTCCAGATTGGCCAGCACCGGGTTGGAGGTCCACAGCCGGCGCAATGCGCGGCGGCGCAGGAAATCGGGCACTTCGCGGCGCAGAAAGGCGGTGAAATCATCGCCCGCACGCAACCCGTCGGGATCAGGCAGGCCAAGCTGCGCCAACAGTTCCGGCTCACTCAGCGCCGCCTGTTCTTCGGCCAGAGCCGCATCGGCGCGAGCCTGCACCGAGGCATGCGCATCGGCCTGAACCAGTTCGGCCTCGGCCTCGACCCTTGCTTTGCGGCGTGTCCAGAAATCGCTCATGGCACCGACCCGGTACGCGGTGCACGATAGACGTCGGCCATCTGGCGGATCCGCGCATCGCCCTTGCCGTCCTCGTTCCGGTCAATGCGAAGCCGGTCGCGGCGGCGTTTGATAAAGGGTTCATCGACATGATGCGCGTCGACAAAGTTCTGCAGCCAGCCGATCATCGCCGGCGGCATCGCCACGATTTCCAGCATCGCCTCGCCGGAATCGCCGTAATCCTGCCCATCATAGGCAGAGGCGGTCACATGGCTGACCCGCCAGGGCATCTGCGCATCTGGCGCGGTTTCGGGATGCATCACAACGGTCACGCCCGGCTGTTGGCCAGCCAATGTGGCCAGATAGCCTTCGGTATCGGATGAATAGATTTCCAGCGTCAGCGTCGCGGCATGATAATCGACCACCTCGCCATCGCGGCGCAGTTCGCGCCAGTCGGCAGGTCCTGCACCGGGGATGATGGCGACGATTCGCCACGCCCATTTAGCCCAGCGGGTGACCCCGGGGCTGCGGCGCACAACGATGCCCACCGGCATATGGTCGCGAATTACTGCCATGCCCGGCGTGTTTCTCCCTAGTATCAACGGGCGGTTTGCCGCCTCTGCGTTACGTAACGTCCCAGATGATCGCCTGAATTGCAATAATTTTGGGCATGAGCTTGCGAAGTCTTGATCGCAACGGGGTTGTTGAACGGCGCGCTTCCTGACTTATTAGGGCGACCATGAATTCAGCCACCCAATGACCAAAATCCTTCTTTGCGACTGTCTGGGCAGCCAGAAATTGAACCCCGCGCGGCTGGAACAGGCCACGGGGCAGTCCATGTCGTCCGTTCACACCGATCTTTGCCTGCGACAGATCGACGCTGCAGCCAGCGCCATCGCCGAGGGCGACGTGCTGATCGCCTGCGGCCAGGAGGCGCGCCGCTTTGCCGAGATCGCCGCCGGGCTGGGTCTGGACGCGCCGCCTTGCGTCGATATCCGTGACCGCGCCGGCTGGACCGACGATGCTGACGCCACGCCGAAACAGGCCGCCTTGCTGGCCGAGGCGTTGTTGCCGCAGCCCGAGACACCCAGCCTTGATGTGGTATCCGCCGGCACCTGCCTGATCATCGGTTCGCCCGAAGCGGCCCTGCCCGCCGCCCGCGAACTGTCCGAGGATATGGCGATCACGGTGCTTCTGTCCGCGCCGCGACTGGACGAGCCGCTGCCGGATGCGGATTTTCGAATCGTGTCGGGCCGGTTGAGCGGCGTCTCTGGCACGCTGGGCGCGTTTCACGTCAGCCTCGACGCGCTGCAATTGTTGCAGCCGGGGGGACGGGGCGAGCCGGGCTTTACCCCTCCGCGCGATGGTGCACGCTCGGATTGCGATGTGATCCTGGACCTGTCCGGCGGCACGCCGCTGTTTGCGGCCCATGACAAGCGCGACGGCTATCTGCGCGCCGATCCGGGCAGCCCGGTTGCCGTGGCACAGGCGGTGGCCAAGGCCGCGCACCATGTGGGAACCTTTGAAAAACCGCTGCATATCCGGCTGGATCAGGGTCTGTGCGCCCATTCGCGCGCGGGTCAGGCTGCGTGCAGCCGCTGCCTGAATGTCTGCCCGACCGGCGCGCTGACATCTGCGGGCGATCACGTCGCCGTTGATCCGATGATCTGCGCGGGCTGCGGCGGCTGTGCCTCGGTCTGCCCGTCCGGCGCGATCGAATTCGAGAACCCGCCCCGCGACCACCTGCTGCGCCGCATCCGCACGCTGGCTGAGACCTTTGCCCGCGCAGGCGGCACGAACCCCCGCCTGCTGGTCCATGACACACATGGCGCCGAGATGATCCAACTGGCCGCGCGTCATGGGCGCGGGCTGCCTGCCGATGTGATCCCGCTGCTGGTGGACGCCCTGCCCTCGTTTGGTCATGCCGAAATGCTGGCCGCGCTGGTCAGTGGTTTCGGCGAGGTCACGGTCCTGCCCGGCCCCCAGACCGAACGCGACGCGCTGGACGGGCAGATCACCCTGGCGCTGACCATGGGTGCAAAGGGTCGGCTGACGGTGATTGAGCCGGCCGAGCCTGACGGCTTGTCCGATGCGCTATACGGCAAGGCTGCCCCTGCGCCTGCGCCCACGGCTTTGCCGATGGGCTCTCGTCGGCAGGTCGCGCGGCTGGCCGCCAGGGCGTTGGGCGTTGATGAAATCACGCCGCTGCCCGAGGGCGCGCCCTATGGTGCCGTGCTGGTCGATACCGGCGCCTGCACCCTGTGTCTGTCCTGCGTGTCGCTGTGTCCGTCCGGCGCGCTGATGGACAACCCCGACAAGCCGCAGCTGCGCTTTCAAGAGGACGCCTGCCTGCAATGCGGGCTCTGCGCCAATCTGTGCCCCGAGAATGCGATCACGCTGGAACCGCGTTTCAATCCCGCGGATGCAGCGCTGTCCTCGGTCGTGCTGCACGAAGAGGAACCCTTTGCCTGCATCGAATGCGGCACGCTGTTTGGTGTCGCCTCGACGGTACGGCGCGTCGTCGAGAAACTGGAGGGTCACCACCCGATGTTTGCAGGCAGCGCGCAGAGCCGGTTGATCCAGATGTGCGAGGATTGCCGGGTCAGGGCGCAGTTCTCGGCCGGCGGCACGCCGGTAATCGCGGCACGGCCCAATCCCCGGGTGACCGAGGATTATCAGCAGAAACCCACAAAGAAACAGTAAGAGGTCCGAAATGGATGATGCTTTCAACATGTCAATGCGCAAGTTCCTCAAGCAGGTCGGTGTGACCTCGCAAAAGGCGATCGAGGACGCGGTACGCGGCAGCGGCCAGTCAGGCCCCTACAAGGCCAAGGTGGTGCTGACCATCGACGGGCTGGAACTGGAACATGTCGTCACCGGTGAGATCGCGGGACCCGACGCGTGAGTCTGACGCGTGAGGCCGTTCTTGCGGCCCTGAAGGACATCTCTGATCCCGTCAGCGGGCAGGATATGGTGACAGCCGGTCTGGTGCGCGCCCTGTCGGTCGATGCCGGCAGGGTGCGTTTCGTGATGGAAATCGACCCCGCCACCGCCCCGCAGATGCAGGCGGTGCAGGCGCAGGCCGAGGATCGCCTGCGCGGGCTGCCCGGCGTCGAAAACGTCTCTATCGTCATGACGGCGCATAGCAACAAGGCGCCGCCCGATCTGAAACCCGCCGCCAAACCGGCCCAGCAGGGCCCGGAACCGATCCCCGGCGTGAAACGACTGATCGCGATTGCCTCGGGCAAGGGCGGCGTCGGTAAATCCACCGTTGCCGCCAATCTGGCCACCGCGCTGGCGGCCGAGGGTCGCCGGGTCGGGCTGTTGGACGCCGATGTCTACGGCCCCTCGCAACCCCGGATGCTGGGCGTCAGCGGGCGACCTGCCAGCCCCGATGGCAAGACCATCCTGCCGCTGCGCAATCACGGCGTCACGCTGATGTCGCTGGGGCTGCTGACCGCCGAGGACGAGGCCGTCGTCTGGCGCGGCCCGATGCTGATGGGTGCGTTGCAGCAAATGCTGTTTCAGGTGCAATGGGGTGCGCTGGACGTGCTGATCGTCGACCTGCCGCCCGGCACGGGCGATGTGCAGATGACGCTGGCGCAAAAGGTCAAGGTGGACGGGGCGGTCATCGTCTCGACCCCGCAGGACATTGCGCTGATCGACGCCCGCAAGGGGATCGACATGTTCAACAAGCTGAACGTGCCGATCCATGGTCTGATCGAGAACATGTCGGTGCATGTCTGTTCGACCTGTGGCGCGCGCGAACATATCTTTGGCGATGGCGGGGTAAAGGCCGAGGCCGAAAAGATGGGCGTGCCGCTGCTGGCCGAAATTCCGCTGCACCTGTCGATCCGGACCGCAGGTGATGGCGGTGCGCCGGTGGTGGTCAGCGCGGCTGACAGCCCGCAGGCGCAGGCCTTTCGCGAGCTGGCGCGCAAGCTGATCGCGACCGACCTCGCATGAACCCTGACCTGCCTCCGATGATGCAAGGGCTGCTTTGCGTGGATGACCCGTTCGAGGTCGCCCGGCAGGCAGCCGCAGACGGTGTGGATGGCGGGCTGGTGCCGTGGCGTGCCCTGTCCGACACCGCCGAGGCCGCGATCGTGCTGGCGCCCGACATGCCACTGGGCCGGGCCATGGCGGCGCTGCCCGCCGTGATGGTCGGGATGCAGAACGCGTTGGGCAGTCTTGGCCCCAGCGAGGTTGGTATCCAGTTTGGCTGGGACGGCACGCTTTGGGTCAATGACGCGCGCTGCGGTGGCTTCAGGGCCACGGCCTCGGGGCGCGATCCGGCGTTGGCGCCCGACTGGCTGATCATCGGCTGGTCGCTGCCGCTGGTGCCGCCACCGGGACTAGAGGGTGGTACAACGCCCGATCACACCACGCTATATGCCGAGGGCGTCACGCTGGCGCCGGTCGATATCGTCGGGGCATGGGGTCGGCACAGCATGTTCTGGCTGGGCGATCTGGACGACAAACAGGGCCGCGCGGCGCTGGCGCGCGAATGGCAGGGCCTGTGCAAGGGGCTGGGCGAGGACAGCTTTGTCGGCGTGGACGAGAATTTCGGGCGGCTGGACAAACGGGGCGATCAGACCGTCCTGACGCCCCTGACCTCATTGTTGGAGGACTGATATGCAACTGGCCCGCGCCGTGCATTTCGACGAAAGCGACAGCCGCATCTTTCACCGCCCCGCCGTGACCGGCGAATGGGCGGTCTCGGGCGGGTTCGAGTTTTCCAACTGGTCCGAGGCCGATCTGACAGGCAAGGCGCGGCAGGCATTCGCCAACGGCTGGCTGGGACTGGAAAGTTTTGGTCGGGTGACCTTTGTCGCCGTGGTCCGGATCGAGGCCACCGAATACGAGGCGCTGAAACGCGCGCTGGCCGAACATTTCGTCAGCCATTACGGCGCGCCGTCAGTTCAGGCCGCGCTGCCCGTTGCCGCCGAAGAACTGAGCCAGATGGCCGATCTGTGCGCCGATCATGCACCCAACACCGTCCTGACCGTCGCCCGCCGCCTGACCGAGGCCGGCGTGGCCGAGGAATATCGGTTCATCGAGGCGCAGGACGCCGAACTGGAGGCCTTTGCGGTTCACGGGGATCGAGGCGACGGCCACGACCACGACCACGACCACGACCACGACCACGACCACGACCACGATTAGCGCGGCACAGAGCAGCCCAAAGAAAAAGGCCCGCCGGAATGGCGGGCCTTTTTTGTATTTGGGGCTTGCCGTGATCAGGCGGCGGCTTTCGCCTTTTCCACGATCGCACCGAATGCTTCGGGCTCGTGAACGGCCAGATCGGCCAGAACCTTGCGGTCAACCTCGATGCCGGCTTTCGACAGCAGGTTGATGAAACGCGAATAGGTCAGGTCAGCATCAATCGCGCGAACGGCAGCGTTGATACGCTGGATCCACAGCGCGCGGAAGTTGCGCTTGCGGTTCTTGCGGTCGCGGGTGGCGTATTGGTTGGCTTTGTCGACAGCCTGCGTCGCGGTGCGGAAGTTGCGCGAACGGTTGCCGTAATACCCTTTTGCCGCGTCAAGAACCTTCTTGTGGCGGGCGTGGGTAACCTTGCCGGATTTAACTCGTGCCATGTTTCAGTCCTCGGATCAGCGGTTATAGGGCATGTATTTTTTGACGATCTTGGCATCCGCGTCGCAAAGGACGGTGGTGCCGCGCGCATCACGAATGAACTTCGTCGTGCGCTTGATCATGCCGTGGCGCTTGCCAGCCTGAGAAGATTTCACTTTCCCCGAGGCCGTGAACGAGAACCGCTTTTTGGCGGCAGCTTTGGTCTTCATCTTCGGCATTTTCGTCTCCTTCATCAGAGTAAACGCGCGACTCGGCAATGCCATATCGGCCGGCCACGCGGGTGGAAGCGCGCCCTATACGGGGGCGCAGCCTGTATTGCAAGGGTTAAACGCCGCCGCCACCGGTCAGGCGCGACCAGGCCGCGGGAATTTCCTCGACCGTAAAAGGCTGCGGGCTGAGATAGGCGCCCGCGAACATCGCGACGATGCCAAGGATCAGCATGATGACCGCAGCGCGCGGCGGCTGAACCCGCATGAGCTGGATCACCGCATAGATGACCGACAGGATGCAAAGGGCGATGCCGCCCAGCAGCAGAAAATCTGACATGTGAGAAACCCGATATTAAGTGTCAGTGACCGGGTTATTCCGGATCGGTGCTATAGATCAAGCGCTCGTCACATGGCGCGATGCGCAGGATATTCGTCGTGCCCGGCACATTGAAGGGCACACCCGCCATGACCACGATCTGCCGCGTCTCGTCGGCAAAGCCGCCATCACGCGCTGCCTTGGCCGATTGCACGACCGCCTCTTTAAAGCGCTGCAGACGCGGGGTCATGACGCAATGCGTCCCCCAGGTCAGACACAGCCGCCGCAGCACGGTCTCGACCGGCGTCATCGCCAGAATCGGTACGCGGGGGCGTTCACGGGCAACAAGGCTGACCGTTGTGCCTGACTGCGTAAAGGCGCAGATCGCCGCGATATCGGTGGTTTCCGCGATCTCGCGCGCGGCGGTCACGATGCCATCGGCAACGGAATGACGCTTGGCCTGACGCGTCGCCTCGATCAGTTCGCGGTAAGTGGGATCTGCCTCGACCGAGCGCGCAACGCTGTCCATGGTGGTCACCGCCTCGACCGGGAAATCACCTGCGGCGCTTTCGGCTGACAACATCACCGCATCGGTGCCTTCATAGATGGCGGTGGCGACGTCGCTGACCTCGGCGCGTGTGGGGATCGGGCTTTCGATCATCGATTCCAGCATTTGCGTGGCCACGATCACCGGCTTGGCGGCGGTGCGGCAGGCGCGGACCAGTCGTTTCTGGATCGGCGGCACGGCATGGGCGGGCAGTTCCACGCCCAGATCGCCACGCGCCACCATGATCCCGTCGGACACGGCCAGAATGCTGTCAAAGGCACGCACGGCAGCGGGTTTCTCGATCTTGGACAGGACCGCGGCGCGGCCCTTGGCAAGGTGCTTCGCCTCTTCGACATCCTCGGCGCGCTGCACGAAAGACAGCGCCAGCCAATCGACGCCCAATTCGCAGGCAAACTCCAGATCGGCCTTGTCCTTTTGCGACAGCGCCGCCAGTGGCAGCACCACATCAGGCACGTTCACGCCCTTGCGGTCGGAAATCTCGCCGCCTGCGGTCACCGTGCAATCGGCAAAATCCTTGCCGCAGTCATCAACCGAAAGGCGGATCTTGCCGTCATTGACCAACAGTTCAGAGCCGGGCGCCAGAGCCGCAAAGATCTCGGGGTGGGGCAATTGCACGCGATTGGCGTCGCCTTCGGCGGTATCCAGGTCAAAGCGGAACCGCTGACCGTCGGCCAGGTCGACCGGGCCCTTTGCAAAGGTGCCGACGCGCAGCTTGGGTCCCTGCAAATCCGCCAGAATCGCAATCGGGCGACCTGTATCGGCCTCGATCTTGCGGATCACGGTATGACGCGCGCGGTGATCTTCGTGGCTGCCATGGCTCATGTTCAGGCGGAACACGTCGGCCCCTGCCTCGAACAGCTTGCGGATCATCGCCTCATCACTCGAGACTGGTCCAAGGGTTGCCACGATCTTGACCTTGCGGTGCCGTCTCATCTGCAATCGCCTCCTTCATGTTTGCGCTAGCTATGCCCGATGCGCGACGCAGCGGCAACTGGCACTTGGCGCACGGGTCGAATAAACGCTGGTACTGGGGCAGAGTAGACACGATGAACGATAACCCATTCACGACAATCGGCGAGGATCGGCCCTCGCGCTGGCTGATCACCTGCGATCACGCGACCAACAACGTGCCACGTTGGGTCAATGGCGGTGATCTGGGCATTGCTACGTCAGATATGGCCCGCCATATCGCCTATGATGTAGGCGCGGCGGGGCTGGCCACGGCGCTGGCCGAACGTCTGGACGCACCGGCGATCCTGTCGAATTTTTCGCGTCTCGTTATTGACCCGAACCGGGGCGAAGATGACCCGACCCTGCTGATGCGGCTGTATGACGGCACCATCATCCCGGCGAATCGCCATGCCGATGCCGATGAAAAGCAGCGCCGAATCGAGCGGCTGTACCGCCCTTATCATGACGCCTACGAGGCGCTGGCCGCGCGCCGGCCCGACCGTGCCATCTGCGCCATCCACAGCTTTACCCCGCAATTGCGGGGCCGCGCCGCGCGCCCGTGGGAGATCGCGGTTCTTTATCCCTGGCACGAGGCCAGGCTGGCGCATCTGCTGATCGAGGCTTGCCGGCAAGAGGGATGGATCACCGGCGACAACCAGCCCTATGCCGATTACCTGAACGGCGATTCGATAGACCGTCACAGCCTGCGGCCAGGGCGGCCCAACGTGCTGATCGAGGTCCGCAACGACCTGATCGCCGACGCGCCGGGCCAGCAGGACTGGGCCGAGCGCCTTGCCCCGGTGATCCAGCAGGTGCTGACCGATTCCGGGCTGTAGCCGCCGCCGTCAGATGCAGATTGCAGATGATGTGCAGCCCGCCGTCAGATGTTAAGCCAAAGGTCGCTAAACGACATGCTGACGCATTGTCGCCGCCCGGTTACGCAGCTATCGTGCGCCAATGACCCACGCCGCAGAAATTGACGCGCCTCAGCCTCAGACAAGCACCGCCCTGCCCGCCCGCGCGCCGCTGCTGCGCGAGCCTTTGGGTATCTTTGGCACCGCCGTTGCCGCGCGGCGCAGTCTGCTGAACATCGTCCCCGAGATCGCCACAAGGCAGCTGATGATATCCGGCAAGACCGGGGTGCGCTGGCACATGGTCATGGCCCCCGAGGCGATGCGCCGGGTGCTGAAGGACAAACTGGACGATTATCCGAAATCGGACATTACCAAGCTGATCCTGAAACCTGCCGTGGGTGACAGCCTGTTCGGAACCGAGGGCGCGCATTGGCGCTGGCAGCGCCGCGCAGCGGCCCCGGTCTTTGCGCAGCGCCATGTCACGGCACTTGGCGTGGTCATGACCGCCGCCGCCGAGGCCTCGTCCCGCCGTCTGGCCAAGGCCACAGGACCGGTCGATATCCTTGAAGAAACCGTGGCCGCGACCTTTGAGGTGATCGCGGATGTCACCTTTTCGGGCGAGGGCGGGCTGGACCGCAAGGTCGTGCATGATGCGGTCAACGGCTATATCGAAAGCGCGGCCAAGACGTCGCTGTTGGATGTGGTGGGTGCGCCCAGCTGGATCCCGCGCCCGGGCCGGATCATTGCCAATGCCAGCCTGCGCCGGATGAAACGTCAGGCCAATCAGGCCATCGCTGACCGCGCCGCCGCCGCGGAACAACACGGGCCGCCCGACCTGCTGGATCTGCTGCTAGAGGCGCAGGACCCCGAAACGCAGCGCAAGATGACCCATACCGAGCTGCGCGATAACCTGCTGGCCTTTATCGTGGCCGGGCACGAGACGACGGCGCTGACCCTGGCATGGGCCTTGTATCTGTGCAGCTTTGATCCTGCGGTTCAGGAACGCGCCGCCGCCGAGGCGCAATCGGTCCTGGGCGACCGGACCGCGACCGCCGCTGATGTCGTCAACCTGCCCTATATTGACCGGGTCGTGCACGAAACGCTGCGCCTTTATCCGCCCGGCTCGTTTCTGGCGCGTACGGCGCTGGCGCATGACGAGCTATGCGGCCGAGAGATCCTGCCGCGCGATACGATCATGATGCCGATCTATGCGATGCACCGGCACCACATGCTGTGGGACAACCCCGATGCGTTTGACCCGGACCGTTTTCTGACGCCGCCGGATCGTTTTGCGTTCCTGCCCTTTGGCGGCGGGCCACGCATCTGCATCGGCGCCAGCTTTGCATTGCAGGAATGCGTGATCATCCTGTCGACGCTGCTTGCGCGTTTTCGTTTCACCGCGATTCCGGGCCGTCAGCCAGAACCGCGCGTGATCCTGACCCTGCGCCCGCATGGCGGCGTCTGGCTGAACGTCGAGCCTCGCTGAACAACTGCATCGCCAGCAGGACGGCCGCCTTGCGCACCTCACAAAGCTGTTACACACTCCAAAGGTGAAACAGTGGCGGGGGACAAGCCATGAACGCGATTATTGATTTTCTGAATACGATCTTCTGGGGCTACATCCTGATCTACGGCCTGCTGGCCGTCGGGCTGTATTTTACTGTCAGACTGGGCTTTATCCAGTTCGTCCATTTCAAGGAAATGTGGCGCACCGTGCGCGGCTCGGGCGAGACCGACAAGGACGGGATCTCGCCGTTTCAGGCGCTGACCGTCTCGCTGGCCAGCCGCGTCGGCACCGGCAACATCGCCGGCGTCGCCGTCGCACTGACACTGGGCGGGCCGGGCGCGATCTTCTGGATGTGGATGGTGGCGCTGGTGGGCATGGCCACGGCCTATGCCGAATCGACGCTGGCGCAGCTGTACAAGGTACATGGCCCCAACGGCATGTATCGCGGCGGCCCGGCCTATTACATCGCACGCGGCTTGGGGCAACCATGGCTGGCTGCGGTTTTCTCGGTCGCGCTGATCATTTCCTTCGGCCTGATCTTCAACGCCGTGCAGGCCAATTCCATCGCCGAGGCGGTCGAGGGCGCCTTTGGCATCAACAAGGCCATCGTGGGTGTGCTGGTCGCGGCATTGGCCGCGGTGATCATCTTTGGCGGCATCCCGCAAATCGCGCGGGTGGCAGAAAAGGTCGTGCCGGTGATGGCCGGGCTGTATCTGCTGGCGGCGATCATCGTGATGGTGATGAATATCGGGCTGGTGCCGGGCATTCTGGCCGGGATCGTCAAGTCTGCGTTCGGCCTGCAGGAAACCGTGGGCGGCGTTGCCGGCGGTGTGGTCGCAGCCGCGCTGAACGGGATCAAGCGCGGTCTCTTTTCGAACGAGGCCGGCATGGGGTCGGCCCCGAACATCGCGGCAGTGGCGGTGCCCAACCCGCACCACCCGTCATCGCAGGGCTTTGTTCAGGCATTGGGTGTGTTCATCGACACGCTGCTTGTCTGTACGGCAACGGCTGTGCTGATCCTTCTGGCAGATGTGATGCCATCGGATGAACTGACCGGCGTGGCGCTGACGCAGGCCGCGTTGGGCGATCATTTTGGCGGCTTCGGCCATATCTTCATCGCCATCGCGATCTTCTTCTTCGCCTTCACCTCGATCATCGGGAACTATTCCTATGCCGAGAATGCCATCGTGTTTCTGGGCGGCGGCAATACCGGCATCATGGTGTTGCGCGTGGCTGCGCTGGCGATGGTGATCTGGGGTGCGATCCAGTCGGTGGCAACGGTGTTCAACTTTGCCGATGCAAGCATGGGTCTGATGGCTACGATCAACCTGATCGCCATCGTGCTGCTATCGGGCACGATCACCTATGTCACCAAGGATTACCTGGCTCAGCGCAAACAGGGCAAGGAACCCAAGTTTCATATCTCCAAGCATCCGGAACTTGCGCCGGGTGTGAACAAGGACATCTGGAGCTGATCACAGGCTTCTTGAAACGAAAGCCCGCCGCGAAACCTTCGCGGCGGGCTTTTTTATTGATCGATCCGAAGATGCGTCAGGTGCGGCTACGCAGCAACCGACCCAGCCAGATCAGGATGCAGGCACCGATGACCGCGACGATCAGCTGGCCGAATACGCCACCTGCGGTCGTGTCGAACAGCAACCGGAACAGCCAGTTACCAACCAGCGCACCCACGATACCCAGGATGATGTTCATCACCAGGCTATGCTCGCCTTTCATCACCCGTTCGGCGATCCAACCAGCGATCGCACCGAGGATGATCGTCAAGATCCAGCCAAAACCTTCCATTAGTCTCTCCTATATTTCTTTTGCACAAAACTTCGCTATGGGCGGAATTGTTCCATTGTTCAGACAGATCGGGTGATTCCGCCATCAACCCGCAGATTTTGACCCGTGATATAGCCCGCTCCTTCAGAGGCAAGAAACGCGATTGTGGCTGCGATTTCTTCGGGATGCCCATAGCGCCCCATGGGGATGCGGTCGCGGCGCTCTTCGGTTTCAGGCAGACTGTCGATGAAACCGGGCAAGACGTTGTTCATGCGGATATTATCGGCGGCATAACGATCCGCGAACAGCTTTGAAAACGCCGCCAGACCCGCCCGAAACACGCCCGAGGTCGGAAATGTCGGGTCAGGCTCAAAGGCCGCGAAGGTCGAGATATTGATGATCGCGCCTCCACCCTGCTTTTGCATGATCGGCGTCACCAGCCGCGTGGGGCGAATGGCGGACATGAAATAAACTTCCATGCCGGTGTGCCAGTCGTCGTCGCTGATCTCCAGCACGGTATCGCGCGGGCCATGGCCGGCGCTGTTGACCAGCACATCGACGCGGCCCCAGCGATCCATCGCGCCATCGACAAGCTTTTGCAGCGCCTCGGGATCAAGGTTCGAACCGGTGACGCCGAACCCGCCCAGTTCCTGACCAAGCGCCTCGCCCTTGCCCGAGGATGACAAGACGGCGACGGCGAAACCGTCGGCGGCCAGGCGGCGCACGGCGGCCGCGCCCATGCCGCTGCCGGCGGCGGTGAAAAGGGCAACTTTCTGGGTCATGACAACTCCTTAGATCGACAGACAGATATATTTCATTTCGAGGTAGTCTTCGATCCCGTGGCGCGACCCCTCGCGGCCAAGCCCAGATTGCTTGACCCCGCCAAAGGGCGCGACCTCGGTCGAGATGATGCCGGTATTGACACCGACGATGCCATATTCCAGCGCTTCCTGAACGCGGGTGATCCGGCCGATGTCGCGGGCGTAGAAATAGCTGGCGAGGCCAAAGATGGTGTTGTTGGCTTTTTCGACGGCCTCTTCTTCGGTCTCGAACCGGAACAGCGGCGCCAGCGGGCCAAAGGTCTCTTCGGTTGACACTTTCATGTCGTCGGTGACGCCGGTGACAACCGTGGGCTCAAAAAACAGACCCTCTCCGCGCTTGCCGCCGGTCACCACCTTGCCACCGCCATCGACCACGTCCTTGATGTGCTCTTCGATCTTGTCGACCGCATCCTCGTTGATCAACGGGCCCGTGGTCACGCCATCCTCCATCCCGTCGCCGACGCGCAGCTTGTCCACCGCCGCCGCCAGCTTTTCGGCAAAGGCATCATAGACGCCCGCCTGCACATAGATGCGGTTGGCACAGACGCATGTCTGACCGTTATTGCGGAATTTCGACGCCATAGCGCCCTCGACCGCAGCATCCAGATCGGCGTCATCAAAGACGATGAAGGGCGCGTTTCCACCCAGTTCCATGCTGCATTTCAGCACCTGATCGGCGGCCTGACGCAGCAGGATGCGGCCCACCTCGGTCGAGCCGGTAAAGGTCAGTTTACGCACCAGCGGGTTTTCGCAGAACTCCTTGCCCACCTCAGAGGACCGCGACGAGGTCACGACGCTGAAGATCCCCTTGGGCAGACCCGCGCGTTCACCCAGCACAGCCAGCGCCAGCGCCGATAACGGCGTTTCCGCCGCAGGACGGGCGACAAAACCACATCCCGCCGCCAGTGCCGGACCGCATTTGCGGGTGATCATGGCGTTGGGAAAGTTCCAGGGCGTGATCGAGGTCGCGACACCGATGGGCTGGCGGATCACCGTCAGGCGCTTGTCGGGCATGTGACCGGGGATGGTTTCGCCGTAGATCCGCTTGGCCTCTTCACCGAACCATTCGATGAAGGACGCGCCATAGGCGATCTCGCCCTTGGCCTCGGCCAGCGGCTTGCCCTGCTCGGCGGTCAGAATGCGGCCCAGATCGTCCTGATTTTCCATCATCAGATCGAACCATTTGCGCATGATATTGGCGCGTTCCTTGGCGGTTCGCGCGGCCCAGTCCTTCATCGCGGCATGGGCTGCTTCGATGGCACTGGCCACCTCGGCGCGCGACAGGTCCGCCACCTCGCAGATCACGTCGCCACGGGCCGGATTGGTGACCGGAAAGGTCTTGCCATCCTTTGCATCGACCCACTCGCCCGCGACATAGGCGCGGGTCTCCAGAAGTGACGGGTCCGCCAGTTGCGTTTTCAGATCAGTGCTGTGCTTGTTCATATCGAAGCCCTCGATTGGTTTGGCCTGAGGATGGTCCGCCGCCGCGCCCTTGTCAAAGCGGCAAGGGCGGTTCCGCAGCACCAAAAGGCAATAGCCCCATCAGATCCGGCGTTGCCAAAAACGTGATTGATGAAAATAGCCTGTTTTTGCCGGGTATCGCGACAGGATCGCGGCTGTATCATCGTGAAATCACCGGTTCCGTTGAACCAGAGCGGGCGCAGTTTCGTTTGGCTGTAATCGCTAGGTTTATCCCTCTTGGCGATCTCTCGGGGCGGGACCTAACGGTTCCGCCCTTCTCTCATTCTGAACGACCGTCTGCCCGCGCCGCCAGATCCTGCCAGCAAAGTTGCAGATCCCCGGCGGCAGGGCGGGCCGCGTGGACGCCGCGCGCGATGGCACGGGCCAGCGTGGTGGCCGCGACATGGCCCAGCAGGAACGGGTCCGTTTCGGGGTCGGCCATCGGTTTCGCCCCGGTCGACACCGCAAAGACCAGATCGCCGTCAAAGGGCGTGTGGCTGGGCACCAGCGCGCGCGCCATGCCGTCATGTGCCGCAATCGCCAACCGTTGCAGGCCAGCCTTGTCCAGCGCCGCGTCGGTGGCGATGATGGCGATGGTGGTGGCCTCGCCCAGCCGCTTGCCGGGCCGGGGCTCGTCCAATGGGGGCAGATCACGCGGCAGACCCAGCCCGCCGAATTCGCCGGCCATCTCCCACGGGGCTGCCCAGAAATGCGGCCCCTCGCCCATGGTGGCCGACCCAAGCGCATTCACGACAACCAGCGCCCCGACGGTATAGCCCGCATCCAGCCGCGCCGAGGCCGAACCCAGTCCGCCCTTGAGACGCCCCGTCATCGCGCCAAAGCCCGCGCCATGACTGCCTGTGGCGAATTCTGCACCGGCGCCCTCGCAGGCCAGTTGGCCAAGCGCGGAATAGGGATTGACCTGCCAATCCTTGTCGCCACCGTTGAGCAAGTCGAACACGATGGCCCCCGGCACGATCGGCACCCGCGCCGGTCCGATGGCAAAGCCGCGCCCCGCCGCGCGCAGCGCCTGCATCGCCCCGTCACAGGCCGCCAGTCCAAAGGCACTGCCGCCAGACAGCACCAGCGCATCGACCCCCCCGACCATCTTGTCAGGTGCCAGCAATTCCGTCTCTCGCGTGCCCGGCGCGCCGCCCATGACATGCACCGCCGCCGCAAAGGGTGCATCACCCGTCAGCACCGTAACGCCCGAGCGTAGCGCGCCATCATCGGCATTGCCGACCCGCAGCCCCTCGACATCGGTAATCAGGTTGCGGCGTCCCGGTTTCATCTTGGCTCCTTGTGGTCACGCATTTGCCTGCGGCGGATATTGCGCAGCGTCTCGATCAGGATCGCGGTCAGGACGCCCACGTTCAGCAATCCGTTGACCGCGGCGATGACACCGAGAATGCGCCACTGTTGCGGCAACAGGACATCACCAAAGCCCAGCGTCGTAAAGACGGTCAGGCTGAAATAGACCGACTGCTCCATCGTGTCGAACAGACCCAGCAGGCGAAAACCCGTGGCCCAGATGGTGACGCTGGCGGTGATGATGAACAGCATCCACAAGCTGGCCAGGATCATGGCAAGGACCAGCTTGAGATCATGCGGTTCGCGGCTGAGCCAGGCATTGCGCAAGCGGAAAAAGCGCATCATCGGTAGGGCCGCGGCCCCGGCGGTCACCGTTGTGATGACCAGCAGCAACGCCCCCAAACCGATCTGCATCAACATCTGGCACCCCTTTCCCGCACTCTTAAAGCACTTGCCCAGGCAGGCGAACAACCTCAATCGTCCAGCGCCATCCCTTTACAGGCTGACGCCGCAAGCCTATCTGACGCGGATGGCCAAGGAACCGGAAAACAAGAACTATAAGGTGATCGCCGAAAACCGGCGGGCGCGTTTCGATTATTTCATCGAAAACGATCTGGAATGCGGCATCATGCTGACCGGGTCCGAAGTGAAATCGCTGCGCACGGGCCAGACCAATATCGCCGAATCCTATGCCAGCATCGAGCAGGGCGAATTGTGGCTGATCAACAGCTACATCGGGGCCCTGAACAATGCCGGTGTGTTCGGCCATGACGAGCGGCGCAAGCGCAAGCTGCTGGTCAGCCGCAAGGAATTGGCGCGGCTGTGGCAGGCAACGGGGCGCGAAGGCATGACGCTGGTGCCGCTGGTGATGTATTTCAACCATCGCGGTCTGGTGAAGGTGAAAATCGGCGTGGCCAAGGGCAAGAAGGTCGCTGACAAGCGCGAGACCAGCGCCAAGCGCGACTGGAACCGTCAAAAGCAGCGGCTGCTGAAGCAGGGCTGAGTTGGTGACGCAGTCCCTGGCCGCCGTCATCGTGACCTTTGGTGAGGGCGGCAGCCGCATCGGCGGGCTGGTCGATCAACTGTCACGCGTGGCCCAGCGCGTCGTCGTGGTCGAAAACACCCCCGACATGCCCACCCCGAGGATTGCAGGCGCCGACAGCATTGCCAACGGCAACAGAGGCGGGCTGGCGGGCGCCTATAACCGCGCGCTGGAACATCTTGGCGGAGGGACCGATCTGGTCGTTTTCGTCGATCAGGACAGCGATGCAACGGTTCTGCCGGAATTGCTGGCCGACCCTCAGGTGGCGGCACTGCTGGCGCGCAGTGATGTGGCCGCCGTCGCACCCATTTATCGCGATCGCGCAACGGGCCTGCGGGGCCGGCCAGCGGTGCTGCAGGGGCGCTGGCGCGTGGAGCATTTGCCGCGTGAATTTGCTGACATCCGTCAAACGACCATGGCGATCAACTCGATGACGATCTGGCGCCGGGCGGCTCTGGCGCGGCTGGGGGCCTTTGACGAAGGGCTGGGCGTCGATCACGTCGATACGGAAATGGCCCTGCGCGCCGCCGCCGAAAACCTGTCGATCTGGGTCGCGGGGGCGCATGTTTTTGATCACGCAATCGGGCAGCGCCGCGAATGGCGCGCCCTTGGTCGCACCTTTCAAACCGGCGGCCATTCGCCGGATCGCCGCCGCCAGATCGGTCGCAATACTGCTTTGCTGGCAAAGCGTTGGGGCTGGCGCTATCCGTCATTCGCCATGCTGGCGCTGGCACGGCTGGGATACGAGACCGCCGGCATCCTCGCCGCCGAAGATCGCAAGCTTGCAAAGCTGGGGGCATTGGGCCGTGGCACACTGGCCGGCATCTTCGCGCGCCGTTGACGCGATTTCACCATTCAAACGCCTGCAATTTCTTGCTAACACCTGTCCAATCCAGTCGAGAGGGCAAGATGACCGATGATCCCAAGACGCTCGTTTCTACCGGCTGGCTGGCCGATCACCTGAACGACCCCGATCTGCGTGTCATCGACGCCAGCAGTCACATGCCGGCCACGGGCCGCGACGCAAAGGCCGAATATGACGCCGCCCATATCCCCGGTGCGCGTTTCTTTGACGTCGACGAAATCGCCGACAAGCGGTCCGCGCTGCCCCATATGGCACCTCCGGTCGAGCTGTTCATCAGCCGGATGCGCGCCATGGGTATCGGCGACGGGCATCAGGTTGTCATCTATGACAATTCCGATATTCACAGCGCCGCACGGGTCTGGTGGACCTTGCGGCTGATGGGCAAGACCGATGTTGCGGTGCTGGATGGCGGCTTTGCCAAATGGCATGCCGAAGGCCGCGAGGTCGAGGACATGCCGCCGATGATGCGCGACCGCCATATCACCGTGCAGCGGCAGGCGGGGCTGGTGCGCGATGTCACGCAGGTCGCGGCGGCCTCGAAGCTGGGCGATCATGAGATCGTCGATGCCCGCAGCCCAGAACGCTTTCGCGGCGATGCGCCCGAACCGCGCCCCGGCCTGCGCTCGGGCCATATTCCCGGCTCAAAGAACCTGCCCTTTGGCGGATTGTTCAACGCAGATGGCACGATGAAACAAGCGGATGCCCTGCGCGACGCGTTCAAGGCGGCCGGGGTCGATCTGGACAAGCCGGTGATCACCACCTGCGGCTCTGGCATGACAGCGGCGATCCTGTCGCTGGCTCTCGAACGAATCGGGCACCGCAATCATTCGCTATACGATGGAAGCTGGACCGAATGGGGCAGCTTTGACGACCTTAAAATCGCAACCGGAGACGCCTAGGCGATGCTAGCCAACCTCAAACCGCAAGACCCCGACAAGATCCTCATGCTGATCGAGGAGTTCAAGGCCGACACCCGGCAGGGCAAGATCGACCTTGGCGTCGGTGTCTACAAGGACCCGCAGGGCGTGACCCCGGTCATGCGCGCGGTCAAGGCCGCCGAACAGCGCATCTGGGATGAGCAGACGACCAAGGCCTATACCGGGCTGGCCGGCACGCCCGAATATCGTGCGGCTATGGCGGAAATGGTGCTGAAGGATGTGCCGGCTGACCGACTGGCCAGCGTGGCATCTGTCGGCGGTACGGGTGCCATTCGGCAGGGGCTGGAACTGGCGCGGCTGGCCAACCCGGACGTCACCGTGCATGTCTCGGATCCGACCTGGCCGAACCACCTGTCGATCATGAAATTCATGGGTCTGCCCTTTACCCAATACCGTTACTTCGACAACGAAACACGCGGCGTCGATTTCGACGGGATGAAGGCCGATATCGCCAAGGCGGGCAAAGGTGACATCGTGCTGCTGCACGGCTGCTGCCACAACCCGACCGGTGCGAATCTGAGCATGGATCAGTGGACCGAGGTCGCCGAGATCCTGGAAAAATCCGGCGCCGTGCCGCTGATCGATCTGGCCTATCAGGGCTTTGGTGACGGTCTGCAGGAAGACGCCGCCGCCACGCGAATGCTGGCCTCGCGGCTACCCGAAGTGCTGATCGCCGCGTCCTGCTCCAAGAATTTCGGCATCTACCGCGAACGCACCGGCATCCTGATGGCGCTTGGCACCGATACGGCTGCGCGCGATCTGGCGCAGGGGTCGATGGCCTTTCTGAACCGGCAGAATTTTTCGTTCCCACCGGATCACGGCGCGAGGGTGGTCGAAACAATCCTGACCGACGCGGAACTGCGCGCCGATTGGGCCGCCGAGCTGGAAGAGGTGCGCAACACCATGCTGGGCCTGCGCACGCAGCTGGCCGGCGAATTGCGCGATCTGTCAGGCAGCGACCGTTTCGATTTCATCGCCAACCATCGCGGCATGTTCTCGCGCCTCGGTGCCACGCCCGAACAGGTCGAGGCGCTGAAAGCCGATGCGGCGATCTATATGGTGGGCGATTCGCGGCTGAACATCGCCGGGCTGAACAAGGACACGGTTCCGGTTCTGGCGCGGGCGATTGTCGACGCCGGTATCTGATACGTCTCAAGACCTCTCCGCATAGGGTTTTCCGCGCGGTGGGGTCGACCGAGCAGCCCGCGCTTCAATGATCAGCGGCGTTCGGGGGAAAGCCCGGAAAGTTTTGCCCCCTCGCTTTTCTCGTGCTCGCCGTGCCGTTCTGCTGCCCCAACGCCAGATAGTTGGTCAGGCAGTTATTCAGTGCCCGCATGCGCAACACCTCGCGTTCCTCGTTCGAGCGGCGCCGATAGTCACTTAGACTGATCCCGGCATCGCTGGTCTCGCCAGTCAGAACGGGCGCGACCCAGGGCTGGCGCGGCATATCCTTGATCGCCTCGATCAGGCTGATGGTGTGCTGCGCCCAATACGCGGCTCCGGTCCAGTTCCACAAGGTTTCGGGCGGTCTGATCCCGGCAATGCAGATCAGCGTCCCGACCCGGTCCGGGGCGAGAATATAGCAAACGCTCAATCCCTCGGTCAGATATTCTCTGCAGAGCCGTCCATTCGACAAGCCAAGCTGCGGCAGTGCCTGCAGTTTTCGCCTGAGTTGCAGGAACGTGCGGTCGGGGAAACCGAATATTTGTCGGTCCAGATCGACCAAACCGGTCCATCTTACGGATACAGAACTGGTACGCATTACGCCTCACTATGACGAAATCTAAGCGTCGCGGACCTTCGCCTGTCAAGCCATTCCCGGCAGCCTGCTCACGCGGGTGTTATCGAACACGATGTAACGCAGTGTGACATCGTGCGAATTGTCAGGAAATAAGGACGTTGCATGACCCTGATCTTTGCCTATCTCGCCGGCCTTCTGACGCTGATCAACCCCTGCGTGCTGCCGGTTCTGCCGATCGTGCTGGCCTCGGCCACCTCGCAGCACCGGCTTGGCCCGGTCGCGCTGGCCGCCGGGATGAGCGCCTCTTTCGTGATTTTCGGCGTGGGTGTCGCGGCGTTTGGTCGCGCGATCGGGTTGACCCAGGATACGCTGACCACCATCGCCGCCTATGGCATGATCCTGTTCGGCAGCGCGCTGTTGCTGCCGCGCATGGGCGCGGTGTTTCAGACCGCGACCGCCGGGCTGGCCATGCGCGCCGACAGCCGCATCGACCAGACGCAAAGCGCAGGGCTGGCCGGACAGGCAGCCGGCGGCGCGTTGCTGGGTGCCGCCTGGAGCCCTTGCATCGGTCCCACTCTCGGCGGTGCCATTGCGCTGGCCAGTCAGGGCGAAAGCCTGATCTGGGCCGCAACGATCATGCTGGCCTTTGCCGCCGGCGTGTCGACAATCATCCTCGCGCTGGCCTATGGCGCACGCAATTTCCTGATGCGCAACCGCGCCCGCGCCCAGGCATTGGCTATCAAGGCCCGCCCGTTTCTGGGCATCGTCTTCATCGCCGTCGGCATCGCGATGTTGTCGGGCGTGATGCATTGGGCCGAGACCTGGGCGGTCGAAAACCTGCCCATCTGGCTGCAAGACCTTTCCGTTTCCATCTAACCAACAGGAGTTTCCACCATGAACCGCCGTGATTTCATGATCGCCACTGCCGCCATATCGCTGGCAGCGCCCCTGCCCGCGATGGCCGGAATGGGCAAGGATGTCGCCTATACGCCCGAGGCGCTGCAAACCGCGCTGGCCGATGGCCAGACCGTGTTTCTGGACTTCAAGGCAAGCTGGTGCACGACCTGCGCTGCCCAGGGCCGGGTGATCGAAGCACTGCGCGAAGAAGACCCCGCCTATGACGCGGGCATCACCTTCATGCCGGTCGATTGGGACGAATGGAAAGACAGCCAGATCGTCACCGATCTGAACGTTCCGCGCCGCTCTACGCTGATCGTCCTGCGCGGTGATCAGGAACTGGGCCGCATCATTGCCGGCACGGCCCAGAAGGACATCAAGGCATTGCTGGATCGCGCGCTTCAGGCCTGAGCCGTCGCGCCCGCCATTGCCTGCGCATCCCGCTCGGCCGTGCGTTTCGCGGCCGGGCGATCAACGCAGCGCGCCACCCAATCCTTGACCGCCGGCGTGGCGGGCAACTGATCCCCGAACCATGCAAACGGCCCCGAACACAGCATATCAACAGCGCTGAAGTCATCGCCCAGCAGATAGGGCTGCTTTGACAGCACCTCGTCCAGCCGCTGCAGCGCAGTGTCATAATCGCGCAGGCTGGCCTTGATGGCCGGGTGATCGATCTCGGCCCAGGACAGGATCGCGACGGGTTCAAACACGCCCTGATACCAGCTCAGCCAGGACAGATACCGCCCGCGCTGCGGATCGCCCACGGGCCGGCCCAGCGCGCTGTCGAAACGGTCGGTCAGGTACAACATTATGGCCCCGCGTTCACGCACGAAGTCATCACCATCGGTCAGATAGGGCACCTTCTTTTCGGGATGTGGGTTGGCCGCGTCCGGGCCGCCTGAACCGTCCTGCCGCGGAATCGAAACCTCGACCGTCTTGATCTGATCAGCGATTCCCAGTTCGTCGATCAGTTCTGCAACGCTGGTCGAGCGGCTGTTGGGCGAATGATAAAATGTCAGCACGACTTGTCTCCTATACCTGTGATGGGCATGGTTTACGCCCACGCTGCTGACAAAAGGTGACAGGATGGCCCGGACCGACCGGCTGATGCGGTTGATGGATGTGCTCAGACGGCTGACGCCGCCCGTCACTGCGGCGCGGCTGGCAGAGGAAACCGGCGTCTCGCCACGCCAACTGTATCGCGACATCGCCACCTTGCGCGCCGGCGGGGCGCTGATCGATGGCGAAGCCGGGCTGGGCTATACGCTGACCGAAGACCCGGCTTTGCCGCCGCAAAGCTTTTCACGTCTGGAAATCGAGGCCCTGCATCTGGCTGTACAATCCCTGGGCCGGATCGGCGATGACGATCTTACCGATGCCGGCCAAGCTGCCCTGGCCCGCATCATCGCCACCCTGCCCGAGCGCCAGTCGCAGCAGGCGCTGCACGCCATCATGCACAGCTTTTCCAACCAGCCTGAACGCGCTCCAGCGCAGATCGAACTGGCGTTGCTGCGTGACGCCTGCTGGCAAGAGCAGGCCATCCAGATCACCTATACAGACCTGAAGGGTGATCAGACGCAGCGGGTCATCTGGCCGCTTGGCCTGTCCTATTCGGAACGCTCGCTGATGTTGCTGGCGCATTGTCGGCTGCGCATGGATCACCGCGTCTTTCACGTCAATCGCATCAGCGCGGCCGAGGTGACCGGCGACAGCTTTCGCCCCCGCCGGGCCGCATTGGTGCGCGACTACCTGCAGGTGCGGCGCCACTATCCACCGGCGGCGACCAAGCAATATCAAGGTGATCTCGAATGATCAGGCCGCGACGGGCGAAAATATCGCCGTTGCCGGATCGACCTGATAGCTGTCCAGATAGCGCGCCGCATTGACCGCCAGGTCAGCCACGGCATCCAGAATCGCTTCGACCTCTTCCTCGGGCGCGGCCCAGCACAGGTTCAGGCGGACAAAGCCCGGCTTTCTGATCTCATCACCGCTCAGGATCGCCTCGCGCAGCCGCTCTGATTCGGCCAGGCCGATACCCAGCAGCCGATGCACATAGGGTCCGGCGCAGGCACAACCGCCCCGCGCCTGCACGCCGTACAGATCCGACAGCATCCGGGTCGCCAGTTGCTGATGGATGTAGCCGCCCTGCCCGTCCCCGATGCGAAATGACAGGATGGGCAGCCGCGGGGCCGTTCGACTGCCCAGCAGGTGCAGATCGGGCAGCCCGCGCAGACGCTGGGCCCGCGCCATCCAGTCGGCGTTTCGGGCGTCGATCACTGATTGACCGATGGCATCCTTCAACGCAAAGACCAGCGCGGCGCGAATATCCCCGATCACATTGGGCGTGCCGCTTTCCTCGCGCGCCTCGACCGACAGCGCATAATCATGCGCGGTATCGTTGACGAACCGCACGGTGCCGCCGCCGGGCAGGCTCGGCCGGTCCGAAACCACCGTATCGCGCCGGACGATCATCACCCCAGACGCACCCGGCCCGCCGATGAACTTATGCGGCGAAACCACGACCGCATCCATCCCCAGCCCCATATCGATGGGCAGATAGGGCGCGCCGCCGGCGTAATCCCAGACCACTTTCGCGCCGCCCGCTTGCAGCGCCGCCGTAACTGCCGCCACATCGGTCAGCGCGCCGGTGACATTCGATGCGGCCGAAAATGACCCCAGAACCGGCCCTTTGGCCGCCGCGAGTGCCACGCGCAGCGAATTCATATCCGGCCCGCCCGCGGCAGCTTCGGCAATCTCGATCACGCGCGCGCCGCTTTCGCGCCAGGGCAGGATGTTCGAATGATGCTCATAAGGGCCGATCAGAACGGTCCAGCCCGATCCCACACCCAACAGATGAACCAATCGGTTCAATCCAGATGTCGCCCCGGAACCGGTAAAGATCGCCGCATGCTCTGCCCCACCGTTCACGCAGCGCAGGATCTCGGCCCGCGCGGCACGGCGCATCCGCGTCATTCTGGACCCGCAATGGCTGGCCTCGGTATGGCTGTTCGCATACCAGGGCAGCACCTCGGTCATGACAAAATCCTCGACCTGCCGATGCGCCCGCCCAGAGGCGACATAATCGGCATAGATCATCTTGCGCGGCCCGAACGTCCCCTCGATCACGGCATCACGGCCAATCATGCCCTGATGCAGGTCGTCCAGACCACCAACTCCCATCCGAAACCGATCAAAGATATCCATCGCGCCCACTTTCTGCATTTCCGATAGATTGACACGCCCCGAAGCAATAAATGATTTCTTCTTCATATAAATATCCATATAAAATAGATCATATGAACGACTACCAGATAAAACTCGATGAAATCGACCACAACATCCTTGCGGCACTGCAACAGGATGCCAGCCTGTCGCAACGTGCATTGGCCGAGCGGATCGGCCTGTCACAGAATGCCTGCTGGCGACGCCTGCAACGGTTGACAGAGGCGGGCGTCCTGCAGGGTAGCCGCGCCGTTCTGGATGCGGCAAGGGTCGGATTGGCCCTGACCGTCTTCATGATGATCCGCACCCGCCATCACGACGATTCCTGGTCACGAAAATTCCGCGCCCGCGTCGAATCAATCCCCGAGATCACCGAATTTCACCGGATTGGCGGCGAATGGGACTACATGGCCAAACTGGTCACGACCTCGATGGAGGGATATGACCGCTGCTACAAGGCGCTGATCGGGGACATGGATCTGGAACGCGTCACCGGCGTTTTCTCGATGGAGACGATCTTCGACGCTCGTCCGCTGCGTATCCCACGTTGATTTTCACGAAATGTTCCGCATATTCCCTCTATGCGCGCCGTTCGAATCTCACGCCTCATGCCAGCAACACAGATCCCGGTCGCCCAGACCGCGCGGCCCCTAGGGCTGGATGATCGCCGCCAGGCGGTCCGCAATCGCGGCGCTGCCTTTCAGCGACGGATGCACGCCGTCAATAAAGTGATACGTGGTGTCCCCCGGCCTTCGCACCAGATCGGCCAGCCGCAGAAAATGCACCCCGGAATCGCGAGCGGCCATCAGGGCGAGGCGCTGGTCCAGCTGATCACCGATCGGGCCGCAATGTTCGACCGGCGAGGTGAAACCGGGCGAGCGCAGATAGCCCGTATAGATCACCTGCGCCCCGCCGCGCCGCGCCCGGGCCACGGTCTGGGGTATGACGCCCGCCCTGCCATCTGCCGAGATCAGACGGTTCAACTCATCCGCGCAACCAGCGCAGCCGCAGCCAAACAGCAGATTGTTACCGCCGCCGTTCATGACCACCCAATCCCAGGATCCGGGTTTGTATTGCGACCCGATACCGCCCGACTTTTCTGCATCGCCTGTTTCGCGGGTTGCATAGGTCGCGCCAGAAATGCTTTTGTCGGTTACCGGCTCGCCCAATCTGGTTGCCAGCGCCCGCGCGACAGAACCGCCGCGCAGCCTGTTCCAGGCCAGCAGCGAATCGCCCATCATCAGAATGCGGGGCGCGTTACCGGTCGTGGCTTCCGGCTGATAGGTGCGGCCACCACACGAAATCAGCAAAGCAAGCGTCAGCAGGGCAAGAATTCGCATCATGGCATTCATCGCCTTTTGCCGTGGAAAGAAATCAGACGGACCAGTTCACCACTAAACTCAAGATTGGCTCAAAACGATAGCCCTCGTTTCAAACCCTGCCATCAGACGCCAACGTCGCCGCTGCCCGGCAGGACAACGCCATGATCCTGCCGCCGCAGTTTCAGGACTGGTTTGCCAACAAGGGCTGGCAGCCGCATCCTCATCAGCTGGCGCTGCTTGCTGCGCGAAAGGACGCTCTGCTGATCGCACCGACGGGCGGCGGCAAGACTATGGCCGGTTTTCTGCCCAGCCTTGTCGACATGGCCGGGGGGCCACATCGGGGCATGCACACGCTCTATGTCTCGCCCCTGAAGGCATTGACGGCCGATATCGCGCGCAACCTCGCCGGTCCGGTCGCGGATCTCGGGTTGGACATTCGGATCGAGGATCGAACCGGTGACACCCGTCCGGCGCAACGGGCACGGCAGCGCGTCGATCCGCCCGATATTCTGCTGACCACGCCCGAATCGCTGGCGCTGATGCTGTCTTATGAACAGGCGCCGGCGATCTTTGGCGGATTGCGGCGGGTGGTGTTGGATGAACTGCATGCGCTGGCTGAAAACAAGCGCGGCGATCAACTGATGCTGGCGCTGACCCGGCTGCGATCGCTGGCACCCGGCCTGACGGTGACCGGCTTGTCAGCGACGGTCGACAACCCGCCGGCGCTGGCTGCCTATATGGGCGGTGCTGCGGTATTGCAGGCCGATCCCGGCCCCGACCCCGACATCGCCATGCTGCCCACGGCCTCGCCCGCGCCATGGGCAGGCGGCGGCGGGCATTACGCCATCCCCGAGGTCTTGGCCCAGGTGCGGCAGGCCAATACCACCATCATCTTCATAAACACCCGCGCGCAGGCCGAACTGTTCTTTCAGGCCCTCTGGGCGGCGAATGATGACAACCTGCCCATCGGCCTGCATCACGGCAGCCTTGCGAAAGAGGCGCGACAGCGGTGCGAAGCTGCGATGGCGGCGGGCGAATTGCGCGCCGTTGTGGCAACCGGCAGCCTTGATCTGGGCATAGATTGGGGTGCGGTCGATCTGGTCATTCAGGTGGGCGCGCCCAAGAACGTCAAGCGGCTGGTCCAGCGAATAGGACGGGCGAACCATCGCTATAACGCCCCATCCCGCGCCCGTATCGTGCCGGCAAACCGCTTTGAAGTGATCGAATGCGTTGCAGCATTAGAGGCTGTAGCCCAGCACGATCTGGACGGCGATCCGCAGAATACCGGCCCCCTGGATGTGCTGTGCCAACATATCCTGTTGACCGCCTGCGCCGGGCCATTCGATGCGGATGCACTCTGTGCCGAGGTTCGCACTGCCGGCCCTTATGCGGATCTGACGCGATCCGATTTCGATGCCTGTCTGGATTTCGCAGCGACCGGCGGCTACGCGCTGCGGGCCTATGACCGCTGGCAGCGGCTGATGCTGCGCGATGGCCTCTGGCGGCTGCGCGACCCACGCGCCGCCCGCGACCTGCGCATGAATATCGGCACCATCGTCGACGCCGAGATGCTCAAGGTGCGGCTGCGCGGACGCGGCGGGACGCCCCTTGGCGAGGTCGAAGAGGCCTTTGCCGCATCACTGGAACCGGGCGATACCTTTCTGATCGGCGGCCAGACCGTGCGCTACGAAGGCCTGCGCGAGATGGTCGTCGAAGTGACGAAACAGCCCACCCGACAGCCCAAGATCGCCGTCTATTCGGGGTTGAAGCTGGCGACCTCGACCCAGCTTTCACATCGGGTTCAGGCGTTGATCGGCGATCCGACACGGCACGCAGCTTTGCCCGCTGACACAGGCGACTGGCTGGCGCTACAGGCCAGGGTCAGTGCCCTGCCGCGCGCCGGCGTGCTGGTCAGCGAGAGTTTTCCGCATCAGGGGCGCTGGCATTTCGCGCTGTATGGCTTTGCCGGGCGGAATGCGTTGCAGACGCTTGGCCTGCTGATGACGCGGATGATGGAAGAGGCCGGGCTTGGCCCTTTGGGTTTCCTCAGCACCGACTACGCGCTGCTGATCTGGTCGCTGGACCCGGTGCGCGACCCCGTACCGCTGCTGGATCGCGCCGGACTGCGGGCTGGGCTGGGCGATTGGCTGGCCAGCAATGCGGTGATGAAACGCACGTTCCGCAATGTCGCAACGGTGGCGGGGCTGATCCACCGCAACCTGCCCGGAAAACGTAAATCCGGGCGGCAGGCGACCTTTTCCAGCGACATCCTGTATGACACGCTGCGCAAATACGACCCCGATCATCTGATGCTACGGATCACGGCGGATGAGGCGCGGCGGGGCCTTGTGGATTTTGACCGGATCGAGGACATGCTGGACCATTCGCCGCGACATGATCACCGGATGCTGGATCGCGTCACACCGCTGGCCGCGCCCTTGCTGCTAGAGGTGGGCCGGGTTCCGATCGCGGGTCAGGGCCGCGAACGGCTGGCCGAGGCAGAGGCGGCGGCGCTGATGGCAGAGGCAGGATTGGCATGACGGGATACGCGTTCACCTTCGCGGGGCTGGGCCTGATCGCACGCCCGTCGGGCGCGCTGTGGTGGCCAGAACGGCGCTGGCTGATCGTTGCCGACCTGCATCTGGGCAAGTCCGAACGCATGGCGCGGCGCGGCGGGCCATTGCTTCCGCCCTATGAAACGCAGGCAACGCTGGATCGGTTGTCGGCAGAGATTGCGGCGACCGATCCTGCCCGTGTTGTCAGTCTGGGCGATGGTTTCGACGATGATGCCGCCGGTCAAGGCCTGGCGGATCCGATGTGCGACCGCCTGCGAGATCTTGCGGCGGGTCGGACATGGCTGTGGATCAGCGGCAATCACGACCCTGCACCGGCCCATGCCCGCCTGCCCGGCGACAGCGTGCCCGAATGGGATTGCGGGCCGATATTGCGGCACGAGGCGGCGTCGGGGCCAGACATATCAGGACATTTTCATCCCTGCATTCGACTGGCCGGGCAACGGCGCCGGTGCTTTCTGATCGGTGCGGATCACCTGATTCTGCCCGCCTTCGGCGCCTATACGGGCGGGCTGATTGCCGACGATCCGGCATTGGCGCGCTTGGTGCCGACAGGAATCGCGGTGGCCTGTGCGGCGCGCGCCATCCCGGTCCCACTGCGACGTAAGCTGCGGGCATGAAAAAGGCCGGCGCGCCCTTGCGGCGGCCGGCCCAATCGGATTTTCGTCAACCGATCAGAAGCTGAAGTTGACGCCGACTTTCAGGTGGTGATGCTCAGGCGTTGCCTGCGTCACATAACCTGCATCGTCGGTCAGCGCCGTCTTGCCAGTGCCGCGGAATTCCCATTCCCCGAACACGGACATGCGTTCCGAAACCTTACGCTCTGCACCCAGACCCAGGATCCAGGCATTGTCAGAGTAGCTACCGGCATAATCCATGCCATCGCCCACGACCGTATAGTTGAAATCGCCGCGACCAACACCGGCGATGCCATAGATCATCGAATCACCGGCCCCGGTCAGGACGCCGGCCTTCACGCGCAGCGCCATGAAAGTGTCCATTTCGGACGTGGCGGTCACGCCATCGGTGTCGAATGAGGCGTCGGCGCTGGATTTTTCATAGGACAGTTCAGGGCCAATCACGATCTGACGGCCGCTCATTTGCGTTTGCCAGCGATACCCAAGCTGCACGCCGTAATCGATACCGCTGATATCGGCGCTATCGCGTGTGATCGCGGGGCCGCCGGTCGGTGCGCGGACGCCGACCCGGTCGTCGGAACCGAAGGCATAGCCAAGCGCAACACCACCATAGGCACCCGCCCAGGAAGATTGCGTTTGTACTTCGGGGGCGACGATGACGGGACCGGGCACGACTGGCGCAACATAACCGCCAGCAAAGGCTGCGGGGGCCATCAGCGTAAGTGCGACGACCGACCCAATACGCAAGCGAGAAGTCGTGAACATGTGGGTTACCTCTTTAATCTTCGGGCGCAGACGGAACAAAATCAATAGATCCGCAAATTATACACCCTGCCCTAACACAGGACAGATCAACGTGCGGTTAACAAATCAGTCAGGCGGCCTATTTTGGACGATAAACTGACAGGGCGCGGCAAAAACAACACAGAATCGAGCAGGAAACCGACCGAAAGCCGGCGCTAGATGTCTAGATTCTCTACACTTAGCGCATTTTGCTGGATAAACTCGCGCCGTGGCTCGACCACGTCACCCATCAGCTTGGTGAACAGATCCTCTGCCTCGGCAACGTCCTCGATCCGCACCTGCAACAAGGTGCGCGCATCCGGGTCCAGCGTCGTTTCCCACAGCTGATCGGGGTTCATTTCGCCCAGACCCTTGTAGCGCTGCAGCGACAGACCCTTTTCGCCCTCAAGGAAGATCGCCTGCAACAGCCCAAGCGGGCCATAGATCGGCGTTTCGCGATCCTTGCGCACAAGGCGAGCGGGCTTGGCATAGACATCTTGCAGCACTGTGGTCATTTCGCCCAACCTGCGGCTCTCGCCGCTGCGCAGCATCGGTCCGTCCAGCAACCTGCTTTCCTCGACACCACGCAACAGCCGCGCCAGTCGGATACCGCCATCCTGCGTCGGGCGTCCGGTCCAGCCGCGTTCGTATTCGGCGGCGATCATGTCCAGCCGCTCGGCCACCGCCGACGCCACGCCCTGCGCATCCGCATCAATCCGGCCGCTCACCAACGCGCCGGCAATCGCGGCCTGTTCAGTGATATGGGGCGGATAATGCGTGGGATAGGCGCGCAGGATACGACGTGTCACACGGGCCTCTTCGACCACGCGGGTCAGATCGGCACCGGTGATCTGCTCGCCACCGCTGAGAACCAGACTGGCGCCGTCGATGCCCTGCTCGATCAGGTAATCCTCAAGTGCCGCCTCGTTCTTCAGATAAACCTCAGAGCGCCCGCGCC
Organism: Paracoccus tegillarcae; assembly: GCF_002847305.1. Classification (NCBI taxonomy): domain Bacteria; kingdom Pseudomonadati; phylum Pseudomonadota; class Alphaproteobacteria; order Rhodobacterales; family Paracoccaceae; genus Paracoccus; species Paracoccus tegillarcae. Next base: position 1,711,510 of record NZ_CP025408.1, on the reverse strand, counting down.
CGACCTTATAAAGAGGCGGCTGCGCGATATAGAGATGCCCGGCCTCGACCAGTTCCGGCATCTGCCGGAAGAAGAAGGTCAGCAGCAGCGTGCGGATATGTGCGCCATCGACATCGGCATCAGTCATGATGACGATCTTGTGGTAGCGCAGCTTGGCCAGATTGAACTCGTCCCGCCCGATGCCGGCACCCAATGCGGTGATCAATGTCCCGATCTGTTCGCTGCCCAGCATCCGGTCGAAACGCGCGCGCTCGACGTTCAGGATCTTGCCGCGCAGAGGCAGCACCGCCTGGTTCTTGCGCGAACGGCCCTGCTTGGCCGAGCCGCCGGCGCTGTCACCCTCGACGATGAACAGTTCCGACAGGGCCGGGTCCTTTTCCTGACAATCGGCCAGCTTGCCGGGCAGGCTGGCCACGTCCATCGCGGTCTTGCGACGTGTCAGTTCGCGTGCCTTGCGCGCGGCCTCGCGGGCCAGCGCCGCCTCGACGATCTTGCCGATGATCTGACGCGCCTCGGCCGGGTTTTCCTCGAACCACTCGGTCAGCTTTTCGCCCACCAGTTGCTCGACCGCCGGCCGAACCTCTGACGAGACCAGCTTGTCCTTGGTCTGGGACGAGAATTTCGGATCTGGCACCTTGACCGACAGCACGCAGGTCAGGCCTTCGCGCGCGTCGTCGCCGGTGAAGTCGATCTTTTCGCGCTTGGCGATGCCGCTATCCTGCGCATATTTCGTGATCACGCGGGTCAACGCACCACGAAAGCCCGCCATATGCGTGCCGCCGTCGCGCTGCGGAATGTTGTTGGTAAAGGGCAGCACCGTTTCGTGGTAGCTGTCATTCCACCACATGGCCACTTCGACGCCGATGCCGTTCTTTTCGCCAGTCATAAAGATCGGCTCTGGCATCACCGCCGTTTTCGAGCGGTCCAGATAGCGCACGAACTCGCGTACACCGCCTTCGTAGACCAGCTCAGAGCGCTGGTGTTCGGCATGGCGCTCATCCTCGAGGATGATCCTCACACCGCTGTTCAGGAAAGCCAGTTCGCGCAGGCGGTTTTCCAGCGTCTTGAAGTTGTATTCCAGATTGCTGAACGTGCCGTTCGGATCGGTCTGCCGGTTAGAGGCCAAGAACCGTACCTCGGTTCCGGTCTCGCCGGGCGCATCAGCCACGACCTTCAGATGTTCTACCGTCTCGCCATGTTCAAAGCGGGCGATGTGTTCCTTGCCATTTCGCCAGACGCGCAGTTCCAGCCAGTCCGACAGCGCGTTCACCACCGACACGCCGACGCCGTGCAACCCGCCCGAAACCTTATAGCTGTTCTGGTCGAATTTACCGCCTGCATGCAGCTGGGTCATGATGACCTCGGCTGCGCTGACGCCCTCGTCCTTGTGCATGTCGACCGGGATACCCCGACCGTTGTCGCGCACCGAAACGCTGTTATCGGCGTGAATTTTCACGTGAACATAGTCGGCATGACCGGCCAGCGCCTCGTCGATGCCGTTATCCACGACCTCATAGACCATATGATGCAGACCCGAGCCGTCATCGGTATCGCCGATATACATACCGGGCCGCTTGCGCACGGCCTCTAGTCCTTTGAGAACCTTGATGGAATCGGCGCCGTATTCGGCGGGTTGCTGCTCGTGTTCTGACATGCGTGAACATTCCTGTTTTTCTGCGCCTGATATAGTCACTCCTGCGGGGAAAGTCACGGGAAACACACCATATTTCGTGGCTTGAAGACGCAATCCGCCGCCCCCTTGCGTCGATCCGTTGGGCGGTGGACAATCGCGGTTATAATATCCTGATGGGGACAAGCAATGCGGTGGTTGAAAATGATACTTTGGGTCCTGCTGATCATCCTCATCCTCTGGTTTGTCGGGCGACTGATATTCCCGGTTCCCTCCGGCGACGGCCAGGAAGTCGAAACCTCGATCCCCTTCGACCCGGCAACGACCCTCGGCCCGCAGGCGCAAGAGGCGCAATCAGCCCATCCCGACCAAAGCGGCGTCATCCCGCTGCCTGACGGTCAGGGCGCGCTGATCAGCCGGGTCAAGCTGGCGGATGGTGCCGAACGCTCGATCGATGCGATGTATTACATCTGGCATTCGGATGCGTCCGGACTGATCCTGCTGGACGCGCTGCGCAAGGCGGCCGAGCGCGGCGTGCGCGTGCGGCTGTTGCTGGACGATAACGGCATTCACGGGCTGGACCCGACGCTGGCGGCGCTGAACGCGATGCCGAATTTCAGTGTACGGATCTTTAACCCGTCGACCACGCGCAGCCCCAAGATGCTGGGCTATGCGCTGTATCCGCTGCGGATGAACCGGCGCATGCACAACAAGGCATTCCTCGTCGATGGCGCCGTTGCCATCGTCGGCGGGCGCAATATCGGCGATGAGTATTTCGCCATGGGCGACGCCCCGGCCTATCTGGATCTGGATGTCGTGGGCGTGGGCTCGGTCGTGACCGACACCGCTGCGATCTTTGACGAATACTGGAACAGCCAGCCTGTTCTGGCGCTGGACAAGGTGATCAAGGGTCAGGGCGATCTGGCCTCATTCGACAGCGCGGTGGCCGAGGCCGAGGCATCGACAGAGGGTCAGATCTTTGCGGCAAATGCCCAAAGCGCGGTGGATCAGTTCGTCAACGGCCAGACACCCCCGCTGGAATGGACCGATGTGCAGGTCGTGGCCGACGATCCGATCAAGGGCATGGGCACCCATGACAAAGAGCAGCTGATGATTTCGCGCCTCGGCAACATTCTGGGCGATGTTCAGAAGAATCTGGATGTGATTTCAGCCTATTTCGTGCCGGGCAAGGCCGGCAGCCAGATCTTTGCCGATCTGGCGGAAAAGGGGATCAATGTCAGCATCATGACCAATTCATGGGAGGCAACCGATGTCCCCATGGTCCACGCGGGCTATGTCAAATACCGCCGCGAATTGCTGGAAGCCGGGGTCAAGCTGTATGAATTGAAACCCATCGCCGGCTTGTCGCAGGGCAAGGATGAACTTGGCCCTATCGGATCGTCCGGGGCCAGCCTTCATGCCAAGACCTTCTCTGCCGATGGCGCGCGGGTGTTTATCGGTTCATTCAATTTCGACCCGCGCTCTGCCTCATTGAACTGCGAAATGGGGTTTCTGATCGACAGCCCCTCGATCGCCCGCGCGGGCAGCGCCGCGCTGACCGAAGGGCTGGCCACGCGCAGCTTTCAGCCAGAGCTAGAGGGCGACAAGATGGTCTGGCGCGATCCGCAACCCGACGGGTCGGTCAACACCATTGAGCACGAGCCGGGGCTGGGCGTGTTCGACCGTGTGGTGGTCTATGTAATGAACGTGCTGCCGATTGAGTGGTTGCTGTAATCGGCACAGGCCCGGCCTCACCCGGCGAGCAGTTGCCCCAACCCGATCACGCAGCCAACGGCGATCAGCAGACCGCCTGAAATCAGGTTCATCCTGCGTATTCCAGCGGGCGTCGCCAGCTTTTGCCGCGCGGCGGCGACGGCGGCCCCCATGCCAAGGTTCAGCATGAAGGGGATCGTCACCGACATCGCGACGATGACGGTCACATCGGTGGCGGTGATGCTGGCCATATCGAAAAAGCCCGGCAAGACGCCGATATAGAACAGCGCGGCCTTCGGGTTTCCGGCGATCGCCAGCAGACCGGCGGTAAAGCCCGCCCAGCCCCCGCGCCGGGTCAGGCGGCTGTCGCGTTCGACCGGCTTGTTCGCGGTGCGGATCAACGCCAAGCCCATGCCGACAAAGACCACGGCGGCGATCCAGCGCAACGCCTCCATCAGCACGGCGCTTTGGGCGACCACGACCGACAGCCCGAAAATCGCCACCAGCGGCCAGATCATGTCGCCCACGGCCACGCCCAGTGCCAAGGGCCAGATACCGGCAAAGCCCGAGGACAGCGCCCGCGCCATGATTGCGACCCAGACGGGGCCGGGGGTCAGCCAGATGGCAACCATCGCGCCGGCATATAGCAGGATCGCCTCGGCGGTCAGGGTCATGCGATTTCCTCTACGCTTGATGCGCCGTCGTGTTTGGTGATGGAAAGCCGGCGTGCATTCGGCCCGAACCCCTCAAAGAGTTCAGGGCCGGTGCCAGTCAGCAGCGTCTGAGCAGGCATGGCCGTGATTTCGGCATACAGCGCCGCGCGGCGATCCGCGTCAAGATGCGCTGCGACCTCGTCCAACAGCAGCACCACCGATTCCTGCGACAGCGCCCGCGCATTTGCCAGAACCAGCGACAGAAGCAGTGCCTTTTGCTCTCCGGTCGATGACAGCGCCGCCGGCATATCCTGCGGCCCCCAATGAGCCCCCAGATCGGCGCGGTGCGGGCCGCTCAGCGTGCGGCCCGCCGCCAGATCGCGCGGTCGCATCGTGGCCAGCCGGTCGGCAATGCTGGCCGTATTCGCGTCATCAGCAAAGCCCTCGCCCGGCAGCAGCTTCAGGGTTGCTGCGGGAAAGCTGGTCTCGGCATCGCGCTGCGACGCCATGATCGCGGCAATGGCCGACAGCCGGTTGCGGGTCAGACTGGCACCGGCCTCGGCCATCTGGCTTTCCAGCGCCCGATACCAACCCCCGTCGCTGATCTGGTCGCGCAACAGCCGGTTCCGTTCGCGCATCGCCTTGTCATAGGCCAGCGCAGAATCAGCGTGATCGGGGAGCAGGCTCAGCGTCACCCGGTCCAGAAATCGCCGCCGCACCTCGGGCGGATCAGACCACAGCCGGTCCATCGCCGGCACCAGCCAGATGACCCGCAGCATCCGCCCCAGGGCAATCTGCGGTGACGGCTTGTCGTCGATCTCCACGCCGCGCACCTGCCCCGCGGGCGCAGTCGTTTCAACCTGGCTTTCACCTATGGCCGCGCGGATTCGCCATCCGGCCTCGACGCCCTTGCGTGCCTGATCTGCCGCCGCTACGCCGCGCAGACCCCGGCCCGGCGACAGCATCGACACAGCTTCCAGAATGTTGGTCTTGCCCGATCCGTTCGCGCCATAGATCGCTACCGGGCGTTCATCCAGATCAAGGGCCAGTCGCGGCCATGACCGGAACTGCGCAAGGGCCAGATGGCTAAGTGTCACACCCGCATCGGCATGACGACATAGACAGCACTGGTGTCGCCGCCCTCACGGATCAGCGCCGCATCGCCCGAGCCGTTGAACATGAAGACCGCATTCTCGCGATCCACCTGGCTGGCGATTTCCTGCAGGTATTTGGCGTTAAAACCGATTTCCAGCGGCTCGTCGGCATAGGCCACGATCAGTTCCTCATCGGCGGCACCCGCATCAGGCGCGTTCACCGACAAAATCAGCTTGTCCGTCTCAAGCGCCAGCTTGACGGCGCGCGAACGCTCGCTGCTGACGGTGGCCACGCGGTCGACGGCACGGGCGAAATCACTGGCATCGACCTCCAGCTTGCGGGTGTTCCCCGCCGGGATGACACGGCTGTAATCGGGAAAGGTGCCGTCGATGACCTTCGAGGTCAGCGTGATGTCGGGCGTGGCAAAGCGCACCTTGGTCTCGCTGACCGAAACCGCGATGGCCGTGTCATCATCGTCCAGCAGCTTGCGCAGCTCTGCCACGGTCTTGCGCGGCACGATCACGCCCGGCATCTCGGCGGCACCATCAGGCAGCGTCGCGTCGATGCGTGCCAGCCGGTGACCATCGGTCGCAACGCAGCGCAAGACCGGGCCATCCTCGCCGGTCGCCACATGCATGTAGACGCCATTCAGATAATAGCGCGTTTCCTCGGTCGAGATGGCGAATTTCGACTTGTCGAACAGGCGCCGCAGCTGCGCGGCCTTGGCGCTGAAATTGGCGCTGTATTCGGTGGTGGCCATCACCGGGAAATCCTCGCGCGGCAAGGTCGCCAGACTGAAATTCGACCGCCCGGCCTGCACGGTCAGGCGCGCCGAGGCGTCATCCGAGGTGATATTGACCAGCGCCCCGTCGGGCAGTTTCCGCGCGATCTCGTTCAGCATCACCGCGCTGACGGTGGTGGCGCCGGGGCGTTCGACCTGGGCTGCGGCGCGATCCACGACTTCGGTGTCCAGATCGGTTGCCCGAAAGCTGACACCTTCGGGCGTCGCCTCGATCAACACATTGGCGAGGATCGGTATGGTATTGCGGCGCTCGACGACCGATTGGGCCTGGCTAACGGCCTTGACCAATACCGTGCGTTCAATGGAAAATTTCATGACCGTCCCTCACCCTGTATCCGTAGCCCTTGCCCGGACCCGCGTTGTAGCCGCCCTTGCAGGCGGTCACAAGAATTTCAATAGAAAGTCAGGGGTGGTCAAGCCTCAAGCAGGCGCTTGAGCAGGTCAATGTCCTCTGACAGACCCTCATCGCTGCCCGCCAGTTCCTCGATCTTCTTCACGCCGTGCATGATCGTGGTGTGATCGCGACCGCCAAAGCGCCGGCCGATCTCGGGCAGAGACCGATTGGTCAACTGCTTGGACAGATACATCGCGATCTGGCGCGGGCGGGCAACGGTGCGCACCCGTTTGGGCCCGATCAGGTCGGCCAGACGGATGTTGTAATGCTCGGCCACCTTGCGCTGGATTTCCTCGATGGAAACCCGCCGGTCCGAGGCGCGCAGAATATCGGTCAGGCATTCCTGCGTCATATCCAGCGTGATCTCACGGCCGATCAGGCTGGCAAAGGCGAAGAGCCGCTGCAACGCGCCCTCTAGCACCCGCACATTCGAGGTGATCCGGTGCGCAAGGAATTCCAGCACGCCCGGCGCGATCTCGAGGCCGGGATACTGGCTGCGGAATGCCTCTGTCTTGGCCTGCAGGATGCCCAGTCGCAGCTCATAGGTGGTCGGGTGCAGGTCGGCCAGCAGCCCGCAGGACAGGCGCGACTTGATGCGTTCTTCCAGACCCTTGATTTCCCCCGGCGCGCGGTCGGCCGAAATGACGATCTGCTTGCCTTGATCGACCAAGGCATTGAACGTGTGAAAGAATTCCTCTTGGGTAGAGTTCTTTCCGGCGATGAAATGCACATCATCGACCATCAGCAGATTGACTGTGCGGAACATCTCCTTGAAGTCCATCACGGTCTTTTCCTTCAGCGCCTGCACAAAGCGGTACATGAACTGCTCGGCCGACAGGTACAGCACGCGGTGATCGGGATGGCGGTCGATATATTCACGCGCAATCGCGTGCATCAGATGGGTCTTGCCCAGCCCCACACCGCCATAAAGGAACAGCGGATTGAAACTGACCGGCCCGCCCTCGCCCACGCGACGCGCGGCGGCATGGGCCAGTTCGTTGGGCTTGCCAACGACGAAATTCTCAAAGGTAAAGCGCGGGTCCAGCGGCGCGCCCAGATCGGCGCTGCGTTCGACCTGCAAGGACGCGGCGGCAGTGTCGGCAGAGCGGTCGGAACGCGGCTGGCGGGGCGCGGCAGCGTCGGATGAACCGACGGGGCGAACATGGAAGCGCAGGCGTTCGGCCCGGTGACCCAGACGATCAAGCTCGGCCAGAATGGCCTGCGCGAAATGCCGGTTGACCCAGTCGGACAGAAAACGGGTAGGTGCGGCAAATTCAGCGTTGCCATCCTTCAGATCAACCAACCGCAGCGGCTTGATCCACAGATTGTAGTTATTCGCCCCGACCTCTTGTTCCAACTGCCCGCATGCCTGCCCCCAGATCTTGTCCATTTTTTTTGCCCGTACCCTGTCACTGCAACCTGTCCCCAAACCGCCCCCCGTTTCAGAGGTGACGGCACCGCAAACCCACAGCCCGACAAGAAGCACGACATGCGTCACCCGAGAGATGGCGGACCCGCCATCACCCGGCCGAGACAGCCGATGTGATATCAAAAGGCCAGACGCTGGCAGGTGGCAGCCCGCCGTCATCGTTCCCTTTCGAGAGATGTTCCCATCCCTGACACCAGTCGCGAAAATCATCCGAAGCGGCAGCTAAGGTCGGTTTCGCAACAACCCCCAAGGCGCGATGTGAATCGCTGGAGGCAAACTAGCAATCCGCAACACAGCCGCGCAACCGATCATTGCGCTTGACACGACTTGGCACGCATCGAATCTGCACAGCACTTTGACCAATAAGGAAAAAAACCAAATAGCTCGAAAAATGCGCTGCGAATCAAATAGTTAACAAGTCGTTAAGCAGTTGGGGCGCAGGGTTTCCCCCACGCCCCAGTATTGCCTGTTGCACCCGTTGCAGTACCGCAACGCGGCATCGACGATCGTCGACTCAGCTGTTCGACATCGCTTTCACACGCGACGACAACCGCGAGATTTTCCGCGATGCAGTGTTCTTGTGATAAACGCCTTTGGTCACGCCGCGCATCAGTTCGGGCTGGGCCGCTTTAAGCGCGTCGCGTGCCGTTTCGACATTGCCGCCGGCGATGGCTTCTTCGACTTTGCGCAGGAAGGTGCGGATACGCGAACGGCGCGCCTTGTTGATGGCGGTGCGGTGCTCGGCCTGGCGAGCGCGTTTTTTGGATTGAATGGTATTAGCCATGTGATCGGCTCCGTGGATCTGGTTGCATTTCGTTTGCGCAAAAAAAGACCCACGCAATCCACTTCTGACCAGAAGCGGATCATGATTCTTGCCTAAGCGGGCCCACACGCATGTGGGAAGCGCCTTTAAGCCAGGGGGTCAGGGAAGTAAAGGCCTACTTGTCGCGGAACTGCGGCTCGCGCTTTTCCAAAAAGGCCGACATGCCCTCTTTCTGGTCCTCGGTGGCGAACAATGCATTGAACAGGCGGCGCTCGAACAGCAGCCCTTCGCGCAATGTCGTTTCATAGGACCGGTTCACCGATTCTTTCGCCGCGCGCACCGAAATCTGCGATTTTTCTGCGATCTTCTGCGCCGCGGCCAATGCCTCGGCGACCACCTTGCCGGTGGGCACGACGCGGCTGACCAGCCCCGAACGCTCGGCCTCGGCCGCATCCATGAAGCGCCCGGTCAGGTTCATGTCCATCGCCTTGGCCTTGCCGACGAATCGGGTCAGGCGCTGCGTTCCGCCGATGCCGGCGATAACGCCCAGATTGATTTCCGGCTGTCCGAATTTCGCGTTCTCGGCCGCGATGATGAAATCGCAGGTCATGGCCAATTCGCAGCCGCCGCCCAGGGCATAACCGCTGACCGCGGCGATGATCGGTTTGCGCACGCGCAAGATCGCCTCGGTCGGGCCGGTGAACAGATCCTCGGTAAAGACATCGACAAAGGATTTGTCGGCCATTTCCTTGATATCGGCGCCGGCGGCGAACGCTTTTTCACTGCCCGTCAAAACGATGCAGCGCACCTTGTCGTTCTGATCTGCCTCTGTCAGTGCCGCAGCCAGTTCGTCCAGCAGTTGCTTGTTCAAGGCGTTCAGCGCGTCTGGCCGGTTCAGCCGGATCAGCGCGACCTCATCCTCGATCTCGACGATGATGCTTTCATAAGCCATGGGTTGGACCCTTGTGAAATTTTATGTCGAGCATTTCCTAGCAGGCCAGGCGCGGCTAGGCCAGCGGTTGCCGTATCAGCGCTGGCAGACCGGGCAGTAAAAGCTGGACCGCCCCGACTGAACGATCCGCCGGATGGTGCCACCACAACCCGGCATCGGACATGCCGCACCCGCGCGGTCATAGACGCGAAAGCTGTGTTGGAAATAGCCCAACTCGCCGGTGGCCTGACGGTGATCGCGCAGACTGCTGCCGCCGGCGGCGATGGCATCGGTCAGCACATCACGAATATGTCCGACCAGCGCCGCAATCCGCGCCGCGCCGATTCGCCCGGCCGCCCTGCGCGGGTCGATGCCGGCGCGATGCAGCGCCTCGCTGACATAGATATTGCCCAGACCCGCCACGATGCGCTGATCCAGCAGCGCCTGCTTGACCGGCGCCTTTCGCCCCGCAAAAGCCGCGGCCAGACAGGCCGGCGTAAAGTCCGGACCCAAGGGTTCTGGCCCGATCTGACCCAGCAGCGGGTGATCCTCGCCCTCGCGGATCAAATCGACCATGCCGAACCGGCGCGCATCGTTGAAGGTGATGGTCGTGCCCTCATCCGTTGTCAGCACAACATGATCGTGGCGCGGCCGAATCGCAGGCTCGCGGTGCATGCCTGCCAGCCCCGCGCCCTCGACCAGCAGCCTGCCCGACATGCCCAGATGCATCAGCAGCGCGCCGCCACGATCCAGATCGGCCAGCAGATATTTCGACCGTCGACGCAGACCCAGAACCCGCGCGCCGGTCAGCACCTGCACCAGATCGACCGGCATCGGCCAGCGCAGATCCGGCCTGCGCGCCTCGGCCCGGGCGATGACGCGGCCCTCGAGATGCGGCCTCAGGCCCCGCATCACGGTCTCGACTTCGGGCAATTCGGGCACATCATTCCCTTTCGTCGCATTGCACGTGCGCGTCATCCCGGTCATTGTGCCGGCGGCGCGCGGGCTCTATCTGGTCGCGCAGGCAGAAAACGGCAAGCGCATGAGCGATAAGAAAACCACGCATTTCGGCTTTCAGGAAGTGGACGAGGACGCCAAGGCCGGCAAGGTCCATGACGTCTTTACCAGCGTCGCATCGCGCTATGACGTGATGAACGACCTGATGAGCGTGGGCATCCACCGCGTCTGGAAAGCCGCGATGATGGACTGGCTGGCACCGCGAAACGGCCAGCGTTTGCTGGATGTGGCGGGCGGCACGGGCGATGTCGCCTTTCGCTTTCTGGAACGCGCGCCCGAGGCCGAGGTCACCGTCTGCGACATGACCGAACAGATGCTGATCGAAGGCCGCAAACGGGCCGAGGCCGCAAGGCTGGCCGAGCGTCTTGACTGGGTCACGGGCGATGCCATGGCGCTGCCCTTCGCGGATAATTCCTTTGATCGCTATACGATCAGCTTTGGCATCCGCAACGTCACCCGCATTCCCGACGCACTGTCCGAGGCGTTTCGCGTGCTGCGTCCCGGCGGTCGTCTGATGGTGCTGGAATTTTCGCAACTGCCCGTACCTATGGCGCAATGGGCCTATGACCGGTACTCCTTCAACGTGATCCCTGCGATGGGCAAGGCCGTGACCGGTGATCGCGACAGCTATCAATATCTGGTCGAATCGATCCGTCGCTTTCCCGATCAAGAGGCGTTTGCAGCCCTGATCCGCGCCGCCGGTTTCGAGCGTGTGCAATACCGCAACATGACCATGGGCGTCGCCGCGCTGCATTCGGGGTGGAAGCTGTAGGATGCGCGGCCCACACAATATCTGGCGCCTGATCCGCACGGGCGCGACCTTCGAACGCAGCGGTGCGATGGGCGTCGCGCTGGATGCCGTCGAGGCCCCGCCGCGCGTCCGCATGGCCGCCCGCGTGCTGGGCTGGCCGTTCCGCTGGCTGGGCTACAAGGGTGACCCGAACCTGCCGCCGGTCACCCGCGCCATCACCGCGCTTGGGCCGGCCTATATCAAGTTCGGCCAGATCCTTTCGACCCGCGCCGATGTGGTCGGGACCGAGCTGGCAGACCAGCTGCGCATGTTGCAGGACAAGCTGCCGCCCTTTCCGACCGAGACCGCGCGCCGGATCATCCAGACCGAGCTGCACCAGCCGGTCGAGGCGATCTTTGCCGAATTTTCCGAACCCGTCGCCGCCGCCTCGATTGCGCAGGTTCACCGCGCCCGGCTGCATGCGACGGATCAGGATGTCGCGGTCAAGATCTTGCGCCCCGATATCGAGGCTGCCTTTCGCCGCGACATCGACGCCTTTCACCTTGCGGCATCGCTGATCGAACGGCTCTCGCCCGCCAGTCGCCGCCTGCGCCCCCGTGACGTGGTCAATCATTTCGAATCGGTCGTGACCGGCGAGCTGGACCTGCGGCTAGAGGCAGCCTCTGCGTCGGAATTCTTTGAAAACACCAAGGATGATCCGGGGCTGGATTTGCCGTTGCCCGACTGGCAGCTGTCCTCGCGCCGGGTCCTCATCAGCGATTGGGCCGAAGGCATCCCGCTTGGTGACCGCGATGCGATCGTCGCCGCCGGTCACGACACGGTCGATCTGGGCCGCCGGGTCATCCAGATGTTCCTGCAGCATGCGCTGCGCGACGGTTTCTTTCACGCCGACATGCATCACGGCAACCTCAAGGTCGCCGCGAATGGCGATCTGATCGTCTATGATTTCGGCATCATGGGCGAGATCGACGAATATACCCGCCGCGTCTATGCCGAGATCCTGATGGGCTTCATCCAGCGGGATTATCGCCGCGTCGCGCGCGTGCATTTCGAGGCCGGCTATGTTCCCCGCGACCGCGACGAGGCCGCCTTTGCCCGCGCCTTGCGTGCCGTGGGCGAGCCGATCTTCGGCGCCAATGCCAGCAAGATATCGATGGCCAGCCTGCTGTCCTATCTGTTCGAGGTCACCGAACGTTTCGGGATGCAGACGCGGACCGAGCTTATCCTTCTGCAACGCACCATGGTGGTGGTAGAAGGGGTCGCGCGATCGCTGGATCCACAGTTGAACATCTGGGAATCCGCGCGCCCCGTTGTCACGGATTATATCCGCGACAATCTTGGCCCCCGCGCCATCGCAAATGACGCCAAGCGCATCGCCCAGACCATCAGCCGCTACGCCCCGCTGCTGCCCGAGGTGGTAGAACAGGCATTGTGGGACCGCGCCCATCGCGCCGAAATCGAGGCCGAGAAGGCCGCGCCGCGCAAAAGAATGCCAACCTGGGTCGCCGGCACGCTGTTTGCCCTGATCGGCCTCTCTCTGGGCCTGGCGATCGGCTGATCCCACTGCGCGCGATGGCTGCCAGCGCGCCCACTGCGCCTCGCGCCGCCTCACGGCCCGTTCCGGCAACATCCGCGCAGATCCAAGGCGGCAACGGGGTCGGCATCACTGCACGCGCGGGTCGCGAACCGCCTGCACCTCATCGGCCATGGTCATCGCGCCGCCTTCCAGCACCAGTTGAACGCCGCCGCGCGCCAACTCGGCCTCGAGAACGCGGGCATAGCTGCCCACCTCGGCTTCTGCGATCTTGTCGCCGTTCTGCCAGCTTTCGACCCGGTATGTGTAAAGGCCATCCGGCATCTTGTTGCCCAGCGCGTCATGACCAAACCAATCAACCTGCCCTTCGCCAACACCGATCTCCTCGCGCATCAACTCGCGACCGCCTGCTGTCAGGGTCACCAACTGCACGCTATCGGCGCGCGGATCAGGGTTGATATCCAGGGTCAGCGGCCTGTCACTGAACCAGACCGGCCCGGTCACGCGCACCTCGCGACCAAGCCAGTCCGACAGCTGCCCGACGCCGCCACCCATCTGCTGTGTCAAACTCGACAAAAGGCTATTCGTCTGCGCCTGTTGCTCGACACCCGAGAAGGTCGCCAACTGCACAGCGAAATCCGAACCCTCCATCGGATTCAGCGGATCCTGGTTTTTCAATTGCGCCGTCAACATGCGCAAGAACGTCTCGAAATCACCACTGGCAAGTGATTTTTGCCCACCCGCGCTGCCCTGCGCTGCGGGCGCCGCGAAGGCGGCGCTGCCCGAAACCGGTACGACCATTTCTAACTCCTGTTTCTAAACTCTGATATCCAGGCGACCGACATCATGGCCGCCTGACTTCGCCCGATGATCAGCTTCGTTGTCTGGCACCGCATCGCCGCGCCCCGTCAGGCCAATCGCCAGCGTCTGCGCTGCGTCATCACCCGAGCCGCCACCACCCTGATCCTGCCATTCCCCGCTATCTCGAAAATCAAGCGCCGCGCCGTCCAGCCCACCGTCCTGCAGATCCGCCAGCAGCGCGTCGCTGTTGCGGCGCAACATCTCCAGAACCTCGGGCCGCTCGACCCAGACCGTCAGCGACGGCCCGTTCTCGCCGCGTGACACCACCAACCGGACAGAGCCCAGCTCTTCCGGTGACAAGGCGATTTCGGTTCGATCGCCGTAAAGATGCAGCACGGCCTCGGCCACTTGCCGGCTCGCACCCGCCGCAGAGACCGCCGCCGCCGATCCGGCAGTGGCCGAAAAGGCGACGGCAGGACCGGACGAAAGGGTAACGGATGGCAGCGACGACGGGTCGCCCTCGGCGTCGCCCATAAGGCCGGCCTCAGGCGGCAAGAGGATACCCGCAGAAACCGCAGGCATCGTCGGCCGGGGCATCAGCGCATTATCGAATGTCAGCGGCCCAGTCGGCAGCGGATGATTGCCCGCTGCAGGGGCGCGCATATCCGTCGCAGATGCCCCCACCTCACGCCAGGGCAACACATCGCGCTGACCGCGCAGCGCCTCGGCCAGGACTGCGCGATGTTCAACGGGCCGAGAATCGGCCAGAATCGCCGGCTCAGCAGCAGCTTGCATCACCGCGCCTGTGTGCGCTGAGCCCGCAGACAAGGTGGCGCGAATTAGCCCTCCGGCATCGGGCAACGTAGAAAGTCCAGATGACAGTAGCCCTGTCCCCCGATCATCGCCCATCTTGATCTGATCGCCCAAAGCAGACCCGCCCGCCGAATGGCTCGATCGCTCGGTCCCGCCTTGCTCAAAGGCCGAACCCACTGCCGGGTCTCTTGCCGATCCCGCCGCTGTTGCCACCGCCCCGGCTGTGTTGTCGCCATCAGCGTTTGCTGGTTGGATGCCCGCCGCGACATGTTCTCCGTCGGTGACACCGTCCGATGCGAACACGATTTCTTTCTGAACCGTCGCCGACGGCACATCCGGATACTCTTCGACCTCCGTGTAGGCTGGCCGCAACATGCCTTGATCGGGCGCATCCGCCCAAGCTTCCGCCAACACGGCCCCATCGCTTTCATCAGCAACAGTGTCAGCAGCGCTTTCCGAATCAGGCACAGATTCAGGGGCATTCACCAGACCTGCTTGTACCGGAGCCTGGGCGGCCTCTACCTCTCGAGGCAGCTGAACCGGCCCAGGGACCGCCCCTGACTGCGCCGGACTATCGGCACCCAAACGCGCCGCAAAGGCCGATTCGCCGGTCTCGGCGGCAGGCCGAAATGCCCCCCGATGCCCTGCAATTGCGGGCTTTGCGGCAAGAGAAACAAGATCACGATCCATCTAAAGGTCCTGTTCGAACATGCAGTGAACATACCCCAAGCAGATTACCGAATATTTACCGGTGCCTGCCATGATGGCCTTGTGAATCATCGAAAATGGAAAAAATGCAAACAAATCTCATCGCCGCCCCGGCGGCCCCGCCCCAACTCTCGCAGCAGCGTTCCGATCAGCGGCTGGAACAGGTCTTTCTCGAAGAGATGCTGAAATATGCGGGTCCCAAACCGTCCAAGGATATGTTTGGCGGTGGCATCGGCGAAGAACAGTTTTCGACCTTCCTGACGCGCGAATACGCGGCGCTGCTGGCCGATTCGATTGATTTCGGCTTCAGCGTTGGCCGGAAGGAGGCGTCATGATCCCCGATCTCATCGACAAACAGATCAAATTGACCAAGGCCGCTGTCATGGGTGGCCGCCCGCAAGAGGCGCTTGATGGGGTCGAACACCTCGTGTCTCTGCTGAAGCGCGATCCACCAGACGAAGCCTGCGCCGAGACATTGCAGGCAAGAATGGCAGAACTGCGCGGACTGGCCCAGGCCGCGCTTGCCGGTGCGCAGTCGGCGGCCGCACAGATGCAGGCAATCATCCATTCCGCCCGCTCGCTTGAGACCTATGACCAACAGGGCAAGCGCAAGGTTGCCGACACCGCCGCGGCCCAGCCGCGTCGATTTTAAGTAAAATGCCAGTCGCTTAGCCTTTGAGCGGCTGACCGATTTCACCGATTGTAAATCATCTGCCCTTAGAAGGGTGATCGCATTGGAAAATGTGGGGCTCTAAAGCCCGACGGTTCAGAACGGCCGGTTTCTTAAAAACCTCGGGCGCAAAGCGCCCACTGAATAGGAGGACACCATGTCCAGCATTCTGACCAATAACGGTGCCATCGTTGCCCTGCAGACCTTGAAGGGCATCAACCAGAACCTTGGGAAAACCCAGGACTCGATCTCGACCGGCAAGATGATCAACAACGCCAAGGACAACGCGGCGATCTGGGCCATCTCGAAGGTGATGGATTCGGACGTCAGCGCGTTCAAGTCGATCCAAAGCAACCTGTCGATGGGCGCGTCAGTGATCACCAACGGTCGCGTCGCGGCCGAGACGGTCGGCGATCTGTTGAATCAGATCAAGACCAAGGTGGTTGCCGCCCAGGATGGCAGCTTCAACCGCGAAACGCTGCAGGCCGATATCGACGATCTGAAGGCACAGATCACCTCGGCGGTCAGTGCATCGCAGTTCAACGGTATCAACCTTGTCAACGGCTCCGAGACGGTCGACTTCGAGGTGCTTGCCTCGCTGGACCGCGCAGCCGATGGCACCATGACGCCGTCGACCATCGATGTCGATCCGACGGCCACGGACCTGTCGCTGGGCGGCACGATCCTTGCCGCGATGGATGCCATCGACGTCACGACCAGTGCGGATCTGGGTGCCGATCTGCAAACCGTCGAGGACGCCGTGGCAGACGTGATCGACGTTGCCTTTGCCTTCGGTTCGGCAGGCAAGCGGATCGAGATCCAGTCGAACTTCATCTCGAAGCTCTCGGACTCGATGACTACGGCGATCGGCGCACTTGTCGATACCAACATGGAAGAGGCTTCAGCGCGTCTGCAGGCACTGCAAACCCAGCAGCAGTTGGGCATCCAGTCGCTGTCGATTGCCAACCAGGCACCGCAGTCGATCCTCGCGCTGTTCCGCGGCTGATGACATTTCGTGGGCCGCTGTTAGCGGCGGCCCACGTCCACCTCTTCAGAAATCCTAGAATCCGGGAATGATACCTTGAACGCGGTTACGCCACTGACAGATTATGGCCGATACGGTTCGGCAGGACTTCGGACAGAGCGCGACTCTGAGTACGAAGCGTTTTCACATGTGACCCGCCTCTTGCGCAACGCAAGAAGCGAGCAACTTGGCCCCGACATTGTCGTTGCAATCAACAAGAACACAGAGCTTTGGTCGATCCTTGCCACAGATCTGGCGCAACCCGGCAATTCTCTTGCCGATGAAATCAAGGCGGGCCTTATCTCACTGGCGGGCTTCGCCATCCGCCATGGGCTTGCGGTCCTGAACAGTGGTGCGAAACTTGATCCGCTGATCGACGTCAACGTCGCCGTCATGAAAGGTCTGCGCGGCGAGGTCCCGGCATGAGCGGTCTTGTCATCAAACTCGGGCCGAATGAACGGATCCTGATCAACGGCGCCGTGATCGAAAACGGCGGCCGGCGGTCAAAGATCTCGATCAAGACGCCCAACGCGAATGTCCTGCGGCTGAAGGATGCAATACATCCCGACCAGGCGCGGACACCGGTCACGCGGGTTTGCTATGTCGCGCAATTGATCCTGTCAGGTGACGCAGCAGAGGATGAGGGCGGCCGTCAGCTGCTTCGCGGCATCGAACAACTGTCCCAGGTTTTCGACGATCCCGACAGTCGCCGGCTGCTCGCCGTGGCAAGTGATCACGCGGTCGAGGGCAATATCTATCAATGCCTGCGCAAGTTGCGTGACCTGCTGCCACGAGAGACCCGCCTGCTTTCGGACAAGCTGCAATGAGCTATCAGATCCTGACCGGAACGGGCGGTCTGGCGGGCTGGAATATGTTGCAGCGGACCGCCGCCCAGCAAAAGCAACTCTTGGCCGCCGATCCCTTGGTGGCCAGATCGACCCAGTATTTTCGCGAAAACATCGCGCGCACCGATCAGGCAGCCGATCTGGTTTCGGATTACCGAATGCTCAGCGTCGCATTGGGCGCGCATGGGCTGGAATCAGATATCGGCAGCAAGGCGTTCATTCGCAAGATCCTTGAATCGCCTCGCTCGGATGATGATGCCCTGGTCAACCGGCTGTCTGACAAACGCTACCTGCGCCTGGCAAACAGCTTTGGTTATGACCTTGGCAATCAGATCGTGGCCACGCCGGAATTCGCCGATCGGATGATCAACAAATATATCGACCTCGAGTTCGAACGTCGCGTGGGTGAAGGCGACCAGAACCTGCGTCTTTCGCTGAATGCCCAGCGAGAGCTGCGTCAGATGGCAGGCAGGGACTCTTCGGAAAACACCATGTGGTACGAGGTGATGGGGAATCCCCCGTTGCGCAAGGTCTTTGAACAGGCCTTTGGCTTTTCCTCGGCTTATGGACGACTGCCGATCGATCGCCAATTGGCAGAGTTCACGGCCAAGGCCGAGGCGGTCTTTGGCAGTTCGTCCTTCGATGTGATTGCGACCGAGGCGGGCATCGACAAACTGGTCCAGACATTTCTGCTAAGATCGCAACTTTCCGAAGGAGGCGGGGCCTCATCCTATTCCATCGCCCTGACACTTCTGCGCGGTTAACCGTGCCGGCAACCCCATGACCACTGCTTCGCCCTGCCGGCGACAAGGTACAAACCGGGCGCACGCGAAAGCCAGCCGCTTAGAGCAGCGCGCGCGAAAGCCGACTGGCCGCCAATCTCGCGACCATGAGAAAGCTGTTCCACGCCGCAATCATCCCACAGCCATCCTGCGCCAGCAGTATCTCCGCCTGCATTCGGGCCTCATCGCTGCGCGGACCGATCCTTTCAACTGCACGACCGACCACCCAGACGCTTTGGCCGATCTGGCCGCCCGGATCCGGATCAATCCGCCCATGGACGCGGATCATCGCATCGGTCAATCTGCCCCCTATGAGCCGATTGACCCTGACCCAGCATATTCTGGTCGTAATTCTGGCGATCCAGCTGGTTCTGCTGACCACCCTCGCCGCAGCCAGCCTGCGGGACCTGAGCGTGCAGGCGGCGGCAGAACAGCGCACCGGCATCAGCACGGCGCGTTCGCTGGTTCTGGCAACCATCGGCACCCTGCAGGGAAACGTTCCGACCGACAGGCTGATGGCCGCCTTGCCAGAGCGCCTGATAAGCCCGGCCAACGCCTCGATCGCGGTGCTTGACGCCCGCGATGACACGGTCCGGCAGCCCGCGGCACCGGCGACCAGCCCGCCATATGCACCGATGTGGTTCGCCCGGCTGATCACCCCTCAGCCGCAGGAAACCCGTCTGCCCGTGGTGATCGACCAGCAGATGTTGGGCTTTGTCGTCATCGCGGCCGATCCCGCGGGCCAGATCGCAGGCGCCTGGCGCGACATTCAGCGCATCGTCGGGATGACGGCGCTGGCGGCACTGGCACAGGCCGCGCTGATCCTGTGGCTGACGCGGCGCGCGTTACGGCCCGTCGGCAATATCGCGGCAAGACTGGCGGATCTGACGCGAGGCCGGTTCGACGCCCGCGTGGGCCCCGTGACTGAACCGGACCTCGCCCCGATTGGCCGGGGCGTGGATCAATTGGCGCTGACCCTGGAACAGGCCCGAAACGACCGCAAAAGACTGCAGCGCCAAGTCGTCACCCGCGCCGATCACGAGCGCAAGGCGATCGCCCGCGACCTGCATGACGAAATGGGTCCCTGCCTGTTCGGCCTGCGCGTCGAGGCAGACGCCCTGGCCACCGCCACCGAGGACCCGAAAATCCCCGAGCACGCCGCCGCAATCACCCGGATCGCCGATCAGATCGGCGGGTTGAACCGCGCCCTGCTGGACGATCTGCGCCCCGGCGCAATCGGGCAATTGCCTTTTGCCGATGTTTTGACGGGCTATGTGGCCGATCTTGCCGCCCGCTTTCCAGACCATCGAATCTTGGTAAACCTGCCGCCGGGTCTGGGCGAGCCGGACGAGGCCACCGCGATCACCCTGTTCCGCATCCTGCAGGAGGGAACGACCAACGCCCTGCGCCACGCCGGCGCGGAACGGATCGAGGTCTCACTCAGCACCCGACCCGGCCAATGGATCATGACCGTCAGCGACGACGGCACCGGCATGGTCCCGGACACCCCGCACGGCACCGGCCTGTCCGGCATGAGCGAGCGGATCGCGCTTCTGTCTGGCCGTTTGGCCATCCAATCGGATAAAGGGGGAACCAGACTGACCGCCGAATTGCCGAAAGACCCCTTGCCATGAACGCCGCCCTCATCGTCGATGACCATCCGATCACCCATCTGGGCGCAGCGCGGCTGCTGCGCGATCTGGGCTATGAGCAGGTGCATCAGGCAATGACGGCGCAAGAGGCCCTGCAAGAGGCCCGCAACCATCGTCCCGGGCTGATCGTTTTGGACATCACCCTACCCGATGGCGACGGGTTGTCGCTGGTCTCGCAACTACTGGAGGCGGTTCCCGACGCGCGTATCCTGGTCTTTTCGATGAATGATCAGACCAGCTTTGCCGCGCGCGCGCTGGAATGCGGCGCGCATGGATTCCTGTCCAAGAACGCACCGCCCGAGGAATTTCGTCAGGCCGTCCGCGCGCAGGAGGCCGGCGAATTCTACCTTGCCCCCAAGCATGCCATCGCCCTGGCCACGCGCGGCGTCAATGCAGCCGATCCGCTGTCGCAACTGACCCCGCGCGAGACCGAGGTGCTGCGTCTGATCGGGCAAGGCCTGTCGCTGCAGGCCATCGCCGACGACCTGGGCGTCAGCTACAAGACCGTCGCCAACGCCTCGTCCGCGCTCAAGCGCAAACTGGGCGTCGACGGCATGAACGGGCTGATCCGTATCGCGATGGAGCAGCCGGGCTGATGCAATCCGCGGCCCGCACCCTGACCGCGATGACCCTGGCGGCGCTGCCGCAAGTCGCGCACTGAACGGAGAAGACGATGCATCTGGACCTTGATGATACAAAGCAAAACATCGTCATCGTCGACAATGCAATCATCGTGCCGCCCCCGCGTGAGCGCGGATCGAACAACCGTTTCCAGGCGTCGGGCGTGCTGACGGCAGAGGGCGAAATGGTCGAGAACTCGATCACCTGGGGCGAAGGTCGCCAGATCAACGTTGCGCCCGAGATGCCCGACCCCGACACCATCGAGCATCTTCCGGGCCAGCACATGTTCGGCGGCATCATGTTCGGGCATTTCGGACATTTCCTTGTCGAATCGACCACCCGCCTCTGGGGTCTGGAAGAGCTGCGACCGGCCATCGAAAGCATCGCCTATACGCCCAAGATCAATGCCCGACCCATGCAATTCGTGCGCCAGTTCCGCCCACTGTTCAACGTTCTGGGCGCGACCGTTCCCGTGCGGTCAACCCCCGTGCCCCTGCGCGTCGACCGGTTGTTCGTGCCGCGTCAGGGCTTTGGGCAGTTCGAACTGATGCGCGGCTCAGAGGCGTTTCGCGCCTATATGCGCCGCCATGCCGGGCGTCGCATCCCGGCGCAGGGTGCCGAGAAAATCTATATCTCGCGCTCGGGTCTGCAACGCGACAGGGGCGGCCTGATCGGCGAATGGCTGCTGGAACAGCAATTGCAACAAGAGGGCTACGAGATCTACCATCCGCAAAACCACCCGCTGGTCGATCAGGTGGCCCAATACAAGGCGGCCAAGCAAATCGTGGCGGTCGATTGTTCGCCCCTGCATCTGGTCGGCTTTGTCGGCAATTCGGAACAGAAGGTCGCCATCATCAAGCGCCGCAGCATGGAACTGGTGCCCTATTTCGTCGATCAATTACGGCTGTTTCAGGACATCGATGCGTTCGAGGTCGATGTCCTTGTCGATGAATGGCTACCGCATCCGGACAAGCGCCCGGGCCGTCGATCTTGCGGCGAAATCAGCTTTTCCCGGCTGCACGAGGCGCTGGTCGAACGGGGCATGGCCTCCGGTCAGCAGCCATGGCGCGACCTGAGCGATGCCGAACGCGCGGATGAGCGCGAAAGATTGCGAGTGCTGCACGAAGGGACCAAGTTCTTCCGCATGGCAAACCGCGAAAGGTTCATCGAACGGCAAAAGTCCGGCACAGTGCGCGGCGCCAACAAGTTCTCCTAACCCTGCTCCATCTCGGCAAAGGGCATGAAAAAGCCGGGCACCCATTGGTGAATCCGCCGACCCGGCAGCACCATCGATTCCAGCGCCGCGACGCTGCGCCACCCACCGCGACCTGCGGGCATCAGCGAATCCATGCGGTTATCCTTGCCGTGGATGATCTGATAGGCATAGGTCAGCGCGGCGCGGTGATCGTCGATCGGCGGTTTTTCCAGCGTGACCCTGACCGAACGCGGGCCGGTTTGCTGCACGGCCTCGATCTGGCATCGGGTGGCCAGCGTCACGTCAAACCCCTCGCAGTTCAGGTTCGGGTCCGAGATGCCGGGGACAAGCTGGAACTCTTTATCGCCGCCCAGATGCAACTCGACCTGCCGCCCCGACAGGACCGCACGTTCGATGCGCGGGGCAGACAGCAACCAGCCCGTGTCCGCCGCGCCCCCGGCACCACCCGCCAGCAGCGCGGCGATGGCAGCGCCGAAATGTTCGCCAAACAGCGCACGTGATGCGCTGCTGTAATGGATGACGTCATCCAGTTCATAACCATAGCCGCCGCCAATCAGATGGACGTTGTCATAAGCATCCGCGACCTCTTGCATGGCCAGACGGCAGGGCCAGTTGTTACCACTGCCAAGGCTCGCAGTCCCCGCCGGGTCAAGGATCAGCCAGTCGACCTCTACCCCCAACTGCGCGGCCAGTTCAGCGACCCGCGCAATCAGCGCCTCAAAGTTCTTTCGGTAAAAATCCCGTGGCGTACTGCGATCCGCCTCGCCGTGGATAAAGTTGACGATGATCCGGCGCAGCGGCGCGCCCGAACCCGCCGCCATCTCTGCGGCAATCCGGATCGTTTCCAGCATGTTCAACAGGATCTGCGAATCGGTCCCGTCGGCATTGTCCAGAATACCCTCGATATGGCGTTCGTTCTTGACGATTCCATGAAATCTGCGGCCGCCACGGCCCTCGGCCCGGACGATGACCTGACGCAGCCCCTCTGGCGCGCCCTCGTGAAACAACCGCGCCGCAGCGGCGATCTGGAACGACTGGTAATCGCGGCATTTCTTGGTCTCATACGAGGCCGAGGCAGCCGGAACCAGCGCCGTGACCGGCGCCTTTGGCAACGCACCCAGCAAGCCGCGAAACGCATTGCCATCGTCGAAGGTCACGATGCGGGGGTCGTTGAAGGCATCGCAGGCCTGCGCAGGCTTGGCCGGGTAAACATCCGAATTCGACTGCCCATAGGCCAGCAATAGAATGGAATGGGCGCTCATCCGGGATCCCGCGTCGTCGGATTGTCCGCAGTCGCCTCGAGCAAGGCCCGTATCCCCTCCAGATCACCTGCCGGGACCGCGCCGCTGTCCAGCGCGGATTGCGCCCGCTGACGGGCCTCATCATGGTGGCCATCGCGGTGCAGCAACTGCGCGACCAGCGCACCGGCGGCGCGGTGCGGGCCGGCCTCTTCGGCCAGCCGGGTCAGGCGTTCCAGATGCGGGAAAGGCCGATCCTGCCGCAACGCGCGTCGCACCGCGCCGGTCACATGGGTTTCCGCCCAGCCGGTCGCGATCAGCAATTGTTCGTACAGGGCGTCGGCCTCGTTCTCGCGTTTCAGACGGTCCAGCAACTGGATCTGGCGCGTCGCAAACACCGGATAACGCAGCGGTTCGCCCGGCGGGTTCACCCGTTCGAAATGGGCCTGCGCGACCTCGTTCTCGCCGTCGCGCATGATCGTGCCGGCCAGATAGCCGGAATAGACCGGCTCATCCGGAAACGCCTCGACCAGCCGCGCGAACCAGAAACGCGCGCGCTGAAACTTGTGCTGGTGCAACAGGTTGATGGCAAATCGCTGCGCCGCCCAGCGGTTTTCGCTCACCGGCGCATCATGGGCCATCTCGCGCGACAGGGCCAGGGCGGATGCGGGGTCCGGCCCCTCGATCTCGATCAGGCTGCGAAAGCTTTTCAGCGACCGTTCCGCCGGCGTGCCGCGAATGCTGTCCTGCGCCTCGACCGCCAGCACCCTGTCACGCAGGTCGGCATCGGCCCCTGCCGCGATCAGCGGGCCGCGAAAGGTCGAGGACAGAAATTGCCGGATTTCCCAGACCAGACTGCGCATATCGACGCGCTTTTGCGGCGCGCCCCGCGACAGGCTGACCAGATCCAGAACCATCGGCTCGAACGGATAAAACCTCTCTGTGGGCGCCGGATCGGCCAGCAGCCATGTTCGCACCGCCTCGGCGGTAAAGGCCTGCATCGGCCAGTGATACAACGCCCGGCGCAGCAGCACCGTGGCCGTGTCGGCCTGCCCCGCACGCAGATGCAGCAGCGCCTGCATGGTGTCGATCTCACTCAGGACATGCGGCAACGGAATCATCGCATCACGCGCCTGATGCGCGATCTCGGCCAGCATCGCGGCATCGCCCGCGCGATAGGCATCCTCGGCGCGCATGCGGTACATCAGCGGCACGGTGTTGCCCTGATCAAGCTGCTGATCCAGCAGTTCCGACAGATCGCCGGGCTGATCCTGCCGGTCCAGCCAGCGGCGCAAATGCACGGTGGATTGCGCGATCTCGCCATCGTTCAGAAAGCTGCCGGAATCATTCAGCAGACGCTGTTGCAGCGCGGTCATCGCCGCATCCATGGACGCATCCGTCAGCGACTGGCCGACATCGTCGATGGGCACCGCACCAATGGCGGCGGCCACACGGGAAAAGCCGCTCATTTCCGGGGCAACGATCAGCGCCGCGCGCGACATCGCATAAAGTTCGAGAAAATCGAACTGCAGCGAATCCAGATCATCCAGCTGGATCAGATCGGGCAGCCGCAGAACGCCGTCCTGCCGCGCCGCCAGCCAGTCGATCGAGGCCGCCGTATCCGAAATCAGCAATGCCGGCCGGTCAGGCCCGGTGCCGGACTGGCGCATATGTTCCAGATAGATCTCGGGCGGCACGTATTTGTTGGGCCAGGCCTTGCCCCGCGCGCGATAGCTGCTGGTCACGTCGCCATGGCGGATGTGATAGGCGGTGACCTGCCGCCCGGCAAAGGCCGCGTCAATCTGCGCCATCATTTCGCGAATGCGCGGGGTAAAGGTGATCAGCCCCATCGCGTTGCGATAGGCGCGGGCGACCTCTGCGGGGTCTTCGCCCTGCAAGATGGCCGGACCGCCGGTTTCCTCGACGAAATAATCGTATTCGGCATCCGCCTGCGCGATGAATTCCTGCCGTGTCAGCCGCTGGAACCGGCTTGCCCCGATAATCCGCAGCCGGCGCTCCTTGGCTTCGTCGTCAGTGATGAAATAGCGGTCACAGAACGCGGCGTCGAACAGACCCTGATAATGCGACACATTGGCCCGCTTGTCTTGCGACGGCCAGTGGACACGCAGCCTGGCGCCGGTCGCCTCGGCCAATCGCAAGGCACTGAGCAGCGGGATCAAACGTGCCCCAAGCCCGTCATTGCGGGACATCAGGATATTTGGAACCATGCTGCTCTATTGCCCAACTGACATTCGGATGCGCTTGGCATATCGCTTATGATGACCGGTGTCACGCCGGGGCGCGACTTGTGCTTTCGGCAGGCCGATCTATTCTGCTGCCGCGAAAGGGGCCATGACCATGCTGGGATGTTTTGTGCTAAACGGTGCCGAACCCGGAAAGGCCGACCGGCTGCTCGAGGCACTGGCCGGGCAGCTGGCCGCCGAGGGTCTGCGCATCGCCGGCGCGGTGCAGGTCAACTCTGCGCCCTCGGCCGATTGCGCCTGCGACATGGACCTGCGGATACTGGGCGACACGGGGCCGATGGTGCGCATTTCCCAGTCATTGGGACCGGGATCAGTCGGCTGCCGTCTCGATGCGGGCGGCCTGCAAATGGCGGCCGGGCGGGTCTCTGCCGCCCTGCAACAGGGCGCCGATCTGTGCATCCTGCCCAAATTCGGCAAGCAAGAGGCAATGGGTCTGGGCTTTCGCGATTGCATCGGCCAGGCGCTCGATCAGGAAATTCCGGTGCTGACCCATGTGCCCGCCGGCCAATATGCCGCCTTCGAGGCCTTCGCCGGCGAGTTTGCCCAATGGGTCGAGCCACAGGCGCTGGCCACATGGTGCCGCTCGGTCACGCGGGGAACTGCCGCATGACCACAAGCCCCGCCAGCGATGAGGTCGATGCCCGCGGTCTGCTTTGCCCGCTGCCGGTGCTGCGCCTGCGCAAGCGGCTGCTGGCGGTCCAGCCGGGCCAGTCGCTGCGGCTGATCGCAACCGACCCGGCGGCGGTGATCGACGTGCCGCATTTCTGCGCAGAGGGCGGCCATGTGCTGCGCGGAACGCGGGACATGGGCGATGGCGCGCACGAATACACGGTGGAACGCGGACCGCAGGCCGGCGCGGACAAGGATGGCCCCGCAACAGAGGCTGCAAGACAGGGATAAAGGCATGACGTTGATGTCCGGGATGGGGCGCAAGAAATTCTCAGAGCTGACAGAGCAGCAGATCCTGGCGCTGGCGATTTCCTCGGAAGAGGATGACGCACGCATCTATCGCAACTGGGCTGTCTTTCTGCGCGACGAATACCCCGCAACCGCCGCCGTCTTCGAAGGCATGGCCGAGGAAGAAGACGGCCACCGCCAGCGCCTGATCGAGGCGCATCAGGCGCGTTTCGGCGATGCAATCCCGGTGATCCGGCGCGAGCATGTGGCAGGCTATTACGCCCGCAGGCCCGCCTGGATGATGCAGAACCTGTCGCTGGATGCGATCCGTGAAGAGGCCGCCCAGATGGAACGCGGCGCCGGCGATTTCTACACCCGCGCAGCCCAGCGCAGCAGCGATGCGGACACGCGCAAGCTGCTGGGTGATCTGGCAGCGGCGGAACTGGGCCATGAAAAGCGCGCCGATGAACTGGCCGAAGAACACCTGACCGATGACGCCAAGGCTGCCGAGGACGACACCGCGCATCGGGAATTCGTGCTGACCTGGGTGCAGCCCGGTCTGGCCGGGCTGATGGATGGCTCTGTCTCGACGCTTGCGCCGATCTTTGCCACCGCCTTTGCCACGCAGGACACGCATACGACCTTTCTGGTCGGGCTGGCGGCCAGTCTGGGCGCCGGCATCTCGATGGGCTTTACCGAAGCCGCCTCTGATGATGGCGTCGTGTCCGGGCGCGGCTCGCCGATCAAACGCGGCATTGCCTCGGGCGTAATGACCGCGCTCGGCGGTCTGGGCCACGCCCTGCCCTATCTGATCCCGCATTTCTGGACCGCGACGACCATCGCCTGCATCGTCGTCTTCATCGAGCTGTGGGCCATCGCCTGGATCCAGAACCGCTATATGGAAACCCCCTTCTGGCGCGCCGCCTTGCAAGTGGTCCTCGGCGGTGGTTTGGTCTTCGCAACCGGGGTGCTGATCGGCTCGGGCTGATGCCCGCCAATTGATCGGGAGGAAACATGAGCTATATCCCACTGCCGCTGCCCGACCGTGTGCAACTGTCGCCCGAGGCGTCCTTGCAGCAGGTACAGGCGTTTCGCGATTACATGCGCAGGCGCCACTCGGTGCGCGACTTTTCCCCCGATCCGGTGGACCGCGCCGTCATCGAGGCCTGTATCGAAACCGCCGGCACCGCGCCCTCGGGTGCCAACCAGCAGCCCTGGCATTTCGTGGCGATCAGCGATCCCGCGATGAAAGCCCGCGTCCGCGAGGCCGCCGAAGAGGAAGAACGCGCCTTTTACGCAGGCGGCGGCGGCGATGAATGGCTGACCGCGCTGGAACCGGTGGGAACCGGCCCCGAAAAGCCGCACCTGACCACGGCGCCCTGGCTGATCGTGATCTTTGCGCAGCGCTATGGCCTGGATGATGGCCAGCGCCACAAGCATTACTATGTGCCCGAAAGCGTCGGCATCGCCTGCGGCATGCTGATTTCGGCGATCCATCATGCCGGTCTGGTGACGCTGGAACACACGCCCAATCCGATGAAGTTCCTCAACCAGATGTGCGAACGACCCGAGAATGAGAAACCGGTGATGATCCTGCCCGTCGGCCTGCCCTCTGCCGCAGCCACCGTGCCCGCCGCCGCCAAACGCAAAAAGCCGCTATCCGAGATCATGTCAGTCTTCTGATGCTGGCAATTTTTCTGAAGACGCTGCCGTTCTTTCTGCTGATCGGCACCGGGTGGCTGGCCGTCAGGCTGCGCATTCTGCCGACCGAAGCCGCCGGCTGGCTGACCAAGTTCGTCTTTTACTTCGCGCTCTCGGCGATGCTGTTCCGCTTTTCCTCGCAGCTGGATCTGGCGCAGCTTTTCGATCCGCGTTTCGTGGCCGCCTACCTGTCCGGCTCGATCCTGATCTGGACGCTGGGCATGGTGGTGGCCTATCGGCGCGGGCTGGCGCTGGACGAAATGGCGATCGAGGCGCAGTGCTGCATGATCGGCAATACCGGCTTTCTGGGCGTGCCCATGCTGCTGGTCCTGCTGGGAGAGCCCGCCGTGGGGCCGGTCCTGCTGGTCCTGTCGATGGACACGATCATCTTTTCATCGCTGATCACACTGGTCATCGGCATCGGTCGGCAGGGGCGGTTTCGCCTGTCGGTGATCGGCCCGGCCCTGCGCGGTGTTGCCGCCAATCCGATGGTCGTGTCGATGCTGGCCGGTCTGGCCTGGGGCTGGTTCAACCTGCCCATGCCCGAGGCGCTGGACGAATATCTGTCGATCCTCGGCGCCGCCGCGACGCCCGGCGCGCTGTTTGCCATCGGCGCCAGCCTGACCGGCATCCAGTTGCGCCGCACCGGCCCGGCGCTGTGGCTGTCCTTTGCCAAGCTGTTCCTGCATCCGCTGGCGGTGGGCATCGCGGCGCTGTTTATCTTTCGGGTCGAGCCCTTTTCCGCGGGCGTGATGATCGCCGCCGCCGCCCTGCCGGTGGCCGGCAACGTCTATATCCTCGCCCAATATTTCAATGTGGGCGTGCAGCGCGTCTCTTCGGCGATCCTGATCTCGACGGCGGTCAGTATCGTCACTATCCCTGTTGTCATTCACTGGATTACTCAAGGCTGACCCATGCGCGATCTTTCCGACCTGAAGCTGCAGAACATTCTCCTGGACGTGGATCAGGACGGCATCGCCTCTGTCACGCTGAACCGGCCCAGCAAACGCAACGCGCTGGATCTGGCCACCATCGACGAACTGGTCGATATCTTCTCGACCCTGCCCCGCGCCGGCGTGCGCGCAGCCATCCTGCGCGCCAATGGCGATCACTTCAGCGCCGGCCTCGATCTGGTCGAACATCACCGCGAAGAACGCAGTGCGTCCGATTTCATGCATGTCTGCCTGCGCTGGCACGAGGCCTTCAACAAGATGGAATATGGCGGCGTGCCGATCATCGCCGTGCTCAAGGGCGCCGTGGTCGGCGGCGGGCTGGAACTGGCCTCTGCGGCCCATATCCGGGTGGCGGCGCCCGACACCTATTTCGGCCTGCCCGAGGGCCAGCGCGGCCTGTTCACCGGCGGCGGTGCCACGATCCGCGTGGCCGACCTGATCGGCAAGGCACGGATGATCGACATGATGCTGTCGGGCCGCCTCTATCGCGGACAAGAGGCGGTCGATGTGGGCCTGTGCCAATATCTGATCGAGGACCCCGAGGCCAAGGCAATGGAAATCGCCCAGGCCGCAGCCCGGAACCCGCCCTTGTCGAACTTTGCCATTTGCTCGGCCATCAGCCACATGCAGAACATGTCGGCGCTGGACGCAGCCTATGCCGAGGCGGTGGTCGCCGGCGTCGTCAACACCCAGGACGCCGCCAGGGAACGACTGGCCGCCTTTGCCACCGGCACAGCCAACAAGATCAAACCAAAGTAACGCATGCGCGCCATTCGTCATCGCACCGACGCAGCAAGCTTGCGAAAACGCCTGCTTTTTTGCAAAGTTCAGCTTATCGACGCCGTGAAATATCCTTGCTGAAATCCGGAATACCGTTTTGAGCCTCAGAGATCTGCGAGCCGAGGACAGCTCGTCGCATGAACACGACCTGATTGTCATTGGCTCTGGTCCGGCGGGATTGGTGCTGGCGACAGAGCTGATGGGAACCGGCCTCAAGGTCGCCGTGCTGGAAAGCGGCGGTGAAGAGGCCGATGAACGCAGCAATGCCCTGAACGACTTTCAGTCGATCGGCCAGCGCCGCGCGCACCATGATGAGGTGCGCTGCCGTGGCTTTGGTGGCAGTTCAGCCATGTGGACAGGCCGCTGCGGCATGCTGGACGCCATCGACTTTCACCATCGCCCCTGGCTTCCGCGCTCAGGCTGGCCGATCGAGCCCCGCGCGTTGCGGCAGTTCTATCACCGTGCGGGTGCCTATCTGGGTCTGGCGGCAACGTTGGATGACAGTCAGGCCGCGCAGAGCCTGTTCGATGCAGATGACAGTCCGCCATGGGACACGGCGCTGTTCAGCAACGAGGTCTGGCAGTACAGCAATGGCGAAAACGAAGGTGGCAGCCTGATCCGGCAACTCGCCGCGGCAGATGTGACAGAGGCCAGCGGCATCGGCATCCTGCAGCATTCGGGCAGAACCAAGGCCGTCAATTTCGCCGAGCGCTTGCGCCAACCCCTTCTGCAAAGCAGCGACATCGATATTTTCCTGCACGCAACCGCCATGGAGATCGAGACCCGGCCCGATGGCCGCACCGCGCGCTCGGTTCTGGTGGCGCGGCCCGACGGCACCACTGTCAGATTTCACGCCAGAACGATCATTCTGGCCTGTGGCGGCATCGAAAACGCGCGGCTGCTTCTGGCCTCGCGCAGTGCAAATCCCAAGGGTCTGGGGAATGACGCAGATCAGGTCGGCCGCTATCTGACAGATCATCATTTCACTGAAATCGGCCGCTTCGAGGGGCCAAAAGGGGCGATGGTCCGGCGGCGCCTTGGCAGCCGATGGCACGCCGATGCGGATACCAGGACCATCTATCAGATGGGCATCCGCTCCTCCCCCGCCATCCAGCGTGAACGTGGGTTGCTCAACGCCACGATCCATATGACCGAATTCGGCGGCCAGCCAAACGCCCTGTCCACACTGGCCAGCGCTGTCCGGGGCGCGAAGGCGCGCGACAAGGACGGCTTTCTCAGCAGCTTGTCCAGCACGGCAAAACGCCCGCGCAACCTGTTGGCTGCGGCAAATGACCGGCTGATCCATCACCGCCCGCCGCTGAATTCGCCCGAACTGACGCTGCTGGGCTGCGTCGTCGAACAGGAACTGGATCCCGACAGCCGGGTTACGCTGTCGGAGGAAAGCAACTGGCTGGGTCAGCCGATGGCGAAACTCGACTGGCGGCTGTCCGATCTTGAATACCGGACAGCGCAGGCTGTGGCCGGGGACTTTCACGCCGAACTGCAACGTCTCGGCCATGACATGCCGGCACGGCCCGACTGGCTGACCAGCGGCCAAGAGGCCTGGGCGGCGCAATTGCTTGATCTGGCGCACCCGTCCTGCACGACGCGCATGTCTGACGATCCCGCCAGCGGGGTCGTTGACGCCAATTGCAAAATCCATGGCATCGACGGGCTTTATGTCGCCGGCAGCTCTGTCTTTTCGACGCCCGGTCACATGAACCCGACCCATACCATCGTTTCTCTGAGCATCCGTCTGGCGGATCACCTGAAAGGCAAGATCGTGGACAACAAGGACGCCACTGCGGCCCAGGCAAAGCCGCCATCACGCATTCGCATCGGTTTTATCGGCGGCGGGCACCGCGTCGCGAATATCTACGCACCGATCATGAAGGCGCTGGAAAACCGCTTCGAGGTCGCGGGCATCGCCACGAAAACCGCCGCCGGCGCAGACAGGATTGCGGCGGAAACGGGCTGGCCGGCAGGGACAGATATCGCGGCGCTCGCGGGCCAGGAGGGCATTGATTTTCTGGTCGCGGCACTGCCTTCCGCCAGCATCGACGAAACCTATCCAGGCCTCATCGACCTTGGCCTGCCGCTGTTTCTGGAGACACCCTTCTGCTGGAGCGAAATCAAAGGCCGGCAGTTGCTGCAGAAAATAGACAAGGCCGGTTTGTTGGTCGGCGTGGCCGAGCAATTCCCCTTTATGCCCGAGGCGCAGTTGCAACGGAAAATCATCGAGCTGGGCCTGATTGGCCCGGTCAATGCGGTGATGAATGACTTTTGCGCCTATGACTATCACGGGATCGGGCTGCTGCGAACGCTGATCGGACGCGAACGCCGGGCGATCAACGCGAATGGTCGTCAGGCGCGCATCGGCGATGAGGACTGGCTGCTTGGATCAATCGGTCTGGAGGATGGCGGGCTGATCGCTCACAATTACTCTGCCCGGTATCGCCAGTCAGACGCACGCCCGGCAGGCGACATCCGGATCTACGGCGACCGGGGGACGATCATGTCGGACAAGATGATCTTTGGCGATGCCGCAACCGCCCCCGCAGGATCAAACGTCATTCGGAACGAGGACGCGGGCGATCTTGCTGGCCTGTCAGTCGAGACCCCCGATGGGATCATCAACTGGCACAACCCGTTTCACGGCTCCGGGCTGAACGACGAACAGATCGCCGTGGCCGAACTGCTGGTCCGCATGGGCGACAGCGCTCGCTATCAGGCCCCCGCGCCCTACAGCGCATCTTCGGCGCTGGAGGATGTCGAACTGCTTGCCGCGATGCGATATTCGGCGGATGCCGGGGGCGGCAGCCTCGGCCTTCCCTTCTCGCCCGTCACGCAAAAGGTTCGCCGCAAGGCGCGGCAGGTATCGACCAGGCTGCTGCGCCGGAACCGGCCCTGAACCCGGATCAAACCCGGCGCCTAGCGCCGGGCCACGAACCGTCCCGGCCCCTGCGCGGCAAGGATCAGCAATCCGCCCGCGATGGCCCAGTTCTTGACCATGATCGTCACCTGCCACGGATCGGCGCGCAGCTGCCAGTGAAACCAGCTGGTAAACAGGCAATAGCCCGCCAAGGCCAGCGCCCACAGCCGGATCCTTGGCCCCGTCACCAGACAGATCGCCGCGACCAGATTGAACGCCGCAATCGGCCAGATCACCCAGTCGGGCAACCCGATGCTGGCAATCATCTGCTGCGCCGGCCGTGGATCGGTGAATTTCTGCACCGCTCCACCCAGAAACAGCAGCGCGATCATCAGGCGGCCAATCAGGTTCATCAGATCATTCATCGCGTCCATCTTTCAACATGGTGGCAGGGCAGCAAAAGCCGGGCTTCACGACGCCCGCAACGCCGCGGTCAGCGCCCGGTCCAGCGATTGCAGGAACCGCGACCGATCCGCCTTGGAAAACGCAGCCCCGCCGCCCTGATGGAACGGATTGGCCGAGCGGATATCGGCCATCAGGTCGCGCGTGGCCAGACGCGGGCCGATATTGGCGATGCTCAGCACCTCGCCGTCATGCTGGATCACCTGCGCCCCCGCCTTCAGGCAACGATCGGCCAGCGGCAGATCGGCGGTGACGACCACATCGCCCGGACCGCATTCATCGGCGATCCACTTGTCGGCCTCATCCGGGCCCTCGGCCACGATCTTCAGCGTCACCAGCGGATTGGCCGATGGCCGCAGCCCGCCATTGCAGACCAGAACCATCGGCACTTTCAGGCGGGTGGCCACGCGTTCGGCCTCGGCCTTCACCGGGCAGGCATCGGCGTCGATATACAGCGTGGCCACGCGCGTCAGTCGCGCAACAGTTCGTTGATCGAGGTCTTGCTGCGGGTCTTGGCATCCACGCGTTTCACGATCACCGCGCAATAGAGGTTGATCCCGTTTTTGGATGGCATCGAGCCCGCCACGACAACCGATCCGCTTGGCACTTCGCCATAGGACACATCCCCGGTTTCGCGGTCCACGATCTTGGTCGACTGGCCGATGAACACGCCCATCCCCAAGACCGAGCCCTCGCGGACGATGCAGCCCTCGACCACCTCAGAGCGCGCACCGATAAAGCAATCATCCTCGATGATCGTCGGGCCGGCTTGCAGCGGCTCCAATACGCCGCCAATGCCGACGCCGCCCGACAGGTGCACGTTCTTGCCGATCTGCGCGCAGGACCCCACGGTCGCCCATGTGTCAACCATCGTGCCCTCGCCCACGCGCGCGCCCAGATTGACGAAAGACGGCATCAGCACCGCGCCCTTGGCGATAAAGGCTGACCGGCGCACGATGGCGCCCGGCACGGCGCGAAAACCGGCCGCGCGCCATTGATTGTCGCCCCAGCCCTCGAATTTGGTCGGCACCTTGTCCCACCAGCTGCTGCCCTGCGGCGCGCCCGACATCTCGCCCATGTCGTTCAGGCGAAAGCCCAGCAGAACGGCCTTTTTCGCCCATTGGTTCACATGCCACGCGCCATCGTCCTGACGCTCGGCCACGCGCAGGGTGCCGTTGTCCAACTGGCTCAGCGCCTCTTCGATCGCCTCGCGCACTTCGCCCGTGGTTGCGGGCGTGATCTCGGCACGGGTATCCCATGCGGCTTCGATGGCGTTTTCCAGTGCGGCGGTCATGGCAGGCCTCTCTTCGGGTGGCATTAAGGTTCCATCGGCTATAAGCGTGGAAACCAATGCGCGCAATCACCGCGCCCCGACTGTCGAGGTTTAGATGAGCAAAGACGAAGACCGCGCCCACCCGTTTCGCGGCAGCCGGCTGGATGCCGCCGCGGCCCAGAAAACACCCGACACGCCGCAGACCCGCGCGCCGGCCTATCGCCTCGCCTTTTCGGACCCGGATTTTCTGCTGCGCGAGGAATTGCGTCCGGTGCGGTTTCAGCTGGAACTGCTGAAACCGCAGATGATCATGGACGAACGCGGCATCGAATCCACCGTCGTCATGTTCGGCGGCACCCGCATCCCCGCGCCCGAGGTCAAGGACCAGGCACGCACGACCACCCTGTCGGACATGTCGCAATATTACGAACAGGCGCGCCGCTTTGCCTATCTGATGACAGAGCGCAGCCTCAAGGCCTATGGCCGCGAATTCGTCATCTGCACCGGCGGCGGCCCCGGCGTGATGGAGGCCGGAAACATGGGCGCGGACGAGGCCGGCGGGCAGTCCATCGGCCTGAACATCGTGCTGCCGCATGAACAGGCGCCGAACCCCTATGTGACGCCCGATCTCAGCTTCAACTTTCACTATTTCGCCATCCGCAAGATGCATTTCCTGATGCGGGCACGGGCGATCACGGTGTTTCCGGGCGGCTTTGGTACGCTGGATGAACTGTTCGAGACGCTGACCCTGATCCAGACCCGGCGCATGTCACCGATCCCGGTGATCCTGTTCGGCGGCGAGTTCTGGGACAAGATCATCAACTGGCAGGCACTGGCCGAGGCCGGCACCATCAGCGCCTCTGATCTGGATCTGTTCAGCTATGTCGAAACCGCCGATGAGGCGGTCCAGATCATCGACAGTTGGCAGGGTCCCGAAGACGACTGACCAAACGGGCTTGGCCGGCGTCTCAGCGCCGGCCCTTCGCCAACCGGCTCTGACGCCGCAGGTTCAGCAACAGCCCCAGCACGACGCCCGCAATCGCACCGCCCAGATGCGCCTGCCAGGCAATGTTGGGCACCAGAAACATCAGGCCCAGGTTCAGCGCGACGATATTGGCCACCGCGCGCCATAGCGGCCCCATCGGCTGCCCCATTTCCCGGCGCCGCGCCGCAACCACGACGACCAGCGCACCGGCCAGCCCAAAGATCGCGCCCGATGCGCCGACCATCGGCCCCGCTTCAGGCGACATCAGCGCAAACAGCCCCGCCGCCGCCACCTGCGACACCACATAGACCATCGCCATCGGCCCCGATCCGATCAACCGCGTCAATTCGCGTGCCACCACCGCCAGCGAAACCATGTTCATCGCCAGATGCAGCACACCGCCATGCAGCAGGCCATAGGTCACGACCATCAGCAGCGGCTGCCCGGCATAGACAGGCAACAGCGAGCCGTTGACCAGTTGCGACCAGAACGCGCCATAGACCGTCGCGATCTGCCGCGCCTCGGGCATCCCGGTCACGGTCAGCAGGATGATGATCGCCTCGACCGCGCAGCACACCGCAATCAGCGCGACCACCCAAAGCGGCAATTGCCGCCAAGAGGCCGGTGCCCCCATCCGGGGCTGCGTCTCAGCCCTGTCCACTCTCATCGGCCTTCAGCTGACGCGCCTCATCGACCAGCATGATCGGGATCCCCTGCCGGATCGGAAAGGCCAGACCTGCCGCGCGCGATACCAGTTCCTGCCGGGCGGCGTCGTAATGCAGCACCGCATGGGTCACCGGACAGACCAGCGCCTCCAGCATATGGCGGTCAAAGCCCGGCTCTGGCGGGGTCGGGGACTCATCGGTCATTGCAGTCTTTCCTCGTTTTCGCTGCCGACGCGCAGCGCATATTCGATCAACCCGTCCAGCAATTCGCGCCGCTCGGCCAGTGTCGGCGCCTCCAGCAGCGCCTGCTTTTCCTTGGGCTCCAACGGCAGCAGCATCGACAGCGAATTGATCAGCGTCTCGGTTTCCGCATCGGCGGCGCTGTCCCAATCGGTCGACAAGTCGTGCTCGTCCATATAGCGCCGCAGATTGGCCAGGAACGGCTCGCGCTGAAACTGCTCATCGATCTCGGTCTTGCCGGTGTCGCGGGTGAATTCCTTCCAATCCACCTGCCCGATCAGATAGGGCTGAAAGCCCTCGACCACCTCGCCCAGACGAAAGCGCGACACCGCCTGCAACTGGATCAGCATCCGCCCGGTCTCGGTCTCGTTAAAGGCCACCACACGCCCGGCGCAGCCAATCGCCGTCAGGCCGTCCCCTTCGGGCTGGATCATCCCGATCATCCGATGCCCGCTTTTCAGCACATCCTCCAGCATCTGCAGATAGCGCGGCTCGAATATCTGCAAGGGCAGACGCGCACGCGGCAACAGCAGCGCGCCCGGCAACGGAAACAGCGCAATCCGGTCAGGCAGCGGATGAGGGACCCGCATCAAGCGAAGATCATCGAGGACAGCTTGCGACGCCCCTTCTGCACCAGAGGGTCATTGGGCTTGAGGCTGTCGAAGATGGTGAACAACTGCGCCCTCGCGGCACCGTCATTCCACTCACGGTCGCGCCGGAAACTGTCCAGCAGCACCTCGATCGCCTGCTCGACATCCCCCGAGGCATGCAGCGCCTGCGCATAGTCCAGCCGCGCCTGCTGATCGGCAGGGTCGGCATCGACCTTGGCCTGCAAATCGGCCAGCGGACCGGCATTGGCCGCCTGCTGCGCCAATTGCAACTGCGCCCGCGCCGCCTCGACCGGGCCGGATGTCGCCACCGCGTCGGGCACCTGCCCAAGGGCAGAGATCGCTGCGGCCTTGTCGCCCGCGGCCAGATGGGCGCGGATCAGCCCGCCCCAGGCCTCGGCGTTCTCAGTCTCCTCGGCCGCGATGGCCGCGAATGTCTCGGCGGCGTCAGCGGCCGCACCCTCTTCCAGCATCGCCTCGGCCGCGGCCAGCGCCTCGCCCAGCCCGCCATCATCGCCACTCATGGCGGCCAGCTTGTCCACAAAGCTCTTGATCTGGCTCTGCGGCACCGCACCCTGAAACGCATCGACCGGCTGGCCCTGAAAGAACGCAAACACCGTCGGGATCGACTGCACCTTGAGTTGCGAGGCGATCATCTGGTTTTCGTCGACATTCACCTTGGCCATGACCACGCGGCCCTTGTGACGCGCAACCTCGGCCTCAAGCTGGGGGCCAAGCGTCTTGCAGGGGCCGCACCACGGCGCCCAGAAATCGACGATGACCGGCACTTCCATGGATTTCTGGACGACCTCGTCCATAAAGGTCGCCTCTGTGACGTCCTTGATGAAATCGCCTGTGGCCGGTGCGGGGGTATCGGAACCTAGGGTCAGCATGATCTCTCTCGTCGCATGGGGTTGCCCCTTAGATAGGGGCATGGCCCCGTGGGTTGCAAGGTCAGGGCCGGGGATCGGGGATCATGCACAGGGGCAATCCGGCGGGCAAAACCAGCAGCCCCGCCCCGCTGCCATAGATTTCACCCGCGCTCACGCCGCTGACCGTGGCGGTAAAGCGCGCCGCATGCACCAGCCCCGCATCCGGCAGCCGCGCCAGCAGGTCCGATCGCGGCAGAATGACCAGCGCCGAGGGCGCCGCACCGGGGATGAACATCCCCCCGGCCAGGATCGCCAGCCAGCCCAGCACCACCAGCAGGGCAATGCCAAGCACCCTAGTAATCATGGATATGTTCCAGTTGCGCACCATCGCTTTCCAGTTCGCGCAGCCGGTCAGCCAGCGCGGGCACCTTGACCACGATCAGATGCCTGACCTGATCGCTGCCCTGCATCGCAAAGGTAAAGAGCGCGCCCAGATCGGCCGGCCCGTCACTGATCGCCGTCAGCAGGATATCATCATTGCCGGCAATCTCGGCGATCTCTCCGCCCTGAGCCGCGATGCGTTGCAGGACCCGCGTCAATTCGCGATAGCGCGGCGTTTCCACCTCTATTCCCTCAGGGCGCTGCTGGATGATGGTGACACCGGGAATGGCCGACAGCGCCTCGGGCGCAAGGCCCGTGACGATGGCGCGCAGCGTCAGCGCGTCCTGCCCGGTCGCCGCCACCGCATCTGCGATCACGCCGGCATAGGCCGCCTTGGCGCCATATTCCAAGCCCAGCGCCAAGCGCCGCTCGCGATCACGAAAGACACCGGTCGCGGTATCGCGCAGGGCCTGCGCATCGGCCCTGAAATCCCACTGATACCACGGCGTCTGCTGCAAAAAGGCGGCGTAATCGGCGGCCTGCTGCGCGGACAATTGGTCCAGCGGGCTGTGCCCCGGCCCCCGTATCCAAGTGGCCACGCGGCCCAGTGTTTCCTCATACAGCGCCTTCATCGCCAGTTCGGCGGTAAAGCTGACCCCGATCGTGTAAATGGTCATCTTGGATTCGGTGGTAAAGCCGCCATGCCGGTCCGCCATTTCCGTCAACGGACACAGCGAGGACCAGAACCCCGAAATCGCCTCGAAAAAGCCGAAATCATGCGGATCATCGGCGGCAATCACCCGCGCATAATCGGCATAGGCGTGAACGATGTGCCATTCGGGATAGGTGGTAAAGGTCCGGCTTTCGTCGCGTGTTTCGCTGACAATGGCGGTGTAATCCTGCGGCAGCGCCTCGCCCCGGCACATCACCTCGTTGCGGATCACCGGCAGCGCCAGCAGCAGCACCACGATCAGCGCCGCCAGCAGCAGCCGCTTGAACCAGCGCCACAGAAAGCTCATTTCCGCAGCCCGGCCCACAGGGCCACACCGCCCAGCAGGATATGCGGCGCATTGGCCATGATCTTGAAGGTGAACGGCAGGTCCAGCACGCCGTTATTGATGATCCCCAGATCCAGATAGCCCGATCCGACGGCCAGCCCCATCGCCCCGTCAGCCAGATACAGCGCCCCAAAGATCAGCAGGAAATTCCGCGCCGCACGCGCCGAGATCAGGGCCGCCGCCAGCGCCCACAACCCCGACCCCAGATGCAGCAGATCGTCGAACACATCCAGCGCAAAGATGCCGAATGCCAGCCCGTCCGGGTCGGTCAGGCCGGGGATATAATTGATCGCCGCCACCGCAAACAGGATGACGGCATAGACCAGCGCGACGCGTTGATAAAAACTCATAGCGGCTCCAGATAAGTGTCCCAAAGGGCGTTGCGCAGGGTCAGCCTCGGGTCAAGCTGGCGCTTGGCTGCGGCAAACCCGGCTGCGCGGGGGTAAATCGTGGCAAACTGTTCGACCGTCGCATGGGGGCGGTAAGGCAGGTAATAACTGCCCCCGATCCGGTCCATGCCGTCGATCATCTCGCGTGTCATGCGCGCCATGTCGGCCTCGGACCGGTCCGACATTTCCTGACTGAAGGACATGACGGCGGCAAGGCGCGGGGTCGGCGCATAGGCCAGCCAGCTATCCTTGTCAGCCGCGACATAGCGGATCGTGACGTTCAGCATCTCCTGATAGCTGGGCGGGATCGCCTGTTTGCAAACCGCGATGAAATCGGCCCAGCGATCCGCCGGGACGAAATATTCATGCAGGATATCGGTCCGCGTCGGATCACCGTCATCCAGCGTCACCACCGGCTCATTCATCAAGGAGTTGCGCGTCGATGTGCCGCCAAGGCGCGGGTTCAGGCTGGCCTCGGTCCACCAGCGCAGACGCTTGGCGGGCTCTCGGTACAGTTGCGCGCGGTAGATATGGGCCGCGACCCGCGACACCCAGCCCGAACCAGAGGCCGGCGGCAGGTCCGACTGATCCTCGTCGGGGCGATAGGCGATCATCAGCCCCTGATCCAGAAACTCCGCCCGCTGCACTGACAGCCGGCCATAGGCCATGCCCACCGCCGGATCATCCAGCGCGGCCAGAAACGCATCCGCCAGCCCCTCTCCCGGCATCCGCTCAAAGCCGGGCGTGATGCGCATGTTCGGCGCGGCCTCGACCTCCATCGTCAGGATCAACCCGATCAGGCCATAGCCGCCCATCGCCATGCCAAACAGATCCGCGTTTTCGTCGCGCGAACAGGTCACCACCTCGCCATCGGGCAGCATCATCGTCAGTCCGCGCACGGTCGATCCCATCGGCCCATGCGGCACCGGCCAGCCATGCGCATTGACGCTGAACGTCGCGGCCAGCCCGAAATCATTGTTCGACTGCATCACCTTGGGCGACATCCCCACCGGGTCCAGCGCGGCGATGATCTGCGACCAGCGCGCATTGCCCGGCGCCAGATAGGTCTGCGCGGCGCTGTCGATCTCGATTTGGCCATTGTCCCAGCCCAGCGCAGTGCCGTCGCGCGGCAGCGACTGCCCGCCCATCGAATGACGCGCGGCAGACAGACATAGCGGCCGGCCCGCCTGCCGCGCCTCGG
The DNA here is from genome assembly GCF_002847305.1 of Paracoccus tegillarcae. Taxonomy (NCBI): domain Bacteria; kingdom Pseudomonadati; phylum Pseudomonadota; class Alphaproteobacteria; order Rhodobacterales; family Paracoccaceae; genus Paracoccus; species Paracoccus tegillarcae. Next base: position 1,670,827 of record NZ_CP025408.1, on the reverse strand, counting down.
CCAGTTCAGCGCGCAAACGGGCAATCAGCGCCTCGCCCGGATCTTCGCTCAGCACGATATGCTTGGCCACCGGCGTCGGCGACAGCAGCGAGGCATCGTTCAGCCACCCCGCAGGCGTCTCGCCGATCTGCGCCACGCCGTGCGATGTGTCATGCCACGGCGCCAGCCGGTTGGCGGCATAGGCACCGATGATCGCCCCGGTTCCCAGCAGCAGCGCGCGGCGCGTAAAACGGCCCATGGTTACAGATCAAAGCTGGCGAAAACGGGCACGTGGTCGCTGGGCTGCGTCCAGCCGCGCACCGGGCGCAAAACCCGGCTGCCATGCCCGGCACCCGCGATATCCGAGGTCGCCCAGATATGATCCAGCCGCCGCCCCTTGTCGGCCGCATCCCAATCCCGCGCGCGATAGGACCACCAGCTGTACAACTGCCCCGCGGGGATGTCCTGCCGCGTGATATCCACCCATTTGCCCGCATCCTGCGCCGCACCCAGATGCTCGACCTCGACCGGCGTATGGCTGACGATCTTCAGCAACTGCTTGTGCGACCAGACGTCATCCTCGCGCGGGGCAATGTTGAGATCGCCCACCAAAATCGACCGCTCGGGCCGCTCGGCGTGAAACACGTCGCGCATCTCGGTCAGGAAATCCAGCTTTTGCCCGAATTTCAGGTTCTGCTCGCGGTCGGGAATATCACCCCCCGCCGGCACATAGAAATTATGGATCACCACGCCGTTTTCCAGCCGCGCCGCCACATGCCGCGCATGGCCCATCGCGGCGTAGTCCCGATCTCCCGCATCCTCGATCGGCAGGCGCGACAGGATCGCCACGCCGTTGTAACCCTTTTGCCCGCGCGCCACGACATGGCGGTAACCCAGATCGGCGAAACTCTGAACCGGCATCTTTTCGACCGGCGATTTGATCTCTTGCAGGCACAGGATGTCGGGGGCCTCGTCCGCCAGCAACCGGCACACCAGCGCCTCGCGCAGCCGGACCGAGTTGATGTTCCAAGTGGCAATCGTGAACATACGCGCTTCCTTCCTGTCAGACGGCGCGAGGTAACGCGATGCAACCGGCATTGACAAGCCCGCCCGGGGCGGGTCGGCTGGCACGGGCAACAGCAGAGACGAGGAAGCAGCAGATGGGTCAGCTTGTCGATGGGATCTGGCACGACGAATGGTACGACACCAAATCCACCGGAGGCGCGTTCAAACGCGACACCTCGCGCTTTCGCAACTGGGTGACGGCGGATGGCGCGGCGGGCCCGACGGGTCAGGGCGGTTTCAAGGCCCAGACCGGGCGCTATCACCTCTATGTCTCGCTGGCCTGCCCCTGGGCGCATCGCACGCTGATCTTTCGCGCGCTGAAAGGGCTGACACCGCATATCGACGTCTCGACCGTGCATCCCGACATGATGTCGGACGGCTGGAGCTTCGACACCGACTTCCCCGGCGCCACCGGCGACACCCTGTTCGGATCAGCCTTCCTGCGCGACATCTACCTGCGCAGCGAACCCGAATGCAGCGGCCGGGTCACGGTGCCGATCCTGTGGGACAAGCAAACCGACCAGATCGTGTCCAACGAAAGCGCCGACATCATCCGCATGTTCAACAGCGCCTTCAACGACCTGACCGGCAATGATGACGACAACTACCCCGCAACCCTGCGCGACCGCATCGACGCGCTGAACGACCGCATCTATGACACGGTCAATAACGGCGTCTACAAATCCGGCTTTGCCACCAGCCAAAAGGCCTATGACGAGGCGGTCCACCCGCTCTTTGACAGCCTCGACTGGATCGAAGGCATCCTGTCGGAAAACCGCTACCTCGCAGGTGACCGGATCACCGAGGCCGACTGGCGCCTGTTCACCACCGCCGCCCGCTTCGACCCGGTCTATCACACCCATTTCAAATGCAACCGAGCCTGGCTGCGCGAATACCCCAACCTCTGGGGCTGGACACGAGAGCTGTACCAATGGCCCGGCGTCGCCCAAACCGTCGACTTCGCCCACATCGTGCGGCACTATCACTACAGCCACCCCACGATTAACCCCAACCGCATCATCCCGATCAACCCGGTGATCGACTGGGACAAGCCGCATGGGCGGGGCGGCTGAGGGACCCTGGCTTTCGCAGGCCAAGCGGCGCGGAAGGCCGCTTTGAGGCCATTTTGAGCGATGCTGCGTTGAGTACGAATGGCGGCTAACACGCCATCACGCGTTAGGAATACGCCACTCTTTTGGTGCATCGCGGATATAGCCGTCAAAAAGAAAGCCTCCATCCGGTTCCAAAACGTCTTCGCAAAGTCGAATGACAGCTGCGGCATCGTCGCTTGTGAATGCTGTCTCGAAAGCCTGTGCGAAACGATTGTGGAACTCGGGATCAACGCTCATGAGCCTTCTAGGAATGCTCTTGCCTTTAGCCGACCATTGACTTTGCGACCGGAGGAAATGATCTGCGATGGCCGAGTATAGATTTGAGACGACGATACGAAGCTCAGCTCTGTTGCGAGGCTCGCGGATATCTTCAACCATATCGCTGATTGCATATCGTGAGTTTTCGCGTTCTTTCTGACCCCATATGATCGGGCCTTCTGCCAAAACTCGGGATGCTAGGTCTTTCATACGACTGCCGAATTTGGTTTCGCAGGATAGCTCAATGCCTTCGCTGACCATGTTGGGCAGAGATGGCACTCCCGACGGACGGTCCACCTCCCGAAAGAAGTATTCCAGAGTTTGCGGATCGTGAATGAAGGCTTCAACGGGCCAGCCCTCGAAAACAAAAGATTGTCTTTTGGCGCTATCAACGCGTTCAAAGACCACGACCAAGTCAAGGTCAGAATAAGCTGTTGCGTCACCTCGAACCACCGAACCCGCGAGCATGAAGGTGCTTGCATCCCGGAAAAACTGGGCACGAATTTTCTCTGCTGCGGACAAAGCCGCTGAAAGCTTCTGGCTCACTACAAACTCCTGGCCGGTACAGCGCAACCGTGCGTCTCATTGGACTTTGTAAGACCATTGCCGGTCGGTTGCGACCTTTTCGTGGTGGCCATGAAAGCAGCCATTGGCGCAGCTGCAGCGAATTCACACTTCGTCCGCAAAGCGGACCCTGGATGCAACACTACCGCGCGCTGCCTGTGTACGCCCTGTGTACAGGTTGTGCGCGGTCTGTGTACGGGCTGTGCGGCCTCAAACCCAGCGTTTGCAGGCTGTTTTCAATTCCGGCTGAAATCACCCGTTGCGCAACGCGCGCCTCAGCGGCGCGCTGGTGCAAGGGGCAGTGTGCGCGCTACAGATCGCGGCCGAAATAGATCGCCCCGGGGAGCGGGTTGTTGTAATAGGGTGCGATCGGTTGAAACCCGAGCCTGTCGTACAATTTCACGGCCGCGCCCATATAATCCAGCGTGTCCAGTACGATACGGCGATAGCCTGCCGCCCGCGCGCGCTCCATGATCGCCTCGCCCAGGGCGCGGCCCTGACCTTGCCCCCGTGCGGCGATGTCCAGATACATGCGCTTTAGCTCGCAACGGCCTTGTCCCAGATCGCGGAACGCCGCGCAGCCCACCGGCTGGCCGTCGCTGTCGCGCAGCACCAGCAGCGCCCCGCTCGGAGGCGCGTATTCCCCCGGCAAAGCCTTGATTTCACTTTCAAATCCCTGAAACCCGATATCGACGCCCAGCCAGTCGGCATAGTCGCGCATCATGCGAATGACATCGCCCTCATCGGCGGGAAATTCAGCGTCATCGATGGTGAAACTGCTCATGCGCGGCAGGCTAATCCGGCCCGATCAAACAGACAATAGTCTTTGTCCCGCCATGGTTTTGTCCGCATCGAACAGATGTTTGCGGTTCTTGCCGTGGCGCATCGCCAGCCTGCGCCCCTCGCGCCCATCCAGCAACCGACGGCGGGATGGGGGCCGAAATTCAGCCGTTTTCAGTTCGGGAAACAACGCCATGATCTCGCGCCGCGCCGCCGCGGGCAGTCCCTTCATCGCCTGTGGACCCAGATACAGACTTTCGGTCCACGCCCCTTCCGAACACAGGATCTGATGGTGGTCCAGCAGCAGGTGATGGTATCCAACCCCATGCGGCGGCGTCATGACCTCGATGCCCGGCAGCGTGACCAGATGCTTGGCCGCGACCAGTATTTCGTAAACGCCAAACATGCGCTGCACGATCGGTGATCTGACCAGCACGCGATGCTGCGGTGACAGCACCAGATCACGCTTGGGGTGCCCCGGCCCAAGGCTGTTCGCGGCAATGCGGATCGGGCGCAGGTTCGGTTGCTGGTCCAGCCGCCGGGCATTGACATGAACGTGACCGGCCCATCTCAGGACCTGCGGCCCTTCGTCTCGCGTGGTCACCAGATCGCCGGCCTGCAGCGTTTCGACCCGGCGCAGACCGCCGGGCGTGGCGATCAGCGTGCCGGTGGCAAAGCAATCGACCGACTGATAGTCGATCGCAAAATCGGCGCTGTTGTAGTCTTTGTAATCCTTGAAGAAATAGGTTTTCATTGGGTCGAAGGGCTGAGGGTCCAGGGCCACGCCATCATCGGTCGTATAGGGCACTGGAATGATCATCACCGAAAACCGGCCGCCCATGATATCGCCAAAGGCGCTGCTGCCAACCAGGCGAGGAAAGGCGACCTCGTAGGCTGCGACGACAACGTCATCCTCGATCTGCAGCATCAGCCCCGAGAAGTCATAGCCGACCTGGGTGCCGGCGGCGAAAGTCTGGGTATGGCCGGTCTGGCCGGTCTGCAACACCAGATCCTCAGACAGCACCTGATTGGCATCGACCCCGCCCGCATAGCTTTTGCTGGCGTAGATGCCGTCCAGTTCGGTGTCGTCATCGCTGACATGCATGGTGGTGACCTCGACATGATCGAGGTTCAATGGCTGTGTTCGCGGGCTGGCCGCAAAAGGGGTCTGTCGTTCGTTCAGCCCGCCACTGGTTTTCACCGGCGCTTGCGCTTTCAGCGTCAGAATCGTGATCTGCTGTTCCATCCGCGCGTCCCGCCTGACTGGCGCCATGCGCCGCTTGCCCAGTGGCGCGGGCCGTCTGCGAACCCGAGCCAGAAACAGCGTTAACCAATAAGTGTTAACAGCGGGTTAACCGGATTTCCGTGGGTCGGCGGGGCAGGTCGGGCATCTACGCGCTGCCGGTGCCCCGCTCGCGGTAAGGCGTGCTGCCATAGCGCGCCCGGTAGCATTTCGAAAAATGCGAAGGGCTGGAAAAGCCCGAGGCCAGTGCCACCTCGATCATCGACATCTGCGTTTGCATCAGCAGATTGCGCGCCCGCGCCAGCCGGGTTTCCATATAGTACCGCTTGGGGCTGCGGTTCAGGTATCGGCGGAACAGCCGTTCAAGCTGGCGGGTCGACATGCCGGCATCGGCGGCCAGTTGCGCGGGGCTGATCGGTTCCTCCAGATTGGATTCCATCCGCGCGATCACTTCGGCCAGACGCGGATGGCGCACGCCGATGCGGGTGGGGATCGACAGACGCTGATCGTCCTGATCGCTGCGGATCGTCGTGTGCAGCATCTGGTCGGCGATTTCGGCCACCAGGGCATCGCCGTGATCCTGCGCGATCAGGTGCAGCATCAGGTCGATGGAGGACGTGCCGCCCGCCGCCGTGATCCGGTTGCCGTCATTGACAAAGACCGAGCGGTAAAGATCGACCTGCGGAAAGGCCTCGGCGAAACCGTCATGGTTTTCCCAGTGGATCGTCGCGCGCCGCCCGTCCAGCATGCCGGCCTCGGCCAGCACCCACGCGCCGGTGCAAACAGCACCGATCATCGCGCCGCTGCGCTCTTGCTTGCGCAGCCAGTTGAGCACCGGTTTCGAGGCCGCTTTCTGGACATCGATGCCGCCGCAGACGATCACCACGGCGTCGCTGCGGGACGGGCCGGGCAGGTCCTCCAGCCCGCCATCCAGCGCGATTCGTACGCCATTGGAACAGGTGGCGACGTCGCCGTCAGGACCTATCAGCCGCCAGTCATATAGTCTGTGCCCCACAGCACGGTTGGCCAGCCGCATCGCCTCGATCGCGCCTGCGAACGGCAAAAGCGTAAAGCGATCAGTCAGTAGGAAAGTATAGGGCCGTGGTTTCGCGTTGGTCATGCGAGTGCATTCTTATCGTTTCGGCTTGACTATCCACGCTATTGCAGCCGCCGCAAGAGGCAAGGCTTTTCCTCGACGTCAGTTCTCCATATATGGGGTGAACATAAACCCTTTGGAGTTCGTATCATGACGACGCAGGAAAATCGCACCGCCGTATCCGCCGCACAAGGTTGGGACAAGGCCGGCTGGCGCGCCTATCCCCGCGTCCAGATGCCGGACTATACCGATCAGGCCGCGCTGAACGCGGTCGAAGCGCAACTGACCAAATATCCGCCGCTGGTTTTTGCAGGCGAGGCCCGCCGCCTGCGGGACGAACTGGCTCAGGTTTCGCGCGGCGAGGCCTTTTTGTTGCAGGGCGGCGATTGCGCCGAAAGCTTTGCCGAATTCAGCGCCGACAATATCCGCGACACCTTCAAGGTGATGCTGCAAATGGCCGTCGTGCTGACCTGGGGCGCGCAACTGCCCGTGGTTAAGGTCGGTCGCATGGCCGGGCAATTCGCCAAGCCGCGCAGCGCGCCCACGGAAACCGTCGATGGCGTGGAACTGCCCAGCTATCGCGGTGATATCGTCAACGGCTTTGACTTCACTGCCGATGCGCGCATCCCTGATCCGCAGCGGATGCTTGCGGCCTATACGCAGGCCGCGGCCAGCCTGAACCTGCTGCGCGCGTTCAGCACCGGCGGCTATGCCGACATGCACCGCGTCCAAAGCTGGATCGCTGATTTCGTTGACGGTCCCGAGGCCTCGAAATACCGCGAAGTGGCCACACGGATTGCCGATACCATGGCCTTCATGCAGGCAGCCGGCGTGACCGGCGATACCGCGCATCAACTGTCCAAGGTCGATTTCTACACCAGCCACGAGGCGCTGTTGCTGGAATACGAAGAGGCAATGGCCCGCATCGACACCACCACCGGCATTCCCGTTGCGGGGTCGGGCCACATGATCTGGATCGGCGACCGCACCCGCCAGCCGGACGGCGCCCATGTAGAGTTTGCGCGCGGCGTTCAAAACCCCATCGGCCTGAAAACCGGCCCTTCGACCACGGCCGAGGATCTCAAGGTGCTGATGGCCAAGCTGAACCCGGAAAACGAGGCTGGCCGCCTGACCCTGATCGCGCGTTTCGGCGCCGGCAATGTCGGCGACCACCTGCCGCGTCTGATCCAGACCGTGCAGGAAGAGGGCGCCAATGTCGTCTGGTCCTGCGATCCGATGCACGGCAACGTCATCAAATCCTCGACCGGCTACAAGACGCGGCCCTTCGATTCGATCCTGCGCGAGGTGCGCGAATTCTTTGCCATCCACAAGGCCGAGGGCACCATCCCCGGCGGTGTGCATTTCGAAATGACCGGCAAGGACGTGACCGAATGCACCGGGGGCGTGCGCGCCGTGACCGATGAGGATCTGTCGGACCGCTATCACACCGCCTGCGATCCGCGCCTCAACGCCAGCCAGTCGCTGGAACTGGCATTCCTGGTGGCCGAAGAACTGCGCGACCGCCGCACCAACGGCGTTGCCGCACGGGCCAAGGCGGGCTGACCGCAGGGTTCAGGAACGCAGAAAGGCCGGACCTCATGGGCCGGCCTTTTTCATTCTGCCCTGACAGGTGTCGACCGGCGGACCGCGCCCCTGATCAGGCCCGGCCCTTTTCGACCCGCTTTGCCGCATCCCACAGCGCGTCCATTTCCGCCAGATCGCTGTCTTCGGCGCGGCGGCCCTCGGCGGCCAGCGCGGCCTCGATTGCCTGAAAACGGCGGGTGAATTTGGCGTTGGCCGCACGCAGTGACTGCTCGGGGTCGATCTGCAGATGCCGTGCCAGATTGGCCATGACGAACATCAGGTCGCCGAATTCCTCGTTCAGTGCCTCTGGGCCAAGGGTATCACGCGCCTCGACCAGTTCGGCTGCCTCCTCGGTGATCTTGTCCAGCACATCGGCCGCACACGGCCAGTCAAAGCCGACCCGCGCGGCACGGTTTTGCAGCTTGATGGCACGGGTCAGCGCGGGCAGCCCAAGCGCCACCCCGTCCAGCACGCCCTTTTCGGCCTTGCCGGCGCGTTCGGCAGCCTTGATCGTTTCCCAGTCCTTGACCTGTTGCTCGGCTGACTTGTCGCGCGACTCGTCGCCGTAGACATGCGGATGGCGCGCGACCAGCTTGTCGCTGATCCGACGCGCGACATCGGCAAAGTCGAACATCTCCTGTTCGTCCGCCATCTGTGCGTGAAACACCACCTGCAGCAGCAGATCGCCCAGTTCGCCGGGAAATTCATCCCATGCCGCGCGGTCGATGGCATCCGCGACCTCATGGGCCTCTTCGATCGTATAGGGCGCGATGGATGCGAAATCCTGCTCGATATCCCACGGGCAGCCGCTGTCGGGGTCGCGCAAATCGGCCATGATGCCAATCAGCCGCGCAATCTGGGCCTGTGCCTCTCTGGTGTCACGCATTGCATTCCCCCGTCATTCCTGCACCAATGCGCGCCAAGTGCCACAGCCTGAAAGCCAAGTCCACATCATGCCCGTCCTGAACCGCATCGCCGAATTCGGCCCCGACATGACCGCATGGCGGCGCCACCTGCACCAGCACCCGGAACTGGGTTTCGACTGCCACGAGACCGCGGCTTTCGTGGCCGCGCGTTTGCGGGAATTCGGGGTCGATGAGATCCACGAAGGCATCGGACGCACCGGCGTCGTCGCGATCATCAACGGGCAAGGTGCCGGGCCGACCATCGGGCTGCGCGCCGATATGGACGCGCTGCCGATGGATGAGGAAACGGGCGCGGACTGGACCTCTACAGTGCCGGGGCGGATGCATGCCTGCGGCCATGACGGGCACACCACCATGCTGCTGGGGGCCGCGCGCTATCTGGCCGAGACCCGCAATTTCGCCGGCCGCGTCGCCCTGATCTTTCAGCCGGCCGAAGAGGATGGCGGCGGCGGCAACGCCATGGTGCAGGACGGCATGATGGACCAGTTCGACATCGCCCGTGTCTTTGCGCTGCATAACAATCCGGGGCAGAGCGCGGGGACGTTTCAGACGACGCCCGGCCCGATCATGGCCTCGGTCGACAATTTCCACATCAATCTGCGCGGGCGCGGTGGCCACGCCGCCATGCCGCACCTGACCGCCGATCCGGTCGTTGCTGCCGTGGCTATCGTCAGTGCGATCCAGACCATTTCAAGCCGCAACCATTATGCGATGGACGATCTGGTCATTTCCGTCACCCAGATCCACACCGGCAGCGCCGACAATATCGTGCCTGAAACCGCCTATATCTGCGGCACCGTGCGCTGTTTTTCGGATGAGGTGCGCCAGATGGTGCAGCGCCGCTTGCAGCAGATCTGCGACGGGCAGGCAGCGGCCTATGATATTCAGATCCAGCTGGACTACGAACGCGGCTATCCCGCGACCGTGAATGATATCGACCAGACCAGCTTTGCCGTGCAAACCGCGCAAGACATCGCGGGCGAAGATGGCGTGATCGGCGATGGCGGGCGCGAGATGGGGGCCGAGGATTTCAGCTATATGCTGGAAACACGACCGGGCTGCTATCTGTTCATCGGGCAGGGCGAAAGCGCGGGCGTGCACAACACAGCCTATGATTTCAATGACGAGATCGCGCCGGTGGGGGCCAGCTTTTTCGCGCGGCTGGTCGAACGGGCGCAACCCGCCAAGGCCGCTGCCGGTTAGGCGTGCTGCGGGCCGGCTGAACCGGCCCGCGATCGGTTTCCGGGTCAGACTTCGCCGGTGAATTCGCCGCGTGCCGGGTAATCATTGGCGGTGGTGAAATCCAGCGCACCCATGAAATCGGCGAAATGCGGACGCACGAATGGCATCGTCTGGACCGAACCATAATACAGCGTCTGATCTTCGCGCAGGATGAACACGCCCGGTTCGGAAAACAGTTCTGGCTCTTCGATCCCGATCGAGGTCTTGCCGCGTCCTGCCGACAGATACAGCCCCCATTCACGCGCTTGCTGCAGGCTCAGATCATAGGCGATGCGCAGCTGGCTTGCCTTGATCTTCTCGGCCATCGCAGCCGCGCGATCGGCGCCGTCGGTGCTGATGGCAATGGTGCCAAAGCCGCGCTCGGCGAATTTCGGGGTCTGACGTTCCAACTCGGTCAGATAGGTCGCGCAGATGGGGCAATGCAGCCCACGGTAAAAGCAGACCACGGTGCCGCGCTGGCTGGTCTCGGTCGCCAGATCAAACGCGCCATTGGCGACGGTAGGCAGGGCCAGCGCAGGGGTTTTCTGACGGGGGATAAGCATATCGATTTCCTTCAAATGTTGTTGTCGGGTGTCGATATCAGCCTTATAAGCGGAATAGATCCGAAAGAACCGACTGAAAGGATTTTCATGGGCCTGGACCGACTGACGGCGCTGCTGGACCGGATGCGGCTTGGCGTGCATGCCGTGCCTGCCGATCAGGCCAATCTTGCGGCGGTCGAGGATGCCTCGGGCCGGATCGAGATCTGTTTGCAGCCCCGCGAAATCGGGATCGTGCCTGATACATCGGGGCGGATCCTGTTCAGCCTGTCGGTGGATTTCGGCAGCGAATACAGCCCTTTGTTGAATGCCATGCCGGCGCTGGTCTCAGAGACGGCTCAGCCAGACAGTGACACAGGCCATCTGACCGCGCTGCTGGCGCATGAATATCGCGACGGTCGCTGCGGCGGCCCTGCCGTGATGGCGCGCTTGGGTGAGGTTCTGGTCGTCTGGATCCTGCGCCGCCAGATCGAACGCGGAACCGCTGCCCCGGGACTGTTCGGCGGTCTGGCGCATCCGCGCATCAGTCATGCGCTGGTTGCGATGCATGACGCGCCCGAACGCGGCTGGCGCAGCACTGATCTGGCCGAGCGGGCCGGGCTGTCGCACAGCCATTTCAAGCAGCTTTTCGGGGAAACCGTGGGCGTGTCGCCAATGACCTATCTGCGGCGCTGGCGCATGATTCTGGCGCGCGGAGAACTGCAAAAGGGCGCGCGGGTCGAACGGGTGGCGCGGCAATTCGGCTATGGCGCGCCGGATGCGTTTTCACGCGCCTATCGTCGGGAATTCGGGGTGCTGCCCGGCAGCGAGGCGCGGGTCTAGGCCGGCAGGCGCAGCGTGTGGGCCGTGATCCTACGGCTCTGCGGCCACGGGTCCGGGTTACATCGCGTCGATCAGATCCAGCATCTCGGCCGGCAGTTGATCCTCCGGGATGGTATAGACATGCGCGCCGTCCTGACGATCGGTCACGGTGATGCGGTAGACCATGCCATCCGCGCGCCGCGCATTCGGGGTCAGCGCGGCCAATTGGCGCAGATCCTGTGGTTCGAACATCTCGCAGATTTCCTGACGGACCGAAGGGGCCTGTTGATCCACGTCGATCCGTTTGTTCAGCCCAGCAGCAGCAAGCCCACCAAAGCCACCGCTGGAGGAAATTTCAATGATCATGGCGATGCATCCAGCCGTTATCGTTGCGCAACTCATCACGCAAAAGATAAGGGCTGATGCCGATTCCGGCAAGTTCGCTGAAAGGACAGGATGCTCAGGTGGGCAGACCGACCAGCTTCCAGGCCCGTCGCAGCATGGTCACTTCGAGGCTGCCGATGCCGTAAAGCTCGATGGCCGCCGCGACCGTCTGGTCGGACCATTGGGCAAAGCTGGCCAGCGGATTGTTCAGTTCCTGTAGCGCGCGATACCAGATTTGCCCCGGTTTTTCCCAGGAATTGCTGCCCATATACATGCAGTACAGATAAAAGGCGTGGTTCGGGATGCCCGAATTGATATGCACCCCGCCATGATCGTCGCTGGTGGACAGGAAGTTGTCCATGTGAAAGGGCTGCGGGTCCTGACCCATCAAATCGTCGTGATAGGCCGTTCCGGGGGCCTTCATGCTGCGCAAACCCACGCCGTTGATGTCCGGACCCAGGATTTCGCCGCCGATGACCCAATCGGCCTGATAGACATCCTGGCCCTTGTGGCGCTGCAGCGCGATGGTGCCGAAAACATCCGCAATGCTTTCGTTCAGCGCGCCCGACTGATCCTGATAAACCAACCCGCCGGAATGCTGGATCACGCCATGGGTCATCTCATGGGCGATGACCGACAAATCGATGAAGGTGGTGAACAACTGACCGTCGCCATTGCCATAGGCCATCTGCTCGCCATCCCAGAAGGCGTTGTTATAGCGGCGCCGGTGATTGACCGTCGCGATCAGGGGCATGCCCTTGCCATCCAGCGAATCGCGATCGAACTCATCGCCGAACAGCGCAAAGACCTCGCCTGCCGCGTCATAGGCACGATCGGCATCCTCGATGCCGCAGGGGTCATCGCCTTCCTCGCGCACCAGTTTGCCGGGCAGTGTGGCCTTGTTCTGGCCGTCATGGATCTGTCGGTTGGGACTGTACCTCGAGGCTGCAACCGCACCTGCGGCGCGCGCCCTGACCGCGGCGGGCGACCCCTCGGGTGGTGGCGGCGTGACATGGCTGTGGTCCTGCCGTTCCTCGCGCAACTGTTCGCTTTGCTTCAGCAGACTGCGCGCCATCTCGGCCGTACGCTCGTCACCGCGCAGGGCAACGACCCGCAGAATATGCGGCGGCACGATACAGTTGATGGGGTGGTGGGAGGCGTGGGAACAGACCGAAAAGCACATGCGCATTATCCTCTCGCTTGGGAATAGAGGTTAACACATCGTCGGCCCGGAACAAAGGGGGAACATCAACCGCAGGCGGCAAAGTGTCCTCAAAAATCAACCTTGTGATCGTGCCGTGATCCGGGTGGATAAGCGCGTTCAGTCCAGCCGTTTGCCGCTTTCGGCGTCGAAACGGTGCAGCGCCTGCGGAGGGATCGTCAGGCGCAACGTCTCGCCCAGTTCTGCGTCCGATGGCATGGCCACGGTGAAATTCTCGCCGCCGACAAGCCCATGAACCAGGCGTTGCGCACCCAGTTCCTCGACCGCGCCGATATTCAGCTCGATCGGTCCGGCGGGGTCGATCTGCAGGTCTTCGGGGCGGATGCCCAACAGGCCGGCATGGGCACTGCCCGGTAGCTGTGGCACCGCACGCGATGAGATCAGGTTCATCGCAGGGCTGCCGATGAACCCCGCGACAAAGGCACTGGCGGGGCGTCGATAGACCTCCAGCGGCGTGCCGATCTGTTCGACCGTGCCCATATTCAGAACCACCAGACGGTCGGCCAGTGTCATTGCCTCCAACTGGTCATGGGTCACATACAGCGATGTCGTGCGCAGACGCTTTTGCAGTTCCTTGATTTCCAGCCGCATGGCAACGCGCAGTTTGGCGTCAAGGTTGGACAGCGGCTCGTCAAACAGAAAGGCGGCGGGTTCTCGCACGATGGCGCGGCCCATGGCGACACGCTGACGCTGGCCGCCGGACAGGGCGCGGGGTTTGCGCTCCAGGTAATCGCCGATCTGCAGGATGGCTGCGGCCTCGTTCACGCGGCGATCAATTTCCGCGCGTGGCGTGCGGCGGTTCTTTAGCCCGTATTCCAGGTTCTTCCTGACCGACATATGCGGATAGAGCGCATAGTTCTGAAACACCATGGCGATGTCGCGGTCGGCGGGTTCGACTTTGTTCACGACGCGGTCGCCGATCTTGACCGTGCCGTCGGTGATTTCCTCCAGCCCCGCGACCATGCGCAGCAGCGTGGATTTACCGCAGCCCGACGGGCCGACGAGCACGATGAACTCGCCGTCCGCGATGTCCAGATCAACGCCGCCGATGGCGCGGGTGCCGTCGGGATAGACCTTGCCGACATTGTCGAGGGTAATGGATGCCACGATTATTTCTCCGTCTCGACAAGGCCTTTGACAAACAGCCTTTGCATGAAGATCACCACCGCCACGGGCGGCAGCATTGCCAGCATCGCCGTCGCCATGACCAGATGCCATTGCGGCAGGCCGTCGACCGCATCGGCCATCCGCTTGATGCCCGCGACGATGGTGTAATATTGCGCGTCCGTCGTGATCAGCAGCGGCCACAGATACTGGTTCCAGCCATAGATGAACAGAATGACGAAAAGCGCCGCGATATTGGTGCGCGACAGCGGCAGCAGGATATCGCGAAAGAATTTCATCGGGCCAGCGCCGTCGATGCGTGCGGCCTCGGTCAGTTCATCCGGGATGGTCATAAAGACCTGTCGGAACAAAAATGTCGCCGTGGCCGACGCGATCAGCGGGATCGACAGGCCGGCATAGCTGTTCAACAGGCCCAGCCCTGCGACCACCTGAAAGGTCGGCACGATCCGCACTTCGACCGGCAGCATCAGGGTGATGAAGATGCACCAGAATGCCATATTGCGCAGCGGAAAGCGGAAATAGACGATGGCGAATGCCGACAGCACCGAGATGATGATCTTCCCGATCGCGATCGACAGCGCCATGATCATCGAGTTGAACATCATCCGCCCGACCGGCGGCGTGCCACTGGTCGACAGGCCGCTGTCCAGCATCCGGCTGTAGTTTTCGACCAGATGGGGCCCGGGCCACATCGGGATCGTGCCGGAACTGAAATCGGTTGCGGTATGGGTCGAGGCGACAAAGGCGATCCAGACAGGCAGGGCCACAATCGCCACGCCAAGGATCAGCACCAGATGCGCCAGAAAGTTCAGAACAGGCCGGTTCTCGATCATCAGTATTCGACCTTCTTCTCGACCCAACGGAACTGGATCACCGTCAGGATGATGACGATCCCCATCAGGATCACCGACTGCGCACCCGAACTGCCAAGGTTCTGGCCGACGAAGCCGTCGAAATAGACCTTGTAGACCAGGATATTGGTGGCCTGCGCCGGTCCGCCCTCGGTGGTGCTGTCGATCACGGCAAAGGTGTCGAACATGGCGTAGACGATGTTGACGACCAGCAGAAAGAAGGTCGTGGGCGACAGCAGCGGAAAGGTGATGGTGAAAAAGCGCTTTACCGGGCCGGCGCCGTCGATGGCTGCGGCCTCGCGCAGGGATGGCGGAATGGATTGCAGACCGGCGACGAAGAACAGAAAGTTATAGCTGATCTGCTTCCACGCGCTGGCGATCACCACCAGCAGCATCGCGTCGCCCTTGTCAGAGATGTGGTTCCAGTCATAGCCGAACCCCGACAGGATATAGGGCATGATCCCGATGGTCGGGTTGAAGATGAACCACCACAGGATACCGGCGACGGCAGGCGCCACCGCATAGGGCCAGACCAGCAGCGTCGTATAGATGCGCGTCGATTTGATCATCCGGTCGACCGCGATGGCCAGCAACAGCGCCGTGCCCATCGACATGATGGTGACCGAGACGGAAAACAGGGCCGTCACCTTGAGCGAGTTCATATATTCCGCGCTGTCAATCAGCCGCAGATAGTTCTCCATCCCGACAAAGGTGGATTTGATGCCAAAGGCGTCTTCGCGCAGGAAACTTTGCCAGACGGCCTGCGCGGCGGGCCAGATGAAAAAGATGAATGTGATGGCAAGCTGGGGGGCCAGCAATAGCCATGGCAACAGTTGGTTGCGAAAGATTGTGCGCTTCATCGCGGCCCCGGCAGGTGAAAGGACGGGGCCACAGCGAACTGCTTCGGCCCCGGTCCGGTGTTATTGGCTCTGTGCCTGGAACTCTTCGATCTGCGCATTTCCGCGCTCGACCAGACTGTCCAGCGCGCCCTGGGCATCCTTGGAACCGGCCATCAGCTGCTCGAATTCCTCGTCGATGATGCCGCGGATCTGGACATAGTTGCCAAAGCGCAGACCCTTGGAATTCTCGGTCGGCTCGTTCAGCGTGATCTCGTTCAGGCCCGTGTCAGCACCGGGGTTTTCGCTGAAATAGCCCGACATCTGATCGGCTGCTGCCTGAGTGATCGGCAGATAGCCCGAGAACGAGGCCCAGTCAGCCTGAACGTCGGCGCTGGCCATGTATTCAAAGAACTTCGCAGCACCCGCATATTCCTCGTCGGGGCGGCCCGACAGGACCCACAGCGTCGCGCCACCGATGATGGTGTTCTGCGGTGCGCCTTCGACATCGTCGTAATAGGGCAACTGGCCAAAGCCGACCTCGAAGTCGGTGGCATTGGCGATCACGCCTGCGCGGCTGGCCGAGCTGTTCATGATCATCGCACAGTCCTGCGAATAGAACATCGGCGGTGCGTTATCGCCGCCAACCGGGCCACCGTATTTGAAGATGCCTTCGTCAGCCCATTTCTTCAGATTGCCCCAATGCTTGACCTGCACCGGACCGTTCAGCGACAGCCGCGCATCCAGCCCGCCGAAACCGTTTTCCATCGTGCCGATCGGCTGGTTGTGCCATGCGCTGAAGTTTTCCGTCTGGATCCAGCTGACCCAACCGGTGGTAAAGCCGCAGTCAGCCGCGCCCGATTCCATGATCTTTTTCGAGAACTCTTCCATCTCGCCCCAGGTCTTGGGCGGGGTTTCCGGATCAAGACCGGCGGCTTCAAAGACGTTCTTGTTGTAATACAGAATCGGGGTCGAGCTGTTGAACGGCATCGACAGCATATTGCCATCGGTATCGGTGTAATAACCCACGACCTGCGGCAGGAAGGCGGCGGGATCGAAGCTCGCGCCCTGATCGGCCATCAACTGATAGACCGGGACGATTGCGCCCTCGGCGGCCATCATGGTGCCGGTGCCGACCTCGAAGACCTGCACGATGGCAGGCTGCTCATCGGCGCGGAACGCAGCAATCGCGGCGGTCATGGTTTCGGGATAGGTACCCTTGTAGGACGGCACGACCTTGTAATCGGACTGGCTGTCATTGAAGCCCTGAACGATTTCTTCCAGCTTGGCGCCCAGTTCGCCGCCCATGGCATGCCACCACTGGACCTCGGTCTGCGCATGCGCCGCCGTCACTGAAAGTGCCAGCGCCATGGCTGTGCCCGTGAACATTGCTTTCATCAGATTTTCCTCCTGTTGAGATTACTGACCTGTCGGCGATCTAGCGCCCCTCCGTGACAAGCCGGCAACCATTTTATGAAGGAAATGTGACAGTCTTTGACCGTCCGGTCAACGATGCTAAACCTGCTCAGTCTTTCCGAACAATCCCTTAACCCAGGCGATCAACGGGATGATCGTCACGTTCAGCAACGGGTTGACCACGTATTTGACGATGGGGATCAGGATCAGGCCAAGGATCAGCCCGACGATGCCGTCAAAAAAGGCCGTCGTGGCCCAAGCGGCCAGACCCGGCGCCTGCGGCAGTGCGGCTGCGGCAGCCTCGGATTGGTGATGGATCCACTCATAGGGCTGGTGCTGGCCCATCTGATGCAGGCCGTGAATGATGATTTGGCCACCGACCCAGATCATTGCGGCGGTGCCGACAATGGTCAGGACCTTCATGAAATAGGGCATGAATTTCACGATCCCCCGACCCAACCCGGCCAGAATGCCGCTGCGGCTGGTGGCAAGATGCACGCCAACGTCGTCGGCCTTCACGATCAGCGCGACAAATCCGTAAACGGCGACGGTGATGCCAATGGCGACCACGGCCAGGATCAGCCCCTTCATCCACAGCGTTTCATCGCTTGGGATGGTGGACAGCGCGATGGTCATGATTTCGGCGGACAGGATGAAATCGGTCTTGATCGCACCTGCCACGCGCTTTTCTTCCAGTGCAGCGCCTTCGGATTCGGGGTGGGTGTGCTTTTCGCTGTCATGCGCGTCGGATTTGCTGCCAAGGGCATGCGCAACCTTTTCGGCGCCCTCATAGCACAGATAACAGCCGCCCAGCATCAGCAGCGGCGGGATCAGCCAGGGTGCAAACACCGACAGCAGCAGCGCCGCGGGCAGCAGAATCACCATCTTGTTGAAAATGGACCCGCGCGTGATCTTCCAGACGATGGGCAATTCGCGGCTGGCGTCGAAGCCCTGCACATATTTGGGCGTGACGGCCGCATCGTCGATCGCGGCACCGGCAGCCTTGGCGCCGGCTTTGGCGGCCTGACCTGCCACATCGTCGATAGAGGCCGCCGCGACTTTCGAGATCGAGGCCACATCGTCCAACAGGGCAATCAAACCGCTCATACTGCTACTCCATCTCGCGTTATGTCCGAACCTGCCGGGCTAACGCATCTCATGCAAGCTTGGTTCACGGCGCCGTAGGCTGTCAGGTCAAGAAGAGCAAGCCGACCTGCCCGGATATCGGAATAAATACCGCCCGCGCCGCCGGGTGAGGCGGGCGGGCGGTCCCGCGCTCAAGAGGGGGCGCGCGGGTGGCCCCGTTCCGCATGGAAGGTACGGGGACAATGGGTGGTAGAAACGCGCCCAAGGCGCGCCTCTGCTTACATTTTCGGCATCAGAACCGCGTCGATGACATGGATGACGCCGTTCGACTGGTCCACATCGGGGATGGTGACGGTCGCCACGGTGCCGTTTTCATCGGTCAGCGTCAGCGCATTGTCGCCTTCGCGGATCGCTGCGGTCAGGACACAACCGCCGACCGTTTCGATGGCGTGCGAACCGCCGTCATCAGCGATCATCTGGCCGATGGCAGGCGACATCGCGTCCACAGCGGCAACATGGCAGGTCAGAACGGTGGTCAGCGCGTCCTTGTTTTCCGGCTTCAGCAGATCATCGACTGCGCCATCGGGAAGGGCAGCAAAGGCTGCGTTGGTCGGTGCAAAGACGGTGAACGGGCCAGGACCCGACAGCGTTTCAGCCAGACCGGCGGCCTGAACTGCAGCAACCAGCGTCGTGTGATCCGCCGAGTTCACGGCGTTTTCGACGATATTGCGGTCCGGGAACATCTCGGCTCCGCCGACCATCGTGTTCTGGGCAAAGGCCATAGGTGCGGCCAAAGTGACACCAGCAGCGATGATCGCGGCGCGGATCGTGGTTTTCTTCGGGGTCATGGTAGTTCCTCCGTCTGTCAGCGAGGCGCGCCAATCGCGCCCTCTGCCAACATCCACGAGGCCATTTCAGAAAAGTTGCGCCTGCCCGCGCAGGTTTTTGTTTCACAAACGTGTGAGCGGCCCGATTGCCAGCACAGGACCATGCACACCGGTGGGCGAACCGCCCAGAGGTTCGTCCGATACGGCCAGTTGCACGGTATCACCCGGCTCCAGCCCCTCGGGCAGGGTCATGCTGGCCCGACCATCGCGCGGCAACACCCCAAGCGAGACAGGCGTGGCATCCTGATCGGCAATCCACCACAACTCGAAATCCCGATCATCCGCAGGCGCACCCTCGGCCAGCGCGACTTCCATATCGCGCCCGTCCAGTCTTGCCTCGACCCGCAACACACCCTGTTCGGCCACCAGATCGGCGGCGAAACCGGGCGCATCCGTCTGCGGCAACAAGATCACCGCCAGCGCCACGGCACCGGCCACGACCGCACCGGCCAGCCAGCCGAACCAGCCACCGCCCGTTTGCTTGCCGCGTCCGCGACGGATCTCTGGCACCTTCGACAGCGGTTCATCGACCAGGCCAAGGGCGCGCTGGATGTTCAGCATGGCGCGGGCAGGCGGCATCACGGCAGTCAGTTCATCGGCCATTGCCGAAAACCGCTCTTGCCAGTCGCGCACGGCGCTGGCGAAGACCGGGTCATTGACCATGCGCTGATGCACCGCCTCGGCCTCGTCGGGCTCAAGCAGGCCAAGCGCGAATTCGGCGGCCAGTGCCTCGTTTTCCTGTTCCGGGGTCAGGTGTTCATCACTCATTGGCTCACGCAGTCCTTCAACTGCACCAGCCCGCGACGCAGCCAACTGCGCACGGTGTTGATCGGGGCACCGGCGGTCTGCGCCAGTTCGGCGTAGCTGGCGCCTTCCAGATAAACCGCGCGCAACGCCTTGGCCTGCGTCGAGCCGATCTCATCCAGACAGCTTTCCAGCATCCGTCGCTGTTGATTGCGAATGGTCATCTCTTCGGGGCCGGGGGCCGAGGACGGCACGGCCTCCGCCATTTCCGCCGGCGCGGCACCGGGACGTCCCTTCTTGGCGCGCAGCTTGTCGATAGAGCGGTTGCGCGCGATCGTGATCAGCCAGGTCATCGGCGACAGCCCGTTCGCGGCATAGCGGTCGGCATTCTTCCAGACGCGGATGAACACCTCTTGCAACGTCTCTTCTGCCAGCGGTCGATCCTTCAGCACAGACAGACAGACGGCATGCAGCTTGGCCGAGGTGGCGTCGTAAAGCGCCTCGAATGCATGCCGGTCGCCCAACGCGACGCGGGCGATCATGTCTTCTACATCGGCTAGACGGCGATCCATGGGCAAGGCTGTCCTTTGGCAAACACGCCCCTAGTTAGGCTGCACAAGGTGCAGTCGTCAACGCCGCCCATCTTGCGTCCGCCCCACGAATGCGCGATCAAGCTGCGGATACGAGT
This sequence comes from Paracoccus tegillarcae, assembly GCF_002847305.1. NCBI lineage: Bacteria > Pseudomonadati > Pseudomonadota > Alphaproteobacteria > Rhodobacterales > Paracoccaceae > Paracoccus > Paracoccus tegillarcae. Next base: position 1,650,399 of record NZ_CP025408.1, on the reverse strand, counting down.
ATGAGGGGCCGATATGCTGGACGAACACGCCAAACCCACCGAAGAGATCGACCTGCGCGAGGTTTTCGGTCTGGACAGTGACATGAAGGTCAAGGGCTTTGCCGAAAAGACCGACCGCGTGCCTGATATCGACAGCACCTATAAATTCGACCCCGACACGACCCTGGCGATTCTGGCGGGCTTTGCCTATAACCGCCGGGTGATGATCCAGGGCTATCACGGCACCGGCAAATCGACCCATATCGAACAGGTCGCAGCCCGGCTGAACTGGCCCTGCGTGCGCGTCAACCTCGACAGCCATGTCAGCCGGATCGACCTGATCGGCAAAGACGCGATCAAGCTGGTCGATGGCAAGCAGGTGACGGTATTCCACGAAGGCATCCTGCCCTGGGCGCTGCGCAACCAGACGGCCATCGTGTTCGACGAATACGATGCCGGCCGCGCCGATGTGATGTTCGTGATCCAGCGCGTGCTCGAGGCCGACGGCAAGCTGACCCTGCTGGACCAGAACGAGGTGATCACGCCGAACCCCTATTTCCGCCTGTTCGCGACGGCCAACACGGTGGGCTTGGGTGATACAACCGGCCTTTATCACGGCACCCAGCAGATCAACCAGGGCCAGATGGACCGCTGGTCGCTGGTCGCCACGCTGAATTACCTGCGCCACGATGCAGAGGCCGCCATCGTTCTGGCCAAGAACCCGAACTACAATAACGAGAAGGGCCGCAAAACCATCAACCAGATGGTCACGCTGGCCGATCTGACCCGCACCGCGTTCATGCAGGGCGATCTCAGCACCGTCATGTCGCCGCGTACGGTGATCACATGGGCCCAGAACGCCCGCATCTTCGACAATGTGGGTTACGCCTTCCGCCTGACCTTCCTGAACAAATGCGACGAACTGGAACGCCAGACCGTGGCCGAATTCTATCAGCGCCTGTTCGACGAGGAACTGCCGGAAAGCGCGGCGGCAATGGCGGGATGAGGGAATGGCGCGATTTTAACTGGTTGCGTCGACCTGACAGCCCCGCCCGACCGCGCGACAGATGCTGTTGCAACCAGGTAGCGGAACCGGGACATTTGACCGCTGCCTGGTGCCGGAACTGGTCTGCCAGGTTCAAACCGGCTATATAGCTGGCAAGAGTTGCCAAGCGATGTAGGTTTTTTATGCCAGTAGTATATGTTTACAGCCCGTCCGATTTCGTCCAGGGCCTGCCCGATGAGCAAGGCTCAGCTGCTGCGGGATCGCCGAACTTCAGGCTGACGCTTCGCCCCGGCGCAACCCCGACAGCCATAGAAATTTCCGACGATGACGCGGTGTTCGACGAGGTCGATGAAAACCAGACGGTGACATCGACCGTGACCATCGATGGCCGAACGATCCCTGCCGGCACGACCGTACACACGGCCTATGATCTGCTGAACCCCTCTAGCGGTCACAAGGTCACCTCGCTCATGTTTGGTGGCGACGGCTTTCAGCAGGGCGCGGTTGATGGCCTTGTCTCGACCGTCGAACTTGTTCCCGGCCGCACCTATGTCTTTAATCAAGAGCGGACGTCGCACCAGCAAGCAAACGGCTATGCTGGCTATTTCGCCTGTTTTGCTGCCGGTACGCGCATCGAGACTGATCGTGGCCAGGTGGCCGTCGAGGATCTGCGCGAAGGCGACATGATTGCGACGCTGGATGCCGGTTTTCAGCCTCTGCGGCTGAAACTGTCGCGCAAGGTCACATCGCCGGAATTGCGGGAAACGCCGAAACTGCGCCCTGTGCGCATCAAGGCAGGCGCACTTGGCGGCATGTTGCCTGCGCGTGATCTGCTGGTCTCGCGGCAGCACCGGATGTTGGCCGTCTCACCGATCGCACGGCGGATGTTCGGTGTCAGCGAAGTGCTGATCAGCGCCATCAAGCTGACCGATTTACCCGGCATCTATGTCGATACGGCGGTTGAAGAGGTCGACTACTATCATTTGATCCTGGATGATCATCTGGTGATCTTTGCCGAGGGCGCGCCGACCGAAAGTTTCTATCGCGGCGACAATGCGCTTCAAACGCTGTCTCCAGCGGCAATGCAGGAATTGGCCACGTTGTTTCCCGATATGGTGCAGCGCGATGGCGTCCGCCTGATCCCCGAGGGAAAACGGCAAAGGATGTTCGTAAGGCGGCATCTGGAAAACGACAAGGAATTGGTCGCGGGCGGTCCGCGCCTCTCCTCGACCGGCCCCTGACATATCTGGCAAGCCGGTTTTTCAGATGGCGAAACCAATGCGTGTCGACGCGCCGCGCCGCCTGCCTCTTGCGACAGGGCGCGGGCAGTGATCTATGAGAGCCATGAAGAAAACCGACAACCCCGCTGATCCGTTCAAGAAGGCCCTGACAGAGGCCACGCGTGCGCTGGCCGATGATGGCGATTTGAACGTCACCTACAGCGCCGATCCTTCGGGCGTGGCGGGTGACACGATGCGGTTGCCGCAGATCAGCCGACGGATGTCGCGGGATGAAATTCTGCTGGCGCGCGGCACGGCCGATGCCCTGGCGATGCGGGTGCGCCACCACGACGCGGGCACGCATGCGAAATACGTCCCCGCAGGGCCGATGGCGCGGGAACTCTATGAGGCGATGGAAACCGCGCGGGTCGAGGCTTTGGGCGCGCGCGACATGCCCGGTGCTCTGTCCAATATCGACGCCAGGATCGCGGTCGATGCCGAGAAAAAGGGCTATGCCCAGATCAAGGCACCCTCGGATGCGCCGCTATCCGTTGCGGCGGGTTATCTGCTGCGTCAGGCAGCGACCGGCCGCAAACTGCCACCCGGCGCCGATCATGTGGCCGATCTGTGGCGCCCCTTCATCGAACAGCAGGCTGGCGAAACGCTGGACAGCGTCGGCGAAACGCTGGCCGATCAGGCGGCCTTCGCGCGGCTGTCGCGCCAGATCATCAGTGATCTGGGCTATGGCGATCAGTTGGGCGAAGACCCCGACGAGCCCGAAGACGACGATGCCGATGAAAACGCCGAGCAGGATGAAGAGGGCGGCGACAACCAGTCCGGCGAAGAGGATGACGGCGAGGATGCCGAAGCCTCGCCCGAGCAATCTCAGGAACAGCAGCAGGACGAGCGGCAGGCCCAGGTCAGCATGGATGACCAGTCCGAGGACGAACTGTCCGACGAGGCCGAGATGCCCGAGGCCGAAAGCCCGCCCGACATGCCGCCTCCGGTCAGCGAGGCCAATGCCGATTACAAGGTCTTTGCCCAGACCTGGGACGAGGAAATCAAGGCCGAGGAACTGGCCGATCCGGCGGAACTGGAACGCCTGCGGGCCTATCTGGACAAGCAGCTAGAGCCGCTGCGTGGTGCGGTCAGCCGCCTCGCCAACAAGCTGCAACGCCGGCTGCAGGCGCAGCAGAACCGCAGTTGGGAATTCGACAAGGAAGAGGGCGTGCTGGATGCCGGCCGTCTGGCCCGTGTGGTGGCAAACCCGACCATGCCGCTGTCGTTCAAGATCGAAAAGGACACCGAGTTCCGCGACACGGTCGTGACGCTGCTGATCGACAATTCGGGCTCTATGCGCGGCAGGCCGATCAGCATCGCGGCGATCTGTGCCGATGTTCTGGCCCGCACGCTGGAGCGGTCTTCGGTCAAGGTCGAGATCCTCGGCTTCACCACCCGCGCCTGGAAGGGTGGGCAGGCGCGCGAGGAATGGCTGAAACAGGGCCGCCCGGCCCAGCCCGGCCGCCTGAACGACCTGCGGCACATCATCTACAAAGGCGCCGATGCCCCCTGGCGGCGCGTGCGGCCGAATCTGGGCCTGATGATGAAAGAGGGCCTGCTCAAGGAAAACATCGACGGCGAGGCGCTGGAATGGGCGCATCGGCGCTTGGCCAGACGACCCGAGGCGCGCAGGATCTTGATGGTGATCTCGGACGGCGCGCCGGTTGATGACAGCACGCTTTCGGTCAACCCGGCAAACTATCTGGAAAAGCATCTGCGCGATGTGATCGCCATGGTCGAGCGCCGCAAACAGGTCGAACTGCTGGCCATCGGCATCGGCCATGATGTCACCCGCTATTACGAGCGCGCGGTCACCATCACCGATGTGGAGCAACTGGCCGGTGCAATGACGGAACAACTGGCGGCGCTGTTCGATGCCGATCCGCGCAAGCGCGCACGGGTGTTGGGCATGAACGCGATGCGGCGGCTCTAATCGGGTCTGCGACAGGGGGGAACTGCTGGCGGTCAGCGTCGCCTCTTGCGTCGCGCCGCGCGCCGGGCTTTCATCCTCGATATGAGCAACCGTGGCACCATGCATATTCTCACCGGCACGCGCATTCGCGAAAGGCGGCTGTCGCTGTCGCGCAAGCAGGCCGATGTCGCGGCGGCGGCAGGGATATCGGCGGCCTATCTGAACCTCATCGAACACAATCGGCGACCGGTCGGCGCGTCGTTGATGGCAAGATTGGCGGATGCACTTGCGGTGCCGGCAGCCGAACTGGAATCGGGTCGCGAAGAGGCGCGATTGGCATCGCTGCGCGAGGCGGCGGCGGCGCTGGACGGGCGACTTGGCAGCAATGCGCCCGAGTTAGACCAGACCGCCGAATTCGCCGCCCGGTTTCCGGGCTGGGCCGACGCGCTCGTATCCGCCGCCGGGCAGAATCAGGCGCTGTCGCAGCGGCTGGTTTCGCTGTCGGAACGGATGACACGCGACCCCTATCTGCTGGACACGCTGCACGAGGCCCTGTCGGCGGCAACGGCACTGCGGTCCACCGCCGCGATCCTCGCCGAAGGGGGCGAAGGGCTGACGCCCGAATGGCGCGCACGGTTTTTCGCCAATCTTGATGATGACAGCCAGCGGCTTTCGCGAACCGCACAGGCGCTGGTTGCCTATCTCGATAGTTTCGAGGCCGACAGCGCCATCCTGACCCCGCAGGACGAGGTCGAGGCCTGGATGGCCGCCGGCAGCGCGCCGCTGGATCAGGCGACGGATCTGGCCTCGGATGCGGCCCGCGATCTGGCGCAGGCGCATCTGGACCGCATGGATGCCGAGCGGCAGATCCTGCCCGATGAAGATCTGACCCGCGCTGCCGCCGAGGCCGGCGATCCCCTGGCCATGGCGCAGATGCTGGGCCAGCCGCTGGATCTCGTCATGCACCGGCTGGCGCTGGTGCGTCCCTCTGGCTACGATGGCGCCGGACTGCTGATCTGCGATGGTGCGGGGGTGATGGTCCTGCGCCGCGCCGCTCACGGCTTTGGTCTGCCGCGTCAGGGCGACGCCTGTGCTCTGTGGCCGCTCTTTCAATCGCTGGCCAACCCGCAAACCGCGCTGCGTGTCCGTGTCGAAATGCCGGACGGGGCCACGTTCGACACGCTCAGCTATGCCACCCGCGCGCAGCCGGGCGGGCTGCTGGGCCCTATTCTCAGCCGCGCGCAGATGCTGATCGTGCCGGCTGGCGCCGACCGCGCCGAGCCGCCTCTGCCCATCGGCTCTAGCTGCCGCATCTGCCCGCGCGATGCCTGCCCTGCACGGCGAGAGCCTTCAATTCTGTCGGCCGGCTAGCCTGCCTGATCCGCGGTCGATTGTCGTGATCCTCGTCCATGGCCGCGCAAACTGACATGGAGTCCGCCCCCCTTTTTGCCCGAACGGTGCAGCCGCAGAAACCCACTCTCAGGTCTGAATAGTTCGAGAATGTGTTCCCGACAGACAACCCGGTTCGCCCTCCGACAATTCCCCTGGAAGAACGGGAAAGAACACATTCACCCTCCCCGCCGGTGCGGAGAAACTCAGAAAATGTGTGGCGCATCTCTGCACCTGCGTTGACTCGGCGAGGAAATATCGCAAATTTTCATAGACCGTCCGCCAAGCACCGTGCGGCGCTCAGATTGCCAAAATTCATAGGTTGATGTCACCGGCGCAAACGACCGTTTTCGCCGCGCCAGAATTTAAGCAGCCATTCGTTCTCAGCGCGGCGAAGGCGTGTGAAGAGCCCAATCTCACTGATGCTGCGTAATGCACTAACGTCTGCTTTACACTCCATTCGCACACTGCCTAATCAGCAGTTATACAGTGGGATGGCGAGGATTCGACAGCACATATTTGAGGATCGGTTTCGTTCAGGCCGAGTGCACCCAGACTAATCAGACTTCCCAAGACATTGTAAAGTTGGTTGGCGCGACCCCCTCGCCAACGACCACTTCCAATCGACCAAACCGCAAAACCCTCATTTAACTGTTCCCCGGTGACTGGGTCCAACATCGACAATTGGCAGAACGTTGCAATCTCTGAGACCGGTTGCAGAGAAATCTCGTTGTCTTCGCCGATTATGTGGAATGTTGGGATATTTGATGATCTGTTAATTCCAATCCAGCCCTTTCCCAATCCAAGTGAAAAAGCGCCGCTTACGGCGCTCACTCTCTCATCATCCGGTGGAAGAAATAAGGGTTCATGTTCTAACCATGACCCAACCAAATTTTCGGATATAGAGAACGTTGCACTTTCATTTCCACCTAGCTCAGCAACAGTTAACGGGTTCTCAAGTTGGCCTTCAACCGTTGTGGACCAAACTCGGAAAGGCTCCTCGTAGTCCACTATCTCCTCGTCAATTGTGTCGGCAGAGACGCATTTCAGCACAGGATCAATGATCAGCCGTCTTTCTCCCAAGTTTGACACAAGAATGGTCAGGTTGCGCGCGGAGACAGAGCTTACTTGAGCGCTGATTTTCGGCGGGGACGGAAAGAAACTTGACCTGATTTGTGGGGCAATCGAGATCACAAAGGCGAGAAAAGCGAGGATGAACCCAAGAACAGGTGTCCATGTCTTGATATGCCGACGCCAGTCTTGATGTGAGCCGCATTCAACGCAAAGGCTCGCTCTTGGTTGGATTGCTTTTCGGCACTCGACGCATCTCTTGGTTTCTTCCATGTCTCAAAATCTTTGCGACGCATTCGAGGATTTAGTTTCGACCGACGGTGTCATGTCGCGGCTTCAACGGCAAGTAAAGCAGACTTTGGCGCAGCCGCAGCGAATGCACACTTCGTCCGCACACCAGACGGTGATCGACCCTAGATCAAGGTCCGCTGTGCCGTCTGATTTGGTCAAAACTCATACGTTGATGTCACCGGCGATATCGACCGTTTGTTGAATGGTCCACCTAAGCGAACCTTGAAGCGCATCGAACCAAGGTCCACAAGGTCTACCCTGGATGCTACACTACCGCGCGCTGCCTGTGTACGCCCTGTGTACAGGTTGTGCGCGGTCTGTGTACGGGCTGTGCGGCCTCAAACCCAGCGTTTGCAGGCTGTTTCCAATTCCGGCTGAAATCCCCCGTTGCGCGCACAGGCCACGCAACGCGCGGCTGTTGCGGACGGGTGGGTTGTCGCAAATGGAAACGGCCCCGGTGGGGATCACACCGGGGCCGCTCTAACTGATGTGGCCGCATCCACCGACCACTGGGCTTCGGGATGTGAACGCCGGAGGGCCTCAAGGGTTCCGGCGGTTCACAAACGTTAATCCCCGCGGGTCAGGCGACCAGACGATAGCCGCCCGATTCCGTCACCAGCAGCCGCGCATTGCTGGGATCGGGCTCGATTTTCTGGCGCAGGCGATAGATATGCGTCTCCAGCGTATGCGTTGTAACGCCCGCATTATAGCCCCAGACCTCGTGCAGCAGAATGTCCCGCGGCACCACGCCATCCTGCGCGCGATACAGGAATTTCAGGATGTTGGTTTCCTTCTCGGTCAGGCGAATCTTGCGTTCCTTGGTGTCGATCAGCATCTTCATCGCCGGCTTGAACGTATAGGGCCCAAGCTGGAAAATCGCGTCTTCCGACTGTTCATGCGTGCGCAGCTGCGCGCGCAGCCGGGCCAGCAAAACCGGGAATTTGAACGGCTTGGTGATGTAATCATTCGCGCCGCTGTCCAGCCCCAGAATGGTGTCCGCATCCGTATCATGACCGGTCAGCATCACGATCGGGCATTTGACATTGTGCTTGCGCAACTTCTTGCACAGCTCGCGCCCATCGGTGTCGGGCAGGCCCACATCGAGGATCACCAGATCAAAGATGTTCTGTTTGCTCGACTCGACCGCCGCAGCACCAGTGCCGGCTTCGAACACGTCGAAATCATCGGTTGCGACCAGTTGCTCGGCCAGCGCCTCGCGCAGATCGTCTTCGTCATCCACCAACAGGATCTTTTTCAGTCCGGGCATACTTGCCTCCTTTGCCTCATTACGTGATGGATGGGGTTGCGCGGGTTTTTCGTCCAGCATCATGTCGAAATTCTCACATGGAGTTGTCGGGGGAAGGCGTTATGTTTCAGATTGTTTCAAAAATTCCGGCCCGATGACCCTGATTCCCTCTCTCGCTGAAACGGTTTCACGCGCCCGCGCCGATCTGCGCATGGGCTTGCCGGTGATGATCGGAGGTCACATCGCCGCAGCGGTTGAAACCCTGTCAGCGGCCCGCCTGGCGGATATGCGCGCCCTTGGCCGCCCGGTCCTGGCGATCACCGAATGGCGGGCCGAGACGCTCAAGGCACGCGCCTATGACATCGGTCTGGCCCGGGTGCAGGTGCCCGCCGATGCGGATCTGGCCTGGCTGCGCGCGCTTGCCGATCCAACCGGCGATCTGATGACCCCGCTCAAGGGGCCACTCTTCACCGACCGCGAAGGCGATGCGGCACCGCACCGCGCCGCGCTTGGGCTGGCGAAATCGGCGCAACTGCTGCCCGCCGTCCTGATGGTGCAGGCCCCCGCGCAGCCGGGGCTGACCGTGCTGGACCCCGCCGCGCTGACCGAATTGCTGCAGGCGCAGGCGGCGATGGCGCCGGTCGCAGCGGCCCGCCTGCCCCTGCAAGCGTCCGAGCGGTCGCGCCTGCATATCTTTCGGCCCGACGATGGTGGCGAAGAACATTACGCCGTCGAAATCGGCGACCCACCGCGCGATGCGCCGGTGCTGACCCGCCTGCATTCGGCCTGCTTTACCGGCGACGTGCTGGGCAGCCTGAAATGCGATTGCGGCCCGCAGTTGAACGCCGCGTTGCAGCTGATGGGTCAGCAAGGGGCAGGGATCTTGCTGTATCTTAATCAGGAGGGCCGCGGGATCGGGCTGGCCAACAAGATGCGGGCCTATGCGTTGCAGAACCAGGGTTTTGACACGGTCGAGGCCAACCATCGTCTGGGTTTCGACGATGACGAGCGGGATTTCCGCATCGGTGCGGCGCTGTTGCGCAAGCTGGGTTTTGATCAGGTCCGGCTGCTGACGAACAACCCGCGCAAGGTGACCATGCTTGAGGAAAACGGCATATCCGTCGCCGAGCGCGTGCCGCTGATCACCCCGCGCAACCGTCACAATACCGGCTATCTGGACGCAAAGGCGGCGAAATCGGGGCATCTGTTATGAGCCCCGACGACCTCGTGCTGACCCCGCAAGGCATTCGCTATCAGGGCCGGCTGTTTCCCTGCAGCATCGGCAAGACCGGTTTGACGACGACCAAACGCGAAGGCGACGGCGCAACGCCAACAGGGCTGCACCTTGTGACCGGCCTCTGGTATCGGCCCGACCGCCTGCCTCGCCCTGCGCCCTGGGCCCGGCCCATTGGCCCCGGCGACCTGTGGTGCGACGCCCCAGACCACCCGGCCTATAACCACCACGCCCGCGTGCCACTGAAGGCCAGCCATGAACGCCTGCGCCGCTCTGATCCGCTGTATGATCTGATCCTGACAACGGACTGGAACTGGCCCGAGGCCACGCCCGGCCATGGCAGCGCCATATTCCTGCACCAATGGCGCCGCCCGCATTTCGGCACCGAGGGCTGCATCGCCTTCGCCCGCCCGCATCTGATCTGGATCGCGAAACGCGCCGCGCCGGGAACCCGGCTGATCGTGGCTTCTTTCTTGTAAAAATACCCTGACCCGGTCTCAACCGTAGTCACGGGCGCCGAAAATGGCGGAACCGACCCGGATATGCGTCGCGCCCTCGGCAATCGCCGCCTCGAAATCGGCGCTCATGCCCATCGACAGCAAGGGCAGCCCGTTCTCGCCCGCCAGCCGCCGCAGCAGGCGGAAATGCGGCACCGGATCCTCGCCCTCGGGCGGAATGCACATCAGACCCTCGGGCGACAGGCCCAGATCGCGGCAGGCGGCCAGAAAACCCGGCAGTTCATCGGCCAGAATGCCGGCCTTTTGCGGCTCGTCCCCGGTGTTCACCTGCACGAACAGCTGCGGCGCGCGGCCCTGTTCAGTGATCTGCGCGGCCAGCTTCTTGGCCAGCGACATGCGGTCCAGCGTGTGAATCGCATCGAACAGCCCGACCGCCGCCCTGGCCTTGTTCGATTGCAGCGGCCCGATCATATGCAGCGCGACGCCATCATAGCGATCACGCCATGCCGGCCATTTTCCTTGCGCCTCTTGCACATAATTCTCGCCAAAGACGCGCTGGCCGGCATCCAGCACCGCGACAACGCGGTCATCCGGCTGCACCTTGCTGACCGCGATCAGCGTAATCTCGCCCGCATCCCGCCCGGCCTGACGCGCGGCGCTGGCAACACGATTCCTGATGTCATCCAATTCCATGACCGGACCATCCAAAAAGAAAAGAGCGGGCGCAAGGCCCGCTCTTCCCTAAGTGATCTTCAGGTTCGATCAGAACGTGAAGGCAACACCGAAGTCGGCGATGGTGTCAGCGTTGTAGTCGCTGTCCACGATGCCACCTTTCAGGGTCGCACCGCCGCCCAGGTCATAGGCAGCACCGATACCCCAAGTGTCGGCATCGCCCGTATCGACGCCGGCAAACGAGTATTCGTCTTTCTTGTAGAAAGCGCTGACGTCGGTCGCACCGGCATCATACATGACCGACAGGCCATACTGCTTCACGTCATCAAACACACCGTCGTTGTCCATATCCGAGTAGATGGCTTTGACGGTCGCTTGACCAAAGGTGCCTTCGCCCGAAATGGTCCACTGGTTCAGGTCGAAACCGTCAACGTCGACAGCTTCATAGCCCAGACCGAATGCATAGTTGCTGGCAGCATATTTACCGCCGATCGACCACACAGTGTCGTTGTCGCCGTCAAAACCGTAGTCGTCGCCAGCGTCCATCATCGAGGCATAGGCCGTGAACGCACCGGTGGTGTATTCATACAGCGCGCCCGGGTTGTCATTCGATTCGAAATCCGAGGTCAGGTAAACGAACTCGTTGATGTCGCCCAGGCCAGTCAGGCCGACGCCATGCAGGTCGCCGTTGGCTTTTTCCGAAGCGCTGTCGATGTCGCCCATGCTCAGTTTGCCATAGGCGCCCGAGATGTAAACGTGGCCAGCACCGCCACGCGAAGCCGAGGAGCCATCTTCGTCTTCGTGGTCAACGCGGAACTCACCGCCGAACGACAGGCCCGAATCCGACTCGCCGGTCAGGGTGAACTTGACGCGAGCGCGGCTGGTGAACTGCAGGTCGTCGCCATCGTAAACCATACCCATGCGGCCGTCGCCCGACAGGCTGACTTCAGCAGCGGCAACACCGGCGGTCATGACCAGGGCAGTGGTCGCGAAAAGAACCTTCTTCATGGTTTTGATCCCTCTTGTCTCTCTCAATGCCCAAACCGGATCGCCCGCCTTGGGGATGCATCTGTCATCCTTCTTTCGGACCCCGGATGCAACGGAATCGCCTACCCACTCAAATCTTTACTCTTTTCTGTGATGCGTTTGCGCCACACCTTGTAATCCGGCCTGTTATAGCAGCCAGCGGACCAAGACGCTTGTGGCGACAGGCTGTTCCGCGCTAAAGCTGCGGCTAAGCAGAATACCCAGATGACGGGGGACATTATGATGACCGCACGCGCCACGCGCCTGACAATCGCAATGACGCTTTGCGCTGGCCTTGCAGCCTGCGGACTCACGGGTGGAGGCGGCAACAGCGGCGAAGCCCGTTTGACTGGCGACGATCCGCAGCGCGCGGAATCGACCATCTGGGATCTTTTCGGCAATCGCGAGAACCCGAATTACACCGTCGCGGTCAACAAATATCTGTGGAATGCCAGTCTGGACGTGCTGAACTTTCTGCCGATCCAGTCGGTCGATCCCTATACTGGCGTGATCGTCACCGGCTACGGCACTCCGCCCGGCGGTGGCCGTTCCTATCGCGCGACCATCAGGGTCAGCGATCCGGCGCTGGACGCGCGTTCCCTGAAACTGGCGCTGCAAGGCGCCGGCGGCGCGGCGGTCGAGCCGGGCACCGTCCGCGCGGTCGAGGACGCCATCCTGACCCGCGCGCGCCAGCTGCGCATTCGCGACGGCGGGCTGTAAGGGCCGCCTCGCACTACTGGACCTGACTTTCATCGGCGTATAAACCCGGCGGGCAATGCCATGACCGCCCGAGGATGTCCCATGCCGTATGATCCCGCGACCATTGAAGCCGGCTGGCAAAAGGCCTGGACCGATGCGGGCAGCTTTGCCGCCATTCGCGACGAGCGGCCCAAATATTATGTGCTAGAGATGTTCCCCTATCCGTCAGGGCGCATCCATATGGGCCATGTCCGCAACTATGCGATGGGCGACGTTGTGGCACGCTATAAGCGCGCTCAGGGTTTCAGCGTGTTGCACCCGATGGGCTGGGATGCTTTCGGCATGCCGGCCGAGAACGCGGCCATGGAACAGGGCGGCCATCCGCGCGACTGGACCTATGCCAATATCGCCACCATGCGCGATCAGTTGCGCCCTCTTGGCCTGTCGATCGACTGGTCCCGCGAATTCGCCACCTGCGACGACGATTATGTCGCGCAGCAGCAGGCGTTGTTCCTGGATTTCCTCAAGGCCGGACTGGTCACCCGCAAATCCGCGCAGGTGAACTGGGATCCGGTGGACATGACGGTTCTGGCCAATGAACAGGTCATAGACGGCAAGGGCTGGCGCTCTGGCGCGGCGGTCGAGCGCAAGGAACTGACGCAGTGGTTCTTCCGCATCTCGGATTACTCCGAAGAACTGCTGGAGGCGCTGGACGGATTGACCGGCTGGCCGGACAAGGTACGCCTGATGCAGGCCAACTGGATCGGCAAGTCGCGCGGATTGCAATTCAGGTTCCAGACGGTCGATGCCCCCGCCGGCTTTGACGAAATAGAGGTCTATACCACCCGTCCTGATACGCTGATGGGCGCGTCGTTCATCGCGCTGTCGCCAGACCACCCCTTGGTCAAGACGCTGGCCGATGACCCCGAGGTCGCGGCCTTCATCGAGGAATGCCGCCGCATCGGCACCACCGAAGAGGCCATCGAAACAGCGCCCAAGCTGGGCTTTGACACCGGACTGACCGTGCGCCATCCGCTGGACGCCGATCTGCAACTGCCGATCTGGATCGCGAATTTCGTGCTGATGGATTACGGCACCGGCGCCATCTTCGGCAGCCCGGCACATGACGAACGCGACCACGAGTTCGCGACCAAGTACAGCTTGCCGATTCGCGCCACCTTCGGCGAAGAGGGCATGACGCTGGAACAGGCCGATACGCTGGTCGCCGCCGCGCCCTATGTGCCGCTGAAATCGGAAACCGTGACCTATGTGCGCGGCTTTGCCGGCGATCAGGACCAGACCGGCGAGGATGCGGTCAACGCCGCCATCACCCATGCCGAGGCAGCGGGCTATGGCGAGGGCGTGACCAAATTCCGCCTGCGCGATTGGGGCATCTCGCGCCAGCGGTACTGGGGCTGCCCGATTCCGGTGGTGCATTGTGACGCTTGCGGCACCGTCCCCGAGGCCAAGGAAAACCTGCCGGTGATCCTGCCGCAAGATGTCAGCTTTGAGGTGCCCGGCAACCCGCTGGACCGGCACCCGAGCTGGCGTCAGACCACCTGCCCGGTTTGCGGCGGCGCGGCGCTGCGCGAAACCGATACGATGGACACCTTTGTCGATTCGTCGTGGTATTACGCACGCTTTACCTCGCCCCACGCCGCCACGCCGACCGACCGCGCGGATGCCGATTACTGGATGAATGTCGATCAGTATATCGGCGGGGTCGAGCACGCGATTCTGCATCTGCTCTATTCCCGCTTTTTCGCCCGCGCGATGGTCGAGACCGGACATTTGCCCGCGACGGCCAGGGAACCCTTTGACGCATTGTTCACGCAAGGGATGGTGACGCACGAGATCTATCTGACCCGCGATGAAAAGGGGCGCCCGATCTATCACCTGCCCGAGGACGTGGGCGACGGCAAACTCGCGGACGGAACGCCGGTCGAGGTCATCCCCTCGGCCAAGATGTCCAAATCCAAGAAGAACGTCGTCGACCCGGTGAATATCGTCGAAAGCTTTGGCGCCGATACCGCGCGCTGGTTCATGCTGTCCGACAGCCCGCCTGAACGCGACGTGGAATGGACCGCCGCCGGGGCCGAGGCCGCGCATAAGTTCCTGAACCGCGCCTGGCGGATGGCGGACGAGATCCCCACCGATGGCACCGACGATCCTGACCTGGTCCGCATAGCTCATCGCGCAATTCAGGATGTGACCGTCGCCATCGAGGGCTTTGCCTTCAACAAGGCCGTCGCCAAGCTATACGAACTGGCCAACGCAATCGGCAAATCCAAGGCCGGCGGCGAACAGCGCCGCGAGATGCTGCGGGTCTTGGCACAGCTGATGGCGCCGATGGTGCCGCATCTGGCCGAAGAAATCTGGTCCAAGGCCGGCGGCGAAGGCATGGTCATCGACGCGGCCTGGCCGCAGGCCGATCCGGCGATGCTGGTCGATGACAGCGTGACCTTGCCGATCCAGATCAACGGCAAGCGCCGCGCCGAAATCATCGTGCCCAAGGATATGCCCAAGGATCAGATCGAAGCACTGGTCATGGCAGATGAAACCGTGCAACGCTTTCTTGAAGGCGTGGCGCCGAAAAAGCTGATCGTTGTGCCGGGGCGGATCGTCAATGTCGTGGCTTAAGCTGCTTTCCTATCCAACCGCCCCCGACCGGCTGCCCCGCCGGGCACTGCTGGCTGGCCTGCTGGCATTGTCGGCCTGCGGGTTGCAGCCGGTCTATGGACCCGGCGGCGCTGCGACCAAACTGTTCGGGCAGGTTCGCCCGTCCGAGCCCGATACACCGGATGCGTTCATCTTCAACCAGCGCCTGGCCGAAAGGCTGGGGGGTGAGGGCAGCACCTATGATCTGGACTACACGCTGCGTATCGGTGTCGTCGCGCAGGGCATCACGCCCGATGAGATCACGACGCGTTATTCGCTGAACGGCAGCGCCGATTTCCGGCTGACCGACACAGCCAGCGGGGCGACCGTCACGCAGGGGCAGGTCAGCAGCTTTACCTCTTATTCGACCACCGGCACGACGGTGGCGACGCTGACGGCCGAATATGACGCGCGGCAGCGGCTTGCGCGGATGCTGGCCGATCAGGTCGTTACCAGGCTGCTGGCTGCGGCCCCATGATCCTGAAGGGGGGCGAGATCGCGCGCTATCTGGCGCGTCCCGACCCCTCGCGCCCGGCGCTGCTGATCTATGGTCAGGACGCCATGCGCGTTTCGCTGAAACGGGCCGAGGCGGTGGCGGCGCTGGCCGGTCCCGATGCGGAACAGGATATGCGCGTGGCCCGCATGGCCGGCGGTGATCTGCGCAAGGACCCGGCGCAACTTCTGGACGCGATCAAGGAGGTCGGCTTTTTCCCCGGTCAACGCGTCGTGCTGGTCGAGGACACGCCCGACAGCGCCGCCCCCGCGATCAAGACCGCGATCGAGGAATGGCAGTCGGGCGATGCGGCGATGGTGGTCACGGCAGGTTCATTGGCCAAATCCTCGGCGCTGCGCAAGCTGTTTGAACCACACAAGAGCGCCGTCACCGCCCCGATCTATGACGATCCGCCGGGCGAGGATGATGTCGCCAAATGGCTGGCCGATGCCGGTCTGCGCGAGGTGCCCCGCGATGCGATGCAGGACATGCTGGTGCTGGCCCGTGCGCTGGACCCGGGCGATCTGCGCCAGACCATTGAAAAGATCGGCCTTTACAAGCACAACGACCCCGAGCCGCTGACGCCGTCCGAGATCGCGCTATTGGCACCTGCCAGCATAGAGGCCGATCTGGACGATCTGATCCACGCGGTTGCCGAGGGCAAATCCGATCAATTCGGTGCGCTGATGCGCCGGATCGAAGCGCAGGGCACCAATCCGGTCACACTATGCATCACCGCGCTGCGCCATTTCCGCGCGCTGCATGCCGCCGCCGCCGACCCGGGTGGGCCGGCTGCGGGGCTGATGCGCCAGCGCCCACCGGTCTTTGGACCGCGACGCGACCGCATGGCACGTCAGGCGCAAAGCTGGGGGATGCGACCGCTCGAGGATGCGGTTCATCATCTGCTGGAAACCGACCTGACCTTGCGCTCCAGCAGCCGCGCCCCGCAAATGCCGCTGATCGAACGCGCCCTGATCCGCTTGGCGATGATGCCACGGGGCCGGCGGTGAGCCAGACACCTGACGCGCTGGTCATCGGCGCGGGACCGGCCGGTCTGATGGCCGCCGAACAACTTGCCGCCGATGGGATCAGCGTGGCGATCGCCGAGGCGATGCCCACACCGGCCCGCAAATTCCTGATGGCGGGAAAATCCGGTCTGAACCTGACCAAGGAACAGCCAGCCGCCGCGTTCTGGGCGAATATCAGCGCGGGCAGGTCGCACGCGGAGCATGACCCTTTGGGGGTTCCCTGCGCCGATACTGCCGCGTTTGGCCCCGACGAGGTCATGGCCTGGGCCCGGGGGCTGGGGATCGAGCTTTTTACCGGCTCGACCGGCCGGGTTTTCCCTGTCGGCATGAAGGCCTCGCCGTTGCTGCGTGCCTGGCTGGCGCGATTGCGCGATAGCGGGGTGCAGTTGCGCGTGCGCTGGCGCTGGACAGGGTTTGAGGACGGGCTGCGTTTTCAGACGCCCGAGGGAGTTCAACACCTGCGCCCCCGCGCGACGGTGCTGGCACTGGGCGGCGCAAGCTGGCCGCAACTTGGGTCGGATGCCGCATGGATGGGATGGCTGCGCGACGCCGGCGTCGATATCGCACCCTTTCAGCCGGCGAATATGGGCTTTCGCGTGAACTGGTCCGCGCCCATGCAGCGATTTTTCGGCAGTGCGATCAAAGGTGTTGCCCTTCATGCGGGCAATGCGAGCAGCCGCGGCGAATGGGTGATCTCGCAGCACGGGACCGAGGGTGGCGGGGTCTATGAAATTTCGGCCGCGTTGCGTGACGGCGCTGCAGGTTCGGTCGATTTGGCCCCCGATCTTGATCACGCGGCGCTGATGCAGCACCTGAACCGTCCAAGGGGTAAGCTTTCGGTCGGCAATTGGCTGCGCCGTGTGCTGGGCGATCCGCCAAAGGTTGCGCTGCTGTTGGAATGGGGGCGGCCGCTGCCCCACGATCCGCAGACCCTGGCCCGATTGATCAAGTCATTGCCCCTGCGACATGAGGGGCCGATGGACATCGCGCGGGCGATCTCTTCGGCGGGTGGCATTCGTTTCGATGCGGTAGACGAGGGCTTGCAATTGCGGGCCCTGCCCGGCGTTTTCGTCGCTGGCGAAATGCTTGACTGGGAGGCGCCGACGGGCGGCTATCTGCTGACCGGCTGCCTTGCCAGTGGTCGCCACGCGGGTCGGGCAGCAGCGCAATATCATCTGCGCCAATCATAGCTGACCGCTATTTCGCCGCGGCGCGTTGAAAGGCGGGGCGGCTTCGCATCCGGTCCAGATAGTCGGACAACCGTGCATCGACGATTGGAAACCGCGCGATCAAGGCCCAGGTCAGGCAATGCGCCAGAATGACGTCCGGCACAGTCATCTGATCACCCATCAAAAAATCACCCTCGGCCATGCGATGCATCAGGGTCTTTTGACTGCGCTCGAATTCCCACCTCAAGGTGTTCTTGATGCCGGACATTCGCAACTCTTCTGGCAGGATGAAACTGTGCCGCGCCGCGGTCCAAAGCGCCGCATCGAACTCATCCAGAATGAACTGTGTCAGGCTGTCCTGCCGCGCACGCTCGATCGAGCCGGCGCGATGGGTCAGTGCGCCGTGATGATCGGCCAGAAAAGTCAGGATCGCGGTTGAATCGGTGATCGGCGTGCCATCGGCGATCAGCACCGGCACCTTGCCCGCCGGGTTGAACTCCACCACGCTGTCACTGCGCGGATTGGCGGGCACGTGTTGATACGCGACGCCCAGTTCCTCCAACATCCAGAGGACCCGCAAGGTGCGACTATTGGCTGTGCCGATGACCGTATACATCGTTTCTCCGGCTTGGCTGCGACTGCTGTATCAGGCCGCAGCCAAGCGGCAAGGTCAACCGCCCTTAAGACGCCCGTCGCTTATCCACGACCACAAGACGCAAGCTGCGAACGATACAAGGAAGAGCGCGTGCCTACATTATTGGCGACCCGGACCAGCCAGCTTTTCGACAGGTAAGAGCGCCGCGCGAAACCCGCCCGACCCTCGTGATAAGCCAGATATTGCGAGGTCGCGTCCTGTTTCGAGATGCCCAACCGTTTGGTCGATCCATCCATGTACCAGCCCATGAAATCCGTCGC
The DNA here is from genome assembly GCF_002847305.1 of Paracoccus tegillarcae. NCBI lineage: Bacteria > Pseudomonadati > Pseudomonadota > Alphaproteobacteria > Rhodobacterales > Paracoccaceae > Paracoccus > Paracoccus tegillarcae. Next base: position 1,631,873 of record NZ_CP025408.1, on the reverse strand, counting down.
GTCACCGATATTGTCACGTCTTGCGCGACGTTTGCCGGTCTCTTGCAGGTATTCCTCCCAGGTGCCGTCCAGCGCCTGTGAATAGCCGAAGGCCGACGATTGCCGTCCGATGGGAATGACGCCTAGCGCGTATTGGTGCGGTGTCCGCGCATCGCCAACGAATTTCGATTCCTGGTGAATCGACGCCATCTGCACATGGACCGGCACGCCCCATTTCCGTTCGCTTGCTTTCATCGCGCGGAAATAGGCCGGACGCTCGGCCGCAATGGCGCAGGCATTGTCCAGATTGCGCGGCGCGCTGTAATTTCCCCCGCCGCAAGATGCCACCAGCCCCACGATGGCCAGTTTGAGAAGCCTGTTCATTTCGCTCGCCCCGTTTCTTCGTTTTCCCGCGATCATAGGGGAAATCGCGCCAGGGTGAAATCACGAATGGCTCAGACGGTCATGACGGCCTGCACTGCACGGCCCCAGGCGGCATATCGCGCATCCCGTGTTTCCTGATCCATCTGCGGCTCGAAACGATGGTCAAGCTGCCATGCCTTTGCATATTCCTCGGGTTCGGGACAAAGCCCGGCCTTAAACCCCGCCAGCCACGCCGCACCCTGTGCGGTCGTTTCGGTGTTGACCGGCCGATCGACCGGCGCGCCAAGAATATCGGCCAGAAACTGCATCGCAGGCTCGCTGGCGGTCATGCCACCGTCGACGCGCAGAACCGCATCGCCGGCATTCGGCCAGTCGGCGCGCATTGCCTGCCACAGATCGCGGGTCTGAAAACCGACACTTTCCAACGCCGCGCGGGCGAATTCGGCAGGGCCGGTATTGCGCGTCAGACCAAACACGGCCCCGCGGGCATTCGGGTTCCAATGCGGCGCGCCAAGCCCGGTAAAGGCGGGCACCATGATCAGTTTCTGGCTGTCATCAGCCTTGGCCGAAAGCGGCGCCGTTTCGGCCGCATCCCGGATGATCTGCAAACCGTCACGCAGCCATTGCACCACGGCACCGGCGATAAAAATGCTGCCCTCCAGCGCATAGGTTGGCCGGCCATCCAGCTGATAGGCGATGGTCGTCAGCAGCCGGTTTTGCGACACGACCGCGTCATCGCCTGTGTTCAACAGCGCAAAGCAGCCGGTCCCGTATGTCGATTTCATCATCCCCGGCTGAAAACAGGCCTGCCCCACGGTCGCGGCTTGCTGATCGCCAGCGACCCCCATGATCGGCACCTCGCGTCCGAAAAGATCGCTACGCGTCATCCCGAATTTGGCGGCGCTGTCGCGCACCTCTGGCAACATCGAGGCAGGCACGTCGAACAGCTCGCACATGGCGTCCGACCATTGGCCGGCGCGGATATCATACAGCATGGTCCGTGCCGCATTGGTCGCATCGGTCACGTGGCTGCGACCGCCCGTCAGTTTCCAGATCAGGAAAGTATCGACCGTGCCAAAGGCCAGTTCGCCGCGCTTGGCCCGCTCGCGGGCGCCTTCGACCTGATCAAGTATCCAGCCGATCTTGGTCGCGCTGAAATAGGGGTCCAGCAGCAACCCGGTGGTCTGGGTCACCGCAGGCTCGTGACCTTCGTCCTTCAGTCGCGCGCACAGATCGGCGGTGCGGCGATCCTGCCAGACGATCGCGTTGTGGATGGGCTGCCCGGTCTTGCGGTCCCAGATCAGCGTCGTCTCGCGCTGATTGGTTATGCCGATTGCATCGATCCGCGGGTTGCCGGCCTTTTCGATGGCCCCGCGCGCGGTCGCGGCCACCGTGGTCCAGATATCGTCGGGGTCATGCTCGACCCAGCCCGATTTGGGAAAGTGCTGCGGGAATTCCTGCTGCGCGGTCGCCTGCACCTTCAGGTCATCCGAAAAGACCAGCGCGCGCGAGGATGTGGTGCCTTGATCAATGGCTAGAATGGTCATTGCGTTCCCCCTGTGGAGCCTGTTGCGTCTATTGTTGATAACCGTGTCGTTGCGCGCAATGCTTTGTTGACGACCGCTGCGAAGCGAAGGGCCAGCGCATGACGGCACACAGCAATTCGAAGATCCTGATCGCGGGAGCTGGCCCGACAGGACTGGCGCTTGCGCTGGTCCCTGCGCGGCACGGTGTGCCCTTCAGCCTGATCGACAAGAATTCGGGGCCGGGTCAGCAATCGCGCGCGATGAACATTCACGCCCGTATTCTCGAACTCTACACGCAAATGGGCATCGCCCAAGACATCATCGCGAAAGGGATCAAGGTTGACACGGTCGCCTTGCGCCGCGCCGAAAGCGATGGGCCGATCCGCGGCATCGCGAACTTCAGGCTGGGTGATTTCGGCCAAGGCCTTTCGCCCTTTCCCTTCATGCTGGCGCTGCCGCAGGACCAGCATGAAACCGCCTTGCTGCGCCATCTTCAGACTGCTGGCGGAGCGGTCGAATGGAACACCCGATTGGCAGAGGTGACGCAGAACGAGGCGGGCATTACCGCATTGATCGAAGGACCGGACGGCCCTTCCGAGGCGCGTTTCGATTGGGCCGCAGGGTGCGACGGTGCCCATAGCCAGATGCGCCGAAGCCTCGGGATCGGCTTCGAGGGCGGCACCTACCCGCAGCCCTTTTATGTCGCCGATGTCCTGTTGGACGAACGCTTCCCCTCGGATGTGACCATGACCTTGGGTGGCAGGTTGCTGGCGCTGGTGCTGCCCCTTCGCGATGGTGGCACGCAACGGCTGATCGGGCTGCTGCCACCGGATCTGGCCCTGCGCGAGAATGTGGATTTCGCTGATATCCAGCCGCGCGTCGAGCGACTGATCGGAATGAAGGTGGCGCAGGTAAACTGGTTCTCGGCCTATCACGTGCATCACCGCGTCGCCGACCGCTTTCAGATCGGCCGCGCCTTTCTGCTGGGGGATGCCGGACACGTCCATTCGCCGGTCGGCGGTCAAGGCATGAACACCGGCATCGGCGATGCGATCAATCTCGGCTGGCAACTGGCGATGGTCGCGCAGGGCCGCGCCGGGCCTACCCTGCTGGACAGCTATGAGCCCGAACGCATCGCCTTCGCCCGCAAGCTGGTCGGCACGACCGACACAGCCTTTCGCCCCCTGATCGCCGGCGGCCTGCCCGGACGACTGGCCCGGCAATGGATGATGCCGGCGCTTGTTCGACTGGTGGTCAGGACAGCAAGAGGTCGCCGGACGCTGTTTCGGACGATCTCGCAAATCCGTATCGCCTATCCCGACAGCCCGCTTAGCAGGGGGCGCGCCGGCCGTCTGCGCGCCGGCGACAGGTTGCCGTGGGTCGGCGACGAAGGTCCGGACAACTTCGCGCCCCTGCAGGGGCAACGCTGGCAACTGCACCTGTACGATCAACCGCCCGAAACCCTGATCAACGCCGCGCGGGGCGCCGGCCTGCCCTTGCACCATTGGGACTGGACGGCTGCGGCCGGCAAGGTGGGCTTTCGCCGCCACACCGCCTATCTGATCCGCCCGGACGGTCACATCGGCTGGATCGGCGCGGCGAACGACGGGGCCGGCCTTGCAGCCTATCTGGCGCGGAACAGATTGCATCCTGGATAACCTTTCGGCCTGTCGGCAGCGCCCGGCTTCTTCTTCATGCAAATATCCCCGCCGGAGGCACCCAGCATCGCCATCGGAATGGATATTTGAATGAAGAAGAAAGGGGGCAGATCGCGCCGCCCCCTTTCGGTGATCTTACTGCCAGCTCTTTACCAGCTCATCATAGCCGATGGTTTCGGGCTGGGGCTTTTCATTCTCCAACGCAAGCTGAGGCGCAATGGTGCCGTTTTCGGTGGCGAAGTTGTTCCACCATTCCAGGTCATGCTCTTCGGCCATTTGCGGACCGATATCGCCCTGAACACCGGCGCGTTCCAACCGCTCCATCACCTTTTCCTGCTCGGCGCACAGGCTGTCCATCGCCTCTTGCGCGGTTTTCGCGCCCGAGGAGGCATCACCGATGGCCTGCCACCACAGCTGTGCCAGCTTGGGATAATCCGGCACGTTGGTGCCCGTGGGCGACCAGTTCAGGCGGGCGGGCGAGCGGTAGAATTCGACCAGACCGCCCAGCTTGGGCGCACGTTCGGTAAAGCTCTCGTGCTGGATCGACGATTCGCGAATGAAGGTCAGGCCGACATGCGATTTTTTCACGTCGACGGTCTTCGAGGTCACGAATTGCGCATACAGCCATGCGGCCTTGGCGCGGTCATCCGGGGTCGATTTCAGCAGCGTCCAGGAACCGGCATCCTGATAGCCCAACTTCATGCCGTCCTGCCAATATGCACCATGCGGTGACGGTGCCATGCGCCATTTCGGCGTGCCATCATCATTCACGACGGGCAGGCCTTCCTTGACCATATCGGCGGTGAAGGCGGTGTACCAGAACATCTGCTGAGCGACCTCGCCCTGTGCCGGAACCGGACCACTTTCGCTGAAGGTCATGCCCTGGGCTGCGGGCGGGGCAAAAGCCTCCATCCAGTCGAGGTATTTCTGGATCGCATAGACCGAAGCTGGGCCGTTGGTGTCGCCACCGCGGGCCACACAAGATCCGACCGGACGGTCGTTTTCATCAACGCGAATGCCCCATTCATCGACCGGCTTGCCGTTCGGGACGCCCTTGTCGCCGTTTCCGGCCATCGACAGCCACGCATCGGTGAAGCGCCAGCCAAGGCTGGGGTCTTTCTTGCCGTAATCCATATGGCCATAGACTTGCTTGCCGTCGATTTCGCGCCCGGTGAAGAATTCGGCAATGTCCTGATAGGCCGACCAGTTGACCGGAACGCCCAGATCATAGCCGTATTTTTCCTTGAACTCGGCCTTGATCGTCTCGTCGTTGAACCAGTCATAGCGGAACCAGTAAAGGTTCGCGAACTGCTGGTCGGGCAGCTGATACATCTCGCCATCCGGCGCGGTTGTGAAGGATTTGCCGATGAAATCGTCGATATCCAGGTTGGGGTTCGTCACATCCGCGCCGGCCCCCGCCATCCAGTCATTCAACCCACGCGCCTGCTGATAGCGCCAATGCGTGCCGATCAGGTCGCTGTCGTTGACATAAGCGTCATAGACGTTTTCACCCGACTGCATCTGGGTTTGCAGCTTTTCGACCACATCGCCTTCGCCGATCAGATCATGCGTGATGTTGATGCCAGTGATGGCGCTGAACGCAGGCGCCAGCACCTTGGATTCATATTCATGAGTGGTAATCGTTTCCGACACCACGTTGATATCCATGCCGGCAAAGGGCGCGGCGGCGTCGATGAACCATTGCATCTCTGCCTCTTGCTCTTCGCGGGTGAGGGTCGAGTTGTCTATTTCCGCATCGAGAAAGGCAGTCGCCTCTTCCATGCCCGCCTGTGCGGCGGTGGCCATCAGCACAAGCGCCATGGCCGTTGTCATGTGCAGTTTCATTTTCCTTTTCCTCCCTTGGATGCCGGTTGACCGGCCGTTGTCACACCCAGCGAAACACCGCTGCGGCGTAAATCAATGCGACGACCAGCCCGCCCCAGACCGGCGCGCCCACAAGGCCCAGCCAGATCAGACAGATAAAGGCGCTGCCCAGCAAACTGATGAACAGCCGGTCGCCGCGTGTCGACATGATCCCCAGAATGCCCTTGCGCGGCGTTTCGGGGAAGCGAATCGCAAGCCATGTGAACAGGATCAGCAGACCTGCGATGATGGTAAAGAACAGCGCACTTGGAAAGGTCCACGCCATCCAGCCGCCAGGGTTGAGGCTGCCTGTCCAGTCCTTCGCCTCATCACGCATGGGGACCAGCATGAGCAGCCAGCCGATGAAGCCCAGCCAGATCAGGCCGAGAATGGCAAAGCCGGTGTTGACGGATTTGGTCATTACACCCTCCCCAGGGCAAAGCCCTTGGCGATGTAGTTGCGGACGAAATAGATCACCAAAGCGCCCGGAATGATCGTCAGGATACCGGCGGCGGCCAGCACGCCCCAATCCATCCCCGAGGCGCTGACCGTGCGGGTCATCGTCGCGGCGATGGGTTTGGCGTTGACCGAGGTCAGCGTGCGCGACAGCAGCAGTTCCACCCATGAGAACATGAAGCAGAAGAACGCCGCCACCCCGATGCCCGAGGCGATCAGCGGCATGAAGATTTTGACGAAGAAGCGCGGGAAGGAATAGCCGTCGATATAGGCGGTCTCGTCGATCTCGCGCGGGACGCCGGACATGAAGCCTTCCAGAATCCAGACGGCCAGCGGCACATTGAACAGGCAATGCGCCAGCGCCACGGCGATATGCGTGTCGAACAACCCGATGGAAGAATAAAGCTGAAAGAAGGGCAGCGCAAAAACCGCCGCGGGGGCCATGCGGTTGGTCAGCAGCCAGAAGAACAGATGCTTGTCGCCCAGAAAGCGATAGCGGCTGAAGGCATAGGCGGCGGGCAGCGCCACACTGATCGAGATGACGGTGTTCATCACCACATAGATCATGCTGTTGACGTAACCCATATACCAACTGGGATCGGTCAGGATGACCTTGTAATTTGCCAGCGTCGGATTGCGCGGCCACAGGCTGAACTGGCCCAGGATCTCGGTGTTCGTCTTGAGGCTCATGGTCAGCAGCCAATAGATCGGCAGCATCAGGAACAGCAGATACAGCGCCATGACAAGGGCGGACCCACGGCCTTTGGATTCGGCAACAGCGGCCATTACAGCGTCTCCTGTTCTTTGGTCATGACGGTGTAGAAGACGAACGAGATCAGCAGGATCACAAGGAAGTAGATCAGGCTGAACGCCGCCGCCGGGCCAAGGTCGAACTGACCCACGGCCATCTTCACAAGGTCGATGGACAGGAAAGTGGTGGCATTGCCGGGCCCGCCGCCGGTGACCACGAAGGGCTCGGTATAGATCATGAAGCTGTCCATAAAGCGCAGCAACACGGCGATTAGCAGCACGCCTTGCATCTTGGGCAGCTCGATATAGCGGAACACCTTCCAACGGCTGGCCTGGTCGATTTTGGCGGCCTGATAATAGGCGTCAGGAATGGATTGCAGCCCGGCATAGCACAGCAGCGCGACAAGGCTGGTCCAGTGCCAGACATCCATGACGATGACCGTCACCCACGCATCCACCGCGTCGTTGACGTAATTATAGTCGATGCCCAGCTTGGTCAGCGTATAGCCCAGCAGACCGATATCGACGCGGCCAAAGACCTGCCAGATGGTGCCGACCACGTTCCACGGGATCAGCAGCGGCAATGCCATGAAGACAAGGCAAAAGCTGGCCCAAAAACCCTTTTTCGGCATGTTCAGCGCGATAAAGATCCCAAGCGGGATCTCGATCAGCAGGATGATGCCAGAAAACAGCAACTGCCGCCCCAATGCGGCGCGGATGCGGTCAGAGCTGATGGTTTCCTGAAACCACTCCAGCCCGGCCCAGAAGAACTGGTTGTTGCCGAACGTGTCCTGCACTGAATAATTCACAACGGTCATCAACGGCAGCACCGCCGAAAATCCGACCAGCGCCAGCACGGGCAGCACCAGAAACCATGCGCGGTTGTTGACGGGTTTATCCATCAGGCGGCCCTCTCGGCTTGCGCGGGGTCAACCCGCCAATCATCGACATAGACATGGATATGCGCGGGGTCGGGGATAACGCTGTCGGTGGCCTCGGGGATCGGCTGGCCTTCGGGAACAATCACGTTGACCTCCTGCCCCTCGACCTGACCACGCACGATGCGGTGGTGGCCCACATCCTCGACCCGCTTGATCCGGAAGGGAACGCCTTGGCCCTGATTGCTGAGGCGCATGAATTCTGGCCGGATGCCGATTTGCACCTTGCCCGCCAGCGCGCCATAGCCATTGGCCAACGGCACGGACGCACCTGCGATCCGGGCCGTTGCGCCCTCGACCTGCGCATCCAGCAGGTTCATGCCGGGCGAGCCGATGAAATAGCCGACGAACGTATGTTCCGGCGCGTCGAACAACGCCTGAGGGGTGCCCGCCTGCACCACCCGGCCATCATACATGACCATGACCTGATCGGCGAAGGTCAGCGCCTCGGTCTGGTCATGGGTCACATAGATCATCGTGTGACCGAAGCGCCGGTGCAGGTCTTTCAACTGGGTGCGCAATTCCCATTTCATATGTGGATCAATCACCGTCAGCGGTTCATCAAACAGGATCGCGTTCACATCCTGCCGCACCATGCCGCGGCCAAGGCTGATCTTTTGCTTGGCATCGGCGGTCAGCCCGCGGGCGCGCCGATCCAGCATATCGGCCATTCCGATCATCTCGGCCACCTCGGCCACCCGTGTTGCGACCTGCGCCTCGGCCATGCCGCGATTGCGCAGCGGGAACGCCAGATTGTCGCGCACGGACATGGTGTCATAGACCACCGGAAACTGGAAAACCTGAGCGATGTTGCGATCCAACGTGGGCAATCCGGTCACGTCCTGATCGCCGAACAGGATACGGCCCTGCGAGGGCCTCAAAAGGCCCGAAATGATATTCAGCAGGGTCGATTTCCCACAGCCCGAACTGCCAAGCAGCGCATAGGCCCCGCCATCGTCCCAGGCCATGGTCATGGATTTCAACGCCCAGTCTTCGTCCCGCGTCGGGTTGGGCAGATAGGAATGGGCCAGGTTTTCCAGTGTGATCTTTGCCATGGTTCCCCCTCAGGCCGCCGCCGCATAGGGCGCGGGTCGCGCCAGCGCGCCATCGGTGCCGAACAGATAGATATGCGCGGGATCAACCCAGACCGTCAGCGGTGTGCCGTGGTCGGGCGTGTGCACGCCCTCGACCAGACCGACCCAACGGTCGTCACCATGATGCAGATGCAGGAAGGTCTCGGCGCCGGTGATCTCGGTCACGTTCAGCGTGGTTTGCAGCGGCAGGGCGCCGGCGCGGTCATGCAGCGTCAGATGCGCAGGACGGAATCCGGCCTGATAATCACCGTCCGGCAGATCGACCGACCATTCGGCCCCGTCAATCGCGGTTGTGCCACCGCGCACCGTGACCCGTTTGAAATTCATCGGCGGATCGCTAAACACCCGCGCCGTCGTGGCATCCTGAGGTGTGCGATAGACCTGAGGCGTCGGGCCGAACTGCGTTACCCGGCCCTCCCACAGGGTCGCGGTATGCCCGCCCAACAGCAGCGCTTCTTCGGGTTCGGTTGTGGCGTAAACGAAGATCGCGCCAGATTCCTCAAAGATGCGCGGGATCTCGGCGCGCAGTTCCTCGCGCAGTTTGTAGTCCAGATTAGCCAGCGGTTCGTCCAGCAGCACCAGCCCGGCGCCCTTGACCAGCGCGCGGGCCAAGGCGCAGCGCTGTTGCTGGCCACCTGACAGTTCCAGCGGCTTGCGATCCAGCATCGGTGTCAGCCGCATCATCTCGGCCGTTTCGCGGACGCGGCGGTCGATTTCGTCCTTGGCCACGCCCATCAGCCGCAGAGGCGATGCGACGTTTTCGTACACACTCATCGAGGGGTAGTTGATGAATTGCTGGTAGACCATCGCGACCTTGCGGTCCTGAACGCGCTGGCCGGTCACATCCTCACCGTTCCACATCACGCGGCCCTCGGTCGGCTTGTCCAGACCGGCCATCAGACGCATCAGGGTCGTCTTGCCCGCCAGCGTCGGGCCCAGCAGCACATTCATGCTGCCCGGTTGCAGCGTCAGGCTGGTGGTGTGGATATGCGTCCGCCCATCCACCGATTTCACGATATTTTTCAGCTCCAGGCTCATGCGGCGGCTCTCTTTTCACTTAGCCACACGTCCAGTGCGGCGATCTGTTCGGGCTGCATCCTCAATCCCAGCTTGCTGCGCCGCCAGACGATGTCCTCTGCGTGGCGGGCGAATTCGTGATCCATCAGCCAGCGCAGTTCCGCCTCGGTCAGGGTGGCCCCGAAATCGCGGCCCAGATCACCCGCCTCGCGCGCATCACCAAGGATGGCGCGCGCATCCAGCCCGTAGGCACGGATCAAGCGGTGCGCCCAATCTTTGGTCAGGAACGGGTAGTCGCGGCGAAGTGCCGCGATCAACTGAGCGACCGCAGTCACCGGGAAATTCCCGCCGGGCAGGGGCACGCCAGCCGTCCAGTCGCCGCCGCGATCCGGGAAATTCGGTGCCAGCTTTTCCAGCGCATGTTCGGCCAGCTTGCGATAGGTGGTGATCTTGCCGCCAAAGACATTCAGGCAGGGCGCGCCGTTATCGTCCAGCGACAGCACATATTCGCGCGTCGCCGCCGTGGCTGACTTCGCGCCATCATCATACAGCGGGCGCACGCCGGAATAGGTCCAGACGATCTGCGCGCGCGTGACCGGTTGTTTGAAATAACGGCTGGCAAAATCGCACAGATACTGCTGTTCCTCGGGCGTGCATTGCGCATCCAGCGGGCTGCCCTCGTGATCTTGATCGGTGGTGCCGATCAGCGTGAAATCGCGCTCATACGGGATCGCAAAGATGATCCGACCATCGGCGCCCTGAAAGAAATAGGCTTTGTCGTGGTCGTATAGCTTGGGCACCACGATATGGCTGCCCCGGACCAGCCGAACGGATTCGGTTGTGGGCAAATGGACCACATCGCGGATCACGTGACCAACCCAGGGACCGCCCGCATTTACCAGCGCGCGCGCGTGAAAGACACGGCCATCGGTCAGCGCGATGCGCCACAGCTTGCCCTCGCGGGCGGCCTCGGACACCTCTGCACCAACCAGGATATCTGCGCCGCGTTCGGCTGCGTCGCGCGCATTCAGCGCCACCAGCCGCGCATCATCCACCCAGCAATCGCTGTATTCATAGGCTTGGGTCAGCCGTGATTTCAGTGGCCGCCCCTCAGGGCCCTTGGTCAGATCGACGGACTTGGTCCCCGGCAGGATCTTGCGCCCACCAAGGCTGTCGTACAGGAACAGACCGGTGCGGATCAGGAAATTCGGGCGATGGCCCTTTTTCCACGGCATGACCAGCGACAACGCCTTGCTGACAGGCGTGTTGGATTCAAAGCTCATCTCCGGGTCCAGCGGCAGTACAAAGCGCATCGGCCAACTGATATGGGGCATGGCGCGCAGCAGGGTTTCACGCTCGCGCAGGGCCTCGCGTACCAGCCGGATCTCCAGATATTCCAGATAGCGCAGCCCACCGTGGAACAGCTTGGTTGATTTGGAACTGGTCGCCTGTGCCAGATCGCCCATCTCGGCCAGCCGCACCGATAGCCCGCGACCCACGGCATCGCGCGCGATTCCGCAGCCGTTTATCCCGCCGCCAATGATGAACAGATCGGTTGTTTCCGGCATGGATCCCCCTTCCAACGCTGCGCATCCGATCACAGAGCCGTGCGCGCTGTCAATCGAAATTCTTCGCTTTGGTTCGTCAATGTTCGTATTGACAGAAACCGCGCATAAACCTTACCTCGGGTCAGGAGGAAGTGGATGGCCCTGAATATCAGACAGTTGGAGATCCTGGACCTGGCCCGCCAGTCCGGCCATGTCTCGGTTGATGACCTGGCCGAACGGTTCGACGTTGCCGTTCAGACGATCCGTCGTGACCTGTCCGACCTGTCCGATCAGGGAATGCTGGACCGCGTGCATGGCGGTGCCGTGATGCCAAGCGGTGTCAGCAATATCGGCTATGACGAACGTCGGCGCATGCACGAAGAGGCCAAATCCGCCATCGCGCGGGCTTGCGCCGCCCAGATCCCCGACAATTCATCGGTGATCATCAACCTTGGCACCACGACCGAGGCCGTGGCCCGCGAATTGCTGCACCACCGCAACCTGACGGTCATCACCAACAATATGAACGTGGCCAATATTCTGGTCGCGAATGACAGCTGCGAGGTGATGGTGGCCGGCGGCGCGTTGCGGCGATCGGATGGTGGGCTGGTCGGCGATCTGACCATCGAATTCATGGCTCAGTTCAAGCCCGACTACGCGGTGATCGGCACCTCGGCGCTGGATGCGGATGGCGATCTGCTGGATTTCGATATGGCAGAGGTGCGCGTGAGCCAAGCCATTGTCGCGCAGGCGCGCAAGGCGTTTCTGGTCACCGATCTCAGCAAGCTGGACCGATCCGCGCCAATGCGCATCATCTCGGTCGAGGCGCTGCATTCGGTGTTTGTCGACAGACCCCTGCCCGCAGAACTGATGCGCCGCTGCCGCGAATGGGATACGCGGGTTGTGGTTGCCGATTAGGCGGCCTCAGCCGGTCTGGATCAGACCCACCGTCTTGATCACGACAAAGCAGGACACACCGGCCACCAGCCCAAGGGTCCGGGCCGAACGTGCTGTGATGGCGGCCAGAATCTGCGTTTGGCCGACCTGCAACTGCACCAAGGTCCGGTCGGGTCCGCCGACCAGCCGCAGCACCCGCGCCGGCAACACGTTCAACGCTGAAATCGCCTTTGGTTCGTCGCGCGACACGATGACCTCGTGCGCCAGAATACGCAGCCGCAGCGGCCCGGGATGCGCGGCGGGACGGGGCAGCCAAAGCGTGCCGGCAGGCGTGTCAAGCTGCGCCAGATCATCCTCGATCAGGCCGGTGGGCGCCGCGGGCAACAGCGCGCCGCCCTCGGCCGGGCCGATCAGCGCAGCGGCATCGGGATCGGCCAGCGCGTCTGCCAGCGGTCCGGCATGGGTCACCCTGCCCTCGATCATGACGATCAGATGATCGGCCAGCGCGGCGATCTCGGCCATTGCGTGGCTGACATACAGGATCGGGGGGCCTCCGCCCGCCCGCAGCCGCGTCAGATAGGGCAGGATCTCGGCCTTGCGCGCCGGGTCCAGCGAGGCCAGCGGCTCGTCCATCACCAGCAGATCGGGCGATGACAGAAGGGCGCGACCGATGGCGACGCGCTGGCGTTCCCCGCCCGACAGCCCGGCGGGTCGGCGGTCCAGCAGGTCGTCCAGCCCCAACATCTGGATGACCCGCGCGCGCATCGCCGCATCGGGCGGGTTTGGCGCGAAACGCGCGCCATAGCCAAGGTTCTTGGCCACGGTCAGATGTGGAAACAACCGCGCGTCCTGAAAGACATAGCCGATCCGCCGGCGTGCGGGCGGCAGATCCGTGCTGTCATCAAACAGCACGCGATCATCCAGCGCGATCCGGCCTTGATCGGGCCGCAACAACCCCGCAACCGCATTCACTGTCGAGGTCTTGCCACAACCCGATGGCCCGTAAATCGCCGTCACACCATCGGGCGCGTCGAATGCCACGTCCAGCGACAGCCCATCGAAACGGCGGCGAAAGGCAACGCTCAGGCTCATGCAGCGATACGCCGCGCGGCACGGCGGGCCAGCAGTTCCGAAAAGATCACGGCGGCCACGGCGATGACGATCGAAATCGCGACCAGCCGCAGCGCCGCACCCTCGCCACCGGGAACCTGCAGAAAGGCGTAGATGGCGGATGGCACGGTCTGGGTCTGGCCGGGAATATTGGCCACAAAGGTAATGGTCGCGCCGAATTCACCCATCGCCTTGGCAAAACCCAGCACCGTTCCGGCGATAACAGCGGGCAGGATCAGGGGCAGGGTCACGGTCGTGAACACCGCCGCCCGGCCTGCACCAAGCGTGCCCGCCGCCTGTTCCAGACGCGGATCAACGGCCTCGAAACCCAATCTGATCGCGCGGACCATCAGCGGAAAACCCATGATACCAGCCGCGATGGCGGCACCGGTCCAGTGAAACGCTGGCGACAGGCCGATCCGGTCCAGAAATCCGCCAACCGGCGCGTTCCGGCTAAAGGTCATCAGCAGCAGATAGCCCGTGACAACCGGCGGCAGGACCAGCGGCAAATGGATAGCCGCACTCAGCAGCGCGTGGCCCGGAAATCGCCGCCGCGCGAGCAGCCAGGCCATGCCGACCGCAAAGGGCAGCGCAGCCAGCGTTGCTACCGCCGCGACCCGCAGCGACAAGGCAACTGCCTGCCATTCCTCGGGGCCAAGCCAGCTCATGTCAGCGGTATGAAGCCATTTGCGCGAAAGATCGCGGCGGCCTCGGGTCCGGACAGGGCGTCATGAAAGGCTGCGGCAGCGGGTGCCGCATCGGTGGTCAGCGCGGCGGGATAGGTGATCGGATCGTGGCTACCGTCGGGAAACGTATAGACCGCCGTCACCCTTGGCTCGGCTATGGCGTCGCTGGCATAGGTAACGCCATAGGGCGCGGCGCCGGTGGCGACCAGCGCCAATGCCGCGCGGACATTGTCGGCCTGCGCGACATGCGGTTCCATTGCGTCCCAAACGCCCAGAGATTGCAGCGCCTGCTTGCCATACTGCCCAGCAGGCACGGCATCGACCAGCGCCATGGCCAGCTTGCCGCCATCCAGCATCGCGACCGGATCGGCGGGCACTGCGGTCAGCGGGTCGGCCTCACCACTGGCGATCAGGACCAGCGTATTGCCCAATAGATCGCGGCGGCTGCCCGGCTGAACCAGCCCGGCGGCCTCTACCTCATCCATCCATGCCGGCGAGGCCGAAATGAACAGATCAGCCGGCGCGCCCTGCACGATCTGTCGCCCCAATGCCGACGAACCACCATAAGACACCAAAACCATATCGCCTGTCTGTTCCTGCCAGTCGGCGGCGATCTGATCCATCGCGGTTTTCAGGCTGGCGGCGGCAAAGACGGTGATCTCTTCGGCCTGCACTGGCAGGACAAAGAGAGACAGGACGGCGGCAAGGGCGAGACGCATGGCAACCTTCGGTTATGTCTCAGCGGACATAACCAGCGGCGCGGAGGCAAGGCAAGCGTTATTTCCCATCGGGCATATCGGCCAGCATCCCGCCAATACCGTCGATCTGCACCTGCCCTTGCTGCCTGACCAGCACCTCCAACGCGCGAAAATGGGCCAGCACGGTCTGCCCCGCCGTCGTCAGCGCAGCACCACCGCCACCCGGCCCGCCTCGGCTGCTATCCACCAGAGGCTCGCGAAAGGCGGCGTTCATTTCCTCGACCAGCGACCAGGCGCGCTTGTAGCTCATCTTCATGCGCCGCCCGGCTGCCGAGATCGAACCAAGCTGCGCGATCCCCTCCAACAGCTCGGCCTTGCCCGGGCCAAGGACCAGTTCATCGCCGAACTCGAGGCGCAACTTGATACGGGGTGGTTCGGACTGAACGCTCATGACGGGCATCATCGGGGCGTTCCGTACCGTAACGCAAGGGCTTTCCGCCGCCCGGGCGTGGCGCTAGTCTTGGGGTCTACTCACTGTTGGGGGAGCATTCCGAAATGACCGATATCGTCATCCTGTCCGGTGCGCGCACAGCCATTGGCACCTTCGGCGGCAGCCTTGCCGCAATTCCACCGATCGACCTGGCATCGACCGTCACAAAGGCGGCAATCGAGCGTGCGGGCATTGACGCTGACAAGATCGGCACGGTCGTGTTTGGCCATGTCATCAACACCGAGCCACGCGACATGTACCTGTCGCGCGTGGCGATGCTGGATGCGGGGGTGCCCGAAACTACACCTGCGATGAATGTGAACAGGCTCTGCGGTTCCGGTGCGCAGGCCATCGTTTCGGCGGTCCAGGCGCTGCAATTGGGCGATGCGGATTTCGCCGTTGCCGGCGGCGCCGAAAGCATGAGCCGCGCACCGTATGCGGTGCCCTCGGCCCGGTTCGGCGCAAAGATGGGCGACCAAAAGATGCTGGACATGATGACCGGCGCGCTGACCTGTCCGATGGGCACGGGTCATATGGGTGTAACAGCGGAAAACGTGGCCGCCGAAAACGAGATCACCCGCGAACAGCAGGACGAATTTGCCCTGCAATCACAGAACCGCGCGGCAAATGCGATCAAGGAGGGCTATTTCAAGGAGCAGATCGTCCCGGTCGAGATCAAGACGCGCAAGGGCATGGTCGCCTTTGACACGGACGAACACCCCAAGGAAACCAGCATCGAAAAGCTGGGCGGCCTGAAAACCGTGTTCCAAAAGGATGGCAGCGTCACCGCGGGCAATGCCAGCGGTATCAATGACGGCGCGGCAGCAGTGGTTCTGGCCCGCGCCGAGGCCGCCGAGGCCGCCGGGCTCAAGCCGCGCGCCAAGGTGCTGGGCTATGCCGTGGCAGGCGTGCCGCCGCGGATCATGGGCATCGGGCCGGTCCCGGCGGTCAGGAAGCTGATGGAAAAGACCGGATTGAGCATCGGCGATTTCGACGTGATCGAATCGAACGAGGCTTTTGCCTCGCAGGCGCTGGCGGTCAGCAAGGAACTGGGCATGGATCCGGCCAAGGTGAACCCGAACGGCGGTGCGATTGCCTTGGGCCATCCGGTCGGCGCAACCGGTGCGATCCTGACCGTTAAGGCCCTTTACGAGCTAGAGCGGACAGGCGGAAAACGCGGCCTGATCACCATGTGCATCGGCGGCGGGCAGGGCATCGCCATCGCCATCGAACTGGTCTGACGAGGCCGATCCGGCCCATCACAGCTGAACGCTGCGCGGGGGACCCTGGCGCAGCGTTTTTCGTTCGCACCCGCCAAAGTTCTGGCAAGCGCCGCGGAACCCTGTCGCAAGCCCGCGATTGACAAGCCGGGCCGCAAGGGCGTATGCGCGCCACGTCCCGATCATCGGGGCCGAGTTGTTCCGCCACCTTGTAAAACGGAAAGCCAAATGATCCGCTATCTTCCTGGCACGCTTGCCATGGCCGTCATCGTTGCGGCCTCGAATATCCTTGTGCAATACCAGCTGGGCAACTGGCTCACCTATGGTGCACTCAGCTATCCCATCGCCTTTCTGGTCACCGATGTGATGAACCGCGTCTACGGCCCCGCTGCCGCCCGCCGCGTGGTCCTGTCGGGATTTGTGATCGGCGTTGTCTGCTCATTGATCGCAGCCGGGCTGAACGTCACCACCCTGCGCATCGCCATTGCCTCTGGCACGGCCTTTCTGGTGGCACAGTTGCTGGATGTCGCCGTGTTCGACAGCCTGCGCGGTGGGGCATGGTGGCGCGCGCCGCTGGCCTCGACGCTGGTTGGCTCTCTGGTCGACACTTCGCTGTTCTTTTCGATCGCCTTCTCGTCGGGGCTGTCATTCATCGACCCCGCCGATAATGTTGGCTGGGCGAATGAGGTCCTGCCGCTGCTGGGCATGGGTCCGGCAGTGCCGCTTTGGGTATCGCTGGCCTTCGCAGATTGGCTGGTCAAATTGACGTTGGCTCTACTGGCTCTTGTGCCCTTCCGCATCATCATCAACAATTTGTTGAGCAAGACACAAGAAATCTGATTGACAGATTCGGAATCTGTGGCACCCTCTCTCATACAACGGCAACATTTTGAAAGGAGGTGGTCCAGTGTCGAGAGTGATATTGGAGAGAGGTGTCGGAACAGTCAGGGGGGCCGTGGCCTAGGGGCAGCCCTTTGGGTCGTAAACCCTGATTGGGACCGGACGGATTTCTACCATCCCTAACCGGACCATCTCCGTGTAACTCGCGGGTCGCCACTATCTAGGCGGCCCGTTTTCCATTTCGAGGTGAGCTGGCGTCACGCGCAGCACAACTGTCGTTGCAGTTACCCGTGTGGAGGATCCGTCAGGCCGATCCCCGCCGGATCAGTTCAAAGCCCACATCAATGACGCTGCGGGCGTCCTGATCCTTGGCAAACCGCTGCAGCAAGGCGCCCGCTGCAGCCTCGCCCAGAGCGCCGCGATCAACGCGAACGGTGGTCATGGGCGGATAGGTATGGGCGGCGAAATCCTGATCACCAAAGCCGATGACTGCAATCTGCCCGGGCACATTCAGCCCGCGCGCGGCAGCCTCGGTCAGCAACCCGTGGGCGTATTGGTCCGAACTGCAAAACACCACGCCGTCCATGAAGCCCTGATGATCAACCAGATCGGTCAGCGCCGCGCGCCCGTGCTGCAGCGTCGCCGTGCCAGCCGCATAATCCATCGTCAGCACATCATTGCCGGTCAGTTCCCTGAACCGCGCGGCAAAGGCATCACGACGCCGGCAAGCCCGCGCATCGGCGGCCGTTACCGTCGCCGCACGGCGATAGCCCGCCTCAACCGCGAACTCGGCTGCCGCGAGACCCGTTCCGGGATGTGAAAAGCCGATGCAGCAATCGATTGGCGATTCGCTGATATCCCAAACTTCGACCACGGGAATGCCCGAACCGATCAACATCCGCCTTGCGCCGGGCGAATGGTGAACACCGGTCAGCAACACGCCGTCCGGACGTCTGCCCAAATGCGTTTCGATCAGCGTCTGTTCGCGCTCAGAATCGTGGCCCGTCTCGGACAGCATGATCTGATAGCCGTTTTCTCGCATGATTTCGGAAAAGCCGTGCAGCAGGCTTGAATAGACGATGTTGGTAAATGACGGCACCAGCGCCGCGATCAGGTTGCTTTTGCGAGAGGCCAGAGCACCCGCCAGCGCATTGGGAACAAAGCCGGTCGCCCTGATTGCGTCCTGGATGCGGCGCAGCGTGTCGGGGGACACCTTGGAGGGATGCGACAGCGCCCGCGACACGGTGACCTGCGAAACGCCCGCCATGCGACCCACGGTTGCCATCGTCACAGCGCCGCCACCCGATTGCGGGCCGCGACGCTTTTTGGCTTTTTCCAGTTCGTCCATGGCCGCCTTATCCTTGTTAAGCCGTGCCAAGTGCAAGTGCGACCATCAGGCAACCGGGCGGGACATCGCGGACTTGCGACGCGCCAGCATGATCGAGCCGACGACAGAGCCGATGATCAGCACCCAAAGCAGCATCGCGATCCAGCTTTTGGTAAAGAAGATCGACAGCGTGCCAAAGCTTTCAAGGCTTTTGACAAAGTAGATCTCGGCCGCCGGCCCAAGGATAAAGCCGATGATGAACGGCGCAACCTCAAGGCCCAGCTTGGTGAACAGCCAGCCCGCGACGCCAAAGATCAGCAGCGTCCAGACATCGAACATGATGCCATAGTTGATCGTGTAGGCACCGATCACACACATCATCAGGATGACCGGGAACAGGATATGCTTGGGAATGGTCACCACCAGCGCCAGCCAGCGGATCATGAAATACATGATCCCGAACATGGCGATATTGGCCAGCAGCATGGCGACGATCATCGAATCCCATGTCATCGGGTTGTTGCCGATGAACAGCGGACCAACCTGAATGCCCTGTAGGGTAAAGGCACCGATCAGCAGCGCGGTGGTGGAATCGCCCGGAATGCCCAGAGACAACAGTGGCACCAGCGCGCCGCCGGTCAGCCCGTTATTGCCGGATTCCGAGGCCATGATGCCGGCGGGATTCCCCTTGCCGAAACTGTCTGGGTCCTTTGAACTGGTCTTGGCCGCCGTATAGGACAGGATCGACGCGGCAGAGCCACCGACGCCAGGCAGGATGCCCACGAAGGTGCCGATGCCCGCGGATCTCAGCAAGTTGGTGATCTGACCCTTGAAGACCGACCATTTGAACCGCGAATGCTCACCGACCTCGATGTCCTTCATCGACTGGCCCTTGGGCATGCCTGCCTCGGCTGCCTCAAGAATGGTGGCCAGGCCGAACAGACCGATCAGCACCGGCAGCAGCGAAAAACCGGAATCCAGCCAGTATTCCATGCCGGGCGGGATCAGCCGGTATTCGCCATTGCCGCCATCGGTCACGTCATAGACGCCGATCAGGCTGATGAAGATGCCCAGAAAGCCCGAGAAAATGCCCAGCAACATATCTTCGGACAGGGCCGCCATGACGGTCAGCGCGAAGAGGATGATCAGAAATTTTTCGACATAGGAAAACTTGATCGCGAACTCCGCCAGTGCGGGCGCAAAGAAGAACAGCGCGGTAAGCGAGACCAGACCACCGACCAGCGAGCCAACGATACCGATCCGCAGGGCCTTTTCGCCCTCGCCCCTTTGCGCCATCGGGTAGCCGTCGAATGTCGTCGTGATGGATGACGGCGTGCCTGGAATGCCCAGCAGGATCGCCGGTACCAACCCGCCCGAAATGCCGCCGACATACAAGCCCAGCAGCAGCGCCATCCCGTTATCCAGACCAAGCGAATAGGTCAGCGGCAGACAGACCGCGACAGCCATGGTGGCCGTCATGCCGGGGATGGCGCCGAAGATGATGCCGACCAGCGTTCCTGCAAAGATCAGGAACAGGTACATGGGCGTCAGAAATTCAAAAATGGCCATGATTCAGTGCTCCTTACGGCAGGGTCAGCGCAAAGACATAGGTGAACAGCCACCAGACCAGCGTCGGGGCAACGACCGAAACGATCAGCACCGGGATCATGGCGCGCGGGGTGCGCTCGTGCATGTAGAGAATGCTGATCAGCAGCACGAAGGGGATCGAACAGATCAGAAAACCCAGCCCGGTATTCGGCCAAAGATCGCCAATCGGGACCATCAGCAGAAAATAGATGATCGTCAGCGCAAGGGTGCCGAAAAACCGGATCTTGTCCATCTGCTGAAAGGTCTGGCTCCACATGGCGCCCGACCCGGCAAGGGCCCGTCGGTTGCGAATGACGATTACTAGACCCAGCAGCAGCAGAATGATCCCGATCAACCTGGGAAAGATCAGATGCGAGGTGTCGAAATCTATTGATACCTTTAACAGGTCGGCCATGGGCGCGCCCTCCTCGGCTGCGGATCACGGAGACATGCGGTGCCGGGCGGTTCGATCACGCCCGGCACCTTTTTTGCAGGCTGTTATTCAGCCTTCAGAGAGTCGATCACACCGCGATAGGTATCGCGCTTTTCTTCCAGATGCGCCGCGCTATCGGCCGTCGGGCGATAGTTCGGGATAAAGAAGGATTCCAGCATCCGGGTCTGGATGTCACCTTTTTCGAACACTGCTGCCAGCGCGTCATCGATGGCCTGCATCTGCGCCGGATCGGTGTCCTTGTTGTAGATCAGGAAGAATTCCTTATCGAAGGTGAAATCCTCGGTGCCGTCCAGCGTGACAGAGGTCTCGGGCGCGGCATATTGCATCATGTCGGCGCGGGTCAGGTTACCCATGCCGGCCTCCGGGCTGCCTTCCAGCGTCTCAGGCGTCGCGGTGATCCAGACAAATCGCATGGCCTTCTGGTCATCCTCGGGCAGCGCCGCGAATTGTTCGTTGGCCTGAATTGAGCCGTTGATGACATCGGCCAGCCCATCGAACATGGCCTGGTTCTTGTCGGCCTGCGATCCGGTATTCACCGGAACAATGTTCTCTTCCGACCCCGGCGCACGGACACGGGCCGCGTTTCTCATCGCCGTAAAGCCGATTTCGGACACACCGCCGGGCTGAATGGCCACGCGGACACGCTCGCCATCAGCGGCGGCAGTCAGGATGTCTTCCATGGTCTGATAGGGCGAATTCTTGGCGACCAGATAGGCGTTGCCCGGATTGGTCGTGACCGAGGGACCGACCAGAAATTCGGCAAAGATATCGGGGCTGCCAGCGACGTCGTACAGGTCCGACAGATAGGCGTGGTCGTGATAGAGCATGACGGTCGCGCCACGCTTGTCACGCGACAGCGCCTTGAAGCCTTCGGCCCCGCCGACCGCGTCGACCTTGATATTGATGTCCAGCTGTTCAGCCAGCGCCTCTGCCACGATCGAGGCGGCCTGATAAGTATCGCCTCCGGTCGAGGTAGAGCCGATTACCATACGAAGATTGCGCGGCAAATCCTGCGCCACGGCCATCAGCGGCTGCGACAGCATGGTCGCACCGGCAACTGCTGCAATAAGGGTTCTGCGGGTCAGTTTCATCGTTCCTCCCTTGGTCCGCATGGACCATTCTCTTAGATCACACTGCTATGTATTCGCATACATTGAATAAGGATCACGAATCGGAACCGCCTGTCAACCTTTCAGTTTTTAGGCCTATTAGCGGTGCTATTCTGCAGTTTTCCTGCTTGACGCGAATCAATGAATGCGAATACATCAGATGGTGAACGCCTTGCCTTCGGAGGACATTATGCCAAAAGATGCACGCATCTCGCCGGATCAGCTGCGCAGTGCGCGGTGGTTCGCACCAGACGATCTGCGCAGCTTCGGCCACCGCTCGCGCATGATGCAGCTGGGCTATGCCGAAGAAGAATTTCTGAACAAGCCGATCATCGGCATTCTGAACACCTGGTCCGAACTGAATTCCTGTCACGGTCACTTCCCCGAGCGGGTCAAGGACGTGAAACGCGGTGTTCTAGCCGCCGGCGGCTTTCCTGTGGAACTGCCTGCGCTGTCGGTCGATGAAAGCTTCACCAAACCGACCTCGATGCTGTATCGCAACATGCTGGCGATGGAGACGGAAGAGATGATCCGCTCTCACCCGCTGGACGGCGTGGTGCTGATGGGCGGCTGCGACAAGACCACGCCGGGGCTGGTCATGGGCGCGATCACGGCAGGCGTGCCGATGATCTTTTTGCCCGCCGGCCCGATGCTGCGCGGCCATTACGCGGGCAAGATCCTCGGTTCAGGCTCGGATGCATGGAAATACTGGGACGAACGCCGCGCGGGCAACATCACCGACGAGGAATGGATCGGCGTTCAGGGCGGCATCGCGCGTTCGGTCGGCACCTGCATGACCATGGGCACAGCCAGCACCATGACCTCGATCACCGAGGCCCTGGGCCTGTCCCTGCCCGGCGCCTCATCCATCCCCGCCGCCGATTCCGGCCATCAGCGCATGGGCAGTGAATGCGGTCGCCGCATCGTCGACATGGTCTGGGAAGGGCTGACCCCCGATCAGATCGTCAATCCCGCTTCGGTCCGCAACGCCGCTATCGTCGCGATGGCAACGGGCTGTTCGACCAACGCCGTTGTCCACCTGATCGCCATGGCGCGGCGCGCTGGCGTCGATCTGACGCTGGATGATCTGGACGCGCTTGGTCGCGAAACGCCGATGATCTGCAACGTCCGCCCGTCAGGCAAAGACTATCTGATGGAAGATTTCTACTTTGCCGGTGGACTTCGCGCACTGATGACGCAGCTGACCGATCGGCTGGACCTGTCGGCGCTGACCGTGACGGGCAAAACCATCGGACAAGGCATCGAAGGCGCGGCTGTCTATAATGACGATGTGATCCGCCCGCTGTCCAACCCCGTCTATTCAGAGGGCTCGCTGGCGCTGCTGCGCGGCAACCTGTGCCCCGACGGCGCGGTCATCAAGCCCGCCGCCTGCGATCCGAAATACTGGGTCCATGAAGGCCCGGCGCTGGTTTTTGACAGCTACTCCGAGATGAAAAAGGCGGTCGATGACGAAAATCTGGAAGTGACCCCGGATCACGTCATGGTGCTGCGGAATGCTGGCCCTCTGGGCGGTCCGGGGATGCCCGAATGGGGCATGTTGCCGATCCCCAAGGCGCTGATCAAGCAAGGCCATCGCGATATGCTGCGGATTTCCGATGCGCGGATGTCGGGCACCTCTTACGGCGCCTGCGTGCTGCATGTCGCACCCGAAAGCTATATCGGCGGGCCGCTGGCCCTGCTGAAGACCGGCGATATCGTCCGGCTGGACCTGCCCAACCGGCAGCTGAACATGCTGGTCGACGAGGCCGAGATCGAACACCGTCGCGCGGCATGGCAAGCACCCGAGCCACGCTTTGAGCGGGGCTGGGGCTATATGTTCTCGCGCCACGTGACGCAGGCCGACAAGGGTTGCGATTTCGACTTTCTTGAACGCAGCTTCGGTCAAGCGGCCGGTGAACCCGACATTTTCTAAGAGGACCTCATGGCCCACGATCTGGACAAGGCTCTGGCCGGAATTTCCGGCATTCTTGTGACCCCTTATGACGCGGATGGCGAAATCGCGCCCGCGAAACTGGCCCCCATCCTTGACCGGGCCATTGGGGCAGGCGTGCAATTGCCGGTCGTCAACGGCAATACCGGCGAATTCTACGCGCTGACCACCGAAGAGGCCTGCACGATGGCAACCGAGGTTGCCGCGCTGATAGATGGCCGCGTGCCGCTGTTGGCCGGTGTGGGACGCGGCATCCGCGATGCTTGCCGTCTGGCCAAGACGTCGGCGGATGCGGGCGCCTCGGCGCTGATGATCCACCAGCCGCCAGATCCGTTCGTGGCACCGCGCGGCACGGTGGATTACGTCAAGGCGATCAGCGATGCATCCGGCGGGTTGCCGATGATGCTGTACCTTCGCAACGACGCAATCGGCATCAAAGGGATCGAGGCGCTTTGTGCCATCCCCGGCGTCAAGGGCGTCAAATGGGCTACGCCCAACCCGATGAAACTGGCCGAAGCCATCGCCGCCTGCGACCCCGGCATCACCTGGGTCGGCGGTCTGGCCGAGGTCTGGGCACCCACATTCTATGCCGTCGGGGCGCGCGGCTTTACCAGCGGGCTGATCAACGTCTGGCCCGAACGCTCCGTCGCCATTCTCGAGGCTCTGAACGCAAGCGACTACGAAAAGGCACGCGCACTGATCGCCGATATGGCAGCTTTCGAGGAAATCCGCGCCGAAGAGCTGAACGGAACCAACGTCACCGGCGTTAAGTCGGCATTGATCGCCATGGGTCAGGATTGCGGTCCGACCCGTCCGCCTTCGGCATGGCCATTGACGCCTGCGCAGGGCGACAAGCTGACCGGCTTTCTGTCGGCAAACAAATTGATCTGAGAAAGGACACTCGATGACCTTCACCCCACATGGAAAACACCTGATCGCCGGCGAATGGGTCGGCGGCGATCAGACCTTCAAATCCGAGCCCGCACACGGCCCGGAACACGAGTTCAGCGTGGGCACTGTTGATCTGGTCAACGCGGCCTGTGAAGCGGCCGAAGAAGCGTTCTGGACCTACGGCTATACCTCGCGCGAAGAGCGCGCGGCCTTCCTTGAGGCCATCGCCGACGAAATCGAAGCCCGCGCCGATGAGATCACCGAAATCGGATCGCAGGAAACCGGTCTGCCCGAGGGACGCCTGCAGGGCGAACGCGGCCGCACCACCGGCCAGCTGCGCCTGTTTGCCAGCCATATTCGCGATGGCGCCTATCTGGACCGCCGCCGTGATGAGGCTCTGCCCGACCGTCAGCCGCTGCCGCGCCCCGATCTGCGCGTGATCCAGCGGCCCATCGGCCCGGTTGCGGTCTTTGGCGCCTCGAACTTTCCGCTGGCCTTTTCGACCGCCGGCGGTGACACCGCCGCCGCGCTGGCCGCTGGTTGCCCGGTCGTGGTCAAAGGTCACAGCGCCCATCCCGGCACCGGCGAAATCGTGGCCGAGGCCATCAACGCCGCCATCGAGAAAACCGGGATGCCCAAAGGCGTGTTTTCCCTGATCCAGGGCGGACGCCGCGATGTGGGAACCGCACTGGTCCAGCACCCGCTGATCAAGGCGGTTGGCTTTACCGGGTCACTTGGCGGTGGCCGCGCGCTGTTCGATCTGTGCGCCGCACGCCCCGAGCCCATTCCGTTCTTCGGCGAACTGGGCAGCGTAAACCCGATGTTCGTTCTGCCCCATGCTGCCAAGGCGCGTGGCGAAGACATTGGCAAGGGCTGGGCCGGATCGCTGACCATGGGCGCAGGCCAGTTCTGCACCAATCCAGGCATCGCCGTCGTGGAAAAGGGGGCCGCTGGTGACGCCTTTGTCGCCGCCGCCAAGGCCGGACTGGCTGATGTTGGTCCGCAAGTGATGCTGACCAATGGCATCGCATCCGCCTATCGCGACGGTCAGGCCCGCTTTGAGGGTCGCAACAGCGTCACGCCCGTTCTGTCAAACGAAAGCGCGGGCCGGGAAGCCAACCCGAACCTCTATGAAACCGATGCTGCGACCTATCTGCAGGATCACGCCCTTGGCGAAGAGGTGTTTGGCCCGCTTGGTCTGGTCATCCGCGTCAGCGACACGGCAGAGATGGAAAAGCTGGCCAAGGGCTTTGAAGGCCAGTTGACCGCCACCATCCATCTGGACGACGAAGACGCCCCCGAGGCCCGCCGCCTGCTGCCGATCCTTGAACGCAAGGCCGGTCGCGTTCTGGCCAATGGCTTCCCCACCGGGGTCGAGGTTGCAGACAGCATGGTTCATGGCGGCCCTTATCCCGCCAGCACCAACTTTGGCGCAACCTCGGTCGGTACGCTGTCGATCCGCCGCTTTCTGCGGCCGGTCAGCTTTCAGAACATCCCCGATGACGTGCTGCCAAGCGACCTGCAAGGAGTATGACGATGAAAGACGCTACCCGCGAAAAGCTGATGAACGTCTCGGTCGCGACTCTGGCCAGCGTGATGTACAAGCACGGTCTGCGCAATCAGGTAATCCAGGGCGTCAATCCGCTTGGCTGGAAGGGCAAGAACATGGTCGGCCCGGCCTTTACCCTGCGCTATATCCCGGCACGCGAAGACCGCAACCCAATGACGGTGTTTCGCAATGCAGATCACCCGCAGCGGGTCGCCATCGAGACCTGTCCCGATGGGCACGTTCTGGTCATGGACAGCCGCAAACAGGCCATCGCGGCCTCGGCCGGTGATATCCTGATCACCCGGCTGATGATGCGCGGGGCTGCGGGGGTCGTGACGGATGGCGGCTTTCGCGATGCGGCAACAATCGCGGAACTGGACATGCCGGCCTATCACACGCGGCCATCCAGCCCGACGAACCTCACGAATAACGAGGCCATCGCGATCAACGAGCCGATTGGCTGTGGCGATGCCCCGGTCTTTCCGGGCGACATCGTCGTGGGTGACGCGGATTGTGTGATCATCATTCCCGAGGCGCTTGCCGACGAAGCGGCCGATGAGGCCGTTGAAATGACCGCCTATGAGGATTTCGTCATCGAAAAGGTCAAATCCGGCACGCCGATCATCGGGCTGTATCCGCAGACCAAGCCTGAATTTGCGGATGAATTCGCAGACTGGCGCAAAACCAATAATCGTTGATGGTTCGGGGCGCAGATCAGTGCGCCCTAACCGCCCCGCCCGCGCGGCAAGATCTCGGGCGTCAGTTCATCGCGGATCAGTTGCGCCACATCCCGGATCAACGGGTCAGGTTCTCTGGGCCGCAGCGCCAGATACAAATCAGAATGCAGCATGTCGCCCGACAGGTTGATCTCGCGGATTACCGTGCGCGGCATTGCGATCTGACTGTTGGACCGGGGCACCAGCGCGACGCCAAAACCCTCATCCACCAGCGCCATGATCGTGTGGCTTTGTGCCACCGCAAAGACCATGTGCGGCGTCACGCCCTGCGTGTTCAGATAGCCCTGCACCACCTCGGCCAGAAAGCCGCCGCGTTCGGACGAGTAGCTGATGAAATCCACCCCGTGCAGCGCGGTGATCGGGATCGGATCCAGATCCAGCAGGGGGTGACCCTTTGGCAAAGCCAGAACGAAGGCCTCGCTCCACAGTTTTTCGATGGGCAGTCCGGGATTATGGCGCGGCAGCCGCAAGATCGCAAAATCAAGGCTGCCCGCCTGCAGGGAATCGACGGCCTCGGGGGTCATCACTTCGCGCAGGTTCAGATCGACATCAGGCAAGGCCTCGCGGACACGGCGGGCGATCCGTGGAATGACCTCGATACAGGCAGAGGGCACGAAGCCCAGTTCGATATGCCCCGCGCGACCCTGCGCAGCCTGTCGCGCGGACAGAATCGCGCTTTCGGTCCGCGTCAGAATATCGGTCGCGTCCGCCAGCAGCCTGCGCCCGGCGGGGGTCAATTGCACCGACCGTCTGGTCCGATCGAACAGCCGGGCCCCAAGCTTGTGTTCCAACAGCGCAATATGGCGCGACAGCGGCGGTTGCGTCATGTTCAGGCGTCTGGCTGCGCGCCGAAAATTCAACTCTTCCGCGACCGCCACAAAATAGCGCAACTGGTTCAGTTCGATGGTTGATCCACTCATCCGCGCCCCCTCTCGGCATCCTGCGGAACTTGGCGCGTCGCCGCAACGGCCCAGATTTTGTTATTTTCGTATATCTTGGCCTGCTGTCTAAAATTATTCAGCTATTATTGGTATTTATTTCATCCATAAGTGGCGACTTCGGTCAAAATTGATGAATTTTGTTTACAAGATGACAAAAATGCGGAAACCTGTCATATGGCGGGGCGTGATGTGCCGCACCGGGGGGATGATGACCGACCGAAATGCCGTAACCGGAGTGTCGATCATGGCGCTGGTCGCCATGGGCGGTGCCGTTGACAGCACCATCGTGCGGTTACTGGCCGGCGAGGTGCATCCCTTTGTCATTGGTTTTACGCGGGTCAGCTTTGGCTTGATCGCGATGCTGCCGCTGATCCTGCGCCGTCCGGAAATGCTGCGCACCAAGGCGCGGGCGGGCCATGTGATCCGCGCCGCGCTGAAGCTGGGGTCACTGGTGGCCATGTTCGCGGCCCTGCAGGCGGCGCCACTGGCGACGGTCACGGCGATCGGCTTTGCCGCGCCGATCTTTGTCACCCTTGGCGCATGGCTGTTTCTTTCGGAAAAACCGGGGCCGCTGCGGCTTGGGGGGCTGTTGCTGGGCTTTGCCGGTATTCTGGTCATTCTTGCGCCTTCGATCGGTCTGGGCGAAGAGCGCGCGCTGATGCTGGCCCTGCTGGCCGCGCTGCTGACAGCAGCGATCCAGTTGATGCTGAAAGTGATGGGTCGCACCGACCGCGCTGATACGCTGGTGGCGTGGAACCTGATCATGTCGGTTCCGCTGGCGGCGATTCCTGCATGGTATTTCTGGTCCACCCCGACCACGGCGCAATGGGGTCTGCTGGCGCTGCAAGGGGTGATTGGCACGGTGTCCCAGTTGGGCGTCACGCGGGCGTTCCAACTGGCCGACGCCTCGCTGGTCGCACCGGTCGATTTTCTGCGCCTACCCTTTGTCGCGCTCTCTGCCTGGCTGATCTTTAGCGAGCTTTCGCCGCTATCGACCTGGCTGGGCGCGGCGCTGATCTTTGCCGCAATCCTGTTGATGGCCGCCTCGGCGCGGGGTCGGCAGGTCGTGGTGCCGGGCTGATACCAATGGAGTCACCACTGATAGCG
Organism: Paracoccus tegillarcae; assembly: GCF_002847305.1. NCBI lineage: Bacteria > Pseudomonadati > Pseudomonadota > Alphaproteobacteria > Rhodobacterales > Paracoccaceae > Paracoccus > Paracoccus tegillarcae. The sequence continues at coordinate 1,603,067 of NZ_CP025408.1, read as the reverse complement.
AGAACGTATCAAACTGCATCAGAAACGAGTCGACTGAAATGCTGATGCGCTTAAAATCAAACCCGATCCGGATGGAGGTGACCGCTGCTGCTGGTCACGGGTCGGTGCACATCTCCGGCGTTCTGCGGCGCGCGCCGGTTGTCTTGCAAAAGCCGCTCCTATGGGAGGAAATCCAATGAACTGTCGCACAACCCTGCTTGGCGGGGCGAGTATTCTTATGCTGGCGATGCCGGCCTTTGCCCAGGAAAACGATGTCGTCATCGCCCTGAACGAAGAACTGGAAACCGTTGAGCCCTGCATGGCCTCGCAGTCGAATATCGGCCGGGTGATCCTGCAGAATATCTCGGAAACCCTGACCGAATTGAACACCGATGACGGCTCGCTGATGCCGCGCCTGGCCGAAAGCTGGGAAGATCAGGGCGAAGGCACCTGGCGTTTCAACCTGCGTCAGGGCGTCGTTTTTTCAGATGGGTCGAGCTTTGATTCGGCAGATGTCGCGCATTCGATCACCCGCACCCTGTCGCCGGACCTGACCTGCGAAATCGGGGCCAAGTTCTTTGGCGGCATGACGCTGACCGCAACGCCGGTCGACGACAACACCATCGAAATCACCTCGGACCCCGCGCAGCCGATCCTGCCGCTGCTGATGTCGACGCTGACCATCGTGCCGTCGGAAACGGCAATGGAATTCACGCGTGAGCCGGTTGGCACGGGCCCCTATGAAATGACGGAGTGGAATGTCGGTCAGGACATAATCCTGACCCGCCGCGACGATTATTGGGGCGAACAACCCGAGGTCGCCAAGGCCACCTATCTGTTCCGCACCGACGATGCCGTCCGCGCTGCCATGGTGCCAGCGGGCGAGGCCGATATCGTGCCGCTGATCAGCCAGATCGATGCCACCAACGAGGCCACCGATTTCGCCTATCCGAACTCGGAAACCACCTATCTGCGCGTCGACAGCAACATTGCACCGCTGGATGATATTCGTATCCGTCAGGCTCTGAACATGGCGGTGGATCGCGCGGCTTTCCTGGGCACGCTGGTGCCCGAGGCCGCGACGCTGGCCACGCACATGACCGTGCCGACCGCGCTTGGCGCCGATGTCGATCTGGGCGTGCCGGAATACAATCTGGAAGAGGCGCAACGGCTGGTCGAAGAGGCGCGTGCCGATGGCGTGCCGGTCGATACCGAAATCCTGCTGGTCGGTCGTCTGGGCAACTTCCCCAACGTGACCGAGGTGATGGAGGCCCTGCAGCAGATGCTGTCCGAGACCGGGCTGAACATCAAACTTGAGATGGTCGAAGTTGCGGAATGGATCAAATACTATTCCAAGCCGTTCGCAGCAGGCGATCAGCCGGCATTGGTTGCGGCCATGCACGACAATAACCGTGGCGACCCCGTCTTTTCCATGTACTTCAAATATGCCTGTGACGGTTTGCAGTCGGGCATCTGCGATGAGGAACTGGACGGGCTGATTGCCGACGCGACCGCCCAGACAGGCGACGAGCGCGGCGACGCATGGCGCGCGGTGTTCCAAAAGGCACATGATCTTTATGCCGATGTCTTCCTGTTCCACATGGTCGGCTTCAGCCGCGTGTCCGAACGGCTGGACTTTACACCCTCGATTGCCACGAACTCGGAACTGCAACTGTCGCAGATCAAGATCAAGTAGCGCACACAAGGTGGCGGCATGCCCTGTGCCGCCACCGAACCCGTTCCGGCAAACCGGCAACCCGAAAGCAGTGAGACGATGAAGAAATTTCTGTTCAAACGGGCGATTTCCAGCGCGATCTCGCTGACCTTGCTGATCGTTGCCGTGTTCTTTCTGTCGCGCCTGACGGGCGATCCGACAGACCTGTATCTGCCCATCGACGCCAGCCAGGAGGCACGTGACAATTTCCGCGCCGTCCACGGCCTGGACCGACCCTTGATCGTGCAGTTCGGCAATTACGTCTGGGATATCCTGCATCTGGACTTTGGCGATTCCATTCGCCGCGCACGCCCCGCGCTGGAGGTCGTGCTGGAGGCGTTCAAATGGACGCTGCAACTGGCGCTGATCACCATGACGTTGGTATCGGTCGCGGCGATCACATTGGGATCGCTGGCGGCCTTTAACGTTGGCGGCTTTTTCGACCGCGTCGCCACCTTCTTTTCGCTGATCGGCGCCGCGGCCCCGGATTTCTGGGTCGCCATTGTGGCCATCGTGTTCTTTTCCCTCACGCTTGGATGGGTGCCCACATCTGGCACCGGAACGGCGGCGCATTGGGTGTTGCCCATCGCGGTGCTGTTCATCCGGCCCTTTGGCCTGATCCTGCAGGTGGTGCGCGGGTCGATGATCACGGCGCTGTCCTCGGCCTATGTGAAAACCGCCCGCGCCAAGGGCGTGACCCCCAAGAAACAGATCTTTGTGCACGCGCTGCGCAACGCCATGCTGCCGGTCATCACCGTGATCGGCGATCAGGCCGCCGCGCTGCTGAACGGAGCCGTCGTGATCGAGACGATCTTTGGCTTTCCCGGCGTCGGCAAGCTGATGATCGATTCGATCCTGCAGCGCGACTTTTCGGTGATTCTGGCGGCGATCATGGTCACCGCCATCGCCATCTTCATCATGAACATCCTGATCGACCTGGCCTATGCCGTACTCGATCCCCGCATCCGGTATTGAGGCGATCATGACACAGGCATCCACCCCCGTGACGACCCCGCCGGAACGCAGCGCGTTCCAGACCTGGCTGCGCCTGCTTTGGGCGGACAAGCTGGCCTTCTTTGCCACGCTGTTTCTGCTGTTCGTGCTGGCCTGCGCCATCTTTGGGCCAATCCTGATGGAGGATATCGCTACCAAGCAAAACCTGCGCGGACGCAATGCGGCACCGTTTGATCTGTCGCAGGGGTTCATGTTGATCCTCGGCGGCGATCAGCTGGGCCGGCCCCTGCTGGCGCGCCTGATTGTGGCCGCCCAGAACACGGTCGCGGTTGCCGCAGGCGCTGTCGTGATGGCGATGCTGATCGGCTCGGCCCTGGGTCTGATCGCCGGTTACTCGCGCGGTCGCATGGCCGAACTGATCCCCCGCCTGGCCGATGTGATCATGTCGTTTCCGTCGCTGCTCTTGGCGGTGATCGTGCTCTACATGCTGGACCCTTCGGTCGGAAACATCATTCTGGTGCTGGCGATCACCCGTATCCCGATCTACCTGCGCACCACGCGCGCCGAGGTGCTGGAGGTGCGTGAACGGATGTTCGTTCAGGCCGCCACCGTCATGGGCGCGCCGACGCCGCGGATCATCTTTCGTCATATCCTGCCGATGATCCTGCCTACATTGCTGACCATCGCGACGCTGGATTTTTCGTTCGTCATGCTGGCCGAAAGCTCGCTGTCCTTTCTGGGCATCGGCATTCAGCCGCCGGAAATCACATGGGGCCTGATGGTCGCGCAGGGCCGGCCCTATCTGACCAGCGCCTGGTGGCTCAGCTTCTGGCCGGGTCTGGCGATCATCCTGACCACGCTGTCGCTTAACCTGCTGTCGAACTGGATGCGCGTTGCGCTGGACCCGCAGCAACGCTGGCGCCTAGAAATCGGAGGCCGGAAAAATGGCTGAACCCCTGCTGGAAGTCCGTAACCTGTCGGTCACATTTCACACCGCGCGCGGCCCCGTTCAGGCCGTCCGCAATGTAAGCTGGCAGGTCGCACCGGGCGAGGTGCTGGCGATCCTGGGCGAATCGGGTTCGGGCAAGTCGGTCTCTGCCTCGGCGGTGATGGATCTGATCGACTGCCCGCCGGGCGAGATCACCTCGGGCCAGATCATCTATCGCGGCAAGGACCTGCTGACGATGGACGCCGATGAACGCCGCGAGATCAACGGCAAGCGCATCGCCATGATCTTTCAGGACCCGCTGAGCCACCTGAACCCGGTCTATTCCGTCGGCTGGCAAATCGAAGAGGCGCTGACCACTCACGGCACAGCGCGCAGCCAGGCCAAGGCGAAAACGCTGGAACTTATGGAAAAGGTCGGCATCCCCAACCCGGCGGCATCGGCGGTGAAATATCCGCACCAGTTTTCGGGCGGGCAACGGCAACGCCTGATGATCGCCATGGCGCTGGCGCTGCGCCCCGATGTGCTGATCGCGGACGAACCGACCACCGCGCTGGACGTCACGGTGCAGGCGCAGATCCTGTCGCTGCTAGAGGAATTGCAGCACGAAACCGGCATGGCACTGCTGATCATCACCCATGACCTTGGCGTCGTGGCCGAGATCGCAGACCGTGTCGTGGTGATGAACGCCGGCGAAATCGTCGAGCAGGGCACCGCCGCCGAAGTCTATGCCAACCCACAGCACGAATACACCAAGCGGCTGATCGGCGCGGCGCCCGGTCAGGGCGAGATGCACGAAAACCCGCCCAAGACCGATCCGATCCTGCGGCTGGAAAACGTGTCCAAGAAATACGGCGAATTCACGGCGCTTGGCGGCGTCAATTTCGATCTCTGCGAGGGTGAAACGCTGGCCATCGTCGGCGAATCCGGGTCGGGGAAGTCAACCACCGCGCGGGTTTTGCTGCGACTGGAAGAGCCCAGTGGTGGCCGTGCCATGTATAACGGGCGCGACCTCTTTACCCTGTCCCCACGCGAGCTGTTCGAAATGCGGCGCGACATTCAGATGGTGTTTCAGGACCCGACGCAAAGCCTGAACCCGCGGATGACGGTCTATCAGATCATTTCTGAGGCATGGGTCATTCACCCCGAAATCCTGCCAAAGACGCGTTGGCGCGACCGTGTGTCGGAATTGCTGGAACAGGTCGGCCTGCAGGCCGAGCACGCGCATCGCAACCCGCATCAATTTTCCGGCGGTCAGCGACAGCGGATCGCCATTGCCCGCGCCCTTGCGCTGGAACCGCGCGTCATCGTCTGCGACGAGGCCGTTTCCGCGCTGGATGTGCAGGTTCAGGCGCAGGTGATCGACCTGCTGGACCGGCTGAAGGATGAGTTCGGCCTCAGCTATATCTTCATCGCCCATGACCTGCCGGTCGTGCGCGACTTCGCCGACCGCGTGATCGTCATGCAAAAGGGCGAAATCGTCGAACAGGGTCCGGTGCGGCAAATCTTTGAAAACCCGCGCGAGACTTACACCCAGAACCTGCTGGCCGCGTCGCTGGACCCCGACCCCGAGGTTCAGGCGCAACGGCGGGCCGAACGCTTGGCAAGGACCGCGTAATGACCAAACCCGACGTGATGATGCTGTATCCGATGCGACCCGTCGCGATGGCGCAGCTAGAGGCCGCCTATACGCTGCACCGCGTTGATCTGGCAGAGGACAAGGCCGCCTTCATCGCCGAGAACGGGCCGAACTGCCGCGCTATCGTGACCAACGGCCATGTGCCTGTTACGCGCGAGATCATCGAGGCGATGCCCAGGCTGGAACTGGTTGCCTGCTCCAGCGCCGGGTTCGAAAGCTTTGATCTGGCGGCCATGGCCGAACACGGGGTCAAGCTGACCAACACCTCATCCGCGCTCAGCGACGATGTGGCCGACACCGCGATCATGCTGATGCTGGCGGCGCGGCGCGGGCTGGTGCCTGCGGATGCCTATGTCCGGTCCGGCGATTGGGCAAAAAAGGGGATGTTCCCTCTGCAACGCTCGATCGCGGGCAAGCGGTTGGGCATTGTGGGTATGGGCACGATCGGGCAGGAAATCGCTCGCCGCGCCGAGGCCCTGAAGATGCAGGTCAGCTATTGGAACCGCCGTGCCAAGGATCTGCCCTGGGACTATCAGGCCGATCTGGTCACGCTGGCGCGCGACTCTGATGTGCTGATCGCGATTGTCGCGGGTGGCGAGGGCACGCGCGGTCTGATTTCGGACAAGGTGATGGCCGCGCTTGGGCCTGACGGCTTGCTGATCAACGTCTCTCGCGGCTCGGTTGTGGATGAAACGGCGCTGATCAACGCGCTTCGTTCGGGTGCCCTGGGCCATGCCGCGCTGGATGTTTTCGCCAGCGAGCCGGATGCAGACCCGGCGCTGACCGCGCTGCCCAATGTGACGCTGTATCCGCATCATGCCTCCGGCACGGTCGAAACCCGCGACGCCATGGCGCAACTGGTCGTCGATAATCTGGCCGCGCTTTACGCAGGTCAGGCGTTGCTGACCCCGGTCGATCTGCGGGCCTATGCACCTGCGCCGGCGCAGGCATGACCCAACCGGCGATCCTTGTAACCGGAGCCAGTTCAGGCATCGGGCTTGCCATCGCGCAAGCCCTGCTGGAGGCTGGTCACCCGGTCATCGGGTTTAGCCGCAGCGCGCCCAAGGGACTGGGACCGCAATTTACCCACATGCCCGTCGATCTGACCGACCCTTTGGCGCTGGAAAAGGCACTGTCTGATCTGCCCGCGCTTTCGGGTGTCGTTCATGCGGCGGGCCTGCTGCGCGTCGGGCCGCACGATAGTTTTGACCACGCAGATGGCGCACGCATGTGGCAGTTGCATGTCGATACCGCCGCCCGGCTTATCGGCGCCCTGGCCCCGCGACTGCCAGATGGCGGACGCATCGTGCTGATCGGCAGCCGGGTCGCGCGCGGTGCGCCCGGTCGTGCGCTGTATGCAGCGTCCAAGGCCGCCTTGTCGGGCCTGACGCGATCCGTCGCCGCTGAACTGGCGCCGCGTAGCGTCACCGTGAATATCGTCGCCCCCGGCGCCACCGACACGCCCATGCTGCGCGACCCGCAGCGCGCGTCCGAGGCACCGAAACTGCCACCTATCGGCCGGATGGTCCGGCCTCGGGAAGTTGCCGCGACGGTGGCCTTTCTTCTGTCACCCGATGCCGGCGCGATCACTGGACAAGAGATCGTCATCTGCGGCGGCGCTTCGCTTTGAACATCTTAAATCAGGACATCTGACATGCTCGACAACCTTGACCTGCAATCCCGCATCCGCACCGGCCTTCTGTCATTCCCGGTGACCGCCTTTGACGATCAGGATCGCTTTGCCGCCGAGCCTTTCCGGGCGCATCTGGAGTGGCTGTCAGACTATCGCGTCGCCGGGCTGATCGTCGCTGGCGGTACCGGCGAATTGTTCTCATTGACGCCGGCCGAAGTGGTCGATGTCGTCCGCGTCGCCAAAGAGGCGCAGCCCAACCAGCCGATCATCGCCGGCTGTGGCTATGGCACGCGTATGGCCTGCGAGATGGCGCAGGCTATCGAGGCTGCGGGGGGTGACGGTATCCTGCTGCTGCCGCACTATCTGATCAATGCGCCGCAAGAAGGGGTCGAGGCCCGCATTCGCGCGGTCTGCAATGCGACCAAGATGGCCGTGATCGTCTATAATCGCGGGCAGGCGCGGGTCAGTGAAGACACGCTGGCGCGGCTGGCTGATGAATGCCCCAACCTGATCGGCTTCAAGGATGGAACGGGCGATATCGACACGGTGCGGCGCGTGACCCTGCGGTTGGGCGACAGGCTCAGCTATATCGGCGGAATGCCGACGCATGAACTGTTCGCCCAGGCCTATCGCGGCGCGGGGATGCCGACCTATTCCTCGGCAGTCTTCAACTTCGTCCCGGCAACCGCGCTGGAATTCCACAGCGCCTTTACCTTGGGCGATGACGCGACCTGCAACCGGCTGCTGCAAGAATTCTATTACCCCTTCGCCGCGATCCGCGACCGCAAGACTGGCTATGAGGTTGCCGCAGTCAAGGCGGGCGTACGCCTGCGTGGCTTTGCCGCCGGCAGGGTCCGTTCGCCGCTGGTCGATCTGAGCGAAGAAGAGGTCGGCATGATGGAAGATCTGATGCGCGGCCGGGGCTGATGTCAGGGCACAGGCAGGTGGGATGAGGTGAGCAAACGCGCAAACCGCATCCTGATCGTCGCCGACGATCTGACCGGCGCGTTGGATAGCGGTTGCGCCTTTGCGGCGCGCGGATACCCCACGCGGGTCCTGCTGGACCCCGCCGATCTGCCGGAATCGCTGGCCAATCCTGCGATTCCGGTCATCGCCATCGCCACCGGCACCCGCGAATTGTCGTCGTCCCAGGCTGCTGGCCTGGTCAGTCTTATCGCGGGGATGGCCCGCCGTTTCGATGGAGTGATCTTCAAAAAGGTCGATAGCCGGCTCAAGGGTCATGTGTCGGCTGAGCTTGCCGCCCTTTGCGCCCGCTTCAGACGGCCGGTGCTGGCCGCGCCGGCGATCCCGCGACTGGATCGTCTGGTGGTGAACGGTTGTGTCACCGGCGCGGGTGTCGCCCAGCCCATCCCTGTTGCCGACGCCATCGGTCTGCCCGCGCACATTCCCGACACCGCCAGCGACGCCGATCTGGATCTGGCGCTGCCCGCCGATCTGCGCGACATGATGTATGTCGGCGCCGCCGGATTGGCAGAGGCGCTGGCCCGCAGACTGCCGCCGGGACCGCGGCCCCCCCAAATCGCCCTGCCTCTGCCCGCTTTGCTGGCCATCGGCTCGCGCGATCCGGTGACGCTGACGCAGATTGACATGTCAGGCCTGCAGCCTGTCCCGGCACCCAACGGGCAGGTGCCCGATCTGGCAACGGCACCTCTGACACTGGTTCAGATGACGTCGGGCGACCACCCGATCACTGGCGCGGTGGCGGGGCAGAATTTTGCAACAGGCATTGCCGGTCAGATACAGAGGTCCCGGCCAGCCAGCCTGTTTGCCTGCGGTGGTGAGACCGCCCATGCGATCCTGCGCAAGCTGGATATTCGCGCCCTGAACTTGCTGGGCGAGGTCCTGCCCGGCCTGCCCGTTTCGCGCAGCCTCAACGGCAATCTGACGCTGTTGACCAAGTCGGGCGGCTTTGGCGGGCCCGATACGCTGGCGAGGCTGGCAGATAAATTTGTCAAATCGTGAGCGGATCGGCTAGTCATGGGGTCACAATGCCGAAGGAGCCCGCCATGACCGACGTAAAGGCCAAGCCGCGAACCACGCTGGCCGACAAGGTCTATCACCTGCTGTTCACCCGGATTTCGAACGGTGAATACGAGGTGAACCAGAAACTACCCCCGGAAAGCGCGCTTTCGCAGGAATTCGGCGTCTCGCGTCCGATCCTTCGCGCCGCGATGGAACGGCTTCGCGACGAAGGACTGATCTATTCGCGTCAGGGTGCCGGCAGTTATGTGCGGCTGCCCGTCAATGCGCCTGTCGGCTTTGCTCGGGTCGAGACTCTGGCCGATATCCAACGCTGTTACGAGTTCCGGCTGACTTTGGAATGTGACGCGGCGCAGCTGGCCGCCGCGCGGCGCAACGATGATGCGCTGGCAGAAATCGACCGCGCGCTGGACCTGCTGCGCGATGCCACCGGATCGCTGCAACATCGAGAGGATGCCGATTTCGCCTTTCATCTTGGCATCGCGAAGGCGTCGAACAACCAATATTACGAAGCCTCGATGCGCGCCCTGCGCGAGCACATCAACGTTGGCATGAAAATGCATGGTCAGTCCCTGATGAGCGACGGCGCCAAGGGTCTGGCCGACGTGTTGCAGGAACATGCCGCGATCCGGCAGGCCATCGCGGATCAGGATGGCAACCGGGCTGCAGGGCTGATGCGGGCCCATCTGGAACATTCACGGGACCGGTTGTTCGGCGGCGGGCTGATCGACCTGCGAATGAAAAATTGACAAGAATATAACAAGATAACAAATTTCTTGACTTTTCGCCCTGAGCGGCGCTGAATCCCGCCTGCCAAACCGGGAGAGGGCCATGACCGTCGACGAAATCGCTGCAGTGATGAATGGGCAATTGCGGCCTGTGGCCCCGGGCCGGGATGAGGCTTTTCTGCCCTCGCCAGCCGTGCAGAACCACGCCGCGTTTCTGGCCGAGATGTCAGATGGCGCGGTGATCTGCGCCTGGTTCGGCGGCTCGCTCGAGGGCAAATCGGATATCTCTATTCGTGCGTCGGTTCTGGAACCCGGTGCGTCAGACTGGGGGCCGGTCGCCACCCTCAGTGACGACCCGGACCATTCGGAACAGAACCCCGTGATCTTTGCTGCGCCCGACGGCCAGCTCTGGCTGTTCCACACGTCGCAACCTGCCGGAAATCAGGACGAATGCCGCATCCGTATGGCGCGTCTAGCCCGCGATGGGCTGCAACTCAGCACCGATGAGGGCAGCTATCTGGATCTGCCGCGTGGCTGTTTTATCCGTGCAAACATTCAGGTTCTGGATAATGGCTCTTGGCTGCTGCCGCTGTTTCGCTGCGTGCAAAGGCCGGGGCAGAAATGGACCGGCAGCCACGACGTCGCCGCTGTTGCGATCTCGGCGGATGAGGGAAAAACCTGGGACAATCGCGAGGTGCCCGGTTCGGTCGGGTCGGTTCATATGGGACCAATTGCGAATGGTCGGCGGATGGCTGCGTTCTATCGCCGCCGTCAGGCAGACTGGGTCTGCCGCTCGGACAGCCAGGATGGCGGACGTTCGTGGTCCGAACCGGTGGCGACCGACGTTCCCAACAACAATTCGTCAGTTGCAGCAGCGCGGCTGGCTTCGGGGCAGGTTGCCCTGATTTGTAATCCGGTGAACGCCGAAATGTCGACGGATCGGCGCGCATCGCTGTATGACGAGTTGGGCCAAGACGACGACCGCCCTGATGCCGACACCACTGGCGGGTGCGAGCCCATCTGGGGGGTACGCCGTGCGCCGGTTGCCCTGTGCCTGTCCGCGGATGGTGGGGTCAGCTTTCCGGAACGCTATCTGATCGAAGACGGCGATGGCGCGTGCCTGTCGAACAATTCGCTGGATGGCAAGAACCACGAGTTGTCATATCCTTGGCTGCTGGAAACCGCAGATGGCAGCCTGCATCTGGCCTATACGTTCCATCGCCGCGCGATCAAGCATGTGCGTCTGGCAGCCGGCTGGCGGGACCGCCTGCCCCGGTTGTAATCTCATCCAATAGGTAAGGTGATCAGGCGGCGCGCCTGCCCCGCGCCAGCTTGCCGGCATAGTCCAGCGCCGAGAGCATGTTGATATGGTTTGCCTTTCCGGTCCCGGCGATGTCAAAGGCCGTCCCGTGATCAACCGAGCTGCGGTCGATCGGCAACCCAAGCGAGACATTGACCGCGCTGTCAAAGGCAATCAGCTTGATCGGGATATGCCCCTGATCGTGATACTGCGCCAGCACCAGATCAAAAGCCCCCTGATAGGCACGGTGAAACACCGTATCGGCTGAGATCGGGCCCTGAACGTCGATCCCCTCGGACCGCGCCATTTCGACCCCCGGTGCGATTTGCAGATCATCCTCACGACCGAACAGCCCGTTCTCGCCACAATGCGGGTTGATACCGGCCACAGCGATGCGCGGGTTTTCGATGCCCATGCGGCGCAGATGGCGGTGGCCCGTGCGAATGGTCTCGGCCACACGTTCGGGCGTCGCCCGGCTGATCGCATCCTTCAGCGAGACATGGGTAGAGACGTGGATGACGTTCAGCCTTTCCGATGCCAGCAGCATCCAAGAGGATTTGCAGCCCGTCAGGTGCGCCAGCATCCCGGTATGTCCGTCATAATGGTGGCCGGCAGCATTCAGCGCCTCTTTGTTGATCGGGGCGGTCACGATGCCCGCCGCCTCGCCGGCCTTGGTCATCTGCACGGCGCGATTGATATATTGAAACGACGCTTCGCCGCAGGCCTCGGACAAGACGCCAAACCGGCCCGGCAGATCGTCGACCGGGACATCCACGACGCGCAGCGCGCCGTTGCCTGCCTGATCTGACAGCGCCAGTGACACACCGCTGGCCGCAATTGCGCGCTGCAGCGTATCGAGGTCGCCGATAACGGCATAACCGGCGCGGTCCTCTGCTGGCAGCGAGGCAATCGCCTTGACGGTAACCTCGGCGCCCACGCCCGAGGGGTCGCCCATGGTGATAACGATGGGTCTATCGGTCATGCTCGGGTCCTTTTGGGGCTGATTCAGCTGTCTGATACGAATGTATTGGCAGAATGGGGTTGACCGCATAAGTTGTCAATTAGTTTCGCTAACAACATCATCCGCCCGAATATATATCGCAATATATACTAATAAATATGTAATTTCAGGCAGAATATACTTGTTGACAAATTATTCTTGCCAGCCAATTCTGGACGATGCCGGACATGCCGGATCAACAGTAAGCACCAGCGACCAGCAGTTGCCACAACCGGAGGCTTCCCATGCCAACGCTTTCAGACCCGATCGAGATGCTGCGGCCGCCCGTTCTGCGCTTTGGCGCGGGCCAGATCGACAGGTTGGCCGACTGGATGAGCCAACAGGGCTACCGCAATCCGGTGGTTGTCGCAGATCCGGTGAACGCCGCGCGCTTGCAGGTTCTGGGATTGGGGCAGGTGAACTGCTTCGGCACGGTCGTGCCCGAGCCGAATATCGACAACCTGAACGCCGCGGTGAACGCTGCCGATGGGGCGGACTGCGTCATCGGATTTGGCGGCGGTTCGGCCATGGATCTGGCTAAGCTGGTCGCGGTCATGGCCGGTCAAAACGTCACACTTGGCGATATCTCGGGCCCGCACCGCGCACCACCACGTCGGTTGGGGTTGGTCCAGATCCCGACCACGGCAGGCACCGGGTCCGAAGTCGGGACGCGCGCGCTGGTCACCGACCCCGGCACTCAGGCCAAGATCGCAACCGAAAGCCAGCATATGCTGGCCGATCTGGCCATTGTTGATCCGGCGCTGACCTATTCTGTGCCGCCATTCGTCACGGCCGCAACCGGGGTCGATGCCATGGCCCATTGCGTCGAGGCATTCACCTCGAAGCGCGCGCATACGATCATCGACAGCTATGCGCTGCAGGGCATCGAACTGGTTGGGAAATATCTGCGCCGCGCGGTGGAGGATGGATCTGATGCAGAGGCGCGGGCGGGCTTGTCGCTGGCCGCGCTGTATGGCGGGGTTTGCCTAGGCCCCGTCAATACCACTGCGGGCCACGCAGTCGCCTATCCGCTTGGCACGCGGCATCACCTTGCGCACGGCATCGCAAATGCACTGATTTTTCCGCATGTTCTGGCGCTGAATGCCCCCGCTGCCGCAGACAAGACACAGGCCATCTGCAACGCCTTGGGCTTTGACGCCAATGGCTCGCAAGCGGTGCTGGCAGGCGCGAATGAGTTCTGCGAAGCCCTTGGCCTGGACATGCGGCTGCGCGCGCATGGCGTGCCCGAGGATGATCTGCCCGCCATGGCCACCGAGGCCCACGCCATTCGCCGGTTGCTGGACTGGAACCCCGTCGATCTGTCTGTCGCCGATATTCAGTCGATCTATCGCGCCGCCTACTAAACGCCCCGACCACCGCTGGATGCGCGTGTCACCAGTCGCACCGATTGTCGATGCGTGGCCGGGGGCACGACGCCTTTGGTCAGCCAGTCAAGCAGGCTCGACGCCGTCTTTTCACCAAAGCTGGTGATGTCGCAACTGACAGAGCTGAGGGGCGGCAAGGACTGCGCGCTTTCCTCCAGATCGTCGAAACCAACCAGCCGGAAATCCTCGCCAACGCGCTGGCCCTCGCGTTCCAACGCATTCATCATGCCCAGGGCGACCAGATCGTTAAAACAGATGGCCGCATCCACCTGCGGGTGTTCGCGCATGATCTGCTGTGCCAGTTCGGCACCTGCATTCCGTGAGGGTTGACCATACAGCACGATGGGTTCGGTCCCGATCCGCTGCATCTCGGACAGATAACCGGACATGCGTTCAGCCGTGATCTGACGGCCCTCAAGCCCGCCGACAAAGGCGATGCGACGTGCGCCGGAGGCGATCAGATGGCGGGCCGCCTGACCGCCGCCATCAACGAAATCGAAAGATGAAAAGGGGAATTTATCTGTCCGCGAACTGACCTGTCGCAGCACCTGCACGGTCGGCACGTTGGCTCGGGCAAGTTGATCGAAGGTGCTGGTCACATCGCCATAAGCGGGTGATATCGCCAGCGCAGAAACGCCGTGTTCGATCATAGAATGGATGATCGCGGCCTGCATCGCCGCATCCTCGCCTGAATTCGATATCACCGTCGCGTAACCGCGCGCGAACAGGGCCATCTGGAACGAGGCCGCAAATTCGGTAAAGAACGGGTTGCGCAGATCGTTGATGACCAGTCCGATCAGCCCGGTTGAACTGCTGCGCAGATTGGCCGCCGCGCGATTATAGACATAGCCGACCTCTTGCATGGCGCGGCGCACCCTTGCAGCGGTCTCGGCCTTGATCTGAGGGCTGTTTTTCAAGACCAGAGATACGGTCGATTTCGACACCCCCGCACGCGCGGCTACGTCCAGAATTGTGGGGCGTCTGTCCATGTTACTCCTTACCCAGACCATGCAGCGCAAGCAGCTGGTCCATGCGTTTTTCCGCCAGATCGGGCCGCGCCAGAACACGCGCCCGATCGGCCAGCCGATAGACCTGCGCATAATGCGTGATTTCGCGTGCAGATTGAAAGCCTGCAGGCATGATGAAGTGAGATTGCGCCCCGTTCAACCAGGCAAGAAAGGCGATGCCGGCCTTGTAGAACTGTGTCGGCGCTTTGAATATTTCGCGCGACAGGGCCACGGTCGGGGCCAGCAGCGCGTGATAGGTGTCGTGATCGTCTTGCGCCAAGGCCTCAAGCGCCTGTGCCGCCGCAGGGGCGATGGCCGCGAATGCGCCCAGCAGCGCGTGCGAATGATGCGTCCCGTCGCCCTCTATCAGGGCCGCATAGTTGAAATCATCGCCGGTATAGAGCCGCACCCCCTCTGGCAGGCGGGCACGAAAGGCCTCTTCATGGGCCTGATCCAGAAGCGAGATCTTGATGCCGTCGACCTTGCCGCGATTTGCCTCGATGATCGCCAAAGCGGCATCAGAGGCGGCGGCAATATCGGGCGAACCCCAATACCCGGCCAGCGCCGGGTCGAACATGTCGCCCAGCCAGTGAAGGATCACCGGGTCCTTTGCCTGGCTCAGCAGTCGATCATACACGCGGGTGTAACCATCGGCGCCGGCACCAATGGCCGGCAATGCGCGGGTGGCCATCAGAATGACCTGCCCGCCCGCTGCCTCGATCGCGGCCATCTGGGTTTCATATGCGGCGATGATCGCGGCCTCGTCGCGCAGATGATCCAGTGCCATGTGATCGGTGCCTGCGCCGCAGGCCACACGCGGCCCGAGAGGATGGGTCCTGGCCTCGGCCATCGTGCGCTCGATCAACTCGCGAGCCGTCTGCCAATCCACGCCCATGCCGCGTTGCGCGGTATCCATCGCCTCGGCCAGACCAAGACCCTGATCCCAAAGCCAATGACGAAACCGCAGCGTGTTGTCCCAATCGACGGCCGGGCGCCCGGTCCATGGCGCGCGCTCGGCCATCGGATCGCTGACCACATGCGCGGCTGCAAAGGCGGTGCGCGTCAGCGCCACCTTGGGCGCGCGCGGGATCAGCGGATCGCCGGTCAGCGCATAAGGCTCCAGCGTGCCGTCATAGGTGGGCAGGTTCAGCACGGATCGACCCCGTCAACTGGCAGGTCAAAGACCAGAATACCGTCAACACCGCCCTCGGCCGCCGCCACAATCGCATCACCGACGCGCTTGTGTTCGGCATGTTCCTGATAATCGGCCAACGCCTGCCAACTGTCGAAATCAACGGTGAACCCGTGCATATAGCCGCGTTCCAGCAGTTCGGGGCTTTCGCTGCGGCCAGCGAAAAAGCGACCCATGCCGGGCAACAGCGCGCGAATGTCGTCCAGATCGGAATGGATGGCGGCAATCTGTTCCTCGGTCACATCGGGGCGATAGCGGACAAGGACAATATGGCGGATCATGGTTCAGGCTCCGTTGTCGGCGCGGATCATGTCGGCAGCCTTTTCGGCAATCATGATCGTGGGCGCGTTGGTGTTGGATGAGACCAGTCGGGGCATGACGGACGCATCGACGACGCGCAGCCCCTCGATCCCGCGAAAGCGAAGGCGGGGATCCAGAACCGAGGCATCGTCGGCGCCCATGCGGCATGTTCCCGCCGGGTGGTGATCGGTCTTGGCGTTGCGGCAGGCATAATCGAAATAGTCCTGATCGGTCTGTATATCGGGGCCCGGCAGGACCTCTTGCCTGACCATATCAGCCAGCGCGTCCTGTCGCATGATCTGTTGCGCCAGTTTCAGGCCCCTGATCGACATTTCGCGATCATGAGGATCGGCCCAGTAATTCGGATCGATCAACGGCGCGGCCAGTGGATCGGCGCTGGCCAGCCGCACGGTGCCGCGCGAACGTGGCCGCAGATAGGCCGAATTCAGCGTGACGCCACCATCCGGCATCGCCGCGACGCCGGCCTCGATGCCAGAGCCAAGGCCCAGATGGAACTGGATATCGGGCGAACGTGCGCCCTCTTCCGCGTACCAGAAACCGCCCGTTTCAAACAGCGATGACGCCGCCGGCCCCTTGCGTGTCAGCAGATATTGCAGACCCGCGACCGCAGACCACAGCGGTTTCGCATAGCGGTCATAGGTATGTGGGCCGCTGCATTCGGCAATGACGAACAGATCCAGATGGTCTTGCAGGTTCGAGCCGACCTCGGGCTGATCGCAGACCACCGGCAGACCCAGATCGCGCAAGTGATCCGCCGGGCCGATGCCCGACAGCATCAGCAAACGCGGCGAACCGATGGCACCTGATGACAGGATGACCTCGGTACTGGCATGGATGATGTGGGTTCCGCCCCGCGTCGTCACCTCTACGCCTGTCGCGCGCCCGTCCTGCACAATGATCCGCAAGACCTGCGCACCCGATTGCACCGTCAGGTTGGGCCGTCCGCGCGCCGGATCCAGAAACGCCACCGATGCCGAGGACCGCCGCGCATTGCGCTGCGTCAGTTGGTAATGGCCGACGCCATCCTGCGAGGCGCCGGTCATGTCAGCGTTGAAGGGAATGCCCAGTTGTGCGGCCGCGCGGAAATAGGCCTCGCAGATGGGCAAGGGTGCGGCCGGCCTGGACACACCCAGAGGGCCACCCTGACCATGATATTGATCGGCAAAGCTGTCGTTATCCTCAGAACGCCGGAAATAGGGCAGCACGTCATCATTGGACCAGCCCTCGCAGCCCATTTGCCGCCATTCATCATAATCCAACGCGTTGCCACGCGTGTAGATCTGGGCATTGATCGACGAGCCGCCGCCCAAGACCCGCGCCTGTGTAAAGCGGATCACCATGTCCTTCATGTGGCGCTGTGGAACGGTCTGCCAGCCCCAGCTGCCAATGCCCTTGGTCATCTTCGCAAAGCCGGCAGGCATCTTGTAGAAAGGGTGCCGGTCACGGCCGCCCGCCTCCAGCAGAAGCACGCGATTTTCCGGCTGCTCTGACAGGCGCGCGGCAAGCACGCAACCCGCGCTGCCCCCGCCAATGATGATGAAATCGTAATCGTCAGCCATCTCGTCTCACAGTCTTGGGATGGACAGGCCGCCATCCACGGGAATCACCGCGCCGGTGGCGAACGCCATGCGTCCCTGCACCAGCGGCACCACGATCTGCGCGATATCCGACGCCTCGCCCCAACGTTTTGCGGGAACCAGCCCGCCCTGGATCAGTCCTGTGTATTTGCCCGCTGCACCTTCAGTCATCGGCGTGCGGATGATGCCCGGTCTCAGATCGAAAACCCCGATCCCCGCAGCTGCCAGCCGTACCGCGAAAAGCTGTGCGATCATCGCCGCGCCTGCCTTGGAAATACAGTATTCCGCCCGCTCGACCGAGACGCTGCGGGCACTGACCGAGGTGACGAAAACCAACGAGCGATATGCCTCGGAGGGCGCCGCGATCATCCGTCGCGCCACCTCTTGCGCCAGAAAGAAAGTGCCGCGCAGGTTGATATCCAGCGTGAAATCAAAGTTCTCGGGCTGGACCTCCAGCATATCGCCGCGAATGCGCGCGGGCACACCCGCGTTCTGGATCAGGCTGGCGACGGGACCAAGCCTGTCCTGCACCTGATCCAGCAGGGCTGGGACGCCCTCGATCCGCGCAAGGTCATGTTGCAGATAGCGGGCATCCGCGCCCAGTTGCTCCATCGCCGCCACCACCACCGGATCATCGGCGGGCCGTTCGGATACGATGGCAAGCGCAAAGCCGTCGTCGCGCAGGGCGTGGGCGATGCCCAGCCCGATGCCCTGCTGACCGCCGGTGATCAAGGCGACAGGTTTCATGTCGTTCCTTTCGCAATACGATTCCCGACACGCAGAGCATGGGCCGCAACAGTTAGCGCCGGGTTAACCGCAGCCGAGGTGGGCAGCACGCTTGCATCGGCGATGAACAGATTGGGGTGATCGTGGCTGCGGCCCCAGGGATCGACCACGCTGGTCGCGGGGTCGTTGCCCATCCGCGTCGTGCCGCACTGGTGCGATGGTGTGCGCCTGTCAAAGGCCCTGGACAGGACGATCGGAAAGCCTGCGCGCCGCAATGCCTGCTTTAGCCGCGCAACCAGAGCCTGATGCGCCGCCCAGTTCGACCGCTTCCAGTCCAGCACGATTTGTCCCCCGCGCAGGCTGACGCGGCTGTCGGGTGCAGGCAGATCCTCAGACATGGCATAAAAGTCGATGGCCCGATCCGCGATCAGCCCGGCCAGCCAGCCCGGCAGACCGCTGGTCGCCGCCAGAATCGGGCGCGATACCCGCCCCAGCAGTTGAATATTGCCCAACGGGCGATCATCCGGCCCGCCTGACAGGTAGAAATCGTTCACCTGAAGGGTTTTCTGATAAATGCTGCGGTTCCGGCGCGTTGGATGGATCGCCAGCACGGCAGAGCAATTGTGGTTCATGAAATTCCGCCCGACCTGATCCGAGCCGTTGGCCAGACCCGAAGGCCGCGCCGCATCCGCGGATCTGAGCAGAATGGCTGCGCTGTTCACCGAACCCGCCGCCAGCACGACCACCGGCGCGCTGATCACTTCGGTCATGCCGTCATGACTGACAACGGCACCAGAGATGCGCCCATCGTCATCCGCAATCAGCTTTTCAACGTATGCACCTGTCATAATCTCGACATTAGAACGTTCCAACGCGAGGGCAAGCGAAACTGTCTCGGCATCCATTTTGCCGCCTGTGGTATCGGGAAAGGCGTCCCAGGGTGTCTTTGCGCGGCTCAGCCAGCGGTCGATATCCACGCCGAGCGGCAGGCTGCTGGGGTGCAGCCCCGCCACCCTCAAACGGTGGCGCAGATCGGCGATCTCGGGTTCATCTGGGACCGGCGGGTACGGATAGGCGCCCGAATGCGGAGGCTCGGTCGGGTCCTCACCCAGGGCGCCGCGCACCTGAAACATCGCCTCGGCGCGACTGTACCACGGCTCGTAATCGTCATAGCTGACAGGCCAGCCGGGCGTGGTCCCGCCAAGATGGGAGATCGGTCGGAAATCCTCTGCGCGATAGCGCAGCAGGACCGCGCCATAGAACTTGGTATTGCCGCCGACATAGTAGTAATTGCCCGGATTGAACGGCCGGCCCTGACCGTCCAGCCATTCTTCGTCCGGGCGAAAATGGTCATCACGAAAAATCGCCACCGGATCGCGGGCCTGCGGGGTATCGGTCAGCCGTTCGCCCCGCTCCAGGATCAGCACCCGGCGGCCAGATTGCGCAAGTGAGGCGGCAACCGTCGCCCCGCCCATGCCCGACCCGATGACGATCACATCGGGCTGCATCAGATGTCGATCCGCTCTTCCGTTTTCAGATCGAAGAGCACCGCCTTGTCCATGTTTACCGTGAATTCGAACCGCTCGCCCGGTCGCGCCTCTGCGTCGGCGCGCATGCGGGCGATGCAGTCCTTGCCCGACAGGGTCATGGTGACAAATGTGTCGGAGCCTGCAGGCTCGGTCACCGAAACCTCGTTCGGCAGTGCTTGCAGGTTTTGCGCGCGCCGATCCGCGCCCTCGGCATCGGTGATTGCCTCGGGACGGATACCCAACATCACCTTGTCATCCAGATAGCGCCGCAGCCCCGCACCGTTTTGCGACAGGCGCAGCCGCATGGCGGTGCCGTTGGCATCGGTCAGTTCTGCCGCCAGCGCGCCGTTATCCTCGACCAGCTTGACGGGCAGCAGGTTCATTGACGGGCTGCCCATGAAGCTGGCCACGAACATATTCGCCGGGTTGTCATAGATTTCCTTGGGCGTGCCCAATTGCTGCACGTAACCCTTGTTCATCACGGCAATCCGCGTGGACAGGGTCAGCGCCTCGATCTGGTCATGGGTCACATAGACGATGGTGGTGCCCAGCTTCTGGTGCAGCTTCTTGATCTCGGTCCGCATGTCGACGCGCAGCTTGGCGTCCAGATTGGACAGCGGCTCGTCAAACAGGAACACATCGGGATCGCGCACCAGCGCCCGACCCATCGCCACGCGCTGCCGTTGACCGCCCGATAGCTGGCCCGGTTTGCGCGCCAGCAGCTGTTCGATCTGCAGCAGCTTGGCGACATCGGCCAGCTTCTTTTCCCGCTCTGGCTTGGGAATGCCGTGCATCTCCATGCCGAAGGTCATGTTCTGACCGACGGTCATGTTCGGGTAAAGCGCATAGCTTTGGAACACCATGGCGATGTTGCGCTTGGAGGGGTGAACGTCGTTTACCACCCGGCCGTTGATCGAGATATTGCCGCCGGTGATGTTCTCCAGCCCGGCGATCATGTTCAGCAAGGTGGACTTGCCGCAGCCCGAAGGCCCGACCAGCACAAGGAATTCACCCTCTTGCACGTCGATATCCACACGGTGCAGCACCTCGACGGCACCATATGATTTCGTGACATTGTCGATGTCGAGAAAGCTCATTGCATCACCCTTTTACTGAGCCCGCCATCAAACCGCGCACGAAATAGCGGCCAGCGACGATATAGACGAGAAGCGTGGGCAACGCGGCCAGAATGGCGGCCGCGAAATGGACATTGTATTCTTTTACCCCGGTCGAGGACTGAACCAGATTGTTCAGCGCCACGGTGACGGGCTGTGCATTCAGCCCGCCGAAGGACACACCGAACAGGAAGTCGTTCCAGATATTGGTGAACTGCCAGATGATGCAGACCACCGCGATCGGACCAGAAACAGGCATCATGATCCGCCAGAAGATGCGAAAGAACCCGGCGCCGTCGATCATGGCGGACTTGACCAGCTCGGTCGGGAATGCGGCGTAATAGTTGCGGAAATATAGTGTCGCAAAGCCGATGCCATAGACAACATGCACCAGGATCAGCCCCTGCACCGACCCGGCCAGCCCGAGTATGCCCAGAATGCGCGCCATCGGGATCAGCACGATCTGGAACGGGATAAAGCAGGAAAACAGCATCAGCCCGAACAGGATCGTATCGCCGCGAAAGCGCCATTTGGTCAGGATATAGCCGTTCAATGCCCCCAGAACGGTCGAAATCGCCACTGCCGGCACGACCATCAGGATCGAATTCAGGAAATAGGGCTTTAGCCCCGTTGCCTCGACCCCGATCTGGGCGGTGGACCAGGCCGAGCCCCAGGGGGCAAGCGTCGGTTCCTGCGGCAGCGCCATCATGTTGCCCGCCGTAATCTCGGGCAGGGGCTTCAGGCTGTTGATCAGCATGATGAAGAACGGCAGCAGATAGAACAGCGCAAAGAAGATCAGGACCACGTAGATGAAGGTCCGGGAAATGCGGCCGGTGCGGACGGCCGAGTCCTGTGTTTCGGCGGCCATCACTTCTTCTCCTTCAGTTCAGAGTAGATGTAGGGCACCATGACCGCCGCCACGCCCATCAGCATGATGACCGCGCTGGACGCGCCGACCCCCATCTGATTGCGGGTGAACGTATAGGAATACATGAAGGTCGCGGGCAGTTCGGTCGCGCGACCCGGACCACCGCCGGTCAGGGCGATCACCAGGTCATAGGACTTGATCGCCAGATGGGCGAGAATGACAAAGGCCGACATGAAGGCCGGGCGCAGCAGCGGAATGACGATCCGCCGGTAAAGCTGCCAGTTGGATGCACCGTCGATCTGGGCCGCCTTCAGCATCTCGTTGTCGATGCCGCGCAGCCCCGCCAGAAACATCGCCATCACAAAGCCGGATGATTGCCAGACGGCTGCAATGACCAGCGTATAGATCGCCATGTTGCGATCCTTGATCCAGCCGAACTCAAAGCTCTCCCAGCCCCATAAGTGCATGGTGTGCTCCAGACCGATGCCGGGGTCCAGAAACCACTTCCACGCCGTACCGGTCACGATGAAGGACAGCGCCATCGGATACAGATAGATCGGGCGCAACAGCCCCTCGCCCCGGATCTTTTGATCCAGAAAAATCGCCAGCGTCAGCCCGATGGCCATGCTGATGATGATATAGAGGCTGGCAAAGATCGCCAGGTTGACCAGCGCGGTCGACCAGGCGGACAGACCGAACAGAGTGGCGTAGTTTTCGAAACCCACCCAGTCGTGGCTGGGCAGCATCTTGCTGTCGGTGAATGACAGGTAGATCGTATACGCAATGAAGCCATACACGAAGATCATCACTGCCGCGACGGATGGCGACAGGACGATCTTGGGCAACCAGTCCTGTAACTTGGTGCGCAGATCGGTATCGCTGGTTTGATATGCAGTCGCCATGACGCCCCTCCCCCTGGGTCGGGCAACGCCCCGCGTCATTACGCGGGACGGCCCTGATCAAGCCGAAATGACGGGCAGGATCGCGTCGCAATCCTGCCCTGTCTTGTCTTACTGAGCGGCCTCGACGGCGTTCACCATCTCTTCGGCGGCAGTGGCGCTGTCATATTCGCCGTTGAAATGCGCGGTGATGACGTCATACATCGCGTTTTTCACAGCAGCCGGGTTGGCGTGGCCATGACCCATCGAGCCCAGCAGCGTGCCGGCCTCGGAGGCGGCGGCCAGTTGCTCCATCCCCTTCTTGGCACAGTCATCGAACTCGTCGCTTGGCACGTCCGTCCGCGCGGGAACCGAGCCCTTCACCTTGTTGAAGGCGATCTGGAATTCGGGCGATTCGATTGCCGAAGCCATTGCGTTCTGCGCAGCGGTTGCGGCCTCGTCATCCTGCTGGAACATGACGAACTGGTCGCTGTTGAAGGTCACGTTGCCCTCGGTGCCCGGCACCCGGAAACACAGAAAATCGGTGCCCGGAACCTTGTCAGCGTTGATGAATTCGCCCTTGGCCCAGTCACCCATGATCTGAAACGCAGCTTCGCCATTGATGACCATGGCAGAGGCGAGGTTCCAGTCGCGGCCCGAGAAGTTGTCATCCACAAAACCACGCAGTTGCGCCATCTTGTCGAAGGCCTGAACCATCTGTTCGCCGCCCAGAGCCTCTGGGTCGAGGTCGATCATCGACGCCTGATAGAATTCGGGACCACCCGTCGCCAGCACAACGCTGTCGAAAATGGTGGCTTCCTGCCAGGGCTGACCGCCATGGGCCAGCGCGACCTTGCCGGCATCCTTCGCGGCCTGCAGCGCAGCGATGAATTCATCCCAGGTGGTCGGCTCGGCAATGCCCAACTCGTCCAGAACCGCCTTGTTGGCCCAAACCCAGTTGGTCGAGTGCACGTTCACCGGTGCTGCGATCCATGCGTCACCGGGCTTGCTGAATTTCTGGATGGCCGCAGGGATGACGGAATCCCAGTTCTCTTCCGCAGCCACGTCGTTGAGGTTGGCCAGGACATCGCCCTGATCCGCCCAGTCCAGAATGTCAAAGCCCAGCATCTGCACGGCTGTGGGCGCATCGCCTGCCGTCACACGGGCGCGCAGCGCGGTCATCGCGGCCTCGCCGCCACCGCCGGCAACCGGCATATCCAGCCAGCCGATATCCTGCCCGGCCAGATTCTCTTTCAGCACATTCAGCGCGGCAGCCTCGCCACCCGCGGTCCACCAGTGCAGCACTTCGACGTCTTCGGCCTTGGCAGCAGCAGTCATCGCCAAGCTCAAAGCCATGGCCGATACTCCGACCCCTCTGAAGATTTTCATCTTTTTCCTCCCGGTTATCTTGCGTCCCCACTTTGCGGGGAATGAGCAATTAAAACGTTATAAACACCCTCTGCGTCAACCAAAAATTCGCATCCCGAACTCTGTATGATTTCATAGCAAAATCAATGCACTCTTTCTCTGCGCTGCAGCGAGGAATATTTGTTGTATCGTTACACATTCTTGTCGTAACCTCGGACCGACAGTCAACCCGAGGCCCGCATTGCCCGATACACCTGCCACTTCTCAGGCGCGCAGCCGCGTGACCTTGCGCACCATCGCAGGCGAAACCGGACTGGCCGTCACAACGGTCTCGCGCGCCTTGTCCAATGATCCACGCATCGCACAGTCCACGCGCACGCTGGTCACCGAAACCGCCCTGCGTCTGGGCTATGTTCCCGACCGCGCGGCACAAAGGCTGCGCACCGGACGGACCAAGGTGATCCAGATCCTGCTGAACCTGGATCACGAATTTCTCAGCTTTACCCATGAGATGATCGGCGGACTGTCCGAGGTGCTGTCCGGCACCGGCTATTCCGTCACGCTTTTTCCCGACATTCTGGATCGCGACCGGCTGACCGGCGTGCGCCAGATCGTCGATGGGCGGTTGGGTGATGGCGTAATCTTTAACCGGACCGAACCTTTCGACCCCCGCGTCCGGTATCTGACCGAACAGGGCTTTCCCTTTGTGTGCCACGGCCGCACCCAGTTCACGAGCCCACATCCTTTCGTGGATTACGACAACGAGGCCTTTGCCCGGCTTGCAGTCGAGCGGTTGCTGGACAAGGGCCGGCGTCGGATGCTGATCATTCTGCCGGGCGAGAAATATTCCTTTGCCCATCACCTGCGTTGGGGTGCAGTTGCGGCTGCGCGTGCGGCGGGGGTCAGCATTGAAATGCCGGACGATATCACGCTGGACAGCCCGCAGGACCAGACCCTTGGCTGGCTCAAGGCGCGGCTGGCGCAATCTGATCGGCCCGATGGCATCATCTGTGTGGGCGAGATCGCGGCGATGACGGCGCTGGCGGCGATTCAGGATTGCGGGCTGCGCGTCGGGCAGGACATCGACGTGGTGGCCAAACAGGCCAGCGACGTGTTCGACCTGCTGCGCCCGCGCATCGACATCTTTGCCGAGGATCTGCGTCAGACCGGGCGCGACATGGGCGAGGTGTTGCTGCGTTCTATGGCCGGCGAGGACCCGGCGCGGCTGCAAGTGCTGCATCAGCCGCAGTTTATCGCGCGCTAGGGTCAACGCCACGTTCATCCGGCGACCCAGTTCGCACGTCCGCGCGCGACCCGCATCTGCACGGTTTTCAGTTCCAGATATTCCTCGATGCCATAGCGGCCCAGTTCGCGGCCCAGTCCGCTTTCCTTGACGCCGCCGAATGGCAGTTCGGAAAAGCCGTCCATCCAGGTATTCGTCCAGACCGTGCCCGCGCGCAGCCGGCGCGCAAAGGTCAGGCAGGTGTGGACGTCGCGGCTCCAGACGCCAGCGGACAGGCCATAGGCGGCATCATTGGCCAGCGCGATCGCCTGTTCCTCGGTCCGAAATGTCAGCACCGACAGGACCGGGCCGAACACCTCTTCGCGGGCAATGGCCATCTCGGGTGTCACGCCCGCCACGACCGTTGGCTGATAAAACCGCCCGTCCAGACCGGGCACCGTCAGTTCCCCGCCGCCCAGCACGACCTGCGCGCCTGCCGCCTGCGCATCCCGGACATAGCCGTAGATCTTGGCCATATGCTGATCCGAAATGATCGCGCCCACTTGTGTGCGATCATCCAGCGGATCGCCAAAGGGCACCTTGCGCGACAGCGCCACGACCTTGTCGGTCAGCACCTGCGCCACATCTTCGTGCACGATGATCCGGCTGCCGGAATTGCAGCATTCACCCGCGTTGAAATGGACGCCAAAGGTGATCGCATCCGCCGCCGCGTCCAGATCGGCATCGGGAAAGATCACCTGCGGGTTCTTGCCGCCCAACTCTAGCGAGACCTTTTTCAGCGTCCCCGCCGCTGCTGCAACGATGCGTTTGCCCACCCCGGTCGAGCCGGTAAAGCTGACCATATCCACATCCGGATGGGTCGACAGGATGGTGCCCACCGGATCGCCATAACCCAGCACGATGTTGCAAACCCCATCGGGCAAGCCGGCCTCGATCAGCAATTCGCCAAGGATTACCGTGGTCGAGGGCGTCAGTTCCGAGGGCTTGACCACCGCTGTACAACCGGCCGCCAACGCAAAGGGCAGTTTCTGGCTGACAATCAGGAAGGGGAAGTTCCAGGGCGTGATCATCGCAGCAACGCCGATGGGTTCCTTCAGCACCAGCCCCAGCATATCAGCGCCCAGACTGTTGTGACTGTCGCCATGAATGGTGCGCGCCAGCGCCGCGGCATAACGCCATATATCGGCGGCACCTTCGATTTCCGCGCGGGCCTGCGCGATGGGTTTACCCGATTCCAGCACCTCGATCCGCGCGATGCGTTCACGTTCGAGGTCGATCAGATCGGCAACGCGGTTCAGCAAGGTGGCGCGCGCCTTGCCGCTGCTGAACGCCCAATCGCCAGCGTCAAAGGCACGGCGCGCCGCAGCGATGGCGGCCAGGGTTTCGGCCTCGCCACCCTTGGCCGACCGGCTGATCAGTGCACCATGCGAGGGCGAGGACCGATCAAAGGTCGCGCCATCTGCGCTGTCGCGCCACGCACCGGCAATCAGATGACGGCCGATAAATGCGTGATCCGACAGGCTGCTGTCGCTGGCAGAGATAAGGGTGAAATCATTCATGGTCTCAGTTTCCCGGAAAGGCGGGTTTGCGTTTTTCGGCAAAGGCCGCGACGCCTTCGGCCTTGTCGTCGCTGGCCGAAATCATGCCACTGCCAAGCGCATCGATCATGGCATCGCGATCCTCACCCACGGCGGCATGGATCATGTATTTCGCAACCTCGGTGGCGCGCGGTGATGCTGCCTGCAGCCCCTCTGCAATCTGCCGGGCCACCTGCAGCGGCGCGTCCGCCACCTCGGCGACAAATCCCAATGCCAATGCGCGATCCGCCGAAAGACGCCGCCCGAACAGCGCCATTTCCTTCAAAACCGGCTCTGGCAGCAGCCGCGCCAGCCGCTGCGTGCCGGACCAGCCGGGAACGATCCCGACCTGCGTTTCCGGCAAGGCCAGCGTTGCACCCGGCGCCATCACCCGGATGTCGCAGGCAGCGGCCAGTTCCAGCCCGCCGCCAAAGGCATGGCCCTGCAAAACCGCGATTGTGGGTTTGGACAGACGCGCCAGCCGGTCATAGATGCGGTGCCCGTCGCGGACCCAGTCGCGGGCGAAATCGGCGGCGGACAGCGGCGCCCATGCCTTGATGTCAGCCCCGGCACAAAAGGCGCGATCGCCTTCCGCCACCAGCAGCACCGCACGAACGCCCGGATCGCGATCCAGCGCGTCGCAATGGGTGGCCAGTTGCAACAGCATGTCGGGCGTAAAGGCATTCAGCTTGGCCGGGTTGTCCAGCCGCAGCGTGGCAATCCCGCCCTCGGCGGTCAGGTGAATGGTTCCTGTCATAGAGGCAACTCCATCGGGGCTTCGGCCAGCAGTGATTTCGGCATCACCGTAGCGTTTTCGGCCAGGCCGACCCGGCCCTGCGATGCCGTGATGATATCGCGCTGCGGGTCTATCCCCGGCATGATCTCGGTCGCGACCAGACCCTGCGCGGTCAGCCGGATCACGCAGCGCTCGGTGATATACAGCACGTCCTGCCCCGTCTCGACCGCGCGGGCGCCCGAAAAGGTGACATGCTCGACCTCGTCCACCATCTTGGTGAACTTGCCCGGCTTGGCGATGCGCAGCGCATCGTCGCTGAGGTCAAACTGCGCAGCGGCCTCGAAAAAGCCGGAAAAGACGATCTTGCGGGCATTGGCGGTGATATCGACAAAGCCGCCACAGCCGGCGGTCAGATAGGGTTTCTTGCCGAGTTTGGAGACGTTCACATTGCCCTGACGGTCCACTTCGAGGAAGGACAGAAAGGACATGTCAAAGCCGCCGCCCTGAAAATAGCTGAACTGATTGGGCGAGGGCACATAGCCGTAAGCGTTCGAGGCGCAGCCAAAAGCAAATCCGGTCAGGGGCATGCCGCCCACCGCGCCCTGTTCGATGGCCCATGTTACCGCCTGCGGTTCACCTGCCTCCAGCAGGATGCGCGGCACCATGGCTGAGATACCGAAACCCAGATTGGCCGTCTGACCCCGGCGCAGTTCCATCGCGGCGCGGCGGGCGATGACCTTTTCGACGCCGTGTTCCGCCAGAGAAAAACTGTCCCAAGGGCGCATCACCTCGCCACTGATGGCGGGGTCATAGGGCGTTTCGGTCGTTTGCCATTGATCCGGCGCGACCACGATCAGATCGACCAGATGGCCCGGTACATGCACATCGTGGGGACGCAAGCTGCCCGCCGCCGTCACGCGCTTGACCTGCGCGATGATCAGCCCGCCATGGTTGCGGGTGGCGATGGCCTGATCCAGCCCCCCCAGATAGGCGCCCTCATGTTCATAGGTCAGGTTGCCATGCTCGTCCGCCGTGGTCGCCCGGATGATCGCGACATCAGGCACGATATTGGGAAAGTGCAACCATGTCTGGCCGCCGAACTCCTGCCGGTGGACAATGGGCGCAGCCGCCGCCACATCATTCATCGCGCAGCCCTGCCGGATCGGATCGACAAAGGTATCCAGCCCCACGCGGGTCAGCACACCGGGCCGCCGGGCTGCCACATCGCGGTGCATGTCGAACATGATCCCTGAGGGCACGTTATAGGCCAGCACCCGGTCCTCAACGATCATCTTCCAGATTTCGGGCATTGGCAGGTTCGACGAACCAGACGGGTAGGACCCGCCCAAGATCCGTTTTAGCAGCCCGTCCCTGGCGATGTGATCGACACCTTTGACGCCGTACATATCGCCCGCCGCAATCGGATGCAGCGTGGTCAGGTCGCGGGGATGGCCCTCGGCATCAAACCGTTCCCCAAGCGCCTTGAGGACCGCATCAGGGCACCCAAGCGCCGATGAGGATGAAACGGTCACCACCGCATTGTCCTTGATCCGGGATACCGCCTCGGCTGCGCTGACGATCCTGGTCATCAGATGCCACCATAATCAACGTCGGTGCGGCGACCGCTGCGGGCTGCCTCGGCCACGGCCATGGCGATGGCCAGCGAGCAGATGCCGTCGCGCCCATCCGCAGCAGGGCGACCCTTGCCGGCGACCGCATCGGCAAACAGCCCGACCGCGCGCTCATAAAGGTTGTGGTCCGAGAATTCGATCGCCTCGACCCCGCCTTCGATGCGCAACTCGATCTGGCCAACGGGCTGCTGGGTCATCACATTGCGCGCGATGACCGATCCCTTGGTGCCGTGGATCTCGACGCCAGAGCCGGCGAAACGATGGGTAAAGCTTTCATGCGCCTGAACCTGCGTACCCGAGGGCATTTGCCAGACCGACATCACGCTGTCCTCGACCCCTTTGCCCAGACCTGATTGCGTCGCCATCGCGACCACCGATACAGGGTCTTCGCCCAGATGAAAGCGGACCGTATCGGCGTCATGCACAGTGATATCTGGTATCACGCCGCCGCCAGCCGCCGGATTGTCGACGCGCCAGCCCTGCAGATGTGGCGGCAAATAGACAGCGTGGAACACCCGAAGGCTCAGCACCTCACCCAAACGCCCCGATTGCACCAGATCACGGATCGCCAGATGGCTGCCGGCATTGCGCAGATGATGATTGGTGGCAAAGACCAGCCCGGCCTGTTCAGCGGCGCGGACCATGGTCACGGCATCGGACACGCTCATGGCCAGAGGTTTTTCGCACAGCACATGCTTGCCGGCCTTGATCGCCGCCATGGCCTGCGCAAAGTGCTTTTCATTCGTCGTCGAGATATAGACCGCGTCCAGATCTGGATCGTCCAGCATCTGGTCCAGATCGGAACAGGCGCTCTCGACCCCATGCCTGGCTGCATAGTCGCGCGCACGATCCGCGCTGGAGCTCAGCACTGAATGCATCGTGCCGCCACCCGCGCGCAAGGCCCCGATCATGTGATCCGCCGCGATATTGCTGGCCCCAATCAATCCCCAACGCATCGCAGCTCCTTTCAGACAGATCGCTTTAAACAAAGAATTAGAACGTTCCAAATATGTCGTCAAGCGTCTGAATCACGGCTTGATCACGATATTCACCGAATCCGCCCGGCCTTTGACATCGATCACGGACAGTCGCGTCAAACCGGCGCGGGGCAGATCCAGTTCCAATGCCGTCTCGCTGCGGGCAATGGCGACGGGGCGACCATCGGCCAGCCAGGTAAAGGGCGGCGCGCCGTTTCGGACCTTGACGACCAACCGACCAAAGGGGGCCTCGATCTGCGCGCCGTCGGGCGGAAAGACCATCTGCGGGGCATCTGGTGCGCGCTCCGACAGCGCCTCGCCCGGCGGACGAAACCGGCGCAAGGGCGCAGGCAGGCGCGCCGTGGGCAGGATCAGTGTCGCATCGGGTGGCGGCGGCAGGGGGCTGCCGCCCGCCTGCGCGCGGTCGAACAGTTCGAACAGCACCGGCGCGGCCAGATCGCCACCGAAGGCACCCGGAACCGGTGTGCCATCGGCGCGACCCATCCAGACGCCGCCGACATGCGCGCCGTCAAAGCCAACAGCCAGTGCATCGCGGTGGCCATAACTTGTCCCGGTCTTATAGGCGATGCGACCACGGGCAGCCCCGGCAGGCGGCGGCACTTGCGACAGAATATGGCCGACCTGCCAGGCGGCAACATCGCCCAGAAAGCGCCGATCGGTTCGCCCACCCATACCGGGCAGTGGCGACAGGGCGACGGCCTTTCCGCCCGCCGCCAAACCGCCATAGGCCTGCACCAGCGCGGCAAGGCTTACACCCGCACCCCCAAGCGCGACGGCCAGTCCGGGCTGGCCGCCCGGCACCGTCAGCGGCGCGCCGGCTCGGTCCAGCGCGTCGATCAACCGGGCAGGCCCAACCGCGTCAGTCAGCCGCACAACCGGAATATTCAAAGACGCCAGCAACGCATCGCGCACCGTCACAGTACCGCGAAACTGGCGGTCGAAATTTTGCGGCGCATAGCGGCCATAGGCCACGGGCCGGTCCTCGATCAGCGTATCGGGATGGGCCATCCCATCGTCAAAGGCCAACCCGTAGACGAACGGCTTCAATGTCGAGCCGGGCGAGCGCAGCGCATCCGACATCTGGACAAAACCGGCGCGCGCGGTGCTGGTCCATTCGGCCCCATCAACCTGCGCGAGGATCTGGCCCGTTCTGTGATCGGCAAGCAACATCGCCACGGTGACTTCTGCGGTCTGCCCGGCCACGGCGCGCCGCGCCAGCGCCTCGGCTGCGCGCTGCAGATCAGCGTCGATGGTGGTGGCAATGCGGGCAGCATCAGGGTTTTCCCAGTGCAACCGCGCTGTCAGATGCGGGGCAAGTGCGGGAAAGGGGCGGCGTGTCGCGGGCAGGGTGGCCAGACGCGCGGCGCGGGCCTGATCTTCCTCGATCACGTTGGCTGCCACGGCGCGGGCCAGCACCCGGTCAACGGCCCGGCGCGCGGCATCGGGGTTGCGGTCGGGCTGGCGCACAGCAGGCGATTGCGGCAGGGCCACCAACAGGGCCGATTCCGCCGGGGTCAGGCGTCGTGGCTCCTTGCCGAACCATGACAGGCTGGCGGCGCGAATGCCCTCGAGGTTGCCGCCATAGGGTGCCAGCCGCAGATAGAGATCCAGGATCTGCTGCTTGTCCAGACGCCGCTCCAGCGCCAATGCGACCCGCATCTGCCGCAGCTTGCCATCCCATTGCCCGGTCGGCCCTTCCTCCAGCAGTCGCGCGACCTGCATGGTCAGGGTCGAGCCGCCCGAGACGACCCGCCCCTCGCGCAGCGCCTGCCCGGTCGCGCGCAAGAATGCCAGCGCATCGACGCCGGAATGGTGCCAAAAGCGACGGTCCTCATAGGCCAGCAGCATCTCGACAAAGCCGGGATCAACCGGGCCGGGCTGCAATCGCCAGCGCCCGTCAACCACCACAAAAGCGCGCAGCAATGTGCCGTCGCGCGCAACGATTTCGGTGCCGGTGGGCACGATCAGCGACGGCAGACGCGTCCGCGTCACCCAATCTTCCACGCCGTCGCGCCCTGCACCTACCGCCAGCAGCAGGCCCGCCAGCAGGAACAATCCATGGCGGCGCAGCCAGCCCATGCTACTCGGTCACGCTGACCCGGCCCGCAGCGGTCCAGCCGCGCCAGTCGGGGCGGTACATGTCCATGACGCTGGCCGCCGGATGAAGAAAACTGCCCGGCGTAATTGCCCGAACGTTATAGGCCAGCCGGAAACTGTCATCCGAGGTCCAGTCGACCGCCGTGATGAACCGGTCATCGCGGAATTCCGAGGCCTCGACATCGGACAGGGCATCCAGCCAATCAAGCGCGCTGTTATCGCCCTGCCGTATCAGATGCGGGTTCTCGATCTCAAAACCCGCCGGCAGAGGATCATCCACGATCAGTCGCCCGCCACCCGATTGATGCGGCGTCACCGTCAAGACGGCGACCAGCCGGTCACCCTGCAAAACACTGGCCGGATCGACCGGCTGGCCGTCATGGTCATAATAATCGCGCGTGATGGTGTACCCCTTGCCGCCAGCCGGTTCAGGCACAGTGGGCACGCCCGTCAGGGTCAGCGTCACCAGTTCCTCGCGCCCAGAACCATTATGCACCAGCGCGCCGCCATCGGCGGTGACGTCACGGATCAGCGCGCCGCCCAGAGCCTGACCGTTCAACGTAAACCCGCCACCATCGCCCGAGACCATCTGGCCCGCCGCCATCAGCGACCAGACGGCCTCTTGCGGCGAAAGGGTCTGGCCCTGCAGCGCCCGCTCAAGACTGTCGCCCAGCCCATCCAGAGGCACAGCCTGCGTGCCCGCGCCCGCGGCCAGCGCCAGAACGCCGGCCAGATCGCGCAGCCGGGTGCCGTAATCGGCGCGGAATACATAGGGTTCTTCGCCTTGCGGGATCAGCATCCGCGCCACGCGGGCGAACATCGCATCGGCCCGGCGCTGATCGCCATACATGGCCAAGGCCGCACCCACCTGCGCCACGGCCAAAGGCGTGCCGAAATCGCCGCCCTTTTCATCGGCATAGTAGCGCAGATCGCCCACCGGCACCGCACCCTCACGCGCCAGCACCATCAGCGCATAGGCCAGCGCCTCGCCGCCGCCATTGCTGTCGGCATCGAAATCGGCTGCATAGTTGACCTTGTTGCGTAGCCGGTCCAGCGCCATCCGAAACGCCTGATCGGGAACATCATGGCCGGCAGATCGCGCCCTCGACAGGAAATCGGTGACATAGGCATTCAGCCAGTCATCGCCGTTCTCGGGCGACCACAGGCCAAAAGCACCGCTGGCAGCCTGCCGGGTCAGCACGCGCGCAATCGCCTGATCGACGCGTTCTGCCGCGCGGTCCGCATCGGGCATCCCCTGCGCGGCGGCGGAAAAGGCCAATAACGGCATCGCCTTCGAGGTGATCTGTTCCGTGCACCCATAGGGGTAATCGGCCAACCCGCGCAGCATCGCCGCCGCATCGAACCGCGCCGCCGGACCAAGCGCAAGGGTCGCACTGCCGGTGCCGGGCTGCATGTTTTCCAACAGCTCTGGCGGCAGCGTCAGATCATCGCCCGAAGCCAGCCTGAACTGGCTTTCGCGGCTGATCGTCGCGCCATTGGCAATGACCGGGATGGTCAGCGTCTTGTCCAACTGCCGGCCATCTGGCGTTGTCACCGACAGCGCCAACTGCGTGGCGCCAACGGTCTCGGGCGCGGTGATCGGCAGCGACAGGCGCTGCGTTTCCTGATCGGTCAGCGTCACCGTCGCGGGCAGATCGCCAAGCGCCAGACCCTGCCCGCTGGCCGCCAGCCCGATCTGACCCGAGGGACCGCTGGCATGGGTCAGTTCCAGCAGCACCCGCGCCTGGTCGCCGGGCGCAAGAAAGCGCGGAGCGGATGCGGTCAGCACCACCGGATCGCGCACCAGCACGTCCTGGCTGGCCTGTCCGACACCCTTGTCGGACCACATTACCGCCATCAGCCGCACGGTTCCGTTGAAGGCCGGCAGCGGGATTTCCAACTGCGCGCTACCATCTGCGGACAGCGTGACCGGACCGGAGAACCAGCTTAGCAACTCGTCCGTTGGGGGCGGCGATTGCGTCGAAAGCTGCGCCATGGCATCGCCACCGGACCGGATCGCGCCTTGCGCGCCGGCCTGCCCGTCGATCAAGCGGCCATAGATGTCGCGGATCGCCACGCCCAGCCTGCGCTGACCGAAATAATGCGCCGAAGGGTCCGGCGCGTCGAAACCCGTCAGGTTCAGGATACCCAGATCAACCGCAGCCAGCGTCGCGTGCACCCTCTGCCCCGCCGCGCCATCGACGCGCAGGGTCACCGGCAGCACGCCGCGCGGATCGGCCTCTGCGGGTGCGTCGATCGCGGCAGTCAGCGCCCGGTCGCCCGGCTCGATCGCGGCATGGGCCAAGCCCAGTGCACGCACCGGCGCATGGCCGCCATCGGCACCCACCGCGCGGATCGCGCTGGCCGTAACATATGCACCGGTCCCCCAGGCATCCGTCACAGGCAGATCGACCCGGTTTTCGCCGGCCTCAACGGGCACCAGCTTCAGATCGACCACGCGATTGGTCAGAACCGAGATCAGCGCCACGCCATCCTCCGGCGCGTCAATCAGCGCCACGGCCGTATCGCCGGCGCTGTAACGCGCCTGATCCATCGCCACCGACATCCGGTCAGGCGTCTGCAAAGAGCCCGCAACCGTGTACCAGCCGGAATCGAAATCATAAGACGCCGCGCCACCGCCCTGCGGGGTCACCACAATCTCATATCGCCCCCAGTCAAGCGCCAGCGAAACCTGCGCCGGCGCATCGGCCAGCAGATCGACATTGCCTTCGCTGACCTTGTTGCGGCGGGTGATCATCTCGTAATCCCAACGCCCGTCCATCGAATACCATTGATAATCGGTCTCGATCCGGTTCACGACCCAGTCTGCCGGGCCGGCGATCTGCTGACCGTCGGGGCCGATGCCCAGAACGGCAAAGCCTGCCTCGACGCCCTCGGCAACGGCGCCATCTGCAAACAGGGGCCGAATGCCCGCTACGGGTTGATCGGGCAGCACCGTGCGGCTTTCGACACGTTCGACCGGGCGGCCCGATCCTTCGCGGACCGAGACGATGAAATCCGCCGTCAACGGTCGCATCGCCTGCGCCGCATCTTCGGGCAGGCTGGCCGTCATCAGAAGTTGTCCCTGATCATCGGTCACACCGGGCGACAGATATTCGGTCCGGGGGCTGAACCGTTCATCATACCGCCCGAAATGATAGCCCTCGAAATCGGGCAGGCTGTCGGTCGCGGACAGTCGTGTTTCGCCCTCGACCTCGAGCCCGGCACCGGGTGCGCCAAAGAGATAGCGCACATCCAGCGCGATTTCGGGCAGCGCGTCCATGGCCAGCGGCCCTTGCGGGATCTGCACCGTGAAATCCAGCCGCTCGGGCAGGAAGTCCTCGACCAGCAGGCGCGCCGAGGCCAGCGGCGGCGCATCCGGATCGGCCAGGACATCGACCCGCCAGGTGCCGCGCGGGGCGGTCACGGGCAAGGCGAAATCAGCGGTATGGCCGCCTGCACCGGCCTCTGGTGCAATCTGGCGGGTCAGCTCGACACCATCGGGGCGCGTCAGCACCGCCGTGAGTGGCAAGCCTGACAGCGCCCGCTGATCCGCGCCACTGCGCGCCAGAATGGTCGTTTGCACGGTTTCGCCGGCGCGGTAGGCCCCGCGATCCGTCGTCAGAAACACATCGACCGGCGGCGCGGGCGGCATCCCCTCGACGCCCCTGTCAGACAGGTCGAATTCGGGATCGGTCAGCGGCAGGAAGGCCATGTCATCGCCATCTGCCACGGTAATCGCGGCAGGCGCGGCATTGCCCTGGCCAGAGGTCACATCTGCGGGAAAGACGACCACGCCCTGATCATCGCTTTCGGCCTCGGCCAGCACCTCATTTCCGCGCGACAGCAATGCCACCCGCGCGCCGGAACGCGCTGCGGTATCGGTCAGACCGCGCAGGATCACATGCATCCCTTCGCTGCCCTGAAGCGCAGAGATCCCCAGATCCGAGATCACGAACCACTGCGTCGCCGGGGCGACCTCGTTGGGGCTGGTATCAGGCACTTGCGCCTGCAGCGCATAAATGCCGGTGCCAAGCGGTCCGGTTATCTCCTGAATGGGCAGGCGCGTTGTCATTTCGGCGTTGAGATCACCACCTACATCGGCGTGACCTTCCCAGACCACATCGCCCATGCGGTCGGTCAGCGCCTGCTCGGACCAGTAATCCAGCGGGCGGGCCATATAGCCATCGCGCAGGGTCTGCACCAGATTGCGATCAGAGACCCGGATCAACCGCAGGTCCAGCACGTCGGTATTCACGGTCACCACCGGCAGCCCGGCATCGGCCATCCGCGGCAGAATATAGTTGCGGCCCTCGAACCGTACCATCGGCGCGCGGTCGCGAATATATTGGGTCATCTGAACATCGCGCCCCATTGCATCGCCCGATGCCGAGGGCAGGCCCTGCCGGAACGTCAGTTCATAGCGCGCGCCATGATCCAGCCCTGCGACGCAAACCCGATCGGTTTCAGCCTGAACGGACATCCCGGTCTGGGGCAGGGCAACATAGGGCGTGTAGTCCAGCGATTCTTGCAGTTCCTCGTTGAACAGCGCGCAGATGCGCGGCAAGGCCAGATCGGATTCGACGACCTGATCGGTGATGCGAAATCCGTATTTCTCTTCGGCGTCCTGCAAGGCCAGCGCGATATCCTGACGCTGGTCCAGCCCGTTGGCCAGACGCAGCGCCGACAGCGCATCACGGCCACGGTCGTCATCCTCGAGCACCCTCGCCAGCAGAAACAGCGCCTCGGCAGCGGTGGCATCGCCCTGGGCCCGCAAATAGGCGTTGACCGCAGCTGCCTGCGCCGCTTGCCGGTCAGCCCGGTCCGAACCAAGCCTCAGAGCCAGTTCCGCAAATCCGCCCCAATCCTCGGCACGGTCATCCACGGCGATGGCTGCGCCCAGCAAACGCTGTCCCTGCGCAAAATCGCCGTTGTTCACCGCCTCGCGGGCAAAGCTGGACAGCGCGGCCCCGTCCAGCCCGCCGGTCATATGGTCCGACATGCTCTGAGCTTGGCTGAGCGCCGACTGCAGCAAACCCCGGTCAAGAAACGGCGCGGCATCCACGCGACGTTGCGCCAGCGCCTGGACCTCGGCAGTGGCATCGATCGCACGAGCAGAAAACGCCCCCGGAAAGGGCTGCGCCAGTGACGCAGATGATTTGGGAAAACAGGCCGATGACTGCGCGTTATAGGTGACCGCCATGCAGGCGCTATCGGCCATGCAATTGCGCAGGCAGGCATCCATGCTGGTGTCGAAAATCTGCCGCAGATCATTGCCGGGCAGGTCGGTATCCTGCGTGATGGCCATCCGCCTTGGCGGGATCAACGGTTCGTCCTGCGCCATGACGGGCGGCGCGTACGATGGGACACTCAAAGCGGCGAGCAGAGCGGCAATCGTCAAACGGCGCATCGGGACCTCGGCAATTTTCCGCCGTGATCGTTGCATGGCTGTCGATTCCCGACAATGGCAAAGCCGGGCCAAATCGCGGCCCGGCCTCAAGGTGGTGGTCTGCGCGTCTTATTCAGCCGCCTCGGCATAGCTGTCGAGCGGCGGGCAAGTGCAGATCAGATTGCGGTCGCCATAGGCATTGTCGACCCGCCCGACCGGAGGCCAGTACTTGTCCACCCGGAACGATCCGGCGGGAAAGCAACCCTGTTCGCGGCTATAGGGCCGGTCCCATTCCGCGACCAGATCCTCGACCGTGTGCGGGGCATGGCGCAGCGGACTGTCCTCGGCTGCGATGCGGCCCTCGGCGACCTCGGTGATCTCATCGCGGATCGCCAGCAGGGCGGTGATAAAGCGGTCGATCTCGGCCTTGGTTTCGGATTCCGTGGGCTCGACCATCAACGTACCCGCGACCGGCCAACTCATCGTGGGGGCGTGGAAGCCGTTGTCGATCAGGCGTTTGGCAATGTCGTCCACGGTCACGCCATGTTCGGCAAAGGGGCGGGTATCCAGAATACATTCATGCGCCACGCGGCCACGATTGCCCATGAACAGGATCGGATAGGCGCCCCCCAAACGCGATGCGATATAGTTCGCGTTCAGGATCGCCACCCGCGTCGCCTGGGTCAGCCCTTCGCCGCCCATCATCAGACAATAGGCCCATGAAATCAGCAGAATGGAGGCGCTGCCGAAAGGCGCTGCCGACACTGCGCCGCTGTCATCCTCGCGCGGATCTCCGGGCAGATGCGGCGCCAGATGCGCCTTGACCCCGATCGGCCCCATGCCCGGACCGCCGCCGCCATGCGGAATGGCGAATGTCTTGTGCAGGTTCAGGTGGCTGACGTCGCCGCCGATCTCGCCCGGCTTCACCAGCCCGACCAGCGCGTTCATATTGGCGCCGTCGATATAGACCTGACCGCCATGATCATGGGTGATCTTGCAGACGTCGCGCACAGTGTCCTCAAAGACGCCATGCGTGCTGGGATAGGTGATCATCACGGCTGCCAGCTTGTCGCCAGCCGTCGCTGCCTTTTCGGCGAAATCCTCAAGATCGATGTCGCCGTTTGGCGCGGATTTCACCACGACAACCTTCATCCCGCACATCTGCGCGCTGGCGGGGTTGGTGCCATGCGCCGACATCGGGATCAGGCAGACATCGCGCTGATCATCACCATTCGCGCGGTGATAGGCCTGAATGGTCAGCAGCCCCGCATATTCCCCCTGCGCGCCGCTATTGGGCTGCATCGAAAAGGCGTCATAGCCGGTAATCTCGCACAGCTTGGCGTCCAGATCGGCGATTGCCTCGGCATAGCCCGCCGCCTGATCACGCGGCGCAAAGGGATGCAGCGCACCGAATTCCGGCCAGGTGATGGGCATCATCTCGGCTGCGGCGTTCAGCTTCATCGTGCAGCTGCCAAGCGGGATCATCGCCCGGTCCAGCGCCAGATCGCGGTCCGACAGACGTCGCATATAGCGCATCATCTCGGATTCCGCCCGGTTCATGTGAAAGACCGGATGGGTCAGGTAATCGCTGTCACGCAGCAGATCGTCGGGAATGGTCGGGTTGTCCGCAGCCGAGGCCAGATCAGTGATGCCAAACGCGTTCATCAGCCGGGCGACCACGCTGGCATCGGTGGTTTCATCGACGCTGATCCCCACGCGGTCACGCCCAACCTTGCGCAGGTTGATCCCCCGCTGCTGAGCGGCAGCAAGGATGCCCGCCTGACCCACACCGACCTTGACGGTGATCGTGTCAAAGAACGCATCCGGCGCCACGTCAGCACCAGCCGCACGCAGCGCATCCGCCACCGTCACCGCGTTCAGATGCACCCGCTGCGCAATGGCGCGCAGACCCACAGGCCCGTGAAACACCGCATAGAAGGACGCCATCACCGCCAGCAAAGCCTGAGCGGTGCAGACGTTCGAGGTCGCCTTCTCGCGCCGGATATGCTGCTCGCGCGTTTGCAGCGACAGGCGATAGGCCTGATTGCCACTGCTGTCGACACTGACGCCGACGATCCGCCCCGGCATAGCGCGTTTCAGCGCGTCGGTGCAGGACATAAAGGCGGCATGTGGTCCGCCGTAACCCATCGGCACGCCAAAGCGCTGCGACGAGCCCACGGCGATATCTGCGCCCATGGCACCGGGCTCTTTCAGCAGACACAGCGCCAGAAGATCCGTGGCAACGACCGCGAGGGCCTTTGCCTCGTGCAGCACCTCGATCTCTGGCGTCAGATCACGGATATGGCCATAAGTGCCCGGATACTGGAAGATGGCTCCAAAAACCTGATCGGGCACCAGATCATCGATGGAGCCCTTGATGATCCGGATACCCAACGGCGCGGCGCGGGTCTCGATCACCGAAATCGTCTGCGGATGCAGATCATGGGCCACAAAGAACGCATCCGCACTGGATTTCGCCTGCCGCCGGGCCATCGCCATGGCTTCCGCCGCTGCCGTGGCCTCGTCCAGCAATGACGCATTGGCCACGGGCAACCCGGTCAGATCGGCCACCATGGTCTGATAGTTCAACAGTGCTTCCAGCCGCCCTTGCGCAATCTCGGGCTGATAGGGGGTGTAGGCCGTGTACCAGGCCGGGTTTTCAAAGATATTGCGTTGAATCGCTGGCGGAGTGACGGTGCCGTAATAGCCCTGACCGATCAGGCTGGTCATCACCCGGTTCTTCTTTGCGACCTCTTCCATCCGCGCCAGCAACCCGGCCTCGGACAGCGCCGCCCAGCTCAACGGCTGATCCTGCCGGATTGCCTGGGGGACGGTCTGTTCGATCAGCGCGTCCAGACTGTCCGCACCGACGGCCTTCAGCATATCCGTCATCTCGACAGGCGAGGGCCCGATATGTCGCCGGTTTGCAAAATCATCAGGGTTATAGTCGGTGGGGTTCCAGCGGGTCATCATCGCCATCCAGTCAAAGTGATCAAGCCGCAGACAGGCCCGTCATCGGTGTGAAAATATCCTCGGGGGGTCCGGGGGGCAGACAGCCCCCCGGCCATCGCCGGGCCATAAGGCCCGGCAGCTCAGTCAGCCGATCAGCGCCTTATAGGCATCCTCGTCCATGAACGCCTCGATGGCGCTCGCTTCACTGGGTTTGATCTTGAAAAACCAAGCGGCCATCGCATCGTCGTTCACGCCGCCCGGCGCATCGCCCAGGTCGTTGTTCACCGCCGTGATCACGCCCGCAACCGGCGCGGTGATGTCAGAGGCCGCCTTGACGGATTCGATCACCACGATCTCTTCGCCGGCTGCGACCTCGCGGCCCTCCTCGGGCAGTTCGATGAACACCACATCGCCCAGCTGCTCGCTGGCATGGGCGGTGATGCCGACGACAATCTCATCACCTTCGGCGCGCAGCCATTCATGGTCTTCGGTATATTTCAGCATAGGGTCCTCAGCGTTTGTAGGAAGGTGAAATGAACGGCATGGCAGCCAGCCGCACCGGCATCCGCTTGCCGCGCAGCTCGGCCCAGACCTGGGCATCGCTGGACAGGTCAGCAGGCAGATAGGCCATCGCCACCGGCCCGCCGACCGAGGGGCCAAAACCCCCCGAACACACGGTACCAATCTGGGTCCCGCCGGTCTCGGCATCGAAGATCGCCACGCCTTCACGGATCGGCGCACGGCCTTCGGGCCGCAATCCGACCCTGCGCGTGGCGATGGATCCTTGGGCGATCTGGTCCAGCACATGCGCCGCGCCCGGAAAGCCGCCTTCGCGCGCGCCGCCCTGCCGCCGTGCCTTGCCGATGGACCAGGTCAAGGCGGCCTCTACCAGGGTCGTCTCTTCGGTCAGATCATGGCCATAAAGCGGCATCCCCGCCTCAAGCCGCAGGCTGTCGCGCGCCGCCAGCCCGATGGGCATGACCTCTGGCTGATCCAGCAAAGCCTGCGCAAAACCGGCCAGCTTGTCCTGCGGCACAGAGATCTCGAACCCGTCCTCGCCGGTGTAGCCGGACCGAGACACCCAAAGCCCGGCCCCATCCCAGTCAAACGTGGCCACATCCATGAATTTCATCGCCTCGACGCCCGGCAACACCTGCTGCAGCACGGCAACCGCCTTGGGGCCTTGCAACGCCAGCAGACCGCGATCGGTGATCGGCTCTACCTGCACCGCGTCCAGCGATTGAAGATGCGGAATATCGTGATCGGCACGCGCGGCATTCACCACCAGCAGATAATGATCGCCGCGATTGGCGAACATCAGGTCATCCAGAATGCCGCCCTCATCGTCGGTGAACAGCCCATAGCGCTGACGCCCCTCGGGCAGGCTCAGCACATCAGCGGCGATCAGCGATTCCAGCGCCAGCGCCGCGCTGGCCATATCGCCATCCTTGGGCACGATGCGCACCTGCCCCATATGCGACACATCAAACAGCCCCGCCGCTTCCCGCGTGTGCAGATGTTCGCCCAGAACGCCCTGCGGATATTGCACGGGCATGTCCCAGCCCGCAAAAGGCACCATCTTGGCGCCCTGCGCGACATGCAGATCGTAAAGTCCGGTTCGCTTCAGGTCCTCGGCCATGGGCCCTCCTTCAACTGGCGCCGGTGGCCCGGCATCTATCGACCGGCAGGTTGCCAGTCCAAGATGCCCCCTCTGTCCCTGCCCGCACCGCGAACGCCTGAGATCGTTATCCCTTCGGCGGGCCGTTGCCGACCACTCTCCAGAGTTCTGCAGGAAACGGTCCTTTTGCCTGAGAGTTCGCCGGGGCGGCTGCTCCTTCGGCACTGGCGCCTGGCCAGCTTCTCCCGAATTCCTAGGTCGATCTGGTAGCCGCAGTCAGAAAACAAGGCAAGGGTTTTGTCGTGAACGGGACCCCAGGTGCCGCTTTCCTGCCGGCCTTCAGATTGACAGCGCCGTGCGCCCTGCGCGACAAACACCGCAGTTCAACGGGACGCAGCGTGGCGCGCAAGTTTTTTCAGATCGGTTTCAACAAATGCGGCACAACCTTCATAGAAAGGCTGTTTCACATGAATGGTATCCCGGCGCTGCACTGGCTGAAAGGCGCGCTGGCCGACGATATCGCCTATTCCAAACTTGTCGGACGACCACCCCTGCAGCAATGGGCGGCGGAGGCGACCGTCTTTACCGATATGGAATCGATCCGTCATATCAACATGCCGGTGATCGAGGGCTTTCGTGAATTTGCCTTTCTGGACCAGCACTTCCCCGACGCGATCTTTTTGCTGAACACGCGGCGTGTCGATGACTGGATCAACAGCCGATATGTGCATCTGGGCGGCAGCTACGCGCGCGCCTTTGCCCGCAATCTGGATGTCGGGCTGGCCGATCTGGCCGATATCTGGCGCGAGGACTGGCGCGCCCATCACACAGCCTGCCGGTCGCATTTCGGCACCCGCGCGGAATTCATCGAGATCGACATCGACCACGCAACCCCCGAGGATTACCGAACCGCGCTATCACCCTGGTTCGACCTGCCGAAGATCCCCGATCTGCCAGACGACAAGCGTCTGGACCGGCGCAAAAGCTACGCCGTGCAATTGGCCGAGACACTGGCCGCGCCTCAACCCGGTGACGGCATCACGACCGACCAACGAGAGGCCGTGGCGGGCGTATTAGCGCGCTTTGCCAGCCCTCAGCAGATCCAGCGCCACGATCAGGCAGGCGACGCCGTTCAGCGCCATATCGTTCGCTTTGACGCGGCCAGGGCACAACTGCACGACGCCAAGGGCAAGCGTTTGGCAATCCGGCGCGGCGGCGATGGCCGTTATTACGCGGACCCGCTGAGCAAGGGGTTGTTGCTGATCGCAGCCACCGCGAATGACATATCGGGCGTCACAGATCAGGGTGTCTATGATCTGGACATGCGCGACGCCTGCCGCATCGGCACAGGCCCTCGCCTGCGCAGTGCTGGGCCCGTCATCGCGCCAAGTCGCAGACCCGGTGCGGAAAACGTCTTTCTCTGGCCCATGCCGCGATATCACCGGTTGGGCAACAATGCGTTTCTGGGACCAGATCCGAACGCCGCGACACCACTGGACCAACGGCAGGACCGGGCGGTCTGGCAGGGCGGACTGACCGGCTATCTGCGCGGGCAGAATGGCCCAAATCTGAACCAGCCCGCCGGCAGCGCGGTGGATCAGGTGCTGAAATCCGCGCCCGGCTCTGCCCAGGGCGAGGCCGCGCATCAGGCGCTGCGCAGGGCCAACCGGATCGCCTTTGTCCGTGACTGGCGCAAGACCGAGGGCGTGGATGTCCGGCTCTACCCCGATCCACGGGCCAAGCAGGCGCTGCGCAAGGCCGGCATGGGCAATCTGATCACCGATGGAGCGACCCAGGATCACCTGCACACGCATCGCTATGTGATTTGCCTGGGCGGCGCGCCACTGGCCGAGGAATTCCTGCCTGCGCTGAATGCAGGCGCGGTGGTGCTGAAAGAAGAGGATGGCTGGCAGTTCTACAATTCCTGCCTGCTGCATGCCTGGGAGCACTATATCCCGCTGGAATACGGAGCGGGCGATCTGGCCGACAAGCTGGACTGGGCGCGGGCCAATCCCGATGCCTGCCAAACCATGACCGAGCGCGCCCGCCGGGTCTGCGCCGCACTGGCTGACCCCGCCGGCCGCAAAGGTCATCTGGAACTGGTGCTTGAGGCTTATCGCGCAGCGAAGGGGCAATCGGTCAACGGCTAGGCCTTTGGAAAGACGAACACCCGGTCACGCCGCAGCATCAACCACATCGGCGTGCCTGCAGGCGGCAGAAACGCCCCCGGCACCGTCGCGCTGAGTGTGATTGCATCCTGATCGGTGACAAATTCGACCAGCGATTCCCGGCCCAGATA
This sequence comes from Paracoccus tegillarcae, assembly GCF_002847305.1. Taxonomy (NCBI): domain Bacteria; kingdom Pseudomonadati; phylum Pseudomonadota; class Alphaproteobacteria; order Rhodobacterales; family Paracoccaceae; genus Paracoccus; species Paracoccus tegillarcae. The sequence continues at coordinate 1,558,667 of NZ_CP025408.1, read as the reverse complement.
GCGCGCCCGAACCACGCGTGCATGGGCCGCCGACCCGTTTTCCGCTGTCGGGGCCGGTCCCTGACCGTTGCGGTCAAAATCGATCTTGAGGTGCTGGGGGCGAATGACGATTTCGACCTCGGTGCCGTCCTTCATCCCGGGCGTCAGGAACTCTCCGAACGGCGTGCGCGTCAGAGCGCCCTTGACCCGGCCAGGCAAGATATTGAGATCGCTGAAAAACCCTGCCACCCGCCGATCCGCGGGCGCATTATACAGGTTATAGGGCGCGCCCTGCTGCACGATTCGCCCGTCCCGCATCAGCAGGATCTGGTCGGCCATCCGCATCGCCTCGACCGGCTCATGTGTGACCAGCAGAACGGCGGTGCCTTCCTCTTTCAAAAGCGCCAGCGTTTCGTCGCGAATGCCGTCGCGCAGACGTTCGTCCAAGCCGCTGAAAGGTTCGTCCATCAGCAGCACACGCGGTCTGGGCGCCAGCGCACGAACCAGCGCAACCCGCTGTTGTTCACCGCCGGATAGCTGGTGCGGATAGCTGTCAATATGGTTGCCCATCTGCACCCGGTCCAGCAGCTCGGCCACGCGATCACGGTTGGCCTGCGCGCCGCCCCTGAGACCGAAAGCCACGTTTTCGGCGACGGAAAGATGCGGAAACAGCGCGAAATCCTGAAACATCAGCCCGATGGCGCGGCGTTCAGGCGGCACCCGGAACACGGTGTCGCAAACCAGATTGCCATCGACGCTGATCCGGCCAGAATCCTGCATGTCGACCCCGGCAACGATCCGCAAGGTCGTCGACTTGCCGCAGCCAGACGGCCCAAGCAGGCAGGCAACCTGTCCCGCCAGCACCGAAAAAGAGACGTCATCCACCACCGAGCGGCCATCGAAACGGCGGGTCAGGTTCTGAACCTCTAATCGGGGTGGGGTGGACACGTTTTGGCCGATGCTTTCTGTCGGGTTTCGTCGCAGGTATCAGCGCCGCACCGCGCTCGCAACCCGTTCCATTGGCTGCCAGGCGTGGATCGGCGCCAGATCCGGCAAGGATGCGGCCCAGACCGCCCCGCCACCCGCCGGTTGATCGGGGCGCCTGCGGGGATCATCGCCCGACAGCGCGCACCAGCACATCGTGCCGATGCCACCATGCCCGATGATCAGCAAATCGCCGTCCCCATGATCCGCCACGTGCCGCCGGATCGCCGTCATTCCCCGGCGCTGCACGTCAGATGCGCGCTCCCATCCTTCGGCACTGTCTTGCGGGTCGGCGAAAAACGCATCGGCCAGTGCTTCGTGCCGGTCATGAGGCACATAGCCGGTGCTGGATCGGTCGATCTCGTTCAATGCCGGATCGCTGCGCGGCGGCAGGCCCAGTATGGCAGCGATCATGGCAGCCGTTTCGCGGGCCTTGACCTCTGCGCTGCTGACGACCGCGCTGGTCGCAGCCAGCCACGGCGCATCGGCCAGCGCCGCAATTCGCGCCCGGCCCTGATCGGACAGTGGCCAATCAGGCACCGGCATATTCGGATCGATCGCCACCTGCGGATGGCTGAGATAGCGCAGGACGGCCAACGCTCAGATCGTCGCGTTCAGCGCGCCACCATCCAGCAGAATGTTCTGGCCGATCATGAACCGTGCATGTTGGCTGCACATGAAAGCGCATGTCGCGCCGAAATCCTCGGCCGTGCCGTAGGTATGGGCCGGAATATTCGCCTCGCGACGCTTGCGGGCCTCGTCCACGCTGATGTTCTCGGCCTTGGCAACGCCACCATCGAGGCTGGCCGCACGGTCGGTCGCGTGAATGCCGGGCAAGAGGTTGTTCACCACAACGCCGCTGCCAGCCACCTGACGCGACATGCCGGCGACAAAGCCGGTCAGCCCGGTCCGTGCGGTGTTCGACAGACCCAGAACCGGGATCGGAGAACGCACCGATTGCGAGGTGATGTTGACCACACGACCCCATCCCCGATCCATCATCCCCGGCACCAGCGCCTGCATCAGCGCAATCGCCGTCAGCATGTTGGCATCCAGCGCCTTGATGAAATCGTCGCGACTCCAATCGGTCCAATTGCCGGGGGGCGGACCGCCGGCGTTGTTGACCAGTATGTCCGCCTGACCCACGGCCTCGAGAACCTTGGCGCGCCCTTCCTCGGTGGTGATATCGGCCGCCACCGGCACGACCTCGACCCCGTATTTGTCCGCGATCTCACGGGCGGTCGCGGTGATATCCGCCTCGGTCCGGCTGTTGATGACCAGATCCACGCCGGCCCCTGCCAGCGCCTCGGCGCAACCCCGGCCCAGCCCCTTTGAGGCGGCGCAAACAAGCCCGCGCTTACCCTTGATACCCAAATCCATGATTGTCCTCCGACAGGTTTCGCTACAGGGAAGCGCGCAAGACGGGCATTGTCAAATCCCGGTGTCGATTGCGTCGCGGATCGCCCGCATATTATTACCGTAGACTTCGGGCGCGCCGACCGAGCCGCCCTTGAACACCGCCGAGCCTGCAACCAGCACATCGGCGCCGGCCTTTGCGACCAGCGGGGCGGTCTTTGCGTCGACGCCGCCATCCACCTGGATATGGATGGGCCGATCACCGATCATGCCGCGCAGGCGGGCGATCTTGTCGACCTGGCTATGAATGAATTTCTGCCCGCCGAAACCGGGATTGACCGACATGACCAGCACCAGATCACACAGATCCAGCACATATTCGACCGCCTCAACCGGCGTTCCCGGGTTCAGCGCCACACCGGATTTCTTTCCCGTCGCCCGGATCGCCTGCAAGGTGCGGTGGATATGCGGGCCGGCCTCGACATGGGCGGTGATCAGATCGGCGCCTGCCTCGGCATAGGCCTCGATATAGGGGTCCACCGGCGCGATCATCAGGTGCACATCCATGAAGGTCGTCACATGCGGACGAAATGCCTTAACCGCAGGCGGGCCGAAGGTCAGGTTCGGCACGAAATGCCCGTCCATCACATCGACATGCACCCAATCGGCCCCCTGATCCTCGATGGCCCGGATCTCGCGCCCGAAATCGGCGAAATCGGCAGAGAGGATGGACGGAGCGATCTTGATCTTGCGGTCGAATGTCATGGGACGGCCCTCGAAGTGCTGGATGGCGCACCCTTACGGTCCCGGCACCTTCCACGTCAATGAGAACCGGCCTCTGACCTGGGGTTCGCATGGCGCAAACGGCCCCAACCTCCCGCCATCCGGGGCAGCGATCGCTGGTCACAGACTCAAAAACACAGGAGCTCGGCCTCAGCCTCGGCGCGGCGCAATGTCGCGACGTATTCGGTCATTTCGGGCATGCCGCGAAACATGCTGGCCCGTTCACCCGAAACCTGACGCATCCGCAGTACTGTCTCGGCTGCGACGTAGTCCTCGTAACCGATCACGCTGGCGATCTGGTCGATGGCGCAGGAACAGCGGTCCAGCATCTCGCGGGTCTGACCGTTGGTGGCCATGCAGGCGAACACGTATTCGGCCCGTGCATTGGTCGGGAAATCATTCAGTTCTTGCGCGTTTGCCATGGGCGCCGCGCAGATCGCAAGGGCAGCAACTGCGACCCTCATTGCATCACCAGACGGTTGAGATAATCCAGCGCCTCGCCGTCGGTGCTGGCGGTCATTTCGCGGATCGGCGCGTCGGGGTCGCCGATGATGAAGACCAGTTCCAAGGTCTCGAAACCGCCCATCCGATCCGCGTTGCCATCGCCTTCGAAAGGTTTGAACCGCGCCTCGACCGTATCGCCATCTCGGCTTAGGCTGCCGCCACGAAACAGCGCGTCCTTCATCCTGTTCCGGATATAGAACGGGCTGCCGCCGGTCAGCGCGGCCATGTCGCGGGCTGTGCGTTCAAGAAAGAAGGTCAGGACCGGATCGCCGCCTGAAATGGGATAGGGGCCGATGACGCGATCATATGTGCCCTTACGATGGGTCAGCTGCAGGATCGGTTCCCCATCTGTCGGATCGATCGCCTCGGACAGCGTCAAGCGGCCATCCTCGACCGTGCGAAAGCCCTCGGCCGCAGGGCCCTGAACCGTCTCGGTCCAGACCAGTTCCTGCGTACCCAGAGACCAGGGTCCGCGCTCGGCAAAGACAGCATCGCCCGCCTCGCCAGCGGTCAGCGGCAGAGCCGGCAGCATCAACGCCACGATCCAGCAAAGAATGTTCTTCATGCGGCGCCTTCTCCCCCAGAGTTCGGTGTCAGATTGGCCCAGCCATGCTGTGCGGGCAAGGGCCGGCACCGCGGCCTCACTCATAGGTCGCAGATCGTCAGGACAGCAACTGTTCCAGCATGGTCCGCAGGTCGGCGGGGCGAACCGGCTTTTCCAGCAGCGGCACCCCGATATCGGCGCAGGCGCGGGCGATGGTCGGGTCGCGGCGCGCTGTGACCATGACTGCCGGGATCGGCTGACCGGCGGCTTCCCTCAGTGCGTTGATGGCCGCAATGCCTGTGTCGCCGTCATCCAGATTATAGTCCGCCAGAATCACGTCCGGAGGATCATCGCCCATGGTGGCCAGCGCCTCATCGGTGCCGCCGGACAGACGCGCGATCATGCCCAATTGCCCCTGCAGGATCATCTCATAGCCGCAGCGCATGCCCACATCATTCTCGATCACCATGGCAAGGCGACCCTGCAATGTGCCGCTATGTCCCGGCCAGACACAAAAGCCCATCGGGTCGGCCTCTGCGGTCAGCGGCAGACCCGCGCGGAACACCGTGCCGCGCATCGGCTCGCTGTCAAGTTTCAGCGGATGACCAAGCTTGGCACAGGCGCGGCGCACGATGGACAGGCCCAGCCCCATGCCAACCGCCCCCGGATCACTGTTCAGCCGCTGAAATTCGCCAAAGATGCGGTTGCGGTCGATGGCCGGGATGCCAGGTCCGGTGTCCCAGACCTCTAGCCAGGCCAGAGACCCGCGCGGGCGCATTCCCACCAGCACCCCACCGCGCGGCGTGTATTTGATCGCGTTAGAGATCAGGTTCTGGGCGATCCGCCGCAGGAAAACCGGGTCGCTGTCGACCACGGCAGAGGTCGGGGCGAAACGCAGCCGCAGACCCTTGGCCTCGGCAGTCGGGCCAAATTCATCTGCCAGCCGCATGAACATGCGGTCCATCGCCACGGGTTTGCGGTTGAATTCGATCCGCTGGCTGTCCAGCCGTGCAATGTCCAGCACCGCATGCATCAATTGTTCGACCGACTCGAAGGCGCCCGTCAAACGCGCCGCGATCTCTTGCTGTCCGTCATCCAGATCGGTCCCGGCCAGCGCATCCAGAAACAGCCGCGCCGCCGAAAGGGGTTGCAGCAGATCATGGCTGGCCGCGCGCAGAAAACGGGTCTTGGAGCGGTTTGCCTCTTCCGCCGACGCGCGGGCGACGGCCAGTTCGCGATTTCGCTGCGACAGATCCGCCAGCGCCTGTTCCAACTGTGCCGTGCGGGTGGTGACCTCTTGTTCCAGCGCCACGGCCGCCTGGAACATCGACCAGGCAGAACCGCGCGATTCCTCCAGCCGGTCGACGCGTTCGATCAGCGCATTGGCGATCCGGCCCAGTTTCAGCGCACGCCGGTCGGCGCTGTCATCATCGCGCAGCATCACGGCGCCTCTGCCGGCGGCAGGATCGCCAGACCGACGAATGTCTGGTTCACATGCATGGCGCTGTGCTGTTCGCCATAGGTGTTGAAACCGACGATGCGGTAGCGCGCGAACAATTCGGACATCTCTCGTTCCAGGCCTGCCCGTTCCAGCGCCAATCGGCGCAGGATGCAGTCAAAGCCCAGCACCATAAGCGGCGGGCGCGGCAGCGCCTCCATGGCCTCGGCAAAGCCGTGAGTCAGTTCCTCGGCCCGGCCCAATGTCAGCACCGAGCCGACGTCGATCGCAGACATCAGCGCCAGTCCGCCGCATTCTGTCCGCGCGCTGATGGCGCGAACATGGTGACGGCGACCGACATGCAGCAGCAGCGGGTGTCGCGCGAAATCTGTAGGCGTCAGATCGGCCTCGGGAATGCCGGTCAGCCGGGCATATTCCTCGGCTGCGGGTTCGGCGTTCAGTTCCAGGATGATCCGCTGTTCAGGAATGGCCGCTGTCACGACCGCGCGTGTCGCGGTCGGGCTGAAATGGGCGAATGTCACCTCGCTGACCGGCAGCGCGCTTTCGATCAGCACGAACACCGCCACATCGGACTGGACCTCGCCATCGGCAATCATGCAGGTCCGTGTGAACTCCAACCCGTCGCCGGCCGAGCCGCCCAGCACAGGCACCGCCGGCAGTGCGGCCTCTATCGCGGCGGTCAGCACCTCTTCCTTGCCAGCGAGGCCGTCGGAAAACAGCAGGCCGAACAGGCCTCTGTCGCGATCCCCCGCGAAATGGGCGTGTGTTTCGCGTAACTGCGTCATCCACCGCGACACCGGGATATGCGCCAGATCGCGCAACACGACCACCTCGGCGCGAAAGGCGGTGCGCGGAAAGCCAATCGCCAGGATCTTGCCATGGCAATACCCCTGCGGCCCGATCTCGCCCGCCGATGAACATCCCGCCACGCGGCAATCCGGCAGGGCACGGTGCAGCGCGCGCGCCAGCGGCGCCAGCGCCTCGCGGGGCGAGCCGAACAGGATCACCAGCGCCGGCTCAATCGCGGCCATGTCGCGGATCACCTGGTCCGCGCCATCCGCGTCCTGGCCATCCATCAGAAGGATCTGCGGCCCCTCTGGCTGGCCAGCGCCGTCCTGCATTATCCGGCCTCGAACAGCTTGACCGTATTGGCCAGCAGCACCGCCTGCGTGCGCCGCCGCGCGTTGATCTTGGACATGATCGCGGTGATATGCGTCTTGACGGTGGCCTCGGCGATGGACAGCTCGTAGCTGATTTCCTTGTTCGCCTTGCCCTGACAGATCAGCCGCAGAATCCGCATCTGCTGAGGGGTCAGGCTGGCAAAGCGGCGGGCCAGATCGGCACGGGCCTCTTCTTCCTCTTGCGCCAGTTCCGGCTCATAGCCCTCGGGCGTGACCGTCTCGCCGCCCCACATCCGGCGCAGGCTGTCTACCAGCGCCTCGCGGCCCAGTGATTTGCTGATATAGCCCTGCGCCCCGGCGGCAAGCGATGCCTGGATCTGGCTTGCCTCGATATCCGCGGAAATCATGGTGATCGGCACCTCAGGCAGCAAGCGGCGCAGGGTCACGATGCCTTCAGCGCCGCGCGCATCGGGCAGGTTCAGGTCAAGGATCACCGCATCGGGCGCACCCTGCGACTTGATCTGTTCGACCGCAGCACCAAGACTGCGCGCCGTTCGCACATGTTTCAGCCCGAAACTGATCTTCAGGGTCAGCGCCAGTGCATCGCACATCAGCGGGTGATCATCGACGATCAGGATCTCTTTGACCTGTTCTGCCGACAGCCGCTGCACCGACGCGGCTTTGTCGGCTTCCGTATCGGCCGGCATATTGCACTTCCTCCCAGGATGATCGAAACCTGATTTCAACGGCTTCGTTCGACCAGATTGTAGAACTGGCTGCCTGCAACGCAAGAGCCTTACAACTTACGTGCTATTGGCGAGGTGCCGGTGCCGTGCCAGTTTCGGCGCTGACAGACCGGATCAAGGGGGTAGCGGCCATGAAGTTTTTCGCAACAATGGCGGTCGCGCTGGCGATGTTCAGCCCGGCCGCGCAGGCGCAGGATGCCGCGTTGCCGGTGATCGAAATCGGAACGCTGGAAAACGGCACGGTCAATTGGGAATTGCAGACCATCAAGGACCAGGGTCTGGATGAGGCCAATGGCTTTACGCTGGAACTGCTGCCTCTGGCCGGAAATCCTGCGACACAGGTGGCCATGCAAGGGGGCGAGGTCGATGCCATCGTCTCGGATTTCCTGTGGGTGGCCCAACAGCGCGCAAGGGGCGAGGACTTCACCTTTCTGCCCTATTCAACCGCCGTGGGCAGTCTGGTCGTTCCCGCCGACAGCCCGGTCCAGACACTGGCCGACCTGGCCGATAAAAAGATCGGCATCGCCGGTGGGCCGGTGGATAAAAGCTGGCTGATCCTGCGCGCCTGGCACGAGCAACAGACCGGCCAGGATCTGGCGGACGTGACCGAACAGGTGTTTGGCGCACCGCCCGTCATCATGAACGCGGCCGAAACGGGCGAGGTCGATGGCGCGATCAATTTCTGGCATTTCCTGGCCAAGATGCAAGCGGCAGGGATGCGCCCGGTGGTGAATGTGGCCGATGCGGCCCGCGATCTCGGGCTTGATCCCGCAACGCCGCTGCTGGGCTACGTCCTGCGCGACGCCTGGATCGCCGAGCACCCGGATCTGGCAAAGGGGTTGGCTGCGGCGTCGCGGCAGGCCAAGGATCTGCTGGCCAGCGATGATGCCGCATGGCAAGCCATCCGCCCGATCATGAACGCAGCAGATGATGCGCAATTCGAGGCGCTGCGCGAGGGCTGGATTGCGGGCATTCCGCCCGAAGGCCCGGTCAATGCCGATAACGCGCAGGCCATGTTCGCCGTGATGGCTGATCTTGGCGGCGACGAACTGACCGGCGGTCTGACCGAACTGCCAGAGGGGCTGTTCTGGTCGGGTGACTAAGGGGCAAAGATATCCCTGGCAAAGCCCCGGCGCCTTGCCGGGGCTTTTGTCGGTCCTGGCGCTGCTGACGGTCTGGACCGTCGCATCGCAATTGACCGAACGGCCGCACACATTGCCCGCGCCATGGGTCGTGGCGTCTCGGATCTGGTCGCTTGCCGCGTCCGGAGAGCTGTGGTTCCACGCCGGCATGACGCTGATGCGCGTCTTGGCCAGCTTTGTGATCGCCATGGCCGTTGGCATCGCGATTGGCCTGTGGATGGGCCGCTCGCGCGGCGCGGATCAGTGGATGAACCCGCTGCTGGTGATCGCGCTGAACATTCCGGCGCTGGTCACCATCGTGCTGGCCTATATCTGGATCGGGCTGAACGAGGTCGCGGCAATCGCCGCCGTGGCGCTGAACAAGATCCCGGTCGTTACCGTCATGCTGCGCGAGGGCACGCGGGCGCTGCGTCCCGATCTGGACGACATGTCGGCGGCCTTTCGGATGACACCGGTGGCGCGTCTGCGTCATGTGGTGCTGCCGCAGCTGGCGCCCCATATCGCGGCTGCCGCCCGCGCCGGTATTTCACTGATCTGGAAGATCGTCCTTGTCGTCGAATTTCTTGGCCGCTCGAACGGGGTCGGCTTCAAGATCCACCTGCTGTTTTCAAGCTTTGACGTGGCCGGCGTCTTGGCATGGTCGCTGGCATTTGTCGCCGTGATGCTGCTCATCGACCTTGCCATCCTGCGCCCGTGGGAGGCCCGCGCGAACCGCTGGCGACGCGATGAAGCTTGACCTGAAGGGCAAATCATTTGGCGACCAGCCGGTGCTGGGGCCTTTGACGATGCAGGTCACGCGCGGGCAGCGGCTGGCTGTGCTGGGACCATCCGGCGTCGGCAAATCGACGCTGCTGCGTATCATCGCGGGGCTGGACCATCGCTATGACGGCACGTTGACCGGCGGTGACCGCCTTGCCGTGGTGTTTCAGGAACCGACCTTGCTGCCGTGGCGGCGGGCGATCGAGAATGTGACCATCCCCACGGGATGCGATGCCGGCGATGCGCGCGATCTGATGGAACAGGTCGGGCTGAACGGGCACGAGGCCCATTATCCGCGACAGATGTCACTGGGCCAGCAGCGGCGCCTGGCCTTGGCCCGCGCCTTTGCCGCACGGCCAGATATCCTGCTGATGGACGAGCCCTTCGCCAGCCTCGATGCCGAGACAGCCACTCGCATGATCGACCTGACCGCCGCCTTGCTGGACCGCAGCGGGGCCGGGCTGATCCTGGTGACGCATGATGCGGGCGAACCGGCAAGGCTGGGGGCCAGCCCGGTCAGATTGTCGGGTCGCCCCGCGACACTTGTGACCGCGCCTTGACCCAGAGCTAACCGGAAACGTCGAAGCTCTGATCCCAGCTATTACCGTCGGTATCCTCGATATGAACGGTCACGGGCTGGCCGTTTGGCGTATAACCAAAGCGGAAAACCGGATCTTCGCTGATCGAAATGCCAGCCGACATGGTGAACAGCATCTCTTCGCCCTGCCGCACCTCCAGCGTGTCGATGAAATGCGGCGGGATGTTCAGAAGCGTGACCTGATCACGCTGCAGCCCCGAGAAATTCGGATGCCGGATCATCAGCGTGCCAATGGTGCGGCCATCCTCTTGCGCGGATTTCCAGCGCATCTGGCCCATCGTGTCCATCACCGTCGTCATATCCTTGCCCGCCGGGGCAGAGCACCCGCCCGAGGCTTTGACAAAGCGCCCGGCCATGACCTGCGCACCATCCGGTCCCGTGCCGATGGCGCGCACATCGGAATAGGCGTTGACGCGAACGCGCACCTCGAAATCCAAGGGCATCAGCGCAGAACCAAAGTTGTATTCGGCGGCGACGGGGGCGGGATTTTCGTCGATCACAAGAATCAGGTCGGTCAAATCCGGCGCATCTGCCGGCTGGGTCAGACGGATCGGCACGATTGCCGCATCATGGGCGCGGATCGGCGCATCCAGGTCCAGAATGGCTGCGTCGACCGGCGGTTCTTCGGTCAGTCCGACAACGGATTCGCGCAAGTCGTCCCAGGTCGCGGACGGTTGCATCGGGTTTTCCTGAGCCAATACTGGGGTGGCCAGCAAAAGCCCGGCAATAAGCCATGCCTTCATCTCATCCTCCCTTTTTCATGCGCCGATAGATCAGATCGGCAGTATCGCTGGCCGCGTCCTCTTCGGCCCTTGCCACCACCTGCGCATGCAATGGTGATTTCGAGCAAACCGGATCGGTTGCCCGCGCATCACCTGCCATGGCCATAGCTTGGCATCGACAGCCGCCAAAATCCACGGTTTTTCTGTCACATGTGCGGCATGGTTCGGCCATCCAGCCGGTGCCGCGAAACGCGTTGAAGCTGCCAGAGTCGTGCCAGATATCAGCCAGCGGACGGTCGCGGGCGTTGTCAAAGCGCATCCAGTCGATGGTTTGCGCCGCGTGGCAGGGCAGCACGGTGCCATCGGGCCCGATATTCAACCCGGTCGAGCCCCAGCCCCCCATGCAGGCCTTTGGGTAGATGGCGTGATGATCCGCCGGGACATAGTCGATCACCATGCGCCCGCGCAGCCGGCCGCGTGCATCATTCACGACCTGCCGGGCAAAGCCCGCCTGTTCGCGCGTCGGCATCAGCGCCTTGCGGTTCAGGTCGGCCCAACCGTGGAATTGCACGGTCGCCACCTCGATGCGGCGCGCGCCGAGGGTTTCGGCCAGTTCGATCATGTCGGGCAGCCGGTCCATGTTCTGACGATGCACCACGGCGTTGATGGTCAGCGGAAAGCCGATTTCGGTCACCCATTCGGCGAAACCCATCTTCTTGTCCCAAGACCCCGGATGCCCACTGATCCGGTCGGCCATGTCTGGCCGGATGCCTTGCAGCGACAGCTGCACATGATCGACGCCTGCGGTGTCCAGTTCCTGCAGCCGCTGGCGGGTGATGCCGATGCCAGAGGTGATCAGGTTCACATACAGGCCCGCATCGCGCACACTGGCCACGATCTGCGCCAGATCGCGGCGCGCACCGGGTTCACCGCCCGAGATATGGACCTGTAGCACGCCCAGATCCGCCGCCTCGCGAAAGATCCTCGCCCATGTTTCGGCGTCCAGTTCCTGCGCGGCGCGGGTCAGTTCGACCGGATTGCTGCAATAAGGGCAGGCCAGCGGGCAGCGATGGGTGATTTCGGCCAGCATTGCCATCGGCAGGCCCGGCGTGACCGGGTTGCCATCCAGATCCTGGGGTTGGAACTGGTCCTTCATGGCGCGGCCTTTACAAAAACCATGCGCCGTTCAATCAGCCCGGTCAGGAAATCGGCGACATCGCCTGAGATCTGATCGGCGGGCGCGTTGTAAGCCACGGCCAGACCTTCGGCGATGTCGGCCATGCTGCGCGATCCGTCCAGTTCCGACAGGATCGCGTCGCCCACGGCATCCAGTTGCATCGCGCGCTCGGGCGCCTGCAGCACGCGGATACCGCGCACGCGGTCATCGGTCAGCCGCACCCCGCGCGGCAGGTACGGGATCTGTTCGGGTTCAATAAGCCGGGTCATAGCAGCCCCTCGCCGGGTCGCCACGCGCCGCGCGGGATATTCCCTTCGACATAGCCGTGCCAAAGCGCATCAAGCTGCGCCCACAGCACATCTGTCTTGAAGATCAACGCCGCCGCCGCCGCGTTCTGTTTTTCCAGCGTGTCGGCATGGGTCAGCACATAATCCAGCCCAAAGGCCACATCCTCGGGTGCCTCGGTCAGCCGGCGCTTGAAATAGGCCAGGCTGGTGTCATCGGCAAAGTCGTAATGCGCCAACAGCCCTTCGATCCGCTGAGCATGGATCTTGGGCGCGAAGAGTTCGGTCAGGCTGGCAGCGACGGCATCGAGCAACGGCATGTCGCGCACGAACCTGACATAGGCATCCACGGCAAAGCGGGTGGCCGGCATGATGCCCGCGCCGCTGGCAACGTAGTCGGGGTCCAGACCCACGGCGCGCGACAATGCCAGCCAACGCCGGATACCACCGCCCTCGGTGACGCCGCCGTCATGATCCTCGATCCGCTTGCGCCAACGCCGGCGCAGATCGGGATCGTCGACGCGCGACATGAAGGCCGCGTCCTTCATCGGGATGCGCGATTGATACATCCAGCGGTTTATGACCCAGGCGCGCACCTCGTCAGGGGTGCATTGCCCACCATGAAGCCGCGCGTGAAACGGATGGCGGTCGTGATAGCGTTCAGCCCCGATGGCGCGCAGTCGCGCCTCGAAATCCTGTTGGTTTTGCGGGCCTTGCAGATCTTTCACACTACCACCTCAGTTCCGTCGCGACCGATTTGCCAGCCATTGGCCTCGGCTTCGGCCACCTGCGGGCTGCCCGGATCAGTCAGCGGGTTTGAGTTGTTGATATGCACAAACAGTCGCCGCGCCAGCGACAGATCGGCCAGCGCGGCAATGCTGTCCTGTGCGGCCATATGGCCCATTCGGCCTCCGGTCTTGCGGCCAAGCCCGGCTGTGATCATCTCATCATCCTGCCACAGCGTGCCATCGAACATCAGCAGATCCGCACCGTTAATACGATCCTTGAGCCAATCGGGCATATCCGCACAGCCCGGAATATAAAGCGCGCGCTTGCCGCCCGAGGTCAGTTCGACCCCCACGGTATTCTCGCCGATCAGGTCTGTCTCGACGGTGTCGCCTTCCAGATAAAGCGGCACCTTGCCCGGCACGGCAAACAGCGTCGCCGCAAGGTCCGGCGCCAGATCGAACTGCTGATCCAGCGCGACAGTCCGGCGCGGGACAAATTCAGGATTGACCGCCGACATCATCGGGTTTGCGTCCAGCGCGGCGTGGATGGTGGCGGTTGCGAACAGATCAAAGGGTTGGCTTTCGCGCAGCGTCAGCAGCCCTGCGACATGATCGATATCGCCATTGGTGACCAGAACCGACCGCAAAGGCATCTGCCGGGCGCCGGTCGGATGCAGCACGGGTGTGGCGGCCATCTGCGTCCGGATATCGGGCGAGGCATTGATGATCGCCCAATCCTGCCCGTTCGCGGAAACGGCGATGCTGCTTTGGCTAAGTGATGGGATGCGGCCAGCGCGTGCGGCGGCGCAGTTCACGCAGCCGCAGTTCCATTGTGGCAATCCGCCGCCTGCCGCGGCCCCAAGTACAAAGATCCGCATGGCACCCCAAAACGAAAACGGCCCCGGCCGGTAAACTCGGTCGGGGCCGTAAAATCAATTCACTTCCGGTCTGTTCAGAACAGAACCGGTTCATCCTCGGCCGGGGCATACATGTTGATTTCCATGCCACAGGCGATCTCTTTCAGCACGGGTTTATTCCAAGCCATCAGTTCCTCCTTACGCATAATTCGTTCATGCTAGGATTGTTCGACTGTTCGTCAACGCGACCTAAGTCGCAACGAGCGCTCGACGCCTTACAAAAAAACGACCATCGGGAAGATTTGGCAAATGTTTCATCTAATCTTGACTGCCTGCATTGCCGTTGATTCCGGGGATTGCCGCCCGATCCTGCTGCCGCAGGGCGATGGCCTGACGCCGCAGGCCTGTCTTTCGCAGGCCGAGCGAATCAGCCGGGACTGGCTGGCAGATCACCCGGATCTGACCGGTTCGGGAACCGAGTGCATTGAAAATACCGATGTCGGCGGACTCGAACTGCATTCAATCGCGCCGGGTGTTTGGCTGCGGCAGGGGCAAACCGCGCAAATCGCGTCGGACAATCGTGGGCGCATCGCAAATTTGTCGGTGATCATTGGCACCGATAGCGTTGCGATCATCGATGCAGGCGCAAGTCGCGCAGAAGGACAGGATCTGTATGCGGCCATCCGACACCTGACCCCAAAGCCTGTCAGCCATGTCATTCTGACCCACATGCATCCCGATCACGTTCTTGGTGCATCGGTTTTTGCCGAAGCCGGTGCCAGTATCGTTGCCAACGAAAAGCTGGTTCAGTCGCTGGACATGCGCGGACAGGGCTATCTGGAGAATATGTCCCGCATCGTGGGCGCGCCCGAGATGATCGGTACCGAGATCACGCTGCCCGATATGACCATTGCGCAGAGCGACCGGATCTCTTTGGGCGGGCGCACCCTTGAACTTGCGGCGGTGCCCACTGCGCATACGGATAATGATCTGATCGTTCGTGACGATGCGACCAACACCTTGTTCACCGGCGATCTGGTGTTTCGCGACCTGACGCCGGTCGTCGATGGGTCACTCAACGGGTGGTTGCATTGGCTTGAAGCGCCGCCCGCAGAAGTCGGGCTGATCGTGCCCGGACATGGCCCCGTGGCACAAAACTGGCAAGAGGCTGTTGCAAAACAAAGCAACCTGCTGCTCCAATTGCGTGATTCGGTTCGTCACGCCATCGCGTCGGGCCAATCAATGTCAGAGGCTGTGCCCACAATTGTATCGGAGCTTCAGAATGTTGCGGAAGGCTGGACCGATTTCGATGACACCATCGCCCGCGATGCCACCGCTGCATTCAAAGAGCTGGAATGGGAATAGTTACGATTGACAAACTCACGAAAGTTTACGATGTTGGCGCTAACAGGATGTTGGCGCGGTCGTTTCACACGCACAAATAGTCCTGAAAAGGGGGGAGAAAAATGAAACCAATTCTCATGACGTCGGCTGCCGCATTGGCGCTGACAGCAGGTCTCGCACACGCGCAAATGGTAATCGAACCGGGCAGCGACGACCGCATCAACTGGCAAAGTCTGGAAGATTTCAAAGCGTCTCATTCCGGGATGGAAGGCCAGGAAGTGTCTGTCCTTGGTCCCTGGCTGGGCGCCGACCAGGAATTGTTCACATCGATTCTGCCATATTTCGAAGATGCCACCGGGATCACCGTGAACTACTCGGGCTCGGACAGTTTCGAACAGCAGATCGTCATCGACAGCGAGGCCGGATCACCGCCGGATATCGCCGTTTACCCGCAGCCGGGTCTGGCAGCAGACCTTGCACGCAAGGGCCATTTGCAGCCGCTGCCCGAGGAAACCTCGACCTGGCTGTCGGAAAACTATGCAGCCGGTGACAGCTGGGTAAACTTCAGCACCTACGAGGGCCCGGACGGCGCCGAGCATCTCTATGTGTTTCCGTATAAGGCCGACGTGAAATCGCTGGTCTGGTACGTTCCTGAGAACCTCGAAGATCTGGGTTATGACGTACCGGAAACCTATGAGGATCTGAAGTCGGTTACCGAGCAGATCGCAGCGGATGGCGAGGCGCCCTGGTGCATCGGCCTGGGTTCGGGCGGTGCGACCGGCTGGCCAGCAACAGACTGGGTTGAAGACCTCATGCTGCGCATGAACAGCCCCGAAGATTATGATGCCTGGACGACCAACGAACTGCCGTTCAACGATCCCAAGGTCGTTGCGGCGATCGAAGAGTTCGGCTGGTTCGCCAAGAACCCCGACTTTGTCGCCGGCGGCGTCGGATCGGTCAGCTCGACCGATTTCCGCGACAGCCCGAAGGGTCTGTTTGAAAGCCCGCCCAGCTGCTATTTCCACCGGCAGGCCAGCTTTATCCCGTCCTTCTTCCCTGAGGGGACCGAGATCGGGGTCGATGCAGATTTCTTCTACTTCCCGGCCAAGGCCGACGGATCTTTGGGTCAGCCTGTTCTTGGCGGTGGCACCCTGTTCGGTGTTCACAGCGAAAACCCTGCGGCAATGGCCTTCATCGAGTTTCTGCAAACGCCAGCGGCACACGAAATCTGGATGTCCCAAAGCGGCTTCCTGACCCCGCATACCGGCGCGAACACGGAAGCCTATGGCAGCGATACGACCAAGAAGATGGGCGATATTCTGCTGAACGCCACGACCTTCCGCTTTGACGGTTCCGACCTGATGCCGGCCGCGATTGGTGCTGGTGCCTTCTGGACCGGGATGATCGATTTCGTCGGTGGCGCTGACGCGCAATCCGTGACGGACACGATCCAAAGCAGCTGGGACACGCTGAACTAAGCGCTGCCCGGATGCGGGCTTGAACATGAGATCGGCCCGATTAGCGGGCCGGTCAACTGCAAGAGGGAGGATCGGGGATGGAACTTCTTTGGCTTGCCGTCAGCACCATCATTATCGGCGTATTCGGTTGCGTCGCGTGGTTCTGGGGCTCGAACATGGTGCTGGACAGCATCTACCCACCGCGCGGCCCAAAGGCCGGGGATAATATCAGAAGGGCCAGCCAGATCCGGCCATGGCTGTTTCTGGGACCCGCGATCCTGTTTCTGTCGATCTATCTGGTTTATCCCGTAATCGGCAGTTTCTGGGCATCGATGCATAACGCGGATGGCAGCCGCTTTGTCGGCGGTGCGAACTATACCTGGCTGATGGGCGACGCCAAGTTCCGGGAATCGATGCGCAACAACCTGTTCTGGCTGTTGATCGTGCCCGCCCTGTCGACGCTGTTCGGACTGGTCGCGGCACAGCTGACCGACCGGATCAAATGGGGAAATTTCGGCAAATCGCTGATCTTCATGCCCATGGCCATCAGCTTTGTCGGCGCCGGTGTCATCTGGAAGTTCATCTATGAATACCGCGAATCAGGCGAGACGCAGATCGGCCTGCTGAACGCGATCGTCACCTCGCTTGGCGGCGACCCGAAGGTCTGGCTGACGCTGATCCCGTGGAACAACTTCTTCCTGATGATCGTCCTCGTCTGGATTCAGACCGGCTTTGCCATGGTCATCCTGTCGGCTGCCCTGCGCGGCATTCCCGAGGAAACCATCGAGGCCGCCATTCTGGACGGCGCATCGCCCTGGCAGGTCTTTTTCAAGATCAAGGTACCACAGATCATGGGCACGATCGCCGTTGTCTGGACGACAATCACCATCACCGTTCTGAAGGTCTTTGACATCGTCTTCGTCATGACCAACGGCCAATGGGGCACGCAGGTTCTGGCGAACCTGATGTATGACTGGTCGTTCCGCGCGAACGACGCGGGACGCGGCTCGGCCATTGTGATCGTGCTGATGCTGCTGGTCACCCCGATCATGGTCTGGAACATCATCAACCTGCGCAAGGAGGCACGCTGATGGAAGGCATGGCTGGACAAAAATCCTCGCTCACCTGGGCGGTCAACATCGCGGCCTTCTTGCTGGTGTTGCTATGGACAATCCCGACACTTGGTCTGTTTGTGTCGTCATTCCGTGATCGCGATCAAATCTCGACCTCGGGATGGTGGCAGTCATTCTCGGCCTCCGAGCAGACAGGCTTTGTCCGCACCGGCACGAGCGACGACGCCGCACAGGTGGACGGAATGTATGTGCTGGAGGGCAATGTCCTCGCCGAAGGCCAAAGCCTGACGGCCTGGGGCACATCCGCCCGCAGCCCGGATGAATTCGAACCCGGCGCCAGCACGACCATCGATGAGAACTGGGAACTGACGGTGGCCGAGGACGGCAACTATCGGCTGACCTCGCCTCAACCCTTCGACATCTCGCGGGGCGAGCGGATCTTTACCACGACCGAGGTCCCGGCGAAGTTCACCGTCGACAATTATCGCCGCGTGCTGACCGCTGACGGGCTGGGCCGCGCCTTCATGAACACGATGACGGTGACAATCCCGGCGACGATCATTCCGATCCTGATTGCGGCCTTTGCGGCCTATGCGCTGGCGTGGATGCCATTTCCCGGCAGGTCGCTGCTGCTGGCCGCGGTGGTCGGGCTGCTGGTCGTGCCGCTGCAAGTGGCGCTGATCCCGCTGCTGCGGCTGCATAACGAGATCGGCATCGGAAAGGGCTATCTGGGGATATGGCTTGCCCATACCGGCTTTGGTCTGCCGCTGGCGATCTATCTGCTGCGAAACTATATGGCCGGGCTGCCGCGCGAGGTGATCGAAAGCGCCCGCGTCGACGGCGCGACCGAATTCCAGATCTTTCGCCGCATCATCCTGCCGCTGTCCTTCCCTGCGCTGGCCTCTTTCGCGATCTTCCAGTTCCTGTGGACATGGAACGACCTGCTGGTTGCCACCGTCTTTCTGGGCAACACCCGTGAACAGCTGGTCATGACAGCCATGCTGCGCGAGATGATGGGCTCTCGCGGGGGCGAATGGGAAATTCTGGCGACGTCGGCCTTTATCAGCATCCTTGTGCCGCTGTTGGTCTTCTTTGCGATGCAGCGATACCTGGTGCGCGGCCTGCTTGCCGGCTCGGTAAAGGGCGGCTGATCCATGGTTAAATCAGACGACTGGTGGAAAGGTGCGGTGATCTATCAGATCTATCCGCGCAGCTATCAAGATACGACCGGTGACGGAGGTGGCGACCTGCAGGGCATTGCCCAAAGGCTGGACCACATCGCGTCTCTGGGCGTGGATGCGATCTGGATCTCGCCCTTTTTCACCAGCCCGATGAAGGATTTCGGCTATGACGTCAGCGACTATCGCGGCGTCGACCCGATCTTTGGCCGGATGGAGGATTTCGACGAGATCATCGCACGGGCACATCGCTTTGGCATCAAGGTCATGATCGACCTGGTTCTGTCGCACACCTCGGACCAGCATGCCTGGTTTCAGCAAAGCAAGACCTCGCGCGATAATCCCAAGGCGGACTGGTATGTCTGGGCAGATCCCAAGCCTGACGGCACGGCGCCGACCAACTGGCTGTCGATCTTTGGTGGCAGCGCATGGCAATGGAACGCGGCGCGCGAGCAATATTACCTGCACAACTTCCTGAAAGAGCAGCCCGACCTGAACTTTCACAATCCCGATGTGCAAGAGGCATTGCTGGATGTGGTGCGCTTCTGGATGGACAGGGGGGTGGACGGGTTCCGGCTGGATACGCTGAACTTCTATTTCCACGACGCCCAGTTCCGCGACAACCCGGCGCTGCCGCTGGATCAGCGCAGGTCGGATACCGCGCCGGCGGTCAATCCGTATAACCACCAGAGCCACAAATACGACAAATCACAGCCCGAGAACCTGGTGTTCCTGGAAAAGCTGCGCGGCGTCATGGACACCAAGGGCGCAGCCGCCGTCGGCGAAATCGGCGACAGCGAAAGGGCCTGGGAATTGCTCGAGGAATACACGCAGGGCAATAAGCGCGTGCAGATGTCCTATGTCTTCGACTTCCTGTCGGGCGACAATCTGACGGCGCAGCGCATCACGGATGTGTTCGACGAAAAGGCACGACGCGCGCCCGAGGGCTGGCCTTGCTGGGCGCTGTCGAACCACGACGTAACGCGTCACATCACGCGCTGGAACCTCAGCGACACGGCCGCCAAGGCCTATTGCACCGTGCTGATGTGCCTGCAGGGGTCGATCTGCATCTATCAGGGCGAAGAACTTGGCCTGCCCGAGGCCGAAATCGCCTTTGAGGATCTGCAAGATCCCTACGGCATCGAGTTCTGGCCCGAATACAAGGGCCGCGACGGCGCCCGGACCCCGATGGTCTGGGATACCAATACCAACGATCACAGCGGCTTTTCATCGACTCGGCCCTGGCTGCCGATACCGCCGGAACATCGCCATCTGGCGGCGTCCGAACAGGACCATCAGGCGGGCTCGATGCTGAACCACTACCGCTGGGCCATAGAGCTGCGCCACAAGCATCCGGCGCTTCGCCATGGCGATCAGACAGGAACGCGCGCGGATGGGCCGATCCTGTCATTTCAGCGCAGCACGGGCGATGGCAGCGTGTTGGTCAGGGCAAATCTTTCCGACGGCCGCGCCGCCGGAATGGAGCCTTGGCAAGTCGATATTACCGAGGAATAAAAAGGGGGGACGGATAATGGCTGATCTAAACTTGACCGGGGTCGCCAAATCATATGGCGACGTCAATGTGCTTCGCGATATTGATCTGGACATCACATCAGGCGAGTTCATCGTCTTTGTCGGCCCATCGGGTTGCGGCAAGTCAACGTTGTTGCGAATGATCGCGGGGCTCGAGCAGATCTCTGGCGGAACGCTGCAGATCGGGGGCGAGGTGATGAATGACATCCCGCCCAGCCAGCGCGGCATCGCGATGGTGTTTCAATCCTATGCGCTTTATCCGCATATGACCGTGCGCGACAATATGGCCTTTGCCCTCAAGATCGCCGGCAAATCCGCCGCTGAGATCAAGGAAGCAACCGACCGCGCCGGCAAGATGTTGCAACTGACGCCCTATCTGGACCGGCTGCCCAAGGCCCTGTCAGGCGGTCAGAGGCAACGCGTCGCCATCGGCCGCGCCATTGTGCGTGACCCCAAGGTCTATCTGTTCGATGAACCGCTTTCGAACCTGGATGCCGCGTTGCGTGTCGCGACCCGGATCGAGATCGCGCAACTCAAGGCCTCGATGCCCGATCGCACGATGATCTATGTGACCCATGACCAGACCGAAGCCATGACGCTGGCCGACCGCATCGTTGTGCTGGCCGGCGGCGGCATCGCGCAGGTCGGCGCGCCGTTGGATCTGTATGAACGCCCGATGACCGAATTCGTCGCACAGTTCATCGGCAGCCCGGCGATGAACCTGCTGCCCGGCAAGGTGGCCGAGGTCGGCGAAACCACAGTGGTCAATCTGGACGGTGGCGGCGTGGCGCATGTGGCCATCCCGACCCGTCCGGGCGACGAGGGAATGGTCGTCAATGTCGGTGCCCGCCCCGAAGATATGCGTCTGGCCGAAGGTGAAGCCGTATTCGAAGGCGTGGTCGATCTGACCGAAGCTCTGGGCGAGGTCACGCTATATTACTTTGGCACCAACGATGCGGAAAACAAATCACCCGTCATCGCCAAACTGCCGGGCATTCAGACAGGCATGACCGGGAAAAGCGTGCGACTGACAGCGGATCCGCAATCCATGCACCTGTTCCACGAAGGCCGGTCGCTGCTGTATCGCGACTGATCGAACCAGGACACAAATCAGAAAACCCGCCAGAATCGCTTCTGGCGGGTTTTTTTAGTGTGGGTTGCGGAATGTACGCTCAGGCGAAGATGAAGTCGTCGCCGCCCAGTTGCGACGCATCCAGCGCGTCGCCATCCAAGCTTCGCACGATAAAGCTGACATCACCCTCATCGTAGATCACGGTAACTGAGCCATCGCCATTGTTGGTGAATGACAATTCGCTGCGGCTTTCCACGCCCCAAGCCGAGATATCAAGCCTGTCCACGCCATCATCGAAATCGCGAACCACATCTGAAAACTTATCGCCCTCGATGAAGACAAAGACGTCTGCGCCCGGACCGCCTACCAATACGTCGCGATCATGTCCGCCTGAAAGCGTGTCGTCGCCATAGTCGCCGACCAGCCAATCGCGGCCATAATTGCCATGCAGAATGTCGTCGCCGCCTCTGCCACCGATGACGTCATTACCGATCTCGCCCTCGATTACGTTCGCCTGGCCATTTCCGATAAGCCAGTCGTTTCCGATCGTCCCCGTGAACGAACGGAAATCGAAGAAATGGTGAGTTACGCCATCCAGCACAAACTTTCCGGTCGCATAGATACCAGTGTCCATGATCAGTTCAGCACCCTCACGGTCCGGGCCGATTTCCAGCTGATTGAGCTCAAGTTTGTTATAGCCGCCATTTCCGAAATAGACGGAATAGACGTTCTCGGTCAGCGAGACATAGTCAGCGCCATCGGAGTATTCGTAGACAGGCGTGTTGGTCAAAATGAAATCGGTCGGGTCGAGATCGACGCGACCTTCATGATTGTCCTTCAAATTCACATACAAGCGCAACGGGCCGACCGTCGTCTCGACGATATCTGTATCGTACTGGTATAGTTCGATCAGTTGCTGATAATTTGCGACTCCGACTTCGCGGAGGTCGATCAGATCGCGCCCATCTTCAAAGTCATAAATGAATTCTTTTATGTCATCCGCGTCGATGACAAATATGTCTTTTCCTTCACCCGCCCAAAGGACGTCAGCGCCACCGTTACCGATGACGATGTCTGGACCAGGCGTCGGGCGCGAAATCAGATTGTCATTTCCGCTGGTTCCGTAAATATAGTTCATGTCGATCAGCCCTGTTCATTTCGCCAGCTGATCTAGCGTAAACCCATTCGTATAGACAGCCACAAACACGGCATCGGCGGCAACCCGCCTTACACGTGCACATTTGTCTCATTCTTTGGGCAAATATTCGCCAAGACAAATGGCGTGCCCGAGAGCACGCCATCGCCAGCGTTGTGATCAAACGAAGATGAAGTCGCCGTTGTCCATATCGCTTGGGCTAAGAGGACCATCTTCCGAGCGCAGCTCGAAGCCCAGACCCTCGGAAGGCAATTCGATCCGCAGGCGCCCCGCGCTGAGCTGGGTGATTTCCAGATCGTCAACGCTGGTCACGCCCCACTGCGAAATATCCAGCATATCGGTGCCGTCTTCATAGTCGAACACAACGTCCGTGCGGTTGTCATAGCTGACAAAAACGAACGTATCCGCACCCTC
Organism: Paracoccus tegillarcae; assembly: GCF_002847305.1. Taxonomy (NCBI): domain Bacteria; kingdom Pseudomonadati; phylum Pseudomonadota; class Alphaproteobacteria; order Rhodobacterales; family Paracoccaceae; genus Paracoccus; species Paracoccus tegillarcae. The sequence goes on along the minus strand of NZ_CP025408.1, from coordinate 1,535,697 downwards.
GCCGCCGCGCAGCAGGTCATAGCCGGTGCCGCCATTGATAATATCATCGCCATCGTCACCAAACAGACGGTCAGTGCCGCTGTTGCCAAAGATGCGATCATCGCCGTCGCCGCCATAAATGCGGTCGGCATTGCCCAGCCCGACAAGGTTGTTGTCCTGCTGGTCACCGTGAATGGTGTCCTGACCATTGGTGCCGCGGACGTTGCTGAAATCGAAGAAATGCTGGGTCACGCCCTTGATGGTAAAGGTGCCGTTCCCGAGGGCATCGTCATCCATTTCAACCAGCGCGCCCTCGCGTGCGGTATCAGCGCCGCGCACAAGCTGCTTGAGGTTCAGCCAATTATTGCCACCATTTCCCAGGTGGACCGCATACTCGTTGCTGCCAACATTCACCGAATCGAAACAGCGCGAATACTCGATGACCGGCGTATCAGCATAGATGAAATCGGTCGCATCGACGGTCAACGGCTCGCCATCAACGGCCTGGACAAAAACCTGCAGGCTGCCGTCGGCGTTGGTCACCTTGACCTTGTCGTCGCCCAAGACCTCAAGCGTCAACTCATCGAAACTGTTGATTCCCGCGCCGCGCAGGTCGATCAGATCGCTACCGTCCTGAAAGTCCTGAAAGACCTTCTGCAGCCCATCCGCCGCGACGGTATAGACATCTTTGCCACCGCCGCCATGAATGACGTCGATCCCCAGAAGACTGTCGATCCAGTCGGACCCGTCAGTCGCAAACATGATGTCGTTATTATTGGTACCGTAGATGATGTTCATCCGCTTAAACCTCCACCTCAAAAAATTTACCTGACACTGCGCCAAACCTTGTGAGGGCGTATCGTCAGACAGAACAGATCATGAAGATTGGTATCATTTTAAGAAGTCTTCAGAAATTCTTAACATTTATACTTTTGGACAGGATGCCCTGCGGATTCGGTTGAGTGGTGGCGCTCGTTACAGCCAGAGCGATACTGAAACCGTCGGAACAGATTGCGCGGTGCCGCCAATTCCCTTAATCCGACCCCGAACAAGGAGGTCAGTCATGGCAAGCAAGGTATTCATCGACGGCGAATCAGGAACGACGGGTCTGCAGATTCGCGACCGCCTGGCGCTGCGTGACGATGTCTCGCTGGTCCAGATCGACCAGGAGCGGCGCAAGGATGCCGATGCCCGGCGCGAGGCCTTTGCCGAAGCCGATGTCGCGATCCTCTGCCTGCCGGACGACGCCGCACGCGAGGCCGTGGCGTTGGCCGAAGGCATGGATGTGCGTTTTATCGACGCCTCGACTGCGCATCGCGTGGCGGATGGCTGGGTGTATGGTTTTCCCGAGGCGGTGTCGGGCGGTCGCGCGGCGATCGCGGCCGCAAAGACGGTCAGCAATCCGGGCTGCTATTCCACCGGCGCCATCGCAATTCTCGCGCCCCTGATTAAAGCAGGCCTGATAGATGCCGACGAGGCGCTGTCGATCAGCGGTGTCAGCGGCTACACGGGCGGCGGCAAGGCGTTGATCGCCGAGTATGATGATGGAACAGCGCCGGCGCATTTCATTTATGGCTTGGCCCAGAACCACAAACACCTGCCAGAGATCATGGTCAGGACGGGACTGACGAGGCGGCCAGTGTTTTCGCCTGCGGTTGGCAATTTCGCACAGGGTATGGCGATACAGGTACCGCTGCATCTTGGTGAAACGCGCGACCTCAGCAACCTTCATCAGGCGCTGGCTGACCACTATTCCGGCGCGCAATTCGTCCGGGTGCTGTCCGCCGAAGAGGCCGGCGCGCGCATCGTGCCGACCAAGCTGAACGATACGAACATGCTGGAAATCTCGGTGCACGGCGATGATCGAACCGGCATGGCCAATGTCATTGCAGTGCTGGACAATCTGGGCAAGGGCGCCTCGGGCGCGGCCGTTCAGAACCTGAACATCATGCTGGGTGTGGACGAGGGCGCAGGACTTTAACACGCTTCAGCGCGCTGACAGCCAGCTTTCGGGTTGGGTCATGGCGCGCGTCGCCTTGCGGCCCCTGATCCGGGTCAGCCAATAGCGGCCGGTCAACACCTCATGCGAAAAGGGCCTGACCAGCTGCGCTGTCTGAAGATGCGCGGCAAACATGGCGGCTGGCAGCAAGGCAACGCCCAGCCCGCCCGCCGCCAGTTCGGCCAAGGCAACCGACGAATCCAGCACAGGGCCGCGCAAATCGGGGCAGCCAATGCCCAGCCCGTCAAACCATCCTGGCCATTTATCCGCCCTGTAAGATCTGAGTGGTTGGTGATCTGCCAGGTCCTCGGGTGATCTCAAGCTTTGCGAAACGATAGGCGGTTGGATCGACCGAGTACCCGACTGTGACGGCCGAATATCCATGACCATGAAGGGTGAAATCATCGAAAGCCATTGGGACGGCGCGCTGGCCTATCTGGTCATGTGCCCGGCCAAGGGCGTTCAGGTGATGTGCGCGACCTACTATCCCGAAGAGGTAACCGGGGACACCATCATGTTCGCCGGCGGCTATGCGAGGTATGGCGAGCAACCGGTCGTGCTGGACCCGTGTCTCAGCTATGCGGAAGAATAGGACGTCCTGATACCGCGCGAACAGACCGGTTATTCCAGATGTCCGGCAATCGCGCGAGCCAGCGCAAAGGCGCGCTGCTCCAGCAATACCGGGCTTTCGCACACGTAAGTCAGTGCGTGCTGGCGGTCGGTGAATATACGCTCATCCCAGTCCAGCGCCTTTTCCTCGGCGTCGATTGCGTCGAAATCGGGAGGGTCAGCAGCCTCCAGCTCGCTCAAACTGGCGCGCCGATCCTCGATCATGCGGGCCAGTTCGACCTGTTTCTGGCCATAGCGCGCGATACCTTCGATCATCGCCGTGCGTTCGGGTTCGATCTTGTCCAGTATCGCCTGCATGAGGGCCGTCAGTTGATCATTATCCGCCGCTTCGGCAAAATCGGTGATCAGGACCTCGGCCTCTTCGATTGGTAGGCGGCGCTGTTCCAGTCGCGCCGCCAGCGCCTGAATGCCCGGGTCACGCGACAGTGCGGTTGTGGCGTCATCAGGCGGCGGACCGGCCCACATCTGACCGATGGACAGGTGCGGCTGTTTGCGCTGGATGCAGGGCCAGGTCGGATCGGTGCCCTCGGCAGCGCCGGCCGGGTGATTGCCGACCCAGACCGTAATGGCAACCGCGATGGCGGTGACGATGGTGGCAGAGGTTTTCATGCGCGTCCCTTCCTGCTGGCCCAGATTCCCTTGGCCGGATCATACATGAAGACTGCGGCACCAAAGAACCCCGCCAAACATCCGAGAACCACGGCCAGCGATAGCCAGTTGACCTGAAGATAAAGCGCGAAGCGGATCAGTTCGACCGCATGGGTAAAGGGGTTCAAGGCACAGATATCATGCAACAAAACCGAACTTTCACGCATCCGCCACAGCGGATAGAGGGCGGATGACGCAAAGAACATCGGGAAGATGACAAAGTTCATCACCCCGGCGAAATTTTCCAGCTGCCGGATCGCAGAGCTGAGAAACAGCCCCATCGCCCCCAGCATCAGCCCGGCCAGCACCAGCGCGGGCAGCAAGGCGACGTAACCCCAGACCGGTGGACGGATATCCCAAAACCAGGCGATGGCGAGAAAGGTATAGACCTGGATGATCGACACGATCACGCCCGCGATCAGCTTGGACCCCAGCAGGAACCAGCGCGGAAAGGGGCTGACCAACAAGGTGCGCATCGCCCCGGTTTCGCGATCATAGACCATCGACAGCGATGATTGCATGCCATTGAACAGCTGGATCATCGCGCAGAGCCCCGGCGTCACATACACCTCGTAGAGCACATAGGTCTGATAGGGCGGTGTGATCGACATGCCCAACACGGCGCGAAACCCGGCGGCAAAGATGAACAGCCAGACCAGAGGGCGCACAAGTGCCGCCAGAAATCGCCCGCGCTGATTGACAAAGCGCAGCGTCTCGCGCCGCGCGATGCCGGCAAAGGCGGTGGCCCATGCCCGAAACGGAAAGGCGATATCGCTCATGCGCTGGTCCCTGTCAGATCTAGAAACATGCGGGTCAGCCCCGCATCGCCCGCGATCTGGCCCGCCAGTCCGCGCTCCAGCACCTGCCCGTTGTGGAGAACGACCAGACCGTCTTCGGGTGCGATCTCGTCAAGGATATGGGTGGCCCACAGCGCCGAGACGCTTTTGTCGGCGATCAGGCGCCGCGTCAGGGCCAGAACCTCGGCCCGCGATTTCACATCCAGCCCCACGGTCGCCTCATCCAGCAGCAGGATATCGGGACTGTGGATCAGGGCGCGGGCGATCTCTGCCCGGCGCTGCTGCCCACCTGACAGGGCGTTGACGCGGTCACCGGCGCGGTCGGACAAATCGACCTGCTCCAGCACTTCGTCAATGCGGACCATGGCCTCTCGGCGGGCGATGCCGTGCAGGCTGGCGTGATACATCAGGTTCTGGGCCACCGTCAGATCGGCATCCAGCGCGCGGCTTTGGAACACCACGCCCAGCCGGGCCAGCGCCTGAGCCGGCTGACGCCGCAGGTCATAACCAGCGACACGGATGCTGCCCGAGGTGTTGTTGTAAAGTCGCGTGATCAGGGAAAACAGCGTGGTCTTTCCCGCGCCATTTACCCCCAACAAGGCGGTAAAACCCCCGCGCGGCACCGTCAGCGATACATCCTTCAGCGCCTGGACGGCGCCGAAACTGTGACTGACATCGGTGATTTCCAGCGCGGGGGCCATGGCGCTATGATAGCGCGCTATTGGATATTGAACACCGCCTCTTGCGTTTCGCCACGCGACCCCGGGATCGACAAAGTATAGCGGCCCGGAACGATGGCGATAAAGCTCATGCGGGCACTGCCCTCATCGTCGAATTCGATGCTGTGCACACCCATCGGGCGGATCTCGATATCGTTGATGACAACCTCGTTGATCCAGATGGCCCGGAAGAAATCACCGCCCGACAGCGCCAATTCGGCGGTGCCATCTGCCTCGATATGGATGGTGTAATAGCCACCCGATTTCAGGGTGTATTCACTGCCCGCAACCGGTTGACCCGAGCTTAGCGTCAGCGGCGCCAAGGTGGTGCGGTTATCGCTGGCCATGATCCCGGAGAATCCAAAGTCAAACTTTCCGGTCGCCTCATAGACGCCTTCTTCGCCAGCATCACCGCCTTCTTCATCGTCGTCGTCGTCACCATCTTCTTCAGCGGGTGCGGCGGCATCATCAGCAGGCTGTGCCTCGGCCGGTGCCTCGCCTTCAGTGGCGGCGTCTTGTGCGGTGGCTGGCACACTCAGGCCAGCGATCATCATGATAAGGGTCAGCAGGCGGGTCACGGGGTTTCTCCTGTCATGGTAAATATTGATTGCGGGCGGACACACGCCTTAGTCCGGGGCGACGACCACGCCCCAGGGCTGTTGCCCGACGGGTATGGATTTAACGACTTCTCGCGCGGCCACGTCGATCACCGACACGTCGTTGGAGTTGCCGTTGGTCGTGAACAGGTATTTCTCGTCGGGGCTGAAGCCCAGCTGCCAGACGCGCTGGCCGACCAGCAGATAGTCGATCACCTCATCGGTTTCGCCATCGACCACCGCGATCCGGTTTGCTGGACCAAGCGCCACAAAGACCGTCTTGCCGTCGCTGGTCACGCGCGCACCGACCGGCTGGATCGCCTCGGGCAACACGCCGGGAATATCAAAGCTGATCTTGTGCATGATCTCCTGGGTTGCCGGATCAATGACGCTGACGGTACCGCCGATCTCACTGGTGACGTACAGCTTGGTGCCGGCGTCGTTAAACTGGGCAAAGCGGGGCCGGCTGTCGACCAGGACATTGGCCGTAATCTCGAATGTCTCGGTATCGATGAAATGCGCCATATTGGTGGTTTCCGAGGTGTTGATCACCACCTTGCCATCGGGGCTGACGCCCATTCCCTCTGGTTCAACGCCCACCGGGATTTCGGCCAGCACCTGATGGGTCTCGGTATCGACCACGGTCACCAGATTGTCGTCTTCGTTCGCGACATAGAGCGGATTGCCCGACGGGTGCAGCACGAAGAGTTCCGGGTCCGGCCCGGATGGCAGCGTGTGCGTTTCCTCCATCGTCTCTGGGTCAAAGACGCGGACCAGATCATCATCGCTGGCGCAAACGTAAAGCTCGGTCCCGTCTGGGCTGATGGCAATCCCGCGAGGGCGGTTGCCGGCGGGATAATGGCCGATCACCTCCAGCGTGTCGCTATCCAGAACGGTGATGTCATTGCCTTTTTCATTGCTCACAAACACCCGGTTCGCCAGCGCGGGGCCTGCGGCAAAAAGACAAAGCGACAGGGTCAGTAGGGTTTTCATCTCGGGCCTCAAAAGCTGCATTCGGTTTCGGGGCGGTCCATGCCAAGCGTATCGAGCGTGCTGGTCTGGTGCAGAAACTGGTCCTGCGGGCTGACACTGGTCATCAACAGACCGGTGGTCAGCAGGATTGGCTGGCGCATCTGATGATCCCAGTCACGGACCGTCAGCTTTTGCCCCTTGAAGCCGGCCACGTCGAAGTCGGGCGACAGGATAAAGTCACGCAACACCGCCGGATCGCCAGAATTGGTGCGCGTCGCCGCCTCACCCAGAACGCGCAGTGCAAGCCAGGTCTGATAGTCAACCTCTCGCATGTTGCGGTTGGCCAGTTCTTCAAAGCGGTTCTGAAACTGCGTCGCACCCCAGGCCTCCATCGCCGGGTGCCAACTGCGCGGGACCAGACCGGCTGAACCGGCAACAGGGCGCGGGTCCCAGGTCTGATAGGGAAGATAGGCGGCAAAGATATCGGCCTCGTCAGCGGCAACCACAACGTCATGCGCGGGCGCGCGCTGCGTAAAGATCGGCATCTGCTTTTGCACCTGCACGTGACCGGAATCGGTGCGCCTAGCGCCGCCCGTGTCTTCGTACAGCCGTTCTTCGACCACCTTGGCACCGAATTTGGTGGCTGCACGCTGAAATGCCTGCGCCAGATCCTCGTCCTGCGGATGGCTTCCCTTGATCAGGAACCAGTCTTGCCACTGCTTCCAGACCAGAAATTGCGCCAGCGCATCGGCCATCATCGCGTGGCTGGGCGCCACATGGACGGTGTTAAAGCGGCAATCGGCGCCGCGCAGATTATCACCGCGCGCCTTGGCATTCAGGATCAGCGCCTGATCGCCGGCCTGATCGGCCAACGCCAATGTTACGGGATCATCGGCCAGCACGACGATGAACTGAACGCCATCAGCCAGCAGTTTGTCCATTTCTGCTGTCGCGGTCTCGGTCGAGGCCGTCACTTCGATGGCTTCGAAATCCTGGCCCATGAAGCGGCCGGTCGTGTCGTTATCGTCGATCGCCAGCCGCGCACCCGCGAAGCCCAGATCATCGCTTGGCAGTTCAAGCCGCGAAATCGGCGGCAAACCCGGATCGTCGACACGCAGAACTGCCGCGCGGATCAGGATAGGATCGGCTGCCTGCTGTGATAGGGCCGGCATTGCAAATCCCGCCAAACCAGCCAAAAGTATGATGATTCTTCTCATCATCGGTATCCTCCCCTGCTTTGATCCTGTAGGTCCGAGGTGCTTGCGGCAAGCCTGCAATCATTCCCGGCGCCTTTGGGAGGTTTTGCCTCATCCCTTTGTCTGATGGACGGCCAACGGACAGGCGCGCATCCTGCCCGCGACAAAAGGACAGCATCAGCTAAAGGGAGCAGCGGACGCGATGATAGGCAGGATCACAGCATTGGCGATGGGGGTCGTTCTGGCGGCCAGTGGGATGGCCGGGGCGCATGGGCCCTCGCGGTTGAAATCCGAAATGTCGGTGATACTGGACGCAACGCCCGACGAGGTCTGGCAGGTCATCGGCCAGTTCGACGATATGAGCTGGCATCCGGCAGTTGTCTCGACCGAGATGGTGCCAGAGGGCGCGCCCGCCGATCAACCCGACGAATCCACTCGCGTGCTGCATCTGAACGCCGAAAGCGGCGACCCCACCATCACCGAACAACTGATGGCCATCGATGCGGACAAGCGGATGTACAAATACATGATCACCGATGTCGCGGTCGAGATCCTGCCGGTGACGAATTACTCGTCAACGCTGCAGGTCAACGACCAGGACGGCAAGGCCGAGGTGGTCTGGAAGGCCGGCTATTATCGGGGCTTTCCGAACAACGATCCGCCGGCCGGTCAGGATGATGAGGCGGCCACCGCTGCCGTGATCGGCATCTATCAGGCCGGTCTGGATGCCCTGACCGAACGGTTCGGCAAGGTCGAGTGATCCGCGCCGCACTGGCTGCGCTGTTTCTGTCATCCCCGGTCGTCATGGCCGGGGATCTGGCATTCATAACCTCGCAGAACGGCAATTCGGTCAGCATTGTGGACCTGCAAGAGATGCAGGTTATCGCCTCGACCACTGTCGAGGGGGCCCCTGCACCCGTCGCCTATGATCCGGCAGTCGGGTTGGCCTATGTGGTATCGGCAGATAGCGGCCGGCTGACCGTTCTGGACGAAGCCGGCGAGATCGTTGGCGGTCTGGATCTGGGTCAGGGTGTCTTTGGCATCGCGACCGGCCCCGGCGGTGCGCTGTATGTGGGCGACTGGGATGGCGGGCGGTTGATGCGCCTGGGCCAGGATCTGGAAACGCTGTGGCAGGCGACGACGGGCCTTGCACCCGCAGGCATCGCCGTCAGCCCTGACGGTCAGATGGTTGCGACCGCTGACCGCGATGACGACGCGGTCAGCGTCTTTGATGCGGCAACGGGGCAGCGGCTTCATCAGGTCGCGACAGCCGGCGCACATCCCTTTGGCATCACCTGGTATGAGGGTCGCCTGTGGACCGCCGATGTTCAGGGCAACGTCGTTTCGGTGATCGATCCGGTGGCGGGCAGATTGCTGGGTCAGATCCCCAGCGGCAGCCACCCCTATGCCATCGCCTTTGCACGCGGGCGTGGTTTTGTGACCGATCAGTATGGATCCACCCTGACGGTGTTCGATCCGGATGGCCTGCAGGTGCTGGGCAAGGTCGAGATCGGCGATTACCCCGAGGGGATCGCGGCCCTGCCCGATGGCAGCGGCGTGGTCGTGGCAAACTGGGACAGTGACACCGTTCAGGTCGTCGATGCAGAGACGCTGGAGATCACCGCCGAAATCGAAATGCCAGCCGGGCCGCGAGCCTTTGGGCAATTCACGGGTCGGCAGGTTCAGCCTTGACCAGATCGGCACCCGATGCCGCCTCCCAGCCCTCGGTTCCGGTGCTGAACCAATGCACGTCAGTATAGCCCAGCGCCACGGCGCGTTTGGCGGCGTTCCAGCTCATCCAGCAATCGGCGCGGCAAAAGATCACTACTGGCGCCGCTGTGTCGTCCTCGGTTGCCAGACGCAGACCGTTTTCCAGCCGTGCCTGCTCGGCATCTGACAGGCGGACAAAGCCGGTGTCATACAGCCAGATCGCGCCCGGGATGGTATCGTGCCGCGGCTCTTGCCAGATCGTGCCCTCGGGCAGATCATCGGGCTTTGCGGTGCGAGGATAGACATCGACGAAGGCAACACCCTGATCATGCAGCGCCACCGCCTGCTCGCCGTCAATGGTCGTCGTGCCGTCCAATTGGTCTGGCACAGGCGCGTTATAGGGCGGCCCGCGATACAGATCCATGTCCTGGCCGGCAGCCGCACCGGCCAGTATGGCCACGAAAACGATGGCAGCGCGCAGGATCAATTCAGCAATTCCTTGCCGTAGTCATCGACCAGCGGTACGCCGGCTTCGGTCAGGATCTGGTTGATCTGGTCCTGATTGCGGCGGATCTGGCTGTTGAGTTCACGTTTCCATTCCTGTTCCGGCAGTCGAACGCCCATGGTGATCCGATAGAACATCCGCGGCGAAGCCTCTTCCTTCAACAGCGGCGTGAATTGCAGCTCTGGGTCGTCCTTGACCTGCGGCCCGGCAAGCGGACCCCAAAGGACAGCGGCGTCCAGCGTTCCATCATGCACTTCGCGGATCATATCGCCCACCGGATCCAAAACGCGCCGGTCGACGGTCAGATCGCCGCCGTGCATATTCTTGGCCAATCCAGCCCGGGCCATCGTTGTGGCAGGCGGCGTACCCGCGATCACGCCAAGTTCGCGATCCTTCAACGCCGGATCCCCGAGGCGGTCGACACTGGCCAGATCGCTGTCGGCACGGGTCACGATGCCATAAATCGAGGTGTAATAATGGTTGGTGTTCTGCACCATCTCGTCGCCCTGAGCATAGCCCATCACCACATCGCAATCGCCTGCCTGCAGCGTTTGCCGGATGAAGCCCATGCCCAAGGGAAACCACGTATAGGTCACCGGCAGATCCAGCACCTGCCCGAACATCTCGGCCAGGCTATTCTCAAAACCCGAGCCATCCTTGGAGGACATCGGGCTGTTTGCGGGATCGGCGCAGACGCGGAACTGCGTCGTCGAACGCAGATCGGCGACCTGCGCCGCCGCCGGGGTGGCTGCGGCGCAGACAAGGATGAGCGTCCGGAGGGCGCTGTGCATATCAGCCTGACATGCAGGAATCTTCCTGCTCTGCGTATTCCGGGGCCTTGTCAGCGCGCTCAGCAGGACGACCGCGCGGAATTGTCTCGGTGCCGTGTGCCAGCAGATACACGTAGATATCGTCGATATAGCACCAGACGTTCCGGTTCGTCGCAAACGCCGGCATCACCTGATTCTGCGCCGAGTTAACCTGCTGCTTGCCCGAAGCAACGATCTCCTGGAAATCATAGTAGTCCATGTTCAGCACAGAGTTCTTCAGCGCCGGCGCGTAGGACGACCCCTCACCGTCAGGGCCGTGGCAGACGTGACATTCTGCGTGATAGCGACGAAAACCGTTGAACGTCGCAAAGTCGACTGCGCCATCTTCGTTTATCTTGAAGGTCGGGATGCCATCGGCGTTGTACCAACGCCCATTTTCTTCGTAATCGGCGGTGGTATCCATGCCGTTCGGCAGCACGGTTTCATCCTCGGCCAGTTCCACGGGCTGGTCATTTCCTCCCTCTGTCGGCGCCGCATCAGCCTCTGCCGGTGCTTCGGCAGCTGCGTCACCGGAAACAGCGGCGGCTGCGCCGGCGCCCGCCTCTGCGGGCGGGGTCTCAGTCGATTCGCTGGTCTGGGCAAACGCGGGGCCGGACAATGCCGCCCCTAATGCCATGACCGCAAGCGGACTTAGGTAATTCATTATGCTCTCCTCCTCCGAGCCCGACACCTCCTGCCGGGAAAAAGCCACCCCAAGCATAACCTTGGGGTGGCTTATGTGCAGTTCAATCTTGGTTTAACGGACCAAAGTCTTAGTTGCTGGCCGGAGCTTCACCCTCTGCCGGTGCCTCTGCGTCGGCCGGAGCTTCGCCTTCGGCGGGTGCTTCGGCTTCCGCGGCGGCATCAGCCTCTGCCGGTGCTTCAGCTTCCGCTTCGGCGGGCGCCTCGGCTTCAGCTGTCTCTGCAGCAGCAGGTTCAGCCGCTGCATCGGCAGGCTCTGCCTCAGCCGCGTCCATATTGCCGTCGCCCGGCAGTTCGAACACGGTCAACTGACCGCCCAGTTCGGTATAGTCGCTCAGCGCGGCATAACCGCCCACGGCGCCCAGACCATCATTGGGGTTGGTCAGACCAGCTGCCAGACCGATACCGGCCCAACCACCGACGCCCGAGAGGATGCCGATATACTGCTTGCCACCAGAGGTGTAGGTCATGACGTTGCCGATGATGCCCGACGGAGTCTTGAACTTGTAGAGTTCTTCACCCGTCTCGGAATCGACCGCTTTCAGGTAGCCTTCCAGAGTCCCGTAAAAGACGACATCGCCAGCGGTGGCCAGTGCGCCCGACCAGACCGAGAACTGTTCCGGCAGGGACCACTTGATCTCGCCTGCGACGTTATCCCAGGCGATAAAGTTACCCATACCGCCATGGCTTTCAGGCGCAGGATACATCGACAAGGTGGCGCCCACATATGGCTGACCAGCCGTATAAGCGACGCGGAACGGTTCGTAATCCATGCAGACGTGGTTCGTCGGCACGTAGAACAGTTCGGTTTTCGGGCTGTAGGCTGCCGGCTGCTGGTCCTTGGTGCCCAGAGCTGCCGGGCAAATCCCGGTGGAGTTCACGTCCTCGCCGTTCTGCTCGGTCGAGTATTCGGCAACCACCTCGGGACGGCCATAAGTTTCGGATTCCGGGTCCATATCGACGCCAGAGGTCCAGTTCACCGCCGGGTCGAATTTCTCGGCCACCAGCAGTTCGCCGCTTTCACGATCCAGCGTATAGGCCAGGCCGTTGCGGTCGAAATGGGTCAGCAGCTTGCGCGGCGTGCCGTCGACGTCCTGATCGGTCAGGATCATTTCGTTCACACCGTCATAGTCCCATTCGTCATGCGGGGTCATCTGGTAGAACCACTTGGCCATACCTGTGTCGGCATCGCGGGCCATGATCGTCATGGACCACTTGTTGTCACCCGGGCGCTGCGCCGGGTTCCAGGTCGAGGGGTTGGCTGAGCCGTAATAGAACAGGTTCAGTTCCGGGTCATAAGAATACCAGCCCCAGGTCGTGCCGCCGCCGATCTTCCACTGATCGCCTTCCCAGCTGTTCAGCGAGCTGTCGGCGCCGATTGGCTTGCCCAGATGCGTGGTGTTTTCGGGATCAACCAGCATTTCTTCGTCCGGGCCGGTGGAATAGGCTTTCCACGCCTCGGAACCATCAGACAAGTTATAGGCGGTTACCCGGCCACGAACGCCGTATTCGCCGCCTGACACGCCGACGATGACCTTGTCACCCACCGGCAGAACGGTGGCGGTGTTGGTTTCGCCGATTGCGGGATCGCCGGTCTTGACTGACCATTTGACTTCGCCCGTCATCGCATCCAGCGCGACCAGCGTGGTGTCGGCCTGATGCGTGATGATCATGCCGTCGGCATAGGCCACGCCGCGATAAACGGTGTCGCAGCACATGACGGCAATGACTTCTGGGTCTTGCTGCGGCTCATAGCGCCACAGGATCTTGCCGTCGTTAGCCAGATCCAACGCGAAGATATTGTTGGGAAACGGGGTGTGGACATACATGATGTCGCCCACAACCAGCGGCCCGCCCTCGTGTCCACGCAAGACGCCGGTCGAGAACGTCCAGGCGACGCGCAGGTCACCGACGTTGTCGCGGTTGATCTCATCGAGTTCCGAATAGCGCGTGTTTGCATAGTCGCCGGTCTGAATTGCCCATTGGCCAGTCTTTCCGGTCTCTGTCAGGACGCTTTCATTGGCGTAAAGCGCGGTGCCGGAAAGCAACGCGACCGCCATGGCGCCGGTCAGCAGATATTTCATGTATTTTTCCTCCCCATCTTCATAATCGGCCACAGCCCTCCTCCGTGGGCCATGCTGATCTGCAGACAGTGTTGGACGGGGTACCCGTTGCGTCAATCCACCGTACCGGCATTTACCCATAAAGTATGGGTCAGTTCAGCAGGCCGCCCGGGAAAATTGTGCAGGCCCTAGCGGGCCAGCTGTTCGGCGTGCCACATCACATGGTCGGGCATGAAGGTCTGCACGAAGAAGTAGCTGTGATCGTAGCCCGGCTGCATGCGGAACTGCCCCGGCTGACGGCGTTTGGCCATGGCATGGGCCATTGCCTCGGGCTTCAAAAGGTCAAGGAACTGATCGCTGGAGCCCTGATCGATCAGCACCTCGCCGGGATAGCCGCGTGCTTCCATCAGCCGCGTCGAATCATGCGCCGCCCAGGCGGTGTCGTCATCGCCCAGATAGGCTGACAGCTGTTTGCGGCCCCAGTCCGAGTCCGTCGGATTCGCAATGGGCGCAAAGGCAGATACGCTGCGATAGCGTTCCGGCATGGTCATGGCGATGGTCAGCGCGCCGTGGCCGCCCATCGAATGCCCGGTGATGCCCATCGAGTCGCGATCAATCGCGAAATTATCGCTGACCAGTTCGGGCAATTCATGGGTCACATAGTGCCACATCTTGAAATGCGGTTTCCACGGGTCCTGGGTGGCATCGACATAGAACCCGGCGCCCTGACCCAGATCATAGGCTTCATCATCGGCCACGCCTTCGCCGCGCGGTGAGGTGTCGGGGAAAACCAGCGCCATGCCGGCCTCGGCGGCCCATTCCTGCGCGCCGGCCTTGGTCATGGCGTTTTCATGGGTGCAGGTCAGGCCGGACAGATACCACAGCACCGGAACGCGGCCATATTGCGCCTCTTCGGGCAGGAACAGGCCAAAGGTCATCTTGGTGCCGGTGGCCTCTGACTGGTGGGAATACACCCCCTGAGTCCCGCCAAAGCTGCGGTTTTCGGATACGGTTTCGTATTTCATACTCATGGCGTTTCCCCTTTGGTCAGATCGCAATACATGACCAGCCCATCGACATAGCCCTGTTCGGGGTGATCAAACGCGCCAGGCAGCCGGCCCACAACCGAAAAACCGGCTTTCTGCCACAAATGGACGGCATCGGCATTGGTGGCGACGACAAAGTTGAACTGCATGGCGCGGAAACCCTGAGCGCGCGCCCAGTGCTTGGCATGTTCGACCAGGCTGCGTGCAATGCCACGCCCGCGCGCATCGGGATGGGTGGCAAAGCTGGCATTGGCAACAATCGCGCCGCCCCCGGGACGGTTCTGACCGACATGGCTGGTGCCAAGAACCCGGCCATCAGCGACAGCGACAAAGGCGGAAAAAGGCGGCGCGAACCAATCGTCCAGCGCCGTCTGTTTGGTAATGTCGCGCGGGATGCAATAGGTTTCGCCCGCGCGATAGATCGGTTCAAGAATTGCCCAGATCGCGTCATGATCCGGTCCGGTCGCGGGGCGGATGAAAACCTCCCCGCTGGGGCTCACTTCAGTTCATCCACGCCGCGAATGATCTTGTTGACCAGACCGTAATCCACCGCCTCTTGCGTATTCAGCCAAAAATCGCGGTTGGTGTCTTTTTCGATCTTTTCGACCGTCTGACCGGTCGCATCCGCCATGATCTGATTCAGGCGCTCGCGCATCAGGCGAATCTGTTCGGCCTGGATCATCATGTCCGACGTCGTGCCACCGATCCCGCCCGAGGGCTGGTGCAGCAAAAAGCGCGTGTTGGGCAGGCAGTAGCGGTTCTTTTTCTGCGCGCCAACAAAGATCAGCGCACCCGCCGATGCGACCCAGCCAGAGCCGATGGTGCGCACGGTCGGGCGGATAAAGCTGATCACGTCATGGATCATATCACCCGATTCCACATGCCCGCCGGGCGATGAAATCAGCATATTGATCGGATCGTCGCTTTCCTCGGCCAGAGCCAGCAGATGCGCCACGGTACGTTGCGCCAGCTTGTCGTTGATCTCGCCCGCCACGATCACCGTGCGGGATTTGAAGTACAGCTTGCCCATATTGTCGCCTTCGGGCAGGCCAAGACCTTCGCTTTTCGACTTGTCGTCGTCGCGGCCTTCGTCATCGTCGTCGTCGTCCAGCCAAAACTGCCGCGTCATCCTGCTCTCCTTCACATCATATGGCGACGGCGGGGCGCAGGGCCCCGCCGTATCTCTACCTAAGCAGCCATTAAGGATCAGTAAAGGCGGGTCAGTAAACAACCACCGAACGGATCGACTCGCCGGTGTGGATCATATCGAAGCCCTTGTTGATCTCGTCCAGCGTCAGCAGGTGCGTGATCATCGGGTCGATCTCGATCTTGCCCTCCATGTACCAGTCGACAATCTTGGGCACATCGGTCCGGCCGCGCGCGCCACCAAAGGCCGTGCCCTTCCAGACCCGGCCCGTGACCAGTTGGAACGGACGGGTCGCGATTTCGGCGCCGGCAGGCGCCACACCGATAATAATGGACTGACCCCAGCCACGGTGGGTGCATTCCAGAGCGTCGCGCATGACGTTGACGTTGCCGGTGCAGTCAAAGCTGTAATCCGCGCCGCCGATCTGGTCGAAAGGCGTCTTGGTCAGGTTGACGATTTCCTGCACCACGTTCTCGACGTTCTTGGGGTTGATGAAATGGGTCATGCCGAAACGCTCGGCCATTTCCTTTTTGCCGTCGTTCAGATCAACGCCGATGATCATGTCGGCGCCCGCCAGACGCAGCCCCTGCAGCACGTTCAATCCGATGCCGCCCAGACCAAAGACAACCGCTTTGGCCCCGATCTCGACCTTGGCGGTGTTGATTACCGCACCGATACCAGTGGTCACGCCGCAACCGATATAGCAGATCTTGTCAAACGGCGCGTCGTCGCGGACCTTCGCCACGGCGATTTCGGGCAGGACCGTGAAATTCGAAAAGGTCGAGCAGCCCATGTAGTGATGGATCGGCTTGCCATCGAGAAAGCTGAAACGGCTGGTGCCGTCAGGCATAAAACCCTGACCCTGCGTCGCACGAATGGCGGTGCAAAGATTGGTCTTGCCCGACAGGCAGGACGCGCATTGGCGGCATTCCGGCGTGTAGAGCGGGATCACATGATCGCCGGGTTTGACGCTGGTGACGCCTGCGCCAACCTCAACCACGACACCCGCGCCTTCGTGGCCCAGGACCGCAGGAAACAGCCCCTCGGGGTCTGCGCCGGACAGGGTGAATTCATCGGTGTGGCAGATGCCCGTGGCCTTGATCTCGATCATGACCTCGCCGGCCTTGGGGCCTTCGAGGTTGATCTCCATGACCTCTAGCGGTTTACCGGCTTCAACTGCGACGGCGGCGCGGGTTCTCATGGTCATTCTCCAGTTATTTCAGTTCAGTCATAGCCAAGGGGGCCGGCAAACGCGGCCCCCGGAATTTTGTCAGAAAACACGTCAGGCAGGCAAGGCGCCCGAGCGCTTGGCGATATGCGTTGCGATGGCGTCCATCAACGGTGGCGACAAGGCGTCGTAAGGCTCCAGCCCCAATTCGCGCAGCCGCGCCCGGATGCCGTCCATCCGCATGGGATCGACACCCGATTCGATGACCGAGCTGACGAAAGCGGCAAATTCTGGCGCTGACCAGCCGTCTTCGTCGGACAGTTCGGTGTGGACGAAATCCAGACCATAGAACGGATGATCCTTGTTCTCGATCCGCCCATACAGATGCACGCCGCAGCCATTGCAGCGATAGCGCTGTATCGGCGCGTCTGCGTTCACGATCTCAAGCTTGTCACCGTTTTCCTGCACCTCAACCGCATCGCGCGAGACGACGGCGACCTGGCTGAAGACCGCTCCGTCCGGCTTCCAGCATTTCGTGCAGCCGCAAACGTGGTTATGCGCTGTCTGCGCCCCAACCCGAACCTTGACCGGATTGGTCGCGCAGTGACAGGTCAAGACCCCACCGCTCAGATTCGAATTGCCGCTTTTTATGCCGTTGTCGACGGCAGGGTGAATGGTGACCCCATTGGTGTCAGCCATGGCCCGCTCCTCCCGTTAGGCTTCATGGAGTTTCAGCCTGACGCCGGGAACGGGTGGCAAACAAGTGGGAAAAAGGTTGTAGCAGGGCCGGGAAAAACAACCGCGATCTGCGCTGGTGACCGCTCAGGACTGGCTGACGCGGCGCAGAAAGCTGCGAGTCCGCTCGTCCTGAGGGGCATCAAAAATCTGCGCGGGCGGGCCCTGTTCGACAATTCGGCCGCCGTCCATAAAGATCACCCGGTCGGCGATTTCTCGGGCGAATTGCATCTCGTGGGTGACGATCAGCATGGTCTGGCGACCATCCGCGACCTCGCGGATCAGGTCCAGAACCTCGCCCACCCATTCCGGGTCCAGCGCGCTGGTGGGTTCATCGAACAATAGCAGATCTGCCTCCATCGCCATCGCCCGACCAATGCCGACGCGTTGCTGCTGGCCGCCTGACAGCGCGGTGGGATAGCTGTCGGCCTTATCCGCCAACCCGATCTGCGCCAGTACCTCATCAGCCTTCTGGCCTGCCTGATCACGCGACAGACCGCGCACGACAATCGGGCCTTCGGTGATATTCTGGCGCGCGGTCTTGTTGGCGAAAAGGCCGTAGTTTTGGAACACGAACCCGGTGCGACGACGCAAGGCCAGGATCTGCTTGCGGTTGGCACTGGCGGCATCGACGCTCAGATCGCCAATGCTGATCGTGCCGGCATCGGGACGATCCAGATAGTTCAGGCAGCGCAGCAGCGTCGATTTGCCGGTGCCGGACGGGCCGATGATCGCCACCCGCTCGCCCGGTTTAAGGCACAGATCGATATCGTTTAGCACGGTGTTGTCGCCAAAACGCTTGGTCAGCCCGTCAATATTGATCTCGCAATCGGTAGTCATCGTGCGAAGGCCCTGTTCATGCGGCGTTCAAGTTGCCGCTGGAAGAAGGAAAAGAACTCGACCAGCCCCCAATAGATGATCGCAACGACCAGAAAGGCCTCGAGATACAGGAAACTGCCGGCGGCCTCTTTCTGGGCGGCGCCCATCATCTCGGTCACACCAAGTGTGAAGGCCAGCGAGGTGCTTTTGATGATGTCGATGAAATAGTTCATCAATGTCGGCGCGGCGATGCGCGCGGCCTGTGGCAGGACGATCCGGCGCAGCATCTGCCAGCGGGTCATGCCGATGGATTCCGAGGCCTCCCACTGGCTGCGGTCGACGCCAAGGATCGCGGCGCGGATCGATTCGGCCATATAGGCCGAAAAATGCAGCGTCAGGCCGATAATGGCCGCCGTGATGCCGTCAATGCTGGCAAGCGAGGCGAAGACCTGTGGCAGGCCGTAATAGAACAGGAAAAGCTGCACCAGCAGCGGCGTGCCGCGGAAAAAGCTGATGAACAGCGCGACGAGCTGATCGATCACCGGGATCTTGAAGACCCTGAAGACCGCCAGCACCGCCGCCAGTATAAGTGCCGCGACCATGGCGGCGGACGCCATGGCCAGGGTTTTGGGAACGTAACCCAGAATGACCGGCACGAGGCCGATCATGTATTCCAGATTAAGCGTGTACATTATTCAGCAGGGACCGTCTCGGCGGCAGGTTGCGTCACGTCCGCATCCAGCCATTTTTCCGAAATCTCGGCCAGTTTGCCGTTCTCTTTCAGCGTGGTGATGGCCGCATCAACCTTGTCGCGCAGCGCGTTGCCAGCCTCGTCGTTGCGGAAGGGCAGCGCATTGCGGATCTCGCTGAACGGCTCGCCCGCCTGCTCGAGCGGGGCGGGGCTTTTGGCGATGACCTGACCGGTCGAAACGCGGTCCATCACAAAGGCATCGACGCGACCGATGGCGACGTCCTGCTCGATATTCGATTCGTAGGTGCGAATGTCGATATCTGCCGAATTCGGCAGTTCGCGCAGCAGTTCCTCGAAGTTGGACCCGAGGTTCACGGCAACGGATTTGCCCGACAGATCGTCGGGGCCGCCAATGCCAACCTCGTTGCCGCGACGTACAACAATCTGGGCGCCGTCATAGACATAGGGCTGCGAAAAGACGAATTTCGCCTCGCGTTCGGGGGTGATGGTGAGCTGGTTGGCGATGGTGTCGATGCGGTTCGATTCCAGCGCGCCGATCTGGCCCGAAAAGGACATGGTGACGAATTCGATATCGTCGCCGGTGACCTCACCGATGGCGTTCAGAAAATCGACCTCGAACCCCTGCAGAACGTCCTGTTCGACAAAGGTAAAAGGGAAATACCCACCCGACATGCCGACGCGAATGGTGTCGGCGGCGGCGGGGGCGATGCTGGCGGCAGAAAGGGCCAGCGCGGCGATCAGCGATTTGAACATCTGAAACTCCTGTAAATTCAGGGATCAGATGTGGATATCAGCGAATGCCCGCAAGGGCGAGTCCCGTGGTTTTCAACAGAAAGGAAAGTCGTTTGCAACAACGCGGCTGACACGCGAACGCCGTTCTGCCATCCGACCGGATTGCCAGAACGGCGTTCGGGGGCGCCTGAGTGTTAGCTGGCCGGTGTAGAGCTGACGCCGACCTTGGCGGGGCGCAGCAGCCGGTCATGCAGCTTGAAGCCGCTATCCATGACCTGAATGATCTCGCCCGATCGCGTGCCGGGAACGGCGGCCTCGAACATGGCCTCGTGGTTTTGGGGGTCAAACTTGTCGCCGATCTGCGGCGCAAGAATGGCAATGCCATGCTTGGTGAACACATTGGCCAGTTCCCGCAGGGTCAGTTCGACCCCTTCGATCAGCGCCGGCGCGACTGCGCGCTGTTCTTCGCCCACAGTTTCCAGTGCGCGGTTCAGCGCGTCATGGACCGGCAGCAGGTCGCGGGCCAGACGCGAGCCGCCATATTGTTCGGCGTCACGACGCTCTTTGTCGGCGCGCTTGCGGGCGTTTTCCGCATCTGCCAGCGCGCGCATGAACTTGTCACGCATTTCGTCACGCTCGGCCGCCAGTTGTTCGATCTGGATCGAGGGATCGGACAGCGGGTCGTCAAGCGGGTCATCGCCGGGCAAGTCGTTCTGATCAGTCATCGCCTTTTCATCCTTTCCGGCCAGACAGCACCCGCCCGACCAGCTGCGCAGTATAATCCACGATGGGAACGACACGGCCATAGTTCAAACGCGTCGGCCCAATGACGCCCACGGCGCCTATAATCTTACGGTCGGCATTCATATAGGGGGAAACCACCAGAGAGGAACCCGAAAGAGAGAAAAGTTTGTTCTCTGAGCCGATAAATATGCGCACACCGTCGCCCTGTTCCGTCAACTCGAGGAAATCGACGATATCGCGCTTGCGTTCCAGATCATCAAACAGCTCGCGGATACGGTCGATATCGGCGGCTTCGCTGTCCAGCAGATTGGCCCGCCCACGCACGATCAACCGCGCATCGGTTTCGGCGGTGTCCCACAGGGCCAAACCGGAATCGACCAGTTCAGCCGCCAGACCATCAAGCTGCTGGCGCCGTATAGCCATTTCACGGCTGATATGGCTGCGCAGTTCGGACAGGGTGCGACCCTCGGCGATGGCGTTGAGGAAATTTGCCGCCTCGCGCATGGATGAGGGCGTCTGGCCCGCCGGCGGCGTGAAGATGCGGTTCTCGACATGGCCATCGGCGAAGACCAGCACCACAAGCGCGCGATCCGGGGCCAGGCTGACGAAATCCAGGTGCCGAACCGGTGCTTCGTGCTTTGGCGTCAGGACCAGCGACGCGCCATGCGTGATGCTGCTGAGTGCGGTACTGACCCGGTCCAGCAAAGTGCCGGTATCCGGGCTGTCATTGCCGATGGTCTGTTCGATCAGCGCACGGTCGGTCGGGGCGACAGTATCGACCTCCATCATGCCATCTACGAAAAGGCGCAGGCCAAACTGCGTGGGCAGTCGGCCAGCCGACACATGCGGGCTGTCCAGCAGCCCCATATACTCGAGATCCTGCATGACGTTGCGGATCGTCGCCGCGCTGACTCGCTCGGACATGTCGCGTGTCAGGGTGCGAGAGCCGATCGGCTCGCCCGTTTGCAAATAGGACTCGACGACGCGGCGAAAGACCTCGCGCGAGCGCTCATTCAGTTCGGAAAGCTGTAGTTGCTGGCTCAACCGTGCCTCTCGCGGGGTTGCGTCGTTCTGCGGTGGGCCTATATGGGGCAGAAAACCAAGGAAAGGACTAAGCCCATGCGCCCCTCTGGCAGGAATTTAAGCGAATTGCGGCCAATTACAATCGAGACCGGCGTTATGGGTCATGCCGAGGGCTCTTGTCTGATCAAAATCGGCGGAACCCATGTGCTGTGTTCTGCCAGTATCGAAGAGAACCCGCCGCGCTGGCTGAAGGGCAGCGGCAAGGGCTGGGTCACCGCGGAATACGGGATGTTGCCGCGTGCGACCAATACCCGGAACCGGCGCGAGGCGGCATCCGGCAAGCAAGGCGGAAGAACCGTTGAAATTCAGCGCCTTATAGGTCGAAGCCTGCGCGCTGGTGTTGACATGCGTGCGCTGGGCGAGCGTCAGATCACCGTGGATTGCGACGTGATACAGGCCGATGGGGGCACCCGCTGCGCCTCGATCACCGGGGGCTGGGTGGCGCTACGGCTGGCCGTGAACAAACTGCTCAAGGCCGGGTTGCTGAACAGCGATCCGCTGGTCGATCATGTCGCGGCGATTTCTTGCGGTATCTATGCCGGACAGTTGGTTGCCGATCTGGATTATGCCGAGGATAGCGAAGCGGGGACGGACGGAAATTTTGTCATGACCGGCGCTGGCAACCTGATCGAAGTTCAGATGTCCGCCGAGGGTGCGACCTTTTCGCGTGACGAAATGGGCGGCTTGCTGGATCTGGCCGAAGCGGGCGTGGCCGAACTGGTCGCGGCGCAAAAGGCGGCCATCGGATGAGACGTTTCGAGGGCCAGAGACTGCTGATTGCGACGCATAACGCCGGAAAGCTGGACGAAATGCGCGCGTTGCTGGCGCCTCGCGGGATCGAGGTCATCGGCGCCGCAGAGGCCGGCCTGTCAGAGCCTGTCGAAACCGAGGACAACTTTGTCGGCAATGCGCGGATCAAGGCCCGCGCCGCCGTCTCGGCCACCGGCCTGCCCGCACTGTCTGACGACAGCGGCATCAGCATCGACGCGCTGGATGGCGCGCCCGGCGTCTATACCGCCGATTGGGCTGAAACCGGCAACGGGCGTGATTTCGGCATGGCGATGCAGCGGACCTGGGACGAACTAGAAGCGATTTCCGCACCAGAGCCACGAAATGCGCAGTTTCGCTGCACTCTGGTGCTGATGTGGCCCGATGGCCATGACGAGGTCTTTGAGGGGGTCTTGCCCGGACGCGTTGTCTGGCCACCACGCGGCGCCGAAGGGCATGGCTATGATCCGATCTTCATGCCCGAAAGCCATGAGCTCACACTGGGCGAGATGTCGGCTGATCAGAAGAATACGCTTAGCCATCGCGCGCGCGCCGTGGCCAAGATGATGGCTGGCAGTTTTGCTTGAGATGAGCGATCAGACCGGCGCACTTGCCCGCGACGATTGGCGGGCCGGTGGCTTCGGCCTGTATGTCCACTGGCCGTTTTGCGCGGCCAAATGCCCTTATTGCGATTTCAACAGCCATGTCGTGTCGCAGGTGGATCAGCGCCGCTGGGCGAGCGCGCTGACGGCCGAAATCCAGCGTCTGGGCCGGCAAGTAACCGGCTCCGCGCGGCAACTGGGCAGCATCTTCTTTGGTGGCGGAACGCCGTCTTTGATGCAGCCCGAGACGGTCGATGCTGTCATCGCCGCGGCGCGCGGTGCCTGGGGCTTTGCCAATGACATCGAGATTACGCTGGAGGCCAATCCGACCAGCGTTGAGCAGGGAAGATTCCAAGGCTTTGCCGATGCAGGCGTCAACCGGCTATCCATGGGGATTCAGTCGCTGCGTGACGACGATCTGCGCCGCCTTGGGCGCCTGCATTCTGTCGCCGAAGCGAGGGCAGCCTTTGATATCGCACAACGCTGTTTCGACCGCGTCAGCTTTGACCTGATCTATGCCCGTCAGGACCAAACCATCGACCAGTGGCGCGCGGAACTGGCTGAGGCACTGGCTATGGCAGCCGACCATCTGTCCTTGTATCAACTGACGATCGAGCCCGGCACCGCTTTTGGCGCACGACACGCAGCCGGTAGCCTGCGCGGGTTGCCAGATGACGATGTCTCCGCAGATATGTATCTGGAAACGTTAGATATTTGCGCTGCGAGAGATATGCCAGGCTATGAAGTTTCCAATCATGCAAGGGCCGGCGCGGAAAGCCGCCATAATCTTGTCTATTGGCGTCAGGGCGATTGGGCGGCGGTCGGCCCCGGCGCGCATGGACGTCTGTCGCTGACCGACAAACGCGTGGCAACCGAGGCGCTGCGCGCCCCGGGGGCTTGGCTGGATGCGGTGGAGCAACAGGGATCGGGTGAAATTGCGCTAACGGATCTGAGCGATCAGGATCAGGCCACGGAGTATCTGCTGATGGCCATGCGCCTGCGCGAGGGTGTTTCGACCCAACGCTATGAACGTCTGTCGGGGCAACCGTTAGACGCCGGGGCCATCGACCGGTTGCTGGATTGGGGTATGATCGAACGGCATGGCGAACATATCGCGGCGACGCGCGCAGGGCGACCCGTGCTGAATGCAATCTTGCGAGAACTGGCGGCTTAGGATGCGTCTTCTTTGGCTCAGTGTGGGGTGGGTATCTGTTGGCCTGGGGGTCATCGGCGTGGCCCTGCCAGTCATGCCAACCGTGCCATTTCTGCTGGTCGCGGCCTGGGCCTTTTCGCATTCCTCGCCCGAGCTGCGCGCGCGCATCCGCAATCACCCCAAATACGGACCTTCGGTCAGGGCCTGGCAAGAGGACGGCGTGATTTCGGTTCTGGCAAAGACGTGGGCCGTGCTCGCCATGTCGGCAGGCGTCGGCCTGTCATGGTGGCTTGGCATGCCCCCTTGGGTCGTCGCCACTCAAGCGATCATATGCACCCTGATCGCCATCTTTGTGGTCAGCCGCCCCTCGCGGCAACGGCCTTAGGCCGTACCGCCAAGAACCTGACACAGGCGGTCAAGCTGATCGAGATCGCGATAGCTCACAACCAACTGTCCGCCATCGGCATTTCCGCTATGATTGATCGCCACGCGCATGCGCAAATGCGCTGACAGATCGGCCTCCAGAACACGGGTATCTGCGTCCTTTTCGACTGCTGCGCGACGCTGGACAGGCTTTTCAGCGGCGGGCTTTGTCAGGTCACGAACCAGTTTCTCGGTTTCGCGAACCGACAGACCCCGGTCGATCACCCGCCGCGCCAATTGCGCCGCATTGGGCGCAGTCACCAGCGCGCGCGCATGACCGGCGCTTAGCTTGCCCTCTTTGAGCCAGCTTTGAACCTGATCAGGAAGGCCCAGAAGGCGCAGGAGATTGGCAATATGGCTGCGGCTTTTGTTCAAAGCCTCGCCCAGCTGTTCTTGCGTGTGGCCAAATTTATCCATGAGCTGCCGGAACGAGGTGGCCTCTTCGATGGCGTTAAGGTCGGCGCGCTGAATATTCTCTATCAGAGCGACTTCCAGCACTTCGGTATCGTCCATCTCGCGCACGATAACGGGCAACTCATGCAGTTGTGCCAACTGCGCCGCGCGCCAGCGGCGTTCGCCGGCAACGATCTGAAACAACCCCTCGTCGCGGGGGTGCGGTCGAACGATCAGCGGCTGCAGGACACCGCGTGATTTCAGCGACTGGGCAAGTTCTTGCAGCGCCTCGGGCTGAAAATCGCGCCGCGGCTGATCGGGATTGGGAGATAGCTGCTCGATGGGGATCAGCGTGCGCTCGACCGCCGGACGGGCCTGATCCGAGGCGGAATCAGCCAGATCAACATCGGCCATCAGCGCCGAAAGGCCGCGACCAAGACCGCGTTTTCCTGTTTTAGATTCAGCCATTTACGGCCTCCCTCTGTGTAGAAAGGCTCAGCCTTTGCATGAATTCCTTGGCAAAAGCCTGATAAGCGACACCGCCCTTGGAGGCCGGGTCATAGTGAACAACCGGCTTGCCATGCGAAGGCGCCTCGGACACGCGGACATTGCGCGGGATCGTGGTACGATAAACCAGATCCCCAAGGGTAGCACGAGCGTCGGCCTCTACCTGCTGGGATAGATTGTTGCGGCTGTCCGACATCGTCAGAAGAACACCGTTGACCCGCAGGTTCGGGTTTGCGGACTGGCGGATCTGGCGCACGGTCAGCAGCAGCTGCGACAGCCCCTCCAGCGCATAGAACTCTGCCTGAAGCGGAACCAGCACCGCGTCTGCGGCAACCATGGCGTTGACGGTGAGCAGACCCAGTGCCGGCGGGCAATCGATCAGAACGATGTCGGCATCGGCCCCATTGCGCAGAACCTTACGCAGCAGGCGCGTTCGGTCGGTGCTGCGGGAAAAATCGATATCCGCCGAGGAAAGATCAGGTGTCGACGGGACGATGCGAAGGTTGTCAACATCGGTGGATAAAGCCGCCTGGGTCAACTCTGCCTGCCCGCCCAACAGATCATATGAGGTGATTTCGCGGCGTTCTGTATCAATACCCAGCCCGGTCGACGCATTTCCCTGCGGATCCAGGTCGATCAGAATGGTCCGGTGCCTAGCATCCGCTAGCGCCGCGCCAAGATTTAGCGTCGAGGTCGTCTTGCCGACGCCGCCCTTTTGATTGGCTATGGCGATGATCTTTGGTTCAGACATGGGACAGATTTGTTATCCTGAGAATTGCCGCGCCGTCATGTGTTTGGCTGGGGTGGGCATCGAAATCAAAGCGCCAGTCGACCTTCGCATCCTGGACTTCACTTTGCCAGCTTTCGCCCTTTAACAACCATGCCGCACCGTCGGGTTTCATGTGTCGATGAACATATGACATGAGGTCGGGCAAAGGGGCAAGCGCGCGGGCGCTAACTA
Source organism: Paracoccus tegillarcae (assembly GCF_002847305.1). NCBI lineage: Bacteria > Pseudomonadati > Pseudomonadota > Alphaproteobacteria > Rhodobacterales > Paracoccaceae > Paracoccus > Paracoccus tegillarcae. Next base: position 1,509,379 of record NZ_CP025408.1, on the reverse strand, counting down.
TATCGGCAGCGGCGGGTTTCAGCGCTTCGATGCGCGCAGCGTGCACCTGGACATTCGGCAATGCCAATTCTCGGGCGCAGGCGCGCAGGAATGTCGCCTTGCGCTGGTCACTTTCAATCAGTGAGAAGGATATCGGCTGATTAGCCCTCAGAATCGCCGCAACGAGGCCGGGGAAACCACCGCCGCTGCCGATATCTGCCCAGGCGCCGCTGTTGAGGCCAACCATATCGACCAGCTGTGCGCTGTCACGAATATGGCGGTCATAGATCTGATCGAGCGTGGATCGCGCAATCAGATTTATCCGCGGATTCCATTTTTTGACAAGCGCCTGATAGGCCGCCAGACGCTCTGATGTTTCACGTGAAACACCCCTCATCCAGCGCGCTTTCGGTTGCTGTTCCGCGTCGCCGCAAGGACCAACATCAGCGCAGCCGGGGTCATTCCCTCAAGCTTGGCCGCGTCAGCGAGGTTGCGCGGTCGATACTCTGTCAGCTTTCTTTGCAGTTCCGACGACAGGCCGGAGAGCTGGGTATAGTCCATATCGCCCGGCAGCAGGGTCTGTTCGTCATCTTTTATGGCCCGGGCATCACGGGACTGACGGTCGGAATACTGGTGATATATTGCATCATTGCGAACCTGCTCGACCGCCGCTGGCTGACAGCGCGTGAGTTCTGGCGCCAACCCAAGAACTGTGTCGTGGTCGACATCAGGATAGGCCATCAGCTCAAAGGCCGAGCGGCGCTGCCCGTCCTGCCTTACTGACAGGCCGGCTTTTGCCAATTGTGTCGGCGTGAAGCTGGCTGCCTCGGCGATATCGCGAGCGTTACAATATGCCGCCATCTTCTTGCTGAAGTGCGCTTGCCGCTCTTGACCGACGCATCCTGCGCGCATGCCGATCTCGGTCAGTCGCTGATCCGCGTTATCCGCCCGAAGACTAAGCCGGAACTCAGCTCTGGACGTGAACATGCGATAGGGCTCGGTCACGCCGCGTGTGATGAGGTCATCAATCATCACGCCGATATAGCTACTGGTTCTGCTAAAGACGACGTTGGGAGCGCTCAACGCTGTTGCAGCCGCGTTCAACCCCGCCGCCAAGCCTTGCGCGGCGGCCTCCTCGTAGCCTGTCGTTCCGTTGATCTGTCCCGCCAGATAGAGCCCGGGAACGGTCTCGACCTGCAACGTGGGCAATAGCGCGCGAGGGTCAATATAATCATATTCGACCGCATAGCCTGGCTGCAAAATTACCGCATTTTCAAGACCTTGTATTGTCCGAACGTAGTCGACTTGAACATCTTGGGGCAGCGAGGTCGATATCCCGTTCGGATAGACCGTATCGTCTTCCAGTCCTTCGGGCTCAAGAAAGATCTGGTGTGATTCCTTGTCTGCAAACCGCGTAATCTTATCCTCGATCGACGGACAATACCGCGGCCCCCGCCCGCTGATCTGGCCGCCATACATTGCGGAGCGGCCAAGGTTTTCCCTGATGATTTGATGCGTGTCGGCGTTTGTGTGGGTGATCGAACAGGAAATTTGCCGCAGCGATGTGCCGCTGCTGAGATCAGAGAAAAGGCTTGGCTGGTCGTCACCAGGCTGCTGTTCCAACGCATCCCAATCGATCGTTTTCCCGTCAAGACGCGGCGGGGTGCCTGTCTTCAGTCGGCCGCGCGGCAGATCGAATCTTGCCAGCGATGCGGCCAGCCCGACAGACGCGCCATTTCCCCATCGGCCCGCCTGCCGAGTTTCGTCACCAATATGAATGACGCCGTTCAGAAAGGTGCCCGTCGTCAGCACGGTCGACGCTGCCTCTAGGCTGCTGCCATCCGCGAGCGAAACGCCAATAACAGAATCGCCAGCCTGCAAAAACGAAACAACCTCGCCGAATATGAGGGTCAGATTTTCGGTACGATCAAGATGTGCACGCGCCTCTCGGCGGTAGGCAGCACGGTCCATCTGAGCGCGCGGGCCACGAACAGCCGGGCCTTTGCGACGATTTAAGAGGCGGAACTGAATTCCGGCCTTGTCGGCAATGCGCCCCATACAGCCGTCCAACGCGTCTATCTCGCGAACCAGATGGCCTTTTCCCAAACCACCAATGGCCGGGTTACAGGAGAGTGCGCCTAGGTCTGTCTCGCGCATGGTGACAAGCGCAGTTCGCGCGCCCATTCGCGAAGAAACTGCCGCGGCCTCTATGCCGGCATGGCCGCCGCCGATTACGATCACATCAAAATGTTTCACGTGAAACACCCTACTTTCCGATACAGAACGACGAAAATACAACGTCTAGATAATTCTCTGCCCCCACGCGGCCAACCAGCCGCTCAAGAGACAATGCCGCTTGTCTGACGGATTCTGCAAGTATCTCTGGGCGCAAGTCCGCTATATCCAGCGCCGCAATCGCCTCGCGAAGGGCATCTGCCTGCCGGCGATGACTAACCAGACCAGCGCCCGCGACCCTCTGCGACAGTTGCGCAAACACTGCGTCAAGCATCTGATCTATCCCGGAACCTGTCAGCGCGGAAACGCCTTCGGATGCCGGATCCAGATCAGCCTTCGACTGTAAACGAAGATCGCCATCCTTAAACAACGACAGATCCGAGTGCTCGCCTTCAGCCAAAAATATTCGCAAATCAGCATTCTGAGCTCGCTGGCGCGCCTTTGCGACGCCGACCGCCTCAATCTCATCCTCGGTTTCGCGCAACCCAGCTGTATCCAGCAGGGTCACCGACAATCCACGCAGGTCCAGCCGCAGTTCTATGATGTCGCGGGTGGTTCCTGGACGCGATGAAACGATCGCGACGTCACGGCCGCCAATCCGGTTTATCAAGCTCGACTTGCCTGAATTCGGTGGCCCGATGATCGCCACCTCAAAGCCCTCGCGAATCCGTTCGCTGGCCGGATAGCCCTTCAACTCTTCCGATATCTGCTCCCGCAGCTGTTCGATCAGCTCATAAACCTCATCAGGCACTTCATCCGGCGCTTCTTCATCTGCAAAATCGATGCTTGCTTCTATCAAGGCGCCTGCCCGGATCAACATATCGCGCCAGCGCGCCGTTAGCTTGCCGATGTCACCACCGGCTACCCGCATCGCCTGCTGCCTCTGTGATTCCGTCTCGGCCGACAGCAGATCAGACAGTCCCTCGACCTCGGCAAGATCAAGCTTGCCGTTCAGAAATGCACGCCGTGTAAATTCTCCCGCCTCTGCTTCGCGTAGTCCGGTGCCTCGCAACGCCTCCATAACGCGCCGCACAACAGCAGGGGCACCATGCAATTGCAACTCTGCGGACTGTTCTCCGGTAAAGCTCTTGCCGTCCTCGAACCAGATGACAAGCGCCTGGTCCAACACCTCATCCGCGTCGTGCAAGGCACGGAATTCAGCCTGGCGGGGGATGGGTAATGGCCCTGCCAAAAGCTCAGCCGCCGATCTGGCATCGGGGCCGCTGATCCTTAAAATGGAAACGCCACCCCTGCCGGGTGGCGTTGCTTCTGCGAAGATCGTGTCCATAGCAAAGCTACAACCTTGGTCACGCGTTCATGGAATCAAAGAATTCGCTGTTGGTTTTGGTTTGCTTCAACTTCGAAATAAGGAATTCGATCGCGTCGGTCGTACCCATCGGGTTAAGAATACGACGCAACAGGTAAGTCTTCTGCAAGTCTTTGGAATCAACAAGAAGTTCCTCCTTCCTGGTCCCGGACTTGAGAATATCCATTGCGGGGAAGACCCGTTTATCCGCCACTTTGCGGTCCAGCACGATTTCACTGTTGCCGGTACCTTTAAATTCCTCAAAGATCACTTCGTCCATTCGCGACCCGGTATCGATCAGCGCCGTCGCGATAATGGTCAGAGATCCACCATCTTCGATATTCCGCGCCGCGCCAAAGAACCGCTTGGGACGCTGCAACGCGTTGGCGTCAACGCCGCCGGTCAGTACCTTGCCCGATGACGGCACCGTCGTGTTGAAGGCCCGACCAAGCCGCGTGATCGAATCCAGCAAGATTACGACATCTCGCTTGTGCTCGACCAGGCGCTTGGCCTTTTCGATCACCATTTCCGATACCGCAACGTGGCGGCTGGCCGGTTCGTCGAAGGTCGAGGACACAACCTCGCCCTTAACCGAACGCTGCATATCCGTCACTTCTTCCGGCCGCTCGTCGATCAGCAGAACGATCAGATAGCATTCCGGGTGATTTCGTTCGATCGAATGCGCGATATTCTGCAGCAGCACTGTCTTCCCCGTCCGCGGCGGTGCAACGATCAGCGAACGCTGCCCTTTGCCGATCGGGGCCACCAGATCAATGATCCTGGCCGAGCGATCCTTGATCGTCGGATCCTCGATTTCCATGTTCAGCCGGTCATCGGGGTAAAGCGGTGTCAGGTTGTCAAAGGCAACCTTGTGACGTGCCCGCTCCGGATCTTGAAAGTTGATCTGCTCGACCTTGGTCAAGGCGAAATAACGCTCGCTCTCGCCCGGCGCGCGGATCACGCCCTCAACGGTATCACCGGTCCGCAGCGAATGCTGGCGGATCATGTCAGGGCTGACATAGATATCATCGGGACCCGGCAAATAGTTCGCCTCGGTCGAGCGCAGGAAGCCAAAGCCGTCCTGAACGACCTCCAGCACACCATCGCCGCCAATGTCCCACCCATCCTCGGCATGCTCTTTCAACAGCGAGAACATCATCTCGCCCTTGCGCATGGTCGAGGCGTTCTCGATCTCCCACTCTTCGGCCATGGACAGCAGATCAGCTGGCGTCTTGGCTTTCAGATCGGACAGGTTCAGGCGTTCTTCATTCATAATTTGGACCGATATCAAACGACCCGCAGCATTACAGGCGGGTACAGCATCAATGTATGGAAATCCCCAAACCGGACGGCCGGGCTTGTGCAGCACATAGGCGACCGGCGCTACAGAGTCAACCGATCAGAATTTTACGATCACCGACAGCACGATAATGACCATCAACAGGGTCGGCACCTCATTCATCAGCCGGTACCGCCGACCATCCAGCGCCTTACCCTTCATCAGGTTCTTTCGCTGCCGGCCCAGCCAGTGATGAAACCAGGTCATCGCCAGCACTGCTGCAGCCTTGACCCAAGGCCAGGCATAACCCCAGTCGACGATCCCGGGTGTGAACACCAGACAGAGCCCAGCGATCCACGTCACGATCATTGCCGGGTTCATGATCAGGCGCAGCAGCTTCTGTTCCATGATCACAAAGCTCTGAGACGGTTCACCGTCCCGCATCCCGCGTTCTGCGTGATAGACAAACAGCCTGGGCAGATAGAACAGGCCAGCCATCCATGAAATCACAGCCATCACATGCAGGGACTTGATCCACGGATAGAGGGTGCTCAGCAGGTCGGTCATTTCACAGCCTCATCGCCTTTCTTCTTATATAATAGAAAGAAAGAATAAAGATTGATGTAGTTGTAAGGGCAGTGGACAGTCTGGACAATCCCGGTTCAGGACCAATTGTCCACAGAATCATGTGCCCTTCAGAGTTTGGGTGTAGAACTGTTGATAAACAAAAAAATATAATAAAATCATATTGCTATGATGTTCTATCTTGTGAACAAGATGTGGATAAGGTCCCATCTCCACAGACGAAAGGTGATCGGTCATAAAACTGTCACCATGTGGAGGAAACGCAGTCGTTCCGCCTTTGTCTCAAGCGGTTTTCCCCACGTTTCGCCGTCCCCATGACCGCCCCAAGGCCACGCCCCGGAATATCCCCGATCTTGTCCACAGTTGAGACTTGCCTGCCACAACCAACGATAAATGTGGGTTTTGTCTTTCCCACCTTGCGGATGCGGCCTAGATTATCGGCAAAGCGCGTTTTCTCATGGTTCACCAACGCATGGCCGATGCTGTCGCACCAACCCAGATCGCTGATGTACCGCTGTCAGGTGTTATCGGAATGCCGATTGGTCATTCCAAATCTCCGCGGCTGCACGGTCATTGGCTGAAGCACTATGGCATCAACGGGCACTATGTGCCCATGTCGGTCATGCCAGAACATCTGGCCGAAGTGTTGCGGGTGCTGCCCTTTGCCGGTTTCGTCGGGCTGAACGTGACCATACCGCATAAAGAGGCCGTCCTGACGCTGGCCGATGTCGTCACCGACCGTGCGGCATTGATCGGTGCGGCGAACACCCTGATCTTTCGGCCTGATGGTAAGATTCACGCCGATAATACAGACGGTTATGGCTTCATTGCGAATTTACGGCAATATGCGCCAGATTGGCAGGCGGATGCAGGACCGGCAGCGGTCATTGGGGCCGGGGGTGCGGCGCGGGCCGTGGTTGCCTCATTGCTGGATAGCGGGGTGCACGAATTGCGCATCACGAACCGCACACGCTTGCGGGCCGAGCAGATCAAGGGCGAATTCGGTGCGCGCGTTGTCGTTTATGACTGGGCGCAAGCCGGGAATATGCTGGATGGGGCGGCGACTGCGGTCAATGCGACCTCGCTCGGCATGACCGGTAAACAGCCGTTCCGGATACCACTGGACGCGCTGTCGCCGGACGCGGTGGCAACCGATCTGGTCTATACCCCCCTGATGACGCCCTTCCTCGAGGGCGCACAGCAGCGTGGTTGCCGCATCGTGGACGGGTTGGGCATGTTGTTGCACCAAGCCGCACCGGGGTTCGAGCGCTGGTTCGGCCAACGACCCGAGGTCGATGAGGCAGCCCGCGCCGCCGTGCTCGAATGAGCTTTCGCCTGGGCCTTACCGGCAGCATCGGCATGGGAAAATCGACTGCCGCGCAGATGTTCAGGGATCTTGGCCATCCGATATGGGACGCAGACGCCGCCGTGCATCGGCTTTACGCCAGAGGCGGTCTGGCTGTCGTGCCAGTCGGGCAGGCCTTTTCCGGATCAGTTGTCGATGGTCAGGTCGATCGCACGGCGCTAAAATCTGCTCTGGCAGCCGATCCGACCGGGTTCGCGCGACTAGAGGCGATCGTGCATCCCCTCTTGCTGCAGGATCGCAAGGATTTTGCTGATCGCCATTCAGGTGCTGCGATCATCGTCTTTGACATTCCGCTTTTGTTCGAGACCGGCGGGCAAGCCGGAATGGACGGCGTGGCAGTTGTCTCGGCAAGCGCGGAAATGCAGCGCAGGCGTGTTCTGGACAGACCCGGCATGACCGAGGAAAATTTCGCGATGATCCTTGACCGGCAGATGCCGGATGCGGAAAAGAGGGTGCTGGCGGATTGGATCATTCCATCCGATAATATGGCGGGTGCAAGACAGGCCGTTTTAGACATAAGCAAAGAAATACAATCATATGCGTGAGATCGTCCTTGATACGGAAACCACCGGCTTTGACGCCGAAAAGGATGACCGCATCGTCGAGATCGGCGCGATTGAGCTGATCAATCACCTGCCCACCGGCGTCACCTATCACGAATATATCGACCCGGAGCGCTCGATGCCCAAAGAGGCATTTGATGTCCACGGGCTGGGCGACGACTTTTTGCGGGGAAAACCGAAATTCGCCCAGATCGCGCAAGGCTTTATTGATTTCATCGGCGGCGACGCCAAGCTGGTCATTCACAATGCCAGCTTTGACATGAAGTTTCTCAACGCCGAACTGCGCCGCGCCGGCCTTGCGACGCTGCCGGCATCCCGCGCGCTCGATACCGTTGCAATGGCGCGAGAGAAATATCCCGGTTCGCCAGCCTCGCTGGATGCGCTGTGCCGCCGGTTCGGGATCGACAATTCCAACCGCACCCTGCACGGGGCGCTGCTGGACAGCGAACTGCTTGCCGAGGTTTACCTTGAACTGATTGGCGGCCGTCAGCCTGATCTGGTTCTCAGCGGCCCCGCGCAGACGTCAGAGCAAACCGATGAAGGCGACCGGCAGCTCAATCGCCGTCAGCCGCGCCCAACAGACCTGCCGCCGCGCATCACCCAGCCAGAGGCCCAGGCCCATGCAGAGTTCATCGCCAAACTGGGCGATGATGCGATCTGGGCGCGGTTTTCATGACACGGTTGCATCGCATCGCAGCCACCCGAGGCACCCTCTGAACCGCCTGCGCGATATTGGCGCCTTCATTTCGGCGGTGCTGGTCCGGATGGACAAGATCCACATGGGCCTGATCTCGGCGGGTGTGGCATTCTATGCGATGTTTGCGGTTTTTCCCGGTCTGGCCGCGATCATCGCCTTGTGGAGTCTTTGGTTCGATCCGGCGGTGATCAACGAATATCTGCGCGTCGCCCATGAGTTCATTCCGGATGGTGCAGCGGCGATCCTGGATTCCCAGATCGAGGCGCTGTTGTCGGGCGGACGCACGACGATAGGCTGGGCTTCTGTATTGTCGTTCCTGGTCGCCACGATTGCGGCGCGCGCCGGGGTTGATGCGCTGGTGCGCGGCCTGAATGCCGCTTACGGCGTCAGGTCGCATTCGACCATCTTTGGTTTTCTGTTGGCCTATGTGCTGACCTTGGCCATCGTGGGGATCGTTCTGTCCGGTTTGGCAACGATTGTGATCCTGCCTGTGATCATCAACTTCATGACCTTCGGCCCGTTGCGGTCATGGCTGGTTTCGGGGCTACCTTGGGTGGCGATGTTCACGCTGGTTATCCTGGGGATTGGCATCCTTTACCGATACGGCCCCAACGTCAAAGCGCCGCGCACCTCGATCTTTACATGGGGCGCACTGGTGGCCGCGCTGGTCTGGGCGGCCGTCTCGATCGCGTTCTCATCCTATCTGAGCAGCTTCAACAGCTATAATCGTATCTACGGCTCGATTGGCGCGGTGATCGCGCTGCTGATGTGGTTCTATCTCGCGGGATTTTCGGTGCTGCTGGGCGCGCTGATCAATGTCGAGCTTGCCCGCCGCCGCCGTGTCGCCGCCGCGCGCGCGGCCCGGCTATCCGCCTGACCTCGCCGCGGCGGAGTTGCTGTCAGACGTCCATGTTCTCGGTCGATGCAAAGAACATCGCCTGAGATACCGCGGAACGAACCTGTTCTTCGGAATAGGGCTTGGAGATCAGGAACGCCGGTTCGGGCCGTTCGCCGGTCAGCAGGCGTTCGGGAAAGGCGGTGATGAAGATCACCGGCAGATCGGCCTGATCAGCCAGCAACTCGTTCACCGCATCGATGCCCGATGATCCGTCGGCCAACTGAATATCGGCCAGAACCAGATCGGGGCGGCGTTGCTTGCCCAGTTCAACGGCAGCGGTATGGGTACGGGCCACGCCGGTAACCTCGTGGCCCATGGCCTGCACGATGCCCTTGAGGTCCATCGCGATGATGGTCTCGTCCTCGATCACCATTACACTGCCACGCAGCGTCTGGCCCATCTCGTTCAATGCGATCTGGACCAGTTCCTCGGCCTCGGTCTGCGTGCTTTGGATGATTTCAGCGACCTGATCATAGCGAAAGGTCTCGATCGTGCGCAGCAGCAGCGCCTCGCGCGAATTCGGGGTCAGGTTGCGCATGTGGGCCTGGGCGCGCGCCTCGCGACCATCAGCGTCGCCTTGCAGTTCGACGGGCTGACCCGAGCTTTGCCAGATGGCGTGAAATGCCTTGAACAGTCCAACACGAATATCGCTGGACCCCTCTAACATTGATCGGTCTGAAAGGATGGCTTCCAGGGTCGCGGCAGCGTAGTTGTCTCCGGCAGATTGAGTGCCAGTAAGTGCCCGTGCGTATCTCCGCAGAAAGGGCAGTTCGCGCCCGATGATTTGTGCTACATCGGCAGAAGACATAGATCTTATTCCTTAAAAAAGGTTCCAAGTATGGGAACTCTGCCAAACCACTACATGTTACAATGGGTGTGCACAAGCTTGCTGGATTTAACAAAAGCATGACCGAAAATCGGGAAAATCGCCCCAAGGCCGAGATCGAAAAGCAGATCGACGAGAATTTGAAGCGTGTCTATGAGCAGGATGCGACCAGCGAGATTCCCGACCGGTTTGTCGCCCTTTTGCAGCAATTGCGGGACCAGGATAAATAAATGACCACGTCAAGGGACCCGGCGCCCGCCAAGGGCACCAAGGTAGGCGATCCGCGTGACGAACTGGTAGATCATCTGCCGGCTCTGAGGGCGTTTGCGTTGTCGTTGACGCGTGAGGGATCGTCGGCAGATGACCTTGTACAAGACACCATCGTCAAGGCGTGGACCAACATGGACAAGTTTCAGGCAGGCACCAATCTGCGTGCCTGGCTGTTCACGATCCTTCGGAACACCTTCTATTCTGCGCGGCGCAAGACCAAGCGCGAGGTCAGCGATACCGACGGTATTCACGCGGCGCGTCAGGCAACCCGGCCAGAACACGATGGCCGCCTTGCACTGCATGATTTTCGCGCGGCCTTTCAGCAGCTTCCCGATGAACAGCGCGAGGCGCTGATCCTTGTCGGGGCTTCTGGCTTTTCTTACGAAGAGGCGGCCAATATGACTGGTGTCGCGGTGGGCACGGTAAAATCGCGGGCCAATCGCGGTCGGCGCAAGCTGGCCGAACTTTTGCACCTGGCTGATGGGGAAGAGCTGGAAATGACAGATCAGGCAACCCTTGCTGTCATGGCCTTGAACCATCCCGTTTCTCGCTAAATCTCGGATGCTGTGGCGGCTGCGCGACCGGCTGGACTTTACCAGGGGTCTGGGCTTCAGGCTTGCCGCGCTGCTGTCGGTTGCCATTCTTCCCATCGGGCTGATTTCGCTGGTGCAGACCCTGCATGTCTCGCGCGAGGCAGAGCGCAGCGCCGAAATCGCCCTGCTGGGCCGCACGGCCTCGGCCGCCGCAGGCGAGCGCGCCTTGCTGCAAAGTGCGCTGGGCACGGCGGATGCGCTGGGACCGACCGTGCTAGAGGTGCTGGACAGCGCGGAAGCCTGCACCGAGATCATGCGGTCGTTCATCGCACATAGCGCAGTCTATCAAGGCGCGGCCTTCGTGCCGATGAGCGGGGTGTCCAACTGCACATCGGGCGGTCCGGCTGACGGGCCGGTGGATATGCGGACCTCGCAGGCCTACCAGAAGTTCGTCGCGCAGCCCCAGACCATGATTGCATCGCTGTCGCAGGGCATCATCAGCGGCCGCCCGGTGGTTGTCGTGATGCAGCCGCTATACCGCGACCGTGATCTGCTGGGCTATGTCGTGGTGTCGCTGTCATCCGCGCTTTTGCAGTCAACGCATTCCGTGGGTTTCGGGACCGAAGGCGCCGGTATTCTGACGTTCAACCACCGGGGTGAGCCACTGACAAGCGATGGCCGCGCCGAGGTTCGCGTGGGCGATCTTTTGCCGCGGGGTTCGACCTTGTCCAGCCTGATCGAGCGCAACGAAACCACCTTTGTCGAACGCAGCAATACCGGCGATACGCGGGTGTTTGCGGTTGTGCCGGTTGTGCCGGGCCTGGTTTACGCGCTTGGCAGTTGGAGCCCGCAATTGGCCGGTCTGGGCGGTTTTGCGATGTCGCAATTCACCGCCGTGCTGATCCCCATCGCCTTGTGGTTGGTATCCTTGGCGGTCGCTTATTTCGCCGTGTACCGGTTGGTCCTGCGCCATATCCGGGTGCTGCGCAGTCAGATGCGGCGGTTTGCGATCGGCAATCGGGACGCACCGCCCTTGGTGCTGACGGATGCGCCCGCAGAGATCAGAGATGTCAGCCAGACCTTTCATAACATGGCCCGCATCCTGATCCGCGATGAAGAGGCGATGGAGGCGGCTGTCGCGGAAAAGACGGTGCTGCTGAAAGAGGTTCACCACCGGGTCAAGAACAACCTTCAGCTCATTGCCTCGATCATCAACATGCAAAGCCGGATGATCGAAGACGTTGATGCCAAGCGCGTCCTGCGGTCGGTTCAGGACCGGGTTGCCGCGCTGGCGACGATCTATCGTAACCTCTATCAGGCCGAGCATCTTGATGCGGTGGATGCAGATCGTCTGATCGGCGATATCATCAACCAGATGGTCAACGCCTCTGTCGAGGCTGGCAGCGATTTGCGGGTCCGCACCGGGTTCGAGCCGCTGACACTGCAGCCCGATCAGGCAGTCCCGCTGACACTCTTGGCGACCGAAGCCTTTACCAATGCGCTGAAATACGCAGGCACCGCGCCGGGCGAGGATCACCCCTGGGTTCGCGTCACGCTGACCCATCCCACGAAATACGAAGCCGTGCTGGAAATATCGAACTCGACCGGTGACCGGGTCGAGCAGCCGGATCCGGGCGAGAGCACCGGTCTTGGCGGCCAGTTGATCGAGGCCTTTGCCGCCCAACTGGAAGGCGAGGCCCACTGCACGCACGAGAACAATCGCTATACCCTGCGGCTTCCGTTCCGCGTCGAAAGGGTCAGCTCGGTCGATATAACCGACATTCGCAATGTCGTTCTGACCTCCGCTGCGCGCGAGGGATCGCGGCACTAGTGATCGGCAAGCTTGCCACATCTTCACGCTGCCGTTCGCGCCGTGCGACCAATGCGCTTGTATGAACAGGCAGCAGGCTTATCTTTGCGACATGAACAGCGGTGCGGGCGAGTACGATCTGAAAACCGGCGAAGGGCTGCTTGGCTGCCCGCGCTGCGATGCCTTGCACGTCGAGGAAGAACTGGACATCGGTGAAACCGCGCGCTGCATTCGTTGCGGCTCGGTTCTGGGCAAGCCCCGCAGCGGCGCGTTTGTGCAGATCATCGCGCTGTCCTTTACGTCGGTCGTGCTGCTGGTCGGGGCGATCTTCTTTCCGTTCCTTGAAATTTCGCGCATGGGCTTTGGCAATGCCACCTCGCTCTTTGGCGTGGCGCTGGCTTTCGCTGAAGGTGCGCTGTTGCCCTTGGTTCTGGCGGTGCTGGCGCTGGTGGTCGGCCTGCCGATCCTGCGCTCCATGCTGCTGCTTTACACGCTGGTCCCGCTGGCGCAGGGCCGTCCGCCGCACCGTCACGCCGCGGATGCCTTTCGCATCTCGGAAGAACTGCGACCCTGGTCCATGGCCGAGATCTTTGTCATCGGCACCGCCGTGGCGCTGGTCAAGGTGGCTGGTCTGGCGACCGTGCATCTGGGCCCCGCGTTCTGGGCGTTTTGCGCGCTGATTCTGGTCAACCTCGCGTCGCGTGGCTTCATGTGTCAGACGACGATCTGGGACGCGATCGAAGACGCCGGCTTGCACACGGATGGCCGTGAACAGGTGCCGGGCGAATGAGCGAGGGTGGCACCAAGGTCCTGACGGCACATCGCGCCGGTCTGGTCGGCTGCCGCAGTTGCGGTCGCGTCTGGCCCGAAGGCACCGAAAAATGCGCACGCTGTCATGCCAGCCTGCACCCGCCTGACCGCCGCCGCCTGCAATTTGTCTGGGCGTGGCTGGCTGCCGGGATCATTTGCTACATCCCGGCCAACATCTTTCCGATGATGCGGACGCAGACTCTGGCCAGCCTGCAGGGTGGCACAGAGGCGACCATCATCGAAGGCGTGATCGAGCTGATCCATTACGGCAGCTACGATATCGCCATCATCGTGTTTGTGGCCTCGGTGGTCGTGCCCATTGCGAAATTCGTGGCGATCATCTGGCTTGGGCTGGTCGCAGGCAAACCCTCAACGGCAGAGGACGCGCATTCTCGGCTGCGCGTCTTTGAGGTGGTGGAATTCATCGGCCGCTGGTCGATGATCGACGTCTTTGTGGTGGCGGTGCTGTCGGCGCTGGTGCAGCTGGGCTTTGTCGTCTCGATCCACCCCGGCCCCGCGGCTGCGTCTTTTGCGCTGTCCGTTGCTTTCACGATGCTTTCAGCGCAAAGCTTTGACCCACGGCTGATCTGGCGGGGCCTGCCCTTGCAAAGCAGCAAGAATTGAACGGAATGCGATGACCGATACGCCGCCGAACCCGGCCAACCGCCCTGCCAGCCCAGTTCGCAAGACCGCCCGCCGCGCGGCGCAGGCAGGGATCAATGTTATCTGGCTGGTGCCGATCCTTGCGCTGATCGTGACCTTGGCCATCGCGTGGAATTCATATTCCAATCGCGGCGACCTGATCGAGGTCGAGTTCGCCGATGCCACGGGCATCACGCCGGGCGAAACCGTGCTGAAGTTTCGCGAAATCACCGTGGGCCAGGTCGAAAGCGTGGCCTTCTCCGAAGATTTGACCAAGGTCGTTGTCCATATCCGCGTGGATCAGGACGTCGCGCCCTATATCGATGCGGATTCTCAGTTCTGGATCGTGCGCCCACAGGTTTCCGCGCAGGGCGTCACCCGGCTGGATACCGTGCTGACCGGCGCTTTTATCGAGGGCTATTGGACCGCCGCCAGAGGCGAGCCAGAGAACCACTTCATCGGCCTCGAGCGCGCGCCGTTGACGCGCGAAGACGCGCCGGGCACCTGGGTTTCTTTGTCAGCTGAAAATGCCGAAGGCATGAGCGAGGGCGCCCCGGTTCTGTTCCGCGGGCTCGAGGTCGGCAGAATGGAAAATCTGCGATTGTCCGAAGATGATGAGACGGTCCTGGCCGACCTTTTTGTCAGCGCCCCCTATGACGAGCGGCTGACCACCGCGACCGTGTTCTGGGATACGTCCGGCTTTTCGCTGTCGCTTGGTGCGCAGGGGGTTTCGTTCAACGTGAACTCGCTGGCGTCGCTGGTGCAGGGCGGGGTCGAGTTTGCCACCCTGACCAGTGGCGGCAGCCCGGTCCAGCCGGGTCACGTCTTTCGCCTGCAGCCCGACGAAGACAGCGCACGCAGCAGTCTGTTTACCGACGACGAAGTCGGCGACGTTCGCTATACCTTGCTGATCGACAACGCTGTGCGCGGGCTGGAACGCGATGCAGATGTACAATTTCAGGGCCTGAGTGTTGGCCGCGTCACCGATCTGTCGGTGCGGGTGGATGAACCGGAAGGCAATCAGCCGACACTGGTGCGTCAACAGGTGACCATCGCCCTGTCGCCCACCCGGATGGGGCTGGAAAGCGGCACCACGCCAGAGGATGTGCAGGACTTTCTGGCGGGCGAGGTGCAAAACGGTCTGCGCGCCCGCGTGGCCAGCGCCGGTCTGCTTGGCACGTCGCTGATGGTCGAACTGGTCCCGATCCCCGATGCCGTTCCCGCGACGCTGGATGCCGGCGGCGACCCCTATCCCATTATTCCTTCGGTCGAAGGCGAGATCTCTGATTTCAGTGCCAGCGCCCAGGGCTTCCTGACGCGCGTGGGCAATCTGCCTATCGAAGAGGTGCTGAACTCGGCCACCGATATGATGAACTCGGTCACGGCGCTGGCCAGTTCGCAGGACACGCGCGCCATCCCGGGCGCAGTGCTTGATACGATCGAAGGAACCCAAGTCACGATCGCCGAGCTGCAAGAGATCGTCACCCAGCTGAACGAAGCCGAAACCGGAACACGCACCGCGCAATTGATAGAGCGGCTGAACAACGCATCAGAAGACCTGCCGTCGCTTATTACGTCGCTGGATGAGGTCGGGACCTCGCTCGAGGGGGTCGATTTCACCAGCATCGGGGCGGAACTGAACGCCGCATTGTCCGAGTTGCGCGATGTCATCGGCAGCGATGCGGCGGCGGCGCTGCCGGGGCGTTTGGACAGCACCATGGCCTCGGTCGAGAACGCGTTGAACGATTTGCAGGTCCTTGTTGGCGAACTGCGTGATGCCGGGGTTGTTGCCTCGCTTAGCGCCGCGCTGGACAGCGCATCCGAGGCAGCGGACGCGGTCACCCTGGCGGCTGCGGACGTGCCGCAGATGGTCGAGGATATCGACGCAGCCGCACAGGCCGTGGACGAATTCGCCTTCTCGGAAATCAGCGCGCAGGCCGAAGGCATTCTGGCTGATCTGCGCGCGATGCTGGGGACCGAAGATGCCGAGCAACTGCCGCGCAACTTGTCCACCACGCTAGAGGCGGCCTCTGGGCTGTTGAACGACCTGCGTGACGGAAATGCCGCGGGCAGTCTGAACAACGCACTGGATTCTGCCAGTTCCGCAGCCGACGAGGTCGCGCGCGCGGTGCAGGAACTGCCCGAGTTGATCGGACAGTTGCAACGCACCGCTTTGCGCGCGGAATCGGTGATGGCATCCTATGGCGATCGCTCGGCCTTTAACGCTGAGGCTGTAAACATGATGCGCGAACTGCGCCGCGCGACCGAGGCGTTCGGCTCGTTGGCGCGGATGATCGAACGCAACCCCCGCGCCTTTATCCTAGGACGATAAGATGATGAAATCTCTGTTCGCACTGCCACCTCTGATGACGCTGTCCATGTTGGCGGCCTGTTCCGATCCAGAGGCGACCGGTCGCTTTCTGATCGACCCGCCGTCACAACCGATCCAGGTGGCCAACCAGCTTGGCGCCACGGTCGAGTTGCGCGACGTGTCCTTGCCGGAATATGCGTCGGGGCAAGAGGTGGCCTGGCAGACAGCCGATGGCGCGGTGCGATCGAACCCCGACAATCTGTGGGCAGACAGCCCCGAACGCGCTGTGACCCTGACCTTGGCGCGGGCGATTTCCGATGTCTCTGGCGCCACGGTTATCGCCGAGCCATGGCCATTGGGCGAACCGGCCGAGCGCAAGCTGGAGGTTCGGGTGGAAAAGGCATTGGCGCAGGCCGATGGGATCTATCGTCTGGCTGGCCGCTACTTTGTCGCCAACGAAAGCGGCGGTGGCACCAATCATGCGCGCAGCTTTGATATTTCCGTGCCGATTTCAAATACAGAGCCGCAGACCATCGCGCTGGCGCAATCTTCGGCGCTGTCGACCCTGGCCCAGCAAATCGCAGGTTTGGGCGGCCCGGGCACAACCTTTGTGACCCGCACACCGCGCGACCCGTTTGCACTGGACCCGATGTTTTAGACCTGCGCCGGACAAGGGCGACTAGTCGTCGTCCTGGTGATATGTCGATGAATTGCGGCCATGCAGCAGGCGCTGCAACAGGGTCGATTTGGGCGAGGTGACCGTCTCTGGCCGCATCCGGGCCGCGATGACCGGCGTGTTGTCGGACCGCCCGCCACTGCCTTCACGCCAGACGATGTAGATGCCCGATGCGATGATGACCGAGGTTCCGATCAGCGTGGCTGTGTCCAGCCCTTCGCCAAAGATGAGCAGACCAAAGATCGTGGCCCAGATGATCTGCGAATATTGCATGGGCGCCACAACCGTGGCCTCGCCGGTGCGATAGGCCCGGATCACCAGAAAACCCGCGATCAGCCCCAGAACCGATATCATCCCGGCCAGCGCAAGATCGCCCAGCGTCATCGGCTTATAGGCCAGTGTCAGCATCCCGCCGGTCAGAACAAAGTTGCCCAGCATCGGCCACAGCATCAGCACGACAGCGCGCTCGGACCGGCCCAGCCTGCGCACGATGACCGATGCCAGCGCGCTGGCCATGGCGCCACAAAGGGCGGCTGCATGACCGGCGGTCAGGTCCGCCTGGCCCGGGCGCAGCACGATCATGACGCCGATCAGTCCCACGATCACAGCGCCCCAGCGATGGATACCGACCTTTTCTCCCAGAATCGGAATGGAAAGAACGGTGACCATCAGCGGCGTCGCGAACAGGATCGCATAGACCTGTGCCATCGGCAGTTGCGAAAAGGCGAAAAAGCCGCACAGACCCGCGATCACCACACAGGCCGAACGCAGGGCGACCCAGCCGGGCTGGTTCGGGCGCAGGCTGGCCTGCCTGCGGTCGCTCATCAACAGCACCGCGACGAGTGGAAAGGCCAGCAATTGCGAAAAGAACAGAATCTGGTGCGATGGATACTCGCTGCCCAGCTGCTTGATCACCGCATCATGCGTCGCATAGACCGCCATCGCCACAAGGGCGATGACGGCTGCCTTGGCGTTGTTGCTGCCAGCCATAGTTACCCCGTCAGGTCAGCGGCCCGCGTCCAGTGCCGCAAGAATCGCGTCGCCCATACCCGAGGTCGAAACCGGCGTACCGCCATCGGGACCCATCAGATCAGCGGTTCGCACGCCGTCGGCCAACACCTTTTCGACGGCAGCCTCCAGTTCAGCGGCTGCGCTGCCCTGATCAAACGAATAGCGCAGCGCCATGGCAAAGCTGAGGATACAGGCGATCGGGTTGGCCTTGCCCTGACCGGCAATATCGGGGGCCGATCCATGGACGGGCTCGTACATGGCCTTGGGCCGACCGTTTTCCATCACCGCGCCAAGGCTGGCCGAGGGCAGCATGCCAAGGCTGCCGGTCAGCATGGCTGCGGCGTCTGACAGCAGGTCGCCGAACAGGTTGTCGGTCACGATCACGTCAAACTGGCGCGGGTTGCGGACCAGCTGCATGGCGCCGTTATCGGCATACATGTGCGACAGTTCGACCTCGGGATATTCGTTGTCGTGGACCCACTGCACCTCTTCGCGCCACAGAATACCCGATTCCATGACATTGGCCTTTTCCATCGAGCAGACCTTGTTGCCGCGACGCTTGGCCAGTTCAAAGGCCGAGCGCGCGACCCGGCGGATCTCGCCGCTGGTATAGCGCTGGGTATTGATGCCGACGCGGCCGCCTTCGTTTTCCGGATTGTTGTCGTCAGAATGGATGCCGCGCGGCTCGCCGAAATAGACGCCGCTGGTCAGTTCGCGCACGATCAGAATGTCCAGACCGGCAACGATGTCACGCTTGAGCGACGAAAAATCGGCAAGCGCATCAAAGCATTGCGCCGGACGCAGGTTGGCGAACAGATCCATTTCCTTGCGCAGGCGCAACAGACCGCGTTCGGGTTTTACGCTGAAATCCAGCACATCGTATTTCGGCCCGCCAACAGCGCCCAGCAACACGGCATCGACCTGCTGCGCCTTGGCCATCGTTTCATCAGCCAGCGGTGTGCCGTGCTTGTCATAGGCTGCGCCGCCAACCAGATCCTCGCTGACATCAAAGGACATGCCGCGATTGGTCGCGAACCAGTCGATAACGCGGGTGACCTGCGCCATGACTTCGGCGCCGATGCCGTCGCCGGGCAGGATCAGAAGGGAATAGCGGTCGGACATCACGGCCTCCTCGGGTTTGTGTTGCCGATGCACTAGGCCCGGCTTGCCTCGCGGTCAAGTTCACGGCGAATTTGGTTGCGGTTTATGTTGCGATGAGGCGGGATGACGCAAACAGGCAATGTAATCGAGGCAGATATGAAACTTTGGGACGCGCTCATGGCGCTGATCGTGCTGATCAGCATCGTGCTGGTCGGCGCACAGGTGGCGATGGCCGAGGACAGGCTTTCCGTACCGCTGCCCGATGTATCGGCACTAAGCGAGGCCGAGGCCGAGGCGCTGACCCGCGAGTTGGCCGAGGTCAATGTCATCACCTCGAACTGCGCCGACTACCCGGTCACCGACGGAGAGTGGACGTTGATGACAGGCACCAGCGACCTTCTGGCTGCCAAGCTGGGCATGGACCCGAGCGAGTATGACCGCGCCTATTTCGGGCCGGCCTTTACATTGCTGGATGATCCGTCGTCCTGCGGCCGCATCGGGCCAAAGGCCAAACCGCTGATCGACCGTCTGGTCCAGATGGGCGGCGCGACCGAGCCCGCGGCGAACTGAACGAGGGCGCGGGGTATCATCTGCGCCAGACCGACCGTCTGGATTTAAGATCCGGTTCCGCCCACTGGCAGCGCGGCCTTGCGCATTCTCCGCGCTTGCCGCAGCTTGCGCCAAAATGGCGAGGGCACATGCCGGTCCTTTCGGCTTCGATCATCTCTTTGATGCTGGGCTATACGCTTAGCCAGTTCTACCGCGCCTTTCTTGCGGTTCTCAGCCCTGTGCTGGGGCAGGAGCTGGGGGCGACGCCGGGTGATCTGGCGCTGTCATCGGGGCTGTGGTTCATCGCCTTTGCGCTGATGCAGATCCCGGTCGGCTGGGCGCTGGACCAGATCGGGCCGCGCCGTACGGTGGCCGTGCTGCTGGCCCTGGGCGGCGCTGGCGGGGCGGTCGTCTTTGCGCTGGCAACCGCGCCCTGGCATCTGCATCTGTCGATGACGCTTCTGGGCATTGGCTGCTCGCCCGCCCTGATGGGCCCCTACTATATCTTTGCCCGCGAATATCCGCCCGCGTCGTTCGGCGCCCTGGCGGGGATGATGATCGGCGTTGGTTCGCTGGGCAATATTCTGGGCGCCGCGCCGCTGGTCTGGTTGATCGAGGCCACGGGCTGGCGCCTTGCCCTCTGGGGGCTGGCCGGCGTGACCCTGATGGTCGCGGCAGCGATTGCGCTGACCGTGCGCGACCCGGCGCGACTGGATGACAGCCATCCGCGCGGCTCTCTGGCCCAGCTGTTGCAGGTGCGGGCGCTGTGGCTGATGTTTCCGCTGATCTTTGCCAGCTATGCGGTTTCGGCCAGTATCCGGGGCCTATGGGCGGGTCCATATCTGGCCGAGGTCTACGCAGCTGACGCCCAGACCATCGGTCGGGCGACGCTGATCATGGGGCTGACCATGGTGATCGGGAACCTGCTGATCGGGGCTGTGGCGCGCTGGCTGGGCGGGACGCGCCGTGCTGCAATGATCGTGACAGGCGCGACGGTTTTGGTCATGGCCGCGCTGTGGCTTTGGCCTGATGCGGGGCTGGGCGTGGCGATTGTCCTGCTGGCGCTGGTCGGCCTGTCGGGGGCGGGCTATACGCTGCTGATGGCGCAGGGCAGGCCGTTCTTGCCGCCGCATCTGATCGGGCGCGGCGTGACCTTTCTGAACATGATCTCTATCGGCGGTGTGGGCATCATGCAATTCGCCTCGCGCCCGGTCTATCGCTGGGCCGGTGCTGATTCGACCGCCGCGCAGACCTATTCGACCCTCTTCCTCTTTTTTTTGGTTCCATTGACCGTCGGCTTTCTGTTCTATTTCCTGACCCCAGAGGCACCGGATGACTGACAAGCCGCTTGTGATCGCCCCGAACCTGAAGCGCCGCCTTTCTGGCGTCACCGCCACCATCGTCCGGTTGGTGCCGGTTCAGGCGCGCATGATCGCGATCTGCGCCACCGGCCCCGGCCTGCCGCCAGAGGTGCCGCATATCCCAGTGATCCAGACGGCGACCATGCCACGGGACCGCTGGCGGGTCTGGCATGCGCGGCGCAACACCGAAATGCTGCTGGGCCTGTTTCTGCGGCACGTGCTGCGGCGCAAATATCGGCTGCTGTTCACCTCGGCCTCGCAGCGCAAGCATTCGGGCTATAGCAAATGGCTGATCAAGCGCATGGATGCGCTGGTCGCGACCTCGGCCAAAGGCGCGGCCTATCTGGACCGACCGGCGACCGTGATACATCACGGCATCGACACGGACGGGTTTGCCCCTCCCAATGACCGCGCCGCACTGCGCAATCAGCTTGGCCTGCCGCCCGGTCAGGTTCTGGTCGGCTGCTATGGCCGCATCCGCGCGCAAAAGGGCACGGGCGATTTCGTACAGGCGATGCTGGCGCTGCTGCCGGACCGAGCTGATGTCACCGCGCTGGTCATGGGCCGCGCGACGGAACAGCATCAGGCCTATCTGGCCGGCCTGAAGGATCAGGTGACCGAGGCCGGTCTGGCTGATCGCATTCTGTTCCTGCCCGAGGTGTCAGTCGATCAGATGGCGCGCTGGTATGGCGCGTTGGATCTGTATGTCGCGCCGCAGCGGTGGGAGGGCTTTGGCCTCACCCCGTTAGAGGCGATGTCCTGCGGCGTGCCCGTCGTCGGGACCCGCGTTGGCGCGTTCGAGGAACTGCTGACCGTAGACACCGGCACCCTGATCCAGCCCGAGGATGGCCCCGCGATGCAGGGCGCGATTGCGCGCTGGCTGGACGATCCCGTCGCCATGGCAGACGCGGGCCGGGCCGCGCGCGGGCATGTCGAGCAAAACCATGCCATAGAGGTCGAGGCCGCCGCGCTGGTCGCCATCTATCGCGAATTGCTGGAAAGAGCGTCATGACCCCGTTGCGATTTTTTGTTGCCCGCGCCTTCCGAAACGAACCGATGCTGGCCACGCTGTCTGTGCCCCAGCCCGCGCTGCTGGCCGAACTGGCGGGTCGGCACGTGGCGCTGGTCGGCAATGCGCGGGCCTTGCAAGAGGGTCACCAAGGGGCGGATATCGATGCCGCCGATCTGGTCATCCGCATCAACCGCGCGCCGATGCCCAGTGCCGACAGCCACGGTTCGCGCACCGATTGGCTGGCGCTGGCAACCCGGTTGAAGCCTGCGGACCGGCGAAAGTTCGGCCCCGACCGCATTCTGTGGATGTCGCCGAAGCGCAAACGGCTGGACTGGCAGACCGCGAAAAGTCCCGGTTTCTACCTGCATCCACTGGCCGAATACGGCACGCTCAGCGAACAGTTGGGCGCGCCGCCCACCACCGGCGCGATGATGATCGATCTGTTGTTGCGCTCTGATCTGGCGGGCCTGACGCTGTATGGATTCGACTTCTTTGCCAGTCAAAGCCTGTCGGGCAGCCGCAGGGCCGATCAGGTGCCCCATGATTTCGGGTCCGAGGCAGAGTGGGTGCAGGCGCTGGCCGCCAGTGATCCCCGGCTAAAGATGGTCTCTCCGGTGGCCGGATCGCCTGACGCCTGACCGGATCGCGCGTTAGGCGTCAGGTCGTGGCAGGCGGTCAGCCCAGTCCCAAGACATCCGACATGTCATATTCGCCCGGCCCCTTGTCCTGACCCCACAGCGCGGCCCGCAGCGCGCCGCGGGCAAAGATCGCGCGGTCGGTGGCCAGATGGCGCAGCACGACGCGCTCTCCATCAGCGGCAAAGATCACGTCATGCTCGCCCACCACGTCACCGCCGCGAATTGCGGCAAAGCCGATGCTGCCTTCTTCGCGCGCGCCGGTGATGCCTTCGCGTGCAGGGGTGCGCAAATCATCCAGCGATTTGCCGCGACCCTCGGCGGCGGCCTCGCCCAGCATCAGGGCAGTGCCGGATGGGGCATCGACCTTGTGCCGATGATGCGCCTCTACGACGTCGATATCCCAATCCTCGCCCAACGCGGCGGCAACCTTGCGGGTCAGTCCGACCAGCAGGTTGACACCAAGGCTCATGTTGCCGGCGCGGATGATCGGCGCGTGGCGTGCGGCCGCGGCGATATGTTTCAGGTCACCCTCGGACAGGCCGGTGGTGCCGATCACATGCACGGCGCGGGCCTGTGCGGTCAGTTCGGCCAGCGCCACGGTGGCGGCGGGTGAGGTAAAATCGATCACCGCCTGCGCGCCAGCAATCACCTCGATCGGATCATCGGTCACGACGATGCCCATGGCCGCGCCGCCCATGGCGGTGCCGACATCCTGACCGATCCAGGGGCTGTCCGGCCGATCCACCGCGCCCACCAGCCGTGCCTGATCGCTGTCGCCGATCAACTGGATCAGCATCTGCCCCATGCGCCCCGAAGCGCCGGCGACCACAATTCCCGGTTTATCCATGCGTCACACCCCTTTTAGGCTGTGCATATCCCGTTGCGGCGCGGCCCGCGACCCCCTACATCGGGGCCATGGCACAGAAGAACAATCATCAAGGCGCCGGAACCCGCTCGCAGCGACAGCTGCGCGTCGGAGAGCTGATCCGCCGTACCCTATCCGACGTGCTGCTGCGCGGCGATGTCCACGACCCTGAACTGAACCGCCACTCAATCACCGTGGGCGAGGTTCAGGCGTCCCCCGACCTCAAGGTCGCCACGGCCTATGTCCTGCCTCTGGGTGGGCGCGAGGCTGACGAAGCGCTGGCTGCATTGCGCCGCAACGCGCCAGAACTGAGGCATCATATCGCCAAGGCGATGACGCTGAAATATGCACCGCAGTTGAAATTCATGCTGGACGAGACCTTTGACCGCATGGACGACACCCGCCGCATGCTTGGCGAGGAACGCGTGAAGCGCGACGTTGAAACCCCGGACGACATCGACGATGCCGAAAGAGACTGACCGCTGGCGTCGCATCGGGCTGGCCGCTGGCTTTCTGATGGCATTGGCCATCCCCGCATCCGCTGAAGGTTGCGGCAAGCTGGACCATGACGGCCAAAGCTATGTGATATGCGAGGTAGACGCCGCCGCCGAGCCGCGCCTGCGGTTGTGGCAGGACGATGCCGACGGCGCGCCCTTGCGCAGCTTTTCCGCCGTGCGGCGGACGCTGGCGGGAAATGAGGCGCTGCGTTTCGCCATGAATGCCGGAATGTTTCACGCCGATTACAGTCCGGTCGGGCTGCTGGTGATAGACGGGCAAGAGCGCAAGGGCATTGTCACAGCCGGCGGTGGCGGCAATTTCGGCATGCTGCCCAACGGCGTATTTTGCACGGGCGGCGCGCGGCCCTTTCAGGTGATCGAAAGCCGCGCCTTTGCCGAGGCGCAACCGGCTTGCAGGCTGGCCACGCAATCGGGGCCGATGCTGGTCATCGACGGCGCGCTGCATCCGCGGTTTCTGGTCGACAGTGACAGCCGCTATGTTCGCAACGGTGTTGGTGTATCGCCTGACGGCCAGACCGCGTGGTTCGCGATTTCCGACCGCCCGGTGACCTTTCACGAATTCGGTCGGTTGTTCCGCGATGGGCTGGGTGTGCGCGACGCGCTGTATTTCGACGGCTCGATCAGCCGCCTTTATGCGCCGGGCCTGAACCGGGCCGATTTCGGTCGCAGCCTGGGCCCGATGATCGGGCTGGTTGACGGCGAATAGGCGCGGCGCTATCCCGCCGTCTTTCCTAGAGACAAGGCGCATCCATGGGACGCAAGAAGGGTCGCGATATTTCGGGTTGGCTGGTGGTGGACAAGCCTGCGGGCGTGACCTCGACCTCCGTCGTGGGCAAGGTTCGCTGGGCGCTGGATGCCAAAAAGGCCGGACATGCGGGCACACTGGACCCGGACGCGACGGGCGTTCTGGCGGTTGCCCTGGGCGAGGCGACAAAGACCGTCCCCTATATCACCGATGCGCTGAAGGCCTATGATTTCACCGTTAACTGGGGTGCCGAGACGGATACCGACGATGCCTCGGGTCAGGTGGTCAAGCGCAGCGATATGCGGCCAACCGTCGATCAGATCAGGGACGCGCTGACCGGGTTCACCGGCGATATCATGCAGGTGCCGCCGGCCTATTCCGCCGTAAAGGTCGATGGAGAACGCGCTTATGATCTGGCGCGTGGGGGTGAACAGTTGGAACTGGCCGCCCGTCCGCTATGGGTCGAGGAACTGTCCCTTGAGAATAGCAAAGCCGATACCGCGCAACTGCATATGGTCTGCGGCAAGGGCGGCTATGTCCGGTCCATCGCGCGCGATCTGGGGCGCGAATTGGGCTCTCTGGGTCATGTCGCGCATCTGCGCCGGGTCTGGTCAGGGCCCTTCGATGCCGATCAGGGCGTGGACTTCGAAAAGATCGACCGCGAGGCGCAGGATTGGCTGGAAGCCCAGCTTTTGCCGCTGGAAATTGCCCTTGGTGACATGCCGGCCTTGCGCGCCACGACCGAGGGAGCGGTGCGCATCCGCAACGGCAATCCGGGGCAGGTGACCGGCACAGCCGAGTTCGGAGAGACGGTTTGGGTCGGCGACCCCGCCGGGCCGATCTGCATTGGTCGCTATATGGGCGGGCTGGTTCATCCCGACCGGGTGTTCAACCTGTGACCGGCACTCTGCGTCATTGATTTCGTTGCGCGAATCGTCGCGGTCGGCCTAGGCTGGATGCATGACACATATTTTCTCAGGAACAGCGGCAGCAGTTGCCCTGACAATCGCTTGCGGTGCAGCCTCTGCGCAGCAGTTGGACGTCCCGATCTTTGAACATGAATCCGATGGTCAGGCCGCAAATTGCTCTGCCGGGACGGTCATGGGGTTAAAGGCGGATGGCGACGGCTTTCTGTCGATCCGCAGCGGACCGGGCGGAAATTATCGCAAACTGGGCGAACTGCACAACGGCGACCGCATCACCATCTTCAACGGCAGTGGCGAGTGGCTGGGAATCGCGATTCCCGGCGGTCAGATCGACCAAGGCAATGCCTGCCAAAGGGTCGGACCCCGGCGTCAGTTGACCGGCTCGGGTCTTGGCTGGGTCCACTCGAATTGGGTCGGCGATATCATCCCCTGACTACGCCGCGTCAGGAAAACCGCCGCGCGCCCTGAAGCGGCCCCTCGCCAGCGGCCTCGATACGGGCCTTGGCGGCCTCGATATTCTCAATCGTTACTGCCATCGCGTGGCCGTTCGCATGAACCATGTTTTCCTCGTCGATCACCATCGACACATGGCCGGGCCAGAACAGCAGATCGCCGGGCTGCGGCGCGCCGTCGACCGCCCGACCCGCGTCGCGCTGCAGGTCCGTATCACCGGGACAGGCGATGCCACAGGCCGCAAACGCGACCTGCACAAGACCGGAGCAATCAATCCCCCAATCGCTGTTGCCGCCCCAAAGATAGGGCGTGCCAAGCAAGCGCAGGGCGACGGCAACCGGGTCGGTCTCCAACTGATCGGTGATGTGCTGTACGGGCACATAGCCGCCGGTGGCCAGTCGGGCGAAACTGCCCTCGAAGCCGTCGACCGCAAGCTGCGCGCCGATAGATAGCGCGAAATACTGATGCAGCTTCATGTTCGCGGCAGGGTAAAGATGCGTCGCCGGGGCGCAGACGCGATGTGTCAGCGGCGGGCGCTGATCCGACAGCGCGCCGCCGGTCGTCCAGCCGCAATAGCCATCGGCCATGGCCTGAACAAAGACCCAGCCATCCTCGCCGCCCTCGTCGATGACCGTTACGTCAGCGCCAAAGTTCAGCTGTCGGTCGCGGGCCCCGGCGGGCGTGCGGCACAGTTCGGCCAGGGGCACCGCCACGCGCATCAGCTTGCCATCGGTATAGTCAGGACGATCCAGCGTGCCGCGCAGGCTGGACAGCGCCACGCGGTCGGTCGCAGGGGTCAGTCGCGGATCGCTCATCCCAGAACCTCTGGCAAAGCGGCCAGCAAGGCCCGCGCGCCCTGCCCGACGCCGCCTTTCGGACGGCCCGGCGCGGGTTTTGGCTGCCACCCATAGATATCCAGATGCACATAGCGGCCCGCGCCCTGCGCGAAACGGCGCAGGAACAGCGCGGCGGTGATCGATCCGGCCATGCCGCCCCCCGGCGCATTGTCCACATCGGCAATGTCGGGTTCGATCATCGGCTCATAAGGGTCCCAGAAGGGCATGCGCCACAGCGGGTCGGCCACGTCCATCGCCGCTGATTGCAGCGCCGTCGCGGTGGCATCATCGTCGCAATAAAACGGTGGAATATCGGGACCAAGCGCCACCCGCGCGGCCCCTGTCAGCGTGGCATAGCTGATCAGCAGATCCGGCGCGCTTTCCGCCGCCAGGGTCAGTGCGTCGGCCAGAACCAGACGGCCCTCGGCATCGGTGTTGTTGATCTCGACCGTCAGGCCCTTGCGGCTGGTCAGCACATCGCCGGGGCGGAAAGCGTTGCCCGCGACCGCGTTTTCGACCGCCGGGATCAGCACCCGCAGCCGCATCCGGTCCGTCGCGCCGGTCAAGGCCAGCATCTTGACCAGACCCAGCACGGTTGCCGCACCGCCCATATCCTTTTTCATGATGCCCATAGAGGCGCCCGGCTTGAGGTTCAGGCCGCCGGTGTCGAAACACACGCCCTTGCCGACCAGAACCAGCGTTGGACCGCTGTCGCCAATGGTCATGTCGATCAATCTGGGCTGCTGCGCGCCGGCCCGGCCAACCGCATGTATCAGCGGGAAGTTCTCACTGATCAGCGCATCGCCCTTGGTCACGGCAATGTCCGCGCCGATTTCGGCGGCCAGATCGCGCGCGGCCTGTTCCAGCGCATCGGGGCCCATGTCATTGGCCGGGGTATTGATCAGATCGCGGGTCAGGAACTCGCCCGATGCGATGGCCTGCAGGCGGTCAATATCGATCCCTTTGGGCGCCACAAGCCGTGCTTTGGCCCCGCCACCGGCCTTGTATCTGTCAAAGCTGTAATGCGCGAGCAGCCAGCCCAGGGCGGCCTCGTCTGGATCAAGCCCCTCAGGCAGGTCAGCCAGGCGCCAGTCGCCGGCGGGCAATCCGCTTGCGGCGCGAGCCATGACAAACCTGCCGCGCTTTGATTGCGCGGAATCACCCATGCCGAACAGCGCACCGCGCAGTCCGCCCTTGGCATCCGGCAGCAGGCAGATCTGGCCTGCCTTGCCAGAAAATCCGCTGGCTTTGACCCAATCACCCGCTGCTTCCTCTGGAACAGGGCCGTTCCTGGCAACCAGCCACAAGGGCAGAGCATCGTCAGCGTTTGCAGCGAATTCCGGCAGCATAGCGGTCATTTCCTGATTGGTTTGTCGGGCGCCAGACTACAACGTGCCCACCCGGCCTCGCAAGCCAATCCCCGTATCTACCGCCCGCCATCGCATTCCCAGACTTCTGTCAGCGACAGATTGCCAACGCGCGCCAAGCGCGCCTGCACCGCCCTGAGTGACGCAAGATCACGGCGCTCGGCACATGAGGCCAGATCGACCGCGACACCTGCCAGCGACGACAGCCCGACCTGCCACGCCAGCCGTGACAGACGCTCTGCCTGTTGAACGGCATCGGCCAGGCGGTCTGCGTCCAGCGATGCGTCAACATCCGTCAGCAGCACCGCCATCTGTTCAAGCGCCAGTCCGATGACATTCTGGGCGGCATGCTCACCCAGTTCATTTACAATATCGCCGACGCGCCTTGCGTCGACCTGAATGGCCTCATCGACAGCCAATGCAGTTACCTGCGCCATTTAAACCTCCAACATTCGTGTCCCCACACGTCCGTGCAGATTGACTGCAATGGCTGAACAAACGGTTACACGCGCTGAAAGAAACCTCTCGAATTTTTCGAAAACTGTGTCTATCACGGCGCAGGAAAACAGATCAGACCGAGGACGTCATGACCACCATTGCACGCCCACTGCCGAAATATCTGGTTCAGCGCTATCACGGTTGGAGGGCCACCACCTTTACCGAGAACCGCGCCTGGTACCACCGACTGGCCGAAGAGGGACAGCGTCCACGGGCCATGATGATTTCCTGCTGTGACTCGCGGGTGCATGTCAGCGGTATCTTTGGCGCAGATTCGGGTGAGTTCTTTATTCACCGCAATATCGCCAATCTGGTGCCGCCATTTCAGCCCGATGGCCAGCAGCACGGCACCTCGGCTGCGCTGGAATTCGCCGTGACGTCGCTCAAGGTCGCGCATCTGATCATCATGGGACACACGAAATGCGGTGGCGTGGCTGGCTGCCACGCGATGTGCGCGGGTCATGCCCCCGAACTGGACGAGAAGACCAGCTTTGTTGGCCGCTGGATGGATATCCTGCGCCCCGGCTACGACCGGGTCAAGGATCTGCCCGAGGACCAACAGGTCAGTGCGCTGGAACGTGAGGCGGTGCTGGTTTCGCTGGAAAACCTGATGACCTTTCCCTTCGTTCGCGCGGCGGTGGAAAGTGGCGAGTTGTCGCTGCACGGCATGGTGCACAACATCTCGGACGGCACGCTGGTGCAGGTTGATGGCGCGGGAGCGTTTTCCGAGGTCTGAACGGCGTCGACGCGCTGCATGGGCGTGCTGTCAGGCGGTCCAGATGGTGAAACCAAAACCCGGACGGCCTGACAATCCTTAGCGCAGCAGCTCGTTATCGTCTGGCCAGCGCAAGTCGGTGGTCAGCACGATTTCCTGCGTCTGTCCCGGCGCGATGGGCGATTCCCAATACAGAACGCCGCGCCGGCCATCCGGGTCTGTCGCGGTCGGCTCAGGCTCTGCCGACCATTCGATCCGCAGGTCTTCCTGACGCGATACCGGGATGCGGTCGACGACACGCAGCGGCCATTCTTCATCGGTCAGGTTTTCGACAATCAGCGTCGCCGTCTCATGCATGGTGTTCGATCGGCGGATAAAGCCGTCCTCGCCCGCGATCTCTTCGGGCAGACGGATTTCCGCCCGCAGCCCGTCGATCGGACCAAAGCCAAAGCGCAGCTTGTCGCCATCCGCAACCAGCCCTATCTGGCTGCGGCCCACCAGCGCGCCGTCGGCATAAAGGGTAACGGCGCCGGGCAGGATCGGTTCTCCGGTGGCATTGACGGATTCAGCGATCAGATAGGCACTGTCATCATAGCGCGGTGCGGCCTCGGCCATGACATCGGGGGTCAGTTGCTTTTCGTCCAGCGTCAGGCGCAGTGAATCGGCCTGATCGCGGACTGTGACCCGGCCCGGATAATCATAGACCACCGTGATCCCCATGCGCGACATCTTGGCCGCTCCGATGGGCGCGGCGGCCATCTCGAGGTTGGCACCCCTCTGGGCGTCGGCTGCTGAAAATTCCTCGGCCATGACCATGTCTTCCGTAGCATCGGGTCGCCCGAACCGGGGCATCCAGGATGGCACATGGGTCGGGTCCGTGCGCGATTGCGGGCGGGCTGTGGACAGGGTCAGCTGCACGTCTGACCAGTCCTCACCGCTGGATTGCCAGACGGTTACGCCGCGCTGCATGGTCAGGCTGTCGGCCTGACGATCAAGGCGCAACTCGTAATCGGGCTGCCAGCCTGCGGCGTTGGTAAAGCCGGTGATCGCGATCTGTGCCGGTTGACCGGTGGCCTCGACCGTCAGGATCAGCGTCTCGTGGTTGCTGCTGTCCTCTCGCAGCGCGGCCAGTTCGGCCTCGGCACGGTCAATCGCCTCCAGCAGCGGCTGGCGGTCCGGTTCGCGCATGGCGATCTGGTGATCCTGTTCGTCGGCCTGCGCCAGCAAATCCTCGATCAGCGCGCCCATGCGCTCGACCGTTTCAGGGATCTCATCGGCGGGCAGGCGACTGTCACCCTGCAGCAGGTCGCGGGTGATCTGGGCGCGCTGGCGCAACGCCTCGGCGCGTGTGGCCAGTGCCTGCTGGCTGCGGTCGAATTGTCGCACGGCATCATGGGCCTCGCGCAGCGAAGCCTGCGCCGCCGTGATGGCGGGCGGCTGGGTTGCGTGGTCAGGCAGGTTGCGGGCGGATTGCAGCTCGACCGAGCCAAGGGTGACGTCCTCGGCCTTGATCCGCAGCGCGGCGGGGTCTGTGCCCGCAGGCATGTCGGGGATAACCAACTGGTGCTGCCCGGCGGGGGCGCTGAATTCGACGATGCGGGTGACGCTTGCCCCGTCAGGATAGACGGTGGCGCTGCTGGCCGGGGCGTTGAGATCGATCCGGTCGGCCAATGCCTCAGAAACGGGCCAGAGGCAGGTCAGCGTCAGGGCGAAGGTCACAGATTTCATGCCGGGCTCCGATGATAGGGTGCCGGCAGTCTTGACGAGCCGGACCATCATGGCAAGCCGCTGCACAGGACAAGTCGCGCGAAGTTGTCCTTAACGTGAGGGATCGTAGGTGATGACGCGCCAGATATACAGCGTGATCAGCCCCACCACCACGAGGGTCGAGATCGGGTTCATCAGATGCGCGACCGACTGATAGCCGCCCTCCAGCAGATAGCCCGCGGTGGCCAGGACACCGCTCCAGATCAAGCTGCCGGCGGCGGAATACAGCAGAAATGGCAGGGTCGACATCCGGGCAAGCCCGGCGGGCACCGAGATGAACGTGCGGATCGTCGGAACAAAGCGGCCCAGAAAGACCGCGCGGCCACCGTGGCGGGCGAACCAGTCCTGCGCCCGGTCGATCTCGGATGGCGTAACCGTCAGCCAGCGGCCATGGCGCTTGACCAGACGGCGCAGGCGTTCCGCGCCAAAGCCGCGACCGATCAGATACCAGAAATACGCACCGGCCAGCGATCCGGCCCCGCCGGCCAGAATGGCCAGCCACAGCGGTGTTGCGCCGCGCGCGGCATTGAAGCCGGCCAGCGGCATGATCAGTTCGGAGGGGATCGGCGGAAAGACGTTTTCCAGAAACATCAGGGCGGCAATGGCCCAGGCCCCGCCGCCCTGCATCAGGTCCGTGATCCAGTCGAACACCGGTCCTTAGCCCTTTTTCAGAAAGCGGCTGCCCAGCAGTTCTGCAATCTGCACTGCGTTCAAGGCCGCGCCTTTGCGCAGGTTATCGGCGACGACCCAGATGTTCAGGCCGTTTTCGATGGTCGAATCCTGCCGGATGCGGCTGACATAGGTGGCAAACTCGCCAACGCTGTCGACGGGCGTGATATAGCCGCCTGTTTCGCGCTTATCGACGACCAGAATGCCCGGTGCCTCGCGCAGGATGTCGCGTGCTTCATCCTCATCCAGGAAATCCTCGAACTCGACATTGATGGCCTCGGAATGGCCGACAAAGACCGGCACGCGCACGCAGGTCGCCGTGACCTTGATCTTGGCGTCCATGATCTTCTTGGTCTCGGCCACCATCTTCCACTCTTCGCGGGTGGTGCCGTCTTCCATGAAGCTGTCGATCTGCGGGATCACGTTGAAGGCCATTTGCTTGGGAAAGACGTTGGGTGCAACCTCTTGGCCCGGCACATACATGCCCTTGGTCTGGTTCCACAGTTCGTCCATGGCGTCCTTGCCGGCGCCGCTGACCGATTGATAGGTCGAGACGACAACGCGCTTGATCCGGGCCCGGTCATGCAGCGGCTTCAGCGCCACGACCATCTGCGCGGTCGAACAGTTGGGATTGGCGATGATGTTCTTTTTGGCATAGCCCGCGATGGCGTCCGGGTTCACCTCGGGCACGATCAGCGGCACGTCGGGATCATAGCGGTAGAGCGAGCTGTTATCGATCACCACGCAGCCTGCCTTGGCGGCGGCCGGCGCGTATTTCTTGGTTGCGTCCGAGCCGATGGCAAACAGCGCGATATCCCAGCCCGAAAAGTCAAAGCTGTCGATATCCTGAATTTTCAGATCGCGTTCGCCAAAGCTGACCTCGGTCCCCAGACTGCGGCGGCTGGCCAGCGCGACGATTTCATCCACGGGAAATTCGCGTTCGGCGAGGATGTTCAGCATTTCACGGCCCACATTGCCCGTGGCACCGACGACAACGACCTTATAGCCCATCTTGGGGGTTCCTTCTTCCGCAAGCGGCGGCATCTATCGCAAAGCGCGACCAGATGAAAGTAGGTGCGCCTTGGGCCGCGCGCAACGTCGTTCGCGGCGTTTTATCTGCGGCGGGATCGCGGGGCCGGTGCGGACTGCAGGGCTGTCGTCAGGGCTGGATCGTACAGCAGCCCTGAAACAGCCGAGGCTCGGCGCCGTGTCGAATAATATGGCCGCGCAGACCGTATCGACGATCCGACATGCCATCCGAACATTGCTGCGGCATGATGCTGACGGTCAGCCCCTCGGCCAGCAAGGCCCGCGATGGATCGCGGAACACATCGCCGCCCAGCACCGATTGCAGCGGATAACTGGTTTCCGGCAGGTCCACCCCATCCAGCACCAGGTCGCCGTCCTCACGCCGCAGACCCCAGAAAGGCTCGGTTCCGGCGCAGGTGAATGCGGGCAGCTGACCCGCCTGCCAGACATCCGTGCGATAGGTCAGATAGCGCATCGAGGCCCAGCCGCTTTGCTCGGCCGTATTGACCAGCGCCCAGCCGTTGCGTTGGTCGACCACCTCGATCCCGGTCTGATCGGGGGCGAACCGGCCGATGATCTGCGATGACGGCGAGGGTTGCTGGCGAATGTTCAGCACATCATCATCGGCCACCCCGGTCACATCAAACAGCGTCGGCAGGATATATTCCTGCGTTGCAAGGGCTGGGCTGGCCAGCAAGGCGGTGGTCAGGGCAAGGGCGCTCAGGCGCATGGCGTGCTTTCTTGATTGTTTCGGCATCAGAATAGCAGATTTCCCGATCCCTGCATCTGACATTGCCGCGCGCCCATTCCCCCGGCGCGCGACAGCGGCTAGAACCTCATCCATGACACTGCTTGCCGATCTGACCGCCGATGAGGCGATGACCTCTGCCCTTGCCCGGATGCTGGCCGCGATGCTGCGGCCCGGTCAGGCGATCCTGCTGGATGGGCCGGTCGGCGCCGGCAAGACGCATTTCGCCCGCGCCTTTATTCAGGCTCGTCAGGGTGATCTGGTCGAGGACGTGCCCAGCCCGACCTTTACTCTGGTCCAGACATATGACGATCCGTCGGGCACCGAAATCTGGCACGCGGACCTGTATCGACTTGGCGATGTGTCGGAATTGGAAGAACTGGGGCTGGATGACGCGATGGCCGACAGCGTGGTGCTGATCGAATGGCCCGATCGCATGGGCGAGGCGCCAGCAGGCGCGCTGTGGCTGCGGATCGCGCAGGCAGATGAGCCCGGATTGCGTCATATTTCCTTGCATGGGCAGACCGAGGACTGGCCCGACATTGCCAGGGCGGTCCAGCGCGCCGGGTTCCTGCATCAGGCAGGCTGGGACGATGCGCGCGCCGTGCCATTGGCCGGGGACGCCTCGGCTCGGCGCTATTTCCGGCTGTCGCGTGACGCAGACAGCGCCGTATTGATGGATGACTCACCGCCCGGCAGCACCGCCGCCTATCTGACCATGACCGCCTGGCTGCGGCAGCGCGATTTGCTTGCGCCGCAGATCTTGGCGCAGGACCCGCCTGCGGGGCTGCTGCTGATGCAGGATCTGGGCGATGATCTGGTCGCACGGGTGCTGGAACGTGATCCGGCACTGGCCCGGCCAATCTATGAGCGGATCACGGATCTGCTGATTGATCTGCACCGCCACGCGCCGCCGGATGTGATGGCACTGGACGGGCCGGAACTGGCCCATCAGGTCGGTCTTTTCGCGGAATGGTATCCGCAGGCAGCAGGGACAGACCCTGCACCCGCACAGGCCATTTCCGGGCTGATCCGCGATCTGCATGCGCAGTTATGTGCAGACGTAGCGCCGGTGCTGTCGTTGCGCGATTTTCACGCCGAAAACCTGATCTGGCGCGGTGAGGATCCGCTGGGCCTGCTGGATTTCCAGGACGCGGTGGCGGCGCATCCGGCCTATGATCTGGTCTCGGCATTGCAGGATGCGCGGCGCGACGTTGATCCAGCCATCGAGACCGCGATGATCGACCGCTACATCGCGGCAACAGGGGCGGATGCCCGGCGTTTCCGCGCTGCCTATGCGTTGTTGGGTGCGCAGCGTAACCTGCGGATCATGGGGATATTCGCGCGGCTGGCGCTGCGCGATGGCAAGTTGCGCTATCTTGCATTCATGCCGCGCGTGTGGGGCTATATCGGGCGCAATCTGGCGCATCCCGCCCTTGCGCCGCTGGCCGCAATCGTGAACGATCTGCCCGCGCCAACTACAGAAATCACCGACAGGATAGCCGCACGATGCAACGCCTGACCGCGCCGCTGATGCTGTTTGCCGCGGGGCTGGGCACGCGCATGCGGCCCTTGACCGACGACCGTCCCAAACCCCTGATCGAGGTCGGTGGGCAGACGCTGCTGGATCGCGCCCTGTTCGTTGCGCGCGAGGCCGGGGCCGGGCCGATCGTGGTGAACAGCCATTACAAGGGCCAGATGATCGCCGACCATCTGGCCGGTCAGGACATCGCGATAAGCGACGAGGCTGATCTGCTGTTGGACACCGGCGGCGGGTTGCGCAAGGCCCTGCCCTTGCTGGGCGAGGGGCCGGTGGTAACACTGAACCCGGATGTGGTCTGGCGCGGGGCGAACCCGGTTGCGGCGCTGCACGCTGCCTGGGACGGCGCGCGCATGGATGCCTTGTTGATGCTGGTGCCCTTGGCGCAGACGACAGGGCGCGTTGGCGGCGGTGACTTCAGCACCGATGATGCGGGCCGACTGATGCGCAAGGGCGATCTGGTCTATGGCGGTGTTCAGATGCTGAACCCCGCACGGCTGGCCGAGATACCAGACCAGGTCTTTTCGCTGAACAAGCTGTGGGATCTGCAGATCGCCGCAGGCCGCGCCTTTGGCACAGTCTATGGCGGCCAATGGTGCGATCTGGGACGGCCCGAAACGATCCCTCTGGCCGAGGCCATGCTGAATGGCGGCTGATTGGCAACCGGGCCTGTTCGCATTGCCGCCGGGCGTCGATTTCGCGCAGGAATTCGTGGCAGGCTTTCTGGACCGGATGGCGGGCCAACCGCCCGAAGCCATCGCCCGCGCAACCATTTACGCCAATTCCGGACGTACGCTGACCGCGATCAAGGCCGCCTTTGACGCCTGTGGCGCGCTGCTTTTGCCACGTTTGCGTATCGTGACCGATCTGGGCGCGGGGCCGGCGGCGGCAATGGCACCGCTGGAGGCACCCTTGGCGCGGCGGTTGCAACTGGGGCGTCTGGTTGCCGGACTGTCGCTGCAGCGGCAGGATCTGGCGGCGGGGCACTCGATCCCTGAACTGGCGCAGTCACTGTCGGAACTGATGACCGAGATGCAGACCGAGGGTTGCGGCCCGGATGCCCTGTCGCGCATCGACCCCGGCGAGCATGCGAGGCACTGGCAGAACGCGCTGCAGTTTCTGGGCATTGCCGCCGGGTTTTATCTGCGTGAGCCGCCGGTGGACCGTGCTGCTCGCCAGCGCGCAGCGGCCGAGTCGGTAGCGGCGAACTGGGCCGAGGGGCGCGATCTGCCCGCTGCGCCGGTGTTTGTCGCGGGCTCGACCGGATCGCATGGGGCAACGCGGCTGTTCATGCAGGCGGTGGCGTCGCTGCCCAATGGCGCCGTGGTCCTGCCCGGCTTCGATTTCGATCAGCCAGACGCGATCTGGGACGGGCTGGACCACACCGCCGAGGATCACCCGCAGGCGCGCTTTGCCCCGTTGATCCGGGCTGCCGGTTATCCGTCCCGCTGGACGGATCGCGCAGCGCCCGTACCCGAACGCAATGCGCTGATGTCGCTGGCCCTGCGACCCGCGCCGGTGACCGAACAGTGGATCGCCGACGGTCCGATGTTGGGCGATCTGGAACCTGCGACGCATGAACTGACCCTGATCGAGGCTGATACGCTTGGCCAGGAGGCCGAAACCATCGCCCTGATCATGCGCGACGCGGTAGAGCGCATGCTGCCGATCACCTTGATCTGCGCAGATGGGGGCTTGGTTCGCCGTGTCACGGCGGCGCTGGATCGTTGGCATCTGGTGCCCGATGACAGCGCGGGCCAGCCACTGCCGATGACTGCACCGGGGCTGTTTCTGCGGCAGGTCGCGGGTCTGTTTGGCCAGCCGCTGACCATCGACGCGCTGCTCGGGCTGCTCAAGCATCCGGTGACGGCCAGCGGCTCGGATCAGCTTGGCCGCAACGATTTGCTGCGCCTGACGCGGGATCTGGAGCTGAAACTGCGCCGCGAAGGGCCGGTCTTTCCGGATGGCGACGAATTGCGCGAATGGGCGACGCGTGGCGATGCCTTGCAAAAGGTCTGGGCTGAATGGCTGGCGGCGGTGCTGGACCGGATCGGCGCCCTGGCCGATGATCGCGCAGCAAGGCCACTGGCCGATCGCGCGGCGGATCATCTGGCGCTGGCCAGCGATCTGGCCGCGGGGCCGGGTGGGCAGGTCGCCGCCTCGCGGCTGTGGCAGGGCGATGATGGCGCGCAGGCGCAGTCGTTATTGGCACATCTGACGGAACATGCCGATCAGGGGCCGCCGATGCGGCCGGGCGATTTTGCCGACCTGCTGCGCACCGAAATGCAGCCATTGGCGGTGCGCGCCGACCCTGCCTTCAACCACCTGATCCGTTTTCGCGGCCCAAGAGAGGCACGCACAAACGCCCACGGGACGGTCATTCTGGCCGGTCTGAACGAGGGCGGCTGGCCCGGATCGCTGGAGCCCGATCCCTGGCTGTCGCGGCAGATGCGGCTGGAGGCGGGGCTGACCCTGCCCGAGCGGCGCATCGGACTGGCTGCGCATGATTTTCAGCAAGGCATGGGCGCGGATCGGGTGATCCTGACGCGGGCACGGCGGGACGACACCGCCGAGACGATACCCTCGCGCTGGCTGAACCGGCTGACCAACCTGCTGGACGGTTTGCCCGATCAGGGTGGCAAGACCGCGCTGGCGCAGATGCGGGCGCGGGGCGGGAATTGGCTGGCGATGGCTGCTGCGCTGGCCCGGCCCGAGGCGCGCGTTGATCCGGCCAGGCGCCCCGCGCCGATCCCGCCCGCGCCCGCGTTGACGAAACTGTCGGCCACCGATGTCGCAACGCTGATCCGCGACCCTTATGCGATCTATGCCAAGCGCGTGTTGGGGCTGCGCGCGCTTGATCCGCTGCGACCCGAACCCGATGCGATGCTGCGCGGGACAGCCCTGCACATGATCGTGCAGTGCCTGCTGGAATCGCGCCCGGATGCCGACACTCCACCCGAGACGCTGAAGGCACGGTTGCTGCACATCACAGGCGAGGTGCTGGACGAGCAGGTTCCCTGGCCCTCGGCCCGCGCCTTCTGGCTGGCCCGCATTGCCGGGATCGCCGAGCGGCTGGTATCGGATGAGTTGGCGCGGTTGCAACTGGGCCATCCCGCCGTGATCGAGCGTCAGCAGCAGATGGCCGTGGCCGATACCGGACTGGTGCTGACGGCCAAGCCTGACCGGATCGACATGCTGAACGACGGGCGGGCGCAGGTCTATGACTACAAATCCGGAGCGCCGCCGAAAGATAGCGATATCGAAGCCAGCGAAAAGCAGCTGCTGCTAGAGGCGGTGATGGTCGAAAACGGGGCCTTTGACAGCATCGGCCCGTCCGAGGTCGCGGGCATCAGCTATATCCAGCTGGGCGACAAGGGCGAGACGCATGACCGCAGCCTACCCGGCGATCTGATGGGCGATTTCTGGGACCGCTTTGTCAGCCTGATCAGAGCCTATCTGTCGGGCGATGCTGGCTTTGCCGCGATGCGGTCAGGGACCACGTCCCGCTTTGCCGGCGATTACGAACATCTTGCACGGTTTGGCGAATGGGATCTGTCGGACCCGGCGCAGCCGCGAAAGGTTGGCGGCGATGGATAGCGCGACGCAGAACCAGGTTGAGGCGGCTGATCCGAGGGCCTCGACCTGGCTGACGGCCAATGCCGGTTCGGGCAAGACGCGGGTGCTGACCGACCGGGTTGCACGGCTGCTGCTGCGCGGCACGCGGCCGGAACGCATCCTGTGCCTGACATATACCAAGGCCGCTGCAACCGAGATGCAGAACCGGCTGCTGCGCCGGCTGGGTGAATGGGCGATGTTGCCGGAACCCGATTTGCGCGCCGCCCTGTCCGCATTGGGCGAAGACGACACCGCCGATCTGACCGAAGCCCGGCGTCTGTTCGCCAAGGCAATCGAGGCGCCCGGCGGGCTGAAGGTGCAGACCATCCACAGCTTTTGTGCGGCCTTGCTGCGCCGCTTTCCGCTAGAGGCGGGCGTGCCGCTTGGGTTCGCGGAACTGGATGACCGTAGCGCCGCCGTCCTTCGTGCCGAGATCGTCGAGGAAATGGCAGAAGAGGGACATCCCGTCATCGCTGATCTGACGGCTTTGCACAGCGGGCATGAATTGAACCGCTTTTTGGCGGGACTGTCAGAGGCGGCCCATACCGGCCCGCCTGACGCTGATGCGTTGTGGGCGGCGCACGGCCTGGCCGCGGATGTGGATGAACGCCGTCTGCTGTCGCGTGTTCTGCTGGGCGGTGAGGCAGATCTGATCGCGTCGCTGATCCCGCCGCTGCTTGCCAGTGGCCCCACCGACCGGCGCGCTGGCGTCCGGCTGGGACAGGGCCGTTGGTCAGCACCTGGGCTGGCCGAACTGGCGATGTTGGAAGATGTGCTTTTGAACGGTTCTGGCGCCAAAGAGCCTTTTGCTGCCAAGCTGGGCAAGTTCCCGACCAAGGCCCTGCAAAACGGTCCCTGCGCGCCGCTGATGGACCAGCTGGACGCGCTGATGCGTCGGGTCGAGGCCGCGCGCCCGGATCGGGTTTCCCTGACCCTGGCGCTGCGCAGCCTGTCGCTGCACCGTTTTGCCCATGAATTCACTCGTCGCTATGCGGTGCGCAAGCTGGATCATGGGTGGCTGGATTTTGACGACCTGATCCGTCGTGCTGGCGGTTTGCTGTCGGAATCCAGCATGGCGCAATGGGTGCTGTGGCGCCTGGATGGTGGCATCGACCATATCCTCGTGGACGAGGCGCAGGATACCAGCCCCGAGCAATGGCAGGTAATTGAACGGCTGACCAAGGAGTTCACCAGTGGCAGCGGCGCGGTGCCGCGCGAACGCACACTGTTTGTCGTGGGCGACCCGAAACAGTCGATCTATTCCTTTCAGGGTGCCGATACAGCCGTCTTTCAGGCCATGCGCACGCAGTTCGATCAGGCTTTCGCGCAGGTGCAGGCACCCATGGCGCAGCGCGAATTGCAGCATTCGTTCAGATCTTCGCCGGCGATCCTGCGGGTGGTCGACGCGGTTTTCGTCGGCGATGCGGCCGAAGGGTTGGGCGAAGGCTCGCGCCATATCGCGTTTCGCGATGCATTGCCGGGGCGTGTTGATATCTGGCCGCCTGCACCCGCACCCGAGACGCCTGCGGATGGCGAATGGTGGGTGCCGCAGGATCAGCCCGTGCCGCCCTCGGCCGAAGTTGTGCTGGCCGATGCGATCGCCAGTCAGATCAAGGCGATCCACGGCACGCCGCTGCATGACATCCGCAGCGGCGAAACGCGCCCGCTGCGATATGGCGATGTGCTGATCCTGGTGCAGGGCCGCAAGGGCAAGGGGCTGTTCGATGAAATCATCCGTGCCTGCAAGTCCGCCGAACTGCCGATTGCCGGTGCCGACCGCCTGAAACTGGCCGCCGAACTGGCTGTGCGCGATATTCGCGCTGTGCTGGCCTGTGTTGATACGCCCGAGGACGATCTGTCACTGGCCGCCGCTCTGCGCTCGCCCTTGTTCGGGTTGGATGAGGATGCGCTGTACCGATTGGCCCATGGCCGGCGCAAGCGCGAATTCCTGTGGGAGCGGCTGCGCGCCTCTGATCACATCGCCGCGACGGCGATCATGACCGACCTGATGGCGCAGGCGGGATACATGCGGCCCCATGATCTGATCTCACGGTTGCTGATCCGC
Source organism: Paracoccus tegillarcae (assembly GCF_002847305.1). NCBI lineage: Bacteria > Pseudomonadati > Pseudomonadota > Alphaproteobacteria > Rhodobacterales > Paracoccaceae > Paracoccus > Paracoccus tegillarcae. The sequence continues at coordinate 1,468,565 of NZ_CP025408.1, read as the reverse complement.
CATGGCGGGCGGGAACGCCTGCTGGCGCGGTTGGGGCAAGAGGCCGAGGATGGCATTGCCGAATTGCTGTCGCAGGCGCTTTCCTATGAGGCATTGGAAACGCCCAGTCTGACGGGCTTTCTGGTCTGGCTTTCCGGGGATGATGTCGAGGTGCGCCGTCAGGCCGGCAGTGGTGACGAGGATCTGATCCGGGTGATGACGGTGCATGGCGCCAAGGGTCTGGAAAGCCCGGTTGTCATCCTGCCGGACACAGCAAAGCGCAAATCTCCGCCGGCGGCGCAGACAATCACCTTGCCGGATGGCCCGGCGGTCTGGCGCGGCAGCAAGCATCAGCGCCCCGATCCGGTCGAACGAGCGGTCGCGCATGAACGAACCCGGCAGGACGAAGAGCGGCGGCGGCTACTCTATGTTGCGATGACACGGGCGGAAAGCTGGCTGATCGTGGCGGCTGCGGGCGAGACCGGCGAAGGGCTGGACAGTTGGCATGCGATGATTGCCGAGGGTGCGAATGGCGCTGGGCTGGACCATCAGCCGATCCAGATCGACGGGATCGGTACGGCTACGAGGTACAGCTTTGGCCATTGGCCCAGCCATAGCGCGCCGACGGTGGATCACGGCGCCGACGCCACGGCGCTGCCCGATTGGGTCCGGGTCAGGCCCGCGCGCCCTGCCCGGCCGCCTGCGCCCGTTGCAGCGACGGCCTTGGGCGGGGGCAAGGTGTTGGCCGGTCAGGCGGTCGAGAATGCCGATCCGCAGGCCGCCATGCTGCGCGGGACCCGGCTGCATCTGTTGCTAGAGCACCTCCCCGGCGCCGATCCCGGCGATTGGGCTGAACTGGCGCGCACCGCACTTTCGGGCGCCGAGGGCGGGCTGCCGGGCGCGGATGACATGGCCGATCTGCTGGCCGAGGCTGGTGCCGTGATCGCGGCACCCGATCTGGCGCAGATCATGACCGCGCAGCCGGGCGAAACGGTGCTGGCAGAGGTCGATCTGACCGCGCCGCTCGATTGGGTCGGCACGCTGCACGGCACCGTTGACAGGCTGATCGTGGGCCCCGCTCGAGTGCTGGCCATCGACTACAAATCCAACAGCGATGTGCCCGCCACTGCCGAGGCCGTGCCCAGCGGCATTTTGCGCCAGATGGCGGCGTATCGCGACGCTTTGCGCCTGATTTATCCCGACAGGCCCGTCTCGGCTGCTGTGCTGTGGACGGCCACGCGCAGTTTGATGGCGCTGCCCGATGCGGTTCTGGATCAGGCGCGGGCAGCCCTTGACCCGACGCCGCCGCGACCCTAGCTGTCACCTGACCCTATTCAAACCGGCCTTGGCCGGCACCCATCTGAAGGAGCATGAAAATGGCAACCAGCCACGTGAACGACGCCGAATTCGACGCCGAAGTTCGTAACGCAGAGACCCCTGTCCTGGTCGATTTCTGGGCTGAATGGTGTGGCCCATGCAAGCAGATCGGTCCCTCGCTTGAGGAATTGTCGGAAGAATATGCCGGCAAGATCAAGATCGTGAAGGTCAATGTCGATGAAAACCCCGATACGGCCGCAGGCCTGGGCGTGCGCGGTATTCCGGCGCTGTTCATGTTCAAGGGTGGCGAGGTCGTCTCGAACCGCATGGGCGCGGCACCCAAGGCTGCGCTGAAAAGCTGGATCGACGAAAGCATCTGATCCGATACAGATCGAGAAAGCCCGTCATGCCCGAGTTGGCGTGGCGGGCTTTTTCGTGAAAGCCGGACCCTGGCCCAACCGGCAGCTATCCTTTCGGCCATGCGGGTTGCGAAGCCGCCCGCCGGCCCATATCTCAGCATCAGGCAAGACGGAGACCCACGATGGCGGATGAAAACTTTCCTGGCTGGCACGGCACAACGATCCTTGCGGTCAAGCGCGGCGGCAAGGTGGTTGTTGCGGGTGACGGGCAAGTCAGCGTCGGCCAGACGGTGATGAAAGGCACGGCGCGCAAGGTGCGCCGCCTGCAACCCGGCGGGCGCGATGTGGTTGTGGGCTTTGCCGGCTCGACCGCCGATGCCTTTACCCTGCTGGAGCGGCTTGAGAAAAAGCTGGAATCTGCGCCCGGTCAATTGCAACGCGCCTGTGTCGAGTTGGCCAAGGATTGGCGCACCGACAAATACCTGCGGAACCTCGAGGCGATGCTGATCGTCACCGATGGCGCGCAGATTTACGTTGTGACCGGCGCGGGCGATGTGCTGGAGCCCGAACATGACGTGGCCGCCATCGGCTCGGGCGGCAATTTCGCGCTGTCGGCGGCGCGCGGGTTGCTGGAAACCGATCTGGACGCCGAGGGCGTGGCCCGCAAGGCGATGGCGATTGCGGCGGATATCTGCGTCTACACCAATGGAAATCTGACGGTCGAAGTGCTGGAGGAATAGGGTGCCGCCCTTCTTTCGCGATAATCGACAAGCAATGCAGGCTGAAGGCTGAGAAACATCATGACCGACCTGACCCCCCGCGAAATCGTGTCCGAACTGGACCGCTTTATCATCGGGCAAAAGGACGCCAAGCGCGCCGTTGCGGTGGCGCTGCGCAATCGCTGGCGGCGCAAGCAGTTGGGCGATGACCTGCGCGATGAGGTTTATCCCAAGAATATCCTGATGATCGGACCGACCGGCGTCGGCAAGACAGAGATCAGCCGCCGGCTGGCCAAGCTGGCGAATGCGCCCTTCATCAAGGTCGAGGCGACCAAATTCACCGAGGTGGGCTATGTCGGGCGCGATGTCGAACAGATCATCCGCGACCTGACCGATGCCGCCCTGATCGAGACGCGCGACCGCATGCGCGAGGACGTCAAGGCGCGCGCCCATACAGCCGCAGAGGATCGGGTGATCGAGGCGCTGGCCGGCGAACAGGCCCGCGACGGGACCCGCCAGATGTTCCGCGACAAGCTCAAGCGTGGTGAATTGGACGATACCGTCATCGAGATCGAGTTGCAGGACAACTCCAACCCGCTTGGGATGATGGACATTCCCGGTCAGCCCGGCGGCGGCATGGGCGGGATGATGGACCTGTCGGGGCTGATGAAGGCCTTTGGCGGGCGTCGCACGCGCCGCAAGGTGACCGTATCGGAAAGCTATGAGCTGCTGATCGCGGAAGAGGCTGACAAGCTGCTGGACGATGAGGTGGTCAAGGCCGCGGCGCTGGAATCGGTGCAGGAAAACGGCATCGTCTTTATCGACGAGATCGACAAGGTCGCCGCCCGGACCGAGGCGCGTGGCGGCGAAGTCAGCCGCGAGGGCGTGCAGCGCGATCTGCTGCCGCTGATCGAAGGCACCACGGTTTCCACCAAATACGGCCCGGTCAGAACCGATCATATCCTGTTCATCGCCTCTGGTGCCTTCCACGTGGCGAAACCCAGTGACCTGCTGCCGGAACTGCAGGGTCGTTTGCCCATCCGGGTCGAGTTGCGGGCGCTGACCGAAGAGGATTTCATCCGCATCCTGACCGAGACGGACAACGCCCTGACGCTGCAATACACAGCGCTGATGGCGACCGAAAAGGTCACGGTCGAATTCACCGAAAACGGCATCGCCGCGCTGGCGCGGATCGCGGCCGAGGTGAATGGCGCGATCGAGAATATCGGCGCACGGCGGCTGTATACGGTGATCGAGCGGGTCTTTGAGGATCTGTCCTTCAGCGCCCCCGACAAGGGCGGTGAGACGGTGACGGTCGACGCAGATTTTGTCGAAAAGCATCTGGGCGATTTGTCACGTTCGACCGATTTGTCGCGCTACGTGCTGTAAGGGAACCGGCGGGGGGCCGCGCGTGTTGGCCCCCTATACAGTTCAGGGACCCTCCGACATGGAATATATCTTCGGTATCATCATCTTCGCCCTCGACGTCTGGGCGATTGCCTCGATCATCAACACCAATGCGTCGACGGGAACCAAGATCCTTTGGATCGCACTGGTCGCCTTCCTGCCGGTGCTGGGTCTGATCATCTGGTGGTTCGCTGGTCCGAAGGCCAATTATTCCAGCTGACGGCGCGCGATCGCGGTGATTGTTACACCGGGCCATGGCGGCACCTATATCGCCATGGCTGATCAAGACAATCATCCGCCATCTTTTCTCAAAATGCGATCCATGATCGTTTGAGCGGTCGGATCGCGAGCGGCAGATCTGGCTTCGATCGTATGGGCCGTCCTAGCGCCTGAGATAGACGTAATAGGCACCCTCACCGCCATGGCGGTAATGCGCTGCCTGCACCTGTTGGACCGCAGCAGCAAGTGGCGGTTGGTGCAGCCAGATGGGCACCTGATGGCGCAGCGCGCCGGGACGTGTGGGCAATGGACCGTGATCGCCGCGACCCTTGCCGGTGATGATCAGCACCAGCCGTTTGCCGGCGGCCTGACAGGACAGGACGAATTGCATCAGTTCAGGATGTGCCTGCGCCAGGGTCATCCCGTGCAGGTCCAGCCGTGCCTCGGGGCGCAGCTTGCCCTGCTGCATCTTGCGATGGGTCTTGTGATCCATGCGCAGGGCGTGCTGGGCCAGCCGCTCGGCCGGCGAGGGCGCCATGGCGCTGGATTGTGCAAGCGCGGGCCGCGACGACTGGCCGGCGCGAAAGGGTTTGACGTTGAATTTTGGCACATCGGCGCCGCGATTATCCGGCTTAGGGGCCGGGGCGGGCGTGCGTTTCTTCAGCGCAGGATGCAGCGGTGTCGCCGTCTGGGCAACGCGGGACCATAGCTCACGGTCCTCTGTGCTAAGCCCGCGCCTTCGCGCCATCAGCCAGTCGCAACCAGTTGCCAGTTCGGATCGTCTTCGCCCATGCGCCGGCCAAAGGTCCAGATGTCGCGCTGCTTGCGGGATGCTTTGGGATCGCCTTCGATCACTTCGCCCTCGGCATTGCGCGTGGCGGCGATGATCTCGGCCACGAATTGCACCGAAATCTCGCCTTCGTTGTCTCTGGTGTCAAAGGTCGCACCGGCCAGCGAGGTTTCACGCGTTCCCAGGAACTGCGCCTCGACCGTCTGTCCCGCCTGTTTCCGCTGGTCGATCACCGACTGAAAGGCATCCGCGACGGGGTCGGTCAGAAATGCTCTGACGTCAGACAGATCGCCGCGTTCAAAGGCCATCAGGATCATTTCATAGGCACCCTTGGCACCCGTGAGGAAATCGCCGACGCCGAAACCCGGTTCAACCAGTTTCATCTGTGTCAGCGCCTCGGCGGCGGGGCTGCCTGCTTCGGCATGATCAAGGATGTCGTTGTCGACCTGATCGGCCGATCCTTCGATCACTTCAAACCGACGCGGGCCTTCGCGCGGGGTCTCGACCTTGGGGGGTTCGTACCCGTCGCGGGTGCCCAACACATTCTTGAGCCGCAGGATCAAAAAGATGGCGATCCCGGCGAGCACAAGTAGCTGGATCAGCGAGCTGGACATATCGGAGGACCTCAAATCTTGGGCAGGCAGGTTGGCTACATCGGCGTTGGACATTATGTAGGTGGTGGACGGCGGCAAGTCCAGTTTCACTGCCGGGGAAAGGAGGGCGTCATGTGGCTTTTCATCTTGTTCATAGCCATCCCGCTGATCGAGATCGGGTTGTTCATCCAGGTCGGCGGACTGATCGGGCTGTGGCCGACACTGGCGGTGGTGCTGCTGACGGCCGTGATCGGCACGGCGCTGATGCGCAGCCAGGGCAGTCGCGCCCTGGCCGAGATCCAGCGCAACATATCGGAATTTCGCGATCCTTCGCAGCCCATGGCGCATGGTGCAATGATCCTGTTCGCCGGTGCGCTGTTGCTGACGCCGGGGTTCTTTACTGACGCAACGGGCCTTTTGCTGTTGATTCCCGGTTTTCGGACCTGGGCGCTGCGGCAGGCTGGCAAGCGGGTCAAGGTCAGCCATGTGGGGATGGGCGCACGGCCCCGCGACCCGCATCGTCCGCCCTATGAAGATGGCGTGATCGACGCCGACTATGTCGTCGAGCCCGAAGAAATGCCGACGACCAAGCCCGCAGACCCGAATCGCAAGCCCTCCAAGCCATCGGGCTGGACGCAGCATTGAGGCCGCGCCGCGCTGCTGTTAGAAACGCGGCGAGCCCGGATCGCCGATCCGGCGATAATCAGTTGATGAGGAGCCAGACCAATGGCCGATGAAAGCACCAATTCCGGCGCGACCCCTGCAGATCAGCAACCAGCGGCGCAGCAGCCCGTGAAAATGCAGATCCTGGCACAATTCATTCGCGACATGTCGTTTGAGAACATCGTCGCGCAAAAAGGCGCCCCCTCTGGCGAGGTTAAGCCCGAAATCAGCGTGCAGGTCAGCCTGGATGCCCGCAAGCGCGGCACCGAGAACCAGTACGAGGTGATCTCGAAGTTCAAGGTGACGTCGGTCAACAGTGGCGATCAGCAGCCGCTGTTTCTGGCAGAGCTGGACTATGGCGGGGTGTTTCTGGTCGAGGGCGTGCCCGAGGACCAGTTGCATCCGTTCCTGATGATCGAATGCCCGCGGATGCTGTTTCCCTTTGTGCGCCGCATCATTTCGGACGTGACCCGCGATGGCGGCTTCCCGCCGTTCAACATGGATCCGGTCGATTTCGTTGCCCTGTACCGTCAGGAACTGTCGCGCCGCGCACAGGCCGAGAAGCCGGCCGAAGGGCAGAAGCTGTCCTGATCGCCACGGGCGGGCCTGATGGCACGGACATCACACTCTCAGCCGCGCGCCTGGCAGCGAATGCTGTCCGGGCGCAGGCTGGACCTGCTGGACCCCACCCCGGTTGATATCGAGATCGAGGACATCGCGCATGGGCTGGCCTTTGTGGCGCGCTGGAACGGCCAGACCAAGGGCGACTGGCCCTATTCGGTCGCGCAGCATTCCTTGCTGGTCGAGCAGATATTTTCCGAACTGACCGCGCCTGCCGATCCGCGCTGGCAATTGGCAGCGTTGCTGCACGATGCGCCTGAATATGTGATCGGAGATATGATTTCGCCGGTAAAAGCCGCTTTGGGCGGAGATTACGGCAAACTTGATGAAAGGTTGGCCATCGCCATTCACCAGCGCTTTGGTTTGCCTGCTATTCTGCCTGCGTCAATTAAAAAGCTGATCAAACAGGCAGACCACATCTCGGCCTGGCTGGAGGCGGTTCAGATTGCCGGCTTTTCGGAAAGCGAAGCGAACAAGCTATTCAAACCCCTCAGAAACAATAAACTATCTGGTCTGGAAGTATTACCCCGGCCACCATCCGAGGTTCGCGCGGCCATGCTGGCGCGGCACGCCGACATTATATCGCGGCTTGATGGGATAACGGCCTGACGCCCGTATCCGGCAATGCAAATCCGGGCCACAGGAATGCCTCGTTCCGTGGCCCGGATCGCAAGACCGTTAGATGGTCAGGTCGTCCAGGGTTTTACCCTGCTCAAGATTTTCCTGTACCCACCGAGGCTTACGACCACGGCCGGTCCAGGTCATCGTTGGATCATCAGGGTTTGAGTATTTCGGCGGAACAACCCCTGTACGGCGCGTTTTGCCGCCAGTCAGGTCATTCAGGCTGAACCCATGCTCGCGCGCGACTGTCTCAACTGCAGACATTGCCTCGCGGCGCTTGCGATCCTCGAACGAGTTGATAGCCCGTTCCAGTTTACCCTGAAGCTCTTTCATCTCTTTCAGAGACATCTTATCAAAGTTTATAGTCATTTTGTCGTCCATGCATAACTAATTCCACCCACCATATATTCAATATAACACGGCAGTGAATAGTTTCACACAATAATTAACGGGGCTCTCTCTTGGCAAGAATCCGCTGTAAAGTTCGGCGATGCATATGAAGTCTTCGGGCAGTTTCACTAATATTACGGTCACACTGTTCGTAAACCCTCTGAATATGTTCCCATTTTACCCGATCCGCCGACATTGGGTTTTCAGGCGGCGGTGGCAAAACCTCGCCGATAGAAAGCAAGGCAGAGGTTACTTCCGTCGCGTCAGCGGGTTTGGAAAGATAATCGGTCGCCCCCATTTTGACCGCCGCAACGGCTGTCGCGATGGCGCCATAGCCCGTCAGCACGATAATTCGGGCGTCTTCGCGGGCCTCGCGCAGGGCCTCGACCACGTCGAGGCCGCTGCCATCCTCCAGCCTGAGATCGATGACCGCATAGGCCGGCGCGGACCGTCTGATTACCTGCATCGCCTCTGCGACGCTAAGGGCGCTGGTCGGGACAAAGCCACGCTTTTCCATTGCCCGAGCCAGCCGTTTGACGAAATTCTCGTCGTCATCAACCAAAAGCAGCGAGGGATCGTCACCGATCTTGTCCTGAATATCATCCATTGTGACATCTCTCCTTGCCAGCGCCGCCTGCGACAGGCGCAGGTGCGACCGCTTGGTTATCAGACCGCACCCACAAAGCAGGCGGTGCGCTCGGCCATTTCATCGGGCGAGGTATCGCGGCCAAAGAATTCGACCGTGCCTTGCTCTGGCATGACCAGATAGGTGTTGGTCATGTGATCGACCAGATAATACTCGTCATCCTCTTCATTTTGCAGCTTGTAATAATTGCGCCAGCCCTTTGAGACAGCGTCGATCTCTTCGACAGAGCCGGTAAGACCGATCATTTCCGGCGAAAACTGCTGCGTGAATTCGGAAACCAGTTCCGGCGTGTCGCGTGCCGGATCGACGGTAACGAAAACCGCCTGCACATCGACGCCTTGTTCTTTCAGAATCTCGACCGCATCCGCGTTCCGCGCGCTGTCCATCGGGCAAACATCAGGACAAAACGTATAGCCGAAATATAGCAGCGAGGGTTTGCTGAACACCTCTTGGCTTGTCGTCCGCTGGTCTGCACCGTTGGTCAGGGTGAAGTCGGTGCCGAAACTCTCCATGCCGCCCGACACGACCGAGCGCTGGCACTGGGCGAATTGATTGCCCGAATTATCGCGCGAGATCCACCAGCCACCTGCCAGCAGCGCGACGACGGTTGCGGCAAGCCCGCCGATCAGCAGTTTTCGATCTGGTTTCATGGCCATTCTCACCCAAGCTTTTGAAATGCGCGCATTGATCGCCCATCCAGCCGCGGTTATCAAGTTTCGGATAGTCGCCAAAGGGCCCTTACTTGTCCGCTTCACCAACATCTGATCAATCCGCCCTGCTTCCCGACCCGCCGCGGGTCGAGCCCATCCGAATGCGAACGCTGGTCATTTTGCGGTGGGCAGCGGTTGCCGGGCAGTTGGCGGCGGTGATCGTTGCCTGGTCCATCGGCGTTCGCTTTGCGATCTGGCCGGTGCTGATGCTGATCACGGCATCCGCGTTGATGAACACATGGATGCTGGCTGGACCCTGGGCGCGCGTCTCGCATGACCGCGCTGCGGCACAACTGGGTTTCGACATGATGCAGATCGCCATGTTGCTATGGCTGACCGGGGGGCCATCCAATCCGTTTGCGCTGTTGGTTCTTGCGCCCGTCACGATTGCCGCAACAGCGCTGCCCAGGCGGCAAACGCTGGCTATTGGCGGGGCGACGATGGTTCTGGTCTCGCTGGCCTTCTGGTCGGCTGCCCCGTTGCGCTTGGCTGACGGCACAATCCTGACGATTCCGCCGCTGCTGGCGCTTGGTCATTGGTTTGCCGTCATGATCGGTGTCGTCTTTTTCGCGACTTATTCGCACCGCGTCGTTGCCGAATTGACGGTGACGTCGAATGCGCTGTTTTCGACACAGATGGCGCTGGCGCGCGAGCAAAGATTGCAGCATCTGGGCGGCGTCGTCGCGGCCACAGCGCATGAGCTTGGGACGCCGCTGGCCACCATCAAGCTGATCGCCGGTGAACTGGCCGACGAAATGTCGGACCGTCCCGATCTGGACGGCGATTTGGCCGAATTGCGTCGCGAGGTCGACCGGTGCGGCACGATCCTCAGGGCGATGGGTCAGGCCGGGAAGGATGATCTGCTGCTGCACAGCGCCCCCCTGAGCGTGATGCTGGAGCAGGCGGTCGGTGTTCATGCCAATCGCGGCCCGGAGGTGGTTATCACAGCCCGCGGCCCGGATGTTCGTCGCGATCCCGGCGTGATCCATGCGCTGCGCAATCTGGTACAGAACGCCGTCGATTTCGCAGCGTCGCGCGTGACCGTCAGTGCCGTTGTCATTGCCGACAATCTGGTCGTCACCATTGGTGATGACGGCCCGGGTTATCCGCCCACGGTGCTTGCGCGATTGGGCGATCCCTATCCGACATCGCGCAGAAGTTCAGGCCAGCGACCGGGATATGACGGCATGGGCCTGGGCCTTTTTATCGCCAAGACCTTGCTTGAAAGATCTGGTGCGTCCCTGACCTTTGCCAATGGCGGGCCGGGCGCGACCGTGACGGTGATCTGGCCGCTGAAAGCTATTGCAGCCGATTCGCGGCGGGCATTGGGAATCAACCCGCGCCAGGGAGGGCTGGATATGGAGCCTTTAACGAAATCTTAAGCTTCCATAAGCTAGGCATAGCGAAACGCGCTTGGTAAAAACCTGAACGATGCAAAGCATATTCATAATCGCGACGGCTCTCTTGTCCGGTACGCTTTCGGTGGTCTTTGCATTGTTGCTGATCCGCTGGTTGGATCGCAGGCGCGATAACCGTCCTTCTGCTTCCCGTGGGAAATCGCTGATCGAAGGGCCAGAACCCATTATCTTTTTGTTTCGGGGTAACAGGCTGGTCGACGCGACGGGCCCGGCCAGAAATCTGCTGGGGATGATGGGCGAAGATCCCGCCGATCTGAAGCGGTTGATTGCCTGGCTAGAGCCGCGCTTTCCCGAATTGTCGCATCGATGGCCTGACCTCGCTGCCCAAGGCCGGATAGAGGTCGTCGGCATGGGCGGAACCGGTATCGCGCGGCTTAGTCTGCTGGCAGAGGATCTGGCGCAGGGCACGACCCGTGTGACGATTACAGACCCGAATGCAGAGGACGCAGGGATATTGGTCGACTCGCTGACGCTGCTGGCCATGGAAGAAGAACTGGAACTGCTGCGAAGTTCGATGAACCAGACGCCGATGTTGGCGTGGAGGCAGAACAGCGGCGGCGAGGTCACCTGGGCGAATGCGGCCTATATGATCCGCGCCGAAGAGATCACGCGGGGCGAGGTCAGTTGGCCGCTGCCCCGGCTGATCGACCTGCCCAGTCTGCCCCTTGGCAGTGCGCGCCTGACGCGACGAACGCAATTGATGACTGGCACATCCGTTTTGTGGTTCGATTGTCACGCGCACCGCTCTGGCGATCAGACGATGTATTTCGCGCTGCCGGCTGACGCGGCTGTCCGTGCGGAACGGGGCCTGCGAGAATTCGTGCAGACCCTGACCAAGACCTTTGCCGATCTGCCAACCGGGCTGGCCATCTTTGACCGCGAACGAAATCTGCAACTGTTCAATCCTGCATTGATTGATCTGACAGGCCTTTCTGCCGGTTTTCTGACAGCACGGCCAACGCTGTTCGATTTTCTCGACAAGCTGCGCGATGCGCGCATGGTGCCCGAGCCAAAGGACTATCGCAGCTGGCGTCAGCAGATGAACAATCTGGAAACCGCCGCCGCCACGGGCCGCCATGTCGAGACCTGGTCGCTGCCCGGTGGTCGCACCTACCGTGTGACCGGGCGACCGCATCCCGATGGCGCTGTCGCATTCCTGCTCGAGGACATCACCTCCGAGATCTCTCTGACGCGCAAGTTTCGCGCCGATCTCAGTCTGGGTGCGCTGGTGCTGGACGGGATCGATGATGGCTTGGTCGTCTTTGGCGCGAACGGACAGTTTCTGCTGTCCAACGATGCCTATGTGCAGCTGTGGGGCAACAAAAGCTGCAACATGACCGACGCGATCCAGAGTTGGCGCGGTCAGATCGAGGCGGGTGCGGGCTTTGCCGCGCTGCTGGATCGGCTGGCTGACCGGGACGGGCAGGGCCGCAGCGATGGCGCAATGGCCGCACCGAATGGTGGTCTGCTGTCATGGTCGGTCCGCGCCCTGTCTGGCGGGCGACAGTTGGTGCGTTTCCGGCAGCCTGACCGACCCGGTGACACGACTGCAATGTCGAACGGCAACGATGAAGACAGCGCGCGACAGCAAAAAGCCGTTGGCGCGAAATAGCGAACGGGCCCAAGGGCGCGTTGCCTGGTGGCATCCGCCCCTGGGCCCGGTAACCAGCCTTAATAGTCGCGTTCGAAGTAGACCCCGATGGTGCTTTCGCCGTCGCTGCTGACTGATCCGCGTGCGCGAAGGCTTTCCGAGATGTCGAGGTTCAGGTTCAACTGCGTCTTGCCGCTATCGCCTACCGCGACATCGGTATAGACATTGTCTGTCAGATACTTGCCCGCGCGCACCTGCACATTTCCTTCGTCATCTGTTTGCAGATCCAGATCGTCCAGCCCGACCTGATTGCGCAGATTGCCGATGATCCCTTCGCCACCGCGCCCGGCCAGAACGGCGACCGCATTGGCCAGTTGGGCCGCCTGCAAGGGGCTGATATTGTCCAGCCCGCGCCCGAACAGCAGTTGCGACAGGACTTCTTCTTCGGGCATGTCGGGCGACGCTTCGAAGATGATGTCGGGATTGCGCGCCTCGCCGTCGATGATGATGCGGGTGGTGATGCCGTCCTGCGAGGTCTCGGCCACCAGGCGGAGCACCGGCACCAGGCTGCCCTGCATCTCGACCAGTCCTTCGGTCAGGACAAAACGCTTGCCCAGCAGGTCGACCCGACCACGGATCAGCTCCAACGTGCCGATCGGAATAACGTTCCGGGTGGTGCCCGACAGGCGAATTTGTCCGCCCATTTCGGCATCAACGCCGCGACCACGGATAAACACCTGGTTCGGGGCGTCGATCAGCAGGTCCAGGCGCGGCGGGTTTGCCGGCGGCGTCGCCGCTGGTCCGCGCATCCCCGCATCCTGAGAGGCGAGGCTGGGAAAGGCCTCCAGCCCGGCCTTGGCGCGTGTTGCGCGTACGGGGCGGGTGTCGCCGACATGCTCGATATCAGGGATTGCCTTTGCGCCGCCCAAACCGGTCGAGGGGATACGGATCTCGGCCTCGTCGATCATGATGCGGCCCGAAATCAGCTGCCCTTCGGCCGCTGTCCCGGCGAACCGCAGATCGCCCCTGACCTGCGTTTCATAGAGGTTGGGGTCGCGCAGGGTGACGCCGTCCAGATTGATCGCGATATCCTGCGCCCCTGTGCCGACATTGACTGAGCCATCGACGCGGATCGTGCCGCCCGCCTCGACGCCACTGCTGCCGTTGATATTGATCAGCCCGTTTTGCAGTTGCGCCGTGACATTGATCGGCGACAGCGTGATGCCCAGCCTTGGCTCGGCCGCGCGGCCATTGTTCAGCGATACCGTGCCACTGATCGCGTCCAGACCCGGAGGGCCCTGCATCAGCAGGTCAAAGCTGATCGGCCCCTCGACCGCCCGTGTGCGGATCAGCGGATTGGCCAGCGCCGCGTCACTGACGCCCGTCACCCGCAGATTGGTCGTTGAAAAATCACCCGTTGCCGTGCCGGTGACCTGCGCGCGCGTGCCGCCCGGTGCCGTTGTGGCCAGATTGACGGCAAACTCGCCGTCTGACTGTTGCTGGCGGATGGTGCCGGTCATCGTCGCCGGCCCGGCAAAGCCCGGCTGCACCAGCGCCAGATTGTTCAGCGTGGCGTTGAGATTGATCCCGGTTTGCAGACTGCCATCGGCCGTCACGTTCATCTGAGGGTTGCGCGCGACAAAGCGCTGCAAGGTCAGGATCTCGCCCCGCTGTGTTGCCGCCAGATCCAGCGTGGTCTGGCCGGCCAGTACGGGGTCCACCCGTGGCTGCCCGATGGCAAGCCCGTTTGCAGTGCCGTTGAGTGTGATCTCACGCGTGCCGGACTGATCGAGCATCCGCCCGTTGACATTGACCCCGCCCGAGACACCTCTCCCGAGAAAGCGCAGATCGCCCGCCACCAGATTGGCGCTGAGGTCGGTCACGCCTGCGCCGACCTGACCGGACGCGGTCGCATCCAGATTGGCGTTGTCGATCCGGGCATCCTCGATGGTGAACACGCCATCGCGCAATTCACCCGTGAGGCTGATATCGGTTGGCCCCGACAGCGCCGCATCCAGATCCTGTTGGCCCATCGCCAGATCGCGGCCCGTGCCGGTGACATCGACCTGTATCGCGCCGTCACTGCCGGCAACGGCGCTGGCATCCGCGACCAGACTGCCTTGCAGGCCCGCGCCCAGAGCTGCCAACTGCTTGAAATCAATATGACCGCTGAAGTTGGTCTGATCGCCGCCGACCACGCCCTCGGCGGTGATCTCGGCCTGATCGTTCAGGATATGAGCCTGATCGATGGTGAGAACGCCGTCCTTTTCTGTGCCGCGCATCGTCAGCCGCGTCTCTCCGGTCAAGGCGCCGTCGACCTGGCTTTGACCAAGGGAAAGATCCTGGCCGCTGCCGGTGATATCCAGCAAGCGCGAACCGTCGTCCTGATCAAGCACCCGGCCCTGGGCTTGCAGCGAGCCGCTCCAGCCTTGGCCGAGGGCCGCCAGAGAGCGGATCGACATATCCGCCGACAGATCCGTTTCACCGGCGCCGTAGACACCCTCTGCGGTCGCCTGCATCTGGTCGTTGCGCAGTTGCGCCTCGCGGATGGTAAAGACGTCGCCCTGTTGTTGGGCCCGGACCAGAATGTCGGTTTCGCCGGTCAGCGCGCCATCGACGTTTTCCTGCCCCATGCGCAGATCGCTGCCCTTGCCAGTCACATCGAGAAAGCGGATGCCGTCCTCTTCGCGCAGCGTCGCGTTTGCGGTCAGCGCGCCGGACCAGCCGCGTTCCAGCACCGTCAGATCGGGCACTTCCACACTGGCCTGTGCGTCCATCTGGCCGGGCACCAGATTGCCCTCGCCGGTTGCCTTGATCTGCAGGTTGGTGATCTGGAACTGTTCGACCACATAGCCGCCATCCTGTTCGCCGGCGAGGACCGCCAGATTGGTGGTGCCCTGCAAGGCGCCGTCCAGTTCGGCAATGCCGGTCTTGAGGTCTTGGGCCTCACCGCTGATGGTCAGCCGCCGCTGCCCGGTGGGGCCGTTCAGAAACGCCTCTGCCTCCAGCGATCCGCCCAGTTCGGCATCGGCATCCGACAATGAGGGCATCGAGATGAAGGCTTTGACGTCGCTGGAATCACTGTTGATAACGCCCTCGGCGCTGACGGTCAGGCGCTGTGCATTGACCAGAAATTCCGACAGCGTGATGCCGGTTTCGTCGCGCCGCGCCTGCAAGCTGATGCGCGATTCGCCGGCCAGCAGGCGATCAAGCTGCGCCTGATCCGCCGAAATATCCGTTCCCGTCACCCGCACATTCACGTCAAAGCCGCGCGACAGCACGACATAGTCGCCGGACACGACCGCCTGTGCGCTGCCCGTCAACGGCCGGCCCGCCAGTTGCGACAGCCGCGTCAGGTCGTCATAGCTGGCCGAGACATCGCCCGACACGGTGATGCCACTGCCAAGCCCCGAGATCAGCATCTGCCCGGCCAGCCCGTAATCCGAACCGTCCAGCGTCAGTTCGGACAGTTGCAGTGCTTCGCCGGGTGTGAACTGGAACTCGGTCGAGCCGGTCACGTTCTCGCCGATGGCCTGCGCCATTGCGGCATCGTCAAAGTCCATCTGGCGGGCACCAAAGCGGATCTGGCCGTCGATGCCGGTCAGTTCGCCTTCGTCCAGCGCAACCGTCCCTGATCCGTCCAGATCCAGTGAACCGATGCGAACGCCTTGTTGATCCAGTTGGCCGACCCGACCCGACAGCAGCCAGCCGTCGCCTTCGGCGGCGTTGTATTGCAGTTCCAGCCTGCCGTCATTCACGCGCATGTCGCCGCCGCCAAAAGGCAGCACGACCGGCACCTCGGTCGCACCGGCATCGGCACCAAGCGTCATCAGCAGCACCGCGGTTTGCGGCGCGCCGTTTTCGTTCGTGGTGAGCGAGCCCGACACGTTCAGCGCATCGGTGTCGATCATCAGCACGGGCAGTTCCAACCGCCCGTTATCGCCGCGCCAGCCCTCGGTCAGCAGCTGCGTGTTGGGGCCGAAAAAAGCGCGATTATCGGGCGGCAACAGGCTGGCCACATCGCCGCCCAGTTCCAGCCTGAACGCGGTGCCGGGCGCGCCATCCTCGGCCGCGCGCGCGGTGGCGCTGGCCCGGCCTGTGACGCGGGGCTGGCCATCGGTTGCCAGTTGGATTTCGGCGGTAAAGTCAGACAGCGGTCCCTGGCCCGAGATTTCCGCCTTGACCGATGGCTTGTCATAAAGATCGACCAGATTGACCAGCAGGCCGTCGGCGTCTTCGTCCAGTTGCAGGTCCAGACTCAGGGTCTGGGTTTCATTCGCATAGCCCGCATCCAGCACGAACTGGCCGCGGGGGCCGTCCAGCCGGTCGATGGACAGTTGCGCCGTGCCCTCGCCGCCTTCCAGTTGCATTGTGCCGCTGACCTTCAGCGATGCGGGCATGCCGATGATGGGTTCGCCCAGTTCGACCCGCTCGGCCAGGATCTGATCGATCCTGATCGAGACCGGCAGATCGGGCAGCGAGAAGGGCTGAGCCTCGGCGGTGGCCTGCTGTTCGCTTTTTGGCAGGCGCGGCAGCAGGATCTCGGCGGCGGAAAGCTCGGCGATCTCGATCCGGCGGCGCAGCAGCGCCGAGCGGTTCCACTGGATCGCACCGTCATTCAGCGTCAGCCACGTGCCATCGGCATCCGCGATGGTGATGCTGTCATAGGTAGCACGCGAGGACAGGGCGCCCTCGAAGCCCTCGATGATGACCTGTCGCCCTGCGCCCGAAAGGTTCTCTTCCAGCAATCGCGTGATGAAGCCGCGATCATCCTCGGTCTGTTCGGAAATTTCGGCGGCGCTGTCCTGCGCGGCCACCCGTGCAGGTGACAGCGGCAGCAGCATGATCAGCGCCAGAAGAACGAGGATTTTCCGTATCATCATCAGAATGCCTGTCCCAGACCAAGGTAAAGCTGCACGCCATTGCCGGTATCGCCGGATACCGGACCGGCGAGGTCAAAGCGCAGCGGGCCGATCGGTGTCTTGTAGCGAATACCAAGCCCCGCGCCGGCGTGATTGTTGCTGTCGCCCTGAAAACTGCCCTCGGTCCAGACCTGACCGAAATCGGCAAAGGCAACCAGCCCGATGCGTTCGCGCACCTGAAAACGCAGCTCCGCGTTTACATTGGCCAGGCTGAGGCCGCCGGTGCGGATCGGGCCATCGGGGCCGGGAATGACATCAACGCCAAGCGATTCAAAAGGCTGGCCGCGGACCGAGCCGCCGCCACCCGAATAGAACAGATATTCGCGGGGCGTTTCGCCAATGTCCGAGCCCAGCACAGTGCCCAACCGCGCGCGGCCGGCGACGGTAATGCGATCATCTTCACCGAACGAGACATAGCCCCGTCCCTCGCCCTGCACCTGTGCCCCGCTGCCTGTTTCCTTGAGCCCAACAAAGGGCACGACGTCGCCCGACAGCCAATAGCCGCTCTTGGCATCGGTGGGTTCGTCACGCATGTCCCATTCGACATTCATCGGCAGCGCGATCACCTCGAAATCGCTGGTCCCGTTGGCATCGGTCACGCGCGATTTGCCATAGAGGATCGAGATATCCGCAGTCAGCCGATCGCTGAAGATGTGATTCAGACCAAAGGCAATCGCGCCGGTGTCGGAATCGTAATCCTCTTCGCGCCTGCGGGTTACGGTGGTCTCGAAATAAGCGGTCGTGTCGGCGGTGATGGTCGCGGGCCGGTCCAGACGCAGCTTGAACTCGGAATCCAGCCCGCTGACATCAGAGCTGATATCCGAGACTTCGCCGTCGATCCGCAGGCGCTCACCGCCGCCCAGCAGGTTGCGATGCATCCAATAGGCCGAAACCATGGCGCCGTCGGTATTCGAGATCTCGAACCCTGCACCGATTCGGCGGGGCTTTTGCTCGACCACCGTCAGCGCCACATCCATGGTATCACCGGCGCCCAGAACATCTGCCTCTTCCAGCGTGATCGCCGAAAAGACGCCGCTGCGACGCAGGCGCTTGCGCACCGTGTCCAGTTCTTCGGGGTCAAAGCGCTCGCCCTCGGGGAAGCCGGCGATCTTGCGCAGGCGACGCGGGTCCATGCGCTCGTAGCCGCTGATGTTCAGCTTGCCAAAGGTCACGACAGGTCCGGGAGCCAGCCCGATGCGGCTGTCGATTGCGTTCTGATCGTGGTCTGCGACAATGTCCTGGGCGCCAATATCGGCCTTGGCGTAACCGGAATTGCGCCAGCCATCCACACCAGCCAGCGCGGCCGACTTGATCGTGCCGGTGCCGCCGGGCTCGCCCACCGCGTAGTCGCTGGGGATATCCGATTGTTGCGCGACCGGGGCGATCTCTGCGCGCGAAAAGGTAAAGCGCGGACCGGATTCCACCGCCACCACCACGTTGTTGACCACCTCTGGCGCGTCCAGCGGCGCAACCTCGGCGGCCTCGACACCGTCCAGCGTGATATTGATGATGGCCGAATAATACCCCTCATCATACATCAGGCCCAGAATGCGGGCATAATCGGCGCGGGCCGCCGCCAGCACGTCCTGACCGGTGCTTCGGCCCTCGGACAATGCCGCCGAAATCAATGAGGTATTGCGTACTTGCCGGATCAGCGCGTCATCGTCGCCGGAAACAGAGATATCCAGTTTGACCGGACCGTCGGCTTCGCTATTGCCGCCAAATAGCCCGGAAAGGCCCGAAAATGGTGATGAAGACTGTGCGAATACCAGCGCAGGCACCGTCAAGGCCACCGACGCAATCAATCCAGCCCGAAAAAGCTTCATCTATCCTGCCCTGCCTGTTTTGGCCTCTTTTGCCCTAATTTTGCAGGTCGTGGGTACAAATTCCAGTGAAGAGTAGGGTTTGTGCCGTTAACTCAGGTTAATCCAGCGCAGCGAGGCAACCTTGCAACGCCGCCATGTCGTCCTTGATCAGCAGCAGGGGCACATTTTCGGGGATCTGGCGCATCTGTTCGTCTGACAGAAAGGCAGGGACCAGCAGGTCCAGCCGGTTCGACAGGCTGCGCCCGACGCTACCTGCCAGAAACATGCCGTCCATCGGCATGAAGCGCAGGGCCAGTTCGCGGCACATCAGTCCGAACATCTCGGCGAACATCCGATAGGTGGCATCGGCGTCCGGATCGCCCTGCGACGCGGCCTCGGCGATCATTTCGCTGCGAATGGGTGCCGTATCGGTGCGCAGCGCGTGCAGTCGTGACAACCCGCGCCCGGCAAAGGTTTCCTCGACCGAAAAGAACTGGTCGGCCTTGTCGGCCAATTCGTCGCGCAGCCGATCCATGATGATGTCGGGCAGATAGGTATGGCCCTCTTCGGCCTCGAGGCAGGTGATCCGGTGGTCCGACAACACCTTGACCGCACAGACGTTAAAGCCCGTGCCGGCGCCAACCACCAGCGACTGCCCATTGCGATGCCGCTCGGCGGGTGCCTCGCGCAGAATGCCCAGCCCATCACCAGACAGCGATGGTGTGGCATAGCCCAGCGCGGTCAGGTCGTTGATCAGCCGGACCTGATCGGCATCCGTCAGCCGCGCCAGCCGGTCTTCGGAAAAGTCCCAGTCGCGGTTGGTCAGCTGCGCCATGCCGCCGGACACCGGCCCTGCCACAGCCACGGCCACGCTGGTGATGCGCGGGGCGTCCTGTTCTTGCAGAAACTGCCGCACGACATCGTCGAAGCTACTGTAGTCGTCACCTCTGAAACGGGTGACGGTCTCGCCGTCGATCACGCCGTTCCGCGCGATTGCCAGACGTGCGTTCGTTCCACCAACATCGGCCAGCAAAGTCGCCATGGTTCCTGCCTCTCCCTCGGACTGTTAGCGCCCACATACTAGATCGCCGCGCAACTGACGAGCGTGCATCTGCATGATTTTCTTATTTATGCAAAGGCCGCAAGAGCAACCGGACCGTTCCAGCGCCCTTTGCATCCACGATTGATATTTGCTGATTGGCCGGTAATGTCGATCCATCTAAAAAGCCACCAGGGAGAAAAGATAGATGAGTAAACGCGACGATTTGATCGCAAAATACGCGGCGGACCTGAAGGACAAGGTGGGTGTCACGCCCGACATGGATCTGCTGACCAAAGTCACGATCGGCTGCGGGCCGTCGATCTATAACGCTGATGCGGAAACCGTATCGGGTACGGACAAGGCAGAGCTTGAGCGTGTAAAGGACAGCTATCTGGTCAAGAAGCTGGGCCTTGCCGACGGGCCGCAGTTGATGGAGGCCATCGACGCCGTGATCGAAAAATACGGCCGCTCGAACCGCAACAAATATCGCCCGGTGGTCTATTACATGCTGTGCACCCATTTCGGGAAACAGTCGGTCTACGCCTAGGCGATCAGCCCTTTGATCGCCATGACATGATCGGGGCTGGCCGCAAGGCAATCAGCGGCCAGTTCCGTGGCGGCGGCAACAGGATCAGCGGCGATCCGGTCGATCAGGCCCCAGTCCAGTGCCTGCTGCGCGTCGATCCGCGCGCCCGCCATCAGGATCATCTTTGTCCGCGCCGGTCCGATCAGCGCCGCCATTCTGCGCGGATCGCTGGGTTGCGGCAGAAAGCCCCGCTTCATCACCGGATAAAAGAAATTCGCGCCGGGCACCGCGACGCGCAGGTCACAGGCAAGCACCATGCCAAAGGCACCGCCCGCCAGCGTTCCGTTTAGTGCCGCTATCGTCAGGCAAGGCATGGTCGCGATCCGGGCCGACAGACGTTCCCATTGCGGGGACGTGGCCAGCCCGCTTTTGGCCTCTTCCAGATCGGCACCGGCGGAGAAAACCTTGCCCGCGCCGGTCAGGATGGCCGCGTTGCAATCAGTCGCTGCAATGCGGTCAAATTCCTCGGTCAGGCGCGACAGCATCGATTCGGTCAGGGAATTGGCCTTGTCCGGTCTTTCGATCCGCAAAACCTGTATACCGTCCTGCTGAAATGCGCTGATCACCTGAACGTCCCTTTCGCATTTCCCCGGCCTGTGCCACATTCCGGCACAAATCAGGACGATACTAATTTGCATTGAAAGGTATCCGGTATGTTCCGCAGGCTTGCAACCTCTTCGCTCGCAATGGCCGCAATGGCCGTTCCCGCGCTATCTGAAATCACCCCCGCAGAAGTCTGGGATCAACTGATCGCCGAAAATGAATCTGTCGGCATCGAATTGACCGAAGGCAGCCGTGAAGAGGCCGGCGATACGCTGACCATCACCGACGCGGTGTTTTCGAATGAATCCGCGACGTCGTCGATGGAAATGACGATGCCCAAGGTCGTCCTGAACCAGACCGGCGATGGCGGTGTCCGTTGGTTCCTGGAGGGCGACGTGACCGGCAGCATCACCGAGGTCACGCCGGACGACACGGAAATCGTCATTCCCTTCACCCTTTCGATGCCGGTCAACGAGACGGTCACCACCGGGTCGTTCGAAGATCTGACGCATGAATACACGGCAGAGACAGTAACTGTTACCATGGAATTCCCTGTCGATGAGGGACAAAGCGCACCGGTTCCGCTGACCATTACCATGGAGGGCCTGAGCGGGACCCAACGCTCGATCGAGCAAGGTGCTGCTGGCGGACGCGAGGTCGATTTCGACGGTGCCATCACCAGGTTGGGCTTCGCGCTGGACGCCAATATCGAGGAAGGCGAAGGCCGCGGCGCGGGGACAGCGGCGGGCGAGTACGTCATGGACGGGCTGGAAATGACTGGCCGGTTTGTGCTGGCGCAAGGGGTCGATAACCTCGAAGAGCAGCTTGAAGAGGCCCTGCGTGGCGGCATGGAGGTGGTGCTGGACGCCTCCTATACGGGCGGCACCGGCAGTTTCACCTTCAACGGTACCGACTCGGATGGCGCCCCGACCAACGGTGAGGGCTCGATGACAGCAGGTCCGGGCAAGCTGAGCTTTGCGATGTCGGATGAGGGCCTGACCTATTCTGCGGATGTCGAGAGCAGCACGAACACTTTCAGCAACAGCAGAATGCCGTTTCCGGTGCAGTATGCTCTGAACGCTGGCAGCTTTGAACTGGCCATCCCGGTCCTGCCGTCCGACGAGCCTGCGCCGTTCACCTTTAAAAGCGCGATCTCGGGCCTGACCGTCAATGATGAGGTCTGGGCGCTGTTCGATCCCAACGCCCAACTGCCGCGTGACGCCGCTGACCTCAACATCGACGTGGCAGGCGATCTGCTGATGACAGAATCGCTGCTCAACCCGCCGATGAATCCTTCTGCACCGGAACCTTCTGGTGAGGCACAGGGCGGGGACGAGGCAACCGGCGACGATATGGCTGGTGATGATATGGCCGATGACGGCGAGGCCATGCCCGGGATGGAGGCGATGCCAGAACCGCCGATGCCCGTGAAGGTCACGATCAACGATATCTCGCTGAAGGCTGTCGGTGCAGAGGCCAAGGTGCAAGGTGAGTTGACGGCACCCGAAGGCGGCACGATGGCCGAAGCCCCGGTCGGCCAGATCACGGGTGAGTTCACTGGCATCGAGTCGCTGATGGGCACGCTGGGCGCGATGGGTCTGATCCCGCAAGAGCAGATGATGGGCGCACGCATGATGCTGTCCATGTTTGCTCGTCCGGTCGAGGGCGAGCCGGGCAAACTGACGACCGAGCTTGAGTTCCGCGACGATGGCAGCATCTTTGCCAATGGCCAGCAAGTGAAGTAAGCGCCCATATGGGTAAACCTCGGGCCGGGCATCGTGTCCCGGCCCTTTCCTTTGAAGACGTGATCCGAATGAGCGACAGCCCCGATCTTGAAACCCTGACGCAGGCGCTGATCCAGGCGGCATCGCAGGCCGGTGCCGACCAATCCGACGCCATCGCGGTCCGCGGGCAATCCGTGTCCATTGATGTCCGCAAGGGTGGTCTGGAACTGGCCGAGCGCGCGGAGGCAACCGAAATCGGATTGCGCGTGCTGATCGGCGGGCGGCAAGCCAGCGTATCGGCCTCGGACCATTCCGACATCACCATCCGCGAAATGGCCGCCCGCGCGGTTGCGATGGCACGCGAGGCGCCGGTCGACGATATGCTGGGGCTGGCTGATCCGGATCAGTTGGCAGAAACGCGCGATGGCGCTGCCCTGCAAATGACGGATCCGGCCCCCGACCCTAGCCCCGATGCGCTGCAGGCGATGGCCCTGCGTGCCGAGGCTGCGGCGGCGGCGCAGCCCGGTATCACGCAGGTCGAATCCGCGGCGGCGGCATTTTCGCGCCGGCAGATGTGGCTGGCGGCAAGCAATGGCTTTTCTGGTGGTTACACGCGCAGCGGTCATTCGGTGTCGGCGGTTGCCATTACCGGGCAGGGCACCGGGATGGAACGCGACTATGCCGGGGAATCCCGTGTCTGGGCCAGCGATCTGCCCGACCCCGAGCAGATCGGCCTGCTGGCGGCGCAGCGCACGTTGGCACGGATCGGGTCGCGCAAACCACCGACCGGCGCGTTTCCCATTCTGTACGATCGCCGCGTCGCACCGACGCTGATCGCGCATTTGCTTGCCGCCGTGAACGGCAATGCCGTGGTGCGCGGGGCAAGCTGGCTGCGCGATGCGCTGGATGAACCTGTCTTGCCAGCGGATCTGACCGTGACCGAAAATCCGCTGCGCCCGCGCTATCCGTCCTCGCGTCCGTTCGACGCCGAAGGGTTGCCTTGCCTGCCGCGCGAAATCGTTGCCGGCGGCGTCCTGACCGGCTGGACGCTGGATCTGGCGACGGGGCGCAAGCTGGGCATGGACAGCACGGCCTCGGCAACGCGCGGACTGACCTCGGCGCCCTCGCCCGGCCATTCCAATGTCAGCCTGACGCAGGGCGACGCCAGCTTTGACGATCTGCTGGCCGACATGGGAACGGGACTGGTCGTCACCTCGATGCTGGGGGCCTCGATCAATGCGACGACCGGGGACTATTCGCGCGGTGCCGCTGGTTTCTGGGTCGAGAACGGCAAGATCGCCTATCCGGTCAATGAATGCACCATCGCCGGAAATCTGCGCGATATGCTGATGACGATCACCGCCGGAAATGATGCCGAGGACTGGCGTCCCGTTCAGGTGCCCAGCCTACTGGTGCGGGGGATGACGGTTGCCGGCGCCTGAAGACGATCTGCGCCTGCTGGAAGATGCTGCCCGGCAGGCGGGGCAGATCGCGATGCGTTTTTGGCGCAACGATCCCGAAAGCTGGGACAAGGGCGGTGATGCTGGCCCCGTGACCGAGGCCGATCTGGCGGTCAATGCGCATCTGGAGTTGATGCTGCGCGCGGCGCGCCCGGATTATGGTTGGCTAAGCGAGGAAAGCGAGGCCGATCTGTCGCGGCTGGACGCCGAGCATTGCTTTATCATCGACCCGATCGACGGCACCCGCGCCTTTATCGCGGGGCAAGAAGGGTTTTCGCATTCGCTGGCGGTCTCTACCGGTGACCGGATTACGGCGGCTGTCGTCTATCTGCCTGCGCGTGACCAGATCTATACCGCCTATGCCGATGGCCCCGCGCTGATGGATGGGCAGCCGATTGCGGTCAGCACGCGCAGCCAGATGCAGGATGCCACTGTGCTGACCTATCGCGCCGTGTCCGAGGCGCAGAACTGGAAGGCAGGCCAGCCGCCGCCGTTTCGCCGCGAATTTCGTCCCTCTCTGGCGTGGCGGCTGTGTCTGGTGGCCGAAGGCCGCTTTGATGCGGCGCTGTCGCTGCGCTCGGCCTGGGAATGGGACATTGCCGCAGGCAGCCTGATCGCGCAGCGCGCGGGCGCGGCGGTGACCGACAGGCGGGGCACGGACATGCGCTTCAACAGCCCGCGCGCTGCGGTCGATGGTCTGGCCATCGCCGGACCGATCCTGCATCGCCTCTTGGTTGATTCGCTGGTCTGATCCGGGATTCGCGAAGCCCGGGCTTTGTGTCGCACAGACCGATAAAATTGAAGATTTCCTTAATCTCAGCGAAAAAAATCGCAAGATTCGTAAAATTTCACGCGAATCTGCCTGAATTTTCACGCGCTTTTCACGCTGGATTCACGCCATGGGGCGATAACTGGTTTCAGCAAACACGGCGTGACCTCAGCAAGTCAGCAGACAGCGCCAAGCGGGAGACCCACGATGTCCATTCCGAACGAACAGCTGGATACCCTTATCGCCGCCCTTCAGTTCTTGCGTACCCTGCCGGTGGGCGCGGAGAATGAACCGGAACAGCGGACTGCGCAGGCACTGACTGCGGCGATTTACGGGCGGTCGAGGGCGGGTTTTCCTCAGCCCGGCCACGACCGCCCGGCTCCTGTCGAATTCGAGCGGCTGGCACGCGAGAACGACTTGCTCGTTCACCAGCTAGATGTGTTGGCATCCGCTCTTGGCGCCTGCTCGAATTGCTGGGGCACGATCCATGATTGCGAAGAATGCAACGGCCACGGCAAGCCCGGAGCCCTGCGACCCGACCGGCAGAAGTTTGAGCGTTATGTGCTGCCGGCCTTGACCCATGTGATGGGCGAACGCCCGACACAACCCGATGTAAGATAACCAGTTGTCGCACGATATCCGACGAGCCTTATTTTAACGAGTTTCCCCCCCGTCGTGGCTTGCGGATAGGCGGACGGGCAGCCCCAGGGCTGCCCGTCTTTTTATGTTCTTCTCATGCAAAACATGCCGGGGCGCGTTCAGCGCCGCCGGACCTGCTTGACCCCGACCACCATTCGCGCCAATCTGCGCCCACGTCGGGGGAGTCCCACCTAGGGGACTGAGAGGCTGACAGGGGGAAACCCCGGTGAAGCGACCCTTTGAACCTGACCCAGTTGATACTGGCGTAGGAAGACCGAAGGGCAACTTCCCCCGATCGCATCAAGGGGTGGTCCTTTGGGCCAGATGGCCCCTTTCTGCCAAAGTTTTCGCTTGGGTCTTTTCGAAAGAGGAGACCGGAATGAAAGACCTACCACCCACCATCACCACTGGCGCGCTGCCTGCCTCGACCAAGATCCATGTCGCGGGTCAGACGCATGATATTCGCGTGCCGATGCGCGAAATCACCGTCGCGGGCGAGGCGCCGCTGATCGTCTATGACAGCTCAGGCCCATACACCGCCGATGGCGCAGAGACCCATATTTCGCGCGGGCTGCCCGAGGTTCGCGGCGGCGGCTGGCTGCAATCGCGCGGCGAGTGCGAGGAATATCCGGCGCGCGCGGTGACCGATGCCGATAACGGTTTTGCCTCGGGCAGCCGCCTGACGCCGCCCTTTCCGCTGCAACGCCCGCCCTTGCGAGCCACGGATGGGCGCGCGGTGACGCAACTGGCTTATGCCCGCGCCGGGATCATCACGCCCGAGATGGAATTCGTGGCCATTCGCGAAAACGAGGGCAGGCAAGCCGCCGGCGCCCGCGACGGCGAGCCTTTCGGCGCCGAACTGCCCGATCTGGTCACGCCTGAATTCGTTCGCTCGGAAATCGCTGCTGGCCGCGCCATCATCCCTGCCAACATCAACCACCGAGAGTTGGAGCCGATGATCATCGGCCGCAATTTCAAGGTCAAGATCAACGCCAATATCGGCAATTCCGCCGTCACCTCATCCATGGAGGAAGAGGTTGAAAAGATGGTCTGGGCGATCCGATGGGGCGCTGACACCGTGATGGACCTGTCGACCGGTCGCAACATCCACAACATTCGCGACTGGATCATCCGCAACGCGCCGGTCCCGATCGGCACCGTGCCGCTGTATCAGGCGCTGGAAAAGGTCGGCGGCATCGCCGAGGATCTGACATGGGAGGTCTATCGCGACACGCTGATCGAGCAGGCCGAACAGGGGGTGGATTACTTTACCATCCATGCCGGCGTGCGGCTGCACATGATCCCGATGACGGTCAAGCGGGTGACCGGCATCGTCAGCCGTGGCGGCTCGATCATGGCAAAATGGTGCCTGCACCATCATCGCGAGTCGTTTCTTTATGAACGTTTTGACGAAATCTGCGAGATCATGCGCGCCTATGATGTCAGCTTCAGCCTTGGCGACGGGTTGCGCCCGGGTTGCATTGCCGATGCCAATGACGAGGCACAGTTTGCCGAGCTGCGGACCCTGGGCGAACTGACCAAAATCGCCTGGGCCAAGGACTGTCAGGTGATGATCGAAGGGCCCGGCCACGTGCCGATGCACAAGATCAAGGCCAATATGGACGAACAGCTAAAGCACTGTCACGAGGCGCCTTTTTATACGCTTGGGCCGCTGACGACCGACATTGCGCCCGGGTATGATCACATCACCAGCGCCATCGGTGCGGCGATGATCGGTTGGTTCGGCACCGCGATGCTGTGCTATGTCACGCCCAAGGAACATCTGGGCCTGCCCGACCGCGACGATGTGAAGACCGGGGTCATCACCTATAAACTTGCCGCCCACGCGGCCGATCTGGCCAAGGGGCATCCGGGCGCTCAGCGGCGCGACGACGCGCTCAGCCGTGCACGGTTCGAGTTCCGCTGGCAGGATCAGTTCAATCTGGGACTGGACCCCGACACCGCGCGCGAGATGCATGACGAAACCATGCCCGCAGAGGCGCATAAGGTCGCGCATTTCTGTTCGATGTGCGGGCCAAAATTCTGTTCGATGCGGATCAGCCACGATATCCGGGCAGAGGCCGAACGCCAGCAGGGCATGGACAAGATGGCCGAGAAATTCCGCGAAGGCGGGGCACTGTATATGCCTGCCGAAGAGGTGGCCGCCAAGGAAGGTGCCGAATGATCTCGGTTCTGGGGGCGGGTGTCGCGGGGCTGTGCGCCGCGACCTCGCTGGCCCGGGCCGGCCTGCCGGTCGAGGTGATCCTGCCCACGGATGCACCGCCGGCTGTCTCGGCCTTGGCGGGCGGGATGCTGGCACCTTTTTGCGAGGGTGAGGATGCCCCGGATCTGGTCGTTACACGAGGGGCGGCTGCACTGGACTGGTGGTCCCGGTATACGCCCGTCACCCGGCGCGGGACGCTGGTGCTTGCGCCGCCCCGCGACAGCGCAGAACTGGACCGTTTCGCGCGTGCAACGACCGCACATCGCTGGGTTGAACCGGCCCATCTGGAGCCCGATCTGGCCGGCCGCTTTGTGCGCGGGTTGTTCTTTGCCCGCGAGGGGCATCTGGACCCCGGGGCCGCGCTGGCCGCGCTGCGTCAGGGGTTGCTGTCGCGCGGCGTGCACTTTCGCGACCGGCCTTCGGCGGGTCGTGGCGACAAGATCGTCGATTGCCGTGGCACGGCGGCGGCTGATCTGCTGCCTGATCTGCGCAGCATTCGCGGCGAGATGCTGATGATCCACGCGCCGGATGTCACCCTGACCCGCCCGATCCGGCTGATCCATCCGCGCTTTCCCTGCTATGTCGTCCCGCGCGGCGAGGGCCGTTATATGATCGGCGCGACCATGGTTGAAACCGCGCAAGCCGGGCCGATCACCGCCCGCGCGGTCATGGAACTGTTGGCCGCCGCCTATGCGATTCATCCGGCCTTTGCAGAGGCCCGACTGATCGAAACCGGCGTTGGCCTGCGCCCGTCTTTTCCAGACAACATACCCGCCCTTCGCCGCGTCGACGGGCGGGTTCACATGAACGGAATGCATCGTCACGGCTTTCTCATGGCGCCTGTCCTGGCGGATGAACTGGCCCAGATGCTGACAAAGGAGACAGCAGATGCAGATTAAGCTGAACGGCGCCCTCATCGAAACCAGCGCAATGACGCTGGATGACCTGATCACCGAGCAGGGATTTCCGGCAGATGCCGTTGCGACGGCTGTGGACGGCGCCTTTGTGCCGCGTGCCGCGCGCATGAATGCCCAACTGGCCGAGGGCGCCAGCGTCGAGGTTCTGTCGCCAATGCAGGGGGGGTGATCAGATGTTCTACGGCGTCGATCTGAGAAGCCGTCTGATGCTGGGCACGGCGCAGTATCCATCGCCCGCTGTCCTGCACGACGCCATCGAGGCGTCGGGTGCCGAAGTGATCACCGTTTCGCTGCGGCGCGAGGGGCATGAGGGCGCAAAATTCCGCGATTTGCTAAGCCAAACTGGCTGCCGCATCCTGCCCAACACTGCCGGATGCCATAGCGTGGCAGAGGCGGTCACGACGGCGCGGATGGCGCGTGAACTGTTCGGCACCGACTGGATCAAGCTTGAGGTGATCGGTCACGCCGACACACTGCAACCCGATCCGTTCGGACTGGTCGAGGCCGCCCGCATCCTCTGCGCTGATGGTTTTTCGGTGTTTCCCTACACCACCGACGATCTGATCGTTGGCGAAAAGCTGATCGAGGCGGGCTGTCAGGTGCTGATGCCGTGGGGCGCGCCCATCGGTTCTGGTCAGGGGCTGCGCAATCCCGATGGGCTGCGCGCATTCAGGGCGCATTTTTCGCAGATCCCGCTGGTAATCGATGCCGGCATCGGCGCGCCCTCGCAGGCGGCCCAGTCGATGGAAATGGGATATGATGCTGTGCTGCTGAACACCGCCGTTGCCCGGTCTGCCGATCCCGTCCGCATGGCGCATGCCTTTGGTCAGGCGGTGTCGGCTGGGCAGGCTGCATATCAGGCCGGGTTGATGCCGCGCCGCGATATGGCGGTGGCTTCGACCCCCATATTCGGCATGGCGGAGCTGGCATGATGACAACACTCGATCGCTTTTATCTGATCGTCAGCGATGTGGCCGCGCTAGAGCGTCTGGTGCCGCTGGGCGTGCGGCTGGTGCAGCTGCGTCTCAAGAACAGCCCCGAGGCTGAACTGCGCCGACAGATTGCGCGTGCGCGCAGCATCTGTGCCGCCCATGGCGCGCAGCTGGTGGTCAACGATCACTGGCAAATTGCCCTGCAGATGAACTGTGATTTCGTCCATCTTGGCCAAGAGGATCTGCAAGGCGCCGACCTGCCCGCGCTGCGCCGGGCTGGTATCCGCTTTGGTCTGTCGACCCATGATCACGACGAGTTGGAGCGCGCGCTTGCCTGCAAACCGGCCTATGTCGCGCTGGGTCCTGTCTATCCGACGCTGCTGAAAAAGATGCCCTGGGCACCGCAGGGGCTGGAAAAGGTGCGCGAATGGCGGCGTCTGGTGGGCGAAGTGCCATTGGTCGGGATCGGCGGGCTGACGGTGGACCGCTTGCCGGGCCTGTTCGCGGCAGGTGCCGACAGCGCCGCCGTCGTGACCGACATTCAGGCCGCCGATGACCCCGAACGACGCTGCGTCGAATGGATCGCCGCCACACGCGTGGTGTCCACGTGACCCGCTATGACCGCCAGACCTGCCTGCCAGAGATCGGCTCGGCGGGGCAGGCACGGCTTGCCGCGTCGCGCGTTCTGGTCGCGGGCGCGGGTGGATTGGGCGCAACGCTGCTGCCTTTGCTGGCTGGCGCAGGTGTGGGCGAGATCCGGGTATACGATCCGGACCGGGTCGAAGAAAGCAATCTGCACCGTCAGATCCTGTTTCGCATGACCGATCTTGGCCGACCCAAGGCGCAGGTGGCGGCTGAGGCGCTGACGGCGTTGAACCCCGACTGCCGCGTCACGCCGGTTATCGCTCGGCTTGGTCCGGACAATGCGGCAGATGAAATCGCCGATGCCGATCTGATCTTTGATGCGGCGGATGCCTTTGCCACGACCTATGCGCTGTCGGACCTTTGCCGTGACATTGGCAAGCCGCTGATCAGCGCGTCGGTTCTGGGGCGTCAGGGTTATGTCGGCGGCTTTTGCGGCGCTGCGCCTAGCATTCGCGCGATCTTTCCCGATCTGCCGTCCAATCTGCAAAGCTGTGCGACCGCCGGCGTCATGGGGCCGGCAGTGGCCACGCTGGGCGCGCTGCAGGCGCAGATGGGCCTTTCGGTGCTGCTGGATCACCGGCCCTCACCGCTGGGTCAGCTTGTCAGTCTGGACATGGCAAGCTGGCGCATGTCCGGATTTCGCTTTGATGATGCGCAAGAGCCCTTGACGGCTGTTCCTCAGGTGCTGGGCTGGGGGCAGATCACCGCCGATGATCTGCTTTTTGATCTGCGCGACGCAGCGGAACTGCCCAGCCTGACCAGCGCTCAGGTGCAGCGAATGCCCGCTGCCTCCGTCGCCGCACTGAATCCGCCGGGCGATCGGCGCGCGGTCTTTGTCTGCGCAAGCGGGCTGCGCGCGTGGCGTGCTGCGCGCGTGCTAAACGACGCAGGGCATGCGCGCGTGGCGATCCTGGCCGATCCGCGCGAGGGCTGACGCACCGCCCTTATCGCGCATCGGGCACGGGCAAAAAGTCCTGATCGCGGGTTGATCTTGCTCGCACGAACGCGACAACGCCACCGGTCCGGTCAGCGGCACAGACGCGCTTGTGACCGCGTGTTTGGCCATGACGGATTGTGCCATAGGGTCAAAAAAAGTAGGTAAAGGCAGTTTTTTGGGCCGATTCAGTCGATCCAGAGCTTTTGAAGGATGCGCGCAACGATGACGACCGAAACCCCTGAGGCCGACACGACCATCGCTGAGGCGCAGGCTGCTGCGGCCGAACCGCAACGTGGCAAGCTGACATTCGAAAGCGATCCGGGCGCATCGCGGTCTGTCTGGCTGGCGGGGATTATCCTGTTGCTCATCATTCTCTGGATGGGCAGCGGTTTATTTATCAAGGACGAGCCGGTCGCCGCCGCGCCTGTGGTCGAGCCCGAGCCGCCAAAGGTCGTTGTGCGCAACTCGCAAGCGTCGGCGGTCACGCTGAACTTCCGCGCCGAAGGACAGGCAGAGCCGGAGCGGGATACGGGCGTTCGCTCCGAGGCGTCGGGCACGGCGTTGCAGATCGAGGTGGCCAAGGGCGACAATGTCGAGGCCGGTGCGGTCATCGCCCAGCTATCGACCGAAGAGGCCGAGGCCAGCCTCGATCAGGCCCGACAGGAACAGACTCGCGCGCAGCGGGAATTCAGCAATGCCAGTGAGCTGCGCGAACGTGGCATCGCCACAACCGATCGCGTGACCGAGGCACGGGCCGCTCTGGCGGCAGCCGATGCGCAGGTCGCCCTTGCCGATAAGGCGATGCAAAATCTGACAATCACCGCGCCTTTTGCCGGTCGGGTCGAGACCCTGGCGATCAATGAAGGAGAGTTCGTATCGGCGGGCGATGAGGTCGCACGGATTGTCGACAATGATCCGCTGACGGTATCGTTTCAGGTGCCGCAGCAATCTCTGAACAGGCTACAGGCTGGCCAGACGGCGACGGTTCAATTCATCACCGGTCAGACGATCGAGGGCGTTGTCAGCTTTGTCGGGACCGCCGCTTCGACCGCGACCCGGACCTTTCTGGCCGAGATCGAGGTTCCCAATCCCGGCGGAGAAATCCCCGCCGGTGTGTCTGCCGGCATCGTCATCCCGACCGGCGAAAAGCTGGCCCATTTTGTCGAGCCCTCGATCGTATCGCTGGGGATTGATGGTGAGTTGGGCATCAAGACAGAAGAAGACGGCATCGTCGTCTTCCACCCGATCGAAATCGCAGCCGCCGAGATCGGTGGCATCTGGGCGACCGGTCTTGCCGACAAGGTCCGTATGATCACCATCGGCCAGGGTTTCGTCCGCGATGGCGACGCTGTTCGTGCGCAAGACGAAGAGGCCGCAGCCGCCGACGCCGAGGCCGTCGAAGCGGTCGATGCCGATATCGTCCCCGACGCCACGGAGACGAATCTGTGAACGGACTCATCGACGCGGCCTTTTCGCGCAGCCGGGCGGTCATCATTGCGCTTGCGATGATCCTTGTGGTCGGCGCCATTGCCTATTTGACCATCCCGAAAGAGGCCAATCCCGAGGTGCCCCTGCCCTTGGTCTATGTCTCGACCACGGTCGACGGCATCAGCCCGTCCGACGCCGAACGCTTGCTGCTAGAGCCGATGGAGGCCGAGTTTGGCGCCATCGAGGGGCTGGACCTGATGTCCAGCACTGCCGCCGAGGGTTATGCCGCCATCCAGCTGGAATTCGCTGCGGGCGGCGATATCGACGATGCGCTGGACAAGGTGCGCGAGGCTGCTGACAGCGTGCAGGCCGACCTGCCCGAAGACGCCAGCGCGATCCACGTGGTCGAGATCAACACCGCGCTTTTCCCGATCATCACCGCGGTTCTGTCCGGTCCTGTACCCGAACGGATGCTGAACTCATTGGCCGAACAGGCGCAGGATCAGGTAGAGGCGCTGTTCGGTGTGCTCGAGGTTGATGTCGGCGGCGAGCGCGACGAATTCCTGGAGGTTCTGATCGATCCGACGGTGTTTCAGACCTACAATCTCAGCTTTGAGACGCTGATCTCGCAGTTGACCCGCAACAACCAGCTGATCGCCGCGGGGGCCATCGAATCGGGTGGCGGGCGCATCGTCCTGAAGGTGCCGGGCCTGATCGAGGACATGTCCGATGTGTTGTCCATGCCGGTCAAGGTCGACGGCGACACGGTGGTCACCTTTGGCGATGTCGCGACCGTCAGGCGCACCTTTGAGGATCCGACGGGATATGCGCGCATCGACGGTCAGCCGGCGCTGTCACTGGAGGTCAAAAAGCGTTCGGGCGCGAATATTATCGACACCGTGGCTGAAACACGGGCTGTGGGACAGGCGCTGACCGCCGATTGGCCCAGCAATGTTGATGCGACCTATCTGCAGGATCAGGCAGAAGAGGTGAAGACCTTGCTTTCCGATCTGGAAAGCAACGTGTTGGCCGCAATCCTGCTGGTGATGATCGTCATCGTATTTTCGCTGGGCGCGCGCTCGGCCATTCTGGTCGGACTGGCTATTCCGGGTGCTTTCCTGGCCGGGGTCACTGCGATCTGGGCCATGGGCTATACGATGAACATCGTGGTGCTGTTTTCGTTGATCCTGGTCGTGGGGATGCTGGTCGACGGCGCAATTGTCACGGTTGAACTGGCCGACCGACGTCTGCACGAGGGCGACACCCCGCGCGAGGCCTATGCCCACGCCGCAAAGCGCATGGCATGGCCGATCATCGCGTCGACCGCCACAACGCTCAGCGTGTTCTTTCCGTTGCTGTTCTGGGGCGGCATTATCGGCGAGTTCATGAAATACCTGCCGATCACGGTGATTCTGACATTGGGGGCATCGCTGTTCATGGCGCTGATCTTTATCCCCGTTGTCGGTGGCGCTATCGGCCGCGCGCGCCCGCAGACCGCAAGCGACAAGCTGGCGCAGGCTGCATCAACCCATGGCGACCCGCGTGAAGTGCCGGGACTGACGGGTGCCTATGTCAGGCTGCTGGAACGCGCGATCATGCGGCCATGGGCAACCGTCATTCTGGCCGTTGCCATGCTTCTGGGCTCTTTCGGGATTTACGGTCAGTTCGGCAGCGGGATTTCCTTCTTTCCGTCGATCGAACCCGAATTCATGCAGGTGCAGGTTCGCGCCCGCGACAATCTGTCGATCTATGAGCGCGACGATCTTGTGCGCAAGGTCGAGGATCGCATCATCGGCACCGAGGGGATCGAGACGGTCTATGCACGCTCTAGCCTTGGCGGTTCCGGTCAGGACGACGAGGACGTGATCGGCACGATCCAGCTTGACCTGCTGGATTGGGATACCCGCCCGAAGGCTGCTGAAATCGGCGCTGAAATTCGCGAGACGGTAGCCGACATCGCCGGCATCGACGTGCAGGTTCAAACCGAAAGTGGCGGCCCGTCCGCCGGCAAACCGGTGAACCTGCGGATCTCGGCTGGGACGCCAGAGGACCAGAATGCGGGCGTCGAGCAGGTTCTGGCGATCATGGAACGGCTCGGCGGCTTTACCGATATCACCGATACCCGCCCGCTATCGGGTGTCGAGGTGGCGATCAATGTGAACCGCGCCGAGGCTGCACGATACGGCGCGGATGTCAGCCTGCTGGGTCAGGCGATTCAGCTGCTGACGCAGGGTATCGCGGTGGCAGACTATCGCCCCTCGGATGCCGAGGGCGAGCTGGATATTCGCGTCCGCTTTCCGTCTGGCGACCGCTCTTTGAACGAACTCAGCAATCTGCGCGTGCCGACGTCGACGGGCCTGGTTCCGATCTCGAATTTCGTCTCCTTCTCGGCGGTCGAGCGGGTGGGCGTGATCAAGCGCGTCGATGAACGGCGGGTGACGACGATCGAGGCCAATGTCGCGCCGGGCCTGTTGGTCAACGATCTGATCGTCTCGCTTAGCGCCGCGCTGGAATCGGCGGACCTGCTAGACGGAACCACCTATACGTTCGCGGGTGAGGCCGAGGATCAGCAGGAAAGCATGATCTTTCTGATCAGCGCCTTTGCGGCGGCCATCGTGCTGATGTTCATGATCCTGATCATTCAGTTCAACAGCTTCTACCAGTCGTTCATCGTGATGAGCGCGATCATGTTCTCGATCTCGGGGGTGCTGATGGGGTTGGTGGTGACGGGTCGACCGTTCGGCGTGGTCATGGGCGGCGTCGGGGTCATCGCCTTGGCGGGGATTGTGGTGAACAACAACATCGTTCTGATCGATGCCTATAATGATTTCCGCACCAAGGGATTGAACCCGCTAGAGGCCGCGCTGCGCACAGGTGCGCAGCGCCTGCGTCCGGTCGTCCTGACATCGGTCACCACGGCGTTGGGTCTGATGCCGATGGTGATCGGGCTGAACATCGACTTTTTCCAGCGCAGCATCGTTTACGGTGCGCCATCGACCCAGTATTGGACCGAACTTTCGTCGGCCATTGCGGGCGGTCTGGTGATCGCGACCATCCTGACCCTGATCGTTACCCCTGCGATGCTGATGCTGCGCGACAATTCCAAATCAAAGCGCAGGCAGCGGGCCGAGGCACAGCAAGCGATGGCCGCGACAGCCGGCACCTAGCGTCGGCCCGCCCTGCAGAGCAACTGGCAAACAGCGGGTCAGCCGATTGGCGGCTGCCTTGCAGGACGAGCAAAAGAGTATGGCCGATCACATGCCATTTACGGCAGCGGCTTTATTCGCTGAGCCACTCGTACTTGCCGAGATGGCTGACGTAGTCCCTCACCACATCGGGATTGCTGAAGCGGCTGAGAATATCACTCGAATTCTGTTTGACGATCGGCGATTCCCCGAATGCGTCGCCGGGATAGCCAAGGTATTCGCACATGTTGTCCCAAACCTCGGGACGCTTGACCAGATCCTCGTACCACAGGTCGAAATATGGCCGATTCCAGCGGTTCGCGACCATCTCGAACAAGCTTTCAAGCGAAGTGAAGTTCTGCATATAGGCGCGAAATTCCGGGGGGTGGAATTGCACGGTCTTCTTTGTCTTGGACAGGACCGTGGATTTCCATTCGTTGGTCGCGGCGGCGATCTTGAAGCTTGAAAAGCGGCTAAGCGGGTTGCGCCGACGCAGAAAGAGCAGCTTGGCATCCGAGTTGACAACGTATTTCAGCGCTTCGGCATTGTGGTTCAGGAAGAGCTTGAACCCAATCGCCTTGACGTTTTCAAGCTCGTCTTTCGGCTCGAAGGCACCTGACCAAAGCTGCGATACGAACGCGGCTGGCTTGCCGTCGCGCGTTGCCAGGGTTTGAGGGTCGCCATTCACCCTTTTGTCGTGAAAAATCATGTACTGACGATGGAACACCTCGTTGTAGAAAATGATCTCGGGGTGCGTGTTGAGGCGCTGAGAGACCATGTTCGATCCGGTGCGATCCATGCAGACCAAACAGATCTTGTCGATTTTCTTGTCCATTCCTACCTCATGCCTTCGGATTCTCTATTTCGCACATCTTCTAGTGTGCAAGCCGGTTGCCATGAATCTTTTCTACGGCATCGGTGTCAACGGTCGATCCCACAAACTCCGCTGTATGTAGCGCTTCGGCGGGCGCTTTAATGAAGCCGTTGTAGCGAATTTCCTTATATCCGACGATCCGCCGATCGGATTCAGGACGCAAAACCGCTGTGTTAGCGACCCGCGCGAACTTGTTTTTGTTTTTCTTGATCCGCCGCCAGCTTTCTAAGAGTGGGGCAAGGGCCAGGCTGTTTTTTCCACGGATGATCAAGTCCTGCATTGCGTTCATGATGGCGTGCAGCAATGTGGAGTCCGACCGACGATAGGTCATGACAAAAACTGTTGTCAGTTCATCAGGCTGTCCAGAGGCTGTTGTCATCTGAGCTTTCTACTCTGAGTTGGAGGATTCGGTGACCCTAGGTCTTCACTCTGCTGCGCTGCACAAGCCGTCTCTTCAATTTCAGGAACAGGGGTTCTATCCCTTTGATCTTTACCAATTTGAAGAACACTGCGTCCAGATACTGATAGCGAAGCGGAAAGGAGTGCGCCGACATGTGGCTTCCGGGCGCTCCGGGCCGGCTGACAGAGCCGAGATAGCCCTTGTAGATTTCGCGCAATCTGGCTTTTTGTTCGGGGTTCTGGAAGCTCATTTCATCGCTGATGATGCGATTGATCTGGCGTGAAACGCGACCAACCAGCGATGCATTCTGCGTGCTGCGCGAACCACCATAGCGCCGATAGTGATAGGTGATCTCGGGTGTCATCCGGCATTTTCCGCCCTTAACCAAGATCAACAGATTCATCAACCAGTCTTCGTTCAGCGGCAGCCGTTCATGCTGCGTGCCAAGGGCCGCCAGCAGCGCGTCGCGTCTGAACATGCTGCCGCTATGGCCGAAATTCGCAGCGGTTGCGGTCCAGATATTGCCGTTACGCGGTGTCCAGCAGTGATTTTCTTCCTGAAAGCAGGACATCACGCCGGTCGCCATGGTCAGGTCGGGATCGCGCGCGAACATCAAGTGGATCGCGGCGATGCCCTGCGGGTCCAGCAGATCGTCGCCGTCGCATAGCTGCACTAGATCCGTGGTCAGCGCCTTCACCCCATGCAGGCGGGCGACTGCCGGACCAGCGTTTTCCGGCAGAGTGATCAGCTGGACATCCAGTTCATTGGTGATCCGCGCGATTTTCCTGGCGTTTTCAGGCGCAGAATGATCATCGACCACGACGATGTTCTCGCCACCGCCCAGCACGGTTTTCGCGGTCGATATGGCCTGATGCAGGTAGCGGTGCTCCTGATAGACCGGCAGCACGATGCCCAGGCTGGGCAGGTCGACATTCGCGTCCACGTCAGGGGTCGGGAAATCCTGCTTGTAATAGGCCATCATCTCGGCCTGCCGATGCTCGAATGTCGCGATCCGTTTGGCCAGTTCATCCTCCGCCGGGGGCCCGACTTCGACCGGTATGCCTTGCATGAAGGCAATCAGCGATTCGGTCTCCAGTTCTTTCGGGTCGATCAGCGCGACGTCAGAAAAGCCCTCGGTAATCTCTGGCATACAACCATGCACAGAGATCGCGACCGGCCGGCAGGTGGGAAGGATTTCCAGCAGCGCATTGGGATAGTTCTCGAAGATCGACGGAAAGATATAGCCCGATACCGCACGAGAGCATTCGGCTAGCTCGTCTTGTTCCAGCCTGCCGGTAAAGTGGATGCGACCCTGCAAACCCTTTTCATGGATCAGCGCGTAAAGGTCGTTCAGTCTATAGTTGCCGATGTGGTCCAGCACATTGTGACCGGCAACCAAAAAGTGAAAGTCACTGGTTTTGACAAAGCGGACGAAGTCGGCGTCCGTCACGGCCTGCCAGAACATCTGAAATTGACCCTTGCGGTCCTCGATGCGGCCAAAAACGCCGATGAACCGCGCGGTTTGAAGGTCGGCCGGCTTCACAAATCTGCTTTTTTCACAGACCTTGTTAATCAATGTCGTCCGCGCATCGCCCATCGCATCGTCGGACACTCCTTCGATCGCTGTGAACAAGTGCCTTGGATAGGGATGCGGACATTTCACCATCTTGTCGGCGACATCCAGTCCGAACCGCTCGGTCAGTTCAAGAACGCGGTCGCGCATGGCGTCACCGCCGAACAGGATGGCGTCGGCGTCCTGGTAGACGCTCATTTCACGGTCAATACGGTCCCTGTTGAAGTCGTTCAGGCTGAAATGGTTGCCGCCATTATCCTCGGTCAGCATGACACTGGGCGAGTGCAGCCTGACAGCACCGACGCCAAACTCGTAGATGCCCGCCGCGCGCGCGCGCAGTGGATAGAACCCATCCGCGCCGTAATCCGAGAATTCGACAAGACCAAACCGATGGCCTGTCTGGTACAATGCGCGCAGCGCAAAATGGCACTGAAGCGAAAAGAACTCGTGCTCCAGACCGACGAAATTGAATGCCTTTGCCGGCTTGAGCAGATCGACATTGATCTTTTCGATTTCGGGCAGAAAATCCTGCTCTGCATTCATGCCCCGGGTCAGTACCAGTACCTTCTTTCCCGACTGTGCGAGTTCCTGCAGTAGCAGCCGGTGATAGGTCCCGATGCCACCGGTGACCGCGATGAGAGGCTCAAAACAGGTCAGGACGACGTCCCAGTTTTTGGCCGGCAGGTCCAATGATGGCAGAATAGCGTCGGAGGTAAGGTGCAGGGCAGTGCTCATATCGGTAGGGGTCCGCGAGGCCTCAGAAATCATGTGTCGGTGCTTATCGAACGACGTGGTACTGTCAACCCGCGCGTCCCGTTCAAAACCGGAAAGATCGGTTGAATGAGGATATAGGCGTGGTTGCGCCGCCTATATCCTAGCGGTTGTACCTGGAAAAGGCCTTTGGCTTATCTGTCGTGAAAACCGCCCCCAGCAATTTGTGCCGCAATGTCCCGCTGGCGGCCAGTGCTTCGGACGCGTGTGAGATGCCGGTTTCGCCCCAACGCAGCGCAAGTATGGCGGTGTCTGCCAGGGCGGCGGCGGTGTCGGCCTCGGCTCGATCGACAAGCGGGGGCAGGATCAGCAGCAGGTGATCCAGGTCGGGCCGCAGCGCGGTGATATAATCACCCAATGCCCGTTGCTGGGCGCGGGTCAGGATATCGGCCTCTGCTGGCAGCGACAGGATCAGCGGGTCGCCCTCTTGCCATGCGTCGCGAATGCGATCCAGATCCGCATCGACGGTGCCGGGCAGGAACGGATCGCCCAGCAGCACACGACCCGGCAGCTGCCGTGACAGACCGGCGCGTTGTGCGTCCAGATCCAGCACGGCGACGCGGCTGCCCGAGTCCGCGATGGCGCGCGATAGCCAACCGGCCAGTGCCGCGCGGCCCGCGCCGGGACTGACCGCACCGATCCCGGTGATCAGCGCGGTGCCGCCATCGGCCTTGCGCTGCTGCAATTCCGAGATCAGCCCGCGCAAGGTGGCCGAGGCCTCGCCCCGGGTGGGCGGTGTCACCAGCAGCGTCGGGCGCCGTAGCCGACTTTCGCCACCCGGCAGACGCGGCAGCAGGCCCAGCCAACGCAAACCCAAGCCTTCGCGCAGGTCGCTGACGCGACGCAGCTTGCTGTCCATCACCTCACGCAGAAAACCAAGCGCGCCCCCCAGCATCACGCCCGCAAACACGGTCAGGATCAGCAGGCGTTTTGCATTGGGCGATGAAATCTGGTCGGGCGGCACCGCGCGGGCGATCACGCGGGCGGGCGCGCGCTGAAAGGTCTCGCGCTGCGTTGCCGAGATCCTCTCTTGCAGCATAGAGCCGTAAAGCTCGCGCTTGGCGTCGGCGTCACGTTCCAGTTCGCGCAGGCGAATGGATTTCTCGGCGTCTATATTGGTGCGTGCCCTTAGTTCTTCGACCTGCGCTTCGGTCGCGGTGATTTCGCGGCGGGTCGCCTCTTGTTGCGATCCAAGACGCAGGGCGATCTGACCGGCCTCTTCCAGCATCAACTGGCGCAGCTGATCCTGTTCTGCGCGATTGCGCGCGACGACATCGCTGTTGGCGCCGAAACGTCCAATCAGATCGCGCTCTTCGGAAATCAGACCGGCAAAGCGGGTCTGAACATCGCGCAGGGCCGGGCTGGCCACGTCGCCGCCAAGCGTGCCGTCCATCAGTGCGGCAACGGTTTCCGAGGCGACGATGCC
Source organism: Paracoccus tegillarcae (assembly GCF_002847305.1). Lineage (NCBI taxonomy): Bacteria > Pseudomonadati > Pseudomonadota > Alphaproteobacteria > Rhodobacterales > Paracoccaceae > Paracoccus > Paracoccus tegillarcae. Next base: position 1,427,720 of record NZ_CP025408.1, on the reverse strand, counting down.
CTCCATCTTGTCTTGCATGGTCTGCGTTTCGATCAGGTCAGAGCGCAGGCGGATCAGCCGGTCTGTCGCGTCCGACAGTTCAGCCTCGGAGGGCAGGATATCGTCGCGCATGGTGAACAGATCGTTCTCGCGACGGTAATTCGCCACCGCCAGATCCGCCGTCTGCACCTCGGCGGCCAGAACGCCGACGCGCTGGTCCAGCCAGGTGCTGATGCGGCGGGTGTCTGACAGCGATGCATCTGATGACACGCGGAAATAGGCGTCGATCAGAGTGTTGACCGCGTTCATCGCAAAAATCGGATCGTCCGAGGTATAGGCGATGTCGATCACATAGGTCCCGCCATCGCGATTGACGTCAAAGCCGCGCATCAGGTCACGACGAATGACCTCGCGGCGGGTCGACTCGGTATTGGCTGCGACTTCGGGCGGCAGGGCCTCGGACTCGACGCCCAGCAGATCGCGCAGCCGGGGCAGAACGTCGCCGAACACGCCCGGCTCTTCGGTTTCGGGTGCGGCGTCGAACAGGCCCAGGCTGTCGGCGGCCTGCATTGTCACCTCGCGTGAGGAGAGGACCTTGAGTTCGCTGTCCACCACAAGCGCGTCTGACAGCAGCAGCGTCGGGGCCTCGGGGCCGGAGAGAGAGTTCGAGATACGGGGGTCCACGATCAGCTCTGCCCGGGCAGTGTATTTCGGCGTCGCCAGCGCGATATAGACCAGCGCCAGCGCCAGCAGGATCAGCGTCAGCCCCGCAATCAGCCGCCATTGTCGCCCCAGGCCTGCGCGCAGCGCGCGGATGGTGCTGGCCAGATCGACTTCGGGGACGTGCTCGCCCTCTTGCGCGCTTAGGGGGCGCCATTGCGTGTCGTGATTGGTCATGCCGCGTTCTCCGACGCAGCGCCGGCCGTCCGCCCGGGTGCGATCTTTTGTGCAAGTTCAAACAACTCGATATCCGGCGCGCAAAGCGCCCTTAGCCGCTTCATCTGATCATCGGTCAGATCCACGCCCTTGTCCTCGGCCTTGTTGTAATGCGGTATCCGTGGCCGGACGCCAAAGATCGACGCAAAATCGCGTGCAAATCCCGGCAGGTCGTCCAGAAAGCCGATAAGGGACATGCGGCCAAGATTGCGCCGGGCAAGGGTCAGTGCCTCGGCCTCTTGTTCGGGTGTCACGGTCGCCATGCCGCTGAAGTAACGCAGTTTGTGCAATGCCTTTCGGCGCCCCTCTGGACTGACCAGAAAGGCGTCGAAGTCGCCGGTAAAGTTGCCGCTGCGCTTGTCCATGCGATAGTTCGAGATCGTCCGCGCAACCGGATCACGCAAAATCGTGACATAGCGATAGCGGTCACCGAAATGCTGCCACGCGGTTTCCGACCACAGGAAATGACCATGGATCAGGGTTGCTTGATGGGCCATGTGCATCAGCACCATGGATTCGCGAAAGCGGGTGACATCGGCTGCATGTGGGCCTTCGTCGTGATAGGATTGATCATCCTGCCCGCTGTTCTGAATGGCCAATGCGCGACGGATCGAGGGGCTGTCCAGGATGCCGATCTTGCGATGCAGTGGAACGGTTGCATACAGCGCCTCGGAAACCGACGTGCCCCCGCATTTCGGAACATGCAGGAAAACACAGGGGTGGCGCAGGCTTTGGCCGGACATGGTGCGCAGCGAGCGCCCGGCATAAAGGCGCGAGCGCTGCTTGAAGCGTTCAAATGGGGGAAGCTCTCTCATCGTAAAAATTTATCCATGAAAACAGGTGAGGTTCGGGCCCGGCCAAGGCTGACGCCGATCATGATCAGCCAGGCCATCATAAATTCGTGCTGGCGGTACAGATATGGTTCGACCAGTGCAACGTTGACTGGCATCAAGACGGTGATCAGGCAGCCGATCGCCAAGGGCGAGCCATCCAGCCTCCAGACGCGCAGAACCCGGCGCAGACTGGTCAAGACCAGTGTACAGATTGCCGCGATGCCCAGCAGGCCAGTGCCGATGCCGGTATCGGCGATGAAGTTATGAAAGGTCGGTGCGGTGGCGCCGGCGCGTAGCACCAGGAAGCGCACGCTTTCAAAGCGTTCGGCAGTCCAGAAGGCCTGAAAACCATAGCCGGTCAGCGGCGCCTTGGAGATCTCGCCCGCCGCAATCGACCACAGCTCGGTTCGTCCGGTCAGAGTGGCGTCCTTGCCGGTGCGGGCGAACAGTTCGGCCATCGGATCAAAGCCCACCAGTGTCATCAGCACAGGCGCCAGCGCCACGGCCAGCACCAGTGCCGCAATCGCGCCATGGCGCAGCCAGCCCGCCAGTCTGCGCCGGTTCAGTAGCAGCGTCAGTGCCAGATAGATCGGCAACAGCAAGATCGCCGTCATTGATTTCGACAGCAGCACCGCAATCGGGCAAAGCACCAGCGCGACCAGCGCGGCGGCGCGCAAGATCGACGGGATCTGTCCGCGCGGCGTCAGAACGAAGGTCAGTGCCAGCACCGTTGCCATGGCACCATAATGGCCCAGCATGTTCTTGTTGGTGTAGATACCCAGCAACCCGCCTACATCGCTGTAAAGCGGCTGTGAGATGGCCCCGCCGCTGAGGTAATTCAGCATCGACAGGACACTGCCGAAGAACAGGGTCGAAAAGGCGAGGATCATCAGGCGTCGCGGATCAAAGCGCCAGCCAAGATAGCAGGCGATCAGAACCGACATGCTGATCTGGATGCCGCCGACCAGCGACACTTTTGGCACCACCGACCAGGCCACCGATAGCAGGCATACGGCAGGATACAGCAAATAGGTCCAATTGCGCGCCAGCAGCCGGAAATAGGCCGGCCAGACCGACAAGATCCGCAGCAGCGCCGCACCATAGATCAGCATCCACAGTTCCGAGGTCAGTCCCCAGCGGTTGGGCAGATCGCCAGCGGCGATCAGCACCATCAGTGCCAGACCGGTATCGTATAGCCGCCAGACAGCACGCTGGCCGCCACGGGCCAGGGCCACGCGACGCGGCGCGGCAGCTTGATCATATGCGGTCAGACTGACCAATGTGCCAGCTCCAGTCCCGTCATCTCTCTGAAACGCGCGGTATCTTGGGCCAGATCGTCTCGCATGTGCTGCAAGACCGGCTCTGGCAGGCTTGGGGTGACACGTCGCGGGCCGATGGCTGCCAGCCTGCGCAGCCGGTCACGCATACGAGGCCCCAGCACCGTCGTCAGCAAGGGGCGCATCGGACCCTGTGCCAGCCGCAGCAAGGGCAGCGGCACCTTGGACAATTGCCGGCCAGAGTTTTGGCTGGCAAGCTTGTCCAGTTGCATCGATTCGGCGCCGACATGGGCCAGGATGCGATTCACCTGAACGTCGGGTTCCGCCAGCAATGCGTCGAAATCGACGACCAGGATCTGATCATTCGGGAAATGCGCGTGCCACAGGTCCAGCTGTTTGGCATAGCTGCTGATGTCGATCAGGCTGTGATATTCGTGGCTGCCGATCAGATCCTCGGGCAGGGTCCGCAGCAGGCCCATGGTCCAGCTGTGCTCGAACTGAGATGCCGCGCGCGCAACCGGGTCGCGCACGACATAGATAAGCCGCGCGTCAGGCGCCCTTTGCGCCACGCGTTCGGGCACCCCCGCGAAATCACGCGCCTTGGTGTAGTTCGGACTGGCCTCTCCCCAAAGGGGGCGCTGAGGGTCGAATTGCCCGCGATACCAGTCAGCGCCGCGCGACAGGTTCTTTTCGGCAATGAAAAAGTCGGTCTCCTTGTCGCGCGACATGCTGATCTGAGGGTGGCGTGACAGGGTGTTGTGCAGGGTCGTGGTGCCGGCCCGCATTGCGCCGATCACGACGAAATCGACCATCGGCCGGGCGTTGGCCCTGCTGTCCGTCGTGGTCATGCCGTCTGGATCCGGCGCTGTGATCGTTGTCATTGCACTCGTCCGCTGATCAATTGACTTGCTGCACAAGAAAATAGGCTTCGTAATATTTGCTCAGCGCGACCTCATGGGATTGCGCCGTGAAGTTCAGGGCCCATCGGTTGCTGCGCAGTTTTTGGTAATCGGATCGCATATAGTATTTCTGACTTTGCGAGCTGTGCATTTCGATTGCGGCCAGCTTGGTTTCAAACTCGTCGGTGATGTCGACGAACCAGTTCGGCCGAAAGGCGGGATCATGGTCTGTATCCTCTGCCAGCAGCAATGTCGGCAGCCAATCGGTCCGCCGCACGGCGATTTGAACAGCCGCCTCGACGGCAACATGATCCTGATGCGCGGTCCGGCTTTCACCGACATGATGAGACACGATCAGATCCGGACGGTGGTCGACCAACATCGCCTCTGTCCATGAAATCAACTCGCGCGTGCGCGGCACAAAGCCATCTATGAAATCGCCCACCACGATCTCGGCGTCGATCAGGGCCGCCGCGACCCGCGCCTCGTTCAAGCGATCCCATTGCGTGGGGTCGGCACCGTTCTCGCCGCGCGTTACAATACATATGACAACCCGCCAGCCATTCTTGCGCAGCTTGGCCAACAGACCAAAGCAAGCCAGCTCGGCGTCATCGGGATGGGCGAGCACTGTCAGAGCGGTGCGGGTTTCAATCGAACTTTGTTTAATCAGCATATTAATAGAACCGGTACGTTTTCCATTCGCCCTACGGGTGAGTCGTCAAGTCGTGTCAGGCGGCGGTTTACGTCCCGCGCTTGCAACTGAATTCCTGGATGAACGCAAGTTGAACGTCTAAATATCCGGGTTTTTTCGAACTAAACCGAATGGTTAGTTGCAACACTATATTTAAGATTGATAGAACAGGGGTTGTTCAGGTCATGTCACGGCAATGTGCTCGGCGAAAAGCCGCGCACGTTTATGACTGATTGGAAAAATAGGGAACCATAGCGTCTGTCAGAAAAATGCGACTTTCTGGACCATAAGCGACTGAACAAAATACACATTTATTAAGCTATTTATTCTGCCGCGACCCAAGGGCATTTACCCTTGGTTGCACCCCCGTCAGCGCTGCCATTTCCGGCGGTGGTGCAATTTAGGGTGAAAGCAGAAAACCGCCGAGATGTCGTAGGGCCTAGCTAGTCCGAATGAACTATATCTCGCCCCGACTGTTCGAAACGAGGTACCCTCACACGTTGACTTCATCTGCGTTAAAGAAAGCCCACGACACAATTTTATTGAGCTACAGACATGATTTATAACGTTCTGGATTCTTCGCAAAAATCCCCCTCTCGTCCGTCGCAGGATTCGGCTACTCCACCAGCAGTCGAGCAAGGCGGCGGTTTTTACGCAAAGCGCGGCAAGCGCTATCTCGACATCACGGGCGCCATCATTCTGCTTGTGGTGTTCTCACCGATCATTCTGGTCATCTCGCTATTGCAACTCACGCAAGCGGGCGGCGCATTGTTTACCCACACGCGCATTGGCCAGTTCGGGGAAGAGTTCGGCTGCCTCAAGTTCCGGACCATGGCGGCAGATGCCGACAAACGGCTGGAAAAGCTGCTGGCCTCGGATGTGGAGGCCCGTCAGGAATGGCGCGAGACCCAAAAGCTGACTGACGATCCTCGGGTAACCGGGCTCGGCAATGTTCTGCGTCGAAGCAGCATGGATGAATTGCCGCAACTGTTGAACGTCTTGCGGGGCGAGATGAGCCTGGTCGGCCCGCGTCCAGTGACTGCCTCAGAGTTGTCGAAATACGGTGAGGCCTGTCAAAGCTATCTTGCCATGCGCCCCGGACTGACCGGCAAATGGCAAGTCAGCGGTCGCAACGATGTAACCTACGATGAGCGTGTGCAGCTGGATCAGACTTACGCGCGCAATTTCGGGTTGGTCGGCGATTTGGCGATCCTGGCGCAAACGATTGGCGTGGTGCTGGGTGCGACCGGTCGGTAATCTGGCTATTTTCTGCGGTGTCGGCCCAGCCAAAACAGGCCGACACCAACGATCAGATTCGCCAACAGGATCAGGACAACCGTCGACATTGGCCATGACAGGCCAAAGCCGACCCGCGCGACCAGGGCCCCGAGCGCCCCACACAGAAGCGAGATGAACAATAATCCAAGCGGCATCGCGACATAGCAGCATGGAAAAAGCCATTTTACCAGCCTCATCTCGAAAGACTTTTACCAGGTACGCAGCGGCCCGTACCTCTTTGGAACTTGAATGCGAAACGTGACCCAGACCACGCCCCAAACGGTGACGCGAATCGACAAGCCCCGGCGTGAATATCTCGCCGGGCTGGTCGATTCGCTGTTGCTGATCGTCGCGCGGGTCGGCGCGAATGTGCTGGCTTTGGTCTGGACGATGCTGCTGGTGCGTCTGGTGCAGCCCAGCCTGTCCGGCATCGCCTTTCAGGCCATTGCAATGGCGCAGTTGTTTTCGATCCTGCTGACGTTGAATGTTGAATCCGGGGCGGTTCGAACGCTGGTGCCAGCGATGCGCGAGGGCCGGTTGGATCAGGCGGCTGGATTTATCCGCTTTAACCGCCGCATCATGCTGTTTTCAGTGCCGTTTTTGGCAATGTTGGCGCTGCTCTGGCACGGGCTGTTCGCCGCACCGGAACTGTCGGTCCGCGTGATCCTGTTCGTTGCCTTGGGCGCGATCATGGTCGCGCTGGCACGGATGACATCCCGACACGCGACCGCGCTTGGGGTGATGCGAAAGGGGCTGTTGCCCCGTCTGCTGATGGGTCCGATCGTGATGACAGTCGGGCTGGGTATCGTCTGGCTGGCTGATTGGCGCCTGCAACCATGGCACGTCGCCGCGCTTTATGCCCTGTCGGAGGCGCTGACCGTTACCGTGCAGCACTATCTGCTGCGCAATGACCTCGGCCGTTTCAAGGATCAGCCGGCGAACACCGAGGGTTGGCGCAACTGGCTTTCGCTGGGTCTGTGGCTGTCGCCCGGCCTGATGATGAGCGAGTATCGCAAGGCCCTGCTGATCGCGGCTTCGGCAATTGTCCTGCTACCTGCACAACTTAGTCTGTTTGCGATCGCGTTCTCGATCATCAATATCGTCAATTTCGGCGTTGTCGCCGTCGATGTCGCCTTCAGTCCGCGCATTGCCCATGCGATGGCCGGCGACGATGGTGCGCGCCGTGACCGGCTGTTGGCCGTGTCGAGCGCGATCAAGCTGGCTGGCCTGTCCTTGGGCGGAGGGCTGCTGTTGGGGCTGGGACATTGGATTCTGGGCTGGTTCGGCGCCGACTATCTTGCTGCATGGCCAGCGATGATGGTTCTGCTGCTCTTGCCAGCGGGTTCGATCCTGTTCGGGCCGGCATCGATCGTGCTGTCGTCACGTGGGCAGGGCCGGCTGGATTTCACCGGCAATGTCATCGGTGCCACCGCAACGATTCTGGCGGTGACGCTGGGTGGCGTGATGGGTGACCTGACCGGCGCTGCGGTCGGTGCGGTGATCGGCCATCTGGTCAACCTGGCGATCATGGCCTGGCTGTGCCGCAGCAGACTAGGCGTCGACACCACATTACTCAGCCTGCGCCACCTGCGCGCGGCATCGACCAACAGCGGGGCGCCGGCATGACCGTCCATCAATCCGATATCGCCTCTGACAGCGTAGTTTCCGGCGCAGAGGTGCTGATCGTCGTGCCTGCGTTGAACGAGGCGCGCGGGATCGAGGCATGCCTGCGCTCGCTTTTCGCGGGCGATCCGCGCTTGACGGACTGCGAGGTTATCGTGGCGGATGGTGGCAGCAGCGACGGCACAGATCAGATTGTTGCCAGACTGACGCGTGAGTTTCCCCGGCTGCGATTGATCCAAAACCCGCAACGGCTGCAATCTGCTGGTCTCAATCTGGCGGTCCAGGCGCACGCTCAGCCGCATCACAGAGTGCTGATCCGTGCCGATGCGCACGCGATCTATCCGCCGGGCTATGCGATGCGGGCGGCTGATCGTCTTGTGCAAATGGACGTGGCATCGGTTGTCGTGCCGATGGATTCCACTGGGACGACCTGCTTTGGCCGTGCGGCCGCGTGGATCGTCGATACCCCGCTGGGCAGCGGCGGATCGGCGCATCGGGGCGGCAAGGCCTCGGGCGAGGTCGATCACGGGCACCACGCGGCGATGGATATGGGCTGGTTCCGGCGCGTCGGCGGCTATGATGCCAGCTTCAGCCATAACGAGGATGCCGAGCTTGATCAGCGTATCCGTGCGGCTGGCGGGCGGATCTGGCTGGCGCGCGATCTGCGGCTGGATTACCGGATGCGCCCCGATCTTCGCGGCCTTGCCCGGCAATACTGGAATTATGGCAAGGGCCGCGCGCGAACAGTGACCAGGCACCGGATGCGCCCACGCCTGCGCCAGATGGCACCCGCGCTGAACCTGGTCCTTTTGCTTGCCAGCGCGGTGCTTGCACTGGCCGGTGCGGGTTGGTTGGCTGCGATCTGGCCGCTGCTCTATCTGGCGGTTCTGGGTGCGGCCTCGGTCTGGATGACACTGCGCCATCGCAGCCCGTGCGGCTTGTTGGCGGGACCGGCGCTTGCAGCCATGCACCTGCCTTGGGGGGCGGGCTTTCTGACCGGAATAATCAAGGGATCAGGCCGATGACGACCAAGATCGACATCCTCATGTGCACCTTTCGCCGCCCCGAGGTCGGCGAAGCGATCACAGCCATCGGAAAGATCGACCGGCCCGCAAACAGCGAGCTGCGACTGGTCATCGCCGATAATGACGATACCGACAGCGCCCGTGCGGTCGTTGAACAGGCTGCGGCGTCGCTGCCCTTTCCCTGTCTCTACATCCATGCGCCGGCGCGCAACATTTCACTGGCGCGCAACGCCTGCCTGGATGCCGCCAGCGCGCGTGGTGCCGACTGGATCGCCAGTCTGGACGACGATGAAACGGTCAGTCGCGAATGGCTGGTCGAACTGATGAAGGCGACCAGCGGCCATGACGGCAGTTTCGGCAAGGTTCTTGCGGTTTACCCGCAAGAGGCGCCCGAGTGGGTCAAGGTGCTGGATTTCCATTCCTCTCACCCCGAACATCTGGGCCGTCATATCCGGACCGGCAACAGCGGCAATGTCGCGCTGCGCTGGCATGGCGCGCCTTGGCAGGGCCAGCGCTATGATCTGGCGCGCGGCACGACCGGGGGCGAGGATACCGAGTTCTTTTTGCGCCTTCACGGCATGGGCGCCCGTTTCTCGGCCGCGCCGCTGGCCGTGGTGACCGAGCCGGTTCCCACCGGGCGGCAGACGCTGGATTGGTTGGGCGAGCGGCGCTATCGCATGGGGCAGACCCATATCATCAACGCGCAAACGGCGGTCGCGCGCGCCCGTCTGATGGTGACGGCGCGGGCCAAGGCGGCCTACTGCCGGCTGCGTGAGCACCTGTCGGGCAGTGATGAAACGCAGCGTAATTTCTGGTATTTGCGCGGCCAGTTGCATCGCGGCGTGGTCGCAGGTCTGTTGGATAAGCCGCAGGCACAACTTTACGGTCGCGACCCGGTATGACCGGTGCTGTCCCTCCTGGCCTGAAGGTCGCCGTTTTCGGCTTTGATCTCGCAGAGGCTGCGCAGATCCGGCGGATCCGTTCGTTGATTGCGCTTGGCTGCGAGGTGACCTCGTTCTGCCAGCGTCGCGAGGGCAGCCCCGATTTCCAGCCGGAATGGCGCAATATCGATCTGGGGCTCGTGCGTCACAACGATATCAAGGGCCGCGCGCTTGGATCGGCGCGCGCTGTGCAACGGGCGATGTCAGGCTGGCGGGCGCTGTCCGAGGCGCAAGTCATCATTGCCCGTAATCTGGATCTGGCGCTGATCGCGTTGACGGCACGGCGCCTGGCGGGTCTGCGCGCGGGCCGGCGCCCGGCGCCTCTGGTCTATGAGTGTCTGGACATCCACGATCTGATGACACGCCCCGGCAGGGTCGGTCGCGTCATGCGGGCGGCCGAGCGGCGGGTGCTGGCGCGGGCTTCGTTGCTGGTCGTCTCATCTCCGGGCTTTGTACGCGAATATTTTCAGCCGCTGCAGGGATATGACGGCCCAACCGCCCTGGTCGAGAACAAGCTGTGGCTGGGACTGGACGACGCCGCGCGACCGCCGCGCCCCACTGCTGAAGCACGCTCTGAGGGCCGGCCACTGACCATCGGGCTGGTCGGCTCGATCCGCTGTCAGGCCTCGGTCCGGCTGCTGATGGAAACCGCTGACCTGATGGGCGACCGCGTGCGCGTGCGGATCGCTGGTGCGCTGCACGAACATGCGCTGAGCGACTTTCACGATGAACTCGCGCAGAGGGAAAATGTTGAATGGATGGGGCCATATGACTATCCGACCGGACTGGCGCAGGCCTATGCCGGTTGCGATCTGGTCTGGGCGCAAGACATGTGGCAGCGGGGCACGAATAGCGATTGGCTGCTGCCCAACCGCATCTACGAGGCCAGCTGGTGCGGCTGCCCCTCGGTCGCGCTGAGGACCACGGAAACGGGGCGCCGGATCGCACGGGACAATCTGGGCTATGTCATTGATGCGCCGCAGCCGGACGAACTGGCCGCATTGCTGCAGGGCCTGACGCCCCGGCAACTGGCACAGGATCGCAACAGGTTGCTGGCGCGCCCAGAATCCGATTTTGTGCAGGTTGCACAAGACGTGCGTCCCTTTCTGGCCCCCGCGTTGGATCTGCAGCGCTCATCCGCTGCATTTCCGCGTCTTTCTGCCGGCTAGGCAACTTTACCTAGGTAAAGCCGCGTATTTACCAAGCTGCTCATCATAACTAACTTTTATTTCGTGATATTCAGATTACGCCGAACGCGAAACGGACGCCTGCAAATCCAAGGCCCGCGCTTCCGCCCCCCGTTCGTAACGAGTGATTTTTTAATAATAATAAGAAACGAGTATTTGCCTGGATGCCAGCCGAAACAGGGCCACCATGCTGTTTCGGCGGCACTTTTTTATAGGACAATCTTAGTCTCAGACGTCAGTTGTTGGTGCCTCGTCCAGCCGCAAGGCCAGGTCGATCAATTCCGCGACCGAATTGACCAGCAGCTTTTCCAGTATGCGCGCGCGATGGTGGTCAACCGTGCGGGGGCTGATGTCCAGGGCCCGCGCAATTCCCTTGCTCGATGCTTCGGACGGATTGCGCAGCATATGATCGACAATTTCGCGTTCGCGCGGTGTCAGTCGTTCAAAGCGGGCACGCGCATCCTTTTTGCGGCTTTCAGATTTCCTTTGAGTCTTTGCGGCCTCCAGCGCGGCATTGATGCGTTCAATCAATTCGGTTTGACGAAACGGCTTTTCCAGAAAATCGATTGCGCCGCCCTTTATCGCCTGAACCGATTCCGGTACGCCGCCATGGCCGGTGATAAAGATGATTGGCAAAGGGATGCCCTGGTTATTCATATGTCTTTGCAACTCTAGCCCGGTCATACCCGGCAGGCCTTGATCAAGGATGAGGCAGCCGAACATGCTGCTGTCATAACGTTCAAGAAATGCATCCGCGTTTTCAAAGCTTTCGACGGTATGGCCGCGCAAGCGCAGCGCGCGCGAAAGGGACGACCGGATATCGGGGTCGTCATCAACAATGAAAACGACGGGGGGGGTGTCGCTCTTGGGCATATCAGTGTTTCCGCTCATTTCGGCTCTGCCTGAATTGGCAGAGTAAAACAGAACCTTGCTCCTTCGGAGTGGTCGTCGTCCAGCCAAAGCCTGCCACCATTGGCTTCGACGAGGGATCGACAGATCGACAGACCCAGTCCCATGCCAGTGGCCTTGGTGGTTTCGAACTTCGAAAAGAGGCTGATCGAGGAATCGACGCCAGGCCCGGTATCCGAGACGGAGATGCGGGCCGTCCGCCCGACCTGTACCGCGCTGACCGTCAGTCGGCGATTGGCAGGATCGGACTTGACCATTGCCTCGATGCCATTGCGGATCAGGTTCACCAGCACTTGCGCGATCTGGACGCGGTTGGCGGGAATGGGTGGCAAGGGCGGCATCTCTGTTCTGATCGTGACGCCGGCCTCGGCTGCCTCTGGCTGCACGAGGATCAGGGTCTGGTCCAGCAGTTGCGCAATGTCGAAGGGCTCTGCTGTGACCTCTTCCTTGCGAATAAAGCTGCGCAATGCCCGGATGATGTCGCCAGCGCGCAGGGATTGTTTCTCGATCTCGACCAGCGTTTCACGCAACTCTTTCGGCTGCTCGCCTTCCTTGTCCAGAAGCAGCAGCGCCGTATCGGCGTTCTGCGCGATGGCGGCCAGCGGTTGGTTGACCTCATGTGCCAGCCCGGCGGCCAGCTCGCCCATGGTTTCACCCCTGGCCAGCCGCGACAGATCCCGGCTGAGCTGGTCAATCTGTCCTTCCTTGATCTTGGTCTCGGTGATGTCGTCGAACGCGACCACCGCATGCAGCGGCAGACCGCTATGATCGCGTATCAGGATGGCGTTCACGGTGACATTGATCAGCGTGCCGTCCTTGCGGACCAGCCGGGCCTCGCGGTGGGTTGCGAAACTTTCGTCCTGCATGGGTTTGTGCGGCCGGAAAAGACCGGTAGCGCCGGGCGGGATCAGATCGGTGTAGACCATCTGCGACAGCTCTTTTGAGCTGTAGCCCGTCATCTCGGAAAAGCGATCGTTGACCCTGAGAAAACGGCTTGTATCCGGGGCCATCTGCGCCATTCCGCGCGACGACCGGTCGAAGGTCAGGCCGTATTCCCGTTCGGTTTTCTTGCGCTCGACGATCTGGCGCATCAGCGTCTGATTGGCCTCGGCCAGTTCAGAATAGGTCTTGGGCTGCGGCTCTGACGGGTCGATTTCACCCTGTGCAATCAGCGCCGAACGCACGGCAAAGGCGCGCACGGGACGGTGGATGAAATTCGCCAGCGCCAGTCCGATCAACCCGGTAATGACAGCGACCAATGCTGCGATCCAGATATTATCCGCCCGGTTTTTCTTTATCTCACCGATAAAATCGTTCTCGGGGGCGTAAACTGCAATCGTCCAGGGCAGCTCCTCGCTGATGACCGGCATCACCCCGCCCACATATGACGAGCCCTCGAATTCAAAATCCGTGAACGTGGCACGTGTGCTCGGCGTGTCGGTCATCGCCGCGCCGGTCGTGCCAAAGGCGGCCCGCGCGATCGGGTCTTCCAATTCGTTAATCTGCGTAAAGCGCAGCGAGCCATCGCTGTTTTCGGTTCTGATCAGTGCAAGATTGGGATGCGCGATGACATCCCCGTTCTGGTTGATCATCAGCGCCTTGCCCGACAGCCCAATGCGCAGCCTGGACAGGAATTCCGATATGCTGCTGATCTCGATATCGACACCGACGACGCCGCGTACCGTCCCTTCATTGCTGAAGACCGGCGAGGCCAGAGTGATCCCCGGCGCTTTGGAGGAAAAGAAGATATAGGGTTCGGTCCAGATCGTGCCCATCTTTTCAAAGGCGCGCTGATACCATGGCCGGTTGCGTGGGTCGAACATGTCTTCGGGGTCGGTTGTGCTGTCCACGATGCTGAAATCTTCGTTCCGCCACATCATCTTGACCGATCGTTCAGGGGTCGTCTGTATGATCTTGGTCCGAAACGGGCCGGGCCCGTCTGTCCTCATGATGTAGACGAAATTGCCGTTCTCATCGCCGTAATACAGACCCGAGAAATTGGGCGTGACCCGCAATTGCTGGAACAGGAACTGCTCTAGCAACACTGGATCGTCGCTGGCCACGACGCGGTGCTGGGCTAGCCGTGCGGCCAATTCGGCAGCGCCTCGTGCGGGATCGAGAAAGCCCTTGGTGTGCTCGGTCGCGTTGACGCCGACATCGGTCAGGAGCGCGCGCGCATGGTTCAACAGTGCTTGCTCTGATGTCAGATAGGATGACAGCACCACTAGCAGGACCGCAACGAATTGCAGCCCGGCCAGTCCAAGCGCCAGCAATGCTGCAAGTGAATTTCTCATTCGCGACGCGTTCCCCCGTTGGGCCGCAACTTTGCGTGTCTTTTGGCGGCGGGGCAAGGTGACTGTCCGTACATGTCGACGTTATCGCTGCGTCAAAATGCCCATTTTGCGGCCACTGTGCCGCAATGAGGGTCGTCGTTCAGGGCCGAGCTGCGGCCGCCTTTCGCATGGGTCGGCTCAGCGGGACGCCCATCAGCGTCTCATGATAGGCAATGGCGTCCTCGAGATCGGGGAACGTTTCCAGATGCCCGTTTTCCAGCACGGCACCCATTGTGCACAACCCGCGGATAAACGGCATCGAGTGGCTGACCACGACCGAGCTGGAATTGGTCATTCGATCAGCAAACACGGCCTTGGATTTTTCGCGAAAGGACGCGTCACCTACGCTACTGACTTCGTCAACCAGATAGGTGTCAAAGTCGATGCCCATGCTGGTGCCCATCGCAAGGCGTGCCCTCATGCCGGATGAATAGGTCGAAAAGGGCTTGTGGTAGTTCACACCCAACTCAGCGAAGTCATCGACATAATCGACCAGCGCATCCGTATCGACACCGTAGATCCGTGCGACAAAGCGCACATTTTGCGCGCCTGTCAGCTCACCGTGAAAACTGCCAGCGAAGCCAACCGGCCACGAAACCGTGCCATCGCTCATGACCTTGCCAGAGGTGGGCAGCATGGTTCCCGCAATCATCCGCAGCAGACTGGATTTTCCAGCGCCGTTGCGGCCCAGCAGCGCGACGGATTCGCCCGTGGGAAACGCGGCAGAGATGTTGTCGGCCACCACCGTCTTCTTGCCGACCCGACGATAGATCTTGGTCAGGTTTTGCAGAACGATCATGATCAGCGCCGGTCGCGAACACTATAATAGATCAGCAACAGCACCGACCAACCCAGCAGCAATGCGCCAAGGATGCTGATCAACCAGAACGGGCGGTTTGGCACCAGCGAGGCCTCGGCCAGTTTGGGTTCGATATGCGCTGCCAGATATCTGGACTGCCGCCGAGCTTCGGCTATGGCTGAATCATATGCGGCCTGCGCTGACTGAAAGGCGATCTGGTCAAATTCCAGGTCAGAGGCCAGTTTTTCATATTCCGCAACAAGCTGGGCATAGCTTTCACCTGCTGGTCCCTCGCTGCCGGCACCGAATTTACCGCGTTCTTCCGCGATGCGCGCGCGGATGGCCTCGATCCGCTTTTCTGCCTGTATCACGCGCTGGTCGCTGTCGGTTGCATTGTCGCGTAGCATGTCAACTTCGATCAGCGCTTCGGCCAGACTTGCCTGCAGTGTATTCAGGATGCCCATCTGGCCAGCCAGGTCGGCAGACGGATCGACGATCTGCGTTCTCATCCGGAATGCTGTCAGTGCCTGGCGCGTTTCGGTCAGACGCTCTTGTGCACGGGTCAGTTCTTCGCGGGCAAAACGGGTGGCATCGTCGCGGGCAATGTCGGACAATCGGTTGATCGTGCGGCTGCTTTCCTCGAACGTTGCCTGAGCGATGGCCAAGGCATCTTCGGGCGTGTAGGCTGACACGCGAAGCGTGATCAACTGGGTCGAGGTGTCATACAGAACCTTGACATGACGATCCCAGTGCGCCGTCAGATCCTCGATGGTACCCGAAGGGTCGAAGGCAAAAAACGGATCGTTCGGCCATTCCCTCGAGAACAGGGTACGCAGGTCGACGGCCGCATCGATGCGGGCAACAATGTCTTCGCTGCGCAAGAAATCGTAAAGAATATCGGTATCAGATGCCGACGCGCTGCCGGTAATCTGGGTCAGGCCGCCCAGCACGTCCAGCGTGGGCGCAGAATCCTCTTTGCGGACCGAAAAGCCGACGGTCGAGACATAGCGATCCTCGGCGCGGGTCCAGAGATACCAGGCGGAAACGGCAGTCGGGACAACGATCAGCAGCAAAAACGTCAACGCCAATACAAGGTGCCGCGTCTCGAAACTGGCCGACGGGACCGGAGGGAGTGGTGTGTGTTTCGGTTTCTGTGCTTGTGCTTGTGCTTGTGCCTGTGGCTGTGCCTTGGCCTGATTGGCCGGCGCCGGCTTCTTGCCCGCAGCGCCACCTGCTGCCCCAGGCTGACCTTGCGACGGTGGCCCCGCCGGAGCGGCCGGCTTTTGTGGCGCCTGAATATCCGGCCGGCTGAACGGCGCGGTGTTATCCTTGACGGGCTGAGCCGATTTTTGCGCATCGGTAGAAGGGGATTGGCTCACGTCACGATGCTTTCGGTTGTTTCTCGTGCTGCGGGCTTGTTACATGCGCATCAACATCAATACCAGAGTCTCAGTTCACATGATTGACAGCTCGCCACCGATCGACCAGCCCGCCGCACGACTTCACGCGGTGCGCAAGCGCCCCCGCTTTCAGATGACGCGCACGGTCATGGCGTTGATGCTGCGCGAGATCGCGACGACCTATGGCAGATCGGCAGGCGGATATTTCTGGGCGATTATCGAGCCGGTGTTGGGTATTGCCCTGCTTTCGGTCATCTTTTCGCTGGCGCTGCGATCGCCGGGCCTGGGGACCAATTTTGCACTGTTTTACGCCAGCGGCTACCTGCCCTTTGCGATGACGCTGCAAACCATCAACAAGGTGGGGCAGTCGGTGCGTTTCTCGCGGCCGTTCATGGCATATCCCTGCGTCACGTTCATGGATGCGCTGGTCGCCCGGCTTCTGCTGAACGCACTGACGAACGTCGTCGTCATGGCCGTCGTTTTGTTCGGCATTATGGTCATTTTTGGTCTGCCGATCTGGGCTGATCTGGGCAGTCTCGCCATGTCCATTAGCCTTGCGATGCTGCTGGCCTCGGGGATTGGCACGTTGAATTGCTATATGATGACGTCATTTCCCATTTATGAGCAGATCTGGGCGATCGCGACGCGGCCGTTGTTCATTATTTCGGCTGTGTTCTTTACCTTTGAGACATTGCCCGCCGTCGCGCGTGATATCCTTTGGTACAATCCCCTTGTCCATATTGTCGGTCTGATGCGGCGCGGGCTGTACCCCACCTATGACGGTGAATATATCAGCCCGCTTTTCGTGACATTGGTTGGTGGGATCACACTCTTCTTCGGCCTGCTGCTGCTCTCGCGGCACTTCAAGCAGCTGATGGAAGCATGAGGTGCTGACGCGGGTCGTCGGTGCCGGCGTTCTGGCTGCAGATGAGGTGTTGTGATGTTTACCAAACTGGGCATTGAAGCGCCGGTCATTCAAGCGCCGATGGCAGGTGTCTCGACCGCTGAACTGACCGCCGCGATTGCGAATGCGGGTGGGTTGGGTTTCGTGGCGCTCGGCACGTTTTCGGTGGCGGATGCGAGCGCGGTGTTGGACAAGACGCACGCTTTGACGGACCGTCCGTTCGGTGTGAATCTGTTTTGCCATGAACCGGCCCGCCGTGATTTTGAGCATGAAGCAGAGTGGCTGCAGCTGTTGGGCCCGGAATTCGACCGCTTTTCGGCCAAGCCACCGGCGGAATTGCACGAGATGTATCCCAGCTTTCGTGTTCATGACGACTTGTTGTCGCTGCTGATCGAGCGGCGACCGCCAGTGATCAGCTTTCACTTTGGGTTGCCCCGCGCGGACCAGTTGCAGGCATTGAAAGAGACCGGGGCAATCCTGCTGGCGACAGCGACCAACGTCCAGGACGCGCAGCGGATCGCGCAGGCCGGGCTGGATGGGATCGTGGCGCAGGGTTGGCAGGCCGGCGGGCATCGCGGCGTGTTCGATCCCGTTGATCCGGCGCGCGACGAGCAAATGGAAACACTGACCTTGCTGGAGAAATTGCGCGAGGTGGGCCTGCCTCTGATCGCAGCGGGTGGTATCATGACGGCGGGTGATCGCCGCGCTGCCATGCAGGCGGGCGCATCCGCAGTGCAATGCGGCACCGCCTTCTTGCTGGCGCCCGAGGCGGCCACCAGCCCCGATCACCGGGCGCGGCTGACCAGCACAAAGACGCAGATGACGCGTGCCATTTCAGGCAGGCCGGCGCGCGGCTTGATCAATCGCCTGATGCAACTGGATGAGGCGAGGGCGGCGGCTTATCCGATGGCCTATGACGCCGCCAAGGCGCTCAGCGCTGCTGCAATGGCGCGGGGTGATCACAGCTATGCCGCGCAATGGGCCGGCACCGGTGCCGCGCATGCGGTGGCGCGTCCGGCGGCGCAGACGCTTGCCGCCATCAGCGGCTGAATTCCTCGGCTGCATAGCCTTGCAGGTAAAGCAGCGCGGTCAGATCGCCGTGATTGACGATGATACCGGCCTGCTCGGCCACCACGGGTTTGGCGTGCAGCGCCACGCCCGAACCGGCCAGTTGCAACATGCCCAGATCATTGGCGCCATCGCCCACCGCGATCACATCAGCGGGCGTCAGGTTTCGCGCGGCAACGATCTCGTTCAGCGCCTCGACCTTGGCCTCGCGGCCCAGCACCGGCAGCGATACATGGCCGGTCAACACGCCGCCCTCGGATAACAGCGTGTTGGCGCGATTCTCATCAAAGCCCAATCGCGCGGCAATCGGATGCGTAAAGCTGATAAAGCCGCCCGAAACCAGCGCGGCATAGGCGCCATGGTTGCGCATGGTCGCGACCAATTCCTGCCCGCCCGCCGCCAATGTGATGCGCTCGGCCAGAACCTTGCCGATCACCGATTCGGGCAGTCCGGCCAACAGGCCGACGCGCTCGATCAGGGCCTCGTGAAAGTTCAGCTCGCCGTTCATGGCACGCGCGGTAATAGTGGCGACGCGTTCGCCAACGCCTGCCTCGGCGGCCAGTTCGTCGATGCATTCCTGATCGATCATGGTCGAATCCATATCCGCCAGCAGCACCTTTTTACGCCGCCCTGCGGTGGGTTGGATGGCCATATCGATCTGGATGGACTGCAGATCGGCCCATAGCTGTTGCAACCCTTCAGGACGCTCGGCCAGCTGAAATTCAGCGGCAATCCCGGGGTTCAGCCATCGAACAGCGGTTCCGCCCCAATCCTTGCGCAGGCTGTCGATCAGCGTGCTTTCAAGGTTGGCGTTTTGGGGCGCGGCGATCAGCGAGAGGGTGAACATGGGCGAAGCTTTCAGTCTGAACGGACAGGCCAGCCTTTAAGCGACTCGCGGTCGCAGCGCCAGAGCAGGGCGGACCGGCGCGTTTGCGCACGATTTTGCGGGTGCTGTAGATTTAGTTACAACTTTGTCGTGTAATCGGCGTCTTATGGACCGATGTTTTGCCAGATGGGGAGCGAACAGATCATGGCGATGAAATCAGCGTTTAAGGGAATCGGTTTCAAAGGGGCGTTTGGTCTGCCCTCATTTGTGCTGGGAAATTGGGGCGCAAAACTGCTGAAAGGCAGCGATGGGCGCGATCTGATGCTGGGCCTCGGCGGCAATGACAGGCTGATGGGTGGCGGCGGTGACGACACACTTCTTGGCGGCGGCGGCCGTGACACAGCGGTTTATCTGGGCGGTGTTGCCGATTACACGGTGACCCCCTCGTTCGGCAATCTGGTTCGGGTCAGCGCCTTGAGGGGTGATGAGGGCACCGACTGGCTGGGCAGTATCGAGGCGCTGTATTTCGCAGGCGACGACTACACGCTGCATCTGGACGGTCGGAACAACGCCGCAATGGCGGGCGATGATGCGATTTCGGCAGGCGAGGATGGCGTTGCCAGCCTGTCCACAGCGGGTCTGCTGGCCAATGACCGCGAATTCGATGGCGACACGCTGACAATTGCAGCCGTGTCCGATGCGGCATCGGGTGCCCAGGTGACGTTGCAGGGCGATCAGATTCTTTACGATCCGGGCACGCGCTTTGATTATATGGCCGAAGGTGAAACCGCGACAGACAGCTTTACCTATAGGGTCGATGATGGCCGGGGTGGAACCGATACGGCAACCGTCACGGTGACCATCAGCGGCGCCAATGATGCACCGGTTCTGAGCGTAACCCCCGCGGTCGAGATGGCCGAGAATGAAACCGGGATCGTGGCCCAGATTTCGGCGACCGACATTGACAGCGCAGCGCTGACCTATGCGATCAGTGGCGGTGCCGATGCCGCATTGTTTCAGATCGACGCGGACACAGGTGCGCTTAGCTTTGTCTCGGCGCCCGATTATGAAAATCCGACCGATGCGGGTGGTGACAATATCTATGACGTGACCGTCAGCGTTGCGGATGATCAGGGCGGCAGCGACAGTGCCGATATCGCCGTGACGGTCACGGATGTCGAGGAAACCCCCGCCTTCGAGGCGCGGATCAACGAATTCCACTATGACAATGCCGGCGCGGATACGGGCGAGTTCATCGAGGTGCGGGTCACCGCAGGGGGCGATGCCTCGGGTCTCAGTATCGAGCTTTATAACGGCAATGGTGGCGGTGTTTACAGCAGCTTGTTGATTGCAGATGCGACCATGGCCAGCGACGGGACCTACGACTACTATGTCTGGGATCTGCCGGCGAACGGGTTGCAGAACGGCGCGCCCGACGGGTTGGCGCTGATCAATAGCGGCGAGGTCGTCGAATTCCTCAGTTATGAAGGCGAGATGACGGCAGATGGCGGTACTGCCGATGGCCTGACATCCAGCGATATCGGTGTGTCCGAGGCGCCGGACACCGAGATAGGCCTGTCGCTGCAACGCGACGAAAATGGCGACTGGTCCGCCCCTGCGACCGAGACGAAAGGCGCCGCCAATTCCGGTGGTGGCGATGGCGGCGGCGGTGATGAAGAGGCGACGCCGGCACTGATCTCGGTCATTCAGGGCTCGACCGACGCGTCGACCATGATCGGACAGCGGGTCGAGGTGACGGCTGTGGTCGTCCATATCGCCGCCAATGGCTTTTACATCCAGGAAGAGGACGCCGATGCCGATGGCGACGCGCTGACATCCGAGGGGATCTTTGTCTATACCGGCGGCGGCACGGCGGTCGCGCTTGGCGATCTGGTGCAACTGGATGGCACCGTTACCGAGTTCAATGGCCTGACCGAACTGACCGATGTCTCGGAAATCGTGACGATCTCGTCCGACAACGAACTGCCGACCGCCGCCGTGGTCGAATTGTCGCCCGAAGGTTTCAACTTTGAATCTGTCGAAGGAATGCGGGTTTCGGTCGTCGGCGGCACCAGTAATCCGCTGACCGTGATCGAGAATTTCAACCTCGATCGTTTCGGCGAAATCGTCATCAGCGCCGGTTCACAATATCAGCCCACCCAATTGTTTGACGCGCAGACAGAGGCCGATCAGGTCGCGCAGTTGGCGCAGGAAAACGCCAATAACCGGCTGATCATCGAGGATGGTGTCAGTGCGCAAAATCCCGACAGTTTCGAATTCCTTGCCAATAATTCGGCGGGCGATAACGGCAATGGTTACATCGACGCCGGGGACAGCTTTGGCAATGACGGCGCGACGCTGCGGCTTGGTGCGCAGTTCAATGGGCCGATCGAAGGCGTGATCACCTATCAGTTCGGCGATTTCGCTCTGATCCCGACCGAGCAATTGCCGATTGACGAGACCACCAATAGCGGCGCGCGCCAGGAAACCCCCGATGCTGTCGGCGGCGATCTGCAGGTCGCCTCGATCAATGTGCTGAACTATTTCACCACGCTGTCGGGCGGCACAGGGCCGGATGGTTCACTTGATCCGCGCGGCGCCACGTCAGAGGCCGATCTGGCGCGGCAAACCGAAAAACTGGTGTCGGTGATGACCGGAACCGAGGCCGAGGTCTTTGCCCTGCAAGAGATCGAGAATGGCGGCTTTGGCGATGGCTCGGCGATTGATACGCTGGTCGATGCGCTGAATGCCGAGGCCACGGAAACCGGGTCCGGCGCGGTCTATGTCTATGTCGATCCGACCGGCGCCGGCGGCTTTGTCGGCGATGACGCGATCATGACCGGCATCATCTATGACAGCAGCCAAGTGACCCTGGTGCATACCGAATACCTTGTCTTCGAAGAGGCATCTGCCGACGCCACCTATCAGCTTGCCAAGGTGTTGGATGATGCGCTGCCGCAGGGGACTTATCTTGAGGATTACCAGCGCAACCGCCCTTCTGTCGCTGCGACGTTCGAGGATGCGGATGGCAACCAGTTCACCGTTGTCTCGTCACATTTCAAATCCAAGGGCGATAGCGGGCTGGCGTCGCTGGCCGATGCGGCGCAGACCTATCTGGATGCGAATGGCGAGGCAGTTGCGGGCTTTTCGCAAGCTGATATCGACGCGCTGCTGGCCGACCCCAATTTTGATCAGGGCGACGGGCAGGCCTATTGGAATGGCGTGCGCACGGATGCCGCAGGTGAATTGGCCGATTGGCTCGAGACAAGCTATAACGGCGGCGGGGTCACCGACTATATCCTGCTGGGCGATATGAACGCCTATGCGCAGGAAGACCCGGTCCAACTGCTGCGCGATCAGGGGCTGGTTGATCTGATCGACGAGTTTATCGGACAGGATCAGGCCTATAGCTACGTGTTCGACGGTCAGCGCGGGACGCTGGATCAGGGGCTGGCGTCGGACGGGCTGGCCGACAATGTCACTGGCGCGACAGAGTGGCATGTGAATGCGGATGAGCCCGACCTGCTGGGCTATAACTCTGCCTTTAATGACCCGGGTTTCTATACGCCGGGACCTTTCGCGGCCTCGGATCATGATCCGCTGATCGTCGGTCTGACGCTGGAAGATCCGCTGCTGGCCTGACCGCGCATGCAAGCCCGCGCAGCCTTCATGGTGCTGCGCGGGCGTTTTTGAGGCCGGCTGCTGCGTTGGGCGGATTGGTGACGCATCGGACGCGCGGGCCGTCGCTGCCAAAGATCTGCAGATGGCAGCAGCGTCAGAGGCTTGGCCGGATTGCCTATTGCGGTTTCCCCGGGCTGGGCGTATGTCCGGCAGCGGGACACCCTTCCCCAACGAAGGGCTTTTGGCTGGAAGGCTGAGTATATGACTGATCCAATGATCCCGGCTGCGCGCCCGGTTAATCCGCGCTTTTCCTCTGGCCCCTGTGCCAAGATCCCCAATTACAATCTGGACCTGCTGGCGGATGCTCCGCTTGGTCGTTCGCACCGTGCCGCTGTCGGCAAGGCGAAACTGGCCGAGGCGATTGATCTGACACGCGAGGTTCTGGGCGTGCCTGCGGATTACCGCATCGGCATCGTTCCCGCATCCGATACCGGCGCGGTCGAAATGGCCATGTGGTCGATGCTGGGCGCGCGCCCCGTCGAGATGCTGGCCTGGGAAAGCTTTGGCGAAGGCTGGGTGACGGATGCCGTCAAGCAGTTGAAACTGGACGCTACCGTGCGCAAGGCTGACTATGGCAAGATCGTCGATTTTGCGGATGTCGATTTCAACAGCGACGTCGTCTTTACCTGGAACGGCACGACCAGCGGCGTGCGGGTGCCCAATGGCGATGGCATCCCGGCGGATCGCGAGGGGCTGACCATTTGCGATGCGACCTCCGCGGCGTTTGCGATGGCGTTGCCCTGGGACAAGTTGGATGTGGTCACCTTCAGCTGGCAGAAAGTGCTGGGCGGTGAGGCCGCGCATGGGATGCTGATCCTCAGCCCGCGCGCCGTCGAGCGGCTGGAAAGCTTTACCCCCGACCGTCCCTTGCCCAAGATTTTCCGCCTGACCAAAGGCGGCAAGCTGAATGAGGGCATTTTCCGGGGCGAGACGATCAACACGCCCTCGATGCTGGCCGTCGAGGACTATCTGGTTGCCCTGAAATGGGCACATCAGGTCGGCGGGCTTGAAGGGCTGGTCGGGCGTGCCGATGCCAATGCAGGGGCCGTTCGCGACTTTATTGCGGACAAGGACTGGATCGCCGATCTGGCCGAAGATCCGGCTACCGCCTCTACCACCAGCGTGTGCCTGAAATTCACCGACCCCGCGATCAAGGACGGTGCGGCGTTCGCCAAGGCCGTCGCCAAGCGGCTGGAGAAAGAGGGCGTGGCGCTGGATGCAGGCGCCTATCGCGACGCCCCGGCGGGTCTGCGGATCTGGTGCGGCTCGACGGTGGAAACCGCCGATGTCGCGGCGCTGATGCCGTGGATCGAATACGCTTACCGCGCCGAACTGGCTGCGCAAGGCTGATTGCGATCCGCCATGGCCGGGGGCGCTGACTGCCCCCGGACCCTCCGATGATATTTCACGACCAAAGCAGAACAAGCGCCAGCGCGGCAGAGGCCCGGGCGCGTCAAACAAGGATAAAAGCTATGCCCAAGGTACTCGTATCCGACAAGCTGTCAGAGACCGCCGTTCAGATCTTTCGCGATCGCGGCGTGGAGGTGGATTACCTGCCCGATCTGGGCAAGGACAAGGACAAGCTGGCCGAGGTGATCGGCCAATATGACGGGCTGGCGATCCGCTCGGCCACCAAGGCGACCGAGAAATTGCTGGAAAACGCGACCAACCTCAAGGTCATCGGACGTGCCGGCATCGGCGTCGACAATGTCGATATCCCGGCGGCATCCAAAAAAGGCGTGATCGTGATGAACACGCCGTTCGGAAACAGCGTCACCACCGCCGAACATGCGATTGCGATGATGTTCGCGGTCGCGCGCCAGCTGCCCGAGGCGTCGGCCTCGACCCATGCCGGGAAGTGGGAGAAAAACCGCTTTATGGGGGTCGAGCTGTTCAACAAGACGCTCGGCGTCATCGGTGCGGGCAATATCGGCTCGATCGTGATCGACCGGGCGCTTGGGTTGCACATGAAGGTCATCGCCTATGACCCCTTCCTGTCGGAAGAACGCGCGAAAGACATTGGCGTGAAAAAGGTCGAACTGGACGAATTGCTGGCCAAGGCCGATTTCATCACCTTCCACGTGCCGCTGACCGACAAGACCCGCAACATCCTGTCGCGCGAGGCGATTGCCAAGCTGAAGCCGGGCGTTCGGATCGTCAACTGTGCCCGTGGTGGTCTGGTCGACGAAGACGCGCTGGCCGAGGCGCTGAAGGATGGCCGCGTGGCAGGCGCAGCCTTTGACGTCTTTGCAACCGAGCCGGCGACCGAATCGCCCCTGTTCAACCTGCCCAACGTGGTAGTGACCCCGCATCTGGGCGCCTCGACCAGCGAAGCGCAGGAAAATGTCGCCATTCAGGTGGCTGAACAGATGTCGGACTATCTGCTGACCGGGGCGGTGCAAAACGCCCTGAACATGCCCTCTGTCACTGCCGAAGAGGCAGCCGTGATGGGCCCCTGGATCAAGCTGGCCAGCCATCTGGGCGCTTTTGTCGGGCAGATGACCGGCGAACCGATCAAGGCGATCAACGTGCTTTACGACGGCGTCGTATCGACCATGAACCTCAGCGCGCTGAATGCGGCGGTGATCGCAGGCGTGATGAAGGCCTCGAACCCGGATGTGAACATGGTCTCGGCCCCGGTGATCGCCAAGGATCGCGGGATCCAGGTTGCCACCACGCATCAGGACAAGGGCGGCGTTTTCGAAGGCTATATCAAGCTGACGGTCGTCACCGCCGATCGCGAGCGTTCTATCGCTGGTACGGTCTTCAGCGACGGCAAGCCGCGCTTTATCCAGATTCGCGGCATCAATATCGACGCCGAGATCGGTGAGCACATGCTGTACACCCGCAACAAGGATCTGCCCGGCGTGATCGGCGCATTGGGGATGACCCTGGGTGAGCAAGGCGTCAACATCGCCAACTTCACGCTTGGGCGTTCGGCAGCGGGTGATGACGCCATCGCGATCCTTTATCTGGACGAGGCGATCTCGGATTCGGCACTGGCGGCGCTGCAAAAGACCGGAAAATTCATCCAGGCGCGCCCGCTACATTTCGAAGTCTGATCCTTCGAGGCTTGCCAAAAGAACTGATCCCGGCCAGACAGGCCGGGATTTTTCATTGGCGACCGAGGTTCCCATGCCAGTTTATGCCATTGGTGATATCCACGGCCAGCTAGAGCTGTTGCATCAGGCGCATCGGTTGATCGCAGCGGATGCCGGCGACGATGCAAGGATCGTCCATCTGGGCGATCTGATTGATCGTGGTCCCGATTCGCGCGGCGTGGTTCAGTACCTGCTGGACGGGCAGGCGGCGGGTCGCGACTGGATTGTTTTGCGCGGCAATCACGACCGTTTTCTGCCCGCATTTCTCAGCGATTCGGCTTGGGCCGACCCCGGCCTGGCGACCCCGGTCGTCTGGACAGACCATTCAGGTCTTGGCGCGGCGGCGACGCTGGCCTCATATGGCGTCGATCCGGATCAGCCGCGTGATCTGCTGCACGCAGCGGCAAAGGCGGCGGTGCCGGTCGAACATGCCGAGTTCCTGGCGGGATTGCCGCTTTGGCATTTGCAGGACGGCGCGCTGTTCGTTCACGCGGGCATCCGGCCGGGCGTAGATTTGCAGGCGCAGGCAGAGCAGGATCTGGTCTGGATCAGAAAGGGCTTTCTGGACAGCGGCGTCGATCATGGCTCACTGGTCGTGCATGGCCACACGGCGATTGACCGTGCGACACATTACGGAAACCGGCTGAACCTCGACAGCGGCGCGGCCTATGGTGGCCCGCTATCTGCGGTGCGGTTGGACGAAGATGGGGCATGGTTGCTGACAGAGCACGAGGCGGTGCCGCTGATGCCCGAGCCCGCTGTTGGATGACAAGGAGTGACAGAATGAAACGATTGATCCTTTTGGCGATGCTGACAGCCGGGTCGGCCAATGCAGAAGAAGTCGGCGAGATCGGCGTGGACTGGGTCGGAAACGACATCATGATAGAGGCCATCCGCGACCCAGAGGTTGAAGGTGTGGCCTGTCATCTGGCCTATTTCGACCGCTCGGTCATTGACCGCCTTAGTCAAGGCAACTGGTTTGAGGATCCGTCGAATTCCGCGATCGAATGCAGCCGTACCGGCCCGATCACCGTTGGCGATATCGAGCGCGGGAAAGGCGGCGAAGACGTGTTTTCCGAGGGGCGCTCGCTGGTCTTCAAATCGCTGCGGGTCAAACGCGTCTTTGACGAGGTGAACGGCGTTCTGGTCTATCTGGCGCATGCCAACGAACTGAGCGAAGGCTCGGCCAAGATGGCCATCTCGACCGTTGCCTTGACGCAGGATGAACTGGCTGCGCTGGCCGCCCAGTAAGCCTTTCGGCGCGAAGCTCGATTCTGGACGAAAACCTGTCGAAACAGGCGGTCGCGGCTGTAGACAGCTTGGACATATTGCAATAGTTGGTTGCCGGTTGGGACCGTTTAAATGATACTTCACCGCAGAATTGCGAAATACAGTTTGGGACAAGTCGTCCGCCACCGTAGCCGCGATTTTCGCGGGGTGGTTTTCGATGTCGATCCCGAATTCGCGAATACTGAAGAATGGTACGAATCCATTCCCGAAGATATCAGGCCGGCCAAGAATCAGCCGTTCTACCATCTCTTTGCCGAGACCGAGGCAACCTATTACGTCGCCTATGTGTCCGAGCAGAATCTGGTCCCTGATTTCTCGGGCGAGCCGCTGGAACATCCCGAGGTGACAGAGATGTTCGGTGAATTCGAGGACGGGCGATATCCGTTGCAATCGCCCATGAACTGAATGGCCGATGCCGGTTTGGCGGCCAGGCAACCTGCGAACGGCAAAGCCGCGCAGGGTCCATGTGTTTCATCCGTCAGCGTTGCGCAACTGGTCCTGTCAGCTCTCAGGATCGTCTGTAACCGGCAGGTGAAAGGCAAGAAAGTTACGGGTTTCCTCGCGGTAGTAATACAGTTCTTGCGTCAGGTCCTGGATCAGAAACCAGCCAAACCCGCCCTCGGGCAGGTCAAGCGCCGCGGTGTCTGGGATGGGCCGGGGCAGTAGACAGCTATCGGGCAAAGAGACACCGTCATCGGTGATCGAGCAGGACAGCCCGCCCTCGTGACGCACGATGCTGAGATGAATCACTGGCGCGTCAGGCGCGGTTGTATCCCCGCGAGGGCCGTGTTCGGTGACGTTGTTCATCACTTCGGCCAGCACCAGTTCAAGACGCCCAAGCGCGTCTTCGTCAATCTCGGCGGCAAAGCGGCGGCGTATGGCGGCCAGCGTGTCACGCACCACCATCGGCCTGGCATGCAAAACGCGGTGAAACATCGGCTGCCTGCGGCTCTGGGTGACCTGCCCCGCCCGCTTTGCATCCGCGTTGTTTGCCGCATTCATCAGCCTGCCTCGCGCTTCAGATCGGATGAATCCTCGATGACGAAAACCGTATCCATCCGCGTCAGCTTGAATACCCGGCCAACATTGGGCGTCAGCCCCGATAGAATCAGCGGTACGCCGGCGGGCATCGCCTTGTGCACGGCGATCATCGCGCCCAGCCCCGAACTGTCCATGAAATCCACCTGCCGCATGTCGAGCGTGACCTGATTTTTACATTTGGAGACTATCTGGCGCATTCTATCCTTGAAGCGCGTCGAAATCGCGGCATCCAGCCGCCGATCCTCTATTTTCACCACCGTCTTGCACGTGTCGGATGTGACTGTCAGGTTCATCGGACAATCCCTTGAGCTGCTTTTCTGGCATCCTGACTAGACGGAAATGGTTACCATCCGGTAAGCGTAGCCCGAAATCGCGGAGGACAACGATGACAACCCGAGACATTTTCATTCTTGGTGCGGCCCGTACGCCAATGGCGGGGCTGCAAGGTGCTTTTGCAGATGTTTCCGCCGCACAGCTGGGCGGGGTTGCGATCGCTGCGGCATTGGAACGGGCCGGTGTTGCGCCGGACAAGCCGCAGGCGCTGCTGATGGGCTGTGTGTTGCCGGCAGGTCAGGGCCAGGCACCCGCGCGCCAGGCCGGTTTTGCAGCCGGGCTGCCGGAATCGGTACCGGCGACGACGCTGAACAAGATGTGCGGATCGGGGATGCAGGCCGTGATGACAGCCGCCGACATGATCCGCGCGGGCAGCGCCGATCTGGTGATCGCGGGGGGCATGGAAAGCATGACAAACGCGCCCTATCTGCTGCCCAAGATGCGGGGCGGGGCACGGCTGGGGCATGGGCAGGTCATCGACCACATGTTCCTGGACGGGCTCGAGGATGCCTATGACAAGGGCCGCCTGATGGGCACCTTTGCCGAGGATTGCGCGAGCGAGTTCAGCTTTACCCGCGAGGCGCAAGACGACTTTGCCCTCTCCAGCCTGAGCCGCGCGAACGAGGCCATCACCTCGGGTGCGTTCAAGGCCGAGATCGCGGCGGTCACCGTCGCCTCGCGCAAGGGCGAACATGTCGTCGATACCGATGAACAGCCCGGCAATGCGCGACCAGACAAGATCCCGACATTGAAGCCCGCCTTTCGCAAGGACGGGACCGTCACGGCGGCGAACTCCAGTTCGATCTCGGACGGCGCTGCGGCGCTGGTGATCGGTATTAACGCGGATGGCGCAATCGCGCGCATCGTGGGTTATGCCGGTCATGCGCAGGCACCGGCCGATTTTCCGACAGCGCCGGTCCCCGCGACCGAGCGGTTGCTGGACCAGATCGGCTGGACCAAGGACGATGTCGATCTGTGGGAGGTCAACGAGGCCTTCGCGGTCGTCCCCATGGCCTTCATGGAACGCATGGGTGTCGGGCATGACAGGGTGAACGTGAATGGCGGCGCTTGCGCGTTGGGCCATCCCATCGGTGCGTCGGGTGCGCGCATCATCGTCACGCTGATCCATGCCCTTCAGGCGCGCGGCGGCAAGCGCGGCGTGGCGGCTATCTGTATCGGCGGCGGTGAAGGCACGGCCATCGCAATTGAACTGGTCTGATCGGCAAAGCCCGGATGCATGACCAAAACCCCGTCGGGGCGCGACCTTCGCGGCCTGACGGAACCCCAGGCGATGCCAAGCCCCCTCTCGGTCAGTGCTTGAACGTCGGAATATCAGCCTGAAAAGCCGGCAAGTCGCATTGCAGCACCATGAAACATTGGAACTTTCTCTGGTTCCCGGTGCTTCGATTATAGACTTTGCTGCGATCGACGCAGATCATCGGGCAATAACGCCGGGCCTTTAAAGTCCGGTCGGGCAGGGGGACGTGATGGAATTTTACAACGAGATGTACGAGGGCGATAAGGTCCGCGAACCCTATGCGAGGCTGCGCAATTGGGTTGATACGATGCCCGATGACTTTCGCCAGATGAAACAGGCCGAGGCCGAAGAGTTGTTCCGCCGCATCGGTATTACCTTCGCCGTCTATGGCGAGGGCGGCGATCCCGACCGGCTGATCCCCTTTGACATGATGCCGCGCGTTTTCGAACAGAACGAGTGGCGCAAGCTGGAGCGCGGGATAAAGCAGCGGGCACGGGCGCTGAACGCGTTTCTGCGCGATGTCTATGGCCGGGGCGAGATCGTCCGCGCGGGCCGCATTCCGGCCCGGCTGGTCTATCAGAATGAGGCCTATGAAAAGGCGGTTGCCGGCGTCGTGCCGCCGCGCGGGGTCTATAGCCATATCATCGGCATCGACCTTGTGCGTACGGGCAAGGACGAGTTCTTCGTGCTGGAAGATAACTGCCGCACGCCGTCCGGTGTCAGCTATATGCTGGAAAACCGCGAGATCATGATGCGCATGTTCCCGCAGTTGTTCCGGGGCAATCGGATCGAGCCGGTTGATCAATATCCCGAACTGCTGCGCCGCACCTTGGAATCGGTCGCGCCCGCGAAATGCGAGAGCCGTCCGAATTGCGTGATCCTGACGCCGGGCCATTTCAACAGCGCCTATTATGAGCACAGCTTTCTTGCCAACCTGATGGGCGTCGAACTGGTCGAGGGCCAGGATTTGTTCGTCGATGGCGAATTCGTCTATATGCGCACGACGCAGGGACCCAAGCGTGTCGATGTGATCTATCGCCGACTCGATGACCCCTATCTTGATCCGCTGTGCTTTCGCCCCGATTCGATGCTGGGTGTGCCGGGGCTGATGGATATCTATCGCTCGGGCGGGGTGTCGATCTGTTCGGCACCAGGTGCGGGTGTGGCCGATGACAAGGCGATCTATACCTTTGTGCCGGAAATGGTGCGCTTCTATCTGGGTGAAGAGCCTCTTTTGAAGAACGTCGATACGTGGACGTTGTGGAAGGAAGATGACTATAAATACGTGATGGAAAACCTGCCCGACCTGGTGGTGAAAGAGGTTCACGGCTCTGGCGGCTACGGCATGTTGGTCGGTCCGAAATCGACCAAGGCCGAGATCGAGGAATTCCGCAAGAAAATCGAGGCCGATCCCTCGAACTATATCGCACAGCCCACCTTGGCGCTGTCGACCACGCCAACCTTTGTCGATGAGGGAATCGCACCGCGTCATGTGGACTTGCGGCCCTATTGCCTGTGTGGAGACCGGATCGAGCTGGTGCCAGGCGGACTGACCCGGGTGGCGCTGCGCGAAGGATCTTTGGTCGTGAACTCGTCGCAGGGCGGCGGGGTCAAGGACACCTGGGTTCTGTCGGAATAAGAGGAGGGATAAGAATATGCTAAGCCGTACCGCCTCGAATCTGTTCTGGATGGGCCGCCACCTGGAACGCGCCGAAACAGCCGCCCGTCTGATCGATGTGGGCCAGCGTATCACGCTGTTGCCCAACACCGACGAGGGCTATCAGAGCGAATGGAAATCGCTGCTGCGGGCATCGGGAACGATCGAAGCCTTTACGACGAAATATGGCGACGTCACGCAGGAAAACATCGAGGAATATCTGTTCTTCGACCGTGAGAATCCGTCGTCGGTCGTCGTGTGTTTCGAAAAGGCCCGCGAAAGTGGCCGGATCGTCCGCACTGCGCTGACAGGGCAAGTCTGGGACGCGCTGAATGTGGCCTATCAGGAATTGCGCAAGATCGAGAAGACGCCGCGAAACAAGCTGGACATGGCCGGGTTGACGGATTTCACCACCCGCCATGCCTCGACCGTGCGCGGCGCCATCAACGCGACGCAATTGCGCAATGATGGCTGGCATTTCATGAATCTCGGCTATGGCCTGGAACGCGCGGATGCGACGGCGCGGTTGCTGGATGTGAAATATTTCGTGCTGTTGCCACGGATCGAATTTGTAGGCTCTGGGCTGGATTCCTATCAGTGGCAGGTGATCCTGCGTGCGCTTTCGGCGCATCGGGCATTCCACTGGGCTTACGGCGGCGATGTGACCGCCGGTCGGGTCGCGGATTTCCTGATCCTGAACGGTGAAAGCCCGCGTTCGCTGATCACCTCTCTTTACGAAGCCGTCTGGCATCTGGAGGGTCTGGCGCGCCGTTACGGCGATGCGGTTCCGACGGCCGCCCGCGATGAGGCGCGACAGGTGCTGGAGACGCTGCAGAATCGCGATATCGACACCATCTTTGACGAGGGGCTGCATGAGTTTCTGACCTGGTTCATCACCAGCATCGGAAGTGTCGCCGCCTTGGTTCACCAGGATTACCTACAGGGGAGCGCCTGACCCATGAAGCTGCGCATTTCGCATGAAACGGTCTATGGCTACGACAAGCCGATCCGCAATCTTGTTCAAAGCCTGCGCCTGACCCCTTCGGTTTTCGAGGGCCAGAAAACGCATGAATGGACGATTGACGTGACCGGCGGGATGAAAGGGCCCTGCTTTCGCGACGGTACCGGTGACTGGATCGAGGGCTGGACCGTGCGCGGTCCTGTCGAAGAGGTCTCGGTGCGCATCTCTGGTCGCGTCGACACGCGCGACACGGCGGGCGTTCTGCGCGGGCACCGTGAGGTGATCCACCCCATGACCTATCTGCGCGACACCGCGCCCACCCGCGTCGATGACGGGCTCAAGAACCTGGCCGCAGAGGTCGACGGAAACGCGGATGACGGGCTGGACACGGCGCATAAGCTGTCATCGGCGGTGGCGGGTGCTATCCGCTATGTCAGTGGCGTCACCAAGGTATCGACGACCGCCGCCGAGGCGCTGGCGCTGGGCGAGGGGGTTTGCCAGGATCATGCTCATGCGCTGATCGCCATCGCCCGCCTGCGAATGATGCCGGCGCGATATGTTTCGGGCTATCTGCATTCGACAATCGACGGCGACTCGCATGACGCAGCGCATGCCTGGGCCGAGATATTCATCGACGGTTTGGGCTGGGTCGGCTTTGATGCAGCCAATAGCTGCTGTCCGGATGAACGCTATGTCCGGCTGGGTTCTGGGTTGGATGCGCAGGATGCAGCGCCGATCCGCGGCGTCGCGATGGGAACGGGCGAAGAAAAGATGGGTGTGCGCGTTCAGGTCGAAGAGCTGCCGCAATAGGCTGCGGCAAAGTGACGATCAGGCCGCTGCTCCCGATAGCAGACCTGCCGCTGGTGACGCGGTTCTAAAACGAAGCACCGGAATTTTGGCTGCTGGCCGAGGGCCATTGCGACCCGGATGTCAGGGCGCAAGAGTTCTTTTCCGACTGCCCGCCCGGCTGTGATCCCACGATTTCGGCGAGACTGGGATTGTTTCTGGATCAACGCTTGTCTGGCCTGGCAGAGCTGTCATTTGGATTTCCGCAAACCCATGATGCTTATCTCGGGCGGCTGGTGCTGGGGCCATGGGCACAGTCTGCAGGTCATGGCGTCAGATTTCTGGACCATATCGAAGGGCTGGCCCGTCAGGCCGGGGCGCCGCGACTGTATCTGGCGGTGCTGGATCGCAATCCGCGCGCCCGGTCCTTTTGGCAAAGGCAGGGTTTTCAGCCGACCGGGGACCATCGCTTTACCGATCAAGGACATGATCTTCGCCGGATGATGAAGACACTGTCGGTCTGACCATCATGCTGCCGGTCATTCGAATAGCCGATATTCCACCAGTTCCGTGCGCTGCACGAACAGGAAATTGTCGTCCGAGATCATCGTCAGCCGCAGCCCCAGCCCGTCATCCCAGACCGAGATCCCTTCGAGATTGTCATATTGCAGCGGCCGTGTTGTCAGAAGTTCCTCGCCCTCGCTCAGACCGTCGGGGCCAAGGTCAAAGCGCCGGACGCGCGACGAAAAACCCATGATCCCATGGAAATCACGTTCCAGCAGATAAAGCCGCCCATCCGGTCCGATATCGGCACCGACCGGCAGCCAGTCGCTGTTGCGAGGCAGCGAGAAAGGCTGATCCCACTTGCCATCGCGGTATCGCAACATCGGAAAGGGCTTGCGCGCGCCACCCGAACGCTCGGGCAAGGTCAAGAGGGTGTCGTCGGGCTCGATGGCCAAAGCTTCCATCCCGGCATTCAGGCTAAGCTCCTTCAGCACGGGCGGCTGCGGGATACGCTGCGCCGGCTGGTCGGGATCATCATAGGCGGCCAGTCGATCCAGCCCTTCAAAGCTGACCCAGATCCGACCGTCGGCACCGATTGCCAGACCTTCGCTGTCGCCTAGCCGGCCCGGCGGCAGCGGATTGCCCTTGCTGTCCTTCAGATGCGCACGGCCTGCTACATTCAGCCCGCGGATCCGTCCTGAAGGGTCTCGGTTGATGCTGCCCCAATAGAGGTGTGCCCGGTCGCTGAGGACGTGAAACTCGGTCCCGTCGTCAGAGATTTCTATTCCCGAAAAGCCGCCGAAATTCGCATCCTGTGGCATCGACCAGACATAGGTCGCCACGTATTCCAGACTCGCCGCCGCGGCGGGCGATACCGCGGCGAGCAGACAAGTCAGAAAGAGTACAGGAAATGCTACCGGGCGGTGCCGATGACCTGACATTGCCTTGGCATCTCACTAAGTCGGAAGGTACGCGGGTGACGGTAATCAGGATTTCCCTGACCCCTCGGCCGCGATCCGGGGTTGGCGCGATATTGCAGTTCCTGCATGGCCGCACCGCAGCCATTGTCATTGCCCGAAAGCGAGGCAACCGACGCGGCGGTGTTGACGCAACCGCCGCTGCCGCGCGGGCAATTCAGGCGGACATGGAAATGATAGTCGTGGTTCGGTGTCGGCCGCAGCTTTTGCAGCCACGAGCCGCGATTGTTGTTGGCCTGACACATCGCCACCTTGATCGCCGCGTCCAGGAAGATGCGGTCTACACGCGGGTCCATCGCCGCCGACTGGATGATCGCCGCATGCGACGGGGTCCAGTTGCGATTCACGCTGAGACCGTTCCCGGCAACGACCGAAATCGAAGAGATGTTTTCGCGCTGCGCGGGCGACAGGTTCAGGTTGGACGGCGGCAGCATCCAGATATCGGCGTCCAGCCCAAGCTGGTGGCTGGCATGCCCGGTCAGCATCGGCCCGCCGCGCGGCTGGCTCATGTCGCCGATATAAAGGCCGCGCCAGCCCATCTTGGTTGCCGCCTGAGACAGCCCCACAAGAAAGCTGACCATGTCGGGATGCCCCCAGTTGCGATTGCGGGACAAACGCATGGCCTGCCAGGTCGGACCCGACTGAGGCAGCTGCGCGCCCCCGTTGAAACAACCCTTGTTGTAGGTTCCAATCGCCACCGCGTTGCCCGCCGTGGGGCCTCCGACGCGGCCGAACACGTCTTTGGCCAATGGAGATTGCGCGGATACCGGGGCCACCATCCCGATGAGAATAGCGGCGGTTGTCAAAATCTTGCGGATCACTGCTCGACCTCCCCTTCTGCTTTGACCCATCTTAGCAGGACCAGCGCCAGAATAAACATCACGATCAGCGGAGAGATACCAATCCGCTGATCACCGGAAATCGCCGTGACGGTGGCGATCAGGAACGGCGCCAGAAAGGCCGTGGCTTTGCCCGATAGCGCATAAAGGCCAAAGGCTTCGGTCGCCTTTTCGGGGGTGGTGTGGCGCACCATCATCGTGCGGCTGGCGGCCTGCAACGCACCGCCCGCGCCCCCGATGACCGCGCCGCAGGCAAAGAACACCGCATCTGGAACCCGCGACCCTGCGGCCAGCGGAATGCCAAGCAGCGAGGTCCGGTCCATCCCGACGATCACCACGCAAACCGCGATCAGTGCGATTGTGCAGACGATGATGACGGGCTTTGGCCCATATGCCCTGTCGGCCCGGCCACCCAATTGCGAGATGATGGCGGCCGCCAACGCGCTGACCACGCCAAAGACGCCCGACAAAAACACCGGCCACCCCAGGACCGTACCGGCATAAATCCCGCCAAAGGCATACATCGCGTTCAGTGCATCGCGCGAGAACATCGACGACACCAGCCATGCGCTCAACGATTGCCGGTCACGCAGGCTCAGGATCAATCGCCACAGATCGGACAGCGTGCGACCCGCGCTGAAGCTCCGCTTTGGCAGCCGCGGCTCTTTTACCCACAGGAAAAACGGGATCATGAAGATCACATACCAAATCGCTGTAAATGGCCCGGCAAACCTGGTCCCCTCGCGCGCTGCTGCGTCCAGCCCGAAAATCGGCGGGATCCCGGCCAGCGTCAGGCCAGTGCGGGGGTTTTCCGCAAATAGCAGCAGCATGAAAACCAGCGAGACCAACCCGCCCAGATAGCCAAAGGCATAGCCGCTGCCCGAGATGCGCCCGATCTCGTCGGGCGGTGCCAGCGCCGGCAAAAGCGCATTGGTAAAGATCGTGGCGAACTCCATCCCGATCAATCCGATGCCGAAAAAGATCAGCGCCAAGGTCAGGGGCGGCTGCTGCGGCACCAGAAACCACAGCCCAAGCGCGCCCAATACATAAAAGCCGGAAAACACCCAGATCCACAGCATCCGTCGCCCGGTCGTATCGGCAACTGCCCCCAGAATCGGGGCGCAGATCGCAATGATCACCCCCGAGATCGCCAGCCCGGTGCCCCACAACGTCTGCGCCTGCGCGCCGGCTACGGTCGCGCCTTCGCCCATGGCGATAAAGTGGGTTCTGGCGACTTCGCCGAAATAGATCGAAAAGATAAAGGTCAGCAGCAGGGTCGCAAAGGGCTGACTGGCCCAATCAAAGAACCACCACCCCCAGATACGCTTGCGGTTCATGGCGGCCCTTTTCTTCTTCAGTCAAATATCCCGGGGGTCCGGGGGCTGGCCCCCGGTCCGACCGGGCCATAAGGCCAAAGACGGATCAGTCTGGCAAGATGCCTTGCACATCCTCGGGCAAAACAGGTGGCCATGGACGTTGTGCATCGGCCTCGATCCAGGCTTCGACCCAACCGGGAAGAGGCGGGCTTTCCGGGTCGCCGCCAATCTCGGCCAGAACTTCGGCGGGCGAGACGATGCCCTTCGGCCCGGTCACGGCAGAGCGCAGCAGCATGTGGTTGCAGCAATCATCGCCGCGCCACATCGACTGTTCCATATAGATGAACCGCGCATCCCACGCGATGACCCGCGAAATCATGGTAAACCGTTGAAACGCCCTGATGCGGCGGCGGTAGCGCACGGAATTTCCGGCGACTGTAAAGCCCCAGTTTTTCTTTCGCAGAATTCCCACCAGTCCGGTCCGCGCGGCCATCGGGATGCGGCCCAGATCGTACAGCGTCAGCGTGCGGCCGTTGTTCAGCTCGATCCAGGGGTCCAGATCCCAGGGCCAGCACATATGCGTCGAAACATGGGTGCCGGTCACCGACAGCCGCGGCGCCGCGCGGAACTTGATCATCTCTTTGACGAACCGAATAAGCGGATACATGGGCCACCTGCCTTTCCGTGCCGGGCTTGGCGCGGAGCGGCGGCAAGGTCAACCACGACCTCGCGGCAGCCATTGCGCCCATGCGCTGCCTGCAATAGGAATGGCGCGATTTTCGGAAAGGATGGCAGTCTCGTGGCGTTGGGAAAGAACGGAAGCAAACCTGTTATTGGCCTGGTCGGCTGGCGTGGCATGGTCGGGTCGGTCCTGATGGACCGAATGCAGAGTGAAGGCGATTTCGACCTGATCGAACCGGTATTCTTTTCGACCTCGAATGCAGGCGGGACCGCGCCCTTGGGCGAGGCGCCGCTGGCGGACGCGCATGACCTGACCGCATTGGCGCAATGCGATGCGATCATCACCTGTCAGGGCGGTGATTACACGGGCGCGGTCTTTGCCAAGCTGCGTGCAGACGGCTGGGCGGGCCACTGGATCGATGCGGCCTCGACGTTGCGGATGGACGGTGAAGCGGTGATCGTGCTGGACCCGGTCAATCGCCCGGTGATCGACACTGCGCTGGTGGCGGGCAATCGCAACTGGGTTGGCGGCAATTGCACCGTTTCCTGCATGCTGATGGGCGTGGGCGCGCTGTTCAAGGCCGGTCTGGTCGAGTGGATGTCGACCCAGACCTATCAGGCCGCCTCGGGTGGCGGCGCGCAGCATATGCGCGAATTGCTGACCCAGTATGGCAAGCTGAACGAGGCCGTGCGGCCACTGCTGGATGATCCCAAAGCCGCCATTCTCGACATCGACCGCGGCGTGATCGAGCGTCAGCGCGCGATGGATGGCACGGATGAGGCGCAGCAGTTCGGTGCGGTCCTGGGCGGCAGCCTGATCCCCTGGATCGACAAGGATCTGGGCAATGGCGTGACCAAGGAAGAATGGAAAGGCATGGCCGAGACCAACAAGATCCTTGGTCTCGGTCCGGATGCCGTTGGCGGCTCGAACGAGGCCGCGATCCCGATCGACGGCTTCTGCGTTCGCATCGGCGCGATGCGCTGCCACAGTCAGGCGCTGACCTTCAAGCTGCGCCGTGATGTGCCGCTGGACGAGATCGAGGCCATGATCGCCGCCGACAACGATTGGGTCCGCGTGGTCCCGAACGAGAAAGAGGCGACCATGCGCGACCTGACGCCTGTGGCGACAACCGGCACGTTGGCCATCCCTGTCGGCCGCATCCGCAAGCTGGCGATGGGTCCGGACTATCTGGGCGCCTTCACCGTCGGCGACCAATTGCTATGGGGCGCGGCCGAGCCGCTGCGCCGGATGCTGCGCATCCTAATCGAAGCCTGAGAGGGGCGTAGTTATGACAACACTGTTTCAGGCGCTGATGCTGATCCTCGACGTGATCTGGTTCATCATGATCGTCCACATCATCATGTCCTGGCTGATCAATTTTCAGGTGCTGAACCTGCGTCAACCGATCGTCGCGCAGATCTGGGACGGGTTGAACCGACTTCTGGAACCGATCTACGGACCGATCCGTCGTATCCTGCCCGATACCGGCGCGCTGGATCTGGCGCCTCTGGTCGTGTTCATCATCATCATCATTCTGCGGCAGGCTCTGGCCAATAACGCGGGTCTGTTCCTGGGCTACTAGGGGGCCGCGTGATGTGGACCCGGCTTGAAGGAAACGGACCGCCGGTCGTGTTCTTGCACGGTTGGCTGATGGATCACGGCGATGAATTCGCCAGCTACGATGCCGTATTCGCGGCTCGCGGCTATCGACGCATCTATTTTGATCTGCCTGGCATGGGGCGCAGCACCGATTTGCCGCTGCCGCATGATCTAGACGGCTATGCAGACCAGGTCGCGGCGGCGATCCGTGACGAGATCGGCGATCAGCCCTTTCTGTTGTCGGGCACATCCGCAGGCGCGCTGATTGCCTGCGGTGTCGCTGCGAGGATGCCCGAAAGCCTGCGTGGCCTGCTGCTGCGTGTGCCGATGATCCATGGCGATGACCAGCGGCGCCGGGTCGATCCCGTGCCGGTGCTGCATGAGGATGCCGATCTGATTGCCTCGCTCGCGCGACGGGACCGCATTATCCTGGGCGCCGCGCCGATCATCCAGCGGCCTGCCTGGATCAAGGCGCTGCTGGCCAAGATGGAGACCCGCGTTCTTCCTGCGATGCGCCGGGCGCGTGGGCGCGATCTGGGGCCACTGCGCGGCGATCCCGCGCGCTATGACATGCGGCAGGTGCAGACGCAGTTTCAGCACCCGGCCCTGATCCTGGTGGCGCGACAGGATGACAATGTCGGCTGGCGCGATGCGGTGGATCGCTCTGCCGATTGGCCGCGCGCAACGCTGGCCGTCTTGGATGCCGCAGGGCACGAGTTTCCGCTGGACCATCAGATGCCACTGGCGCATGCGCTGATCGAAGACTGGCTTGACCGGGTGGAGCTTGCGCCGTGATCATGGATGCCGAACAGCATTTGCGCGCGATCTGGGGCTTTGACGGATTCCGCCCCGGTCAGGAAGAGATCGTGCGTGCGGTCGCCGATGGCCATGACGTGCTTGCGATCATGCCGACGGGCGGCGGCAAGTCGTTGTGTTTCCAACTGCCTGCCCTGATGCGCGACGGCGTGACCGTGGTCATCTCGCCCCTGATCGCATTGATGCGGGACCAGGTGCGCGCCCTGCGCGCGGCGGGTGTAGCAGCGGGCGCATTGACCAGCGGCAACACACAGGACGAGACAGATGCAGTTTTTCAAGCGCTGGCCGAGGGCGCGCTGAAGATTCTTTATATGGCGCCGGAACGGCTGGCATCGGGCGGAACGCTGAATTTGCTGCGGCGCGCGGGCGTGACGGCAGTCGCCGTCGACGAGGCGCATTGCGTCAGCCAGTGGGGCCATGATTTTCGCCCCGATTACTTGCGGATCGGTGATCTCAAGCGCGATCTGAACGTGCCGCTGGCCGCTTTTACCGCCACCGCTGATGCCGAAACGCGGGCAGAGATCGTCACCCGCCTGTTCGACGGTCGCCCGCCCGAGACCTTTCTGCGCGGCTTTGATCGTCCAAATATCCGGCTGGCCTTTCAGCCCAAGGACGGGCCGCGCAAGCAGATCATGGCATTTGCGGCGGCGCGGCGCGGGCAGTCGGGGATCATCTACTGCGCCAGCCGCGCCAAGACCGAAACGCTGGCCGACGCGCTGAACCGCGACGGGATGACGGCGGTTGCCTATCACGGCGGAATGGAGGCCGATTTGCGCCGCGCGACCGAGGCGCGGTTTCAGCAAGAGGACGGGCTGATCGTCACCGCGACCATCGCCTTTGGCATGGGCATCGACAAGCCTGACATCCGCTGGGTCGCACATGCCGATCTGCCCAAGTCGATCGAGGCCTATTATCAGGAAATCGGGCGCGCGGGCCGCGATGGCGATCCTGCAGAGACGCTGACCCTCTACGGCCCTGATGATATCCGCCTGCGGCGCACGCAGGTCGATGAAGGATTGGCCGAGAATGCCCGCAAAGAGGCGGATCATGGCCGGCTGAATGCTCTGCTGGGGCTGGCCGAGGCAACAGGATGCCGGCGCCGCCAGCTGCTGGGCTATTTCGGCGAGGATATGCGCGAGGATTGCGGCAATTGCGATCTGTGCGCCAACCCGCCCAAGCTGTTCGATGCAACGCAAGCCGTGCGGATGGCATTGTCAGCCATGCTTCGCACCGGCGAATGGTTCGGCGCGGGCCATCTGATTGATATCCTGACCGGCAGCACGACGGAAAAGGTCCGTGCGCGCGGCCATGATCAGCTACCGACGTTCGGCGTCGGGGGCGATTTCAACAAGGGTCAGTGGCAGGGGATCTTTCGTCAAATGATGGGCCGCGATCTGTGCCGCCCCGATCCCGACCGGCACGGCGCGCTGCACCTGACCCCCGCAGCACACCCGATCCTGAAAGGCGAGGCGCAGATCACCCTGCGCCACGACACCGCGATCAAGGCCAAGACCGGAACCGTTCTGCGCACGCAGGTCTCGGAAGAGGACGAGCCGCTGCTATCCGCGCTCAAGGCAAAACGCCGCGCATTGGCCGAGGCGGCGCGGGTGCCCGCCTATGTCATCTTTCCCGACCGCACCCTGATCGAAATGGCCGAGCGCCGGCCGCAAACGCTGGACGCGATGGCGCAGGTGAACGGCGTCGGTGCGAAAAAGCTGGACAGCTACGGCGCCGCTTTTCTCGCGGTCATTGCTGGCGATGTTCCCGACATGCACCCGGCGCGCCGCAGCCTGGCCGGCAAGCCGGCGGGCGCGTTGTTCGATCGCCTGGCCGAAACGCAGACGCGGCTGGCGCGTGGGCAGGACGGCACGGACAAGCCGCTGTCCTGTTCCACCGCGCAATTGCGACGCATTGCCCAGGCACGTCCATCAGATACCGCTGCGCTTGGCCGCTATCTGGATGAACCCCGGCTGGACCGCTTTGGCGTTGCCTTTCTGCACGAGATTCTGGTCACGGACTGATTTTCTGCGGCGCGCCCGAGATCCGGCGAGATCGCAGCAGAAAACCGGCGATGCGCGCGATCCCGACCATGAATATGGCGCCCTCCGAGTGCATTTTCGTGCCGCATTTGCAGGTGGATCACGGTCCTTTCATTTGCCAGAATTGTAACGGGCAGGCTTATCAGAACGAACGGTAATAGGAATGTGATGCGCATAATCAGCCTGTCTGTCGTGTCTGTGACATGATGGGATGCGGCCCAGCCATCAGGAACGATGCGAAGGAGAACTAGGCGATGAAACTGAAATGGTCTGACGTGACGCCCAAGGCTGACTACCTCAATCGGCGCAGCTTCATGACGGCAGCGGCGGCGCTGGTCGCCTCTCCGGCATTGGCGCTGACGGGAAAGCCCTCTGGCCTCTCGACCGATGAGGCGCCCAACACCCTGGAAGAAATCACAAATTACAACAACTTCTACGAATTCGGCACCGGCAAAGAGGATCCCGCGCGGCATGCCGGTAACCTGACGACCGATCCATGGTCAGTTGAGATTGGCGGTCTGGTGGATCGTCCCGGCAGCTATTCGGTCGATGATCTTGCCCCTGCGAATGCGCTGGAAGAGCGTATCTACCGCCTGCGCTGCGTCGAAGCCTGGTCCATGGTGATCCCCTGGATCGGTGTGCCGCTGGCCGGCGTGCTGGACAAGGCGGGCGTACAGCCGGGCGCGAAATTCGTCGCATTCGAGACGCTGGTGCGGCCCGAGGAAATGCCGGGTCAGTCGCGGCCCATTCTTGATTGGCCCTACCGCGAAGGTCTGCGGATTGACGAGGCGATGCACCCGCTGGCGATCCTTGCGACCGGTCTGTACGATGATGCGCTGCCGAACCAGAACGGTGCGCCGATCCGCCTTGTTGTGCCATGGAAATACGGATTCAAGTCGATCAAATCCATCGTCAAGATCACCCTGACCGAC